>NZ_CP049737.1:4800000-6301094 GCF_019056475.1 Pseudomonas sp. AN-B15
CGAGCTTGATTTGAAGGCCACCGACTGCCGCTTCATCCGACAGTGCCGCCTTGGCTTTTTGATACGCGGTGTTCGCCTCGTCGGTACGACCCAACTGAACCAGCAAGTCACCCTTGAGTTCTTCGCGAGTGGCCAGGAACGCCTTGTCGGCATCGCCGTCGAGCAGTTTCAGGGCTTCATCAGCCTTGTTCTGCGCACCCAGCACCTGCGCCAGACGCTGACGGGCGATTTCGCCCAGCGCCGGGTTGGCCGGTTTGGCAACGATGGCCTTGAGTTCGGTGGCGGCGTCGTCCAGCTTGCCGCTGTCGACCGCTACCTTGGCCACGAACAAGCTGCCGTACTGTGCGTACGCGGTGCCGCCGAATTCGCTGTTGAGTTTGCCGGCCAGGTCCGCAACGCGGGCAGCGTCAGGCTTGCCGTCCGGGGTCAGCGTGGTTTCCAGCAGTTGCTGATAGAGCACCGAGGCGCCTTGCGCCTGGTTGCTCTGATACTTGTGAAAAGCCTGCCAGCCGAACACGATGACCAGCGCCAACAGGCCGCCGGTGACCAGAGGTTTGCCGTTGCGTGTCCACCAGTCCTTCAAATCCGCCAACTGTTCGTCTTCGGTACTCGACACCCCAATACTCCTTAATCGCTAAATCGGCTGTTTGGACAGCTTCAACCCTGCACGACGCAGGTGGCCAGGTGAGCGGCAAGCGCATCCCAGGCAATGCTTTGTTGTTCGCCCTGGCCACGCAGGGGTTTGAAACCTACCACTTGCTGGGCCATTTCGTCGTCACCCAGGATCAGTGCATACAGCGCACCGCTCTTGTCGGCTTTCTTGAACTGGCTTTTGAAGCTGCCGGCGCCGGCATTGACTTGCAGACGCAGGTTTGGAAGCTGGTCACGTACCCGCTCGGCCAGGGCCAGGCCGGCCAGTTCGGCCTGCTCGCCAAAGGCGCAGAGGTAGACGTCGACCTGACGGGAGATTTCTTCCGGGATCTGCTCCAGGGTTTCGAGCATCAACACCAGACGCTCGATGCCCATGGCGAAACCGACGCCTGCGGTCGGCTTGCCGCCCATCTGCTCGACCAGACCGTCGTAACGACCGCCCGCGCAGACAGTGCCTTGGGCGCCGAGCTTGTCGGTGACCCATTCGAATACGGTTTTGCTGTAGTAATCGAGGCCGCGTACCAGTTTCGGGTTGAGCACGTACGGGATGCCAACCGCGTCCAGACGCGCCTTCAGACCTTCGAAGTGCGCACGGGATTCGTCGTCCAGGTAGTCGGCCATTTTCGGCGCATCGACCAATACCGCCTGAGTGTCGGCATTTTTGGTGTCGAGCACGCGCAGCGGGTTGGTTTTCAGGCGACGTTGGCTGTCTTCGTCGAGCTTATCGTGGTGCGCCGAGAGGTACTCGACCAGCGCTTCACGATAGCGACCACGGGACTCGCTGGTCCCCAGGCTGTTGAGTTCGAGCTTGACCGCATCACGGATACCCAGCTCGCCCCACAGGCGCCAGGTCATGATGATCAGCTCGGCATCGATGTCCGGGCCGTCGAGGTTGAACACTTCCAGACCGATCTGGTGGAACTGGCGATAACGGCCTTTCTGCGGACGCTCGTGACGGAACATCGGGCCGATGTACCAAAGCTTCTGCACCTGGCCACCACCGGTGATGCCGTGCTCGAGCACCGCACGCACACACGCTGCAGTGCCTTCCGGACGCAGGGTCAGGGAGTCGCCGTTGCGATCTTCGAAGGTGTACATCTCTTTTTCGACGATGTCGGTCACTTCACCGATCGAGCGCTTGAACAGCTCAGTGAATTCGACAATCGGCATGCGGATCTGCTTGTAACCGTAGTTATCCAGCAGACGCGCGACTGTACCCTCGAAATAACGCCACAGCGGGGTCTGTTCGGGCAGGATGTCGTTCATGCCACGAATGGCTTGCAGAGACTTGCTCACTTTAAATCCTTAAATTCGTTCGGCGCTTCAGTCAGGTCAGCCGCGCGCGATGACCGCTGCGTCAGCTTCGACCTTCTCGGCCGCTTTCTCGCGGATCAGCTTTTCCAGCTCGTCCACCAGATTGTCATTCGTCAGTTTCTGCGACGGCTTGCCGTCGATGTAAATCAGGTTTGGCGTACCGCCGGTCAAGCCGATATGGGCTTCCTTGGCTTCGCCGGGGCCGTTGACCACGCAACCGATCACCGCGACATCCAGCGGCACCAGCAGGTCTTCAAGGCGCCCTTCCAGCTCGTTCATGGTCTTGACCACATCGAAGTTCTGCCGCGAGCAACTCGGGCAGGCGATGAAGTTGATGCCACGGGAACGCAGATGCAAAGACTTGAGAATGTCGTAACCGACCTTCACTTCCTCGACCGGATCGGCCGCCAGCGAGATGCGGATAGTATCGCCAATCCCCTCGGCGAGCAGCATACCTAGGCCCACGGCGGATTTCACTGTGCCCGAACGCAAACCACCGGCTTCGGTGATGCCCAGGTGCAGCGGCTGGACGATTTCCTTGGCCAGCAGACGGTAGGCTTCAACGGCCATGAACACATCGGAGGCTTTCACACTGACCTTGAAGTCCTGGAAATTCAGGCGTTCGAGGTGCTCGACGTGACGCAGCGCGGACTCGACCAGTGCAGCCGGAGTCGGTTCGCCGTATTTCTTCTGCAGGTCTTTTTCCAGGGAGCCGGCGTTGACGCCGATACGGATCGGAATCCCGCGGTCACGGGCGGCATCGACCACCGCGCGCACCCGGTCTTCACGACCGATGTTGCCCGGGTTGATGCGCAGGCAGTCCACACCGAGTTCGGCGACGCGCAGCGCGATCTTGTAGTCGAAGTGGATGTCGGCAACCAGCGGCACCTTGACCAGTTGCTTGATCTTGCCAAACGCCTCAGCGGCGTCCATGTCCGGTACCGAAACGCGGACGATGTCGACGCCGGCCGCTTCCAGACGATTGATCTGGGCAACGGTGGCCGCCACATCATTGGTGTCGCTGTTGGTCATGCTCTGCACAGCGATGGGCGCATCGCCGCCGACAGGCACGTTACCGACCCAGATCTTGCGCGAAACGCGACGTTTGATTGGAGATTCGCCGTGCATGACTTATTGACCCAACTTCAGGCGAGCAGTCTCGCCACTGGTGAACGGAGCGATATCGACCGGTTGGCCGTTGTAGCTGACCTGTGCGGCACGAGCCACACCCAGGCGTACCGCCAGTGGCGGCTTGCCGGAAACCGAGACGCTGTCGCCTTTGTGTTTCAGACCGCTGAACAATACCTTGCCGCGACCGTCGGTGACCTGTGCCCAGCAATCGGCGCTGAACTGCAATTGTACCTGGCCATCGCCGGCCGCCGGAGCAGCCGCTTCTGCGGTTGGCGCTGGAGTGGCCGCCACCACTGGCGCAGTCACGGTCGGTGCCGGAGCAGCCGGAACGTTCGGTGCAGGTGTAGCCGGAGTGGCAACCACCGGAGCCGGAGTATGAGCCGGGGCGGCCGGCGTTACGGCCGGTGCTGCTGGTGCCGCGGCCGGAGCGGCAGGCTCGGCACCGGTCGATTCAGCGGTGGTTTCCGACTGTGGCAGCGCCAGAGCGGTCGCGCCCTCGGACTGACCTTCGGCCACGGCCTGGTCTTCCGGCTCGTCGATCGGGTGAATCTGCGTGGTGCCGTCGGCGCCTTCGACTTCAACGTGCTCCGGGGCGAGGCTGGTCAAATCCTTGGTGCGCAGCGAGGTCTGATCCTGCCACCAGACGAAACCGCCGCCGATGACCGCAATCAGCAACAGCAGGCTGACGATCCGCAAAATGGTGTGGGACACCCGCACCGGCTCTTCAATACGACCCAATGCATGCACATTGCTGCCTTGTGAGTCGGTGCCAGTGGACTGGTCGAACTGCTGGACCAGAACGGTCTGGTCCATGCCGAGCAATTTGGCATAAGCGCGAATGTAACCGCGAGCGAAAGTATGCCCCGGCAGCTTGTCGAAAGCGCCAGCCTCAAGATTGCTCAGGGAAGTCACGGTGAGGTTGAGCTTGAGGGCCACTTCGGCCAGCGACCAGCCATTGCTTTCGCGTGCCTGGCGCAAGGTCTCACCGGGATTAACGCGAGTCGCTGCTACAACTTCGGGATGCGCCGCTTTCATCATTGCTCCGACAGGTATTGCTGATATTCCGGCGTACCGGGATAGAGTCGTTTTAATTGCAGGCCGTAACTGGCGGCCTTGTCGCGATCTTCAAACACTTTTGCCAGCCGAACGCCGAGCAATAGACTACGTGCATTTTGCTCGGTTAGCAGGCTGAAACGGTCGTAATAATCACGCGCGGGCACATAATGCCTGTCTTCGAAGGACAACTCAGCCATTTCCAGCAAAGCGCGCGGTTGTTGACGGTTCAGCCGCAGGGCTTTTTCCAGTTGCTGTTGTGCCAGATCCCGCTGCCCGAGCTTCGAGGCGGTCATGCCGAGGTTCTCGAACACCCGCGAACGCTCAGGATACAGGGTATCGGCGGCTGCCTGCTCAAAACGCTCGTAGGCTTCCTTGTAACGCTGTTCTTCGTAGAGAAAACTGCCGTAGTTATTGAGGATTCGTGCATCGGCGGGACGCGAGGACAGGGCTTTGCGGAAATGCTCATCGGCCAGTTTCGGCTCCATTTCGGCCTGGAACACCAGCCCGAGGGCAGCATTGGCATCAGCATCGGAGCCGTCCAGCTCCAGCGCCTTCTTCAGCGGCACCTTGGCGCGCTCGGTCATCCCTTGCTGCAAGTATCCCAGTCCCAGCTGCACGTAGGCGGCACGCGCTTCGTCGCGGCCCTTGCTGGTCTTCATCGGGTTGTAGTCACCCGACAGGACACAACCAGCACACAGGCTGGCCATCAGCAACAGCAGCGCAAAGCGCAGGGACATAGAGATCCTCTCTTAGTTAGTGTTCGCGGCGTTCTGTGCCAGATCGCTGTCGGCGCTCAACTCGCGCACGGCGATGTAACGTTCGCTGCGACGGGTGCGATCCAGCACCTGCCCTACCAATTGACCACATGCGGCGTCGATGTCTTCACCACGGGTGGTGCGGACAGTGACGTTAAAGCCGGCCTGATGCAACTGATCCTGGAACCGACGAATGGCATTGTTGCTCGGCCGCTCGTAACCGGAGTGCGGGAACGGGTTGAACGGAATCAGGTTGATCTTGCACGGAATGTCTTTGAGCAACTCGATCATTTCCACCGCGTGCTCAAGCTTGTCGTTGACGTCCTTGAGCAAGGTGTACTCGATGGTCAGCACACGTTTCTCGCCCAGGGCGGACATGTAGCGCTGGCACGACTCGAGCAGCATCTTAAGCGGATATTTCTTGTTGATCGGCACCAATTGGTTACGCAATGCGTCATTCGGTGCGTGCAGGGACAACGCCAGGGAGACGTCGATGTGCTTGGCCAGCTCATCGATCATCGGCACCACGCCGGAGGTGGACAGGGTCACGCGGCGCTTGGAGATCCCGTAGCCCAGGTCATCCATCATCAGATGCATGGCGGCCACGACGTTGTCGAAGTTCAGCAGCGGTTCGCCCATGCCCATCATCACCACGTTGGTGATGGCGCGGTCGATGGTAGCCGGAACACTGCCGAAGGATTTGTTGGCAATCCACACCTGACCGATGACTTCGGCGGCGGTGAGGTTGCTGTTGAAGCCTTGCTTGCCGGTGGAGCAGAAACTGCAGTCCAGGGCACAGCCTGCCTGGGACGAAACGCACAGCGTGCCGCGTTTGCCCTGGGGAATGTACACGGTCTCGACACAGCTGCCGGACGCCACGCGCACCACCCACTTGCGGGTGCCGTCGCTGGAAATGTCCTCGCTGACCACTTCGGGACCACGGACCTCAGCAACAGCCTTGAGCTTTTCGCGCAAGGCCTTGCTGACGTTCGTCATGGCGTCGAAATCATCGACACCAAAGTGGTGAATCCATTTCATTACCTGACCGGCACGGAAACGCTTCTCCCCGATTGAGTCGAAGAATTTTTCCATTTCCGGCTGGGTCAGACCCAGCAGGTTTGTTTTCACAGTCGATGTCGTCATGGATTCACCTTCACTCTTTAAGCAATGCTTAGCGAGTGGTTACTTCAGTAGCTGCGAAGAAGTACGAGATTTCGCGAGCAGCAGCGGCTTCGGAGTCCGAACCGTGAACGGCGTTGGCGTCGATCGACTCGGCGAAGTCAGCACGGATGGTGCCGGCAGCAGCTTCTTTAGGGTTGGTAGCGCCCATCAGCTCACGGTTGCGAGCGATAGCGTTTTCGCCTTCCAGAACCTGAACAACCACGGGACCGGAGATCATGAAAGCAACCAGGTCACCGAAGAAACCGCGCTCTTTGTGCTCAGCGTAGAAGCCTTCAGCTTCGGCTTTGGACAGCTGCTTCATTTTCGAAGCAACCACTTTCAGACCAGCCTTTTCGAAACGGGTAACGATTTCGCCGGCAGCGCCTTTAGCAACGGCGTCAGGCTTGATGATGGAGAAAGTACGTTGAACAGCCATGGTGTAACTCCAGAAACAGTAATTTGCGAAAAATTAAACCCGCGAATTATACGCGGGTTCTTGGGTATTGCCTAACCTGCGGGGAGGATCAGTCCAATTCTGCGGCCCAGAGCTCCTGAACCGCCTCGAGCACCTTCTCGCCGACCCGGCCAGAAGTGCTGTCGAAATCCGGCAGCTCAAGAATCATCTGCTGCAGACGGACAAAACCTACAGAGTACGGATCGAGCCCCTCGTGGGCCTCGGCCAGCTCTTCTGCAATACGTTGAACATCATTCCAACCGTAGCTCATGACAGTCTTACCAGTCAGTGCGGCGCTTCGGCCGCATGGTTAAGCGAATATTTTGGAATCTCGACGGTGAGATCTTCTTCACCGACGATCGCCTGACAGGCCAGGCGCGATTGCGCTTCCAGACCCCAGGCACGATCAAGGAAGTCTTCTTCCAGTTCGTCGGCCTCTTCCAGCGAGTCGAAACCCTCGCGAATGATGCAGTGGCAAGTGGTGCAGGCGCAAACGCCGCCGCAGGCACTTTCCATCTCGATGTGGTGTTCGTGAGCCAGCTCGAGAATCGAAGTGCCAGGCTCGGCCTCGACGACCATCCCTTCAGGGCAGAACTTCTCGTGGGGCAGAAAAATGACCTGCGGCATCAGATATCCTCGATTTCATTCAGGTTGCGCCCCGACAGAGCGGCTTTCACCGTCAGATCCATGCGGCGGGCAGCAAAAGCATCGGTCACTTGCGACAGACGCTTGGTCTGTTGCTCGATGGCGTAACCATCGGTGCCTTTCATCAGTTCGGCCAGTTCCTGCATCTGCAACTCGATGACCATGCGCTCTTCGGCGTCGAGCAAGCGCTCGCCATCGGCCTCCAGAGCGCCCTGCACCGCCTCGATCAGACGCTGGGCATCAACTTGCTGCTCGCGCAGGACGCGGGCGACCTTGTCGTCGTTGGCGTGCTGGAACGAGTCCTTGAGCATCTTGGCGATTTCACCGTCGGTCAGGCCGTAGGACGGCTTGACCTGAATGCTCGCTTCAACGCCCGAACCCAGTTCACGGGCAGACACGCTGAGCAGACCGTCGGCATCGACCTGGAAGGTCACGCGAATCTTCGCCGCGCCAGCCACCATCGCCGGAATGCCGCGCAGTTCGAAGCGCGCCAGGGAGCGGCAGTCGCTGATCAGCTCGCGCTCACCCTGCAGCACATGGATCGCCATGGCCGACTGACCATCTTTATACGTGGTGAAATCCTGCGCGCGAGCCACCGGAATGGTGGTGTTGCGCGGAATCACCTTCTCCATCAGCCCGCCCATGGTTTCCAGCCCCAGGGACAGTGGAATCACGTCGAGCAGCAGCAGTTCGCCGCCATCGCGCTTGTTGCCAGCCAGCGTATCCGCCTGGATCGCGGCCCCGATGGCCACCACTTGATCCGGGTCGATTTCGGTCAATGGCTGACGACCGAAGGCTTCGGCAACCGCCTCGCGAACACGCGGCACACGGGTCGAACCGCCGACCATGACCACGGCATGCACGTCTTCCAGTTCGACACCGGAATCACGCACGGCGCGGCGGCAGGCTTTCAGACTGCGGGCAACCATTGGCTCGATCAGCGCATCGAAGGCTTCGCGGGTCAGCTGCGCTTTCCAGTCACCGTAGGCGACTTCGACGCTGGGCGCATCGGTCAGGGCCTCTTTGGCCGCGCAGGCGGTTTGCAGCAGATTGCGTTGCGCACCCGGGTCGAGATCGGCGGACAAGCCGGCGCTCTCGATGATCCAGCCGGCAATCGCGTGATCGAAGTCGTCGCCGCCCAGCGCGCTGTCGCCGCCAGTGGCCAGCACTTCGAAAACACCGCCAGTCAGACGCAGAATCGAAATATCGAAGGTGCCGCCGCCCAGGTCATAGATTGCGACCAGCCCTTCGGCGTGTTGATCCAGACCATACGCCACTGCCGCAGCAGTCGGCTCGTTGAGCAGGCGCAGCACGTTCAGACCGGCGAGTTTCGCCGCATCCTTGGTGGCCTGACGCTGAGCATCATCGAAATACGCCGGAACGGTAATCACCGCACCGACCAGCTCGCCACCCAAAGTCGCTTCAGCACGCTGACGCAGGACCTTGAGGATGTCGGCGGAGACTTCGACCGGGCTTTTCGGGCCTTGCACGGTGTCGATGAACGGCATGTGCGATTCGCCACCGACAAAGCGGTACGGCAGTTGCTCGCCCAATTGCTTGACGTCGGACAGACCACGGCCCATCAGGCGCTTGACCGACAGCACAGTGTTCAAGGGATCGGAGGACGCGGCCAGCTTGGCCGACTCGCCAACCTCGACGCGGTCGGCGTGATAACGCACGGCGGACGGCAGGATGACCTGCCCGTCAGCGTCGGCCAGTGGTTCGGAAAGACCACTGCGCAACGCAGCGACCAGCGAATTGGTAGTGCCCAAGTCGATCCCCACAGCCAGACGACGCTGGTGCGGTTGAGGACTTTGGCCGGGTTCGGCGATCTGCAGTAGGGCCATCGTGATCAGGACTTATCTGTATATCAGGCGTGCGACCGGAGCGGCACTGGGTTAATCGTCGAGGCGCTCTTCTAACTGGCGCACTTCGTAGGTGAGCTTGTCGAGGAACTGCATGCGCCGCATCAGGCGTTCGGCCTGCTCGCGCTGCGCTGCATCGTCCCAACAGGCTGCGAAGCTTTCGTTCAACTGTTCCTGAGCGACTTTCAAGCGACGCTTGAATACCGCGACACCGTCGAGGTCGGCGCTGTCCTGGAGGTCTTCGAGCTCTTCGCGCCACTGCATCTGCTGCAAGAGAAACTCGGGATCATGCACCGTGACTTCCATCGGCACTTCATGCCCGCTGATGGTCAGCAGGTAGCGTGCGCGCTGGGCAGGACTCTTGAGCGTCTGGTAGGCATCGTTGAGCCGCGCAGACTGCTCGAGCGCCGACCGCTGCTCGCGCTCGGAAGCGTCGGCAAAGCGGTCAGGATGAACACCGCGCGCCAACTCACGATAGCGCGTGGCCAACTGCTCGAGATCCAGGCGGAAGCTCGGTTGCAGCTCGAATAAAGCGAAATGACAAGGAATACCCACGACAAGCCTCAGATGTTGAAGCTTTCGCCGCAGCCACATTCACCGCGGACGTTGGGGTTGTTGAACTTGAAGCCTTCGTTCAACCCTTCCTTGACGAAATCGAGCTCGGTGCCGTCCAGGTAAGCCAGGCTTTTCGGGTCGATGATCACTTTCTCGCCGTGACTTTCGAACACCTGATCCTCGGCAACCACCTCGTCGACAAACTCCAGCACGTAGGCAAGGCCGGAACAGCCTGTGGTGCGAACACCCAGACGAATCCCTTCACCTTTGCCGCGCCCGTCGAGGGAGCGTCGCACGTGTCGAGCAGCCGCTTCTGTCATGCTGATAGCCATCGTTGACTCCTTACTCGTCGCGCAATGCTTAGATCAAGCCTTTCTTCTGCTTGTAGTCGCGAACAGCCGCTTTGATAGCGTCTTCAGCGAGAACCGAGCAGTGGATTTTCACTGGCGGCAGGGCCAGTTCTTCGGCCAGCTGAGTGTTCTTGATGGTCTCGGCTTCGTCCAGCGTCTTGCCCTTCATCCACTCGGTGGCCAGGGAGCTGGAAGCGATTGCCGAACCGCAGCCGTAGGTCTTGAACTTGGCATCTTCGATAACGCCCTGATCGTTGACCTTGATCTGCAGACGCATCACGTCTCCGCACGCCGGAGCGCCAACCATGCCGGTGCCGACATCCGGGTCTTCCGCGTTCATCTTGCCGACGTTGCGCGGGTTTTCGTAGTGGTCGATGACCTTTTCGCTGTAAGCCATGGTGCTTAATCCTCACTCATCAGAGAGTCGCTCTTTAAACCCTGCAACCTTGGGTCGCAGGGTCGGTTCGCGGCGACTTGAAATCAGTGTGCCGCCCACTCGATTTTCGAAATGTCGACACCGTCTTTGTACATGTCCCACAGCGGCGACAGGGCGCGCAGCTTGGTAACGGCCTCGCAGACCTTCTGCGCGGCGTAGTCGATTTCTTCTTCGGTGGTGAAACGGCCGAAGGTGAAACGGATCGAGCTGTGTGCCAGTTCGTCGTTGCGGCCCAGGGCGCGCAGTACGTACGAAGGCTCCAGGGACGCCGAGGTGCAGGCCGAACCGGACGATACCGCCAGATCCTTGAGCGCCATGATCAGCGACTCGCCTTCAACGTAGTTGAAGCTCAGGTTCAGGTTGTGCGGAACGCGGGCGGTCAGGCTGCCGTTGACGTACAGCTCTTCCAGATGTTCAACCTGCTTGTAGAAGCGGTCGCTCAGGGCTTTGATGCGCACGTTTTCGGCAGCCATGTCTTCCTTGGCTACACGGAACGCTTCGCCCATGCCGACGATCTGGTGCGTCGCCAGGGTGCCGGAACGCATGCCACGCTCGTGACCACCGCCGTGCATGGTCGCTTCGATGCGCACACGCGGCTTGCGGCTGACGTACAACGCGCCGATGCCTTTAGGGCCGTAGGTTTTGTGGGCGGAGAACGACATCATGTCGACTTTCAGCTTCTGCAGGTCGATCTCGACCTTGCCGGTGGACTGAGCCGCGTCGACGTGGAACAGGACGCCCTTCGAACGAAGCAGCTCGCCAATGGCAGCGATGTCGTTGATGGTGCCGATTTCGTTGTTCACATGCATCACCGACACCAGAATGGTGTCCTCGCGCAGTGCCGCTTCGATCATCGCCGGAGTGATCAGGCCGTCTTCGGTCGGCTCGAGGTAGGTGACTTCGAAACCTTCACGCTCCAGTTGGCGCATGGTGTCGAGGACAGCCTTGTGCTCGATCTTGCTGGTGATCAGGTGCTTGCCTTTGGAAGCGTAGAAATGTGCCGCACCCTTGATAGCCAGGTTGTCGGACTCGGTAGCGCCCGAGGTCCAGACGATTTCACGCGGGTCGGCATTGACCAGATCGGCCACCTGACGACGAGCGTTTTCGACGGACTCTTCAGCTTTCCAGCCGAACACGTGGGAACGGGACGCCGGGTTACCGAAGTTTCCGTCGACCAGCAGGCATTCACTCATCTTTTGCGCAACGCGCGGGTCGACCGGGGTGGTCGCAGAGTAATCAAGGTAAATCGGCAATTTCATGGACTATCTCCTAAATCAGGGCTGGCGTTCCGCTAGCTCTTCGGCTGTCATTCGACGGCGGACGCTTCAATCTTGTCCAGGCGTGGCGCCTTGCTGTTGCAACGGCGCTGGTCCTGACGCTGGGCTACTTCTTGCACCTCACGGCGAGTTACAAGATCAGCCAAGCTGATACCACTTAGAAATTCGTGAATCTGCAGGCTCAGGTCGCACCACAGGTGATGGGTCAGGCAGGTGTCGCCGGAATGGCAATCGCCCTGGCCCTGGCACTTGG
The DNA here is from genome assembly GCF_019056475.1 of Pseudomonas sp. AN-B15. Classification (NCBI taxonomy): domain Bacteria; kingdom Pseudomonadati; phylum Pseudomonadota; class Gammaproteobacteria; order Pseudomonadales; family Pseudomonadaceae; genus Pseudomonas; species Pseudomonas sp. AN-B15. Next base: position 4,811,904 of record NZ_CP049737.1, read on the forward strand.
TAGCATCAACCGATTCGTTGACCGCATCGATCACCTGCGCCACCTGGATACCCTGCATGTCGCGCGACAGCTGATAACCACCGCCAGGACCGCGAACACTGGAAACCAGGTTACTGCGGCGCAGCTTGGCGAAAAGCTGTTCGAGATAGGACAGGGAGATGCCTTGGCGCTCGGAGATATCGGCCAGGGACACCGGCCCGTGCTGCGCGTGCAACGCCAGGTCAAGCATGGCGGTCACGGCGTATCGGCCTTTTGTAGTCAGTCGCATGGACAATTACCACGGAGTTCGGAATGGGCGGGAGTATGCAATTCCCGAGCATTTAAGTCAACTATAAGACCTAGTGCTTTAGTCGGGTTTACCCGCAAAAGAGCGCGCGCATGATAGCAGGGTCTGCGGCTTAATGGCACACCGGTTGCCGCATGCCTGTGCAGGAGCTGCCGAAGGCTGCGATCTTTTGATTTTGCTGTTAATCAGATCAAAAGATCGCAGCCTTCGGCAGCTCCTGCATAGACGTGTCAGCCCGCTTTGGATTCGTCTTTGCCTTTGACGCAGGCGAAGTCTTCTTCGCGCAGCTCGGGCAGATCTTTCGCACAGTAATTACTGCCCAGATCCTTCAGCGCGCCGCACATCCCCTCCAGCCGCCCGTCCACCGCCTGCAGGTGATCGAGCAACTGACCGATAGCACGCGCCACCGGGTCAGGCATGTCTTCGCTGACGCCATAGGCATCGAAACCGATCTTCTCGGCCATGGCTTTGCGCTTGGCGTCCTGTTCTTCATCAGACTTGACGATGATCCGGCCGGGAATCCCCACCACCGTGGCACCGGGTGGCACCTCTTTGGTCACGACGGCGTTGGAGCCGACTTTGGCACCCGCCCCCACCGTGAACGGCCCGAGCACTTTGGCGCCGGCGCCCACGACAACGCCGTCACCCAGCGTCGGGTGGCGCTTGCCCTTGTTCCAGCTGGTGCCACCGAGGGTCACGCCCTGATAAATGGTCACGTCATCGCCGATCTCGGCGGTTTCACCGATGACGATGCCCATGCCGTGATCAATAAAGAAGCGCCGGCCGACCTTGGCCCCCGGATGAATCTCGATTCCGGTCAACCAGCGCCCGAAGTTCGACACCAGTCGCGCCAGCCATTTCAGCTCGTGGCGCCACAGCATCCCGGCCAGCCGATGAATCCAGATCGCATGCATGCCGGGATAGCAGGTCAGGACTTCAAAAGCGTTACGCGCCGCCGGGTCTCGATGGAATACGCTCTGGATATCTTCACGCAAACGCTCAAACATCATTCAGTCCTTCCGCTTAAGAAGCTCACCACGGGCCGCTTTCTGGGTTTCCGTGAGGATGCCACGCAAAATATTCATTTCCGCCCGGCTGACCGAGCTGCGTCCGTACAACCGGCGCAGGCGCGCCATCAAGTGCCGCGGCTTTTCCGGATCAAGAAACTCGATGGCGACCAGCGTCTGCTCCAGATGCTCATAAAAGCGCTCCAGCTCATCCATCGTCGCGAGCTCGGCACTTTTCACCGAGGCCACTTCTTCTTTCTCGATCTTGGTCGGCTGCCCTTGAGCGGCCAGCCAGGCCATGCGCACTTCATAGCTCAACACCTGCACCGCCGCCCCGAGGTTCAACGAACTGAACTCAGGATCGGAGGGGATGTGCACGTGAAAGTGACATCGCTGCAACTCTTCGTTGGTCAGGCCGGAGTCCTCACGACCGAACACCAGCGCGATCTCCGCGCCCTGCCCGGCCTCCTCGACCACTTTGCTCCCGCATTCGCGGGGATCGAGCAGCGGCCAGGGAATGCGCCGGTCACGGGCGCTGGTGCCGAGCACCAGATTGCAGCCGACCAGCGCATCTTCCAAGGTGGCGACGACCTGTGCGTTTTCAAGAATATCCCCGGCACCGGAAGCACGGGCATCGGCTTCGTGGTGCGGAAACAGGCGCGGCTCGACCAGCACCAAGCGCGACAGACCCATGTTTTTCATGGCGCGCGCGGCCCCGCCGATGTTGCCGGGGTGGCTGGTATTGACCAGGACGACACGAATGTTCTGCAGCAAGGGAGGCGCTCTCGGACACAGGAAAGGGGTGCAAATCTTACAGAACAGCCTACCGTTAAGCTATGAAAGCGAACAGCGACCTTCACCTGAAGAAAAGTTCTGATAGAATGCGCGGCTTTCTTTAACAACCTTAGGTGACACATCCATGCAGCCCATGCTGAATATCGCGCTGCGCGCCGCCCGCAGCGCCAGTGAACTGATCTTCCGCTCCATCGAGCGCCTGGATACCATCAAGGTCGACGAAAAAGACGCCAAGGATTATGTATCCGAGGTCGATCGCGCCGCCGAACAGAAAATCATCGATGCGCTGCGCAAGGCTTACCCGAATCACTCGATCCAGGGTGAAGAGACCGGCATGCACGCCGGTAACGGCATCGAAGGCGAAGAGTACCTGTGGATCATCGATCCGCTGGACGGCACCACCAACTTCCTGCGCGGCATTCCTCACTTTGCGGTCAGCATTGCCTGCAAATACCGTGGTCGCCTGGAACACGCAGTGGTTCTGGATCCGGTTCGCCAGGAAGAATTCACCGCCAGCCGTGGTCGCGGCGCTCAACTGAATGGTCGCCGCCTGCGCGTCAGCGGTCGCACCAGCCTCGAAGGCGCCCTGCTGGGTACCGGCTTCCCGTTCCGTGACGACCAGATGGACAACCTCGACAACTACCTGGGCATGTTCCGCGCCCTGGTTGGCCAGACTGCCGGCATCCGCCGCGCCGGTTCCGCCAGCCTGGACCTGGCCTATGTGGCTGCCGGTCGCTTCGACGCGTTCTGGGAATCGGGCCTGTCCGAGTGGGACATGGCGGCTGGCGCCCTGTTGATCCAGGAAGCAGGCGGCTTGGTGAGCGACTTCACCGGCGGTCACGATTTCCTTGAAAAAGGCCATATCGTTGCCGGCAACACCAAATGCTTCAAGGCCGTGTTGACGGCGATCCAGCCGCACCTGCCGGCTTCGCTGAAGCGCTAAGCTTCCCGCGAAACGAAAAAGCACCCTTCGGGGTGCTTTTTTTGTGCCTGCGACTTCAGCCTCCACTCGAATCCACTGTGGGAGCGAGCTTGCTCGCGAAGGCGGCGGGTCAGCCAACATCAATTCTGGATGGCAGATCGCATTCGCGAGCAGGCTCGCTCCCACAAGGGGCACGGCGAGGCCAAAAATTGCGAGCACAAAAAAGCACCCCGCAGGGTGCTTCTTGTTAAACAGTCAGTGCTTACTGACCCGGCTGATTCTGCGACAGAATCAACTTGCCTTCCTTGTCGACCGGAATCTGGTTGCCCGGATCACGATCCATCCGCACTTTGCCTTCCTTGCCATCCAGCGAATAACGCACGTCGTAACCGACGACCTTGTCGCTGATGTCATTCACCGTGTTACAGCGAGTCTGGGTGGTGGTGTAGGTGTCACGGTTCTGCATGCCTTCCTGCACCTTGTTACCGGCATAACCACCACCGACCGCGCCAGCAACCGTCGCAATCTTCTTGCCGGTACCGCCGCCGATCTGGTTACCCAGCAAACCACCCGCTACCGCACCAATCGCGGTACCGAGGATCTGGTGTTGATCCTTGACCGGCGCCTGGCGGGTTACAGCAACATCCTTGCACACTTCACGTGGAGTCTTGATCTGTGTTTTGACCGGTTCTACGGCCAGCACTTGCGCATACTCAGGGCCGCTTTTAACCAGGCTGTAGGTGGCAACAGCACCCCCGGCAGTCACACCGACAGCACCCAATACCGCACCAACCAGCAACGACTTGTTCACATGAACCTCCTGACCATCACATGCGGGACGCGCCCGCGCTTCTCCCAGCCTTGGAGCATAAAAAAAGGCGCGAGTTCAACTCGCGCCTTTTCTGGGCTGACAGCCGGAGAAAGGATGGCCGTTATGGACGGTCGTCGACTTCCTTCTCGGTGTTGGCCGGAGGAATCAGATCCTCGGTGCTCAGGTTCAGCCAGATCAGCACCACGTTCGCGATGTAGATCGACGAGTAGGTACCCGCCAGCACCCCGATGAACAGGGCGATGGAGAAGCCGGACAGGTTGTCGCCGCCGAAGAACAGCAGCGCAGCGATCGCCAGCAAGGTGGAGATCGACGTTGCCATGGTCCGCAGCAGGGTCTGAGTGGTCGAGATGTTGATGTTCTCGATCAGCGAAGCCTTGCGCAGCACACGGAAGTTCTCGCGAACCCGGTCGAATACCACAATGGTGTCGTTCAGCGAGTAACCGATGATCGCCAGTACCGCCGCCAGCACCGTCAGGTCGAAGGTGATCTGGAAAAACGACAGGATACCGATGGTCACGATCACGTCGTGGATCAGCGAAACGATGGCGCCGACCGCGAATTTCCACTGAAAGCGGAAAGCCAGGTAGATCAGGATGCCACCGAGCGCCAGCAGCATGCCGAGGCCGCCCTGGTCACGCAGTTCTTCACCGACCTGCGGGCCGACGAACTCGACGCGCTTGACCGTCGCCGGGTTGTCGCCGCCGACTTTCTGCAACGCGTCTGCTACCTGATGGCCCAGCTGCGGGTCTTCACCCGGCATGCGCACCAGCAGGTCGGTGGTCGCACCGAAGTTCTGCACGATGGCTTCGTGGTAACCCGAAGTCGCCAACTGCTCACGCACTTTGGTGACGTCAGCCGGACGCTCGTAGGTCAGCTCGATGAGCGTACCGCCGGTGAAGTCCAGGCCCCAGTTCATGCCCTTGTGGAAGACGCTGAAAATAGCCAGCAACGTGAGAAACACTGTGACGCCGAACGCGAAGTTGCGAACGCCCATGAAGTTGATTGTACGTAACATGGCAGCCCCTTAAATCCACAACTTCTTGAAGTCACGTCCGCCGAAGATCAGGTTGACCATTGCGCGGGTCACCATGATGGCCGTGAACATCGAGGTAAAGATCCCGAGGGACATGGTCACTGCGAAGCCCTTCACCGGGCCGGTGCCCATGGCGAAGAGGATGCCGCCGACCAGCAGAGTGGTCAGGTTGGCGTCGAGAATCGCAGTGAATGCCCGGCCGAAGCCTTCGTTGATTGCACGCTGCACGGTCATGCCGGCGGCGATCTCTTCACGGATCCGCGAGAAGATCAGCACGTTGGCGTCGACCGCCATACCCATGGTCAAGACGATACCGGCGATACCCGGCAGGGTCAGCGTTGCACCCAGCAGCGACATCAAGGCCAGCAGCAGCACCATGTTCACCGCCAGCGCAACGGTGGCGATCAGGCCGAAGAAGCGGTAGATGGCGATGATGAACAGCGAGACGAACAGCATGCCCCAAAGCGACGCATCGATACCCTTGGTGATGTTGTCAGCACCCAGGCTCGGGCCGATTGTGCGCTCTTCAGCGAAGTACATCGGAGCGGCCAGACCACCGGCACGCAGCAGCAGCGCCAGTTCGGACGATTCGCCCTGGCCGTTCAGGCCAGTGATACGGAACTGCGCACCCAGCGGCGACTGAATGGTCGCCAGGCTGATGATCTTCTTCTCTTCCTTGAAGGTCTGAACCGGCACGTCTTTCTCGACGCCGTCCACAACCTGCTTGGTGTAAGTGGTCACCGGACGCTGCTCGATGAAGATCACCGCCATGCTGCGACCGACGTTCGAACGGGTCGCGCGGCTCATCAGCTCGCCACCGTGACCGTCCAGACGAATGTTCACTTCAGGCGTGCCGTGCTCGCCGAAACCAGCCTTGGCGTCGGTCACCTGGTCACCGGTGATGATCAGGCCACGCTCGATCTGCGCAGGAGGACGCTTGCCTTCACGGAACTCGAAGGTTTCGGATGTGGCTTTCGAAGCGCCCGGTTCTGCAGCCAGACGGAACTCGAGGTTGGCCGTCTTGCCGAGAATACGCTTGGCTTCGGCAGTGTCCTGCACGCCCGGCAGCTCAACCACGATGCGGTTGGCGCCCTGACGCTGAACGATCGGTTCGGCAACACCCAGCTCGTTGACGCGGTTACGTACCGTGGTCAAGTTCTGCTTGATGGAGTATTCACGGATTTCCGCCAGCTTGGCCGGGGTCATCGCCAGACGCAGCACCGGTTGACCGTTGAGGTCGGCCGGAACAATGTCGAAATCGTTGAAGTTCTTGCGGATCAGCGCACGGGCCTGTTCGCGGGAGTCAGCATCGCTGAAGCCCAACTGAATGGCGCCGCCCAGTTGCGGCAGGCTGCGATAGCGCAGTTTTTCTTTGCGCAGCAGGCTCTTGACGTCGCCTTCGTAGACTTTCAGGCGGGCGTCGAGGGCTTTGTCCATGTCCACTTCCAGCAGGAAGTGCACACCACCGGACAAGTCCAGACCCAGCTTCATCGGGTGCGCGCCGAGGTTGCGCAGCCATTGCGGGGTGGTTTGTGCCAGGTTCAATGCGACGACGTAGTCATCACCCAATGCCTTGCGCACAACGTCCTTGGCCGGCAGCTGGTCTTCAGCCTTGGTCAGACGGATCAGGCCGCCCTTGCCGTTGGCGGCCAGCGAAGCTGCCTTGACGTTGATCCCGGATTCACGCAGCGCGGTGCTGACGCGATCCAGATCGGCCTGATTGACCTGCAAAGCCGTGCTGGCGCCGCTGATCTGAATGGCCGGGTCATCGGGGTATAGATTGGGAGCGGAATAAATCAGACCGATCGCCAGCACCGCCAGGATCAGAATGTATTTCCACAGAGGATATTTGTTCAGCATCACGCCGCCCGTTATGAACGCGGGGCGCCTTGCGCGCCCCGTCGATTGAGTAGAAGTTGGAACCTTAGATCGCTTTCAGCGTGCCTTTTGGCAGCGTGGCGGCGATGGCGCCCTTCTGGAACTTCATTTCCACGGTGTCGGAAACTTCCAGAACCACGAAGTCATCGGCCACTTTGGTGATCTTGCCGGCGATGCCGCCGGTGGTGACCACTTCGTCGCCCTTCGCAAGGCTGCTCAGCAGGTTCTTCTGCTCTTTGGCGCGCTTGGCCTGTGGACGCCAGATCATCAGGTAGAAGATGACCAGGAAACCGACCAGGAAAATCCACTCGAAGCCGCCGCCCATAGGCGCAGCAGCCGGTGCAGCCGCGTCAGCCATGGCATTAGAGATAAAAAAGCTCATTTAGCACTCCAGTTGCAAATGTTGAATCTTGGGGTCAGAAAACTCAGTCCAAAGGCGGAACGGGGAGCCCGCGTTTGGCGTAGAAGGCATCGACAAAGGCGGCCAATGTACCCTGTTGAATAGCCTCGCGCAAACCAGCCATCAGCACCTGATAATGGCGCAAGTTATGGATGGTATTGAGCATGCTGCCGAGCATTTCGCCGCACTTGTCCAGGTGATGCAGATAAGCGCGGGAGAAGTTCTGGCAGGTATAGCAATCGCAGGTCGGATCCAGCGGCGAATCATCATGGCGATGGAACGCGTTACGGATCTTCAGCACGCCTGTATCAATGAACAGATGCCCATTGCGGGCATTACGGGTTGGCATCACGCAATCGAACATGTCCACACCGCGGCGCACACCCTCAACCAGATCTTCCGGTTTGCCAACGCCCATAAGGTAACGAGGTTTGTCAGCGGGCATCATGCCCGGCAGATAATCCAGCACCTTGATCATCTCGTGCTTGGGCTCGCCCACCGACAGACCGCCGATGGCCAGGCCATCGAAGCCGATCTTGTCCAGACCTTCCAGCGAGCGCATGCGCAGATCCTGATGCATGCCGCCCTGAACGATACCGAACAGCGCCGCAGTGTTGTCGCCATGCGCGTTTTTCGAGCGCTGGGCCCAACGCAGCGACAGCTCCATCGAAACGCGAGCGACATCTTCGTCAGCCGGGTACGGCGTGCATTCATCGAAGATCATCACGATGTCGGAACCGAGATCGCGCTGCACCTGCATCGATTCCTCGGGGCCCATGAACACTTTCGAGCCGTCGACCGGGGAAGCGAAGGTCACGCCCTCCTCCTTGATCTTGCGCATCGCGCCCAGGCTGAACACCTGGAAACCGCCGGAGTCGGTGAGGATCGGGCCTTTCCACTGCATGAAATCGTGCAGGTCGCCGTGTTCCTTGATCACCTCGGTGCCCGGGCGCAGCCACAGGTGGAAGGTGTTGCCCAGAATGATTTCCGCGCCAGTGGCCACGATGTCACGCGGCAACATGCCCTTGACCGTGCCGTAGGTGCCCACCGGCATGAAGGCCGGGGTCTCGACGGTGCCACGCGGGAAGGTCAGCCGACCACGACGAGCCTTGCCATCGGTGGCAAGCAGTTCAAAGGACATGCGACATTCGCGACTCATTCTGTTTCCTCTGGGCCTGTGTGTTCAGGGGCAGTCGGGGCGGGATTACGGGTGATGAACATCGCATCACCGTAGCTGAAAAAGCGGTACCCGTTGTCGACGGCGGCTTTATAGGCGGCCATGGTTTCGGGATAACCGGCGAATGCCGAAACCAGCATCAACAGCGTCGATTCCGGCAAATGGAAGTTGGTGACCAGGGCATCGACCACATGGAACGGCCGGCCCGGGTAGATGAAGATGTCGGTGTCACCGCTGAACGGCTTGAGCACGCCATCGCGCGCGGCACTTTCCAGCGAACGCACGCTGGTGGTGCCCACGGCAATCACCCGCCCGCCACGCTCACGGCACGCGGCAACGGCGTCGACCACGTCCTGGCCGACTTCCAGCCACTCGCTGTGCATATGGTGATCTTCGATCTTGTCGACGCGTACCGGCTGGAACGTCCCCGCACCGACGTGCAGCGTGACGAACGCGGTCTCGACGCCCTTGGCGGCAATCGCCTCCATCAGCGGCTGATCGAAATGCAGCCCCGCCGTCGGCGCCGCCACCGCACCGAGACGCTGGGCGTACACGGTCTGATAGCGCTCGCGATCCGAACCTTCGTCCGGGCGGTCTATATAAGGAGGCAACGGCATATGCCCGACGCGATCGAGCAGCGGCAGCACTTCTTCAGCGAAGCCCAACTCGAACAACGCATCATGACGCGCGAGCATCTCGGCTTCACCACCGCCGTCGATGAGGATCTTCGACCCCGGCTTCGGCGACTTGCTGGAACGCACATGAGCCAGCACGCGGTGCGAATCGAGCACGCGCTCAATGAGGATTTCCAGCTTGCCGCCCGAGGCTTTCTGCCCGAACAAACGCGCCGGAATCACCCGGGTATTGTTGAATACCATCAAATCGCCCGGGCGCAAATGCTCAAGCAAATCAGTGAATTGACGGTGTGCAAGGGCGCCGCTCGGCCCATCAAGGGTCAGCAGGCGACTACCGCGACGCTCGGCCAAAGGGTGGCGGGCGATCAGCGAATCAGGAAGCTCGAAGGTAAAGTCAGCAACGCGCATGATGGGGTTCGTCTAGCAGGGCCGGAAAGTCTAGCGGAATTATCAAAAATTGACCATGAAACGTGATTGACCAACGGTAATCACCTCTCTATACTTCGCCGCCATTGAGCCCTGATGGCGGAATTGGTAGACGCGGCGGATTCAAAATCCGTTTTCGAAAGGAGTGGGAGTTCGAGTCTCCCTCGGGGCACCAAAATTAAGAAAGGTCTTGCTTAGCAAGGCCTTTTTTTTCGTCTGCAGGAAAGTGGGGCAAATATTTTTTCACACCCATGAGACGAGAAAGCTGCCGCGTAGAGGTTCAAGCCGACGATTTCGAAATCTGGTAACGTCAAATAATACGTAATGAGAAAAGGCCTCCACCGAGGCCTTTTTCTTTGTTTCACCCAGCTATTTTTTCCTGCAAACCTCGACGTCGTTTTGGGTTTTCAGATCCGTGTCGATGCCGAGCCGATACCTGCAGTAATCAATGATCCACTTACGCTCCTGCTCCGTGAATCGTTCGACTTGACGAATCTCCCCGTCATTGGCGTGGATATTGTAAAACTTCATCTGAAAAGTCGGATGCTTCTTGATGAACAGGATCGTTTCGATGTCCCCATCCTCAAGCGCTTCGTAATACCCAACGTAAAGCACTGGCACCAGAACCAAAATAAACAGGGCAGTCAGTTTCTTCATGGTCGCTTATACCATTGAACGCTTGGGCTCAAAGTCTACTGGCGACTTCCTTCCAGATGTAGGCGTAGTTGTATTTCAGCCAACGAACCAGCACTTTATCGAACTGCCTAAGAAACCAGCTGCGCTCTCTAGCTGCCAGCCTTTCTTCTATCGACTGTCTGAGTTTGTCGGGATCGAACCCAGTCCACACCGGAGGCACAGCTGCAACGAGATTGGTAAAGCACACCGGCGCGACCTCTGAATAAAGAATTTCGTAAAGTATTTCAGGGGCGACGCCTCTTACCTTATCTGCCACGTAGTCATATTCGACGGGAAAATCGTTGAACGGTTCGGACAGTGCAGCTCTAACGTTCGTCAGTTGTGGCTCATTCAAAAAATGCTCCAACAGGAAAACTCCTTCGGTTGCGTTCCACTACCGCGGCACAGATCAAACGCCAAACCGAAGCATGAATTCAGATATCTAGATCAGGCGCACGCTCAGCCTGAGCCCCTCCCCCAAACAAACGCTGGGCTATCTGACTACCTCGCTCCAGGCCCAGCCTTCCTAGAACTCGTTCTGTTGCTTAGGTCATTGAATATCCCGGCGCTGCCCGCGCACCTGTTTTGCCTCGGGACTGCACCTGATGCGTCCGCTCAGTATAATCACGCCCGCCAGCACGCGACCTGCCGCCCTTTGCGGCTCTCCCTGGTCGTACCAAATTTCAAGACTCATGCTCAAGGAACTCCAAGGCCAACCATGGAAACGTCACTGGAAACCGTCGCCCTGTTCTCCCTCAAACTCGCTTACGAGGAGGAAGGCCTGAGTCCGATTCTGCGGGATGACCTGGTCATGGGCGACTATCAGAAAGACGTGTTCGAATTGCTGGTGCGCCGCGGGGATGTCAAGACCATCCAGTTCAAGATGAACGAGTGCCTGGACTTGGCGATGGATGCGTTGGGCGGGGTCGAGAAACCGTTGGGGCGAGAACTGCACAAGCTGTCAGCAGATTTCCGTCAGGCGCAGTCGCTGGAGCAGCTTGATCAGCCGCTCCTCGCGCTCAAGGGTTATTTGAAGGACATTCTGTAATCAGAGGCGCAATCTGTAGAAACTGCCCTTCGGATTAGTGCCGCACTTTTACTACTCGAATGTTGACGGGAAACCCACCTGGCCCTTCCAGCTTCTTCCATCCCACGTATTGAAAAATCGCGTCCTGATCGATGGTCTCGCCCCTCTCCACCATCTCTCCGCCAAGCACCGCGACCTCTTTATAGACGGCGCAGTTGCCCTCATCGGGATGGGCGGTGTAGATCACATAGGGTTTGACGTATCTCACGGCGCGGAAATGTCGGCCGCAGCCCCAATCGACCGTGATCATCAACGTCTTCAGATACGCTTCGCCATCCGTTTCCGATTCCTCGGCGAGTTCCTTGAGCTTGCCAATTCCGCCGACGTCGCTAAAGCCTAGATCGAGGGCGCGCTTATATTCCGGGGACTTCTCGTGCTCGGCCTGCGCCTTGAAGTATTGCTGTTGAAGCTCCGCGACCAGTACCTCCTCTTCCTTGTTCCGGATCACGAACGCTTGAGCAATGACGTTTTCACAACGGGCATATTCGGGAGAGGTAAGGCTTTCCTGGGAGAGGTGATCGCGATGGACATAAACAGTGCGATTCAAACTGTCGACGCGGTCCATCGCTTGCCTAGTAGTCATGACCCCTTTTTGAACGTTGTTCACTACTTGCTGAAAACGCTCGCAATCGGCGAGGTACTCCTTCCAGGCGACCTCCGGGGTTTCATCCCAGTCGGCAAGCGCCGGGGTCATTACGATGGCGAGAAGGAACGCGCCGAGCAGGCGCGGTGTAAAAGAAACATTCGGCATGCGTAGTCCGTTACGTGTTTGAAGAAAGTGGCGCGAAGCTACTATTTTGCTATCGTGCCGTCCACTGTCGGCAAGGTGCCGAGTGTTTGTACCGCGACTGGTTCGAAGGATGGATACGATGGATGTAGCGTTTTTCTTTATCGCCTGGATAGGCATGTGGGTCTGGGTCGTCAGGCAGCGTGGTGCGTGGAATCTGCTACTCGCGAATGTGTTGGGGGCGGCCAGCGGCATGATTGTTGGCTTGGTGGTTTCGCAGCTTTGTGTCGGTCTGTTCGGCTCCAGCCGGCCACCGGTCCCGGGGGTCATGGGATCGCTTCTGGAAATGCTCGCGACTGCTGCGGCGCTGACCGGCGTATGGATGCTGGTGGCCCGTCGCTCGCAAGTCGAACATCCCGTTGCGCGTCAGCTGCTGGCCGGCCTTTGCGGCGTTGTGGCCGGCATCACGGCGATCATGTTTTTTGTTCAGATCAATCCGCCCAATCTCGGCATGTGAATGTCTTCGTGGCGTCAGACCTCTATTTTGATATCTTGCCGCCCAATCTCAGCATTCACGGCCAGTGAGTGCTGTTTGGCAGGCTATTGAAGGGTTAAGGAAAGGATCGCATGGAGTTTCTGAGTTTTCTGGCATTTGTTGCGGCCTGGGGTTTCATGTGGCGCTGGGTGGTGAAAAACCGCGGCAGCTGGAATCTGTTTTACGGCAACATCGTTGGCGCGGCGGGCGGTTTTATCGTCGGCATGGTGGTGCTGTCGATCTTCCTGTCGTTGTTCCCGTCGGCGCATAAGCCCAAACGGGCGCCCACCGAAGAGGTGATTACCCAGAACGAAGTGACCACCAGCCTGCTGCCGGAAGCCGAGTCGGATTCGACGGCCGTGGCACTGGAAAATGCTCCGGGGTTTGCCGCTATCGAGCCCGACAATCAGCCTTCGCCCCGCGACTCTGCACTGCTGCCAAACTACGCCAACCGGGCACCGAAATCGATGTCCGAAAAAACCGTTCTGGATCAGAGCGACGCGCAGGGCCGCAAAGCGTTCAGCGCGCTGCGCGACAAGCTTGCTCAGCATGCCGACAGCGACAAATCGATGCTCGCGTATGTCATGTGCAGCCCTTACGTGACCGGTGCCTTGCGCTTCCCGGCGTCGGCGCGCTTCGCTGACAGCACCGCCGTGGTTACTCAACGCTTTAAGGGCCAGGTCTACACCCTCAGCAACAAGGTCACTGCACGCAACATGAATGGCGATGACGTCACTTATCGCTTCGAATGCTCGGTGCAGGAGCAACCCGCTTCCAGCGAATGGCGACTGCTGGCGCTGAAGCTGCAGAAGGCTGACGCTTAAGCCTCGTTTAAGGGTTCAAGGCGCCGGCTGCGCTATCATCGCCAGCCTGTGCGCCTTGAGCCTTGCCTGCGAATGTCCTCGATACCTGCTGACCTGAATCCGTTGCCTCCTGTCTTGGCCGGCCCGCTGCTGCGCCGGTTGGAACCGACGCGAATCGTCCTGTGGCTGGTCGGCACCCGCATACTGGCGCTGACCCTGCGCCTGCAAGGTGTAGGAGACATCCCTCTCGATGCCGGGAAATGCACGGTCATCCCCGTCGGCCGTCACGCGTTCGTCCATCTGATCGACGTTGTACTCGACAGCGCCCTGCCCTGCGACACCCGCATCGACTACGACCTGTTGATCGACGGCCACTCGCCCATCGCCGAATGGGCGCCGCATCTACTGTACGGCAACGCTGGTTGTCCGAACCTTGTCGTGCGTTCGCGGATCGATCAGTTGCTGCACGGTTCCTGCCGCAAGCCGCATCATCCGGCGGCAGACGGTCTGCTGTGCGTTGACCAACTGCTTTCTGGCGAAACCGATCCGCAACAACGTCCGGCCCTGCTGATGATGAGCGGCGACCAGATCTACGCCGATGACGTCGCCGGGCCGATGCTGCGGGCGATTCACTGTCTGATCGAACGTCTTGGCTTGTTCGACGAACACCTCGAAGGCGCGGTGGTCAGCGACAGCGCCAGACTTTACGAACACCCGGCCAGCTACTACCACCGCGCGGATCTGTTACCGGCGCTGGAGAGTAACGAGACCTTGCGCGAGCGTTTTTTCGGCGGTGCGCGCAAACCGATTTTCACCAGCAGCAGCGCCGACAATCACCTGGTGACCTTCGCCGAAGTGATGGCGATGTACTTGCTGGTGTGGTCGCCGGTTGCCTGGGCGTTGGTCAATCCTGCTGCTCCAGCGCTGACGCCTGAACGCTTGCAGCGCTACACCCTGGAGCAAACCCGTATCGATGGCTTCAAGGCCGGTTTGGGCAAGGTCGCCCGAGCCTTGGCGCATCTTCCGAGCCTGATGATTTTCGACGATCACGACATCACCGATGACTGGAATCTTTCCGCGCAATGGGAGGAAACCGCCTACGGCCATCCGTTCTCCAAACGCATCATCGGCAACGCCTTGATCGCGTACATGTTGTGCCAAGGCTGGGGCAACAATCCGGATGCGTTCAGGGATGTGCTGGAGAACACTCGACGCCTGAGCGCCAGCGGTGACGATCGCTATCTCGACAGCCCGGTGCAGGACGCGCTGATCGATGACTTGCTGCGCTTTCAGCATTGGCATTTCGTGTTGCCGAGCAGCCCGGCGCTGGTGGTGCTCGACACCCGCACCCGGCGCTGGCGCAGCGAGATGGCACTCAAGCAACCCTCTGGTTTGCTGGACTGGGAAGCGCTGAGCGAGCTGCAGCAGGACCTGCTGGATCATCCGTCAGCGATCATCGTTTCCCCCGCGCCGATCTTCGGTGTGAAGCTGATCGAGACCGTGCAGAAGGTTTTCAGCTGGTGCGGTTATCCGCTGCTGGTCGACGCGGAAAACTGGATGGCCCACCGTGGCGCCGCGCAGGTGATCCTGAACATTTTCCGACACACTCGCACACCCGGAAACTACGTGGTTCTGTCGGGCGATGTGCATTACTCCTTCGTCTACGAAGTGCTTATCCGACACCGCAAGGCCGGACCACGGATCTGGCAGATCACCAGCAGCGGGATCAAGAACGAGTTTCCGAAAACCCTGCTGGAATGGTTTGACCGCCTCAACCGCTGGCTCTATTCGCCGCGCTCGCCGTTGAACTGGTTTACCAAACGCCGGCGTATGCGCATCGTGCCCTATACCCCGGAACATGCCGAAGCGGGTGAGCGGCTGTGGAATTCAGCGGGGATCGGCCAGGTGTTTTTCAATGCGCAGGGACAGCCGAGCGAGATCATTCAGCACAATTCGAACGGGGCGGTGAAGACGCGGATGCTGGCGCCGGAGTTGGGGGATTATCCTGATTGATATGGCCTCTTTTGCCCACAGTGAGATTGCAGTGACGATACCTTCGCGATTACTTATCACCCGCGACAGCGTACATGCCGGCGATGATTGCGAGGCTCCCCATGCGCGCTGGATCAACCTGCAAGAAATTGAAACCCTGGAGGCTGCCCTGCGCCTACTACTTCACAATGGTTATCTGCCAAGCATTGCTGGTGGATGTGCGACATGGATCGTACGCGGGCCTCAGGCCCTTGCTGTAATTGCCCAGCAATGGCAGGAGCCTCGTTTTCTGGTCAATGCCCAGTCGACACTGGTCAATTTGGAAGAGCTGAGGTTTGTATATTTGTGCCAGGTAGATCCGGAGCTTGTTTTCGACTGCCTGCTAACAGGCGCCGAACTTCCTGACAAATACAGCGGATTTAAGACGTCAAAGTAGTCGGAAGGGGACTACAGTTTTTAAGGAAACATCTCTGGAATCGCTGATTCATACTCTGCTTCCCTTACACAGGAAGCAGAGCCATGCGAAAAAGAAAGCCAGACCCTTTAGAAATCGATACAACGACTTACCTTTTAAGCTCCCCGGCCAATGCTAGAAGACTGCTGAGATCTATCGCAGAAATGCACAATGGAATTCGTGCAAATACGGACGCCTCTTCGTTCAATTTCCTGCCTCTCAGTCAGTTGAGACCGCCAGCCCCACACCTCTGACAATCATCCCCACCTCCCGCTCATCAATCGTCAGCGGCGGCAGCAGCCGTATCGTCTTGCCCCGTGTGACGTTGATCAGCAACCCATGATCCCGCGCCGCAATCAGCGTCAAATCGCGAATCGGCTGTTTCAACTCGATTCCAATCATCAAGCCCTGCCCGCGAATCGCCAGCACGTTGGGGTTGTCTGCCAGTTCGGCGCGCAGGCGGGTCAGCAGGCGTTCGCCCTGCACCCGGACATTCTCTAGCAGCCCCTGTTCTTCGATGATGTCCAGCACCGTGCAGCCTACCCGGCAGGCCAGCGGGTTGCCGCCGAAGGTGCTGCCATGGCTGCCGGGAGTGAACAGGTCCGCCGCTCTGCCCCGTGCCAGACAGGCGCCAATCGGCACGCCGTTGCCGAGGCCTTTGGCCAGGGTCATGACGTCCGGCACGATGCCTTCATGCTGAAACGCAAACCACTGGCCGGTGCGGCCGATGCCGGTCTGGATTTCATCGAGCATCAGCAGCCAGGCGTGCCGATTGCACAGGTCACGCAGGGCTTTGAGGTAGCCGGGCGGCGCCAGTTGCACACCGCTTTCGCCCTGGATCGGCTCGACCAGAATCGCCACGATGCGCGCGCCGTGCTTTTGCTGCAGCTGATCCAGCGCCGCCGGATCACCGAAAGGCACTTTGACGAAATCCCCCGGCAGTTCATTGAAACCCAACCGCACCGCCGGGCCATCGCTGGCCGACAAAGTGCCCAACGTGCGGCCATGAAACGCGTTGGCCATGACCACCACCAGCGGCTGTTCGATACCTTTGCGCCAGCCGTATAACCGGGCCAGCTTCAGCGCGGTTTCATTGGCCTCGGCGCCGGAGTTGTTGAAGAACGCCCGCTCCATTCCCGACAGCTGCGTGAGTTTCCGCGCCAGTTGTTGCTGCCAGTCGATGCTGTACAGGTTGGAGGTGTGCAGCAGCATTGCGGCCTGTTCGCTGATGGCAGCAACGATGCGCGGATGCGAGTGCCCGACATTGGTCACCGCGACACCCGCGACGGCATCCAGGTATTCACGACCGGCCTGATCCCACAGGCGAGTGCCCAGGCCTCTGGTGAAACTCAAGGCCAGCGGTTGGTAGGTGTTCATCAGGGCGGCGGTCATGACTTCAAACTCCAGTGAAGGCCGGTGTGTTTGCAGTATGGTTAGCCACCAGAACTGGATAAACTCGGCAAAACTTCAATCATTTAACAGCAGAGCTTGATAATGGACCTGTTGCAGGCGATGAGCGTCTACGTGAAGGTCGTGGAAGCCGGAAGCATGACGGCGGCCGCGTTGCAGTGCGAAATGTCCACCACCATGGTCGGAAATCACCTGCGCGCACTGGAGCAACGGCTCGGCGTGCAGCTGCTGCAGCGCACCACCCGCCGCCAGCGGCTGACCGAATTCGGCAGCGTTTACTACCAGCGCTGTCTGGACGTTCTGGGTTTGGTGGCCGACTCCGAACGTCTCGCCGAACAGGCCCTTGATGAACCCCGTGGCCTGCTGCGCATCACCGCGCCGCTGACCTTTGGCGTCGAACGCCTGGCCCCGGCACTCAGCGAGTTTTCCCTGCAATACCCGCAGGTGAAAATGGATGTGGTGCTGACCAACAGCCGACCGGACCTGCTGGAAAGTGGCCTCGACGTGGCGTTTCGGCTGGGGCATTTCGAGCAGTCGAACCTGATCGCCCGGCCGCTGATCGACTACACCCTGACCGTGTGCGCCTCGCCGGCCTATGTCGCCCGGCGCGGCATGCCGATCACCCCGAACGACCTGCAACAACACGACTGCCTGTCGTTCGCCTACCCTGCCGGCGACGACTGGCAATCGGTGGAAAAACGCTGGCGCCTCAGCGGCCCGCACGGAGAGATTCTGGTCGACGTCAGCGGCCCGATGCTGATGAACACCTCGGCCGGCCTGCATCAGGCAGCGCGCACCGGCATGGGCATCGTCATGCTGCCGGACGCGCTGGTGGAACAGGACCTGCGCGACGGCAAACTGGTGACGGTGATCCCCGATTACCAGCCACCGAGCCGTCCGTTGCATTTGCTGTACGCGCCGGATCGTTATCGTTTGCCCAAGCTGCGGCGCTTCGTCGAGTTCGCGATGAAAACCTGGGGCAGATCCTGACCCGGTTGCTATCGACTACGCTCCGATGATTGCCGACAAGGATGCTGCTATCGATGAAAAACGACCTTACCGTACGCGATCTGTTGCCCGACGAAGTGGAGCCAGTTCGGCTGTTTCTTGGGCAAAATGGCTGGAGCCACCGAACAGGCTCCAGCGACTACTTCGCTCAACTCATCGAAAACTCCCAACGCACTGCCGTCGCACTGAGCGGCGAGAAGATCATCGGTTTCGCCCGAGGCATCACCGATGGTTTGTCCAACGGCTATCTGTCGATGGTCGTGGTCGATGACCAGTATCGACGCGCCGGCGTCGGCCGCGCGCTGGTCGAGCATGTCATGGGTGACAACCCGGAGATCACTTGGGTACTGCGCGCCGGACGTGAAGGTGCGGAGGCGTTTTTTGCCAGTTTGGGGTTTGAAACATCGGTGATTGCCATGGAGCGCCCGAGGCTTAAGCAACACATCTGAATCAACTCCCGCTTTTCACCAACACCGGCTTCTCCTGATAACGCTGCGCGAACAATTGCTTCAACTGCGCGACCTTGGGCATGTCGTTGATCACGATGTACGGATAAGTCGGATGTTCGGTCAGGAAGTCCTGGTGGTAGTCCTCCGCCGGGTAGAAACCGTTGTAGGTTTCCAGTTTCGTAACGATCGGTTTGCTGTAGGCATGCGCCGCGTCGAGTTGGGCGATGTAGGCCTGCGCCACCCGTTGTTGATCGGCGTTGACCGGGAACAATGCCGAGCGATATTGCGTACCGCTGTCCGGCCCCTGGCGGTTGAGTTCGGTCGGGTTGTGGGCCACCGAGAAGTAGATCTGCAGCAGGCTGCCGTAGCTGACTTGCGTCGGATCGAAGGTGACTTGCACTGACTCGGCATGACCGGTGTCGCCTGCGCTGACCCGTTCATACTCCGCCGTATCCGCCGCGCCGCCGGCATAACCCGAGACGGCTTTCTGCACGCCTTTGACGTGCTGGAAAACCCCTTGCACACCCCAGAAGCAACCACCGGCGAACACCGCCGTTTCGCTGTGCGCCTGAGTGGTTTCGTCGAGGGCTGGCGGCGGGATGACCACCGCGTCCTCTGCACCGAAAGAGAACGCCGAGCATTGGCCGATCACACCCGCCATGGCGACACCGAGCAACACACGGCGCCAGTTGTTTTGAGCTTTCATGTTGCGCACTCCCGATCAGCCGAAGGTGAAGGCGTAAGCCGATACGCCCGGGTCAAGAAATTCGATGGTGAAGGTCCGATCCTTCACCGCATCGGTTTGCCGCACCAATTGGTACAGGCGCTGCTCGGTCACACGGCCGCTGCCATCCGCGGCGACATCGACACCGTGGGCATCACCTGGCGCCTGACCATCAATCGACACTTTGAAACGCACCGGTTTGCCATCCGCCCCCGGGCCCAGCACCAGATGCAGGTCGCGGGCATGGAAGCGATAGACGATGCGGCTGGCCGGCGCGCTGGCGGTAGCGCGTTCGGCACCGACGGCCCACTGGCCACCAAGGCTCCAGTCATTCAGCGTCAGGTTGACCGGTGGGTTATAGGTCGCCACCTTGTCAGGCACCAGGCCGGTTTCCGGTACGAAATGTTCCGCACGCTGGTAGCCGACATAGGTTTCCGGTGACAGCACCTGATTCATATCCGGCGCCTGTTGCACGCCTTGGGCGTCAGCGTTGATCAAGCCGTCGGCGACGGTTTTCGCCCCGGCTTCACGCAGTAACTGCTGGATGACCCGCTCCGATTCGGCGTAGTCGCCTTCGCCAAAATGGTGGTAACGAATCCGTCCCTGAGCATCGGCAAAATAATGCGCCGGCCAGTATTCGTTGTTGAAAGCGCGCCAGATCTTGTAGTCGTTATCGATGGCCACCGGGTAGTTGATGCCCAGCTCCTTCATGGCCTTAGTGACATTGCCCACATCGCGCTCGAAAGCGAACTCCGGGGCGTGCACGCCGATCACCACCAGGCCTTGATCGCGGTACTTCTCGGCCCACGCTTTGACGTACGGCAGCGTGCGCAGGCAGTTGATGCAGGAGTAGGTCCAGAAATCCACCAGCACCACTTTGCCCTTTAATGCCTGAGCGTCCAGCGGTGGCGAATTGAGCCATTGCACGGCGCCGTTGAGCGGCGGTAAGTGGCCTTCGACTGGCAATGTACCCGGAGCCTTGTCGGCGACTTTCATGGCTGCGCCCGCCGCGGGAATCTGCGCCACCATCGTGCCGTTGCCAGCGGGAGATTTGCCGGAGAGTTGGCCCACCAGTGCCTGTTCAATGCCGCCCGTGGACGCCGTCGACAGCCGCGCCAACAGCCCGGTATCGAGGCCCAGCGCAATCGCCGCGACACCCGCGAGCATCGCCGCCCCCAACCCGCGCCGGATCCATTCACCGGTGCCAATCGAGCGCTTCATCAACGCAAACACCTTACCGCCCAGCAGCAGCGCCGCCGCCAGTGAAGTCGCGGCGCCCGCCGCGTAGGCGAGCAACAACAGCGTGGTGGCGATGCTTGCCCCTTGCAGCGCGGCGCCGGTCAGAATCAAACCGAGGATGGGCCCGGCGCACGGCGCCCAGAGCAGCCCCGTGGCAACACCGATCAGAAACGAGGCGCCGGGACGCGGACGATTGTCCTGGCCCGCGGCTTCGGACAGCCGACTGCCGGCCGAGACCAGCGGTCGCGTCAGGCGCTCGGCGAGGCGTGGCAGCAGCAGCGTCAGCCCGAACAGTGCAACGAACAGCAACGCGAGCCAGCGCCCGTACTGATTGACTTGCACCACCCAACCGCCGCCCACCGCCGCCAGTGTGGCGACGAGGGCGAAAGTCAGCGCCATCCCGGTCAATAGCGGCAAGCCACTCTTGATAAACGGCTGCCCGCTGCGAGCGAAGACAAAAGGCAGAACAGGCAGGATGCACGGACTGACGATCGTCAGCACACCGCCCAGATAAGCGAGAACCAAGAGCCACATGGTGTCGTCCTGTAGAAAGTGAAGATCGAAAAAGTGCCATGGCTCATGCCGCCACGGGTTTGAACGTCATCGCCAGGCCATTCATGCAATAGCGCAGGCCGGTCGGTTTCGGGCCGTCATCAAAGACATGCCCCAAGTGCCCGCCGCAGCGCCGGCAGTGCACTTCATTGCGGACCATGCCGAAGGAACGGTCCTGACGCGTGGCCACCGCCTGTTCCAGCGGTGCCCAGAAACTCGGCCAACCGGTGTGGCTGTCGAACTTGGTTGCCGATGAAAACAGCGCCAGGGCACAGCCCGCGCAGGCGAATGTGCCGCTGCGATGTTCGTTGTTGAGCGGGCTGGTGTAGGCCCGTTCAGTGCCTTCTTCGCGCAGGATGGCGTATTGCTCATCCGAGAGCAGCGAGTGCCATTCGCTGTCGCTATGGGTCACCTCAAACGCCTCATCCGCTTGCGCCTGCTCGACCAGCGCGGTGCCCGGGGACAATTTTGGCAATACACCCGCCACCAGGGCTGCGAGCCCCAGCCCGCCGCTCGCTACGAGAATCTGTCGCCGTGAAAACATGGCCGTCTCCAAAAATTCCAGGTGCCTGTCATGGAACACAGCCTAGGCTTGGGTTGATCGCCAAATCCTCACGGGAAGTTAACGAATTCGTGATAACTCGCCCCGAGGAAAACCCGCACAATGCACTCATTGCGCCGAAGGATTGAGCTTGATGGAACCGACCAGACGCATCCTCGTGGTCGAGGATGATCAACACATCGCTGACCTGATTTGCCTGCACCTGCGCGACGAGCATTACGACGTCGTGCACAGCGCCGACGGCGATGAAGGCATGCGCCTGTTGCAGCAGGGGCAATGGGATGCGCTGATCCTCGACCTGATGCTGCCGGGCGTCGACGGCCTGGAAATCTGCCGCCGCGCCCGGGCGATGGCGCGCTATACGCCGATCATCATCACCAGCGCGCGCTCCAGCGAACTGCACCGCATTCTGGGTCTGGAACTGGGGGCCGACGATTACCTCGCCAAACCGTTTTCCATGCTGGAGCTGGTGGCCCGGGTCAAAGCCTTGCTGCGCCGGGTCGACGCCATGGCGCGCAATCTGAAGATGGACGCCGGCAGCCTCAGCCTCGATGGTCTGAACATCGACCCGATCACCCGCGACGTCACCCTCAATGGCGCGCGTCTGGACCTCACTCCGCGAGAGTT
Organism: Pseudomonas sp. AN-B15; assembly: GCF_019056475.1. Taxonomy (NCBI): domain Bacteria; kingdom Pseudomonadati; phylum Pseudomonadota; class Gammaproteobacteria; order Pseudomonadales; family Pseudomonadaceae; genus Pseudomonas; species Pseudomonas sp. AN-B15. The sequence goes on from NZ_CP049737.1 coordinate 4,834,139, forward strand.
CGACCTGCTGTATTTCTTCGCCCGACAACCGGGCAAGGTCTTCTCACGCATGGACCTGCTGAACGCGGTGTGGGGCTACAGTCATGAAGGTTACGAGCACACGGTCAACACCCACATCAATCGCCTGCGGGCGAAGATCGAAAGCGATCCGGCACAACCGACCCGCATCCTCACCGTGTGGGGTCGCGGCTATAAATTCGGCACGGAACAACCATGAGACTGAACCTGTCGCAGCGCCTGTCGCTGGTGTTCGCCGTTTTGCTGCTGGTGTGCTGCGGCACCTCGGCATGGCTGCAAGTGCGCTCGAGCAAGATGCATGAACTGGAAGTGGTGCAAGGCCTGTCGCGGGATCTGGCGCAGCACATCGCCCATGACACGGTGCTGATGGACAGCAATGGCCTGATGCCCGGCGCCGTGCGCGAACTGTTCAGCAAGCTGATGCTGGTCAACCCGAGTGTCGAGGTGTACCTGCTCGACAGCGAGGGGCGGATTGTCGGCAACGCGGCGCCGGAAGGCCATCTGCGCCGGGAAACCGTCGATCTGGCGCCGATCCGCCGCCTGCTCAATGACCAGCCGCTGCCGATCCTCGGTGATGACCCGCGCAGTGCCGACGGGCGCAAGGTGTTCAGTGCCGCGCCATTGAAGGTCAACGGCAAGTCCGCCGGTTATCTGTACGTGGTGTTGCTCAGCGAAGAACACGATCGCTTCGCTGAACGGGGCGCGACCAGTGCCGCACTCAATACGGCGTTGCTGTCGATCGGGCTGGTGGCGCTGTTGTGCCTGATCGCGGGTCTCACGGCGTTCAACCTGATTACCCGACCCTTGCGCCGATTGACCGAAACCGTCAGCCGCTTCGACATTGATGGCACGCCGCAACCGCTGCCCGCTCCGTCAGCAGCTGTGGATAAAAGCGCTGACCCGGATGAGATCGCCGTGCTTGATGGCGCCTTCCGCCAAATGCAAAAACGCCTCGGTGAGCAGTGGCGCTCATTGACCCGCCAGGATCAGGAGCGACGCGAACTGGTGGCGAATATCTCCCACGACCTGCGCACGCCACTGGCCTCGCTGCACGGTTATCTGGAAACCCTGTCACTCAAGGACGCTACGCTCACCGCCGAAGAACGCCGCCGCTATCTGGGCATTGCGCTGGATCAGAGCCGCAAGGTCGGCGGGTTGGCGCAATCGCTGCTGGAGCTGGTTCGTCTGGAACACGGTTTCGTGCAACCGGTACTGGAACGCTTTTCACTGATCGATCTGCTGCAGGACATCTTCCAGAAATTCGAACTGGCCGCCGAAGCCCGCCATGTCGAACTCAAGGCCAGCTTCGTGCCCAACCTGCCAACGGTCTGCGCCGACCTCGGGTTGATCGAACGGGTGCTCACCAACCTGGTGGATAACGCCTTGCGCTACACGCCTGCGGGCGGTGAAATCGAGCTGGATGTGAAACCCCTGGGCGTCTTGGTCGAAGTCACCGTCAGCGACACCGGCCCCGGCATCGCTCCGGAGCTGCGCGAAGGTCTGTTCCTGCGTCCGTTCAATATTGGCGGGGCGCGACGTGACGGCGGACTGGGTCTGCGCATCGTCCACCGTATCCTGCAACTGCACGGGCGTGAGATTCAGTTGATCGATGTCGCCGGGCGCGGGGCGACTTTCCGCTTCACGCTGCCGACCGATCAGCAAACCGCGGAACAGTGGATGGTGCGCTCGATGAACCTGAACACGCCGGACAAATAATCCGCACCACCGGACTGTTGTTCCGTGACAACGCCGCCCCGCTCCCCTAAATTAACCGGCCTGAAAAAGACCTCGCGCTTTCTCGTTTCCACTCAAGTTAAAAAAGTAGTGAAATTTCAATGTCCGATTTCAACACCGCTGAATCCGTAGTCACCGAATCGTCCAAAGCGGAATACGAAAACTCCATCAATCTTTCACAACACCTCCCACAAGCCAAAATCATCAGCGAGATGGTGCTGGACGCTTTCCAGTCGACCCGCGAAAGCGACCAGATCCGCGAACTGCGCGCCGCGATCCGTCAGGCACACGACAGCTTCGACGACGACAAGGCCTATGAGCTGATGGGCCAGCTCAAGGCGCTGAAAGACGCCGAAGCCGCCGACCTCGCCGCCCTTGAAGACCTGAGCAGCAAGTTCTCGATCGGCCGCATCCTGTCCTGCTTCAAGGACGATCCGGCGTTCCAGGAAATCGTCTACGGCCTGGCCCTCAAGGTGCTGAACCAGACCCACCAGGCGATCAGCAACCCGAGTGGCGGCAAGGGCAAAGCTGCTCGCGCCAAGAAAGAAGTCGAAATCTTCACCATCAGCAAGGACGGCAGCAGCGTGACCCTGCCGCTGCGCACGCCGCGCTCGCGCATGAACGTTGACCGTGAGGCGCTGGAGTTCCTCGGTTTCACGTTTGTCGGTGAAGGCGAAGAAGCCGAGCTGGAAGGCGAAACCTTTGTCGACAACGCCGGCACCGAACACGCAATCAACCGCAAGAACATCATCACCGCACTGCAACAGCAGACGGCGTTCGAGGGTTACAGCATCGCCGCGCAGTAAATCCGGCGCCGACAAAAAAGCCCCGCTCTGAGATTCAGGCGGGGCTTTTTTTGGGCGTTGCGGCGGTCAGACTTCCGGCTGTACCGCAACGATCATGTCGACCTCGATCGCAGCATTCTTCGGCAACTGATAGACACCGACCGTGGTGCGGGTGTGCCGGCCAGCATCGCCGAGCACATGGCTGAACACGTCCGATGCGCCGTTGGCCACCTCGCTCAGGTCAACGAAGTCCGGGGTCGACTTCACATACACCGTGACCCGTAATAACGCCCGGATCTTGTCCAGCGAACCCACCGCATCGACGATCAGTGCCAGGCAGCGCATGGCACTGATGCTCGCGGCTGCCTGGGCATCCTTGAGCGTCAACTCCAACCCGACGCGACCGGGATACAGAATCCTGCCATTGACCCGCGGCACCATGCCGCTGATGTACAACTCATCGCGATGACGGATCAGCGGCGCGTAATTGCCGCCGGCAGTGTTCTCGCCATAGATGTCGTAGTTCAGCTCTTGTGCCAGGGCAATGAAGCGTTCGTCGCAGGTCATCCTCTCAGTCATTTCGCCCAGCCTTTTGATCAGTGCATGAAGAACCGCAGGTTAAGACCGATGATTGCCGGAGATTCGATTTGTGGCAGGTCATCGACATAGTTGGATCCAAATCTAGGTGTTTCACGAAGTGATAGCAACCGGCCGCTGAGGCATCCTTCGCCACATTTTCACGGTGTGCCGCCATCTCTGCGACGCCCTGCATTAACTCAGCAAACAGATCGCGCTTTTTCATCCAAACCTGCCCCATTAGAAAATAGCCTCTGGGATCCTAACTAATGAAAAGTTTTCTGAAGGTAGGAGATCTCTCTATAAGCAGACAGTCGTTTCCCAAAGACACGCTCAACCTTAAATAGCACCCAACAAAAAACCCCGCACATCTCTCAATGTGCGGGGTTTTTCGTGAAGCCATCGAGCCTTACGGCGCGTACGTCAGCAGCAGCTCGGCCGGCACCTTGAAGTCCAGGGACATCATGACGCTCAGGGCGGTGATGGTGAAGATCGAGAACACGAACAGCTTGCGTGCCCAGACCGTGTCATCCACCGCCTTGTAGCCGGTCCAGGCCATGTACAACCAGTACATGCCCATGGCCGCGGCAACGGCGAGGTAGCTCATGCCGGCGTAACCGCTGAAAGTCAGCATCAAGGTCGCCACGAGGAACGCCAGGATGTAGAGCAGGATGTGCTTCTTGGCCACTTCGATTCCGCGCTTGACTGGCAGCACCGGAATCGATGCGGCCAGGTAGTCGTTGAAACGGAAGATCGCGATGGCGTAGGAATGCGGCATCTGCCACAGGCTGAACATCACCAGCAGGGTCAGTGCGGCCATGTCGAAGCTGTTGGTCACGGCAACGTAACCGATCACTGGCGGCATGGCGCCCGACAGACTGCCCACCAGCGTGCCGTGAACCGACTTGCGCTTGAGGTACAGGCTGTAGAAGCCGACGTAGATGATGAAGCCGATTACCGCGAACAGGGCGGCCAACGGGTTGGCCACCTTGTACAACAAGGCAACGCCGAGAACACCCAGGATGGTCGCGTAGACCAGGGCCAGTTTCAGGGAGATCAAGCCCTGCACCAGCACCCGGTTCTTGGTGCGTTCCATCTTCAGGTCGATGTCGCGGTCGATGCAGTTGTTGAACACGCAACCGGAGGCCACAACCAGGGAAGTGCCGATCATGGCGGCCAGGAACACCGCCAGATCTACATGCCCTTTCGAGGCCAGGAAGAACCCGCCTGCCACAGAAAGCACGTTACCGAAAATGATCCCCGGTTTGGTGATTTGGATAAAGTGCTTGAGCGACATCGGGTCTACCTCACTTCGCCATCATGTACGTGTGGATGCTGAACATGATCCACAGCGACAGGCCAACCAGCAGCAGGATCACGATGGCCGTAAAGACAAACGCGATCACGTTGTTACGTTGTGCAATCGAACGGTCCAGGTGCAGGAAGTAGTACAGGTGAACGATCACCTGGATTACCGCGAACAGCAGGACGATTGCCAGCGTCGTGGACTTCGGCAAGGTCGGGTACATCACCAGGCCGAACGGGATGACGGTCAGGATCACCGACAGGATGAAGCCGATGGCGTACGACTTTACGCTGCCGTGGCCAGCATCATGGCTGTCATGGGAGTGTGCATTAGCCATTACAGGGTCCCCATCAGGTAAACAACGGTGAATACGCAGATCCACACCACGTCCAGGAAGTGCCAGAACAGGCTCAGGCAGCTCAGACGGGTCTTGTTGGTCGCCGTCAGGCCGTGCTTGTTGACCTGGTACATCATGATGCCCATCCAGATCAGACCCGCGGATACGTGCAGACCGTGGGTACCGACCAGGGTGAAGAACGCCGACAGGAAGCCGGAACGGCTAGGACCGAAGCCCTCGGAGATCAGCAGGTGGAACTCGTTGATCTCCATGGCGATGAAGCCTGCGCCGAGCAGGAAGGTCATGAACAACCAGCCCAGAACCTGCTGCTTCTTGCCTTTGTACAACGCCAGCATGGCGAAGCCGTAGGTGATCGAACTGAACAACAGCAGAGCGGTTTCGCCCAGCACGTATGGCAGTTCGAAGATGTCGTGGCCCGACGGGCCACCGGCGACGTTGTTTACCAGTACTGCGTACACCGCGAAGATCGACGCAAACAGAATGCAGTCGGTCATCAGGTAGAGCCAGAAACCGTATACGGTCATCTCGCCCGAGTCGTGGTGATGGTCATCGTGCCCATGGTCACCATGGGCGTGTCCAACATTGGTCACTAAGTTCGACATGGTTTAAGCCTGTTCCAACGAGGTTACACGGGTGGCATTGGCCGGGATTTTCCCTGCCGCGACCAGACGCTTGTGCTGCTCGGCTTCGATGCGCTCGATCGTTTCAACCGGAACCATGTAGCCCTGGTCGTCACGTGCCGCGTGGATCACGAAGTAGATGACAGTGCCGGCCAGGCTGGCGATCGCCAACCACCAGATGTGCCAGATCATCGCGAAACCGAAGACGGTCAGCAGTGCGCCCATCACCACGCCAGTGGCGGTGTTGTTTGGCATGTGGATCGGCTCGTACTTGGCCGGAGCCTGGTACGCAGTACCGTTTTCCTTGGCTTCGGTGAACGGGTCGATGCAGTCAGCCTTAGGCAGCACAGCGAAGTTGTAGAACGGAGGTGGCGACGAGGTCGACCATTCCAGAGTGTGGGCATTCCACGGGTCACCGTGTTCGCACATGTTCTCTGGCTTGTTGCGGTCACGCACACTGACGTACAGCTGGATCAGCTGGCAGGCGATGCCCACGGCGATCAGGATCGCACCGAACATGGCCACGTACAGGTACGGTACCCACTCAGGGTTGGTGGTGGCGTTCAGACGACGGGTCATGCCCATGAAGCCCAGTGCATAGAGCGGCATGAACGCGACGAAGAAGCCCGAGATCCAGAACCAGAACGCTGCTTTACCCCAACCTTCGTGCAGCTTGAAGCCGAACGCTTTCGGGAAGTAGAAGCCGAAACCAGCGATGTAGCCGAATACCGCGCCGCCGATGATCACGTTGTGGAAGTGCGCAATCACGAACAGGCTGTTGTGCAGAACGAAGTCAGCACCCGGGATGGCCAGCAGTACGCCGGTCATGCCGCCGATGGCGAAGGTCACCATGAAGCCCAGGGTCCACATGACCTGGCTGGTGAAGCGCAGACGGCCCTGGTAGATGGTGAACAGCCAGTTGAACAGTTTCACACCCGTCGGGATGGAAATCAGCATCGTCGCCAGACCGAAGAAGGCGTTGACGCTGGCACCCGAACCCATGGTGAAGAAGTGGTGCAGCCAAACCATGAAGCCCAGTACCGAGATCGCGCCCGAAGCGTAGATCATCGAGTGGTGGCCGAACAGTTTCTTGCCGGTGAACGCCGAGATCACTTCCGAGAAGATGCCGAATGCCGGCAGGATCAGGATGTAAACCTCAGGGTGGCCCCAGGCCCAGAACAGGTTGACGTACATCATTGGATTGCCACCAAGTTCATTGGTGAAAATGTGGAAATCCATGTAACGGTCGAGGGTCAGCAGTGCCAGGGTAGCGGTCAGGATCGGGAACGAAGCCACGATCAGGACGTTAGCCCAGGTGCAGGTCCAGGTGAAGATCGGCATGTCCATCAGTTTCATGCCAGGGGTACGCATTTTCAGTACGGTGGCGAGGAAGTTGACCCCCGTCAGCGTCGTACCCAACCCGGATAGCTGTAGCGCCCAGATGTAGTAGTCCATCCCCACGCCAGGGCTGTATTGCAGACCCGACAGCGGCGGATAGGCAACCCAGCCGGTCTTGGCGAATTCGCCGACGCCCAGGGACAGGTTGATCAGCACAACGCCGGACACCAGCAGCCAGAAGCTCAGGGAGTTCAGGAACGGGAAGGCAACGTCACGCGCGCCGATCTGCAGCGGCACTGCAAGGTTCATCAGGCCGGTGAAGAATGGCATCGCCATGAAGATGATCATGATCACACCGTGAGCGGTGAAGATCTGGTCATAGTGTTCAGGTGGCAGGTAGCCAGGCGAACCCTCGGTGGCCATGGCCAGCTGGGTACGCATCATGATCGCATCGGCAAAGCCACGCAGCAGCATGACCATGGCAACGATGATGTACATCACGCCGATTTTCTTGTGGTCGACCGACGTCAGCCACTCGGTCCACAAGTAGGTCCACTTCTTGAAGTAGGTGATTGCAGCGAACAACGCCAGACCACCGAGCGCGATCATCGAGATGGTGACCATCACGATCGGCTCGTGGAAAGGGATCGCTTCCCAACTTAATTTACCAAACATCGTTTACTCCTCTGCCCCGGCAGCTGAATGCGAATTCGAGTCCATGTCCGTTGCCGCCACTTCTTTCTCTTTCTTCTCGTGCTTCAGCGGCTTGCCCGGTTTCATGCCTTCGTACTTGTCGACGATGGTCTGGAACAGGTTCGGCGTGACCGAGGAGTAGAGCTCGACTGGATTGTTCTGGCTTGGCTTGGCAAGGGCTGCGTATTCAGCTTGTTCAAGCTGTTTAGGTGCCTTTTTGACTTCACTTACCCAGGCGTCGAAATCTTCCTGAGAAGTTGCGATCGCTTTGAATTTCATACCGGTGAAACCAGCGCCGCTGTAGTTGGCGGAGATACCGTCCATTTCAGCGTTGCGGTCAGCGATCAGGTGCAGTTTGGTGGTCATGCCCGCCATCGCGTAGATCTGGCCGCCCAGGCCCGGGATGAAGAACGAGTTCATCACGGCGTCGGAGGTGATCCGGAAGTTGACCGGGGTATGCGCCGGGAACACGATCTTATTGACCGTGGCAATGCCTTGTTCCGGGTAGATGAACAGCCACTTCCAGTCCAGCGCAACGACTTCGATGGTCACCGGCTTGACGTCGGATTCAATCGGACGGTACGGGTCCAGTTTGTGGGTCGAAATGTAGGTGATGTAACCCAGGGCGATGATGATCAGAACCGGGATGGTCCAGACCGCCACTTCGATTTTGGTCGAGTGCGACCATTTCGGGGTGTAGACGGCATCCTTGTTGGACGCGCGGTACTTCCAGGCGAACAGGAAGGTCATGACGATAACCGGCACAACGACCAACAGCATCAGCAGCGTGGCGGTGATGATCAGGTTGCGCTGTTCCAGGCCGACCTGGCCCGTTGGATTGAGCAGGGTCATGTTGCAGCCTCCCAGCAACAACGTGCCGAGCAGCGGCACTAGGCCTAGTAATCTGGGGTACCTGTTTTTACTCATCTCACGACCTCTAAAGCAGCTTGCGCAATGCAGTTGGGTTTTGATCGCCAACACTTCACCCTGCCAAGGGTTGGCATTTTCTTTGGATTGAATAAGGGCCGCCCGTCGCGCGTCAGACGCTCGACAAAACCTTGGGACAGCGGTCAGTTCTTATTCGAATTCGTGGTCAAAGGCCTTGTTACAGACCAATTCCATTTGGTGCGGAAAGTTGGAAGGCACCGACACCTGGGTGTCTCGAAAGCCTTTCGGCCGGCTCGACACCCGACTTCCTGTCCAGTTCCTTAATAAAGGTTGAACAGTGCCGGGAATTCAGTGCGGGCGATTGTAGATAGGTAGCGCCCTATACACCATGTCTTATCCCGAAATAATTTTTATCGCTCAGAGCAACAATCCATCACCGTTTTTGCAAAAGTTCCGCATGTTATCGAAATCGATTCTCAACAAAAACACCAAAAAATGTAGGCCTATACACCTCAGTTCAGACAGCTCCGAAGGCTTTTTTCCGGCAGCGAATCGGCGCAAAGCCCGATATTCAAAGGCCTCTGGCCATGTGCCAGAGCCTGTTAAAACTGCCTGATCTGGCACCTGCGTGCAAAACCAGAAAAATGCCGAAACAGACCAATCCTTTTTTGTAACATTACGCCAATCCGGGTTGCTGAAACGCCCTGCGACACGGCGTGTGTGACAACATGTCGCACACCTGTCGCACGCTCCATTGCCGTTCGTCACGGTGATTTCACAAACTCTCTGAAATGCAAAACGCCCCGAGCGGCTGATCCGCAAATCGGGGCGTTTTCTGTATCGGCCAATCCGTCGAAGAGTTGACTCAGCGCAGTGCTTTTCGGTTACGCGAGGTCAGCAGCGGCACCAGGATCACCACCAGCACGAAGGCCACTAGCGCCCATTGCGCCAGCGACAGGCCGAGGATCGGCGGGTACGGCGTCGAGCAGAAACCGTCGACCTGGAAGCCCAGCGGGAAGATCTTCGCCAGCGGCAGGTCGTCGACAATCGGCTGCAGCACATCGATGCCGCAGCTCACCGCCGGATAGAACTGGGTGTACACATGATGCCCGGCGACACCGGCACCGGCGATCGCGCAGATCACCACCAGTACCTCAAATACCGTGATGCTGCGGCGGGTGCGCATCGCCGCGCCGATAAACGCGAACAGCGCAATCAGCAGCAATGCATAACGCTGCAGGATGCACAGCGGGCATGGCGCCTCGCCCAGCACGACCTGCATGTACAGCGCACCGCCGATCAGTGCCAGACAGATGATGCCCAGCAGCACCAGAAAGCGCCGCTCACGTCCCAGTCGAATCGTTTCCTCGCTCATCGCGTTTCCCTTGTATGTCCATGGTTCAGCTGGCTGGCGGCTGCGCTTGCAGTTGCGCCATCAGACTGATGTTGTCTTCGATATGCCAATTGGCCGCGATGCGACCGTTGTCGATCTGATAGATATCGGTTGCCCGGAAGTCTACACGCTGGCCCTGCCCTTTGAGAGTCTTGAACGTACCGCTGAAGTGGCCGCGAAAGTGCAGATGCACCACCACGCGGTCACCGGCAATGATCATTTGCTCGATCTCGCAGCTCAGGTCCGGCACCGCCGTGCGAAAGAACTTCGACGCCAGCAACGGCCCGCTCGGGCCCTGCACCCGCCCTTCTGGCGGGGTCTTGTCGACAAACTGCGGCGACAAGGCTGCCGTGGCCAGGGCCTCTTCCCCACTGTTCCAGAAACTGCCGTAACGCCGCGCCGCCAGTTCCATTGCATCACGTTGAGCCTTGGGCAGGCTCTGATCGACGATCAGGGTCTGTGGTGCGATCAACGCCGATTCGGCCGAAGCAAACGGACTGGCCAGCAAAGCAGCCGACAGGCCAAGCGTTGCCAGGCTCGAACGAGAGGAGAAGATGATGTGCGACATGGGGGCGATCCTGATCAGTTAAACGAACGAGCGCCTATCATCAGCATCGGGGAATAAACGATAAACCGGTTAAGAAACGATTAACCTTTAAACACTTTTTAAGAATCAGAACCGCGTAACGGCCATCGCGGGCAAGCCCGCTCCCACAGATTCAGCGTCGTTCACACATTTTGTGCACGCCACAAATCCTGTGGGAGCGGGCTTGCCCGCGATGCAGACGACTCGGTGTTTGCAATTACTCCAAAGCCGCCGCCGGCCCGAAGAACTCATAACGGCTCTGCTGCTCCGGCACACCCAGTGCTTTCAGATGCCGCTTGATCGCGCCCATGAAGCCCTTCGGCCCCAAGAAGTAAGCATCGACGTCACGTTGCGCCGGCAGCCATTCAGCCAATTGCTCTTGGCTGAGCATTCCGACCTTGTCCGCCGCCGGACTCACGCCGTCATCTTCGGCGTAGCAATAGAAGCGCTTGAGCTGCGGATAACGCGCCGCCAGCCCGTCGATCCAGTCGCGGAACGCATGCACGCTGCCGTTGCGCGCGCAGTGGATAAAATGCACCGGGCGCTCGGTTTGCAACGCCGCTTCGAGCATCGCGAGGGTCGGGGTAATGCCGACACCGCCGCTGATCAGCACCAGCGGTTTGTCGCTGGCCGTCAGGATGAACTCGCCCGATGGCGGGAACAGTTGAATGCTCGCGCCGACGTGCAGTTGATCGTGCAAATGGTTGGACGCACGACCACCCGGTTCGCGTTTGACGCTGATGCGGTACTGACCTTTATTGGCCAGTGCCGACAGCGAGTAATTACGGCGGATTTCTTCGCCATCGAGGATCAGCTTCATGCCGATGTACTGACCCGGCTCGGCGGCAAGGATCGGCCCCTTATCCGCCGGTTCGAAGTAGAACGAGATGATTTCCGCGCTTTCCTCGACCTTGTCCACCACGATGAACTCCCGCGCCCCGCGCCAGCCGCCGACTGCCTGTTCTTTCTGGTCGTAGATCGCCGCTTCAGCGCCAATCAGGATCTCGGCCAGTTGCCCGTACGCCGCGCCCCACGCGCTCATCACTTCCGGCGTAGCGATTTCGTCGCCAAGCACTTCGGAAATGGCGCGCAGCAGGCAGGTGCCGACAATCGGGTAGTGCTCAGGGAGGATTTGCAGGGCGACGTGCTTGTTGATGATCTTCGCCACCAGATCGCCCAACTGGTCGAGCTGGTCGATGTGTCGGGCGTACATCAACACGCCATTGGCCAAGGCACGTGGCTGGTCGCCGCTGGCCTGATGCGCCTGATTGAACAACGGGCGGACTTCAGGGTATTCGGAGAGCATCATGCGGTAGAAGTGCGTGATCAGCGCTTCACCGCCGCTTTCCAGCAGAGGCACAGTGGATTTGACAATGGCACGATCCTGAACGCTAAGCATAAGAGTGACTCCAGAGCTTTTTTGAGAATTGCCTTAGGCTTATCAGCTTTCATGCCAGATATTTTATCCTTATAAATCAACAGCTTAATTTTTACGTAGTCATTTAGACACGAAGCACTTTATAGTCATATCGACCACATCGAGTCTCTTTGACTACATACCATGACCGCCAAATCCCTGCTCACCGCTTTACTGCCGCTGGTCTCCGACCTGTCCCGCGAACTGCCCGAAGGCGAACGCTATCGACGCCTGCTCGAAGCCCTGCGCGCCCTGCTGCCGTGCGACGCCGCCGCGTTGCTGCGCCTGGACGGCGAATGGCTGGTGCCCCTGGCGGTGGATGGCTTGAGCACCGACACCCTCGGCCGGCGCTTCAAGGTCAGTGAACATCCTCGTTTCGAGATCCTGCTGGGCGGCGCCGGGCCGACGCGGTTCGCCGCCGACAGCGACCTGCCCGATCCCTACGACGGCTTGGTCGATGGTCTGGGCGATCACCTCGAAGTGCATGACTGCCTCGGCTGCCCGCTGTTCGTCGATGAAAAACTCTGGGGCCTGATCACCCTTGATGCGCTCGATCCGGAGCGTTTCGAGCCGATCGAACTCGACGCCCTGCAAGCGTTCGCCAGCCTCGCCTCGGCCACGGTCAACGCCGCTGAACGTATCGAACGCCTGGCGCTGCGCGCCGAAGACGAGCATCAGCGCGCCGAGGTCTATCGCCAGGCCAGCGGCCAGCAGCAGCGCGAAATGATCGGCCAGAGCAAGGCGCACAAACGGCTGATGGAGGAAATCAATCTGGTCGGTGGCAGCGACCTGACCGTACTGATTACCGGCGAAACCGGCGTCGGCAAGGAGCTGGTGGCGCAGGCGATCCACGCCGCGTCACCGCGCGCCGACAAACCGCTCATCAGCCTCAACTGCGCGGCCCTGCCCGATACGCTGGTCGAAAGCGAACTGTTCGGCCATGTGCGCGGCGCCTTCACCGGTGCCACCAGTGACCGTCGCGGCAAGTTCGAACTGGCCAATGGCGGCACGCTGTTTCTCGATGAGGTCGGCGAACTGTCGCTGACCGTGCAGGCCAAGTTGTTGCGCGTGCTGCAAAGCGGCCAGTTGCAGCGGCTCGGCTCGGACAAGGAACATCAGGTCGATGTGCGCCTGATCGCCGCAACCAACCGCGATCTGGCCGAAGAAGTGCGCAGCGGCCGTTACCGCGCCGACTTCTATCACCGCTTGAGCGTGTACCCGCTGCGAGTCCCGGCGCTGCGCGATCGCGGCCGCGATGTGTTGCTGCTCAGCGGCTTCTTTCTGGAACAGAACCGCTCGCGCATGGGCCTCAACAGCCTGCGCCTGAGCAGTGACGCCCAGGACGCGCTGCTCGCCTACACTTGGCCGGGCAACGTGCGCGAGCTGGAACACTTGATCGGGCGCAGTGCGCTGAAGGCGCTGGGCAACTGCAAGGTCAGGCCGAAGATTCTCAGCCTGAGCGCGGCGGATCTGGATTTGCCGCGTGAGGTTGTGGGTAACTCGCCAGCGCCTGCCTCTGCAGTACCGGCGATACCGTTGATCAGCGGTGATTTGCGCAGCGCCACCGAGCAATATCAGCGGCAGTTGATCAGCGCTGCGCTTGAGCGTAACCAGGATAACTGGGCCAGTGCGGCGCGGGAGTTGGGGCTGGACCGGGCGAATCTGGGGCGGATGGCCAAGCGATTAGGCATGAAGTAATCACTTCATCCAGTTTGAGTGGATTCCTTGTGGCGAGGGGATTTATCCCCGATGTGCTGCGCAGCGGCACCAAGAAATGGGACTGCTGGGCAGTCCATCGGGGATAAATCCCCTCGCCACAGATGATTCTTGCCCTACCCGATAACCGACCTAAAGCCCACCCCGTTAACGCCGATAACCCGGCATCAATAGTTTCTGGCGATTTGCACCCTCGCCCATCACCTTTTTCCACAGAAGGTTCATATGTCTTCCACCAAAGCCCGCGCAGATTCACTTTCGCTTCTGCTGTTTACCTTGCGCAGCGGCAAGCTGATGGCGATCAACCTGCTGAAAGTCAGTGAAATCATCCCCTGCCCGCCGCTGACCAAAATGCCCGAGTCGCATCCGCACATCAAAGGCATCGCCACCCTGCGCGGCTCGTCGCTGTCGGTGATCGACCTCAGCCGCGCCATCGGCGAGCGACCGCTGGAAGACCCGAACGGCGGCTGCCTGATCGTTACTGACGTCAGCCGCTCCAAGCAGGGACTGCACGTGCAGGCGGTGAGCAAAATCGTCCATTGCCTGACCACCGACATCAAGCCACCACCGTTCGGCTCCGGCGGCTCGCGCGCCTACATCACCGGCGTGACCTCGGTGGACGGCACGCTGGTGCAGGTGCTGGACATCGAGAAAGTCATCCACAGCATCGCCCCGGCGCAGATCGAAATGGCCCCGACCGACCTGAGCATGGAAGACGCCGAAGTGTTGGGCAACGCTCGGATTCTGGTGGTCGATGACAGCCAAGTGGCGCTGCAGCAATCGGTGCACACCCTGCGCAACCTCGGCCTGCAATGCCATACTGCGCGCAGTGCCAAGGAAGCCATCGACTGCCTGCTGGATCTGCAAGGCACCGCACAGCAGATCAACCTGATCGTCTCCGACATCGAAATGTCCGAAATGGACGGCTATGCCTTCACTCGCACCCTGCGCGAGACGCCGGACTTCGCCCACCTCTACGTGCTGCTGCACACCTCGCTCGACAGCGCGATGAACAGCGAAAAGGCCCGCCTGGCCGGGGCCAACGCGGTGCTGACCAAGTTCTCGTCGCCGGAACTGACCCAGCGCCTGATCGAAGCCGCCAAACACGTCGCTGCCAACGGTCATTGATTCTTGAGCCAGACGTACTGCTTTCTGATGCGGCGCGACCTTCGTCAAGACGTGCCGCCGCCGCACTGGCCGGAAGGCATTGAACTGAGCACTTACCGCCCGGAACTGGCGGCGGCCGTGCATCAATTGATGCAACGCGGATACCGCGAGGGCGGCGGTCGCGTGCCAGCGCTGGAGGAGTGGCAACAGCGCTTTGAAAGCGATGCCGAATACGATCCCGAGCTGTGCTGGATTGCCACAGACGCCGAAGGTGTGATCGGGGTGGCGCAGTGCTGGACCAGTTCCTACATCAAGAATCTGGTGGTGCATCCACGCGCTCAGGGTCGTGGACTGGGTCGGGCGTTGCTGCTGAATGCATTCAAGGTGTTTCAGCAAAGGCGCGAAGGATTTGTCGATCTGAAGGTGCTGGAAGACAACCTGCGGGCGCAGCGGTTGTATGAGAGTGCCGGGATGATGGTGGTTCGCCGGGAATTGGTGCCAGCCGAATAAAAGTCAAAAGATCGCATTTCTCTGTAGGAGCTGCCGCAGGCTGCGATCTTTTAGCGGCTCATCAGGCAACAAAAGTCTTTAGGAATACTCCAACCTTTGGACTCTCAAGACCAAGGACGCCACCCCCATGAAAACCCTCACTCTGAGCCTGCTCTGCCTCACCGCCCTCGCCTCCCAGGCCCACGCCTCCAGCCCCGACGCCTGGGCCGCTTACGACAAAACCGTGCTCGCCAGTTGCACCAAGGCCAGCGGCCTGAAAGCTGCGAAACCGGTCGGCAGCCCCGCGCAGTTCGATGACCGCGTCGGCTATACCGCCGTGCTGCTGCAAGGCCAATACCCGCAAAAACACATGAAAGGCCAGCAAGGCACCGAACTGTGCCTGTACAACAAAAAGTCGAAAACCGCGTTCGTCACCGAATGGGACTCGATTCATCCGACCGCCAAGCCTTGAGGACTGGCGCACAACTTGCTTCGATCAGCCTCAGCCTGGCGACTTTACGTCGCTGTTTCACACCCTGATTGAAGATTGATCGTGCAATGAATACGACGTTTTCCTGCGTTGGCTGCGGCAAATGCTGCACCGACCACCATGTGCCCCTGACCCTCGCCGAAGCCCGCATGTGGGCGGCGGACGGTGGTCAGGTGATCGTGCTGGTGGAGGCTTTTCTCGGCAACGGCCTGGGCCTGCCGGCGCAGCAGCGTGAACACGCTGAACGACGTTCAGCAGCCGTGCGCAGCGGTACTACCGAGGCCCACGTGGCAATCACTTTCGCCGCCTACAACGTCGGTCGCTGCCGGAATCTTGACGAAGACAACCGGTGCCGCATCTACGAGCGCCGACCGTTGGTGTGCAGGATTTATCCCGCTGAGATCAATCCGCACATCCCGCTCAATCCGGCCGCCAAGGATTGCCCGCCAGAGTCGTGGCAGCAGGGGCCGCTGCTGATTGCCGGCGGGGAGTTGGTTGACCAGGAGCTGTTGGAATTGATCCAGCGCTCACGCCAGGCTGATCGCGACGACATCCGGATCAAGGACGCGATCTGTGCCGCTCTGGGAATTCGCACCACAGCGCTCAAGGGCGATGGGTTCACCGCGTATTTACCGCAGATGGACGCTTTTGCGTCTGTGATCGATCAGGTGTCTTCCCAGCCACTGAACACAGCATCCAGTGAATGGCTGTTTCATTTGTCCGGAGACGACGTGGCCGGGCAATTGCTGGCGGCTGGGGCGCTGGTGGTGACGGAGCCGGCGCAGACGTATGCGTTTATCTCTCTGCGGGCGGCTTGATCCGAAATTCCTGCCGATTGGACTGGCCTCATCGCTGGCAAGCCAGCTCCCACAAGGTTCCATGTCGTGCACAAGTCATGTGAACACTCGAGAAACCTGTGGGAGCTGGCTTGCCAGCGATGAGGCCAGTGGGAGCAGCATCAATCCTGTCCTTGCCGCCGCCCCCAGAACTCACGCGCCAGCAAGCGCAAATCCCCCGCTAACCCCGCCACATCCTCAGAGTTGCGCTGACTCAGCCGCCCCTCATCCACCGTCAATTCGGACGCCGTGCGAATGCTGACGATATTGCGATGGATGTCTTCGCTCACCGCGCTCTGCTGCTCCACCGCTGCGGCAATCTGCAGGCTCATTTCGGTGATCTGCTCGACCCGCTCGCTGATCCCGTCCAGCGCCCGCGCCGCACGCTGTGCCTGTTCGACGCTGTTATCCACATGCTCACTGCTTTGCTGCATCACCAGCACCGCATCGCGCGCGCCGTTTTGCAGGGTGCTGATCATTCGTTGAATCTCGTTGGTCGATTGCTGCGTGCGCCGCGCCAACCCGCGCACCTCATCAGCCACCACTGCAAAACCGCGCCCGGCATCACCAGCGCGCGCCGCTTCGATCGCCGCGTTAAGCGCCAGCAGATTGGTCTGCTCGGCGATGCTGCGGATCACCTCCAGCACCCCGGAAATCTCGCTGCTGTGGCCTTCGAGCTGATGGATCACCTCGGTCGCCCGCCGCAATTCCTCGGCCAGACGCAACACCGCACTGCGACTTTCACCGACCAGCCAATGCCCTTCACGGGTTTCCGTATCGGCCAGGTCCGCCGCCACCGACGCCTGCTGCGCATGGCTGGCGACCTGCGCGACACTCGCGGCCATTTGGTGAATCGCTGCCGCCACCTGATCGGTTTCCGCCTGCTGCACCAGCGAACTGCTGTGGCTTATTTGCAGATGATCAACCAGTTGCGCCGCATGCCCGGCCAACTGTTGCGATGCGTCACCCATACGCCCGACCACCGCGCCGACCTGGGCTTCGAGCATCTGCAGGGCAAACTCGATCTGGCCGAACTCATCGCCGCGCCCGGTGTAAATGCCCTGGCTCAACGGATTGTCCGCAACCTGCCGCGCCCGCTCGCTCAGCCGTTCCAGCGGACGCAGAATCCAGCGCACGCCTAATGCACAAACACTGCTGCCGACGACTAATGCCGTGCCATCGATCCACGCCGACTCCGGACGCAACCAGGCCTCGATCCCCAACACCAGACCCAGCAACGCACTGGCCAACGCCGTGATCCGGCCGCGCAAACCTAACCTGAGCAGCGGCCGCCGTCCCTTCACGTCGCCACGCAACTGCGCATAAACCCGCTCCGCCGCGGCCACCCACCGCGGATCAGGCCGGGTGCGCACCGACTGATACTCCACCGCCACGCCGTTCTGCGTGACCGGCGTGACATAGGCGCTGACCCAATAATGGTCGCCATTTTTGCAACGATTCTTCACCAGTCCCATCCACGAACGACCGCTCTTGAGCGTCTGCCACATATGGGCAAACGCCTGCGCCGGCATGTCCGGGTGACGCAACAAGTTGTGTGGCGTGCCGAGCAATTCGTCGCGGCTATAACCGCTGATCTGAATGAAATCGTCGTTGGCGTAAGTGATCGCGCTGGTCAGATCGGTGGTCGAAAGAATGTTCGCATCCAGCGCCACATCGACGCTACGGCCGGTTACCGGGAGATTGATCTTCATGGAAAGCGCGCTCGTTTTATGGGAAGAGTCGGCAGGGCTGCTGACTCTAAGCGCACCAATTGGTCAAATATTGATCTGGCTCAGGGGATGAGCACTTAGCCATCACTGCGACGGAAAATCGCAGTCGATGGCTGAAGGCGGGATGAAACTCAGCGCTTGCCCATCGAACGGCGGGTACCCGGCGGGGCCATGCCCGGGGTCTTGGTGTGACCATTCTTGGCGCCGTTCTTGTACCACGGCTGATTCGAACCCTTGGCGGCCGCCAGTTCACCCGGTTTGAAAGGGAACTTGAACGCCGGGATCTCGGGTTTGGTCTCGCTGGCGTCAGTCAGCTCGGCCGGGACATCGCTCACAGCGTCGTCAACTGGCGGTTGGATCGGGGAAGTCATAAAAGCTCCGCAAAGCAAAAAGTCCGGCCCGAACAGTGAGCCGCGAAGGCGCGCAGTATACCTGCGCGCCCGGACTCGGCACCTGAAGATTTGCAGCGGCTGTCAGGCCGTCTTCGCGAGCAGGCTCGCTCCCACAGGTGGACCGAGTACACCCGCCAGAGATTGGTCAGCTGGCAAGCCGCCATCGCTGGCAAGCCAGCTCCCACAAAAGAGCAAAAGTAAAAGCAAGATCAAAAGATCGCAGCCTGCGGCAGCTCCTACAGGGAAAACAAGCACAACCCGCACGCGGCGCATGCCGCCCCACTCAACAGGATGAGCGCAAGCTCGGCTGCAGCTCTTGATCTTGATCCACGGGCGACATCGGAAGGCTGAGCGGAGGGATTGATCCGGGCGTGGGAGCGCAGCGACCGTTTGGCGCAGCCAAACACAGCGAGAGGAGGTGCAGCGAAGCAAACCGTAGGCGCTGCGCCCGGATCAATCCCGGAGCGAAGGGACCCCGAGCCCCAGCGAGCGGGCCGAACGCAGGAGCAAGCGTTTTTTTGCTTACTTTTTTTAGGCGTTTGTAAAAAAAGTGAGTCGCCGTAAGGGCGAAACCCTAATCAGCCACACCCACAGAAACGGATATACACCCCGGCGAAACTGACAGCGCTGACAGCCAGCCGTCACCCTCCTGACCCCCAAACAAGTTTATAAAGACCCAACCTGCCCAAACTCCAGCCCCTTGGCGCCCCACTCCATGCGAATCCAGAAAAACCAAGCCCTGCTAGCCGTAGTGATCGCTCTGGCCGCCGCAGGCACATGGTGGGCACTGAAACCCGCCCCAACCAAACTGGCCACCCCGACCGCCATCCCGGTCCGCGTCGTGACGGTCAGCGAAAAAGACGTCCCCCGCTACACCACCGGCATCGGCTCCGTACTCTCATTACACAGCGTCGTAGTACGCCCACAAATAGACGGCATCCTCACCAAAATCCTCGTCAAGGAAGGCCAACTGGTCAAAGCCGGCGACCTGCTGGCCACCATCGACGACCGCTCGATCCGCGCCAGCCTCGACCAGGCCCGCGCGCAACTGGGCGAAAGCCAGGCACAACTGCAAGTCGCCCTGGTCAACCTCAAGCGCTACAAACTGCTCAGCGTCGACGACGGCGTCTCCAGGCAGACCTACGACCAGCAACAGGCCCTGGTCAACCAACTCAAGGCCACCGCCCAAGGCAACCAGGCCTCGATTGACGCGGCGCAGATACAACTTTCCTACACGCAGATCCGCTCACCAGTCACCGGCCGCGTCGGTATTCGTACAGTCGACGAAGGCAACTTCCTGCGCATGACCGACACCGCCGGCCTGTTCACCGTGACCCAGATCGACCCGATTGCCGTGGAGTTCTCGCTGCCGCAGCAAATGCTGCCGACCCTGCAGGGCCTGATCAACGACCCGCAGCACGCGCAGGTCAAGGCCTATATCGGCGCCGACACCGACGGCGAAACCGGCAACCTGCTCGGCGAAGGTCACCTGACCCTGATCGATAACCAGATCAACGCCAACACCGGCACCATCCGCGCCAAGGCCGAGTTCGACAACGCCAGCCAGAAGCTTTGGCCGGGCCTGCTGGTGACGGTAAAAATTCAGACGGCGCTGGACAAGGGCGCGCTGGTGGTACCGCCCACCGTCGTCCAGCGCGGTCTCGATCAACACTTCGTCTATCGCGTGAACGGCGACAAGGTCGAAGCCGTGCAGGTGCAGATGGTTTATCAAGGCAGCGGCCAGGACATCATCAAAGGCGTGAAGGCTGGTGATCAATTGGTCAGCGACGGCCAGTCACGGCTCAAACCCGGCTCTACCGTGCAGGTCATGAGCGAGCCGCCGCAGGTGGTGCAAGCGGAGCCCAAGCCATGAAGCAGCACACAGGCGTCTCCACCTGGTGCATCGATCACCCGGTCGCGACCATTCTGCTGACCATCGCGCTGGTGCTGGTCGGGGTGATTGCCTTCCCGCGCCTGCCGATTGCCCCACTGCCGGAAGCGGAATTTCCAACGATTCAGGTTTCGGCGCAGTTGCCCGGCGCCAGCCCCGACACCATGGCCTCGTCCGTGGCCACGCCGCTGGAGGTGCAATTCAGCGCCATCCCCGGCATGACCCAGATGACCTCCAGCAGTGCGCTCGGCTCCAGTCTGCTGACCCTGCAATTCACCCTCGACAAGAGCATCGACACCGCCGCCCAGGAAGTCCAGGCGGCGATCAACACCGCCGCCGGCAAACTGCCCAAGGACATGCCGACGCTGCCGACGTGGAAGAAGGTCAACCCGGCCGACAGCCCGGTACTGATCCTCAGCGTCAGCTCGACGCAAATGCCCGGCACTGAACTCAGCGACCTGGTGGAAACCCTGCTGGCGCGTCAGATCAGTCAGATCGACGGTGTAGGCCAGATCAACATCACCGGTCAGCAACGTCCGGCGATCCGTGTGCAGGCCTCGGCGGACAAACTGGCGGCGATCGGCCTGACCCTCGCCGACATTCGTCTGGCGATCCAGCAGACCAGCCTCAACCTCGCCAAAGGTGCGCTGTACGGCGAATCGAGCATCTCGACGCTGTCGACCAACGACCAGTTGTTCCACCCCGAGGACTACAGCCAGCTCATCGTTTCCTACAAAGACGGCGCCCCGGTTCACCTGCGCGATGTCGCCAAAGTCGTCAACGGTTCGGAAGATGCCTACGTGCAGGCCTGGGCCGGTGATCAACCCGGGGTGAACCTGGTGATCTCGCGGCAACCGGGGGCGAACATTGTCGAAACCGTCGACCGCATTCAAGCCGCCCTGCCCGGCCTCGAAGCCATGCTCCCGGCCTCGGTGCAGGTGAAAACCCTGATCGACCGCACCCAGACCATTCGCGCCTCGCTGCATGAAGTCGAGATCACCCTGTTGATCGCGATCCTGTTGGTGGTGGCGGTGATGGCGCTGTTTCTGCGCCAGTTGTCAGCGACCATGATCGTCTCTGCGGTACTCGGCGTGTCGCTGACCGCCAGTTTCGCCCTGATGTACCTCTTGGGCTTCAGCCTGAACAACCTGACGCTGGTGGCGATTGTCGTGGCCGTGGGGTTTGTCGTGGACGATGCGATTGTCGTGGTGGAGAACATCCACCGGCATCTGGAGGCCGGCGACAGCATGCGCGAGGCGGCGGTCAAAGGTGCCGGCGAAATCGGCTTCACCGTGGTCTCGATCAGTTTCTCGCTGGTGGCGGCGTTCATTCCGCTGCTGTTCATGGGCGGTGTGGTCGGGCGGTTGTTCAAGGAATTCGCCCTGACCGCAACCTCGACCATTTTGATTTCGGTGGTGGTGTCGTTGACCCTCGCACCGACGCTGGCCGCGCTATTCATGCGCAAACCGGTGCACCACGCCCACGACAAACCGGGCTTCAGCGAACGCTTGCTGGCCTGGTACGAAAAGGGTCTGCGCCGTGCCCTCGCCCATCAGAAATTGATGATCGGCGTGTTCGGCCTGTCGCTGGCGCTGGCGATTGCCGGTTACATTTTTATCCCCAAGGGTTTCTTCCCGGTGCAGGACACCGGTTTCGTCCTCGGCACCACCGAAGCCGCTGCGGATATCTCCTACGGCGACATGGTGAAAAAACACCTGGCGATGGCCGAAATCGTCGCCGCCGACCCGGCCGTGCAGGCGTTTTCCCACTCGGTGGGTGTGTCCGGCAGCAACCAGACCATCGCCAATGGCCGCTTCTGGATTGCTCTGAAAAAACGCGGCGACCGCGACGTCTCGGCCAGCCAGTTCATCGACCGGATTCGTCCGCAACTGATGAAAGTCCCGGGCATCGTCCTGTACCTGCGCGCCGGTCAGGACATCAACCTCAGCTCCGGGCCGAGCCGCGCGCAGTACCAATACGTGCTCAAGAGCAACGATGGCGCGACCCTCGCCACCTGGACCCAGCGTCTGACCGAAAAGCTGCGCAGCAACCCGGCGTTCCGCGACATTTCCAACGACCTGCAACTGGGCGGCAGCATTACCCACATCAGCATCGACCGCAGTGCCGCCGCGCGTTTCGGCCTGACCGCCAGTGACGTCGACGAAGCGCTGTACGATGCCTTCGGGCAGCGCCAGATCAACGAATTTCAGACCCAGGTCAATCAGTACAACGTGATTCTGGAACTGGACACCAAGCAACGCGGCAAGGCCGAAAGCCTCAATTATTTCTACCTGCGCTCGCCGTTGAGCGGCGAGATGGTGCCGCTGTCGGCGCTGGCCAAATTCGATGCGCCGACCATCGGCCCGCTGTCGATTGCTCATGACGGCATGTTCCCCGCCGCCAACCTGTCGTTCAACCTGGCGCCCGGCGTGGCGTTGGGTGATGCGGTGATTCTGCTCAATCAGGCCAAGGCCGAAATCGGCATGCCGACCGCGATCAGCGGCAATTTCCAGGGCGCGGCGCAGGCGTTCCAGAGTTCGCTGGCCAGTCAGCCGTGGCTGATTCTCGCGGCGCTGGTGGCGGTGTACATCATTCTCGGCGTGCTTTATGAGAGCTTTGTGCATCCGCTGACGATCATCTCGACCTTGCCGGCAGCCGGTCTCGGTGCGGTGATCATGCTGTGGATCTGCGGCCAGGACTTCTCGATCATGGCGTTGATCGGCTTGGTGTTGCTGATCGGTATCGTCAAAAAGAACGGCATTCTGATGATCGACTTTGCCCTTGAGGCGCAGCGCAATCGCGGCTTGCCGCCGCAGGATGCGATTTACGAGGCGTGCCTGACGCGATTCCGGCCGATCATCATGACCACTCTCGCCGCCCTGCTGGGTGCCCTGCCGCTGATGCTCGGTTATGGCACCGGCGCCGAACTGCGCCAGCCGCTGGGGATCGCGGTGGTGGGCGGCTTGCTGGTCAGCCAGATGCTGACGCTGTTTACCACGCCGGTCATATACTTGTGGCTTGAGCGGCTGTTCCACAGGCCCAAACCAATGCCCACGACGGCATTGGCGACTACAGACTGAGGCGGTCATGCGCGTTCTGATTATCGAAGACGAGGAAAAAACCGCGGACTATCTGCACCGCGGTCTGACGGAACAGGGTTACACCGTGGACCTGGCCCGCGACGGCGTCGAAGGCCTGCACCTGGCGCTGGAGAGCGACTATGCGGTGATCGTCCTCGACGTAATGCTACCGGGCCTGGATGGCTTCGGCGTGCTGCGCGCATTGCGTGCGCGCAAGCAGACTCCGGTAATCATGCTAACCGCCCGCGAGCGCGTCGAAGACCGCATCAAGGGCCTGCGCGACGGCGCCGATGATTACCTCGGCAAGCCGTTTTCCTTCCTCGAACTGGTGGCGCGCCTGCAAGCGCTGACCCGACGCAGCGGCGGGCATGAACCGGTACAAGTGAGCATCGCCGACCTGTGGATCGATCTGATCAGCCGCAAGGCGACCCGTGCCGGCACCCGGCTGGACCTGACCGCAAAAGAGTTCTCGCTGCTCAGCGTGCTGGCGCGCCGGCAAGGCGAAATCCTCTCGAAAACCGCGATTGCCGAGATGGTCTGGGACATCAATTTCGACAGCGATGCGAACGTCGTCGAAGTCGCGATCAAACGTCTGCGGGCCAAGCTCGACGGGCCGTTCGACGAGAAACTGCTGCACACGATTCGCGGCATGGGTTATGTGCTGGAGAGCCGTGGTGTCCAGTAATTCGATTGCCCTGCGTTTAAGCGGGATGTTCACCCTGGTGGCGCTGCTGGTGTTTCTGTTGATCGGCGGCGCGCTGTATCAACAGGTCGACAAGGGCCTTGGCCTGCTCCCGGAAGCCGAGCTGGATGCGCGTTACAGCGTGCTCGAATCGGCGCTCAATCGTTACGGCACACCCGAGCATTGGGTGAAGATCAACGCCAAGCTCAAGCTGCTCGGCGAGGAAGACAAGCGCATTCGTTTCTGGGTGGTCAGCGCTGATCCCGGTTACGAGTATGGTGAGCCGGACGCGCAAATCCGCGCCTTCGCCCAGGGCCCGACCGGCATGCATGATCTGCAGTTGCCTGAACATCCTTATCCGCTGAAAGTGCTGCTGACCGAGTTGCCGGCCAAGGATCAGCGCCCGCCGCTGCGGTTCATGATCGGCATCGACACCGAAACGTTCCACGAGACCCAACACAAGCTGTTGATCGCTCTCGTCAGCCTCGCGATTGTCGGTGTGCTGATGGCCTCGGCGCTGGGGTACTGGGTCGCGCGAATCGGCCTCAAGCCGTTGATCAAACTGTCGGATGAAGCCCAGCGCCTCGCGCCTCCCCTGCGGGCTGGACGCTTGCGGATGTCGCCATTGCCGCCGGAGCTTGAGCAGTTTGTCGATTCGTTCAACTCCACGCTGGAGCGGGTCGAACAGGCCTACTCGCGGCTGGAATCGTTCAACGCCGACGTCGCCCATGAACTGCGCTCGCCGCTGACCAACCTGATTGGCCAGACCCAGGTCGCATTGACGCGCGGACGCTCCGCCGAACATTACTTCGAAGTGCTGCAGTCGAATCTTGAGGAGCTGGAGCGCCTGCGTTCGATCATCAATGACATGTTGTTCCTCGCCAGCGCCGACCAGGGCAGCAAGGCGACCAAACTGACGTCTACGTCGCTGGCCAATGAAGTCGCGACTACGCTCGAGTATCTGGATTTCATCCTTGAAGACGCGCGGGTGCAGGTACACGTCAGTGGCGATGCGCAGGTGCGAATCGAGATCGCACATCTGCGCCGGGCATTGATCAATCTGCTGAGCAACGCCGTGCAGCACACCGAGCCGGGCAAGGTGATTGAGGTGCGCATCGAGGTTGAGGAACATCAGGTCAGCATCGGTGTGGCCAACCCGGGATCGCCGATTGCCAGCGAGCATTTGCCGCGACTGTTCGAGCGCTTCTACCGGGTCGATGCCTCGCGCAGCAACAGCGGCAACAACCATGGATTGGGGCTGGCGATCGTCAAGGCGATTGCGCTGATGCACGGTGGGGATGTGTTTGTGCGCAGTGATCGCGGGATGAATACCTTCGGCATCCACCTCCCCGTTTAATCGCTGA
This sequence comes from Pseudomonas sp. AN-B15, assembly GCF_019056475.1. Classification (NCBI taxonomy): domain Bacteria; kingdom Pseudomonadati; phylum Pseudomonadota; class Gammaproteobacteria; order Pseudomonadales; family Pseudomonadaceae; genus Pseudomonas; species Pseudomonas sp. AN-B15. Next base: position 4,859,628 of record NZ_CP049737.1, read on the forward strand.
TTAAAGTCCCCTGTGGCGAGGGGATTCATCCCCGATGGGTTGCGAAGCGACCCCAAAATCAGCAATCGCGATCTTCCTGACACAACCAGTACAAAGGATTGAGGGCTGCTTCGCAGCCCATCGGGGATGAATCCCCTCGCCACAAGGAATGGCGTTCACCCGAGATTGATCTTTGCTTTTGCCGTAACAGTCATTTATGAAAATCACGCTGTTTCCCAACGCTCGGCAACCTTATCTTTGCCCGCACCAAACAGCACTTGCCAAGCAAGAAGGTTTTCAAGATGTCCAACAGTATGGGTATTGCCAGCGCTTTCGTTTTGTCCTCATTGATCCTGTCGCCAATGGCGATGGCTGAAGAATCGCAGGCGTTCGTCGCGCAGAATGCTGCTCGCGCTCACGCGTTCGAACAGTCCCGGGCAGAAGTGATGGCCAAGTCGCAAGACGCCTCGCAAGCCCCACAGGCCGCCACTTCCCAGGCTCAAGCGGCCGAGAAAGACAGCTGAGTCGCGCACCGCGAAACATTTCCCTCGACGCGGTTGTTTGGCTCTTCCCGTTCAACCGTCGTCCTTCCAGGCCGCTGCCTTTTCAGCGGCCTTTTTTCGTTGTGGTCTGAAAGCCGTTTGGTTCGTCTGTAACAACAAGAAACATCCCGCACCTCAAGACATTGAAGTGTCAGTTGACCCAAGGAGCTCCATCGCAAGTGCGTTACCCAGTCAGCTTCACCCCGCTGTTCATTGCAATTGCCGCAACGATTGCCCCCGCCGCCCATGCCGACGAAGCCGCCAGGGAAGGTTTCGTCGACGGCTCGAGCCTCAACCTCAACGCTCGCAACTACTACATGAATCGCAACCGCCTGCAGCAGACGGACGATAATATCGAGTGGGGTCAGGGTTTTCTCGGGATCTTCCAGTCGGGTTATACCGAAGGCACGGTCGGCTTCGGCATTGATGCCCACGCCATGCTCGGGCTGAAGCTCGACGGCGGTGGCGGTACCGATGGCTCGAGCATCCTGCCGATCAGCGATGGCAACGGCAAAGCGCCGGGTTCGTTCTCGACCGCAGGTGGCACGTTGAAAATGCGCGCGTTCGATACCGAGTTGAAGGCCGGTGACCTGTTCCTCACCAACCCGGTGATTGCCGGCGGTGAATCGCGCATGTTGCCGCAGACCTTTCGTGGCGTCAGCCTGACCAACCACAGCTTCGACGGCTGGATGTTCGAAGGTGGCCAGGCCAGTTTCACCAAGCCGTACAACCAGAGCGGTCGCCAGCGCATCGGCACCTCGTACGGCAAACTCGCCGAGGGCGACGAAAGCCGCCACCTGAACTGGGCCGGCGTGTCCTGGAGCGGCGTCGAGGGCCTGACCAGCAATCTGTATGCCGCTGAACTGAAGGACATCTGGAACCAGTACTACTACGACTTGGATTACACGTGGCAGTTGAACGATCTGGTCAGCCTCAACCCGGGCCTGCACCTCTATCACACGCAGGACACTGGCGACACGCTGCTGGGCGACATCGACAACAACACCTACAGCCTGCATTTCACCGTCGGCATCGGCAACCACAGCGTCACCGCTGCGTACCAGCGCGTGAACGGCAACACACCGTTCGACTACATCAGCCAGGGTGATAGCGTTTACCTCGACAACTCGCAGCAGTACTCGGACTTCAACGGCCCCAACGAGCGCTCGTGGAAGCTCAAGTACGGCTACGACTTCGCCGGTCTCGGTCTGCCGGGTCTGACGTCGGCGGTTTCCTATTCGCGTGGCAACGTGGACCTGACCAAGGTCGATCCGGACAGCAAGGGCTATGCCTCGTGGTACAGCGCTGACGGTCGCAACGCCAAGCACTGGGAACGCGACCTCGATCTGAAATACGTGGTACAGAGCGGCCAGGCGAAAGATCTCGCGGTGCGCCTGCAATGGGCAACCAACCGTGGCGGCAACGGCTACGGCGCGATCGATACCGACACCGATGAATACCGTGTGATTGTCGACTACCCGATAAACGTCTTCTAAGATCACCTCTAGGTCAGTTACAACTGACACTTATTTTGACTGACATAGATTTTGTGGCGAGGGGATTTATCCCCGATGGGCTGCGCAGCAGACCCTTTTTTTGGGGCCGCTTCGCAGCCCATCGGGGATAAATCCCCTCCCCACAGTAGATCTGTTTTAGTGTTATCCCCCGCAGTGTTTGTGCAACTAAGCTTATAAGATCCCCCAACTGATAACCCCATCATGATCGCGAGCCGTACCCCACCTCTGGCGGGCAAGCCCGGACGCCCCGAATTGCTGCTGATCTGCGGCAGTTCGCTGACCGTGATCGCGATTCTGTGCATCGTCACTTTTTTGCTGATTCGTGAGCACGCCAACGCTCAGGAAGCGGCCACCCGCAGTGCCACCACCATCGCCCAGTTGATCGACGCCGACGTCCTGCGCACGGTCGAGTTGTACGACCTGACCCTGCAAGGCCTGATCGCCGCCGCCCAGCGCGATGACTTGCGCGACGTCACCCCGCAGATTCGCCATCTGGCGCTGTTCGACCGTTCGACCACCGCGCGTTTCAAGGGCGACATCCTCCTGCTGGACAAGCACGGCGATGTGGTTGCCGACTCATCGCGGATCGAACCCAAACCAGGCAACTTCGCCGATCGCGATTACTTCCTTGCCCACGCCTTCAACCGCGATACCGGCATGTTCATCAGTCGCCCGTTCAAGACCCGCTGCGATTGCGACGAAGCCAATCAGTGGCGCATCAGCTTCAGTCGGCGGATCTCCTCGGAAACCGGCGAATTCGCCGGAGTGGCGGTGGCGTCGATGAAACTCGACTACTTCGATCAGTTGTTCAACAGCCTCGACATCGGCAAAGACAGCACCCTGAACATCATCAACAGCGACGGCGTGCTGCTGGCGCAGAAGCCGCATCTGCAAAACGACTCCATCGGCAAGAGCTTCGGCAACCGACCCAACGTGGTACGGATTCTCGGCGACAAGGATGGCAGCGGCAGTTTCACCAGCACTTCGAGCATGGACCACCAGCAACGGCTTTACACCTATTCGCGGGTCGGCAACTTACCGCTGACGGTGATGGTCGCGCTCTCCAGTGATGAGGTGTTCGGCACTTGGCGGCGCACGGCGCTGTTGGTCAGTGGTGCCACCGGCGTGCTGTGTGCCGGGCTGCTGTGGCTGACCTGGCTGCTCGCTCGCGAGCTGCGCTTGCGCCAGCGCGCCGAACGCGAACTGGCGCAACTGGCTGCCACCGATGCGCTGACCGGCGTGGCCAACCGGCGGATGCTCGATCAGTCGCTGCGCCACGAATGGTTCCGCGCCCAGCGTTCGGGCAAGCCGCTGTCGGTGATGATGATCGATGCCGACCACTTCAAGGCGTTCAACGACCGTCACGGGCATCAGGCCGGTGACCAGGCGCTACGCGAACTGGCCAAGGTGATCACGGCAAACGTGCGCCGCCCCGGCGATCTGGTCGCCCGTTACGGCGGCGAAGAGTTCTCGGTGATCCTCGCCGAGACCGACAGCTGCGGTGCCCGGCAAATTGCTGAACACATTCGTCAGGCGGTGGAGCAGATGCCGAAGGTCGACGGCGCGGACGTGGCAATGACCGTCAGTATCGGTATCAGCACCTGGACATCGGCAGTCGAGATGTCACTGGAGCAACTGCTGTTTGCGGCGGACAAGGCGCTGTATCAGGCCAAAGAAGGTGGGCGCAATCGGGTGGTGGTGGCGGCCTGAAACCTCGAGGTGCTGGCGCTGGCCCAATCGCTGGCGAGCCAGCTCCCACATGGGTCTGTGGGGTGCTGCAGATTTGAGATCAACAAAGAACCTGTGGGAGCTGGCTTGCCAGCGATTGGGCCAGTGCAGGCAACACAAAAACCGCAGGCATAAAAAAAGGCCATCCGAGGATGGCCTTCAAAAAACTAGAGAGGTTTTTTACTTACACTGCCGCAACCGGGCGCATGTAAGAGATCGGTGCAGTGCTGGCGTCTTCGAACGTCACGACTTCCCAAGCATCTGTCTGCTCAATCAACTTGCGCAGCAGCTGGTTGTTCAGTGCATGACCGGACTTGAAGCCTTTGAACTCACCAATCAGGCTGTTACCCAGCAGGTACAGGTCGCCAATCGCATCGAGGATCTTGTGCTTCACGAATTCGTCTTCGTAGCGAAGGCCGTCTTCGTTCAGTACACCATCGGAATCCACCACGATCGCGTTTTCAACGCTGCCGCCGAGTGCGAGGTTGTGCTTGCGCAGGTACTCGATGTCACTCATGAAACCGAAAGTACGGGCGCGGCTGACTTCTTTTACGAACGAAGTGCTGGAAAAATCCACGCTTGCACTCTGGGTGCGGTCCCGGAAAACCGGGTGATCGAAATCGATCTCGAAGCTCACCTTGAACCCTTCGAAAGGGACGAAAGTGGCGCGCTTGTCGCCGTCTTCCACTGTCACTTCACGCAGGATGCGGATGAATTTCTTGGCGGCGTCCTGCTCTTCCAGGCCAGCCGATTGAATCAGGAATACGAACGGTCCAGCGCTGCCATCCATGATCGGGACTTCGGACGCGGAGAGCTCGACGTAGGCGTTATCGATGCCCAGGCCAGCCATGGCCGAGAGCAAGTGCTCTACCGTGTCCACTTTGACGTCGCCGTTGATCAGCGTCGTCGACATAGTGGTTTCACCGACGTTTTCCGCGCGGGCAGGAATCTGCACCACAGGGTCGAGGTCAGCGCGACAAAACACAATGCCAGTGTCGACAGGCGCAGGCTTGAGGGTCAGGTAGACCTTCTCCCCGGAATGCAGGCCTACACCTGTGGCACGGATAATATTTTTCAGTGTGCGTTGTTTAATCATGGCTTGGGCCGCTTCAGCGCAAATTGCGAACTGGTATCAACAAAGGCTGGCGATAATAGCAGACCGAGCCTTTGCTGAACACCAATCACCGTCATAGCCCTGATACATTCCATCAATCGGCCTGACGACGCAGGAATGCCGGGATGTCCAGGTAATCCAGATCGTCCTGCGGGTTCATCTTCGCGGCAGTCGCAGCACCGGCCTGAGCCTGGTTGCGCATGACGGTCGGACGGTCCAGGTCACGGTAGTTCACCGCCGGAGCTTCCTGACGCGCAGGAGCCGGTTGTTGCACCTGAGCGGAAGCCATGGAGGTGTGAACGGTGTTGTCGATGACCTTCACAGGCTTCTCGATTTTCGCGCCCAGACCGGTGGCAACCACGGTCACGTGCAGTTCGTCGCGCATGTCCGGATCGATCACGGTACCGACCTTGACCATCGCGTGTTCGGAAGCGAAGGCTTCGATAATGCTACCCACGTCGGAGTACTCACCCAGGGACAGGTCAGGACCAGCGGTGATGTTCACCAGAATGCCGCGTGCGCCTTGCAGGTTCACGTCTTCCAGCAGCGGGTTGCGGATGGCCGCTTCGGTCGCTTCACGTGCACGGTTCGGACCGCTGGCGCAGCCAGTGCCCATCATCGCCATGCCCATTTCGCTCATCACGGTACGCACGTCGGCGAAGTCGACGTTGATCATGCCCGGACGCTTGATGATGTCGGAGATACCGCGCACGGCACCGGCCAGTACATCGTCAGCCTTGGCGAAAGCCGACAGCAGGCTGGCGTCTTTGCCGAGAATGGTCAGCAGCTTCTCGTTCGGAATGGTGATCAGCGAATCGACGCTTTCGGAGAGCATGCGGATGCCTTCGTCGGCGATCTGCATACGCTTGCGGCCTTCGAACGGGAACGGACGGGTCACGACCGCAACGGTCAGGATGCCCATTTCCTTGGCCACTTCGGCGATGATCGGCGCAGCACCGGTACCGGTACCGCCGCCCATGCCAGTGGTGATGAACACCATGTTGGTGCCGGCCAGCACTTCAGCGATGCGCTCGCGATCTTCCAGCGCAGCCTGACGGCCGACTTCAGGGTTGGCGCCGGCGCCCAGGCCTTTGGTCACACCGGTGCCCAGTTGCAGAATGGTGCGCGCGCCGATGTTTTTCAGCGCTTGAGCATCAGTGTTGGCGCAGATGAATTCAACGCCTTCGATGTTGCTCTTGACCATGTGGTTGACAGCGTTGCCGCCGCCACCGCCAACACCGATAACTTTGATTACCGGGCTTGCGGGGATGTTGTCTACGAGTTCGAACATTTTCCCTCTCCTTACATTCTCTAGTTTTTTCGCCTACTGCATTTTTGTAGCGGTGTTGCGGTAAAGCGTTAGAAGTTGCCTTGAACCCACTTCTTCAATCGGTCCAGCAACGGCGCCTGTGGCTCATCGTTGCTGTAGCTGTCGCGGCTGCCGATGCCCGAGAACGAGATCCCGTCGGACTGCTTCTGCAGGCCGTACATCAGCAAGCCAACGCCAGTGGAATAAATCGGGTTGCGCACCACGTCATCCAGACCCTTCACGCCGTGCGGCACGCCCAGGCGCACCGGCATGTGGAAGATTTCTTCGGCCAGCTCGGTGGCGCCTTCCATCTTCGAGGTACCGCCGGTCAGGACGATGCCCGCCGGGATCAGGTCTTCGTAGCCGCTGCGACGCAGTTCGGCCTGGATCAGGGTGAACAGTTCGTCGTAACGCGGCTCGACCACTTCAGCCAGGGCCTGACGCGACAGTTCGCGCGGTGGACGGTCGCCAACACTTGGCACCTTGATGGTTTCGCCGGCACCGGCCAGTTTGGCCAGGGCACAGGCGTAGCGGATCTTGATCTCTTCGGCGTACTGGGTCGGGGTGCGCAACGCCATGGCGATGTCGTTGGTCACCTGATCACCGGCAATCGGGATCACCGCGGTGTGGCGGATCGCGCCTTCGGTGAAGATCGCGATGTCGGTGGTGCCGCCGCCGATGTCGACCAGGCACACGCCCAGCTCTTTTTCGTCGTCGGTCAGTACCGAGTAGGCCGAGGCCAGTTGCTCGAGAATGATGTCGTCGATTTCCAGACCGCAGCGACGCACGCACTTTTCAATGTTCTGTGCGGCGTTGACGGCGCAGGTGACCACGTGAACCTTGGCTTCCAGACGGACGCCGGACATGCCCAGAGGCTCGCGGACGCCTTCCTGGTTATCGATCACGTAATCCTGCGGCAGGGTGTGCAGCACGCGCTGGTCGGCCGGGATCGCCACGGCCTGGGCAGCGTCAAGTACACGCTCCAGGTCAGCCGAGCTCACTTCGCGGTCACGAATCGCCACGATGCCGTGGGAGTTCAGGCTGCGGATGTGATTGCCGGCCACGCCGACGAACGCCGAGTGAATGCGGCAGCCCGCCATCAGTTGGGCTTCTTCGATCGCGCGCTGGATCGATTGCACGGTCGACTCGATGTTCACCACCACGCCCTTCTTCAGGCCGCGGGACGGGTGAGTACCGATACCGACGATTTCCAGCGTGCCGTCGTCCGCGACCTCGCCTACCAGCGCCACCACCTTGGAGGTGCCGATATCCAGACCGACGATCATTTTGCCGCTTTGCACGTTTGCCATGGGTCCTGCCTCTTCTTAATTCTTTGCGACAGCGGGTTGGGCTGTCGTCGGCGCTACTGGTTCCCGCCAGCCAACAGCGAGGCCGTTGGCGTAGCGCAGATCGATGCGCGCAATGTTCGTAATCTGGTCTTTAAGCGTCTTGTCATAGATGGCAATGAAGCGGCGCATCTTTTCCACCAGGTTGCCGCGTCCCAGCAGCAACTCGATGCCGGGGCCGGAGCTGCCGGCACCGGTGGTCAGGAACCAGCTGCCACGTTCACGCAGTTCCAGGCGCGCGATCGAGAAACCCAGCGGCCGGAGCATCTGGCTCAGCACCTGATATTGCTGCATCACTTGCTGCTGGGCCCGTTGTGGGCCGAACAGCTGTGGCAGGTGTTCGTAGTTCGCCAGTTCCTTGGGCGTGAATGCCTGGCCCTGGTTGTTGAGCAGCGACTCGTCGCCCCAACGGGCCACGGGCAGTTGCTCTTCCAGGCGGATCACCACCTGGTCCGGCCACACCCGGCGTACTTCGGCGTGGGCGATCCATGGCATCTGCTCAAGCTCGGTGCGCATGCCGGCCAGATCAATGGTGAAGAAGCTCGACGCCACGTACGGGGCGATTCGCTGCTGCACCGCTTGCTGGCTGATGTAGCTCAGGTCGCCCTGCACGGCGATCTTGGTGATCGGCCGGTCGGCGTACGGCAGCAAACGCTGCGCGCCTTCGTAGGTACCGAACCCGAGCGCCACCAGCAGCACCGGCCAGAACAGGCTTTTCAGAAAGCCGAAATTGGCTTTCGGCAGGCGCGCAGACATCGGCTCTTTGGCCACCATTCGGCTGGCACCCCGCGGCACCGGCTTGCGGCCGGGTGCGGGTGGCTGATGTCTGAGCTGAGCGCCTTGCATGGTCTTAACCTCGCGCCTCTGTGTGACCGGAGCCTTCAACACTGGCGGCCAGAATGGCCAGAACCAGTTGCTGGAAGTCCAGACCGGCAGCACGGGCCGCCATCGGCACCAGGCTGTGATCGGTCATGCCCGGTGCGGTGTTCACTTCCAGGAACCAGAACTGCCCGTCGGCGTCCTGCATCACGTCCGCCCTGCCCCAACCGGCAATACCCAGCGCCTCACAGGCCTTGGCCGTGAGATCCATGAGTTCCTGTTCCTTGACGGCATCCAGCCCGCACGGAATGCGGTACTGGGTATCGTTGGCGATGTACTTGGCGTCGTAGTCGTAGAACGTGTGCGGTGTACCCAGGGCGATAGGAGGCAACACCTGGTCACGCAGGGTGGCGATGGTGAACTCCGGACCTTGAATCCATTGCTCCACCAAGACTTGCGAATCGTAGGTACTGGCCGCTTTCCATGCGTCGATCAACTCGGACGCAGAACTCACTTTGGCCATCCCGATACTTGAACCTTCATGCGCCGGTTTGACGATCAAAGGGAAGCCCAGTTCCGTCGCCGCGGAAATACAATCGGCTTCGCTGCACAGCACGGCGTGACGCGGCGTCGGAATCCCGAGGCTGTGCCAGACCTGCTTGGTGCGCAGTTTGTCCATCGCCAGTGCCGAGGCAAGGATGCCGCTGCCGGTGTAGGGAATGCCGGCGCACTCGAGCAGGCCCTGCATCGAGCCATCTTCGCCGCCACGACCGTGGAGAATGATGAACGCACGGTCGATCTTTTCGCTCAGCAGACGCTGCAGAAAATCCTCGCCGACGTCGATCCCGAACGCGTCCACACCCGCGCTTTGCAGCGCATCGAGCACAGCGTTACCGGACTTCAGCGAAACCTCACGCTCGGCACTCATGCCACCGAACAGCACGGCGACCCGGCCGAAGTCTTTCGGCGCGATGGTGGAGAACAGGTTGGCGTAGGCAGCAGTCATTTCAACTTCCCCTCGACCGACGCCGCCACGGCGCCGGCGAACAATTCACTTTTCAACAGTTTCGGCGCGAGACCGCCGATATCCCCGGCGCCCTGGCACAGCAGGATGTCGCCGGCGCGCAGCAACGGCTTGACCAGCGGCGCGAGGTCGACACCGCGCTCGATGTAGATCGGGTCGAGCTGACCGCGCTGACGGATGCTGTTGCACAACTTGCGGCTGTCCGCGCCCGGGATCGGCTCTTCGCCGGCCGGATAGACTTCCATCAGCAGCAGCACGTTGGCATCGGCCAGTACATTGACGAAATCGTCATACAGATCACGGGTGCGGCTATAACGATGCGGCTGGTAAACCATCACCAGACGGCGCTCCGGCCAGCCACCGCGCACGGCTTTGATCACCGCCGCGACTTCGGTCGGGTGGTGACCGTAGTCATCGACCAGCATCACGTTGCCGCCGTCCACCGGCAGTTCGCCGTAGACCTGGAAGCGTCGGCCAACGCCCTGGAACCCGGACAGGCCCTGAACGATGGCTTCGTCACTGACGCCTTCGTCGGTGGCGATGCAGATGGTCGCCAGCGAGTTGAGCACGTTGTGGTTGCCCGGCATGTTCACGGAAACATCCAGCGGCTCGCGGTCAGGACGCAGCACGGTGAAGAAGGTCTGCATGCCTTGCTGGCGTACATTGATCGCGCGCACGTCGGCGTCTTCGCTGAAGCCGTAGGTCACGGTCGGACGCTTGACCAGCGGCAGGATTTCACGCACCACCGGATCGTCCAGGCACATCACGGCCAGACCGTAGAACGGCAGGTTGTGCAGGAACTCGACGAAAGTTTTCTTCAGTTTGTTGAAGTCACCGTCGTAGGTCGCCATGTGGTCGGCGTCGATGTTGGTCACCACCGCCACCAGCGGTTGCAGGTGCAGGAAGCTCGCATCGCTTTCGTCGGCTTCGGCGATCAGGTAGCGGCTGGTGCCGAGCTGGGCATTGGTGCCCGCCGCATTCAGACGGCCACCGATGACGAAGGTCGGATCCAGGCCACCGGCGGCGAACACCGAAGCGATCAGGCTGGTGGTCGTGGTTTTGCCATGAGTACCGGCGACGGCAATGCCGTGGCGGTAGCGCATCAGCTCGGCGAGCATCTCGGCACGCGGTACCACCGGGATACGACGCTCAAGGGCGGTCGCCACTTCCGGGTTGGAGGTGTTGACGGCACTCGAGACCACCAGTACGTCGGCGGTGGCAGCGTTCTCGGCACGGTGGCCGATATAGATGTGCGCGCCGAACGATTCCAGACGCTCGGTCACCGGCGAAGCCTTCAGGTCGGAACCGGACACTTCATAGCCCAGGTTCAACAACACTTCAGCGATGCCGCACATGCCCACGCCGCCGATACCGACGAAGTGGATGCGACGGATACGGCGCATTTCCGGTTGTGGCATGGCTTTCTGATTCTCAACCATGGGCCACCTCCAGGCAGGTATCGACCACGCTGCGGGTGGCATCGGGTTTGGCCAGACGGCGGGCCGCTTGGGCCATTTCTTCGAGTCGTTGCGGTTGCATCAAGACCTCTGTCAGGCGCGCGGCAAGGTCCGCGGCACCAGTCGTTCTTTGCGGCATCACGAAGGCAGCGCCTTCACGGGCCAAATAATCGGCGTTGCGGGTCTGGTGATCGTCGATCGCGTGGGGCAAAGGCACCAGCATCGAGGGCAGACCAACGGCGGCCAGCTCACTGATGGTCAGCGCGCCAGCGCGGCACACCACCAGGTCAGCCCAGCCATAGGCCTGGGCCATGTCTTTGATGAACGGCTGCACCTGCGCATCCACGCCGGCGGCGCGATAGCGCTCTGCAGTCACTTCATCGTGGTTTTTGCCGGCCTGATGAAACACGTCCGGACGCAAATCGGCAGGGACTTGCGCCAGGGCTTCAGGCAGCAACTTGTTCAACGGTTCTGCGCCCAGGCTTCCGCCGAGGATCAGCAAACGCGCTTTGCGCCCGGCCAGAGCCGGTCGCGATGTTTCGAGGAACAGCTCGCTGCGCACCGGGTTTCCGGTGGTACGGCGGCTGTCCGACAGAGTAAAGGTGTCGGGGAACGCTTCACACACCCGGGCGGCGAACGGCACCAGCAACCGATTGGCGGTGCCGGCCACGGCGTTCTGCTCGTGAACGATCACTGGCACACCGGCCAGTTTCGCGGCGATACCGCCAGGCCCGGTCACATAACCACCGAAGCCGACCACGCAGACTGGACGCAGCTTGCGAATCACCGCCCGCGCCTGCCACACCGACTTGAGCAGCATGAACGGTGCCTTGAGCAGCGACAGCTTGCCCTTGCCACGCAAACCCGTGGCATTGATCCGGTGCAGTTCCAGACCTGCAGCCGGTACCAGATCGTTTTCGATCCCGCGTGGCGTGCCGAGCCAGTGCACGGTGTAACCGCGTGCCTGGAATTCGCGGGCACAGGACAGCGCCGGAAACACGTGGCCGCCGGTGCCGCCGGCCATGATCAATACGTTAGCGCCCATGGTTCGGCTCCTCGGCGAAGTCGCTCTCATGGAATTCCATCTCTTCACTGCCCAGGTGGGTCCGACTCTCCCACTCGATCCTCAGCAACAGGCCAAGGCAGGCGCAGCAGATCACCAGGGAACTGCCGCCATAACTGAGGAACGGTAGCGTCAGGCCCTTGGTCGGCAACAGGCCGACATTCACCCCGATGTTGATCAAAAACTGACCGATCCACAGGAACGACAGACCATAAGCCACATAAGCGGCGAAGAATTGCTTGGCTTTCTCCGCCCACAGACCGATGTACATGCCGCGAATACACACGAACACGAACAGCGCGACGGTGCACAGCGAACCGACGGCGCCCAGCTCTTCGGCCAGCACCGAGAACACGAAGTCGGTGTGCGCTTCAGGCAGGTAGAACTGTTTCTGTACGCTGTTGCCCAGGCCAACGCCCAGCCACTCACCGCGACCGAAGGCAATCAATGCCTGCGACAACTGATAACCGGCGCCGAACTGGTCGGCCCATGGGTCAGCGAAGTTGGTCAGACGCGCCATTCGATAAGGCTGCATCTGGATCAGCAACACCACCGCCCCGACTGCCAGCACCACCATCAGCGAGAAGCGGAACAGCCCGACTCCGCCAAGGAACAGCATCGCCGCCGCAGCCCCCATCATTACCACGGTGGCACCGAAGTCCGGCTCCATCAGCAACAGGCCCGCCATCGGCAGCAGCACGATGAACGGCTTGAAGAAGCCCATCCAGCTCTCGCGCACTTCTTTCTGCCGACGTACCAGATACCCGGCGAGGTAGATCACCACGAAGACCTTGGCGATCTCGGACGGCTGTACGTTGAAGAAGCTGAAACCGATCCAGCGCATCGACCCGTTCACTTCACGGCCGATCCCGGGGACGATCACCATCACCAGCAGACCGAATGCACCGATCAGCATCATCCAGCCCAGACGCTGCCAGGTGGCGATCGGAATCATCATGGTAACGATGCAGGCACCCAGGCCCAGCGCCACATAAATCAGGTGACGAATCATGTAGTACAGCGCGCTGCCCGACTGCGCCGCCGCCACTTCGGTGGAAGCCGAGGCGATCATGATCAGGCCCAGGCCCAGCAGCGCCAGGCAGCCGGCGAGCATCGGGAAGTCGAGGTCGATGCCACGGCCGGTGATGATCGGCGACGGGTACGGCTTGATGATATTGCGCAGGCTCATGCCAGATCCTCCACGGCGCGGACGAACTGGTGACCACGGTCTTCGTAATTCTTGAACATGTCGAAACTGGCGCAGGCTGGCGACAGCAGCACCACGTCACCCGGTTGGGCGACTGCGCGGCATTGCGCAACGGCGTCGACCAGCGAGGTCGCGCGAATCAGTGGCACGGCGTCAGCGATGGCCGCGCCAATCTTGTCGGAGTCGCGGCCCATCAGGATCACGGCGCGGCAGTTGGCCGCCACCGGATCGCGCAAGTCGTTGAACTCGGCACCCTTGCCGTCGCCACCGGCGATCAGCACGACCTTGCCGTCGATGTCCGCACCGAGGCCTTCGATGGCGGCCAGCGCGGCGCCGACGTTGGTGGCCTTGGAATCGTTGTAGTAACCGACGCCGTCGAGATCACGCACCCACTGGCAGCGGTGTTCGAGACCGGCGAAATTGCGCAGGGCCGACAGCATGGCGTCGAACGGCAGGCCGACCGCATGCCCCAGTGCCAGTGCCGCGAGGGCATTGGCCTGGTTATGCGCACCGCGCACTTTCAGTTCGCGCACCGGCATCAGGTTCTGGAATTCGAAGGCCAGGTATTTCTCGCCGTCCTCTTCGTGCAGGCCAAAAGCCTTGAAATCGGGTTTGTTCAGGCCGAAGGTCCAGCACGGCTGGCCCTCGCCGATCAGCGGACGGCTGAGCGCGTCCTGACGGTTGACCACGAACTGCTTCGCGCCACGGAAGATCCGGTGCTTGGCCAAGTGATAGGCCGGCAGGCCGCTGTAGCGGTCCATGTGGTCTTCGCTGATGTTCAACACGGTAGCCACTTCAGCGTTGAGCTGGTCGGTGGTTTCCAGCTGAAAACTCGACAGTTCCATCACGTATAGCTCGACGTCGTCGCTGAGCAGGTCCAGCGCCGGCGTGCCGAGGTTGCCGCCCACCGCGACGCGTTTGCCGGCCGCAGCCGCCATCTCGCCGACCAGGGTGGTGACGGTGCTTTTCGCGTTGGAACCGGTGATGGCCACGATCGGCGCCCGCGCGTTACGCGCGAACAGCTCGATATCGCCGGACATTTTCACGCCACGGGCGGCAGCGGCTTGCAGGGCCGGGGTCGCCAGCGCCAGACCGGGACTCACGTAGAGCTCGTCGGCGCGGCACAGGAATTCGACGTCCAGCTCGCCACAACGCACTTCCACGTGCGGATAGTCACGCTTGAGCGTGGCCAGTTCCGGTGGATTGTCCCGCGTGTCGGCAACGGCAAACGACACGCCCCGGTTCGCCAGGAAGCGAACCAGGGACATGCCGCTCTTGCCGAGGCCGACAACGATGCGGAAGTGGTCAGAAGCGATCAGAGACACTCGTTCTACCTCAGCTTCAGGGTGGCAAGGCCGATCAGCACGAGAATCACGGTAATGATCCAGAAACGGACGATCACGCGAGGCTCGGGCCAGCCCTTGAGTTCAAAGTGGTGGTGAATCGGTGCCATGCGGAACACACGGCGCCCGGTCAGCTTGAAAGAAGCCACCTGGATAACCACCGACAGGGTTTCCATCACGAACACACCGCCCATGATGAACAGGACGATTTCCTGACGGACGATCACTGCGATGGTGCCCAGTGCCGCGCCGAGTGCCAGAGCACCGACATCGCCCATGAACACTTGCGCCGGGTAGGTGTTGAACCAGAGAAACCCGAGCCCCGCACCGATCAGCGCGCCGCAGAACACGATCAGCTCGCCTGCGCCCGGCACGTAAGGAATCAGCAGGTATTCGGCGAATTTCACGTTACCCGACAGGTAGCAGAAAATCCCCAGACCGCCGCCGACCATCACGGTCGGCATGATCGCCAGACCGTCGAGGCCGTCGGTCAGGTTGACCGCGTTGCTCGAACCGACGATCACGAAGTAGGTCAGCACGATGAAACCGGCGCCCAGCGGAATGCTGTAGTCCTTGAGCATCGGCAGGATCAGCGTGGTCTCCACAGGCGTGGTGGCGGTCATATAAAGGAAGATCGCTGCGCCCAGGCCAAAGACTGACTGCCAGAAATATTTCCAGCGGCTTGGCAAGCCACGGGAGTTCTTCTCGATCACTTTGCGGTAGTCGTCGACCCAGCCAATGGCGCCGAACAGCAGAGTCACCAGCAGCACGACCCAGACGTAGCGGTTGCTCAGGTCAGCCCACAACAGGGTGCTGACACCGATGGAAGACAGAATCAGCGCGCCGCCCATGGTCGGCGTACCCGACTTGGACAGGTGCGATTGCGGGCCGTCGTTGCGAACGGACTGGCCGATCTGACGGTTCTGCAGGGTGCGGATCATCCACGGGCCGTAGCACAGCGACAAAACCAGCGCGGTCAGCACACCGAGGATCCCGCGCAGGGTCAGGTACTGGAAGACCGCGAAGCCTTTGTAGAACTGTTGCAGATACTCCGCTAGCAGCAGCAGCATTAATGTTTCTCCAGACTGGACCCGCACAGAGCCGCAACGATGTTTTCCATCGCTGCACTGCGCGAACCCTTGATCAAAATGGTGGTGTTTGTGTCCTGCTCGGCGTCGAGGGCCTGGATCAGTTCGGCTTGCGTGCCGAAGTGATGCGCCTCTTGGCCGAATGCGTTCACGGCGTGGACCATGTTCGGCCCGACCGCGTAAAGCGCGGAAACCTTGCCCCGGGCGTATTCGCCCACGTCGCGGTGCCCCTGCTCCGCCCAGTCGCCCAACTCGCCGATATCTCCGAGCACCAGGACGGTGCGGCCGGAAAAGCCGGCGAGTATATCAACGGCAGCGCACATGGAGGTGGGGTTTGCGTTGTAAGTGTCATCGATCACGCGCATGCCGTTCTTCGCCAGTTGCGCGACGGTGCGACCCTTGACCGGTTGTACCGCGCCAAGCCCGGTGGCAATGCCGAACAGCGACACGCCCAGGGCGTGAGCGGCAGCGGCGGCAGCCATGGCGTTGGCGACGTTATGGGTGCCGAGCAGGTTCAGCTGAACGTGCTCCACACCTTCAGGTGTATGCAGGTTGAAAGCCGGGCAGCCCCGGGCATCGGTGCTCAGGTCACTGGCGTAGAAATCTGCCTGCGGATTGCTCAGGGAGAAGGTCAGCACCTTGCGTGCGCCGGCGCGGAGCTTCCAGATACCAAAGGCCTTGTCATCGAGATTGAGCACGGCGATGCCATCCGCCGCCAGACCGTCGATGATCTCACCCTTGGCCTCGACGATTTTTTCCGGCCCGCCGAACTCGCCAACGTGGGCAGTGCCCGCGTTGTTGAGGATCGCCACGTGCGGCTTGGTCAGCCCGACGGTGTAGGCGATTTCGCCCAGACGCGAGGCGCCCAGTTCGATCACGGCGGCAGTGTGTTCCGGCGCCAGTTCGAGCAGGGTCAGCGGTGCGCCGAGATCGTTGTTCAGATTGCCGCGAGTCGCCAGCACCGGACCGCGGGTACGCAGGATGCTCGCGAGCATTTCCTTGACCGTGGTCTTGCCGCTGGAGCCAGTGATGGCCGCAACGGGCTGGGTGAACGCGGCACGGTTCAGCGCACCCAACTGGCCGAGGGCCTGACGGGTGTCCTTGACCAGCAGTTGCGGCAAGGTGCTGTCGGCGACTTCACGCTCGACCAGTGCCGCCACCGCGCCTTTGCCGGCGACATCGTTCAGGTAGTCATGACCGTCAAAGCGCGGGCCAGTCAGGGCAATAAACAGTTGGCCAGCGGTGATCGCACGGCTGTCGATGCTGACGCCATCGAAACTGGCGTCGCTGCTGATCAGACGTGCGTCGAGCACGTTGGTCAGTTCGCTCAATGTCAGGGCCTTAAGCATGGGCCACCTCCCACGCGGTGAGGGCATGATCGGCCTCGACCAGATCGGAGAAAGCGTGCCGCTCGCCGTTGATTTCCTGATAGTCCTCGTGACCTTTGCCGGCCAGCACAATCACGTCATCGGCCGATGCAGCAGCGATCAGTTGGGCAATCGCCTGACCACGGCCGGCGACGAAGGTGACTTTATCCACAGCGGTGAAACCGGCGCGGATGTCGTCGAAAATCTGCGCCGGATCTTCGGTGCGCGGGTTGTCATCGGTGACCAGTACGCGATCGGCCAGACGCTCGACCACTTCGGCCATCAGCGGACGCTTGCCGCGATCACGATCACCGCCACAGCCGAACAGGCACAGCAACTGGCCTTTGACGTGTGGACGCAGCGCGGTCAGAACTTTTTCCAGGGCATCCGGGGTGTGGGCGTAATCGACCACCACCAGTGGCTGAGTGCCGCCACCCAGACGCTGCATGCGCCCGGCCGGGCCTTCAAGTTTCGGCAGCACCTTGAGGATTTCGTCGAGCGCATAATCCAGACCGAGCAAAGCGCCGACCGCCGCCAGCACGTTGCTCAGGTTGAAACGACCGAGCAGCGTGCTGCGCAGGTGGTGTTCGCCCTGCGGCGTGACCAGCGTGGCGCGTACGCCGTGGTCATCGAACTGCGCTTCGCGGACATACAAATAGGCGCTGCTGTCGAGCAGGCTGTAACTGATCAAACGCGACTCACGTTTTTCGCCGGCCAACTGCCGACCGAAATCGTCGTCGAGGTTGACCACGCGGCACTTCAGGTCATTCCAGGCGAACAGCTTGGCCTTGGCCTCGGCGTACGCCTGCATGGTGCCGTGATAATCCAGGTGGTCGCGGGACAGGTTGGTCATCACCGCGACGTCGAACGCCAATGCAGTGACCCGGCCCTGATCCAGACCGTGGGACGACACTTCCATGGCCACGGCTTTGGCCCCGGCCTTTTTCAGGTCGGCCAGAGTGGCTTGCATGGCGATCGGATTCGGCGTGGTGTGCAGGCCGCTTTCCAGCGCGCCATGGAAGCCGGAACCCAGCGTACCGACGATGCCGCAATGCTGACCAAGCAGATCGAGTGCCTGCGCGACCAGTTGGGTCACGCTGGTTTTGCCATTGGTGCCGGTAACACCGATCAGGTTCAAGTGATGGCTCGGCTCGCCATAAAAGCGCCCGGCGATGTCGGACAACTGCGCCGCCAAGCCTTTGACCGGAATCAACGGCACTTCGGTGATCGGCAGCACGGTGGCGCCTTCCACTTCATACGCAACCGCAGCCGCGCCGCGCTGCAAGGCATCGGCGATGTGCGCACGGCCATCGAACTTGCCACCGGGCACAGCGAGGAACAGGTCGCCCGCGCGCACGTTGCGGCTGTCCAGCGCCAATTCACGGATCAACAGATCATGGCCGGCGTGGGGGAATATCTTGTTCAGACTCAGAGACATCAGCCGCGCCCTCCATTGGCTTTCAGCGGAACGACCGGGGTAGCGTTGGCCTGTTGGGTAGTCGGCAGGTTGTCCGGGGTCACGTTCATCAGGCGCAGGGTGCCGGACATCACACGGCTGAACACCGGCGCCGACACCAGACCACCGAAGTAACCGGCCTTGGACGGTTCATCGATCACCACCACGATGGCGTAACGCGGATCGCTCATCGGGCCGAAACCGGCGAACAGCGAGCGGTAGGAGTTTTCGGCGTAACCCTTGGTGCCCACCGACGTTTTACGCGCAGTACCCGACTTGCCGGCCACGTGATACGCCGGCACCTGCGCACGGAACACGCCGCGCGGTGCTTCGATCACTTGCTGCAGCATGCCTTGCATGGTTTTCGCGACCGCTTCCGGCAATACCTGAGTGGTCTGCGGCGGCTTGTCGGTTTTGATCAGGGTCAGCGGTGCGAGACGACCGTTGTTGGCCAGCGCCGAGAATGCGTGCACCAGCTGGATCGCGGTCACGGAAATACCGTAGCCATAAGACAGTGTCGCGGTTTCGGCTTTGCGCCAGTCTCGGTAGTTCGGCAGGTTGCCGACGCGCTCGCCCGGAAAGCCCAGGCCGGTGTCCTGGCCGAGTCCGACTTTCTGTGCGAGACGGTAAATGGTTTCACCGCCGATATCGAACGCGACCTTACTCATGCCGACGTTACTGGAATTGATCAGGATGCCGGTCATGTCGAGTACCGGACCTTCGGTCTTCGACACGTCCTTGATCGTGTACTTGCCGATCTGCAGCGAGCCCGGATACACCTCGACGGTGTCGGTCGGTTTCCAGCGCCCGGATTCTATCGCGGCACTCATCGAGATCGCTTTCATGGTCGAACCCGGCTCGAACACGTCGATCATCGCGCGGTTACGCATCATCGCCGGTTGCAGGTTGCGACGGTTGTTCGGGTTGTAGGTCGGCTGGTTGACCATGGCGAGGATCTCGCCGGTCTTCACGTCCATGATCACCAGGCTGCCAGCCTTGGCGCCGTTCTCGATGATCGCGTTGCGCAGCTCGCGGTTCGCCAGGTATTGCAGACGCAGGTCAATCGACAACGCCAAGGGCTTGCCGGCCTTGGCGTTCTTGGTGACCTGGACATCCTTGATCAGCCGACCGCGCCGATCCTTGATGACCTGCCGCTTGCCCGGCACCCCGGCCAGCCACTCGTCGTAGGCCAGCTCGACGCCTTCACGCCCGTGATCGTCAATGTCGGTAAAGCCGACCATGTGCGCGGTGACTTCACCGGCCGGGTAGAAGCGGCGGAATTCTTCGATGCCGTAAACGCCCGGCACTTTCAGGTCGAGCACAGCCTGGCCCTGCTCTGGGGTCAGCCCGCGCACCAGGTAAATGAATTCTTTGTTGGCCTGAGCTTCGAGACGTTCGGCCAGGGCTTTCGGATCCTGCCCCAGCGCCGCGGCCAGTGCCGGCCACTTCTCTTTGGCCGTCTGCATTTCCTTGGCGTTGGCCCACAGCGTCGTCACCGGGGTACTCACGGCTAACGGCTCGCCGTTACGGTCGGTGATCAGACCACGGTGAGCAGGAATCGGGATGTGACGGAGACTGCGTGCGTCGCCCTGTCCCTTGAGGAAGTCGCGGTCAACCACTTGCAGGTCGATGATGCGCCAGCAGATCGCCGCGACCATCACGCCGAGCAGAGCCACCATCAGGCGGAAGCGCCACGGGAAGAGTGCGCCTTCGAGTTTCATCATGGCGCCACCATCTTCACGTCAGCCGCGCCCGGAATGTGCATTTTCAATTGTTCAGTGGCCAGCACTTCAATGCGGCTGTGCGCTGTCCAGGTGCTTTGCTCGAGAATCAGACGCCCCCACTCGGCCTGCGCCTTGTCGCGCACACTGAGTTCGTTGTACAGGGTGTTAAGCAACTGCCGGTTCCAGTGCGCGCTGTAAGACACGCCGATGGCCGACACGAGCACGCCGACAAACAGCAGCAGCATGATAAAGCTGCCGCCCGGCAGGGGCTTGGCGAAAAGCTTGCTCACCGCAACTTCTCCGCGACACGCATGACAGCGCTACGGGAACGTGGGTTGGCTTTGAGTTCGGCGTCGGAGGCCGTCTGCGCTTTGCCATGGATTTTGATTTTCGGTTCGAACGCCACGTGGCGCACGGGCAGGTTGCGCGGCAGGTTGTCGGCTTCGCCTTTCACCAGTTTGCGCATGAACAGTTTGACGATGCGGTCTTCCAGCGAATGGAAGCTGATGACCACCAGACGGCCACCGACTTCCAGAGCATCCAGTGCGGCTTCAAGGCCGGCTTCCAGATCGCCCAGTTCGTTGTTGACGTGAATGCGCAAACCCTGGAACGCACGGGTCGCCGGGTTCTTGCCCTTCTCCCACGCCGGGTTGGCGACTTTCAGAACTTCGGCCAGATCGGCGGTGCGCTCGAATGGCTTGATGTCGCGGCGCTCGGCCACGGCACGGGCCATGCGCCCGGAGAAACGTTCTTCGCCGTATTCCTTGAACACCCGGGCGATTTCTTCCACCGGCGCGGTGTTGACGAATTCGGCGGCGCTGATGCCACGGGACGGATCCATGCGCATGTCCAGCGGGCCGTCATTGAGGAAACTGAAGCCGCGCTCGGCGTCATCCAGTTGCGGCGACGACACGCCGAGATCGAGCAGGATGCCGCTGACCTTGCCGCTCAAACCTTGTTCGGCAACCACCGAACCCAGTTCGGCAAAGCTGCGCTGCACAACGACAAAGCGGCCGTCTTCGGCCGCTAGCGTTTGCCCGGTGGCAATCGCTTGAGGATCCTTGTCGAATCCGATCAGCCGGCCGTCCGGCCCGAGCTGGCTGAGGATCAACCGACTGTGCCCGCCGCGCCCGAACGTACCGTCCAGATAGCAGCCATCAGGACGTACGGCGAGAGCCTCGACGGCTTCGTCAAGCAGTACGGTGATGTGGTTAAAGCCGCTATCAATAGTCACAGGATCAAATCACGCAGTTCGTCAGGCATGGCGCCCGGTTGTTGAATAGCAGCAAGGTCAGCGGCAGATACCGCGTTCCATGCATCCTCGTCCCACAATTGGAACTTGTTCAGTTGGCCCACCAGCATCGCTTTCTTATCAAGCTTTGCGTATTCGCGCAGACGCGGTGGAACCAGAAAACGACCACTGCCGTCGAGTTCGAGGTCGACGGCATTACCAATCAATAAACGCTGCAGGCGACGGTTCTCTTCGCGAAGCGAAGGGAGTGCACGCAACTTGGTTTCAATAATTTCCCACTCGTCGAGCGGGTAGACACACAGGCACGGATCAACGGCATCAATGGTCACGATCAACTGGCCGGAACTACGCGAAACGAGCTCGTCACGGTACCGGCTCGGCATGGCGAGACGGCCCTTTGCATCGAGACTGATAGCGTTAGCTCCGCGAAACACGTCAGCGTTTCTCCAATTTTTATCGTTTTGAGCTCAAAAAACCCACTTCATGCCACTTTCCGCCACTTGCGCACACTATAGGAATGCGCCCACCACACCGTCAAGGCGCGGATTAAAGGAAAACCCTTACAGAACGGAGATTTAGGAGCTTAAAAGGAGGGGCAACGACAATTTGGCGGATACTTTTGACCAATAACTTGATGCAGCACTGAAAGCTGCGCTCGGAAGTTAAAGTGATTTGTTAAGAGTAAGATTTTTTCGGTATTACAAAAGCGCTTCTGCTGTTGATTGAAGCAAGGTGGGAAATGGCTATTACCGCATTGCCGCTGCCGGACTTTAGCGCAGGCCTGCCGATAATAACCAGCCCTGATGCCATTGATTCAAGCAGGGAAAGAAAAAGGTGGAGAGTCGATCTGTAAGCCGGGTTCTGTCTTGAACAGTCATTCGTCTACGATGGCCATCACTGGACATCTTTAGCAACCTACCCGGTCCCAGCGCGGGCCACGCCTTGGGACCCTATTTGGTCTTGCTCCAAGTGGGGTTTACCTAGCCACGAACTGTTGCCAGACGTGCGGTGCGCTCTTACCGCACCTTTTCACCCTTACCGGCGCCGAAGCACTTAGGCGGTTATTTTCTGTGGCACTTTCCGTAGGCTCACGCCTCCCAGGCATTACCTGGCACTTCGCCCTATGGAGCCCGGACTTTCCTCCCCCCCCTAATTTTCATAGAGGGCAGCGACTGTCCGATCGACTCTCCGCCGCGCAGGTTAACGGCAGAGCGCCCGAAGAACAAGCGCTAATAGCCGTGAAACCCGTCTGCTCGACGGGTTACTCGCCCTTCTGCTGTTCCAGCGCGACCTGATACAGCACGTTTTTGCGCTCACCGGTGATTTGCGCGGCCAGGGCGGCGGCGCGCTTGAGCGGCATCTCGTCGAGCAACAGATTGAGGATGCGCATCGCCTCACTGCTGACCGCGTCCTCGGACTGCGGTGCAGACCAGCCCGCGACCAGCACCACGCACTCGCCGCGCTGCTGATTGCTGTCGGACTCGACAAACGCCCGCAACTCAGCCAGCGGCAAGCCTTTGAGCGTCTCGAAGGTTTTGGTGATTTCCCGGGCCAGCAACGCCTGACGCTCGCCACCGAACACCGCCTCCATGTCCTGCAGGCACTCGAGAATGCGATGCGGGGCCTCGTAGAAAATCAGCGTGCGCGGCTCTTCCTTTACCGCCTCCAGGCGCGCTTTGCGCCCTGCCGACTTGGCCGGCAGAAAGCCCTCGAAAATGAACCGGTCGGACGGCAGCCCCGCCGCCGACAGCGCAGCGATCAACGCACAGGCACCCGGCACCGGCACCACATTGATCCCCGCCGCCCGCGCCTGACGCACGAGGTGATAACCCGGATCGGAAATCAGCGGTGTCCCGGCATCGGAAATCAGCGCGACGTTATCGCCTGCCAGCAAACGAGTAATAAAGCGGCTACCTTCATCACGTTCGTTATGTTCATGGCACGCGGCCAGCGGCGTGGCAATGCCGAAGTGCTGCATCAAGCGCGCCGAGTGCCGCGTGTCTTCGGCGGCGATCAGTGCCACTTCGCGGAGGATTTTCAGAGCCCGGGCGCTGATGTCGTCCAGGTTGCCGATGGGCGTCGCCACCACATAAAGCGAGCCAGCAGCGGAATTCAAAGGACCTGGAGCAGTCAAAGCGCACACCTCATGATCGGTAAAAGCCGGCATTGTAACGCGTCATGAGGCTTGCGATGCGTTCCGGCCGACGCCGGTTTTGCGCGCCTTTGTGCGATGCCGCAACATTTGCTTCAGCTAAATTGACGGTTTCACGCCAGTAACATCGCGCCCCGGCCAGCGCTTGGGTACAATTCCACGCTAATTTGATCGAGTATCAGGAACACTTACATGATCGCTTGCCTGCGGCTGTTCACTGCCCTCTGCCTCGCTGCCTTATTGGCGGCCTGCGCCAGCTCCCCTTCCTCCAGCCTTGGCGAACTTCCACGGACTCCGGATGCCAGCATCGAGCAACTGCTCGAACAGGCTACCCAGGCCAAAACGCCGGAAAAAGCTGCGTTGTTGCGCCTGAGCGCGGCAGACCTCGCTTATCGCCAGGGCAATGCCGGCCAGTCCGCGCAGATCCTGCAACAAGTGCCGATGGAGCAGTTGAAGCCAGGCCAGCAGATCTTCGCCAGCACCCTTTCCGCTGAACTGGCGATGACCCGCAATCAGCCGAAAGCTGCGCTGACCGCTCTGAGCCATCCGAGCCTGCAGCACCTGAGCGAAATGCCGGAAGATCAGCAAGTGCGCACCGGCACCGTGCACGCCCGTGCACTGGAAGCCGACGGCCAGACCCTGGCAGCCGCTCGCGAGCGCATCTTCATCGCTCCAATGCTCAAAGGCGAAGCCGCGAGCAAGAACCACGAAGCCATCTGGACCCTGATCGCTTCGCTGCCGACCGATCAACTGCAACCCAACACCGCCGACGATCTCGGCGGCTGGATGGGCCTGGCCCTGGCCGTGAAAACCGCCGGCACCCTGGAACAGCAGCAAGCGGCGATCGATGCCTGGCGCGCACAGAATCCAAAGCACCCAGCCGCAATCAACCTGCCGCTGCCACTGACCAAACTCAAGGAACTGGCCAGCCAGCCCCTGAGCAAGATTGCCCTGCTGCTGCCGCAAGACGGCCCACTGGCCTCGGTCGGTAAAGCGCTGCGTGAAGGTTTCATGGCGGCGCACTATCAAGCACAACAGGCCGGTCAGAAGCCGCCCGCCATCGAGTTTTACGACAGTTCCAAACTGACCTCGATGGACGAGTTCTACCGCAAGGCCCAGGCCGATGGCGTGCAACTGGTGGTCGGCCCGCTGGAAAAACCGCTGGTCAAACAATTGAGCACCCGTCCGCAACTGCCAATCACCACCCTCGCATTGAACTACAGCGAAGGCGATCAAGGTCCGGCGCAACTGTTCCAGTTCGGTCTGGCAGCTGAAGACGAAGCTCGCGAAGTTTCGCGTCGCGCCCGCGCCGACGGCCTGCATCGCGCGGCGATCATGGTGCCGAAAGGCGAATGGGGCGACCGCGTACTGCGCGCCTTCAGCCAGGACTGGCAGGCCAATGGCGGCAGCATCGTTGCCACCGAACGCGTTGATCAACCAGTGCAGCTGGCCCAGCAGATCGCCGACATGTTCCAGCTGCGCCAAAGCGAAGCCCGCGCCAAGAGCCTGCAGAACGCGGTTGGCACCAACGTCGCCGCGCAGCCGTCGCGTCGTCAGGACATCGAGTTCATCTTCCTGGCAGCCACCCCGCAGCAAGCGCAACAGATCAAGCCGACCCTGAACTTCCAGTACGCGGGTGACGTGCCGGTGTACGCAACTTCCCACGTGTACAGCGCCAGTGGCGATGTGAACCAGTACAACGACATGAACGGCGTGCGCTTCTGCGAAACCCCATGGTTGCTGGAAGCCAATGACCCGCTGCGTCAGCAAGTCACCGCGCAATGGCCGCAAGCGGCCGGCAGCCTTGGCCGCCTTTACGCCATGGGCGTCGACGCCTACCGTCTGGCGCCGCGCCTGGGTCAGTTGAAGGCGTTGCCGGACAGCCGCATCGAAGGTCAGTCGGGCAGCCTGGGCATGACCCAGACCCAACGCGTGGTGCGTCAGTTGCCATGGGCGCAGTTCGTCAACGGTCAAGTTCAACGCCTGCCGGACACCCCGCGCTGATGCCCGACGGCTCGCACCTGCAAAGCGGTAAAGATGCCGAGCGCCAGGCGCTCGAGCATCTGCAACACCAGGGTCTGCGCCTGCTGGCGCAGAACTGGTCATGCAAACGGGGCGAGCTTGATCTGGTCATGCTTGATGGCGATACAGTAGTATTCGTCGAAGTCCGCTACAGAAAAAACACTCAATGGGGTGGCGCGCTCGCTAGCATCGATGAGCGCAAACGGCAGAAACTGATTTTCGCCGCACAGTATTTTCTTCAGCGCGAGTCGCGCTGGGCCGATTCCCCTTGCCGCTTCGACGTGGTGGCCATCGACAGGCATCCGGATCAGTTGAACTGGTTGCAGAATGCGTTCGATGGTTGATTCTCTGCACACCACCCCGGACACTTTCACCGACAATTTTTGCTCTTTGCTTTGCGGGCTGCACATTCACGTGCCGAACAGCCGCGCTACTTAAGGTCACACAGATGGACATGCAATCCCGAATTCGCCAGCTTTTCCAGGCCAGTATCGACACCAAGCAACAGGCGATGGACGTACTTGCACCGCACATCGAGCAAGCCAGCCAGATCATGGTCAACGCCCTGCTCAACGAAGGCAAAATGCTTTCGTGC
Source organism: Pseudomonas sp. AN-B15 (assembly GCF_019056475.1). Taxonomy (NCBI): domain Bacteria; kingdom Pseudomonadati; phylum Pseudomonadota; class Gammaproteobacteria; order Pseudomonadales; family Pseudomonadaceae; genus Pseudomonas; species Pseudomonas sp. AN-B15. Next base: position 4,885,732 of record NZ_CP049737.1, read on the forward strand.
GGCAACGGCGGCTCTGCCGGCGACGCCCAGCACTTCTCTTCCGAACTGCTCAACCGCTTCGAGCGCGAACGCCCGAGCCTGCCGGCCATCGCCCTGACCACCGACAGCTCGACCATCACCTCGATCGCCAACGACTACAGCTACAACGAAGTGTTCTCCAAGCAGATCCGCGCACTGGGTCAACCCGGCGACGTATTGCTGGCGATCTCGACCAGCGGCAACTCGGCAAACATCATTCAAGCAATCCAGGCCGCACATGATCGCGAAATGGTTGTCGTAGCTTTGACTGGCCGCGATGGCGGCGGCATGGCTTCACTGCTGCTGCCTGAAGATGTCGAGATTCGCGTACCGGCCCATGTCACTGCACGTATTCAGGAAGTCCATCTGCTGGCGATCCATTGCCTCTGCGATCTGATCGACAGCCAACTGTTCGGGAGTGAAGAATGACCCCTAATCGCCTTGGCCTTCTGGCCTTGACCCTGTGCCTCGGCATCAGCGGCTGCACCTCGGTGGTGAATGCCAGCCGTGAAGCGCCGATTGAAGACGACCGCGGCACCCGGACCTTCGGCAGTAAAATCGACGACTCGCTGATCGAAACCAAAGTCGGCGTCAACGTGGCCAAGGCCGACCCAGGCCTGGACAAGGATTCACATATCGTCGTCACCAGCTTCAACGGCGTGGTCCTGCTTGCCGGCCAGACGCCGCGCGAAGATCTCAAGGCCAAGGCCGAACAGGCCGCCGCCAACGTCCAGCGCGTGAAGAAGGTGCACAACGAACTGCAAGTGATTGCACCTTCAAGCTTCCTCGCTCGCCAGAACGACGCCTGGCTGACCACCAAGATCAAGACCCAGATGCTGACCGACGCCAGCATTCCCGGCTCGCGCATCAAAGTCGTGACCGAGAACGGTATCGTTTACCTGCTGGGCCTGCTGACCAAACAGGAAGCACAACAGGCGACCAATCTGGTGCAAGGCGTTGCCGGCGTGCAGAAGATCGTGAAGCTGTTCGAATACATCGACTGACCGATACCCATGTAGGAGCTGCCGCAGGCTGCGATCTTTAGATCTTGATCTTGATATTGGTCTTGAAAAACAAGATCAAAAGATCGTCCGAACGCGGCCCGAGCTTGCGGCAGCTCCTACGTAATAAAAAAGGCGACCCTCTCGGGTCGCCTTTTTTATTACTTCACCACTTTCAAACTTGGCCGGCCACTTGGGCGCGGCGGTTCGCTGCCCGGTGGCGGCAAGTCGTCATCGGGCTCGATATCGTCTTCGTCGTCCATCGGCGACTCGAGATCGAACACCATGCCCTGACCGTTTTCCCGGGCATAAATACCCAGAATTGCACTGATCGGCACATAGAGACTATGCGGAACGCCACCGAAGCGACCCTCAAAGGTCACCACGTCGTTGTCCATGTGCAAGTGCCGCACGGCACTGGGCGAAATGTTCAGGACAATCTGCCCGTCGCTGGCGAAACCTTGCGGCACCTGCACGGCCGGGTATTCGGAATTGACCAGCATGTGCGGGGTGCAATCGTTATCCACAATCCACTCGTAGAGCGCGCGGACCAGATAAGGTCGACTGGAGTTCATAGCGGCTCCTTAAGCCTTAGCGCATATCGCGTTCGACGCCAGACAGACTCGCCTGGAAAGCCTCACGCGCAAACTGGCGCTCCATATAATCAAGCAGCGGCTTGGCCGGCCGCGGCAGTTCAATACCCAGAATCGGCAAACGCCAGAGTATTGGCAATAGGCAGCAATCCACCAGACTTTGTTCCTCACTGAGGAAAAACGGCTTGTCGGCAAACAACGGCGACACGCCCGTCAGGCTTTCACGCAATTCCTTGCGTGCCACGACACGCGCGGCTTCCTTGGTTTTCGGATCCAGGATCAGATCCACCAGACCACACCAGTCGCGCTGAATACGGTGAATCAGCAGACGGCTGTTGGCACGCGCCACCGGGTAAACCGGCATCAGTGGCGGATGCGGGTAACGCTCATCCAGATATTCCATCACCACGGTCGACTCCCACAACGCCAGGTCGCGATCGACCAGTGTCGGGAGACTGCCGTAAGGGTTCACCTCAATCAGTTTAGGCGGCTGGCGACCAGCTTCCACGTAAATGATTTCGGCGCTGACACCCTTCTCTGCAAGCACGATGCGCACTCGGTGGGAATAGTGGTCGGCGGGGTCGGAGTAACAGGCCAACCGATTGGTCACGCCCATGGCGATCCTCCTCGCTTGTTGAAATGATTGGAACCGGAAAAACGCGCGCGCCCAGAGGGCGCCTCCCGCAATGCCTGGCGAACCAGACATTGCGTTATCGGAGGCACCCTTGGGCGCGCGCGATTAACAGCAATGCTTGAAGCGTATCAGTGCACGTCTTTCCAGTATTCACGCTTGAGCAGGTAGGCGAACACAAAGAAGAACGCCAGGTACAGCAAGACGTAAGTACCGATGCGCTGATGTTGCAGCTTAACCGGGTTAGCCGAGTAAGCCAGGAAGGTTACCAGATTCTTGACCTTCTCATCGAACTGCTCTTCGTTCAGAGCACCGGTTTTCGGCACGATGGTCAGCTGATCGCATGCTTCATGCGTCAGCGGCGTACCGGTCAGCGGATCGTATTGCTTCTTGCCGTCCTCGACGATCTGCACTTGCTTGCAGCCCACCACCTGACGACCTTGCAGGCCGACCAGCACGTTAGGCATGCCGACGTTCGGGAAGACCTTGTTGTTCACGCCCCATGGGCGCGCCGGATCTTCGTAGAACGAGCGCAGATAACCATAGAGCCAGTCGGTGCCACGCACGCGCGCCACCAGGGTCAGGTCCGGCGGTGCCGCACCGAACCAGGTCTTGGCGTCTGCCGGCTGCATGCCGATGTTCATGTGGTCGCCGATTTTGGCGCCGGTGAACACCAGCTTCTCGAGCATCATGTCGTGGGGAATGCCGAGGTCATCGGCCACCCGTTCGTAACGCTGGAACTTGGCACTGTGGCAACCCATGCAATAGTTGGCAAAGGTGCGCGCACCGTCCTGCAGGGCAGCTTTATCGGACACGTCGATGTCGACTTTTTCCAGCTCCGGACCACCGTGTTCGGCGGCAAAAGACAGCACAGGCAGCGCAGCAAAAATCAGAGCAAAAAATAACTTTTTCATCAGCCAGTCACCCTTTCCGGAACCGGTTTGGTCTTCTCGAGCCTGGTGTAGAACGGCATCAGAATGAAGTAGGCGAAGTACAGGAAGGTGCAGATCTGCGACACCAGCGTGCGCTCCGGCGTCGGGGCCAGTACGCCCAGAATGCCGAGGATCACGAAGGAAATGCAGAACACCAGCAGCCAGATTTTGCTCATCCAGCCCTTGTAGCGCATCGATTTGACCGGACTGCGATCCAGCCACGGCAGCACGAACAGCATCGCAATCGAGGCGCCCATGGCGATCACGCCCATGAGCTTGTCCGGGATCGCACGCAAGATCGCGTAGAACGGCGTGAAGTACCAGACCGGTGCAATGTGCTCAGGCGTCTTGAACGGGTTGGCTTGCTCGAAGTTCGGTTTTTCGAGGAAGTAGCCGCCCATTTCCGGGAAGAAGAACACGATAAAGCAGAAGATGAACAGGAACACTACCACGCCGACGATGTCTTTCACGGTGTAGTACGGGTGGAAGGCAATGCCGTCCAGCGGGATACCGTTTTCGTCTTTGTGCTTCTTGATGTCGACGCCGTCCGGGTTGTTCGAACCGACTTCGTGCAGCGCCAGAATGTGCAGCACCACCAGACCGAGAATCACGATCGGCAACGCCACGACGTGCAAGGCGAAGAAGCGGTTCAGCGTGATTCCGGAGATCAGGTAGTCACCACGAATCCACTGGGTCAGGTCGTTGCCGATGACGGGAATCGCACCGAACAGCGAGATGATCACCTGGGCACCCCAGTAGGACATCTGCCCCCAAGGCAGCAGATAACCCATGAAGGCCTCAGCCATCAGCGCCAGGTAGATCAGCATGCCGAACACCCAGACGAGCTCACGCGGTTTCTGGTACGAACCGTAGAGCAGGCCCCGGAACATGTGCAGATAAACCACGATGAAGAACGCCGAAGCGCCGGTAGAGTGCAGCAGACGCAGGATCGAGCCGTACTCGACGTCGCGCATGATGTACTCGACGGAAGCGAACGCCTCTTCTGCCGACGGCGAGTAGCTCATCGTCAGCCAGACACCGGTGACGATCTGGTTGACCAGCACCAGCAGTGCCAGCGAGCCGAAGAAATAGAAGAAGTTGAAGTTTTTTGGCGCGTAATACTTGCTGAGATGGTCTTCCCACATTTTGGTGGCAGGGAAGCGCGCATCCACCCAATCCATGAACTTGCTCATCACGCTTTCTCCGTATCGACGCCAATGACAATCAGGTCATCGGTCTCATAGGAATGCGGGGGAACTGGCAGGTTCAAAGGCGCAGGTTGCGACTTGTAGACGCGGCCAGCCAGATCGTAGTGGGAACCGTGGCAAGGGCAGAAATAGCCGCCGACCCAGTCTTTACCCAAGTCCGCAGGCGCCACTTCGGGACGGAAGGTGGGTGAGCAACCCAGATGAGTGCAGATCCCGATCAGCAGCAGGATTTCCGGCTTGATCGAGCGCACTTCAGGATCGACATAAGTAGGTTGCGTGGAGTTTTTGGAAGTCGGATCGGAGAGCTGGCCCTCGATCTTCTTGAGATTCCCCAGGATTTCCGCAGTACGGCGGACAATGAACACCGGCTGGCCGCGCCATTCGGCAATCATCTGCTGTCCTGGCTCGATCTTGCTGACATTCACTTTCACCGGTGCACCGGCGGCTTTCGCCTTGGCACTGGGAAACCATGACCCCACGAACGGGACCGCAGCCCCCACCGCTCCTGCAGCACCCACCACGGATGTGGCTGCTACCAAGAAGCGACGCCGGCCTGCATTCACGCCGTCATTGCTCATTCAGTCCTCTCCCATCAGCTTTGTGGCCTGTTAAATCAGGCATCTACTAAATAAATCAATGTTACTTATAAAAATTTTGCCGAGATGGTAATGAAAAGCCCCAATTCTGACAAGGGAATTACCGGGAGCTCCCACCCTCAAGCCTTGTAGTATAGGGGGTCTACGAATGTGGCAAGTTGTCACAGCGCAATTCTTTAATAAATCGCAGGCATAAAAAAACGCCCGGTTCCGTGAGGAATCGGGCGTTCTTTTTTGAACGTGGAAACGAATTAACGCTTCGAGTACTGCGGACGCTTACGCGCTTTACGCAGACCAACTTTCTTACGTTCAACTTCACGGGCGTCGCGAGTAACGAAGCCAGCTTTGCGCAGAGCGCTACGCAGCGTTTCGTCGTAGTCCATCAGAGCGCGAGTGATGCCGTGGCGGATTGCGCCAGCCTGACCACTTACACCACCGCCGATGACAGTGACGTAGATGTCGAACTTCTCGACAGTCTCGGTCAGTTCCAGCGGCTGACGAACTACCATGCGGGCAGTTTCGCGGCCGAAGAACGAGTCCAGGGAGCGGTTGTTGATGGAGATGTTACCAGTACCCGGACGCAGGAAAACGCGTGCGGTTGCGGTCTTGCGACGGCCAGTGCCGTAATTTTGAGTCGCCGACATAATGAACTATTCCGTTAAATCTTCAGTTCTTGGGGCTGCTGAGCAGTATGAGGGTGTGCAGCGCCCGCATAGACTTTCAGCTTACGGTACATGTCACGACCCAGCGGGTTCTTAGGCAGCATGCCTTTAACCGCGGTCTCGATCACGCGCTCAGGGGCCTTGGCGATCAGCTTTTCAAAGTTGATCGACTTGATGCCGCCCGGGAAACCGGAGTGGGAGTAGTACATTTTGTCAGTGGTTTTAGCGCCGGTTACACGGATCTGCTCGGCGTTGATGACGACGATGTAGTCGCCGGTGTCAACGTGAGGAGTGTACTCAGGCTTGTGCTTGCCACGCAGACGGCTCGCGATTTCGGTGGCCAGACGACCCAGGGTCTGACCAGCAGCGTCGACGACAAACCAGTCGCGCTTTACTGTTTCCGGTTTAGCAGTAAAAGTTTTCATTCTTTATAGCCTCAGGGGCCGCCTGTAAATAAGACGGCGGATCTTACTGAATAGTGCGTACTTTGACAAGTCAAAGGCAGCCGGATACAGACGCTTTCGGGGGCTCGGGTCGGCGCGTCCGTTCAACGGCAAGATTCTTCGGCGGCGGCGCATCACTTCCACTGCAGAAAGAGGTCGGCAATTATGCAGATTGCGAAAAAATTTTCAACCTGCTTTTATGATTGTTTTGCCCAAGGAGCACCCGATGGACTATCGCCAGCTAGGCCGTACCGACCTGAACGTGAGTGCAATCTGCCTCGGCACCATGACCTGGGGCGAGCAAAACACTGAAGCTGAAGCCTTCGCCCAGATCGAGCGGGCCAAGGACGCCGGGATCAATTTCATCGACACCGCCGAGATGTACCCGGTGCCGCCGAAAGCCGAAACCTACGCCACCACCGAGCGCTACATCGGTAATTATTTCAAAAGCCGCGGTGATCGTGCCGACTGGATCCTCGCCAGCAAGATCGCCGGCCCGGGCAACACCATCGACTACATCCGCGACAAAAACCTGCGCCACAACCGCCAGCACATCACCGAAGCGGTGGATGCCAGCCTCAAGCGCCTGCAGACCGATTACATCGACCTCTACCAGTTGCACTGGCCGGAGCGCAGCACCAACTTTTTCGGACAACTGGGCTACAAACACAAGATCGAAGCCAACCTGACGCCGCTCGAAGACACCCTCGAAGCCCTCGACGAGCAAGTGAAGGCCGGCAAGATCCGCCACATCGGCCTGTCCAACGAGACGCCATGGGGCACCATGCGCTTCCTCGCTCTGGCCGAAGCCCGTGGCTGGCCGCGCGCGGTGTCGATCCAGAACCCGTACAACCTGCTCAACCGCAGCTTCGAAATCGGCCTGGCGGAAATCGCCATCCGCGAACAGTGCGGCCTGCTCGCCTATTCGCCGCTGGCGTTCGGTTTCCTGTCCGGCAAGTACGAAGGTGGCGCTCGCCCACCGAAAGGTCGCCTGAGCCTCTACAGCCGCTTCAGCCGGTATTTCAACGCGCAATCGGAAGCGGCCTGCAGCCGTTACGTGGCCCTGGCCCGTGAACACGGTCTGGATCCGGCGCAGATGGCGCTGGCGTTCGTCACTCAGCAACCGTTCGTCACCAGCAACATCATTGGTGCGACGACGCTGGAGCAACTGGACAGCAACATTGCCAGTTTTGATCTGAAGCTTTCCGATGAAGTGCTGGCAGGGATCGAGGCGATCCACAAGGATCATCCGAACCCGGCGCCTTGATCGGCCGTTAAAAGCTTCGCAAGCAGGCTCGCTCCCACAGGTACAGCGTGATCCTTGTGGGAGCGAGCCTGCTCGCGAAGGGGCCCGTCAATTCACCGCAGAACTCACAGCGACCGCGCAATGATCTCCTTCATGATTTCGTTGGTACCGGCATAGATCCGCTGCACCCGTGCATCCGCCCACGCCCGGGCCACCGGGTACTCCCACATGAAGCCGTAGCCGCCATGCAACTGCACGCACTCGTCGAGTACCTTGCATTGCAGGTCGGTGCCCCAGTATTTGGCCATCGCTGCTGTCGGAACGTCGAGCTTGCCTTGCAGATGCAATTCCAGGCACTTGTCGACAAATACTCGGCCGATCTGAATCTCCGTCGCCATTTCCGCCAGTTTGAAGCGGGTGTTCTGGAAGTCGGCAATGGCCTTGCCGAACGCCTTGCGATCACGGGTGTAATCGAGCGTCCATTTCAGCGCAGCTTCGGCTGAGGCCAGACCTCCGATGGCTACCGTCAGTCGTTCCTGTGGCAATTCCTGCATCAGGTAGGCAAACCCTGCCCCGGCCTGGCCCAAGAGGTTTTCCTTCGGCACGCGCACGTCCTGAAAGAACAATTCCGACGTGTCCTGCGCCTTCATTCCGACCTTCTCCAGGCGTTTGCCCTTCTCAAAGCCTGGCGTATTCGCTTCCACCACAAACAGGCTGGTGCCCTTGGCACCGGCTTTCGGATCGGTCTTGGCGACCACAATCACCAGGTCAGCGAGAAAGCCGTTGGTGATGAAGGTCTTGGAGCCGTTGATCACGTACTCGTCGCCTTCCAGCACTGCGGTGGTCTTGACCCCTTGCAGGTCGGAACCGGCACCCGGCTCGGTCATCGCAATCGCGCTGACCATCTCGCCCGAGACCAGCTTCGGCAGGTATTTTTGCTTAAGCGCTTCACTGCCGTAATGCAGGATGTATGGCGCAACGATGTCCGAATGCAACGAGAAACCGATCCCGGTCAGACCCAGACGACCGACCTCTTCGATTACCACGGTGCTGTACAGAAAGTCCGCGCCCAGGCCGCCGTACTCTTCCGGCAGGTGCGAGCAGAGCATCCCCGCCTCCCCCGCCTTGTTCCACAGTTTGCGGTCGATGTGGCCTTGTTTCTCCCATTGCGCATGGAACGGCACGGCCTCTTTTTCGAGGAAGGTTCGTACGCTGTCGCGGAACAATTCGTGCTCGGAGCTGAACAAGGTTCTGGGGATCATGCGGCACCTTTCATTCTTGTTGGAGGAATGTGACGTTCAGAGACTAAGCCTCACCTCCGACACAGGACACTGGACACATCCGACAAAAAATAAGACGATCCAGCCGTCTGGTGACCACTTTCCCTTATAAAAACAAAACAAAAGTTGAATTATGTCCAAGCAAGTCTCCACGCCCTTGCGGCGCGTCAGCATCCTGGCAATCGACCGGGTTTTCGCATCCACTCTCATGCAGGCCAAGGACTTTTTCCATCTGGCCAGCCTGCGTTACGGCAAACAACTGGGCCACGGCCTGACACCGGCGTTTGAAACCCGCCTGGTCAGCCCCGACGGCAAACCGGTGAACAGCTTCAGTGACGTGATGATGCCGGTGGACGGCGGCCTGGAAAACGCCGACGTCATCATCCTCCCGGCGTTCTGGGACGATTTCGACACCCTGTGCAGCCGTTATCCACAAATCCTGCCATGGCTGCGCGAGCAACATGCCCGCGGCGCCGTGCTCTGCGGCGAAGCCACCGGGGTGTTCTGGCTGGCCGAGGCCGGTCTGCTCAACGGCAAGGAAGCGACCACTTACTGGCGCTTCTTCAATGCCTTCGCCGAGCGCTTCCCCAAGGTGTACCTCAATCAGGACAAGCACCTGACCGACGCCGACAATCTGTATTGCGCCGGGGGCACCACTTCGGCCTGCGATCTCTATATCTACCTGATTGAACGCTTCTGCGGTGCCAACGTGGCGCAAGCCGTGGCCCGCGACATTCTGTATGAAGTGCAGCGCAGTTATTCGCCGGGACGTATCGGTTTCGGCGGACAGAAGCTGCACCAGGACGTGATCATCCTGCAGATCCAGCACTGGCTCGAAGAGCATTTCGCCGACAAGTTCCGCTTCGAAGACGTGGCCCGCGAGCACGGCATGAGCATCCGTAATTTCATGCGCCGCTTTCAGACTGCGACTGGCGACAAGCCGCTGCACTACTTGCAACGCCTGCGCATCGAGACTGCCAAAGGTCTGTTGTCGGGCAGCCGCAAGAGCATCAAGACCATAAGTTATGAGGTCGGCTACGACGATGCGAGCTTCTTTGCGCGGCTGTTCCGCCAGCACACCGAGCTGTCGCCGAACCAGTATCGGCAGCAGTTTCAGCAGGCTGCCTAAAAGCAAAAGATCGCAGCCTGTGGCAGCTCCTACAGAATGGCGTACACCTGTAGGAGCTGGCGAAGCCTGCGATCTTTTGATCTTCAGTGCATAAAAAAGGGCCTGCAAATGCAGGCCCTTTTTTATGCACCGAATCTGTTTAAGGCTTGTGCGCCCGCGACAAGAATTCGTGCGATTGCATCTCCAGCAGACGACTCAGCGTACGCTGGAATTCGAACGTCAGGCGTCCGCCGGTGTACAAGTCTTTCAGCTCGACTTCGGCAGAAATGATCAGCTTGACGTTGCGGTCGTAGAACTCGTCGACCATGTTGATGAAGCGCCGGGCGATGTCGTCGGTGGTGACACTCATCTGCTCGACGCCGCTGAGCAGCACGGCGTGGAAGATCTTGCCCAGTTCGATGTAGTCGTTCTGGCTACGCGGGCCGTCGCACAGTTCGCGGAAGTCGAACCAGGCCACGTCGTCGCAGGTGCGCAGGGCACGGATTTCGCGGTTCTCGATGATCAGCACGTCATTCTCGACCGCTGCCGTGCATTCCGGCGTCAGTGCCTTAAAGCTCTTGCGCAGGCTTTCGTGCGCCGCTTCGTCCAGCGGATAGTGGAACAGCTCCGCTTGTTCGAGGTGACGCAGACGGTAGTCAACACCGCTGTCGACGTTGACGATTTCGGTGTTCTGCTTGATCAGCGCAATGGCCGGCAGGAAGCGCGCGCGTTGCAGGCCGTCCTTGTAGAGGCCGTCCGGAACGATGTTCGAGGTCGCGACCAGGGTCACGCCGTTCTTGAACAGCTCTTCCATCAGCGTGCCGAGGATCATCGCGTCGGTGATGTCCGAGACGAAGAATTCATCGAAGCAGATCACTCGCGACTCGGTCGCAAAGCGCTTGGCGATGATGGTCAGCGGGTTTTTCTCGCCGCCGAGGGTTTTCATCTCTTCGTGCACGCGCTTCATGAAGCGGTGGAAGTGGGTGCGGGTCTTTTCCTTGAACGGCAGCGCTTCAAAGAAGGTGTCGACCAGATAAGTCTTGCCGCGCCCCACGCCGCCCCAGAAGTACAGGCCTTTGACCGGCGTCTGATCCTTCTTGCCAAACAGTTTGCCCAGCAAGCCCGGCTTGTTCTGCTCGGCCGCGATCAGATCGTCGTACAGGCGCTGCAAATGACGCACAGCAGTTTCCTGCGCGGCGTCATGGAAGAAGTCCGGGCGTTTCAGATCAGCTTGGTATCGTTCTAGGGGCGTCATAATTCGTTAGCAAGGCAACAAAAACGGGCCGTCACTGTAGCGACGGCCCGTGGGAATGGCAATCAGCCCTTGGTCGGGCCGCGCCGTTGTTTAGTCCTGAACCGGGGTCAGCGCTACACGCAAAGCTTCGATGGCCGCGTCCCGCGCAGCAGCATCGGCGAACGCCGGGCTGTCACCCACGCACTCGCCTTCCAGCCATACGCTGAAGCTCAGGTCTTGATTGCGGATGTCCAGCGCCTGACCGGTTTGCAGTTGCTTGGTCACCTGGCCGGCGGTTTTGCCGTCGGCGAAGTTACGCGACAGCAGCAGTTGCTCGCCATCGGCCGCCAGCAGACGGAAACGGAAGCTGCCGTCGTCTTCACGGAAGCTGACGAAACGTGCAGCTTTCACGGCTTTCTTCTTGGTGGTCGCCGCGACTTGCACCTGATTGACGAACGAACGCAGGCCGACCGCTTCACGCAGTTCGTTGAGGAACGGCGTCGCCACCGCACGGGCCTTTTTCGCACCGTGTTGCAGGATGTCTTCCAGATCCGCCGGGCGCTCGATCAGTTGATGATAGCGTTCGCGGGACTCGCCCAGTTCATTGTCGAGCAACTGGAACAGACGGTTCTTCGCCTCGCCCCAACCCAGACCGCCGAGCAGTTCGCTGCGAAATTCGTCAGCCTGCGCCGGTGTGGCGAACGCCTGGAACAGGGTGAACAGGTGCGAGTTGTCCGGATCCTTGGCTTCGCCCGGCGCTTTGGAGTCGGTGACGATCCGCGAGATCGCGTCCTTCATCTCTTTGGCGCTGGAGAACAGCGGGATGGTGTTGTCGTAGCTCTTCGACATCTTGCGCCCGTCGAGGCCTGGCAACGTCGCCACGCTCTCCTCGATCAGCGCTTCAGGCATGGTGAAGAACTCTTTGCCCTGGCCGAACAGGTGGTTGAAGCGCTGGCCGATGTCGCGGGCCATTTCCACATGCTGGATCTGGTCACGACCGACCGGGACCTTGTGCGCGTTGAACATCAGAATGTCCGCCGCCATCAGCACCGGGTAGCTGTAGAGGCCCATGGTGATGCCGGCATCCGGGTCTTCACCGCTCTCGACGTTCTTGTCCACCGAGGCCTTGTAGGCGTGCGCACGGTTGAGCAGGCCCTTGGCGGCGACGCAGGTCAGCAGCCAGGTCAGCTCGGGAATTTCCGGAATGTCGGACTGGCGATAGAAGGTCACACGGTCGACATCCAGGCCACCGGCCAGCCAGGTCGCGGCGATTTCCAGACGCGAGCGCTGGATGCGCAGCGGGTCATCGCATTTGATCAGGGCGTGGTAGTCGGCCAGGAAATAGAACGAATCGGCATTGCTGTCGCGGCTGGCGAGGATCGCCGGGCGGATGGCGCCGGCGTAGTTGCCCAGGTGCGGCGTGCCGGTGGTGGTGATGCCGGTGAGGATACGGGTACGGTTCGTCATGGGTAATCGCTTGTCAGACTGCAATCAATTCGAGAGACGCGGCAGGATCAGATCCTTGAGATCAGTCAGCTTGCCATGAAAAAAGTGTCCGCATTCTGCCACTTTCAGCAGCTCATGGGGGCGCTGGAGTTGTTCCGACCAGTCATAGACCAACTGCGGATCGATCACTTCGTCGGTTTCCGGCTGGATCACGGTCAGCTCGGCGTGCTGTGGCAGTTGATCCTGATCGCCCAGACGCATCACCGCCGGCGCGACCATGAACAGCTGCTTGAGCTGTACGCCTTGCGCTTCGAGACGACCGCCGAGACTTGCTGCAACAAATCCGCCGAAGGAGAAACCGAACAGGGTCAGCGGCAGATCCGGATGCTTTTCCCGCAGCCAGGCGGCAGCGGCCTGGGCGTCGTCGACTTCACCGCTGCCCATGTCGTGGGCACCTTCGCTGGCACCGACGCCGCGATAGTTGAAGCGCAAGGTAATCAGCCCGGCGTCGCGCGCGGTGCGCTGCAGGGTCGAGACGACCTTGTTGAGCATGGTGCCGCCCTGCACCGGGTTCGGATGGCAGATCAGCGCGATGCCGACTGGCTGCTCGTTATCGAGGTACAGCGCTTCGATTTGGCCGACTGGGCCATCAATCACTACAGGGGTTTCACGCATCAGCAAGGAAGGAACTCCGTGACCTCGAATCGGGTCGACTCGTCTAGCAAATTGTCTGTGCCAATCTATTGCGAGTGAATCGCGGTATACAGCGCAGGTTCGAGCCGTTAACGTAAAGCAAAGCCGTTTATAGAGGAAGGACTCGTGGAACACTCGCTCTTAGTTTGGTTGTTACCGACTCTTGCCCTGGTTGTGGGTGTCGCCATTGGATTCCTGATCGCTCGCGTCGCACCGAATGCCGCGCCGAGCCGCACGCAGCGTCAACTGGATGATATCCAGGAGCGTTTCGACAGCTATCAAAACGAGGTGGTCACCCACTTCAACAGCACCGCGATGCTGGTCAAGAAGCTGACCCAGAGCTATCAGGAAGTGCAGGATCATCTCGCCGAGGGCGCCAACCGCCTGGCCCTGGACGAGCAGACCCGTCAACGTCTGATCGCCGCTTTGCACGCCGATGCCGCCCAGGCACCGCGCGAACGTCTGACGCCACCGCGCGATCAGGAGCCGCCGCGTGATTACGCGCCAAAAGCCCCGAACTCACCGGGCATGCTCGATGAGCATTACGGTCTGAAGAAGTAATCGGGTTTCGCGCCCAACAAAAAGCCCCCGGACATTTCGCTTGTCCGGGGGCTTTTTTGTGCCTATGGAGTTTGTGGTGCTGCACAGGCCCAGCAACCCTGCAGGAGCTGTCGAGTGAAACGAGGCTGCGATCTTTTGATCGTGCTGTTGAGAGCTGAAGATCAAAAGATCGCAGCGTGCCGCAACTCCTACAGGGCGACTGCGTTCAGGCAAAAAAATGCCCGGTCACAAGACCGGGCATTTCATCACTCAAGCATTCAGTTACGGATATTGCTGAACCGTACCCGGCTGTTGCTGCTGACCACCATACTGCTGACCCGGAATCGCCTTCAGGTTGACCTCGACGCGGCGGTTCTGCGCGCGGCCATTGACGTCACCGTTGCTGGCAATCGGGTTATCCGGGCCGGCGCCACGGGCCGACAGGTTGGCACCGCTGACACCTTGCGAGGTCAGGTAGGTTGCCACGCTCTGTGCACGACGCTGGGACAGGTCCATGTTGTGCTGGCGGCTGCCGGTGCTGTCGGTGTAGCCGACGATTTCGATCTGGTTCTGGTTGAACTCTTTCAGCGAGTTCGCCAGGTTGTTCAGCGGCTGGTAGAAGCTTGGCGCGATGTTCGCCGAATCGGTGGCGAAGGTGATATTGCCCGGCATGATCAGTTTGATCTGATCGCCCTGGCGCTGTACTTCAACCCCGGTGTTGGCCATGCTGGCGCGCAGCTTTTTCTCTTGCTGGTCGGCGTAGTAACCGTAACCGGCGGCCGAAGCACCGACCACCGCCGCGCCGATCAAGGCACCCTTGCCACGGTTGTTGTGGTCGATGGCGGCACCTGCCAGGGCACCGGCCAGAGCGCCGAGTCCACCGTACTTGGCAGTTTTGCTCATGCCTTGCGAGCCACCGTCGGCCTGCCCCTGATTGTCATACGGGTTGGGCGAGGCGCAACCGGCCAACATGGCCACAGCGGTAGCAACAATAATCAAACGAGGCGTGGTGAACATGAAGTGCTCCTGGTTTTTGCATTTTGTGTGGCAGCGGCCCTAGGCAATAGACCTGTGCGGGCGTTGGATCATGACAATGCCGAAAAATTCCGCCGCATACTCGTGACAAAATGTTTAGGCGCGCACGAACGGGTTTTCCCGCATTTCATCCCCGAGACGCGTGTCCGGACCATGCCCGGCAACCACGATGGCGTCTTCGTCGAGCGTGTACAGCCGCTGCTTGATCGATCGCACGATGGTCGCCTGATCGCCGCCCCACAAATCCGTGCGCCCTACCCCTCGACGAAACAACGTGTCGCCGGCAATCAACAGCTTAGCCTCGGAAAACCAAAAGCTCATGGAACCGGGCGTATGTCCCGGCGTATGCAGCGCGACACCGCAGCCACAGGCCAGTTCTTCATCGTCGCTCAACCAGCGATCCGGCGACGGTACCGGGGTGTACGGCACACCAAACATCTGGCATTGCATCTCGAGGTTGTCCCATAGGAACTGATCGTCCTTGTGCAGATGCAAGGTTGCGCCGGTTTTCTCTTTCATCAGCCCGGAAGCGAGGAAGTGATCGAGGTGGGCGTGGGTATGAATGATGCTGACCACTTTCAGACCGTGGGCATCAAGGCGCGCCATGATCAGGTCAGGATTGCCGCCCGGGTCGATCACGATGGCTTTTTTAGTGAGCGGGTCGCCGATGATCGTGCAGTTGCACTGGAGCGGGCCGACGGGGAAGGTTTCGCGGATGAGTGTAGAGCTGAGAGCAGTCATGAAAAATCCTGGACGAACGGTCGTGAGGCTTATTTCAGAATTCTACTGCACATGCCGATACAGATCGCCCGGTCAGTTATTTGACGCCACCAATCCGAAAAATGATGGCTCAATGATGTCAAATGTATTGTTTCTGGTGCAAAATCGCATTTTTTGTAGCGGTCGCATTCAGGAAGGGCCGCAGCGCACTCAGGAACTCCACGCATGCCTACGCCCAAGACCTACTCCTTTAGCTTCCCAGCTACTTTGACCGGCAACGCCATCGTCGACAGCCTCATTTCCGGTACTTATTGGTTAGGGGCGAATTGGAGTCCTACTGGACCGACCAATCTCAGTTACAGCTTCATGGCACCGGGCACATCGTATTTCATTACCGACTATAGTCCCGACAACGAGTACAACGCCCTCTATGAACTCACGGCGGGACAAAAAACGGCTATTACCAGTGCCCTAAGTGGATGGAGTGCCGTTGCCAACCTCAATTTTACGCTGACCAGTGACACTCTCACGAACGTGGGCGACATGCGTTTTGGTGGCTATCGCTTGATGGACAACAAGACCGCTGCGTGGGCTTACTTTCCTGACGACACGCCGGTAGCCGGCGACGTGTGGATCGGCCCGCAGACCAACGAACCAAACCCTGGCAAGGGTGATTACGATTACATGACGTTTATTCATGAAATCGGCCACGCTCTGGGCCTTAAGCACCCATTCGATACGAGCAATACCAATAAAACCTTGTTGGATCCGACGCTGGACGATGTTCACTTCACAGTGATGAGCTACAACAACAATTACTCCTATGAGCCAACCACGCCGATGGTTTTGGACATCATCGCGATCCAGAGTCTGTATGGCGCCAATATGCAATGGCAGACTGGCGACAACATTTACAAATGGAATGCCGACCAATCCATTTTCGAAACCATTTGGGATGCCGGCGGCAATGACACGATTGACGGTAGCAATCAACTTTCAGCGGTCAGCATCAATTTGAATGAAGGCGCCTATAGCCAAATCGGCAAAGTCTTTATCGATCTCAATAATCAGACCGCCATAAATGACGGTCTGGCAATTGCCTATGGTGCCAAAATCGAGAATGCCGTTGGATCGGTATTTAATGACACCCTTACCGGCAACGCTCTGAACAACATCCTGGATGGCAAGGCTGGTGCCGACATCATGTCCGGCGGCTCCGGTAACGACTCTTACGTGGTCGATAACGAGGGCGATACCGTCATCGAACTTGGCACCTCTCTGACTGAAATCGATTCGGTTTTCTCATACGTGAGTTATACCCTGGGAAGCAATCTTGAGAATCTGCTGTTGGTCGGCGGCAATAACCTCAATGGCACCGGCAACACCCTCAACAACACTATTACCGGCAACGCTGGCAACAACCTCCTCGACGGTGGCGCCGGCATCGACACTCTGATTGGTGGAACCGGCAACGACACTTACATCGTCGACAACACCCAGGATGTAGTCGTCGAAACCAGCGCTCTAGCCAACGAAATCGATACCGTGATGGCGTCGGTCAGCTACACCCTCAGTGCCAATGTCGAGAACCTGACCCTCACCGGGATCATGAACACCAACGCCAGCGGTAATGCCCAAAACAATGTGTTGACCGGCAACAGCGGCAACAACATCTTGAACGGCGGTGGCGGTCTGGACACCCTGATCGGCGGTGCCGGCAACGACATCCTCAATGGCGGTGCCGGTGCCGATACCCTCAGCGGCGGAACCGGCGATGACACGTATGTCGTCGACAATGCCAACGACATCATCATCGAAGCAGCCAACGAAGGCGTCGATCTGGTTCAGACCACCGTCAGCTACGTCCTGTCCGCCAATATCGAAGCTGGTCAGATTCTGGGCTCCGACAGCCTCAACCTGGTCGGCAACGATCTGAGCAACACCTTGACCGGCAACAGCGCCAACAACATTCTGGATGGCAAGGCTGGCGCCGACATCATGTCCGGCGGCTCCGGTAACGACTCTTACGTGGTCGATAACGAGGGCGATACCGTCATCGAACTTGGCACCTCTCTGACTGAAATCGATTCGGTTTTCTCATACGTGAGTTATACCCTGGGAAGCAATCTTGAGAATCTGCTGTTGGTCGGCGGCAGTAACCTCAATGGCACCGGCAACACCCTCAACAACACTATTACCGGCAACGCTGGCAACAACCTCCTCGACGGTGGCGCCGGCATCGACACTCTGATTGGTGGAACCGGCAACGACACTTACATCGTCGACAACACCCAGGATGTAGTCGTCGAAACCAGCGCTCTGGCCAACGAAATCGATACCGTGATGGCGTCGGTCAGCTACACCCTCAGTGCCAATGTCGAGAACCTGACCCTCACCGGGATCATGAACACCAACGCCAGCGGTAATGCCCAAAACAATGTGTTGACCGGCAACAGCGGCAACAACATCTTGAACGGCGGTGGCGGTCTGGACACCCTGATCGGTGGAGCTGGCAACGATACCTATCTGGTCGATCAAGTCGGCGAACTGGCTCTGATCCAGGAGTTGGCCAGCGAAGGGCTGGACACCTTGCACATCGGCTACACGCCAACGCCGCAGACTAGCACCGTCGATCTGAACATCAGCAGTTTGCGCAATATCGAAAACGTCACCCTCGAGGCCGTCGGCGCGTTTTCGGTCTTGGGCAACGACCTGAACAACACCCTGCTCGGTAATGCTCAGGCCAACAACCTTCAAGGCGGTGCCGGCAACGACATCCTCAATGGCGGTGCCGGTGCCGATACCCTCAGCGGCGGAACCGGCGATGACACGTATGTCGTCGACAATGCCAACGACATCATCATCGAAGCAGCCAACGAAGGCGTCGATCTGGTTCAGACCACCGTCAGCTACGTCCTGTCCGCCAATATCGAAGCTGGTCAGATTCTGGGCTCCGACAGCCTCAACCTGGTCGGCAACGATCTGAGCAACACCTTGACCGGCAACAGCGCCAACAACATTCTGGATGGCAAGGCTGGCGCCGACATCATGTCCGGCGGCTCCGGTAACGACTCTTACGTAGTCGATAACGAGGGCGATACCGTCATCGAACTTGGCACCTCTCTGACTGAAATCGATTCGGTTTTCTCATACGTGAGTTATACCCTGGGAAGCAATCTTGAGAATCTGCTGTTGGTCGGCGGCAGTAACCTCAATGGCACCGGCAACACCCTCAACAACACTATTACCGGCAACGCTGGCAACAACCTCCTCGACGGTGGCGCCGGCATCGACACTCTGATTGGTGGAACCGGCAACGACACTTACATCGTCGACAACACCCAGGATGTAGTCGTCGAAACCAGCGCTCTGGCCAACGAAATCGATACCGTGATGGCGTCGGTCAGCTACACCCTCAGTGCCAATGTCGAGAACCTGACCCTCACCGGGATCATGAACACCAACGCCAGCGGTAATGCCCAAAACAATGTGTTGACCGGCAACAGCGGCAACAACATCTTGAACGGCGGTGGCGGTCTGGACACCCTGATCGGTGGAGCTGGCAACGATACCTATCTGGTCGATCAAGTCGGCGAACTGGCTCTGATCCAGGAGTTGGCCAGCGAAGGGCTGGACACCTTGTACATCGGCTACACGCCAACGCCGCAGACTAGCACCGTCGATCTGAACATCAGCAGTTTGCGCAATATCGAAAACGTCACCCTCGAGGCCGTCGGCGCGTTTTCGGTCTTGGGCAACGACCTGAACAACACCCTGCTCGGTAATGCTCAGGCCAACAACCTTCAAGGCGGTGCCGGCAACGACATCCTCAATGGCGGTGCCGGTGCCGATACCCTCAGCGGCGGAACCGGCGATGACACGTATGTCGTCGACAATGCCAACGACATCATCATCGAAGCAGCCAACGAAGGCGTCGATCTGGTTCAGACCACCGTCAGCTACGTCCTGTCCGCCAATATCGAAGCTGGTCAGATTCTGGGCTCCGACAGCCTCAACCTGGTCGGCAACGATCTGAGCAACACCTTGACCGGCAACAGCGCCAACAACATTCTGGATGGCAAGGCTGGCGCCGACATCATGTCCGGCGGCTCCGGTAACGACTCTTACGTGGTCGATAACGAGGGCGATACCGTCATCGAACTTGGCACCTCTCTGACTGAAATCGATTCGGTTTTCTCATACGTGAGTTATACCCTGGGAAGCAATCTTGAGAATCTGCTGTTGGTCGGCGGCAATAACCTCAATGGCACCGGCAACACCCTCAACAACACTATTACCGGCAACGCTGGCAACAACCTCCTCGACGGTGGCGCCGGCATCGACACTCTGATTGGTGGCGCAGGAGCCGATACCTTCGTGTTCGCTGCAGTCAATGAAATGGGCATCGGTGCCAATCGCGACGTCATCACCGACTTCAACAGCCAGCAGGGCGATAAGATCGACCTGACGAAGTTCGATGCCAATCTGCTGAGTGCCGGCGTCAACGGCTTCAACTTCATTGGTGCAGATGCCTTTACGGGTGCGGGGCAGTTGCGCTTTGTTGATCACGTCCTGTCGGGCAACGTCAGCGGCAACGCTGGCCCGGACTTCGAAATCCAGCTTGTCGGCGTGAATACGTTCAGCGCGCAAGATCTGGTGGCCTAACGGTCTGATTGAAAGCTATTTCGGCCTGACGACAGGCTGAAATGGACAAACGAAAACGCCCCGACTTGTTCGGGGCGTTTTTTGTTTTTAAAGAAATGGTTTTTGCAATGCTAAACCAGCAGCCCGAGTTCCTTGGCCCGCGCCACCGCCTGCGTACGCCGCTCGACCCCCAACTTGCTGTTGATATGGCTGGCATGGGTTTTCACGGTGTGCAGTGAAATGAACAGTTGCTCGCTGATTTCCTGATTGGAACAGCCCTGGGCAATCAAACGCAGAACCGCCAGCTCCCGGCTGCTGAGTTGTTCGGCTGCGGTGGACTCGACCACCGGCCGAGTCGCCACCAGCGGAAAATGCGCCAGTAACGATTGTCCTGCCAATGCCGGCGAAGCATGCAATTGGCTGCGCAACCAGTCCGGATATTCTCGGATCAGTGCGTCAAACGGCTGTATCACGCCACCCGCCGCCGCTTCCAGCGCCTGACTCAATACTTTGCGTGCTTCCGGTTCGCGGCCAGTGCCCAGCAACAAGGCGACCTTCTGCGCCAGCGCCATCACACACAGCAACTGTCGACCGGTTTGCTGACCGCTTTCCAACAGCACATTCAACCGTCCTTCGGCGAGCATCGGCTGCCCTTGAATCACATCGAGCAGCGCTTGCTGCAGTTCGACATGCAATGGCAATTGAGGATGAAATTCCGGTGGCGCCGCTGCACGCTCGCCGGTATAGGTCTGACCAAGACGCGCCAGCCAGGCCTCGGCCAGATCGGTACGGCCCTGCACCAGCCACAGTTCGCATTTGACCAGGGTGATCATCGCCAGGTAGTAGATCGGTGGCACATCCCAGATATGCATCAGGCGCTCGGCTTCGGCGAGTTCGGCAAAGGCCCTGGCAAACTCGCCTGAGCTGCCGTCCAGACGAGCGATCACGCAGTGGCCGATCAACACACTGATATCGCGACAGGCCCGCGCTTCGGCCAGACCGCTCAGCAATCGAGCCCGGGCCTGCTGGGGTTGCAGGCGCATGGACAACAGAAAACCTTCGTACAGCGTCAGCCGCGCACGCACCGCATACAGACGTTGCGGGGACAGTCCACGCAACCGTTCCAGGCCCTGATGCACCTCATCCCGCGCGCGCAGTATTTCCCCGCGCGACTGCAGTACCCGCGCCCGGTCGTAATGCGCCAAGGCTTCGAACAACGGATTGCCGACCCGCTGCGCCAGTTCGAGGGATTCGCGATTCAGGCCCCGGGCGCGCCACAGGTCGCCGTCGGCGATCGCCAGATTGGACAAGGTCGACAGGCACATCAGACGTTGCCCGTAACGTTTTACCGGCAGGCTTTCCAGCGCTTCGCTGCAATAGCGTTGAGTCAATTCACGATGACCACGCCCACGAGCGATGATCCCGCTGAGCGCCAGCCATTGTGCAAGCATCGACTTCTGCGCAGAGGCCGAAGGCGCGGGCAGGAAGCGACTCAAATGACTGGCCAGCTCTTCAGCGGCATCCAGCTGACAGGCCAGCCCCAGCGCCCAGCTGTACAGAACGATCAAGCGGGGTGTACTGATCAACAGGCTGTCGGGCAAGTCCATCTTCCAGCGCAGCAGCATGCCGATATTCTGCTCGGCGAGCAGTTGTTCCTCGGACAGGTTCTGCACCAGGTTCGCCGCCACATCCAGATGGCCGGCGCGCAAGGCCTGCTCCACCGCTTCGTCGAGCAGCCCTTGAGCATTGAACCAGCGGCAGGCGCGCAGATGCAGGGTCGCCGCCGGCACCAGCGTCTGGGTCACGGGCCGGCTGCGCAGCAGATCGGAAAACAGATGGTGATAGCGATACCAGTGACCGTGCTCGTCCAGCGGCACCAGGAACACCTGATGCGCCAGCAGAAACCGCAGGATTTCGGCGCTGTCGTGGGCTTCACGCACCGCGTCGCACAGTTCGCTGCAAAAGCGTTCCTGAGGCGCGGTGTCGTAGAGAAATGCCTGTACCTCGGCGGGCAGGCAATCGATGACTTCCTCCAGCAGATAGTCGCGAATCAGCCCCTCCCCGCCGTTCAGCGCTTGCGGTAACGCGGCCTCGCTGCCGGCTTCAGATGCCGCCAGCAACCAGAAACGCAGCCCGGCCACCCAGCCTTCGCTACGCTGGATCAAGTTTTCCAGGGCTTCACCGCGCAATGAACTGCTGTGTCGATCAAGCAGGGTCAGTGCTTCGTCATGGGTCAGTCGCAGATCATGCTCGTGCAGTTCCAGCAGTTGCCGCGACAGGCGCAGGCGCGCCAGATGCCAGTCCGGGCGCTGCCGACTGGTGACCATGACCAGCAAGCCATCGGGCAAGTGATTGAGGAAAAACTGCAGGCAGCGGTCGAGCACCGGGCCTTGGGCGAGATGGTAATCATCGAGCACCAGCAACAGTGGCGCCGTTGGCTGCAGTTGCAGCGCCAGCTCATCGAGCAAGCCGTCGAGCCATTCTTCGAAGGCAAACGGTTGATGGCGCTGGCGCATCTTCAACAGACCCAGCGCGCGACTGCCCAGATTCGGAAAGTAGTCCTGCAACCCTTCCAGCAAACGCTCGAGAAAACGTCCCGGATCGTTATCCCGCGGGCTCAGGCCCAACCAGAGGCTTCGCCAGTGCGCCGGCAGGCTCTGACAGAACTCCACCGCCAGCGAGCTTTTGCCGAAACCTGCTGGCGCACAGACCAGCAACAGGCGCCCCGCAAGCCCCGCACTCAGGCGCTCACACAGACGCGGTCGCAAAACGTATCCGTCGGGCAGTGGCGGGCGAAAAAAACGCCCGTCCAGTGTCGCGACGGCAGCGCTTGCAGGATCCGGAAGCGGGGACAGATCAGTCATGGCCGGCTCTTGTTTGAATGGCTGTTGGCGGCGTAGCAGATGTCCGCAGACTAGCGGTAAACGTAGAGGGTTTGAAGGTTATTGCTACAAATGGCTACAAAAAGACTACGAGCCAGCAGGCGCTCGTGCACAAAATCGCGACGAAAAAAAACGCCCCGAACCAGTCGGGGCGTTTTTTCGAGGATGCGGCCTCGGGTCAAAGCTTAGCGGATACCGTCCTGGCCCAGGTTGCCCGGCTGGAATTCGCTCTTGGTGGCAGAGAAGCCGAAGTCATACGCTGATTTCTCTTCGTTCTTCATGCCCAGCGCCAGGTAGCGGCCCGATTGCAGGTCGTACAGGGCTTCCAGCGCGTACCACGGCACTTGCTTGTCGTAGTAATCCTCGGCATGCGCCTCGGCCACGCGCCACAGCTGACCGCGACCATCGTAGTGGTCGATGACCGCTGCCTGCCAGGTGTCTTCGTCGATGTAGAAGTCACGTTTGGCATAGATGTGGCGCTGACCCGGTTTCAGGGTGGCGACCACGTGCCAGACCCGACGCAACTCGTAACGGGTCAGATCCTGATTGATGTGACCGGCCTTGATGATGTCGGCGTACTTGAGGGTCGGCGAGTCGATCTTGTAGCTGTTGGAGGCGATGTACATCTCTTTCTTGCCTTCCAGCGCCCAGTCGTAGCGATCCGGCGCACCGTTGTACATGTCGAGGTTGTCGGAAGTGCGCAGACCATCCGCGGCAGTACCCGGACCGTCATAGGACACTTGCGGTGCCTGACGTACACGGCGCTGGCCAGTGGCGTAAACCCAGGCCTTGCGCGGTTCCTTCACCTGGTCGAGGGTTTCGTGCACCAGCAGCACGGTACCGGCCAGACGTGCCGGCGCGGTCACTTTCTGCTTGAAGTAGAACAGGATGTTGCCCGGGTTGGCCGGATCGTAATCCTTCATCTTGTCGCGGAACACGAACTGGTCCTGGAAATACACCAGGCTGAACGAGCCGTTGGTTTGCGGCGTGGCCTGGGTGACCAGACGGGTCACGCTGCCACCGCGATAGCGGGTGATGTGGTTCCAGATCACCTCCAGACCGCTTTTCGGAATCGGGAACGGCACGGCGGTGTCGAAGTTTTCCAGACCGTTACCGCCGGCAACCAGATTGGTGGTGGTGGCGTTCTTCTTGATCGCGGCAAACACGTCATCCGGCACGGTCGAGCCGCGATGGGACGGGTACACCGGCATCTTGAAGGTATCCGGGTAGCGCTTGAACATTGCGTACTGGCCCGGAGCAAGCTTGGCCTTGTACTGCTCGACGTTCTGCGCGGTGATGGTGAACAGCGGTTTTTCACTGCCGAACGGGTCGGACAGGAAACCCTTGCTGTCGACGGTACCGGCATTCTTCGGCAGCGGTTTCCAGGCCGGAATCGAACCGTCGGCGTTACCTGCCATTTCAGCGCCCATCGGCGTCAGGCTCTTGCCCAGTTTGTCGGCTTCGGCGGCGGGAACGGCCGCCATGACGCTGGTCGCCAGCAGCGACAGCCCCAGAACACCGGCTTGGAACAGACTCTTTGTTATTTTCATATGTGTGTTCGTCCTGAAAAAACTGTGCTTAGAAGTTCACGCCAACACTGAGGGCAACGAAGTCACGATCGTCCACGGTCGTGTAGTCGCCGCCAAAGAAGTTGGTGTAGGCCAGGCTCGCCGTGTAGGTGTTCTGGTATTCGGCATCCAGACCGAGGCTGATCGCCTTGCGACCTTCCTCGAAGTTGCCGCCAGGGCCTGGCGAGTAGCCTTTCACGTCATGCGACCAGGCCACGTTCGGCTTGAGGTTCACACCGGCGAACACGTCGCTGTAATCCCAGATCGCACGAGCGCGATAGCCCCACGAGGTCGAGGTGGTGAAACCGTCGTTGTTGCAGTTGCTGGACACGTTATCGCGCGACGCCCCCGGACCGGCACCGTTGATGGTCGAGGTGTTGAGGATCTGCGAGCAGGTGTTCAGACCGCCAGTGGCAGGCAACTCACCCGGGCCGAACACCGGGTCGCGGCCGTAGCGGGCTTCGGATCTGCTCTCCAGGCCACCGACGTGGGTCACGCCGACCTCACCCACCAGGGTCAGGCGGTTGGCGCCCATCACCTGATCGAAGAAGTGCGTCAGGGTGGTTTGCAGTTGGGTGATCTCTTTGCGGTTGTAACCGTGCAGGTCCTGGCCCGGCACGCCGTTGAGGACCGATGCATTGCTCAACGCACCACCCAGCGGACGCACGCCGGCGAACAGGATGTCGGTGGAGTTCAACTGTACCGGCGCATTCGGCCGGTAGCTGACCTCACCGCTCCACGCCGTACCGGTAGGCAGGGTGGTGGAGAAGCTCAGACCGTAGAGGCGAATGTCTTCAGGGTATTCGATGAAGTATTCCGAGTTGCCCGCGACCACCAGTGGCCCCAGCGCCCGGAATGGCCCCGGCAATGCCGCCACGCCGTTATAGATCGACTGTGGCGCGCCGGTGGCGCTGAAGATCGGCGCGCGGCTGTGATAGTTCATGAAGTAGGCACCGAACTCGGTGGCCAGTGGGTCGAACATGTACTTGGCGGAAACGCCCCACTGTCCGCTGTCACGCGCATTGCGATTAGGCGAACGGCGCACCAGCACACCCTCTTCGTTGACGTCGACACCCGCGCCTGCCAACGGGCCGAGCGCGATGGCCGGGATGGTCGAGCGCTTGTTCAATACCCGCAAGTTGTCGTCGCAACCGGTAGTGACGATGTCCGGCTGCGAGAAGAACGTGCCGCAGTTGTCGGTGACGGTCTTCTGCCAGTCGATCTGATAGAAACCTTCGGCCGAAAGGTTTTCGGTGAGGCTCTGCGACACATAGAACATGTTGACCGGGATCAGACCTTCCTTGATCTCGGCACCCGGACGGCGGAACGCGGACACGTCGATCGGGTTGATCGAGTTGATGCCACCGCCGATGAAGGTACTTTCGCCCCAGTTCACTACCTGCTTGCCCAGGCGCACCGAACCTGGCTCATCGGCAATCGAATAGTTGTGGTAAACGAAGGCGTCGAGGATCTGCCCGCCGGAAGAACGCGCCGCCACATCGCGGTTGTGGTTGCTGACGTCCTTGTATTCCAGGTCCTGGTTCTGCAGCGCGAAGTCGTACCAGTATTTGCCCCGGACGAAGACCCCGGTGTCGCCGTATTTCAATTCGAGATCATGGATGCCTTTGAAGATCTTCGAGAAGGCTTGCCCGCTCTTGAAGTTCAGGTGACCGTTGTCGGAGGTCTGAGACAGGCCCTTGCCGCCGTTGTTGACACCAATAAGGTCCTTGTTCGGCTGCTGAGTCGAGATACTCATGCCCAGGGAGAGCGAAGAGCCGAACTGACCTTCGATTTCACCGACGTTGAAACTGACGCCGAATGCGGGCCCGGCGAGCGTAGAGGCAAGACTGACGGCCAGAGGCAGTTTAGCCCGGCGCCAGAACTGGTTTACTGATGTCATCGACGCTACTCCATGTGCATTATTGTTATGGCATTGAGTACTTTTAAAAACGCCTGGAAGACCGGGAGCCAGTAGCCGCCCGACGTCACTCCAAAGTTGCATCGCCCCGTGTCGTGCGTGTGCCCCGTTCTTAAAAATCCTTGAGCGGACTATAGCCAGCAGGTGGGTATCGCTTGATCCCTCTAAAGTGTGATTTGCAGCTGCCAGCCACTCTGGAACAGTCCTTTCGCCAGTCCGACAGATGTCGGCCCGGCAAGGATGGCTGATTTTTTCGATTTAACAAGCCAAGCGCTTGCTTGGTGGGTCTGGCGCGCCGTTTTCGGCGCGCCAGCAGACACTCAAAGTGTCGAGAGGAAGGTGCTGTTGTTGGCCTGCCATTCGGTGATGTCGAGGCGAATGCGCTTCTTGTCGAGCTTGCCGACACTGGTCTTGGGAATTTCCGTAACAAGGGCGATCTGGCTCGGAATCGCCCACTTGCTCAAGTGCCCCAATTCCACGAACGGCTTGAGGTGTTCCTTGAGCTCGCGCGCGCCGATCTCGTGACCTTCGCGGATCACCAGCAGCGCAAACGGCCGTTCGCCCCACTGCGGATCAGCGATGCCCACCACTGCTACCTCACGTACCGCCACATGACGGCTGATCAGGTCTTCAAGGTCCAGCGAAGAGATCCACTCGCCGCCGGTCTTGATCACGTCCTTGATACGGTCACGGATGTCGATCACGCCCATGCTGTCGAGCGTTGCCACATCGCCGGTGTGCAGCCACCCGCCGGCCCACAGTTCGGCGCCTTTCTGCGGCTCGTTGAAATAGCCTTCGGTCAGCCACGGCGCGCGTAGCACCAGCTCGCCCTGGGTTTCGCCATCGGCGGGGAGAAAGTTGCCCTCGGCGTCGACGATCGCCGCTTCCACCAGCGGCCCGGGCACACCAGCCTTGATCCGGTAAGTGGTGCGCTCATCTTCGGTGCCGGCCATCAATTCATCGTTGAGGTGCGCACACGAGACCAGCGGCCCGGTCTCCGACATACCGTACGCCGCCGTCAACTGAATGCCCCGGGCCTTGGCGGTTTCATACAGCGTGCGATTGAGCGCACTGCCGCCGATGACGATTTTCCAGCCGCCGAAATCGGTGCCCTGCGCGCCTTTGGCGTTGAGCAGCATTTGCAGGATGGTCGGCACGCAGTGGGAAAACGTGACCTTCTCCTTGCGCCACAGCTCGACCAGGAACTCCGGGTCGTAACGCCCCGGATAAACCTGCTTGAGCCCGAGCATCGTCGCCACGTACGGCAAACCCCAGGCATGCACATGGAACATCGGCGTGATCGGCATGTACACGTCGTCGGTGCCGAGCAGGCGCACGCTGTCGATCGCGCCCATGATCGTCGACACGCCCATGGTGTGCAGCACCAGTTGCCGATGGGTGAAGTACACGCCCTTCGGATTGCCGGTAGTACCGGTGGTGTAGAACGTGGTGGCGACGGAGTTCTCGTCGAAATCCTGAAAGTCGTAGTGCGCACTGGCGGCGGCCAGCAGTTGCTCGTACTCGCCGACCAGATTCGGCAGCTCGGCGGTCTTTTCCGGCAGATCGGTCAGCAGCAGGGTTTTCTCCACCGTGGTCAGGTGCGGCGCGATGGCCTGATACAGTCCGACGAACTCACTGTTGACCAGCACGAAGCGGTCCTCGGCGTGGTTCATGGTGTAGAGGATCTGCTCCGGCGACAGCCGTACGTTGATGGTGTGAATCACCGCGCCGAGCATCGGGATGGCGAACATGCATTCCAGGTAGCGATGGCTGTCCCAGTCCATCACCGCCACGGTGTCCCCCGCCTTCACCCCGGCCGCCGTCAACACGTTGGCCAGCCGCGCAACCCGCTCGATCAGGGTCGGATAGCTGTAACGCAACTGGTCTCGGTAGATGATCTCGCGGGTTTTCTCGTAGCGGGCGCCGGACATCAGCAACCGCTTGATCAGCAATGGATACTGGTAGGCCCCATCGGCCGGGGGAATGACGCGAGTCTGCAACATATGAATCCCTTTTCTGGCTGCACGGTGTTGGCGTAGAGAGCATTACTCTAGAGCCGTTATACCCCAGCTAAATCAGCCGAAGGAATGATTTGCACAGCCGTACAAATGCTAGCTTTGCGCCAGCATTTGCCCGTATTTCAGCGCCGATCAGGCCGTTTGCCCTACAGCCGCTTCGGAAGGCGTCCGTGGGAAAACCAGCGCAGCAAGGAAGGTCAATGCGCCGAAACCCGCCAGTATCAAGTAAAGCCCTGCGAAACCATGACGCGGCTCGACATAGGCAATCAGCGGAATCGCTGTCGCACTGGCGCCGAACGACAGGCAGTAACGCAGGGCGAAGACCCGTGACTGCCACTGCGGCGCGACAAAATTGGCGACCATCGAGTCGTTCACCGTGACCTGACCGAACACCACGAACATGAACGCCGCACCGAGCACGATCACTGCCCAGCCATCGACATACGCCATGGCGAACAACAGCGGCGCCTGAAACAGCGTCAACACAATAAACGGCCATTTCAGGCTGACTCGGTGCAACACCTGGCCGATGCTCAACTGCGCCACTGCACCAAAGGCATACGCCAGGCTGACCACCACGCCGAGGGTTTGCGGCGAGGCGAACAAGTCATGCAGACGTTCCTGAAACAGCTTCGGGTAGGTCATGGTGGTGGCGTTGAACACCACACCGCCGGTGGCCGTCGCCAGTGCCAGCACACCAAACACCATGAGCATCGAAATCCGCTGCCCGGCAGCGCCCTTCAGCGCGGTGTGCGGACGCTGCGGGATCGGCTCTTCGCGCACCTGCACGGCAAAGCCGATTCCCAGCATGATCGCCACCACGCCCGGTAACACAAAGGCCGAACGCCAGCCGAACTGCGCCACCAGCAAACCGGTGACCAGCGCCGAGAACGCCACGCCGAGGTTGCCCCACATGCCATTGATGCCGATCTCCCGCCCGCGATTCTGCGCGTAGGCCACCAGCATCGCGGTGCCCACCGGGTGGTAGATCGCGGCGAAAATTCCGATCAAGGTCAACCCGATCACCAGCATCGTCGGGCTGGTGCTCAGCCCGGTGAAGATTGCCGAGGCGCCGATGCCGAAGAAAAACACCAGCATCATCTGCCGCCGGCTCCAGTGATCGCCCAGCCAGCCGGCGGGTAACGAGCAGGCGCCAAAGGCAATGAACCCACCCAGGGACAGACCGATCAGCGCGGCGTAATCGAGACCAAAGGCCTGGGTCATGCCGAGCACGGCGGCGGGGAAAATCAGCATGAACATGTGATCGATCACATGGGCAGCATTGACGTAGCGGATCACGTTTCGGGATTGGTTCATGGCGGCACGCTTTAGTTTGTTATGGGCGAATGGTTGTCAGCGGCTTTATGCTAAGTTGGCGAAAAAGCGCATACCTGCCAACCAGGTCATCGAATCCGACATGTTGATCAGCCACTTCGAACACGGCCCGGTGAGTGCCTATCCCCGGGATTATCTGGACGGCGCGCACCAGCCGCTGCACCTGCACCGCGAGGCGCAGTTGCTGTATGCCGTCAGAGGGATCATGCGGGTGGTCACCGCCCTCGGTGCCTGGGTGATTCCGCCAAGCCGCGCGGTATGGATTCCACCGCAAGTCGCGCACGAGATATTCATGTCCGGCGATGTGCAGATGCGCTCGCTGTTCATTGCCCCCGAGCTGTCACCGGCCAGCCTGCAACAGTGCTGCGTGCTGGCGGTGACGCCGTTACTGCGCGAGCTGATCCTGCGCGCCGTACAAGGCCCGCCGCACGCGGACAATCCGCTGATCCAGCAGTTGATGCTGGAAGAGCTCGCCAGCCTGGAAAACCTGCCGCTGCACATTCCAATGCCCACCGACCGACGCCTGCAGAACATCTGTCTGGCGTTGCTGGACACCCCGGATCACCCCAACACCCTGGAAGACTGGGCGCAACGGGTCGGCGCCAGCTCACGCACTCTGGCGCGGCTGTTCCAGCGACAATTGAAGATGAGTTTCAACGCCTGGCGCCAGCAACTGCGCCTGATGGAAGCGCTGCCGCGCCTGCTAGCCGGGGACAGCGTGCAACGCGTGGCGCGGGACCTGGGGTACGGCAGCGCGCGGGCGTTCAGCGCGATGTTTCGCCGTTTGCTCGGGGAGAATCCTCGGGATTATCTGCAAACCCTGAGCAAGCTGAGCGAACTCGTGTAGGAGCTGTCGAGTGAAACGAGGCTGCGATCTTTTGATTCTGCTTTTAGAAGATCAAAAGATCGCAGCCTGCGGCAGCTCCTACAGTGAGTGTTGATCAATGCATCTCGGTGAACGCCAGTTTCACGCCGATCGCGATCAGCACCGCACCCATGGTGCGGTCGAACCAGTGGCCCATGCGGGCGAAACCGGCGCGTACGCGTTGCTGGCTGAACAGCATCGCCACCAGACAGAACCAGGTCGCAGTCGCCACCGCCAGGTAAACCCCGTACCCGGCCTGCACCGCCAGCGGGGTGTGCGGGTTGATCACCACGGTGAACAGTGAAAGGAAAAACAGCGTGGCTTTCGGGTTCAGGCCATTGGTGACGAAGCCCGAAGTGAAGGCGCCGCGCGCGGTACGCACGCCAGCTTCCTTGTGCAGGTCATCGGTAACGGTTTTCGTCGGCTGCGCGCGCAAGGCTTTGAAACCGATGTACAGCAGGTAAGCGGCCGCGGCCCACTTCAAGGCGTTGAACAACACGATCGACTGCGACACGATCAGGCCGATGCCCAGCAGCGAATACCCCACATGCAGGAAAATCGCCGTGCCCACACCCAGCGCGGTCCAGGTGCCGGCGCGACGACCATGGGTCACGCTCTCGCGCACCACCACGGCAAAGTCCGGGCCGGGACTGGCCACGGCCAGCAGGTGGATCAGGGCAACGGTCAAGAACTCGGTCCAGTACATGGGGGCTCCTCTTTAATGAGTAAAAACAATTCATCAACTGGCTCAAACCCTGTGGCGAGGGAGCTTGCTCCCGCTCGGCTGCGCAGCAGCCGTAACCTGAAACACCGGTGTGCCTGACACAGTACGGTGAATGGGTCTGGGTCTGCTTCGCAGCCCAGCGGGAGCAAGCTCCCTCGCCACAGGGTATTGCGGGCGCTGTGCGTAACCAATTGTTTCATCTGGTAGGCTCGGCAGATTACGCCTTCCGTTCCAAGCACAAAAGGTACAGTTGATGACGAACCCGCGCCGCGCCGTATTCCTCGATCACCCGTCTCTGGATCTCGGCGATCTTGACCTCAGCCCCTTGCGCACCTGCTTCAGCGACCTGCAACTGTTCGCCCAGACCGCACCGGAACAAGTCGCCGAACGCCTGCACGGTGCCTGCGTGGCGATCACCAACAAGATCCGCATCGACGCCGCCGCGATGGCCGCCAATCCCGATCTGCAACTGATCCTGATCACCGCCACCGGCACCAACAACGTCGATCTGGACGCAGCCCGCGCCCACGGCATTACCGTGTGCAACTGTCAGGGTTACGGCACGCCGTCGGTGGCGCAGCACACGATCATGTTGCTGCTCAACCTCGCCACCCGCCTGGCCGATTATCAAAAAGCCGTTGGCGATGGTCGCTGGCAGCAAGCCAGACAGTTCTGCCTGCTGGACTACCCGATCGTCGAACTGGAGGGCAAAACCCTCGGTCTGCTCGGTCATGGCGAACTCGGCGGCGCGGTCGCAAGGCTGGCCGAAGCCTTTGGCATGCGTGTGTTGCTCGGGCAGATTCCCGGCCGCCCGGCACGCCCGGATCGTCTGCCCCTGGACGAACTGCTGCCGCAGATCGACGCCCTGACGTTGCACTGCCCGCTTAATGAACACACCCGACACGTCATCGGCGCCCGCGAGCTGGCGGCGATGAAACCCGGTGCCTTTGTGGTCAACACCGCTCGCGGTGGTTTGATCGACGAGCAAGCCTTGGCCGATGCCCTGCGCAACGGTCACCTCGGCGGTGCGGCGACCGATGTGCTCAGTGTCGAACCGCCGGTCAACGGCAACCCGCTGCTGGCGGGCGATATTCCACGGCTGATCGTCACTCCGCACAACGCCTGGGGCAGTCGCGAAGCACGGCAGCGTATCGTTGGCCAATTGACCGAAAACGCCCAGGCGTTCTTCAGCGGTACAGCGCTGCGGGTCGTCAGTTGATAAACTGCGGCACTTTTTTTCCAAGGAGCAGTTATGGATCCGCGCAGTGAAGTACTGCTTCGTCAGGCCGAGTTATTCCAGGGTTCGCTGTTGCTGGCCGGTTTGCCCGCCGACGATTTGCTCGGGCGTTTGCCGAATGCGTTCGGCTGGTGCTGGCACGCCGGCGATCAGGCGGCACTCGATGCACGTTTCGAAGGTCGCAGCCATTTCGGCGTAAACGTGCCGGAGCGCGCGTTCGACAGCGCCGTGGTGTTTTTGCCCAAGTCCAAGGACCTGACCGATTACATCCTCAATGCCGTGGCCGCACGTCTGCCCGGGCGCGAGGTGTTTCTGGTGGGGGAAAAACGCAGCGGTATCGAGGGCGCATCCAAGCAGCTCAACCCGTTTGGCAAACCGCGCAAACTCGACAGCGCGCGCCATTGCCAACTGTGGCAAGTGACCGTGGCCAACGCGCCGGAAGCCAAATCGCTGGAAAGCCTGGCGCAGACGTACGAGCTGCCACTGGCCGAAGGCCCGCTGAAAGTCATCAGCCTGCCCGGTGTATTCAGTCATGGCCGGCTGGATCGTGGCAGCGCCCTGCTGCTGGAACACCTGGACAAACTGCCGAGCGGTCATCTGCTGGATTTCGGTTGTGGCGCCGGGGTTTTGGGCGCGGCGGTCAAACGGCGTTATCCGCACAATCAGGTGACCCTGCTCGACGTCGATGCCTTCGCCGCCGCCAGCAGTCGTCTGACTTTGGCGGCAAACGGTCTGGAAGCCGAAGTGCTGACCGGTGACGGCATCGACGCTGCCCCCATGGGTTTGAACGCGATTCTGAGCAACCCGCCGTTCCATGTCGGGGTGCATACGGATTATTTCGCTACTGAGAATTTGCTGCGAAAAGCAGCCAAACATCTGAAAAACGGCGGCGAACTGCGCTTGGTTGCGAACAGCTTCCTGAAATATCAGCCATTGATCGAAGAGCACCTGGGCGTGTGCGCGATCAAGGCCGAAGGCAATGGTTTCCGGATTTACCGGGCCAAGCGCGGCTGAAAATTAGCACTTGCCGAATGGATTCTGCCTAGGCAGAATCCGCTCCGTCCTAGGGGAGTAGTCTCCCACGAGCGCCAAGCTCGTCCGGCATACGTCAACATACTTGATCCTCAGATCATGGCGTATGCGACCCCAGCGTCCGCACCAGACGGATCGCAGGGTTTGACAAGACCTATGACACGCACACCTTACCCGGGGCGGGAAGGCTGTACGTGTCATAGCCGTGTCGACCCGCCCCTTAGGAAAATCCTGATGCTGGACTCGTTACTCGTTCCCACCGCAATCGTTGCCTTGGCCGAAATCGGCGACAAGACGCAACTGCTCGCGCTGATTCTCGCCGCTCGCTTTCGCAAACCCTGGCCGATCATTGCCGGTATCGTCGCCGCGACCCTGGCCAACCACGCAGCAGCCGGTGCGGTAGGCGCCTGGTTCGGCAGCTTCTTCTCCGACTCGGTGTTGCACTGGATTCTTGCCGCGAGCTTCGCCGCCACTGCACTGTGGACGCTGGTCCCGGACAAGATGGATGACGATGAAGCCAGCACCGCGCGCAAGTTCGGGCCCTTCCTGACCACGCTGATCGCGTTCTTCCTCGCGGAAATCGGTGACAAGACGCAGATCGCCACTGTGATGCTGGCGGCGCAATACCCTGAGCTGTGGCTGGTGATTATCGGCACCACGGCAGGCATGCTGATTGCCAACGTGCCGGTGGTATTGGCGGGTAACTTTGCTGCGGAGAAATTGCCACTGACGTTGATCCGTCGCCTGGCGGCTTCGGCGTTCTTCATTCTGGCGATTGTTGCGGTGTACAAGGCGATGCAGAGCAGCGGCTGGGTTTAACCCTATCCACTGAACCCCACAAAATCTGTGGTGAGGGGATTTATCCCCGATGGGCTGCGAAGCGCCCCAAAGCTGACCACCTCGGTGTACCTGGTACACCGCAGTCATAGGTTTTGGGGCTGCTTCGCAGCCCATCGGGGATGAATCCCCTCACTACAGCAGCAGGTTCGACTTGCCCGGAATGCCTATCAGGACTTCGGCGCTTTCTCGTACAACGGCATTACCTTCGGAATCGCCGCCTGCAACGAAGCGATCCGGCTGGACGAGGCCGGGTGAGTGCTCATGAATTCCGGCGGCGCGCCTTCCGAGGCCTTGCTCATCTTGTTCCACAAGGTGATCGCGGCATTCGGGTTGTAGCCGGCGCGGGCGGCCAGTTCGAGGCCGATCAGGTCGGCTTCGTTTTCATTGGCGCGGCTGTTGGGCAAGGTCATGCCGTAGTTGGCCACGGTGTCGGCCAGCGCCAGGCTGTCCTGGCCCAGACCGAACAGTGCACCGGCACCCTGCTTGGCCATCTCGATCCCATAAGCCTTGGACATCGCTTCACGACCGTGCTCGCGCAGGGCGTGGGCGATTTCGTGGCCCATGACTGCGGCGATTTCATCGTCGGTCAGCTTCAGGCTGTCGATCAGTCCGGTGTAGAAAATGATCTTGCCGCCAGGGCCGCAGTTGGCGTTGAGCTCATCGCTCTTGATCAGGTTGACTTCCCATTGCCACTGCGCAGCATCCGGGCGGAAATTCGGCGCCTGAGCGATCAGCCGGTTGGCAATTGCCTGAACCCGCTTGGCCTCCGGGCTGGTCTTGTCCAGCACGCCTTTGCTCGACGCCTCGCCGACGGTCTTCTGATAGGACTGGGCATACATCTGGTCGACCTCTTGCGAGGACAGCATGCTGAACATGTACTGCTTGCGCTCCACGCCCACGGCTCCGCCGCTGGTGGTGTTGACCGACTGACAACCGGCCAGCAACAACGCTGCGCTCAGTGCACTTACAACCAATGTCTTGTTCATTCAAAAGCTCCCTGAAAACCTGCCGCGTATCCTAGGGGGTGAATTGTATCGGCGCCAGATACAACAGACGTGTTGCAGCGTCTTTCGGAAGTTTCCCACCGCTGTTGTCGTAAAAAATTCACAGCAACCGGCAAGTCTGCTGCCGCTGCGTCGCGCACCGATCCATTTGCGACATCCTCCGCCCATTGTTCCGCTCAACACTCATGGCGCCATGCCTGCTGCCGATACAACAGCGCAGACGTCCTCTCGCGTGCGGAGCTCCCATGAAGTTCAAGTCGATCCAGTTTTCCGTCGCCGCCCTGGCCGGCGCCATCGTCCTCAGCGTGGTCGCCGCGCTGGTGCTGTACGCGCTGTTTTCCGGCGCCCGCACTCAAGACATGGTGCAACAGCGCACCCAGGCGCAATTCGAACAAGTCATCGAACAGCGCCTGACCTCGCTGGCGCAGACCCAGGTCAGCCAGATCCAGCGCGAACTCGAAGCGCCGCTGCTGATCGCCGGCGGACTCGTGCGGGTCAACACGCTGCTCGGCACACCGGGTGCCGACGGCCAGCCGCGACTGAACATCAGCCGCGAGCAATTGATCAGCCTGATCAAGGAAAACGTCGAGCAGAACCCGAAAATTCTCGGCACCTACATCGGCTGGGAAAAAAACGCACTGGATCACAATGACGCGGCCTACGTCGGCAGCGCCGTGACCGGTATCGATCCCGCCAACGGACGCTTCCTGCCGTGGTGGTTCCGCAATACCGACGGCAGTCTGGGCGTGGACAAACTGGCCGATGTCGACGATCAGAAAACCCTGTCCACCGGGGTACGCGCCAGTGAGTACTACCTCTGCTCCAAGGAGACGAAAAAGCCCTGCGTGATCGATCCGGCGCCGTACAAAGTCGGCGACAAAGTCGTCATGCTCGCCTCGTTCATTGAACCGATCATGCTCAACGGCGCGTTCCAGGGCATCGTCGGCGCCGACCTGTCGGTGAACTTCATTCAGGACATGCTTCTCGCCGCCAACCAGAAGCTGTACACCGGCGCCGGGCAAATGGCCCTGATCGGCGGCAACGGGCGGATCGTCGCCTACACCCAGGACCCGAGCAAATTCGGTGAAAAGGTCAGCGACATTCTCGACGCCGAACAGATTGCCAACATGGCCAATCTCAAACGCGGCGAAGTCACCTACTCCGTCAACAAGGACAAGGGCCGCATCGAGTTGTACCTGCCATTCGGCATCGGCCAGACCGACGCGCGCTGGACCCTGATGCTGCAGCTGCCGCTGAACGCGGTAATGGCCGATCTGCAGAAACTTCAGGCCGATCTCGAGGCCCAGCGCAAATCCGATACCTTCGGCATGGCCATGGTCGGTCTGATCATCGCCGGCATCGGCCTGCTGGTGATCTGGCTGGTGGGCCACGGCATCGCCCGCCCCCTGAAGCAGATGGTCGCCATGCTCGATGACATTGCCAAAGGTGAAGGCGACCTGACCCGCCGCCTGAGCAGTGATCGCAGCGATGAACTCGGTTCGATTGCCAAAGGCTTCAACACCTTCCTCGCCAAGTTGCAGGCGATGATCACGCAGGTGGTGACGTCGGTGCAGAGCGTCAGCGATTCCTCCGAACACACGGCCGACATCGCCATTCGCACCAACATCGGCATTCAGAAACAAATGGCCGAGATCGATCAGGTCGCCACGGCCGTGCAGGAAATGACCGCCACTGCGCAAGACGTGGCGCGCAACGCCACCCAGGCGGCGCAAGCCGCCAGCCATGCGGATCAGGCCGCAGGCCAAGGCATGCAGATCGTCCGTGATACCTCGAATTCGATTGGTGCGCTGGCGCTGGAAATCGGCAAAGCCGTGGGCGTGGTGCAGACCCTGGCCAAGGACAGTGAAAACATCAACGCGATCCTGACTGCCATTCGCGGGATCGCCGAGCAGACCAACCTGCTGGCGTTGAACGCCGCGATCGAAGCGGCGCGTGCCGGCGAACAGGGGCGCGGCTTTGCCGTGGTGGCGGACGAGGTGCGCAATCTGGCGCAGAAGACCCAGAAGGCCACAGAAGAAATCCAGAGCATGATCCAGCAACTGCAACAGGGCACCCGCGACGTGGTGCGGGTCATGGAGGACAGCCAGAACCGCACCGACGAAAGTGTGCAGCACGCGGCGAAAGCGGCTGAAGCGCTGGAGACGATTACTCAGGCGGTGTCGGTGATCAATGACATGAACACGCAGATCGCCAGTGCCGCTGAAGAGCAAAGCGCCGTGGCGGATGACATCAACCGCAACGTGATCAATATCGGTCAGGTAGCGAATGAGGTGGCGGGCGGTGCGGATGAGTCGAGTTCGGCGAGTGCCGGCCTGACCAAACTGGCGGAGCAGCAGCGGCGGTTGATCAATCAGTTCAAGGTTTAACAGCAAGATCAGAAGATCGCAGCCTGCGGCAGCTCCTACACCAATCCTGTAGGAGCTGCCGCAGGCTGCGATCTTTTCGCTTTTCACCTCAACCCGGGGTCAGACACTCCGGCCCATTGAGCTTCGGATCATTCACCAGATTCGCCAGCACCCGCTCGCGCAACGCCGCCGGCTCACTGGCGAGCAAGCCCTGCAGCACATGCAACGGCGTCGCAGGATCGAGCCAGGCCGCCTGCCCCGCCTCATCAAGTATCAAAGGTCGGCGCTGACTGGCCGCCGGCTGGGTGATGACCGCGGTGCTCAGCCACACCTGTTCCTGCACCGGGTACGCCTCCCAGATCGCCGCGAAAAACAACGACGAACCCTCTCCGGGCGTCAGCCAGTACGGGCGCTTGCGCAGATTGCCGCGCCATTCGTAGAAACCGTTGGCCGGCAGCAGACAACGGCGCAGGCGCAGCGCTTCACGGAACATCGGCTGTTCGGCGACGGTTTCCGCCCGGGCATGCGCCGGGGTTTTCGACAGATCGGTCAGCCACGGCGGCGTCAGCCCCCAACGGGCGCGGGCCAGCGTGCGTTGGCCGTCGGCCTCGGCACGCAGCATCAACACCGAATCACTGGGAGAAATATTCCACTGCGCCTGCTGATCGGCGGGAAATCCGGGCAGGGCCGCGAAGTCGCGGTTCCAGCGAAACAGGGCATAACGTCCACACATGGGGCAACACGACTCAGCAATAAAACGAACGTCAGCCTAACAGACCAGCGTCCCGGGGAAGCTCTCCGGTTCATCGCCGGGCAGCGGCAGCGCGGCATTGTACGCGGTGATCAGCTCGCGGGCGTATTCGGCATGATCGTTATCGACCGACAACCCCAGCAGGCCAAAAATCGGCAACTCCCCCGTGCCGCCGAGCAGATCCCGGCCCACTAGGTGCGCCTCGATGCCTTCGCTGGCGAGCATGCCCTTGAGCATCTCGCCTTCCATCAGGTTTTCCGGCTCGTAGATTCGCTGCATGGGCGCCCCTCATTCGTTTTCACTGAACACTTCCAGAAACCAGTCCTCGCCGTGAACCTGCAAGACAAACGTGATCGGTCGACAACACACCTCACAGTCCTCGATGTAGGTCTGATCGCCTGCGGACAGGTCCACCGTCGTTTCGACCTCTTCACCACAATACGGACATTCATACAGTGCGCTTTCCAGCATCGCGGTCTCCCAGGTGACTTGTGCGTATAATCGCCGGTCTATTTGCAGGGCTATTTTTGTCTGGCTACTTTTTCAGACCGTGCCCCGTTGGTTTTCGATCAAAACCTTTACTTACCCTAGCCGTTTCCAACAAGAGAGCATGATGGGCGAATTCGATGCCATCCGACCTTACGACGACAGCGAAGTACCTGTGGTACTGGCAAGACTGCTCGGCGACAAGGCGTTTCTAGATATCCTCACCCACTTCCGCTTCCCGCGTTTTGCCGGTGCCTTCGGCTGGATGCTCAAACCACTTATAGCCCATCGGCTGCGTCGTGAGTTCGCCAGCGTGACCTCGGTGGCGACGTTGCAGGACAAGATCGAGTCCTACGTCGACCACACCATCGAGCGCGCCACCGACGGCGTGACCTACACGGGTGTCGAGCAATTCAAGTCCGGCAGCGCTTATCTGTTTATCGCCAACCACCGCGACATCGTGATGGACCCGGCCTTCGTCAACTATGCGGTGTACCACGCCGGCCTGCCGACGCCGCGCATCGCAATCGGCGACAACCTGCTGCAAAAGCCCTTTGTCAGCGATCTGATGCGCCTGAACAAGAGCTTCATCGTGCACCGTTCGATCACCGGGCGCCGCGAGAAGATGGCGGCGTATCAATTGCTGTCGGCGTACATCAACCACTCGATCCGCAACGATTGCGCCTCGATCTGGATCGCGCAGGCCGAAGGCCGGGCCAAGGATGGCGACGACCGTACCGAGTCGGCGATCCTCAAGATGTTCCACATGAGCCGCAAGGACGAGCCGTTCGGCGAAGTGATCCAGTCGCTGAACCTGACCCCGGTGTCGATCAGTTACGAATACGACCCGTGCGACCAGGCCAAGGCCCGCGAGCTGTACATCCGCGCCACCACCGGCACCTACGCCAAGGCACCGGGCGAGGATGACGTGAGCATTGCCAAGGGCATTACGGGCTACAAGGGCCGGGTGCACGTGAACTTCGCGGCGCCGATCACCGAGCTGTTCGAAGACACCAAGCAATTGGCGGTCGAGATGGACAAGCAGATTCTCGGTGGTTATCGCCTGTTCCCGGTGCATTACCTGGCATATGCGCAGTGGGCCGACGCCGATCCGCAACTGAACGTGCCGAAGGCTGCCGAGCTGTTCCCCGCCGATGAACTGGCCAAGGCGCAGGAAGAATGGCAGAGCCGTCTGGATGCCTGCCCTGAGGAGCACCGTCCGTATCTGGTGCTGCAATATGCGACGCCGGTGCGTAATCAGTACCGCGTAAAAGCCGGGTTGCCGTTGTAAAACAAAAGCAAGATCAAAAGATCGCAGCCTGCGGCAGCTCCTACACCAACCTCCTGTAGGAGCTGCCGCAGGCTGCGATCTTTTGCTTTCAGAAGCGCGTGCTGATCCAGGAGACGATCAGGGCCAGGCCGAGGCAGGCAAAACCGAAGCGGTAGAAAAAGCGGTTCATGCGCAAGGTCGCCCAATCCAGAATCGGTTCGGCGTTCGGTTGGGCCTGGCGCTGAGCGGCGATGCTGGCCATGGCGCGTTGTTCACGACGGCGGGTCGCATGCAGCAGCCAACTGCCCGGGAAAGCCAGAGCCAGCGCCAGCAGGTTGATCAATTTGGCGGGATGGGCGGTAAACAGCGTCATCAAGTGCAGCGACATCACAGACCTCGGATCTGAATCAGTGTGGCAGGCGCCCGATCGACGACCGCGGCGCGGATTCTACCGAAACACTCCGCCACCGCCCTACCCTTTGCGACAAATAACCTGACAATCGACCGA
The DNA here is from genome assembly GCF_019056475.1 of Pseudomonas sp. AN-B15. NCBI lineage: Bacteria > Pseudomonadati > Pseudomonadota > Gammaproteobacteria > Pseudomonadales > Pseudomonadaceae > Pseudomonas > Pseudomonas sp. AN-B15. Next base: position 4,926,566 of record NZ_CP049737.1, read on the forward strand.
TGGCTGTCCTGTGTCACGGCATCGTCATTTACATCGGCCACCATGCGCGCCTCGAAACACACATGGAACGCGACATGCTGCACGCCGAAAACCAGGATCGCCTGTACCTCATCACCCCGTCCGACGAACAACAAAGCCTCGTCGGCAGCCTTGCCTTCAATGTTCAGGATCGCCACTGGCTGGTGTATTGCGCCCTCGGCGGGCATCAACATGCGGATTTGCCGGAGACTGATCTGCTGACGGGCGTGAGCGTGCTCGACTTCTACTCCCAGGCCGCCTGACCCACATCGTCCTCTGCAGGAGCTGCCGCAGGCTGCGATCTTTTGATGTTGTTTTAAAAATCAAAGTCAAAAGATCGCAGCCTGCGGCAGCTCCTACAGGGGATTAGCGTCGTCCTGCAGGCATGAAAAAGCCCGGCGCCATCACTGGCCCGGGCTTTTTCACATCAGCCGAACAGTTTACTCGGCGAGGATCTGACCCACGGTCGGGTCCTTGAACAGGCGAGTCAAGGCGTCGCTCAACACGTCGCTGACCAGCTTGGTGTTGGTTTCCTGGTTCGGCGCCATGCCGAAACGCTGGTCCAGCGAAGCGCCGTAGCGGCCGCTGTAACGACGGTTGCCGCTCTGCACGTCGGAACGGAAGGTCGCGCCGATGGTGGCCTCGGTCACGTACATGCCTTCTTTCGGCGACTGGTACTTGAGCTCGGTCAGGGTCACGGTCAGCTGCGGCGCATTCATCGCGTTGCTGGTCGGGGTGAAGCCGAGCAGCCGCACGGCGGCTTCAGCCTGGGCCTGCAACTTCGGCAGGATCTGCTCGCGTTGTACAGTGATGGCGCTGGTTTCCGGGTACAGGCCGCCACGGGTGCCGAGGGTTGGCGACGGACGACCGTCAACCACGCGCACCACCACTTGCTGGCCATGGCCGACCGGGGCCAACTGCGTGGTCAGCTTCGGTTCCGGGCTCAGTTGTTGCGGGCTGTGGGCGCAGCCAACCAGGGTCAAACTGGTCACAGTGATCAAACCGAACAACAGGCGTTGCAACATGCTCTTTTCTCCAGAATCAGGCACAAACAGGCCGGCAGTATAGCGGTGGGCCACTGCGGGTAACCAGCACTCGACAGTGAATACTCAAATGTCTGACCCAGCCGAGAGAATGCGGTTCCTGTCACAGATTATTCACCGCCCATACACCTTGGCGTCACGGCCGCCTGGCAAGCTTCAAACCAGTCCCCAACAAGGTACTTGCCATGCGTTATCTGATCTCGTTGTTCGCGCCACGTCCGCTGCACCGCAGCTTCGCCCTGCTGGATCGCAACGGTCACTGCCAGGCCTTCAAACAGTGCAGCCTCAAGCCAATGGGCGACGGCTGGGTGGAAATCGAAGAAATCCGCCTCAACTGGTTGCACCAGCCGCTGCCCGCCAGCGCCCGGGTCATCGAGCAACAACCTCGCGCACGTGCCCAGGCGATGTTGAGCATCTGACCGGATGCCTAATAAAAGTCATTAAACTCGACCAACTGCCCGCATTTCTTCGATACAATCTCCCCCCGATTATAAGGACGTCTCCTGATCGGGCCCCGCAACACCGGCAATGCCCTGCATTCGCCATCAAAATCGCCCACAGAGAGCCGCCCACACAGATCGAGTGAAGTTGGCGCGCTTGCCTGTTCTTCCGGCAAAACCCCGCTTTTCGCGAATCTGCAGAGCTGTCATACGCTCGGCCACCGCGTTGTTTTGCCTTTGCGGGCACGGTGCCAGGCCTGGACAGCCCTTTTTTGAGGTTCACGTCTTCAAAAGAGCGTGAAAAAAACGGGTTTTCACAACTTCACAAGAGTGTGGCGAGCAAATGAATAGTTTTGCGTCTGAACATGCACCATTAGCGTCTGTAACAGCCCAACGACACAGGACCGGGGATACCTCGAACATCGGAGCCTGAAGCCTGTCCGCTACGGATTTGGTTGCACAAAACGGATGTCTCGACCATAAGTCGAATTGCCAGCCGCGCGCTGAAATGAGTTCATGCAACTCTTGAAGCCAGGCCGCATGCATCCGTCGAAGTTGCGAAAAATTGCGAAGATTCGGACATGACGAACCTGACCATGGGTTATCCGGGGCGCAACTGACCTGCCCCGCCACTCCCTGGCAGCCATGCCGACAATTTGGTGCTGCAGATTTTGGAGACGCGTTAAATGGCGCATAACGAAGCAGTCGACGTAGTTCTGGTTGGGGCCGGCATCATGAGTGCCACCCTGGCAGTACTGCTCAAAGAACTCGACCCGACGATCAAGCTGGAAGTCGTCGAGTTGATGGATTCCGGGGCCGCGGAGAGTTCCAACCCGTGGAACAACGCCGGTACCGGCCACGCCGGCCTGTGCGAGCTGAACTACACGCCGCAGGCCGCCGACGGCAGCGTCGACATCAAGAAAGCCGTGCACATCAATACCCAGTTCGAAGTGTCCAAGCAGTTCTGGTCGTACCTGACCAAAAAAGGTACCTTCGGCTCGTGCAAGTCCTTCATCAGCCCGGTGCCGCACCTGAGCTTCGTCCAGGGCGACAAAGGCGTGTCGTTCCTCAAGGAACGCTTCAACGTGCTGCACAAGCACCACGCCTTCGCCGACATGGAATACACCGAAGACAAGGCCAAGATGGCCGAGTGGATGCCGCTGATGATGCCGGGCCGTTCGCCGGACGAAGTCCTGGCTGCGACCCGCGTGATGAACGGCACCGACGTCAACTTCGGCGCCCTGACCAATCAGTTGCTCAAGCACCTGACCAGCGCACCGGACACTCAGGTCAAATACTGCAAGCGCGTGACCGGCCTCAAGCGTAACGGCGCCGGCTGGACCGTCAGCATCAAGGACGTCAACAGCGGCAACAGCCGTGAAGTCGATGCCAAATTCGTCTTCCTCGGCGCCGGTGGCGCGGCCCTGCCGCTGCTGCAGGCTTCGGGCATCGAGGAAAGCAAAGGTTTCGGCGGCTTCCCGATCAGTGGCCAGTGGCTGCGTTGCGATAACCCGGAAGTGGTCAAGCACCACCAGGCCAAGGTTTACAGCCAGGCCGCGGTGGGTTCGCCACCCATGTCGGTGCCGCACCTGGATACCCGCGTGGTCGACGGCAAGAAATCCCTGCTGTTCGGACCATACGCCGGTTTCACCACCAAGTTCCTCAAGCACGGTTCCTTCATGGACCTGCCGCTGTCGGTTCGCGCCGGCAACATCGGGCCGATGCTGGCGGTGGCGAAGAACAACATGGACCTGACCAAATATCTGGTCAGCGAAGTGATGCAATCGATGGAGCAGCGTCTGGACTCCCTGCGCCGCTTCTACCCGGAGGCGAAAGCCGAAGACTGGCGCCTGGAAGTGGCCGGCCAACGGGTGCAGATCATCAAGAAAGACCCGAAAAAGGGCGGCATCCTGCAATTCGGTACCGAGCTGGTCGCAGCGAAAGACGGCTCCCTCGCCGCCCTGCTCGGCGCTTCTCCAGGCGCTTCGGTGACCGTTTCGATCATGCTGGAACTGATCGAGAAATGCTTCCCGGCCAAGGCCAAGGGTGAGTGGGCAGCCAAACTGGCGGAGATCTTCCCGGCCCGTGAAAAGGTTCTGGAAACCGATGCTGCGCTGTATCGCAAGATCAACACGCAGAACAACATCGCCCTGGAACTGGTTGAAGAAAGCAGCGAGACCCCAAGCTTCGCTTGATCTTGCGGTATGAAAAACGCCCCGTACTCAGTGAGTGCGGGGCGTTTTTTATGGCCCTGAAAAGCAAAAGATCGCAGCCTGCGGCAGCTCCTACAGGGTAAACACAAATCCAGTGTAGGAGCTGCCGCAGGCTGCGATCTTTTGATCTTGTCTTTTGATCTTAACCGCGCGCCTTGTCGATCAGCTCAATGTACTCGGCCGCGTTACGCTGATCCTTGATCAGATCAACAAACGTCTGGCCCTGCTCATCCTTGCCATCCACGTCGTAACCGGCAGCCACGAAGAACGTCAGAAAGCGCTCGAAATCGTCGATGCGCAAACCACGATAAGCCTTGATCAGTTTGTGCAGCGACGGCGAAGTGGCGTCGACCGGTTCAAAATCGAGGAACAGCTTGATCTGCTCATCGCCGATCTCGTCACCAATCACCTGTTTCTTATCTTTACGCATTGCCGACTCCAGCTCGCAGACATTACACGGGGCGGGCAGTTTACCCCTGCCCAGCCTCAAGGCTCAACGCGCACGAACGGCTCCGGTGTGCAGATCGGCCCAGATGTGGCCGTTGGCGTAACTGAGGAACTGTACATACACGGTGTCGTTGCGCAGCAGGTCGATCACCACCCGGTACTGGGCCAGCGGGTAGAACAGGGTCAGGGTTTTGCGCGTGTCGTCATAAACCGGTTTTTTCAGGCTTTTGCTTTCGCCGTCGAAATTGACCAGCACCTGGGTGATGGTTGCGCCCTTGTTCAGCGACTTGCCCTTGAGGCGGATCATCAACGGTGAGGTCACCGGAATCGGCTGCTGATTGGACTGGCGTTGCGCACCGACCACCACCGAATAATCGGTGACCTGCAGCAGTTGTTGCTGCTCGGGTTCGGCATCACGCAGGGTCAAGTCGTCCGGCGGTAGAAACTGACTGTGCATCGGCGCCGGGGCGGCGGCCAGGGGCAGGCTGAGGGTCAGCAACAGGGCGGCAAAGCTGCGGATCAGAAGACTCATGACAGGCTCCGGGGGCGAGGCCGAGCACTCTAGCATGGGATTAAAAGCAAAAGATCGCAGCCTTCGGCAGCTCCTACAGGGTGTACATCAATCTCCTGTAGGAGCTGCCGAAGGCTGCGATCTTTTGATCTTGCTTACATGCCTTTAACGGCAAAGATCCCGTTGGCGTTACGCCAGTAGCCTTTGTAGTCCATGCCGTAACCGAAGATGTAGCGGTCAACGCATGGCAGGCCGACGAAGTCTGCCTTCAGGTCAGGACGCGCCTTGCGGTCGTGGTCCTTGTCGATCAGCACGGCGGTGTGCACTTTGCGGGCGCCGGCGTGTTTGCAGAAGTCGATGATCGCGCCCAGGGTGTGACCCTCGTCGAGGATGTCGTCAATGATCAGCACGTCGCGGTCGATGAACGAGACTTCCGGCTTGGCTTTCCAGAACAGGTCGCCGCCGCTGGTTTCGTTACGATAACGGGTGGCGTGCAGGTAGGAGGCTTCCAGCGGGAATTGCAGGTGAGTCAGCAGTTTGCCGGAGAAGATCAGGCCGCCGTTCATCACGCAGAACACCACCGGGTTGCTGTCGGCCAGTTGTTCGTTGATGTGTGCACCGACGCGGGCGATGGCGGCCTCGACTTCAGCTTCGGTGTACAGGCAGTCAGCCTCTCGCATGATTTGACGGATATGCTCGAGATCAGCGGACATGGCGCTCTCCAGGGGTGGCGGAATTGGAAAAGCGGGCAAAGGTACGCATCCCGCGAGGTCGAATCAAGCGTTAATGGACTAACGTACTCAATGTCCTATAGGACATCACCCTCGGATAGATTAATCTAGGCCGGTTTTTTTGCCCGCCGCCGGAGTTTTTCCATGCCCATCCTCGAGATCCGCCATCCGCTGATCCGCCATAAACTCGGCCTGATGCGCCGCGCTGACATCAGCACCAAGAATTTCCGTGAGCTTGCTCAGGAAGTCGGCGCCCTGTTGACCTATGAAGCTACCAAAGACCTGCCCCTGGAAACCTACGATATTCCAGGTTGGTGCGGCACCGTGTCGGTGGAGAAAATCGCCGGCAAGAAGATCACCGTCGTGCCGATCCTGCGCGCCGGCATCGGCATGCTCGAAGGCGTGCTGAGTCTGATCCCGGGCGCCAAGGTTTCCGCAGTGGGCGTCGCCCGCAACGAAGAAACCCTGCAAGCGCACACCTACCTGGAAAAACTGGTTCCGGAAATCGACGAACGGTTGGCGATGATCATCGACCCGATGCTCGCCACCGGCAGCTCCATGGTCGCGACCATCGACCTGCTGAAGAAAGCCGGCTGCAAGGACATCCGCGCAATGGTGCTGGTCGCCGCGCCGGAAGGCATTGCTGCCGTAGAAAAGGCTCACCCGGACGTGACCATCTACACCGCGTCCATCGATGAGCGCTTGAACGAGCACGGTTACATCATCCCTGGGCTTGGCGACGCCGGTGACAAGATCTTCGGCACCAAGCAGAAGGACGCGTAAACATGCAGCAAGAGTTCAACGATCCGCTCTGGCGCACGGTGCTGTCCGGTGCCCAGATGCTGTTCGTGGCTTTCGGCGCCCTGGTGCTGATGCCGCTGATCACGGGTCTTGACCCGAACGTGGCACTGTTTACCGCAGGTCTGGGGACGATCCTGTTCCAGATCGTCACCGGGCGTCAGGTGCCGGTGTTCCTCGCGTCGAGCTTTGCCTTCATCACTCCGATCATTCTCGCCAAGGGCCAGTTCGGCCTCGCCGCGACCATGGGCGGCGTGATGGCGGCCGGTTTCGTCTATACCTTCCTCGGCCTTGCCGTGAAGATCAAAGGCACCGGCTTCATTGACCGTCTGCTGCCACCGGTGGTGATCGGTCCGGTGATCATCTCCATCGGCCTGGCGATGGCGCCGATTGCCGCGAACATGGCAATGGGCAAGGCGGGTGATGGTTCCGAGCTGATCCATTACCAGACCGCGATGATGATCTCGATGCCGGCGCTGCTGACCACGTTGATCGTGGCGGTGTTCGGCAAAGGCATTTTCCGCCTGGTGCCGATCATTTCCGGGGTGCTGGTCGGTTTTGCCATGTCGTTCTATTTCGGCGTGGTCGATACCGCGAAGATTGCTGCCGCGCCATGGTTCGCCCTGCCGCACTTCACCGCCCCCGAGTTCAACTGGCAGGCGATCCTGTTCATCGTTCCGGTGGCGCTGGCGCCGGCCATCGAGCACATCGGCGGCGTCATCGCCGTGGGCAGCGTGACCGGTCGTGACTATCTGAAAAAGCCGGGCCTGCATCGCACCTTGCTGGGTGACGGCATCGCTACCACGGCCGCCGGCCTGTTTGGCGGCCCACCGAACACCACCTATGCCGAAGTGACCGGCGCGGTGATGCTGACCAAGAACTACAACCCGAAAATCATGACCTGGGCGGCGATCTTCGCCATCACCCTGGCGTTCATCGGCAAGTTCGGCGCGCTGCTGCAAAGCATTCCGGTGCCGGTGATGGGCGGGATTCTGTGCCTGCTGTTCGGCTCGATTGCTGCAGTGGGGATGAACACCCTGATCCGCCACAAGATCGATCTGGGCGAAGCGCGCAATCTGGTGATCGTCTCGGTGACTCTGGTGTTCGGCATCGGCGGTGTGCTGGTCGGCACTGGCACCGGCCCTGATGACTTCGGCCTCAAAGGCATCGCGTTGTGCGCGGTGGTGGCGATTGCGCTGAACCTGATCCTGCCGGGCAATGACAGCTGGAAGCATAAGAAGGCTGATGAGCCGCTGATCTAAGGCTTTAGATCTTTATTGTCTGACAGATAGCTTTCGCGAGCAGGCTCGCTCCCACATTGATCTTCGGTGCGCTGAAGATCCCCTGTGGGAGCGAGCCTGCTCGCGATGCTTTCAGAGGGCCAGTGGCGCTCGTTCACACAGGGTTGCCAACGCCTTCGCCCATTGCGGGTCGTCATTCAGGCACGGCACCAGCACCAGCTCCTCGCCCCCCGCCTCGCGGAACTGTTCCTGGCCGCGATCCCCGATCTCTTCCAGCGTCTCGATGCAATCGGCGACAAACGCCGGGCACATCACCAGAATCTTTTTCACGCCGCTTTTCGCCAGCTCGTCCAGCCGCGCTTCGGTGTAGGGTTCGATCCACTTCGCCCGCCCCAGACGCGACTGAAACGACACCGACCATTTGCCATCGACAATGCCCGCGAGCCTGGCGAACTCGGAGGCAGTGCGCAGGCACTGAGCGCGGTAACAGGTGGCCAGCACGGCCGGCGAGGCATTCTTGCAGCAGTCTTCGTTTTTTAAGCAGTGATAGCCCGTTGGATCGAGCTTGGTCAGGTGCCGCTCCGGCAGGCCATGAAAACTCAGCAGCAAGTGATCGTAATCCTGCTGCAAGTGCGGTTGGGCGCTGGCGACCAGTGCATTGAGGTATTCCGGCTGATCGTAAAACGGTTGCAGCACCGACAGGTTCACGTCGAGTCGGTTCTCGCGAATCACCCGCTTGGCTTCTTCGATCACCGTGGTGGTGGTGCTGTCGGCGAACTGTGGATAAAGCGGCGCCAGCGTAATGCGCTTGTGCCCGGCGGCGACCAGTTGCAGCAATTTCGTTTCAATCGACGGCTCGCCGTAACGCATGGCCAGTTCCACCGGGCCATGGGTCCACTGGGTGGTCACCTGCTGTTGCAGACGACGGCTCAGCACCACCAGCGGCGAACCCTCCTCCCACCAGATCGACGCGTAGGCATGGGCCGATTGTTCGGGGCGTTTAATCAGAATCAGCGACACCAACAGCCGCCGCACCGGCCACGGCAGGTCGATCACGTACGGGTCCATCAGAAACTGATTGAGGTAGCTGCGTACATCGGCCACCGAAGTCGAGGCCGGGGAGCCCAGGTTGACCAGAAGCAAGGCGTGATCGGTCATGCATCGTCCTATTTCAAAGGCGGCCGGAGAGATCATCCAGAGCCGCGCGCAAATCCGTGAACTGGAAAGTGAAACCCGCTTCCAGCAAGCGTGCCGGCACGGCCCGTTGGCCGCCCAGCAACAGCAATGACATTTCGCCAAGCCCGACCTTCAGCGCCAGGGCCGGCATCGGCATGAACGCCGGACGGTGCAGCACGCTGCCCAGCGTTTTGGCAAACTCGCGATTGCGCACCGGTTTCGGTGCGCAGGCATTATAAGGACCGCTCGCCTGATCGCGGTGCAGAAGAAAATCAATCAGGGCGATTTGATCATCAATATGAATCCATGGCATCCACTGCCGACCATTGCCCAAAGGCCCGCCCAGCCCAAGCTTGAACGGCAGCAACAGCCGCGACAAAAAGCCGCCCTCGGCTGATAGCACCAGCCCGGTTCGTACCAGCACCACGCGCACGCCCAACGCTTCGGCACGCTGCGCGGTTTCCTCCCAGGCAATGCACAACTGGCTGGCAAAATCGTCGATCACCGGCGGTGAATCCTCGGTCAGCTCGCGCTCACCGCCGTCACCGTACCAACCGACTGCAGAACCGGAAATCAACAACGCCGGTTTCTGTTGTCGCGCTTCCAGCCACGCCAGCAGGGTTTCGGTCAGGGTGATGCGGCTGCTCCACAACAACGCTTTGCGCCGATGGGTCCATGGCCGATCCGCGATCGGTGCTCCAGCCAGATTGACGATTGCGTCCAGTGGCTCGTTGCCGAAGTCTTCGAGACGAGCAATACCACGCACCTGCGCACCGCAGATCTGCGCGACTTTCTCCGGACGCCGACTCCACACCGTCAGTTGATGGCCTTGCCTGGACCAATACTGACAGAGCTGACGTCCGATCAAACCAGTACCGCCGGTCAGCAATATGCGCATGACATCTTCCTCGCGTGGCGTTTTACCCGGATCACTAGTCTATTTTTATAAGCAGGGATCTTTTCTATCGGGCAGGCTCTATTGTTTAACCATAGGCCAAGCTGTCAGAACGAGAACGCTAGAAGTTATACCAAAAAACAAAATTGTACAGGTTTCATTGACGGCGTAGTCTGTACAGAAAGGTAAACGAGGCCCCTATGACTGTACCTATCGCAATCATCGGCACCGGCATCGCCGGACTCTCCGCCGCGCAAGCGCTGACAGAGGCCGGACACACCGTCCAGCTCTTCGACAAAAGCCGCGGCAGCGGCGGGCGCATGTCGAGCAAACGCAGCGACGCCGGCTCTCTGGACATGGGCGCGCAATATTTCACCGCCCGCGACCGACGCTTCGTCACCGAGGTGCAGCGCTGGCAAAGCCAGGGCTGGGTCGCCGAATGGCAACCGCAGCTCTACACCTGTCAGGGCGGGCAATTGAATCTGTCGCCGGACGAGCAGACCCGTTGGGTCGGCACGCCGCGCATGAGCGCCATCACCCGCGGCTTGCTCAATGGCCTGGAAGTGCACTTCGCCTGCCGCATCACCGAGGTGTTTCGCGGCGAAGAACATTGGCATTTGCAGGACGCCGAAGGCTTCACCCATGGTCCCTTCAGCCATGTGGTGATCGCCACTCCGGCGCCACAAGCCACTGCATTGCTGGCCGCTGCACCGAAACTCGCCGGCGCGGCCGCCGGGGTGAAAATGGACCCGACCTGGGCCGTTGCCCTCGCCTTCGATACGCCACTGGACACACCGATCGAAGGTTGCTTTGTGCAGGACAGTCCGCTCGACTGGCTGGCACGCAACCGCAGCAAACCGGGACGTGACACGACGTGCGACACTTGGGTACTGCACGCCAGCAGCGCCTGGAGCCGGCAACACATCGACCTGCCCAAGGAAGCGGTGATCGAGCAACTGCACGGTGCCTTCGCCGAACTGCTGCACAGCGCCATGCCCGCGCCGACCTTCAGCCTCGCCCACCGCTGGCTCTATGCGCGCCCTGCGACCGGCCACGAATGGGGCACGCTGGCCGACGCCGATCTGGGCCTGTATGCCTGCGGCGACTGGTGCCTGTCGGGGCGCGTCGAGGGGGCCTGGCTCAGCGGCCAGGAAGCTGCACGCCGTTTGCATGAACACTTGCAATGAACCGCATCAATCCGCAAAAGCTGCTGCTCTCGAAGTGGACAGCAGCCCACCCGCAAAACCGTGAAAAGCATTTTCTGGTCACCGAGCTGTTCCGTGATGAGGAAGGTACGGTGCTGGAGATCGAGTTGCAGGCAGTCCTGACGCAGCGCAGCGAAAGGCTTGATTGGCAGCGCCTGAAAATTTCGACTGAATGGCTCCAGGGCTGGAAGTAAACACTCCCCGTGATCCGACGCCTTCGCGAACTAGCTCGCTCCCACAGTTGAGAGCGTTAAACCTGGAAAAACTTATACAAATGAGTTGACTTGTACACGCATGAATCTATGCTGAGGAGAAGTTGTACAGAAATAAATACCTGTACAGGAATAGATTCGAGGTGTGCATGTCCGATCTTTCTGCTTTGCGGCCCAAAATCGCCATCAGCGCCTGCCTGATGGGCGCCGAAGTGCGCTACAACGGCGGGCACAAGGAATCGCGGCTGTGCAGCCGCACCCTCGCCGAGCATTTCGAATTCGTCCCGGTTTGTCCTGAAGTCGCGATTGGCCTGGGCATTCCTCGCGAGCCGATCCGGCTGGTCGGGGATCCGGACGCTCCTGAAGCGGTCGGCACCGTCAACCCGCAGATCAATGTCACCGAACCGCTGGCGGCCTACGGGCAGAAAATGGCCGGCGAGCTCAATGACATTTGCGGCTACATCTTCATGCAACAGTCGCCTTCATGCGGTCTAGAGCGGGTCAAGGTCTATCACGCCAACGGCGCGCCGGTGAATGGCGGCGGCCGTGGCATCTATGCCCAGGCGTTCTGCGCACAGCACCCAGATCTGCCGGTGGAAGAAGCCGGACGTCTGAACGATCCGGTGTTGCGGGAGAACTTCATCACCCGCGTACTCGCCTACAGCGCCTGGCAACAAGTGCTCAAACAAGGCTTGAGCCGCCGCGCACTGACCGAATTCCACTCGCGCTACAAATACCTGTTGATGGCGCACAACCCTGAGCAATACAAAGCCTTGGGCAAATTGCTGGGCAACATGGCCCAGACCGATCCGGTCGAACTCGGCCCGCGCTATTTCAGCGAGCTGATGAGCGCGTTGAAGAAATGCGCCACCCGCCGCACCCACAGTAACGTCCTGCAGCACATCAGCGGCTATCTGAAACAGGCGATCAGCCCTGAAGACAAACAGGAAATGCAACATGTCATCGGCCAGTACCGTCACGGCATCGTGCCGCTGGTGGTACCGCTGACCTTGCTCAAACATCATTTTCGCCAACACCCGGATCCGTACATCGCGCAACAGGTGTACCTGCAGCCGCATCCGGAAAACCTCAGCCTGCGAAACGCCATTTGATGAACGACACACTCGACAGCAGCGCCCGGGAAGACCTCGGTGCGGACTTCAAGAAAGCCCTCGACGAGGGCTGGCTGCCCATCCGCGAAGTGGCGCGGCAGACCGGCGTCAACGCCATTACCCTGCGCGCCTGGGAGCGCCGTTACGGCTTGATCGTGCCGCAGCGCACGCCCAAGGGCCATCGTCTGTACTCCAGCGAACATGTGCAACGGATCCTGACCATTCTGACCTGGCTCAACCGAGGCGTGGCGGTCAGTCAGGTCAAACCGTTGCTCGACGCGCCGCAAGCCTTCACCGAGACGGTGGAGAATGACTGGCAACGACAGCGTCAGTCCTTGCTCGGCGCCGTCATCCAGCTCAATGAGCGCAATCTCGACGACAGCATCAACCAGGCCATGGCCCTGTACCCGCCACGCACGCTGTGCGAGCAATTACTCCTGCCGCTGCTGGCCGAACTCGAACAGCGCTGGCAAGGACAGTTCGGTGCGCAGATGGAGCGTGTGTTCTTTTATTCGTGGTTGCGCAGCAAATTCGGCGCGCGCATCTACCATAACAATCGGCAATTGCACGCTGCACCGCTGCTGCTGATCAATCACTCGGACCTGGCGCTGGAACCACACCTGTGGCTCTGCGCGTGGCTGATCAGCAGTGCCGACTGTCCGGTACAAGTGTTCGACTGGCCTCTTCCGGCCGGAGAACTGGCGCTGGCGGTCGATCATCTGCAAGCGCGAGGAGTACTGCTGTATTCCAGCAAGGCAATGAACCTGGCGCAGTTGCCGAAACTGCTGAACGGCATCAGCGCGGCAAAAATGCTCGTCGGACCAACGGTATGCATCCACCAGACCGAGTTGTCCGTAAGACCCCTTGAGATCGCTGATTTGATCCTGGCCGAAGATTCGCTCTCGGCCCATCAGGTACTCGTTCAGCGTGGGCTGATTTAATGGAAACCGCGATGCAATTGATCTGGCTGCGCAGCGACTTGCGCCAACATGACAACACCGCCCTCGCGGCTGCCGCTGCGCGCGGCCCGACGGTTGCCGTGTATCTGTTGAGCCCGCAGCAGTGGCTGGAACATGACGACGCGGCGTGCAAGATCGACTTCTGGCTGCGCAACCTGCGTGAATTGAGTGCCAGCCTTGGTGCGCTGAATATCCCGTTGCTGCTGCGCACTGCCGACCATTGGGATCAGGCACCGGCGGTGTTGCTTGAGCTTTGCCGGCAACTGAACGTGGAAACCGTGCACGCCAATGAAGAATACGGCGTCCACGAAAGCCAGCGCGACGCCGCAGTCGCCGCGACCCTGAGAACCAGAGGCATCGCGTTTCACAGCTACCTCGATCAACTGCTGTTCAGACCCGGCACGGTACTGACCAAAACCGAAACTTACTTTCAGGTGTTCAGCCAGTTTCGCAAGGTTTGCTATGAGCGCCTGCATCGTTCGGTGCCAGCGTTGGTAAAAGCCCCCGGCAAGCAAGCGAAGCTGAATGTCGACAGCGATCCGGTGCCGGCCTCAATCAAAGGTTTTGCACCACCGAGCGAGTCATTGCGCGCCCTGTGGCCGGCAGGCGAGCAGGAAGCCCGGCGCCGTCTCGACACCTTCGCCGACGCGCAGATCGACTACTACCAGAGCGAACGCGACTTCCCGGCCAAACCCGGCACCAGTCAACTCTCGGCCTATCTGGCCGCCGGGGTGATTTCGCCGCGCCAATGCCTGCATGCGGCCCTGCAAAGCAATCAGGGCGAGTTCGACAGCGGCAAGGTCGGCGCGGTGACGTGGATCAACGAGCTGCTGTGGCGTGAGTTCTACAAGCACATTCTGGTCGGCTACCCACGGGTATCGCGTCACCGCGCGTTTCGCACGGAAACCGAGGCCCTGGCCTGGCGTGATGCGCCGGACGATCTGGCCGCGTGGCAAGAAGCGCGCACCGGTTTGCCGATCATTGATGCGGCCATGCGCCAATTGCTGGAAACCGGCTGGATGCACAACCGTCTGCGGATGGTGGTGGCGATGTTCCTGACCAAAAACCTGTTGATCGACTGGCGTGAAGGCGAGCGTTTTTTCATGCGTCACCTGATCGACGGCGACCTGGCAGCGAACAACGGCGGCTGGCAATGGAGCGCTTCGACCGGTACTGATTCGGCACCGTACTTCCGTATTTTCAACCCGATCAGCCAATCGGAAAAATTCGACAGCGAAGGCTTGTTCATCAAGCACTGGCTGCCTGAGCTGGCTGGCCTGAACAAGAAAGAAGTACATGACCCGGCCAGCGCCGGCGGACTGTTCGGCGTCGCCAACTATCCGTCGCCGATCGTCAATCTCGGGGCTTCGCGCGAACGCGCGCTGGCGGCTTTCAAGAACCTGCCGTCGCGCTCGTCTACAGGAGAGGTCCATGAGTGAATTCCTGCGCCGCTTCGCCCACCAGTTTGCCGGGTTGAACAAAGACAACTTGCAACGCCTGGGCGAGCTGTACAGCGATGACATTCACTTCACCGACCCGCTGCATGAAGTGCAGGGTTTGAAACAACTGCGCCATTACTTCAGCGAGTTGTATGCCAACGTCAGCGAGCTGCGCTTCGATTTCCACGGCTTCGACCAGATCGCTGACGGCGAAGGCTACTTGCGCTGGGTCATGAGTTACCGCCACCCGCGTCTGGCCGGCGGCCGTTTGATTCGCGTCGCCGGGTGTTCGCACCTGCTCTGGCGAGACAAGGTTTATCGCCACCGGGATTATTTCGATGCCGGGGCCATGCTGTATGAACATTTACCCGTATTGGGCCGGGCGATCGCCTGGTTGAAAAGGAGAATGGGATGAGTCGTACACCTCCGCGGCGGTATTGGCTGACCGGTGCCAGCAGTGGCATCGGCGCAGCACTGGCTGAAGAGATTCTGAAAAGCGGCGCGCATCTGGCCGTCAGCTCGCGGCAAGTGGCACCACTTAAAGTGTTGTCGCAACGCTATCCGGGGCAAGTGCTGGTGGTGGCGGGCGATCTGACCAACAGTCAGACCGTGCGCGAAATCGGTCAGCAGATCGAACAGGCCTGGGGGTCACTGGACAGCGTGATTCTCAATGCCGGCACCTGCGAATACGTGGACGCCCGCCAGTTCGATGCCTCGATCATCGAACACGTGGTGCGCACCAACCTGCTCGCCAGCAGTTACTGCATCGAAGCCGCCCTGCCGTTGTTGCGCAAAGGTACCGCGCCGCATCTGGTCGGCATGGCCAGCTCCGTGACCTACCTGCCGCTGCCTCGGGCCGAAGCCTACGGCGCGTCGAAAGCCGGGCTGCGCTATCTGTTCGAATCGCTGCGGATCGATCTGGCCGTCGAGGGCATCGAAGTCACCATCATCAGCCCGGGTTTTGTCGAAACCCCGCTGACCGCGAAAAACGACTTCCCGATGCCGTTGAGCTGGCCTGTGGATAAAGCCGCGCGGCACATCTTCGCCAAGCTCAAGGATCGTCCGCTGGAGATCGCCTTTCCCGCACTGTTCATGGCGGCGCTGTGGCCACTGTCGAAGCTGCCGGCGCGCCTGCAACTGGCGATCGGCAAGCGCATGGTGCGCAGCAACCCACCGCTGCGAGACCCGATATGAAGATTGCCATTGTCGGCAGCGGGATCGCCGGCCTGACCTGCGCCTACCTGCTCAATCGCCGACACGACATCACGGTGTTCGAGGCCAGCGACTGGGTGGGCGGCCACACGCATACCGTGCAGGTAACCGTCGACGGCCGCGAATACCACGTGGACACCGGCTTCATCGTGTTCAACGACTGGACCTACCCGAACTTCATTCGTTTGCTCGGCCAGCTCGGTGTGTCGTTCAAACCGACCGAAATGAGCTTCTCGGTGACCGACCCGGACACCGGCCTGGAATACAACGGCAATAACCTCAACAGCCTGTTCGCCCAGCGCAGCAACCTGCTGTCACCGGGCTTCTGGGGGATGTTGCGCGACATCCTGCGCTTCAATAAAGAAGCCCAGCGCGACCTCGCCGAACAGCGGATCGCCGCCGACACCACCCTCGACGATTACCTCAAGGCTGGCGGTTACGGTGAACGTTTCATCCTGCACTACATCGTGCCGATGGGCTCGGCGATCTGGTCGATGCCGATGGCCGAGATGCTCAATTTTCCGCTGCAATTCTTCGTGCGTTTCTTCAAGAACCATGGCCTGTTGTCAGTCAGTGACCGCCCGCAGTGGCAGGTGATCGAGGGCGGCTCAAGTGCTTATGTCGCGCCGCTGACCGCCGCGTTCGGGGACAAGATCCGTCTCAGTTGTCCGGTGACGCGCATCGATCGCGATGAACACGGCGTGGTTATCCACAGCCCGGCCGGCATCGAGCGTTTCGACAAAGTCGTGCTCGCCTGTCACAGCGATCAGGCCCTGCAACTGCTGGGCACGCCCAACCATAATGAACGCTCGATCCTCGGCGCCCTGCCTTATGCCGATAACGAAGTCGTATTGCATACCGATACCCGTCTGCTGCCGACCCGAAAACTGGCGTGGGCCAGCTGGAACTATCGCTTGAGCGGCGCCGGCCATACTCACGCGGCAGTCACTTACGACATGAACATCCTGCAGGGCATTCAGAGTGACACCACGTTCTGCGTCAGCCTCAACCAGAGCGCCGGGATCAGCCCGTTCAAGGTACTCGCCAAATACAACTACGCCCACCCGCAATTCAGCCTTGCGGCCGTTGCGGCGCAAAACCGCTGGGCCGAAATCGACGGTCAGCAGCACACCCACTACTGCGGCGCTTACTGGGCCAACGGCTTTCATGAGGACGGCGTGGTCAGCGCATTACGCGTGGCCGCCGCGTTCGGGGAAAGCTTATGAACAGCGCCCTGTACAGCGGCTGGATCGGTCATCGGCGCTTTGCGCCCAGACGCCACGAATTCCGCTACCGCATCGGTCTGTTGTACCTCGATCTGGCCGAACAGGACGCCGTGTTCGAACTGTCGCCGTTTGCCAGCCGCAGCCGTTTTGCGCCGTTTTCGTTTCGCGAAACCGATTACCTGAAAGCCTTTACCGGCAGCGGCATGCGCCTGATCGACGCGGTACGCCAGCAGGTCGCAGGCGCCCTTGGCTATCAGCCGCAAGGTTCGGTCTGCCTGCTGACCCAGCCGCGCAGTTGGGGTCTGGCGTTCAATCCGGTGAGCTTCTTTTATTGTCACGAAGCCGACGGGCAACTGGCGGCGATTCTTTGCGAAGTGACCAACACGCCGTGGCGCGAACGTTATCACTACGTTTTGCCCGCCCGCACGCCGACCCACTTGCAAGACTTTCATCAGCATTTCGCCGTGGCCAAGGCCTTTCATGTTTCGCCGTTCCTGCCGCGCGATCTGGAGTACCGCATGAGTTTCAGCCCGGCTGCGCAAAACCTCGGCGTGCACATGGCCGACTGGCAGGGCGACCTCAAGCTGTTCGACGCCACGCTGAACTTGCAACGCGAGCCCCTTGATCGCCGCAGCCTGCACCGCTACTTGCGGCGTTTTCCGTGGATGACCGCGAAAACCTGTCTGGCCATTTATTGGCAAGCCCTGCGCCTGTTGCTCAAACGCGCGCCGATTTTTGCTCATCAGGCTGCCGACGGCAGCTTCCAAATCGCCACTGTGCCTCCCAAGGAGCACCGCCATGAAATCCTCTAGCCTGACTGTCAGTCGCTTCAGCACCAACGGCTTGACCGGCTCGCTGCTGCGGCGCGGCGTATTGCGGCAACTGAGCCGACTCAAACACGGGCAATTACTGGTGGTCGAGGACGGCGAACGCCTGATGTTCGGTACGCCGGGCAGCCACCTGCTCGGTGAAATCCATGTCCAGGATGCAGCAGTGTGGGGCATGGTCGCCGGCAACGGCTCGATCGGTGCCGGTGAAGCGTTTATCCACGGTTACTGGAGTTCGCCGGACCTGACCGCGGTGGTGCGCGTGTTCGTCAGCAACCTCGACGTACTCGACGCCATGGAACGCGGTCTGGCCCGCCTCAGCCGGCCACTGGTGCAAGGCCTGCACTGGCTCAACCGCAACACGCGCAAGGGCTCGCAGAAAAACATCGCCGCGCACTATGACCTGGGCAACGATCTGTTCGAACAGTTTCTCGACCCGACCATGATGTATTCAGCCGCACAGTTCCTCACGCCCGAGGACAGCCTGGAACAGGCACAACTGAACAAGCTGGAACGGATCTGCCAGAAGCTCGCGCTCCAACCCGAAGACCACCTGCTGGAGATCGGTACCGGCTGGGGCAGCATGGCGCTCTATGCTGCGCAGCATTACGGTTGCCGCGTCACCACCACGACCCTGTCGAAAGAGCAGTACGCGTTTACCGCCAAGCGCATTGAAGCCCTGGGGTTGCAGGATCGGGTGACGCTGCTGCTCAAGGATTACCGCGACCTTACCGGCGAGTACGACAAACTGGTGTCGATCGAAATGATCGAAGCGGTCGGCCATCGCTTCCTGCCGACCTACTTCAAACAATGCGCGCACCTGCTCAAGAGCAACGGCCTGATGCTGTTGCAGGCAATCACCATCCGCGAACAGCGCTACGAGCAGGCCAAGCGCGGCGTCGACTTCATCCAGCGCTACATCTTCCCCGGCGGTGCCCTGCCCTGCGTACAAAAGATGCTTGAAGTGGTCAGCCGGGAGACCGACATGAACCTGCTGCACATGGAAGATTTCGGCCTGCACTACGCCCGTACCCTGCGCCTGTGGCACGAAAACTTTCGCCGCGCCCACGGCCGCTTGAGTGAATTGGGTTACGACGATTACTTCCTGCGGCTGTGGGAGTTTTACCTGTGCTACTGCGAAGGCGGTTTTCTGGAGCGCACCATCGGCACGGCGCAATTGCTGCTGGCGAAACCGGCGGCCATGCCGGCGCCGTTGCTCGGGCGCTTCGATGCTTGAGCGAGTGGCCAATGCCGTACTGTTTCAGGTCGGCTGGCTGGCTTGTGTCATCGGTGGCAACAGTCTGTGGCTGCTGGTGGCGCTGGCGGTGCTGGTGATTCATCTGGGCTGGATCAGCAGTTGGGCGGCGGAAGGTCGCTTGATCCTCAGCGTGGTGATTGTCGGCACGGCGGTAGACAGCCTGCTGCGGGCTGCCGGGGTGTTCGAATTCCAGGATCTGTCGCCGCTGATTCCGCTATGGCTGATGCTGCTCTGGGCCTTGCTCGCCACCACGTTGCGGCATTGCCTGCAGTGGAGCGCCCGTCCCTGGTGGCTGGCCAGCGGACTCGGCGCAGTGGGCGGCGCTGTCTCCTATTACGGCGGCGGACATCTGGCCGGCGTGCGATTCCCCTACGGTGAAGTGCCGACCCTGATCGGCATCGGCCTGCTGTGGGCCCTGCTGTTTCCGTTATTGCATGCCATGGCGCGGCGCTTGAGCCACTGAGCGTCTGTCAGACCTTTCACACGACAACCGGCGGCTGCCTTACACTGCCCGGCATGAAAACCATTCCCCACCAGCAAATCACCGAGCCAGCGGTCACCTGCTCGACCTGCGCGGCGTGCTGCTGCCAGCTTGAAGTGATGCTGATCACCGACACCGGCGTGCCTGAGCGCTTTATCGATAACGATGAGTGGGGCGGTGAAGTGATGCTGCGTCTGGACGACGGCTGGTGCGCGGCGCTGGATCGCGACAGCATGATGTGCACGATCTACGAACGACGTCCGCTGATCTGTCGCGAGTTCGAGATGGGAGCACCGGAGTGCCTTGAAGAACGCAAAGGCATTGCCACGGCCTACCGTTGATTAGATGCAAAAAGATCGCAGCCTGCGGCAGCTCCTACAGGGGATTGGGTTTTCCTGTAGGAGCTGCCGCAGGCTGCGATCTTTTGATCTTGCTTCAGCTGGAAGCATAAGAAGGCTGATGAGCCGCTGATCTAAGGCTTTAGATCTTTATTGTCTGACAGATAGCTTTCGCGAGCAGGCTCGCTCCCACATTGATCTTCGGTGCGCTGAAGATCCCCTGTGGGAGCGAGCCTGCTCGCGATGCTTTCAGAGGGCCAGTGGCGCTCGTTCACACAGGGTTGCCAACGCCTTCGCCCATTGCGGGTCGTCATTCAGGCACGGCACCAGCACCAGCTCCTCGCCCCCCGCCTCGCGGAACTGTTCCTGGCCGCGATCCCCGATCTCTTCCAGCGTCTCGATGCAATCGGCGACAAACGCCGGGCACATCACCAGAATCTTTTTCACGCCGCTTTTCGCCAGCTCGTCCAGCCGCGCTTCGGTGTAGGGTTCGATCCACTTCGCCCGCCCCAGACGCGACTGAAACGACACCGACCATTTGCCATCGACAATGCCCGCGAGCCTGGCGAACTCGGAGGCAGTGCGCAGGCACTGAGCGCGGTAACAGGTGGCCAGCACGGCCGGCGAGGCATTCTTGCAGCAGTCTTCGTTTTTTAAGCAGTGATAGCCCGTTGGATCGAGCTTGGTCAGGTGCCGCTCCGGCAGGCCATGAAAACTCAGCAGCAAGTGATCGTAATCCTGCTGCAAGTGCGGTTGGGCGCTGGCGACCAGTGCATTGAGGTATTCCGGCTGATCGTAAAACGGTTGCAGCACCGACAGGTTCACGTCGAGTCGGTTCTCGCGAATCACCCGCTTGGCTTCTTCGATCACCGTGGTGGTGGTGCTGTCGGCGAACTGTGGATAAAGCGGCGCCAGCGTAATGCGCTTGTGCCCGGCGGCGACCAGTTGCAGCAATTTCGTTTCAATCGACGGCTCGCCGTAACGCATGGCCAGTTCCACCGGGCCATGGGTCCACTGGGTGGTCACCTGCTGTTGCAGACGACGGCTCAGCACCACCAGCGGCGAACCCTCCTCCCACCAGATCGACGCGTAGGCATGGGCCGATTGTTCGGGGCGTTTAATCAGAATCAGCGACACCAACAGCCGCCGCACCGGCCACGGCAGGTCGATCACGTACGGGTCCATCAGAAACTGATTGAGGTAGCTGCGTACATCGGCCACCGAAGTCGAGGCCGGGGAGCCCAGGTTGACCAGAAGCAAGGCGTGATCGGTCATGCATCGTCCTATTTCAAAGGCGGCCGGAGAGATCATCCAGAGCCGCGCGCAAATCCGTGAACTGGAAAGTGAAACCCGCTTCCAGCAAGCGTGCCGGCACGGCCCGTTGGCCGCCCAGCAACAGCAATGACATTTCGCCAAGCCCGACCTTCAGCGCCAGGGCCGGCATCGGCATGAACGCCGGACGGTGCAGCACGCTGCCCAGCGTTTTGGCAAACTCGCGATTGCGCACCGGTTTCGGTGCGCAGGCATTATAAGGACCGCTCGCCTGATCGCGGTGCAGAAGAAAATCAATCAGGGCGATTTGATCATCAATATGAATCCATGGCATCCACTGCCGACCATTGCCCAAAGGCCCGCCCAGCCCAAGCTTGAACGGCAGCAACAGCCGCGACAAAAAGCCGCCCTCGGCTGATAGCACCAGCCCGGTTCGTACCAGCACCACGCGCACGCCCAACGCTTCGGCACGCTGCGCGGTTTCCTCCCAGGCAATGCACAACTGGCTGGCAAAATCGTCGATCACCGGCGGTGAATCCTCGGTCAGCTCGCGCTCACCGCCGTCACCGTACCAACCGACTGCAGAACCGGAAATCAACAACGCCGGTTTCTGTTGTCGCGCTTCCAGCCACGCCAGCAGGGTTTCGGTCAGGGTGATGCGGCTGCTCCACAACAACGCTTTGCGCCGATGGGTCCATGGCCGATCCGCGATCGGTGCTCCAGCCAGATTGACGATTGCGTCCAGTGGCTCGTTGCCGAAGTCTTCGAGACGAGCAATACCACGCACCTGCGCACCGCAGATCTGCGCGACTTTCTCCGGACGCCGACTCCACACCGTCAGTTGATGGCCTTGCCTGGACCAATACTGACAGAGCTGACGTCCGATCAAACCAGTACCGCCGGTCAGCAATATGCGCATGACATCTTCCTCGCGTGGCGTTTTACCCGGATCACTAGTCTATTTTTATAAGCAGGGATCTTTTCTATCGGGCAGGCTCTATTGTTTAACCATAGGCCAAGCTGTCAGAACGAGAACGCTAGAAGTTATACCAAAAAACAAAATTGTACAGGTTTCATTGACGGCGTAGTCTGTACAGAAAGGTAAACGAGGCCCCTATGACTGTACCTATCGCAATCATCGGCACCGGCATCGCCGGACTCTCCGCCGCGCAAGCGCTGACAGAGGCCGGACACACCGTCCAGCTCTTCGACAAAAGCCGCGGCAGCGGCGGGCGCATGTCGAGCAAACGCAGCGACGCCGGCTCTCTGGACATGGGCGCGCAATATTTCACCGCCCGCGACCGACGCTTCGTCACCGAGGTGCAGCGCTGGCAAAGCCAGGGCTGGGTCGCCGAATGGCAACCGCAGCTCTACACCTGTCAGGGCGGGCAATTGAATCTGTCGCCGGACGAGCAGACCCGTTGGGTCGGCACGCCGCGCATGAGCGCCATCACCCGCGGCTTGCTCAATGGCCTGGAAGTGCACTTCGCCTGCCGCATCACCGAGGTGTTTCGCGGCGAAGAACATTGGCATTTGCAGGACGCCGAAGGCTTCACCCATGGTCCCTTCAGCCATGTGGTGATCGCCACTCCGGCGCCACAAGCCACTGCATTGCTGGCCGCTGCACCGAAACTCGCCGGCGCGGCCGCCGGGGTGAAAATGGACCCGACCTGGGCCGTTGCCCTCGCCTTCGATACGCCACTGGACACACCGATCGAAGGTTGCTTTGTGCAGGACAGTCCGCTCGACTGGCTGGCACGCAACCGCAGCAAACCGGGACGTGACACGACGTGCGACACTTGGGTACTGCACGCCAGCAGCGCCTGGAGCCGGCAACACATCGACCTGCCCAAGGAAGCGGTGATCGAGCAACTGCACGGTGCCTTCGCCGAACTGCTGCACAGCGCCATGCCCGCGCCGACCTTCAGCCTCGCCCACCGCTGGCTCTATGCGCGCCCTGCGACCGGCCACGAATGGGGCACGCTGGCCGACGCCGATCTGGGCCTGTATGCCTGCGGCGACTGGTGCCTGTCGGGGCGCGTCGAGGGGGCCTGGCTCAGCGGCCAGGAAGCTGCACGCCGTTTGCATGAACACTTGCAATGAACCGCATCAATCCGCAAAAGCTGCTGCTCTCGAAGTGGACAGCAGCCCACCCGCAAAACCGTGAAAAGCATTTTCTGGTCACCGAGCTGTTCCGTGATGAGGAAGGTACGGTGCTGGAGATCGAGTTGCAGGCAGTCCTGACGCAGCGCAGCGAAAGGCTTGATTGGCAGCGCCTGAAAATTTCGACTGAATGGCTCCAGGGCTGGAAGTAAACACTCCCCGTGATCCGACGCCTTCGCGAACTAGCTCGCTCCCACAGTTGAGAGCGTTAAACCTGGAAAAACTTATACAAATGAGTTGACTTGTACACGCATGAATCTATGCTGAGGAGAAGTTGTACAGAAATAAATACCTGTACAGGAATAGATTCGAGGTGTGCATGTCCGATCTTTCTGCTTTGCGGCCCAAAATCGCCATCAGCGCCTGCCTGATGGGCGCCGAAGTGCGCTACAACGGCGGGCACAAGGAATCGCGGCTGTGCAGCCGCACCCTCGCCGAGCATTTCGAATTCGTCCCGGTTTGTCCTGAAGTCGCGATTGGCCTGGGCATTCCTCGCGAGCCGATCCGGCTGGTCGGGGATCCGGACGCTCCTGAAGCGGTCGGCACCGTCAACCCGCAGATCAATGTCACCGAACCGCTGGCGGCCTACGGGCAGAAAATGGCCGGCGAGCTCAATGACATTTGCGGCTACATCTTCATGCAACAGTCGCCTTCATGCGGTCTAGAGCGGGTCAAGGTCTATCACGCCAACGGCGCGCCGGTGAATGGCGGCGGCCGTGGCATCTATGCCCAGGCGTTCTGCGCACAGCACCCAGATCTGCCGGTGGAAGAAGCCGGACGTCTGAACGATCCGGTGTTGCGGGAGAACTTCATCACCCGCGTACTCGCCTACAGCGCCTGGCAACAAGTGCTCAAACAAGGCTTGAGCCGCCGCGCACTGACCGAATTCCACTCGCGCTACAAATACCTGTTGATGGCGCACAACCCTGAGCAATACAAAGCCTTGGGCAAATTGCTGGGCAACATGGCCCAGACCGATCCGGTCGAACTCGGCCCGCGCTATTTCAGCGAGCTGATGAGCGCGTTGAAGAAATGCGCCACCCGCCGCACCCACAGTAACGTCCTGCAGCACATCAGCGGCTATCTGAAACAGGCGATCAGCCCTGAAGACAAACAGGAAATGCAACATGTCATCGGCCAGTACCGTCACGGCATCGTGCCGCTGGTGGTACCGCTGACCTTGCTCAAACATCATTTTCGCCAACACCCGGATCCGTACATCGCGCAACAGGTGTACCTGCAGCCGCATCCGGAAAACCTCAGCCTGCGAAACGCCATTTGATGAACGACACACTCGACAGCAGCGCCCGGGAAGACCTCGGTGCGGACTTCAAGAAAGCCCTCGACGAGGGCTGGCTGCCCATCCGCGAAGTGGCGCGGCAGACCGGCGTCAACGCCATTACCCTGCGCGCCTGGGAGCGCCGTTACGGCTTGATCGTGCCGCAGCGCACGCCCAAGGGCCATCGTCTGTACTCCAGCGAACATGTGCAACGGATCCTGACCATTCTGACCTGGCTCAACCGAGGCGTGGCGGTCAGTCAGGTCAAACCGTTGCTCGACGCGCCGCAAGCCTTCACCGAGACGGTGGAGAATGACTGGCAACGACAGCGTCAGTCCTTGCTCGGCGCCGTCATCCAGCTCAATGAGCGCAATCTCGACGACAGCATCAACCAGGCCATGGCCCTGTACCCGCCACGCACGCTGTGCGAGCAATTACTCCTGCCGCTGCTGGCCGAACTCGAACAGCGCTGGCAAGGACAGTTCGGTGCGCAGATGGAGCGTGTGTTCTTTTATTCGTGGTTGCGCAGCAAATTCGGCGCGCGCATCTACCATAACAATCGGCAATTGCACGCTGCACCGCTGCTGCTGATCAATCACTCGGACCTGGCGCTGGAACCACACCTGTGGCTCTGCGCGTGGCTGATCAGCAGTGCCGACTGTCCGGTACAAGTGTTCGACTGGCCTCTTCCGGCCGGAGAACTGGCGCTGGCGGTCGATCATCTGCAAGCGCGAGGAGTACTGCTGTATTCCAGCAAGGCAATGAACCTGGCGCAGTTGCCGAAACTGCTGAACGGCATCAGCGCGGCAAAAATGCTCGTCGGACCAACGGTATGCATCCACCAGACCGAGTTGTCCGTAAGACCCCTTGAGATCGCTGATTTGATCCTGGCCGAAGATTCGCTCTCGGCCCATCAGGTACTCGTTCAGCGTGGGCTGATTTAATGGAAACCGCGATGCAATTGATCTGGCTGCGCAGCGACTTGCGCCAACATGACAACACCGCCCTCGCGGCTGCCGCTGCGCGCGGCCCGACGGTTGCCGTGTATCTGTTGAGCCCGCAGCAGTGGCTGGAACATGACGACGCGGCGTGCAAGATCGACTTCTGGCTGCGCAACCTGCGTGAATTGAGTGCCAGCCTTGGTGCGCTGAATATCCCGTTGCTGCTGCGCACTGCCGACCATTGGGATCAGGCACCGGCGGTGTTGCTTGAGCTTTGCCGGCAACTGAACGTGGAAACCGTGCACGCCAATGAAGAATACGGCGTCCACGAAAGCCAGCGCGACGCCGCAGTCGCCGCGACCCTGAGAACCAGAGGCATCGCGTTTCACAGCTACCTCGATCAACTGCTGTTCAGACCCGGCACGGTACTGACCAAAACCGAAACTTACTTTCAGGTGTTCAGCCAGTTTCGCAAGGTTTGCTATGAGCGCCTGCATCGTTCGGTGCCAGCGTTGGTAAAAGCCCCCGGCAAGCAAGCGAAGCTGAATGTCGACAGCGATCCGGTGCCGGCCTCAATCAAAGGTTTTGCACCACCGAGCGAGTCATTGCGCGCCCTGTGGCCGGCAGGCGAGCAGGAAGCCCGGCGCCGTCTCGACACCTTCGCCGACGCGCAGATCGACTACTACCAGAGCGAACGCGACTTCCCGGCCAAACCCGGCACCAGTCAACTCTCGGCCTATCTGGCCGCCGGGGTGATTTCGCCGCGCCAATGCCTGCATGCGGCCCTGCAAAGCAATCAGGGCGAGTTCGACAGCGGCAAGGTCGGCGCGGTGACGTGGATCAACGAGCTGCTGTGGCGTGAGTTCTACAAGCACATTCTGGTCGGCTACCCACGGGTATCGCGTCACCGCGCGTTTCGCACGGAAACCGAGGCCCTGGCCTGGCGTGATGCGCCGGACGATCTGGCCGCGTGGCAAGAAGCGCGCACCGGTTTGCCGATCATTGATGCGGCCATGCGCCAATTGCTGGAAACCGGCTGGATGCACAACCGTCTGCGGATGGTGGTGGCGATGTTCCTGACCAAAAACCTGTTGATCGACTGGCGTGAAGGCGAGCGTTTTTTCATGCGTCACCTGATCGACGGCGACCTGGCAGCGAACAACGGCGGCTGGCAATGGAGCGCTTCGACCGGTACTGATTCGGCACCGTACTTCCGTATTTTCAACCCGATCAGCCAATCGGAAAAATTCGACAGCGAAGGCTTGTTCATCAAGCACTGGCTGCCTGAGCTGGCTGGCCTGAACAAGAAAGAAGTACATGACCCGGCCAGCGCCGGCGGACTGTTCGGCGTCGCCAACTATCCGTCGCCGATCGTCAATCTCGGGGCTTCGCGCGAACGCGCGCTGGCGGCTTTCAAGAACCTGCCGTCGCGCTCGTCTACAGGAGAGGTCCATGAGTGAATTCCTGCGCCGCTTCGCCCACCAGTTTGCCGGGTTGAACAAAGACAACTTGCAACGCCTGGGCGAGCTGTACAGCGATGACATTCACTTCACCGACCCGCTGCATGAAGTGCAGGGTTTGAAACAACTGCGCCATTACTTCAGCGAGTTGTATGCCAACGTCAGCGAGCTGCGCTTCGATTTCCACGGCTTCGACCAGATCGCTGACGGCGAAGGCTACTTGCGCTGGGTCATGAGTTACCGCCACCCGCGTCTGGCCGGCGGCCGTTTGATTCGCGTCGCCGGGTGTTCGCACCTGCTCTGGCGAGACAAGGTTTATCGCCACCGGGATTATTTCGATGCCGGGGCCATGCTGTATGAACATTTACCCGTATTGGGCCGGGCGATCGCCTGGTTGAAAAGGAGAATGGGATGAGTCGTACACCTCCGCGGCGGTATTGGCTGACCGGTGCCAGCAGTGGCATCGGCGCAGCACTGGCTGAAGAGATTCTGAAAAGCGGCGCGCATCTGGCCGTCAGCTCGCGGCAAGTGGCACCACTTAAAGTGTTGTCGCAACGCTATCCGGGGCAAGTGCTGGTGGTGGCGGGCGATCTGACCAACAGTCAGACCGTGCGCGAAATCGGTCAGCAGATCGAACAGGCCTGGGGGTCACTGGACAGCGTGATTCTCAATGCCGGCACCTGCGAATACGTGGACGCCCGCCAGTTCGATGCCTCGATCATCGAACACGTGGTGCGCACCAACCTGCTCGCCAGCAGTTACTGCATCGAAGCCGCCCTGCCGTTGTTGCGCAAAGGTACCGCGCCGCATCTGGTCGGCATGGCCAGCTCCGTGACCTACCTGCCGCTGCCTCGGGCCGAAGCCTACGGCGCGTCGAAAGCCGGGCTGCGCTATCTGTTCGAATCGCTGCGGATCGATCTGGCCGTCGAGGGCATCGAAGTCACCATCATCAGCCCGGGTTTTGTCGAAACCCCGCTGACCGCGAAAAACGACTTCCCGATGCCGTTGAGCTGGCCTGTGGATAAAGCCGCGCGGCACATCTTCGCCAAGCTCAAGGATCGTCCGCTGGAGATCGCCTTTCCCGCACTGTTCATGGCGGCGCTGTGGCCACTGTCGAAGCTGCCGGCGCGCCTGCAACTGGCGATCGGCAAGCGCATGGTGCGCAGCAACCCACCGCTGCGAGACCCGATATGAAGATTGCCATTGTCGGCAGCGGGATCGCCGGCCTGACCTGCGCCTACCTGCTCAATCGCCGACACGACATCACGGTGTTCGAGGCCAGCGACTGGGTGGGCGGCCACACGCATACCGTGCAGGTAACCGTCGACGGCCGCGAATACCACGTGGACACCGGCTTCATCGTGTTCAACGACTGGACCTACCCGAACTTCATTCGTTTGCTCGGCCAGCTCGGTGTGTCGTTCAAACCGACCGAAATGAGCTTCTCGGTGACCGACCCGGACACCGGCCTGGAATACAACGGCAATAACCTCAACAGCCTGTTCGCCCAGCGCAGCAACCTGCTGTCACCGGGCTTCTGGGGGATGTTGCGCGACATCCTGCGCTTCAATAAAGAAGCCCAGCGCGACCTCGCCGAACAGCGGATCGCCGCCGACACCACCCTCGACGATTACCTCAAGGCTGGCGGTTACGGTGAACGTTTCATCCTGCACTACATCGTGCCGATGGGCTCGGCGATCTGGTCGATGCCGATGGCCGAGATGCTCAATTTTCCGCTGCAATTCTTCGTGCGTTTCTTCAAGAACCATGGCCTGTTGTCAGTCAGTGACCGCCCGCAGTGGCAGGTGATCGAGGGCGGCTCAAGTGCTTATGTCGCGCCGCTGACCGCCGCGTTCGGGGACAAGATCCGTCTCAGTTGTCCGGTGACGCGCATCGATCGCGATGAACACGGCGTGGTTATCCACAGCCCGGCCGGCATCGAGCGTTTCGACAAAGTCGTGCTCGCCTGTCACAGCGATCAGGCCCTGCAACTGCTGGGCACGCCCAACCATAATGAACGCTCGATCCTCGGCGCCCTGCCTTATGCCGATAACGAAGTCGTATTGCATACCGATACCCGTCTGCTGCCGACCCGAAAACTGGCGTGGGCCAGCTGGAACTATCGCTTGAGCGGCGCCGGCCATACTCACGCGGCAGTCACTTACGACATGAACATCCTGCAGGGCATTCAGAGTGACACCACGTTCTGCGTCAGCCTCAACCAGAGCGCCGGGATCAGCCCGTTCAAGGTACTCGCCAAATACAACTACGCCCACCCGCAATTCAGCCTTGCGGCCGTTGCGGCGCAAAACCGCTGGGCCGAAATCGACGGTCAGCAGCACACCCACTACTGCGGCGCTTACTGGGCCAACGGCTTTCATGAGGACGGCGTGGTCAGCGCATTACGCGTGGCCGCCGCGTTCGGGGAAAGCTTATGAACAGCGCCCTGTACAGCGGCTGGATCGGTCATCGGCGCTTTGCGCCCAGACGCCACGAATTCCGCTACCGCATCGGTCTGTTGTACCTCGATCTGGCCGAACAGGACGCCGTGTTCGAACTGTCGCCGTTTGCCAGCCGCAGCCGTTTTGCGCCGTTTTCGTTTCGCGAAACCGATTACCTGAAAGCCTTTACCGGCAGCGGCATGCGCCTGATCGACGCGGTACGCCAGCAGGTCGCAGGCGCCCTTGGCTATCAGCCGCAAGGTTCGGTCTGCCTGCTGACCCAGCCGCGCAGTTGGGGTCTGGCGTTCAATCCGGTGAGCTTCTTTTATTGTCACGAAGCCGACGGGCAACTGGCGGCGATTCTTTGCGAAGTGACCAACACGCCGTGGCGCGAACGTTATCACTACGTTTTGCCCGCCCGCACGCCGACCCACTTGCAAGACTTTCATCAGCATTTCGCCGTGGCCAAGGCCTTTCATGTTTCGCCGTTCCTGCCGCGCGATCTGGAGTACCGCATGAGTTTCAGCCCGGCTGCGCAAAACCTCGGCGTGCACATGGCCGACTGGCAGGGCGACCTCAAGCTGTTCGACGCCACGCTGAACTTGCAACGCGAGCCCCTTGATCGCCGCAGCCTGCACCGCTACTTGCGGCGTTTTCCGTGGATGACCGCGAAAACCTGTCTGGCCATTTATTGGCAAGCCCTGCGCCTGTTGCTCAAACGCGCGCCGATTTTTGCTCATCAGGCTGCCGACGGCAGCTTCCAAATCGCCACTGTGCCTCCCAAGGAGCACCGCCATGAAATCCTCTAGCCTGACTGTCAGTCGCTTCAGCACCAACGGCTTGACCGGCTCGCTGCTGCGGCGCGGCGTATTGCGGCAACTGAGCCGACTCAAACACGGGCAATTACTGGTGGTCGAGGACGGCGAACGCCTGATGTTCGGTACGCCGGGCAGCCACCTGCTCGGTGAAATCCATGTCCAGGATGCAGCAGTGTGGGGCATGGTCGCCGGCAACGGCTCGATCGGTGCCGGTGAAGCGTTTATCCACGGTTACTGGAGTTCGCCGGACCTGACCGCGGTGGTGCGCGTGTTCGTCAGCAACCTCGACGTACTCGACGCCATGGAACGCGGTCTGGCCCGCCTCAGCCGGCCACTGGTGCAAGGCCTGCACTGGCTCAACCGCAACACGCGCAAGGGCTCGCAGAAAAACATCGCCGCGCACTATGACCTGGGCAACGATCTGTTCGAACAGTTTCTCGACCCGACCATGATGTATTCAGCCGCACAGTTCCTCACGCCCGAGGACAGCCTGGAACAGGCACAACTGAACAAGCTGGAACGGATCTGCCAGAAGCTCGCGCTCCAACCCGAAGACCACCTGCTGGAGATCGGTACCGGCTGGGGCAGCATGGCGCTCTATGCTGCGCAGCATTACGGTTGCCGCGTCACCACCACGACCCTGTCGAAAGAGCAGTACGCGTTTACCGCCAAGCGCATTGAAGCCCTGGGGTTGCAGGATCGGGTGACGCTGCTGCTCAAGGATTACCGCGACCTTACCGGCGAGTACGACAAACTGGTGTCGATCGAAATGATCGAAGCGGTCGGCCATCGCTTCCTGCCGACCTACTTCAAACAATGCGCGCACCTGCTCAAGAGCAACGGCCTGATGCTGTTGCAGGCAATCACCATCCGCGAACAGCGCTACGAGCAGGCCAAGCGCGGCGTCGACTTCATCCAGCGCTACATCTTCCCCGGCGGTGCCCTGCCCTGCGTACAAAAGATGCTTGAAGTGGTCAGCCGGGAGACCGACATGAACCTGCTGCACATGGAAGATTTCGGCCTGCACTACGCCCGTACCCTGCGCCTGTGGCACGAAAACTTTCGCCGCGCCCACGGCCGCTTGAGTGAATTGGGTTACGACGATTACTTCCTGCGGCTGTGGGAGTTTTACCTGTGCTACTGCGAAGGCGGTTTTCTGGAGCGCACCATCGGCACGGCGCAATTGCTGCTGGCGAAACCGGCGGCCATGCCGGCGCCGTTGCTCGGGCGCTTCGATGCTTGAGCGAGTGGCCAATGCCGTACTGTTTCAGGTCGGCTGGCTGGCTTGTGTCATCGGTGGCAACAGTCTGTGGCTGCTGGTGGCGCTGGCGGTGCTGGTGATTCATCTGGGCTGGATCAGCAGTTGGGCGGCGGAAGGTCGCTTGATCCTCAGCGTGGTGATTGTCGGCACGGCGGTAGACAGCCTGCTGCGGGCTGCCGGGGTGTTCGAATTCCAGGATCTGTCGCCGCTGATTCCGCTATGGCTGATGCTGCTCTGGGCCTTGCTCGCCACCACGTTGCGGCATTGCCTGCAGTGGAGCGCCCGTCCCTGGTGGCTGGCCAGCGGACTCGGCGCAGTGGGCGGCGCTGTCTCCTATTACGGCGGCGGACATCTGGCCGGCGTGCGATTCCCCTACGGTGAAGTGCCGACCCTGATCGGCATCGGCCTGCTGTGGGCCCTGCTGTTTCCGTTATTGCATGCCATGGCGCGGCGCTTGAGCCACTGAGCGTCTGTCAGACCTTTCACACGACAACCGGCGGCTGCCTTACACTGCCCGGCATGAAAACCATTCCCCACCAGCAAATCACCGAGCCAGCGGTCACCTGCTCGACCTGCGCGGCGTGCTGCTGCCAGCTTGAAGTGATGCTGATCACCGACACCGGCGTGCCTGAGCGCTTTATCGATAACGATGAGTGGGGCGGTGAAGTGATGCTGCGTCTGGACGACGGCTGGTGCGCGGCGCTGGATCGCGACAGCATGATGTGCACGATCTACGAACGACGTCCGCTGATCTGTCGCGAGTTCGAGATGGGAGCACCGGAGTGCCTTGAAGAACGCAAAGGCATTGCCACGGCCTACCGTTGATTAGATGCAAAAAGATCGCAGCCTGCGGCAGCTCCTACAGGGGATTGGGTTTTCCTGTAGGAGCTGCCGCAGGCTGCGATCTTTTGATCTTGCTTACAGCGGCATCGTGTAATGCAGCGCGTAGCTTTCTACACCGTCGTTGCTGCTGGCCAGGCCGGCGTTGGAATAGTGCGTCGCACGGATCCCGACTTCATGCCCGCCATTGAAGCGCAGGCCAAAACCGATGCGGTCTTCGAACTGCAAAGAGCCGCCGATGTTGTTGCTTTCATATTTGGTGTTGGAGAACGCTGCGACACCAATGCCCGCTTCAACATACGGCTTGACCGACTGACCGGCAAACTCGTAAACGAACACCGGCGAGAACGACAGGCTGTTGTTGCTGGAAGTCTTGTCACCCTCCCAATACGTGTAGGCACCGCTCCAGTAACCGGTCAGGCGACCGACGTCACTTTGCAGCCAGCTCTTGTCCCAATCGAAATTCATGCCGAGGCGATACGTCATTGTCGAATCGCTGGTCGCACCCACTGCAAACTCAACGCCTGCCGCTTGTGCGGTAATACTTTGCCCCATCAGTGCAGCCGCAATCGCGGCCAAGCAGAATAGTCGCTTCACTTTGAAACTTCCTTTTCCGGAACGATCGTTTGGTTTTTTAGTAAACCCAGCGGTATAGAAATCAGCGCTTGAGCAGAAGTTCAGCTGACTTTTTAGATATTTCACATTTTTTTTACAAGGTGAATTTTTCGACGTCGCCGGCGGCTTGGCCCAACAGGGGCAGGATTTTGCGAAAGGACGCCGGATCCGCGCTGGTCCAGAATCTGACTGGCTGGTTCGGTCCGTAGGCGAGCAACCCGCGCTCGGCCAGCAGCCGCTGCAACTGGCGGGCGACGGCGGCACCGGTGTCGATCAGGCTGATGCTTTCGGGGAGCATCGACTTGAGCATCGGTTTGAGAAACGGATAGTGGGTGCAGCCGAGGATGATCGTGTCGCAACCATTGGCCAGCAGCGGCTCGACATAGTGCTGGAGCAATGCGCGCAGCTCGGCGCTATGCAGATCGCCGCTTTCAATCAGCTCGACCAGACCGGGGCACGGCTGGGTGATGACGCGAACGTCGGTAGCGAAACGATCAAGCAACGCGGCGAACTTGGCGCTCTGCAACGTGCCGGTGGTGGCAAGTACGCCAACCACACCGCTACGGGTCGCGGCAGCAGCAGGTTTGACCGCGGGCTCCATGCCGACAATCGGCCACTCGGGGAAATCCCGGCGCAGATCGGCAACAGCGGCCACCGTCGCGGTGTTGCAGGCAATCACCAAGGCCTTGGCGCCCTGCTCGCGGAAAAAACCGGCCATCACCTTGCAGCGCTGGCGGATGAACTCAGGGGATTTCTCGCCGTAGGGAATGTGCCCGCAATCGGCGAAGTACAGCAGTGACTCATGGGGCAGCAACCGCTGGACTTCGGCCAGTACCGACAAGCCGCCGACACCGGAATCGAACACCGCGATCGGTGCCTCACGCATCGTGCGATCCGCAGACGCTGCAGCCCGGATCGCGCTTGACCCGCAGCTCACGAAAGCGCGAACCCAAGGCATCGATCAGCAGCAAGCGGCCTACCAGTGGTTCGCCGAAACCGACCAGCACTTTCAAGGCTTCGAGCGCCTGAAGACTGCCGACCAGGCCCACCAGTGGCCCGACCACACCGGCCTCGCTGCACGTCAGTTCGGCTTCGCTGCCATGCCCGTACAGGCAGTGATAACACGGACTTTCCGGGCGACGCGGGTCGAACACCGCCAACTGCCCTTCCAGACGAATCGCCGCGCCGCTGACCAACGGCTTGCGCGCGGCCACGCACGCGGCGTTGACCGCTTCGCGGGTGGAGAAATTGTCGGAACAGTCGAGTACCAGATCCACCGCCGACACGGCAGCGGCAAGGGAGTCCTCGTCCAGCGCCAGACGGTGCGGCACCAATTGAATCTCGGGGTTGATCGCGCCGAGGCGCTTGAGCGCCGAGTCGACCTTGCTCATGCCGACACTGTCGGTGTCATGAATGATCTGGCGCTGCAGATTGGTCAGGTCGACCGTGTCGAAATCCGCCAGATGCAACTCACCGACACCGGCCGCCGCCAGATACAGCGCGACCGGCGCACCGAGGCCGCCGAGGCCGACGATCAGCACGCGGCTGTCTTTGAGCTTCAGTTGCCCATCGATGTCGATGTGTTGCAGCAGAATCTGCCGGCTATAGCGCAGCAATTCCTGATCATTCAGCACGGCAGGCGCCCCAGGCTGATCCGTTGATGGCCGCCCAGATCGGTGCGGCTGTGGACTTGTTCAAAACCGCGAGTGAGCAGGAGATCACGCACGGCCTCGGCTTGATCATAGCCGTGTTCGAGCATCAGCCAGCCGCCGGCTTCCAGATGATCCGGGGCCTGGGCGACGATCAGGCGCAGATCGTCGAGCCCGTCGACACCGGCCACCAGCGCACTGGCCGGTTCGAAGCGCACGTCGCCCTCGACCAGATGCGGGTCGGCAGCGGCGATGTAGGGCGGGTTGCTGATGATCAGATCGAAGCGCTGGCCTTGAAGGGCGCTGAACCAATGGCTGCTCAGCACCGTGGCGTTATTCAGGCTCAAGCGCTGGCGGTTGCGTTCGGCCAGGGCCACGGCTTCCAGCACACGATCCACCGCCGTGACTTGCCAAGCCGGACGTTCGCTGGCCAGGGCCAAGGCAATCGCGCCGCTGCCGGTGCCCAGATCGAGCACTTTCGCCGGCGTCGCCGCCAGCAACTCCAGCGCGGCTTCGACCAGCAATTCGGTGTCCGGGCGCGGAATCAGCGTGTGCGGTGCAACTTCCAGATCGAGTTTCCAGAACCCCTGCTGACCAAGAATATAGGCCACCGGCTCACCGCCGCGACGTCGCTGCAGATACTCGGCGAAGAGCAGCGCCGCTTCGCTGGGCACGATGCGCTCAGGCCAGGTGTGGAGGAAGCTGCGCGGCTTGCCCAGTGCCGCCGCCAGGAGCAATTCGGCATCCAGACGCGCCGTCGGCGAATCCGGCAGTTCGGCGGCACGCAACAGACTGGCAATGATGGTCATTTATTCACCTATCGCTGCAAGCTGGTCGGCCTGGTATTCGGCCAGCAAAGGCTCGATCACCGCTTCAACGCCACCGGCGAGAATTTCATCCAGGGAGTACAGGGTCAGGTTGACGCGATGGTCGGTGACCCGGCCCTGAGCAAAGTTGTAAGTACGAATACGCTCGGAACGGTCGCCGGAACCGACCAGCAGCTTACGCTCGCTGGCAATCGCATTGGCCGCTGCGGCGGTCTGCTGGTCGTTGAGCTTGGCCGACAGCCAGGCCATCGCCCGCGCGCGGTTCTTGTGCTGGGAACGTTCTTCCTGGCACTCGACGACGGTGCCGGTCGGTATGTGCGTGATGCGGATCGCCGAGTCGGTGGTGTTGACGTGCTGACCACCGGCCCCGGAGGAGCGGTAAGTGTCGACACGCAGATCCGCCGGGTTGATCTCGATGGCTTCCCGCTCGTCCGGCTCGGGCAACACCGCCACGGTGCAGGCCGAGGTGTGGATACGGCCCTGGGACTCGGTGGCGGGTACACGCTGTACGCGGTGCGCGCCGGACTCGAATTTCAGCTTGCCGTAAACGTTGTCGCCTTCAATGCGGGCGATGACTTCTTTATAGCCACCGTGCTCGCCTTCGTTTTCCGAAAGGATCTCCACGCGCCAGCCACGCCGTTCGGCGTAACGCGAGTACATGCGAAACAGATCGCCGGAGAAGATCGCCGCTTCGTCGCCACCGGTACCGGCGCGAATTTCGAGAAAGACGTTACGCCCGTCATTGGGATCCTTGGGCAGCAACATGCGCTGCAGATCATCTTCCAGTCTGATCAGCAATTCCTTGGCTTCGCGGACTTCCTCCACGGCCATTTCACGCATGTCCGGGTCGCTGTCCTTGAGCAGCGCCTGGGCGCCTTCAAGATCACTTTGTACGCCGAGCAGCTTTTTATAGCCTTGTACCACCGGCTCGAGTTCGGCGTATTCCTTGGAATAAGCGCGGAATTTGGCCTGATCGGCAATGACTTCGCCGTCGCCGAGCAGCGCGGTCAGTTCCTCGAAACGGTCCTGGAGGGTGTCCAGCTTGTTGAGCAGTGACGCTTTCATTGCGGTTTTTTATCCGAAAAACTATCCGGTGAGCCCTCGAGGGCGAAGAGTTCCTGGGCCATGGCCAGCGCATCGAGGCGGCCTTCGGCAGAAAGCTTTTTCAACTGCACGCTGGGCGCATGCAGCAGTTTATTGGTCAGGC
The DNA here is from genome assembly GCF_019056475.1 of Pseudomonas sp. AN-B15. Taxonomy (NCBI): domain Bacteria; kingdom Pseudomonadati; phylum Pseudomonadota; class Gammaproteobacteria; order Pseudomonadales; family Pseudomonadaceae; genus Pseudomonas; species Pseudomonas sp. AN-B15. The sequence goes on from NZ_CP049737.1 coordinate 4,963,121, forward strand.
CACGGGCCAGTTGCCCGAGCACCTCTTCGGCGTTGCCGCCGTTGGCCAGCAGACGCAGGGCCTTTTGCAGCTCCTCGTCGCGCAGGCGTTCGCTCTGTTGCCGATAAGCCTTGAGCACATCGACCGCCGCCAGTTCGCGCAGACGCACCATGAAATCGTCGGCGCCGACCGAAACCATCTCTTCCGCCGCCTGGGCTGCGCCCTGCCGACTCTTGAGGTTCTCGGCGACCACTTCGTGCAGATCGTCGACGCTGTACAGGTAAACGTCGTCGAGTTCGCCGACTTCCGGCTCGATGTCGCGGGGTACGGCGATGTCGACCATGAAGATCGGCTTGTGCTTGCGCTGCTTCAGCGCGCTTTCGACGGCGCCTTTACCGAGGATCGGCAACTGGCTGGCGGTCGAACTGATCACGATATCGCTGCGCACCAGTTCTGCCGGAATGTCCGAGAGCAGCACCGCATGCGCGCCGAACTGCTCGGCCAGCAGGCTGGCGCGTTCCAGCGTACGGTTGGCCACCACGATGCGCTTGACCCCCAGCTCGTGCAAATGGCGGGCGACCAGCGTGATGGTCTCGCCGGCGCCGATCAACAGGGCCTGGCTGCGCTGCAAATCACTGAAAATCTGTTTGGCCAGGCTGACGGCGGCAAACGCCACGGACACCGGGTTTTCGCCGATGGCGGTGTCGGTACGGACTTGCTTGGCGGCGTTGAACGTCGCTTGAAACAGCCGCCCCAGCAGCGGGCCGATGGTGCCCGCCTCACGCGCCACGGCGTAGGCCGATTTCATCTGGCCGAGAATCTGCGGTTCGCCCAGCACCAGCGAGTCGAGCCCGGAGGCGACGCGCATCATGTGACGAACTGCCGCATCATCTTCGTGCACATAAGCGCTCGCGCGCAGCTCATCGAGGCTTAAATGGTGATAATCCGCCAGCCAGCGCAGAACCAGATCAGCGGAAATCTGATCCTGTTCTATATAAAGCTCACTGCGATTGCAGGTGGAGAGGATCGCAGCTTCGCGGCTGTCGGTGAGTCGGCAGAGCTGCTGCAAGGCCTCAACCAGCTGCTCAGGGGTAAAGGCCACGCGCTCGCGGACGTCTACTGAAGCAGTCTTGTGGTTAATACCGAGTGCAAGGAAGGCCATTCAAGGTCGCTGATGGTGACGTGAAGCCGGCAATTGTCCTACTTCGTCAGATTCAGAACAACTACCGCTGACTATTGTCCCAATTGTCGGCCACTATAAAGGCCACATTCGAGACTCGGTTATGTTTGACCGAAGGCTTGTGTCATGATGATCCGACCGCAGGTTAGTCGTCCTTCTCCTATATGAATAGATCTTCCGCGTTGCTCCTTGCTTTTGTCTTCCTCAGCGGCTGCCAGGCCATGGCACCCGTTTCGCCGGACGGTACCCCGCCGGTCGAAGACACCACGCCCGCGCCTGAAAAACCCAAGGTTTACAGCTCGTTCAGCGAGGAAACCGTCTTCAGCCTGCTGAGCGCCGAACTCGCCGGCCAGCGCAATCGTTTCGACATTGCCCTGGACAACTACGTGACCCAGGCGATCAACACCCAGGATCCGGGGGTTTCCGAGCGCGCGTTCCGCATCGCCGAATACCTCGGTGCCGACCAGCCTGCGCTGGATACCGCGCTGATCTGGGCAAAAAACGCCCCGGACGACCTCGAAGCGCAGCGCGCCGCTGCCGTGCAGCTGGCACGCGCCGGGCGTTACGACGACTCCATGGTCTACATGGAGAAAGTTCTGCAGGGCAAGGGCGACACTCATTTCGACTTCCTCGCACTGTCGGCGGCCGACACCGATCAGGAAACCCGCAACGGTTTGATGAAAAGTTTCGACCGTCTGCTGCAGCGCCACCCGAAGAACAGTCAGCTGATTTTCGGCAAGGCCCTGTTGCTGCAACAGGACGGCGACAATAAAGCCGCACTGACCCTGCTCGAAGACAACCCCCCGGAAGAAGGCGAGATTGCTCCGATCCTGTTGCGCGCGCGCCTGCTGCAAACCCTGAATCGTGGCGACGAAGCATTGCCACTGCTGCGCAAAAGCATCAAGCAATACCCGGACGACAAGCGCCTGCGCCTGACGTATGCGCGCACCCTGGTCGAACAGGACCGGATGGACGACGCCAAAGTCGAGTTCTCCACCCTGGTTCAGCAATACCCGGAAGATGACGAACTGCGTTACTCGCTGGCATTGGTCTGCCTGGAAGCCAAGGCCTGGGACGAGGCCAAGGGCTACCTGGAAGACCTGATCGCCCGGGAAAGCCACGTCGATTCGGCACACCTGAACCTCGGCCGCATCGCTGAAGAGCGCAACGATCCACAGGGCGCGCTGATCGAATACGCCCAGGTCGGCCCGGGCAATGACTATCTGCCGGCGCAACTGCGTCAGGCGGACATTCTGATGAACAACGGCAAGACCGCCGAAGCCCAGAGCAAACTGGCGGCCGAGCGCGATGCCCAGCCGGATTACGCAATCCAGCTGTATTTGATCGAATCCGAAACCCTGTCGGCCAACAAACAGGACGACAAGGCCTGGAAGGTCCTGCAGCAAGCGCTGCTGCAATACCCGGACGATCTGAATCTGCTCTACACCCGCGCCATGCTCGCGGAAAAGCGCAATGACCTGGCGCAGATGGAAAAAGACCTGCGCCTGATCATCAAGCGCGACCCGGACAACGCCATGGCGCTCAATGCGCTGGGCTACACCCTGTCCGATCGCACTACCCGCTATGCCGAAGCCAAAGCCCTGATCGAACAGGCGCACCAGATCAATCCGGAAGACCCGGCGGTACTCGACAGCCTTGGCTGGGTGAATTTCCGCATGGGCAATCTGGACGACGCCGAGAAGTATCTGCGTCAGGCGCTCGAGCGCTTCCCGGACCACGAAGTCGCCGCGCACCTGGGCGAAGTCCTGTGGGTCAAGGGCAATCAGCGCGAAGCCAAACAAGTCTGGGGCAAATTCCTCAAGGATCAGCCCGACAGCACCATCCTGCGCAGCACCATCAAGCGCCTGACCGGATCCGAGACTCTTTAACTCATGTTTTTGCGCCACGTTATTATTTTCAGTTTCATCGCCCTGCTCGCCGGTTGCGCGGGCTTCGGTGCTCGCGAGTCGGTCGAGGGCCACGGCAGTCCGGCTCAGTGGACCGCAAACAAACAACAGCTGACCGGCCTTGACGGCTGGCAGATCGACGGCAAGATCGGCATCCGCGCACCGAAAGATTCCGGTAGCGGCACGCTGTTCTGGCTGCAACGCCAGGACTATTACGACATTCGTCTGTCCGGCCCGCTGGGTCGTGGCGCGGCGCGTCTGACCGGGCGTCCGGGCAAGGTCTCGCTGGAAGTCGCCAATCAGGGCCGCTATGACGCCGAGTCACCGGAAGCGCTGCTCGAAGAGCAACTGGGCTGGAAGCTGCCCGTGTCGAATCTGGCCTGGTGGGTCCGTGGCTTGCCGGCACCCAGCAGCAAAAGCCGTCTGACCCTGGATAACGACAGTCGCCTGGCCAATCTGGAACAGGACGGCTGGAAGGTCGAGTACCTCAGCTACGCCGAGCAGAACGGTTACTGGCTGCCCGAGCGGATCAAACTGCATGGCACCGATCTGGACGTGACGCTGGTGATCAAGACCTGGCAACCGCGTAAATTGGGGCAATAACCCATGACCGCTCCACGTCTGACGCTGCCGTCGCCGGCCAAGCTCAATCTGATGCTGCACATTCTCGGGCGCCGTGCAGACGGTTATCACGAACTGCAGACGCTGTTTCAGTTTGTCGATTACGGCGACGAAATCACCTTCGCCGTGCGCGACGACGGCGTGATACAGCTGCACACCGAATTCGCTGGCGTGCCCCACGACAGCAACCTGATCGTGCGCGCGGCGAAAATGCTTCAGCAACAGTCCGGCTGCCCACTGGGCATCGACATCTGGATCGACAAGGTGCTGCCGATGGGTGGCGGCATCGGTGGCGGCAGCTCGAACGCGGCCACTACCCTGCTCGGTCTCAATCACCTGTGGCAACTGGGCTGGGATGAGGATCGCCTCGCGGCACTGGGCCTGTCGCTCGGCGCTGACGTGCCGGTTTTCGTCCGTGGCCACGCGGCATTTGCCGAAGGCGTGGGCGAAAAACTGACCCCGGTCGAACCCGAAGAACCGTGGTATCTGGTGCTCGTGCCGCAAGTCTCTGTAAGTACGGCAGAAATTTTTTCCGATCCTTTGTTGACACGTAACACGCCGCCCATTAAAGTGCGCCCCGTTCCCGAGGGAAACAGTCGAAATGACTGCTTGCCGGTGGTTGCAAGGCGTTATCCAGAGGTACGTAACGCATTGGATTTGTTAGGTAAATTTACCGAAGCAAAACTCACCGGAACTGGAAGTTGTGTGTTTGGGGGCTTCCCAAGCAAAGCTGAAGCTGATAAAGTCTCGGCCCTTCTTACAGAGACCCTTACAGGGTTTGTAGCAAAAGGAAGCAACGTTTCGATGTTGCATCGCAAGCTGCAAAGTCTGCTCTAAAAGGAATCAAGTGCCAGGCACTTGAAGCAACAGATACAGGGGCGTCGCCAAGCGGTAAGGCAGCAGGTTTTGATCCTGCCATGCGTTGGTTCGAATCCAGCCGCCCCTGCCATTTTCTATACTCATCCAGGTTACCCTCAGCCTCTAGGTACTGCGCGTGTCCAAGATGATGGTCTTTACGGGGAACGCTAACCCCGATCTGGCTCGGCGTGTTGTACGTCAGCTGCATATCCCTCTCGGTGACATCTCTGTCGGCAAGTTTTCCGACGGCGAAATCACTGCCGAGATCAATGAAAACGTTCGCGGTAAAGACGTTTTCATTATTCAGCCGACTTGCGCCCCGACCAACGATAACCTGATGGAACTGGTCGTGATGGCTGATGCCTTCCGCCGCTCCTCGGCTACTCGTATCACTGCTGTTATTCCTTATTTTGGTTATGCCCGTCAGGATCGCCGTCCGCGTTCCGCACGTGTGGCTATCAGCGCGAAAGTCGTTGCTGACATGCTTACCGTAGTCGGCATCGACCGTGTGCTCACGGTTGATCTGCATGCTGACCAGATTCAGGGCTTCTTCGATATTCCGGTAGATAACATCTACGGCTCCCCGGTTCTGGTGGATGACATTGAAGATCAGCGCTTCGAAAACCTGATGATCGTGTCCCCGGACATTGGTGGCGTCGTGCGTGCACGTGCCGTTGCCAAATCCCTGGGCGTGGATCTCGGGATCATCGACAAACGCCGTGAGAAAGCCAATCACTCTGAAGTGATGCATATCATCGGTGATGTCGAAGGGCGTACCTGCATTCTGGTCGATGACATGGTCGATACCGCCGGCACTCTGTGCCACGCGGCCAAGGCCTTGAAAGAGCATGGCGCAGCCAAGGTCTTTGCCTACTGCACACACCCTGTGCTGTCGGGTCGGGCCATCGAGAATATCGAAAATTCCGTGCTGGACGAGCTGGTGGTGACTAACACCATCCCGCTGTCCGCTGCAGCACAAGCCTGTGCACGTATCCGTCAACTGGATATCGCACCGGTTGTTGCCGAAGCGGTTCGCCGCATCAGCAATGAAGAATCGATCAGCGCGATGTTCCGTTAAGGGCCCTGCCCTTCTCGAAATGTCTCGTTGACGAAAAGCGCCCCGCCCCGGCATTCCTGTCGGGGCGGGGCTTTTTTGCCCATACCGTGTTTGGCGCTGGTCGCAAACGCCGCTCGGTCATGGCTATTTTGGAGATACAAAATGAACGATTTTACTCTGAATGCTGAAGTGCGTTCCGACCTGGGGAAAGGTGCGAGCCGCCGCCTGCGTCGTCTCGCCGCTCTGGTTCCAGCTGTTGTTTACGGTGGCGACAAAGCCCCTGAATCCATCAGCATGCTGGCCAAAGAAGTTGCCAAACTGCTCGAAAACGAAGCGGCTTACAGCCACATCATCGAGCTGAACGTTGGTGGCAAGAAACAAAACGTCGTGATCAAGGCACTGCAACGTCACCCGGCCAAAGGCCACGTGATGCACGCTGACTTCGTACGCGTTGTCGCTGGCCAGAAACTGACCGCTATCGTTCCTGTGCACTTCATCAACGAAGCTGCTCCAGTGAAGAAAGGCGGCGAAATCTCGCACGTTGTTGCCGAGATCGAAGTTTCCTGCCTGCCAAAAGACCTGCCTGAGTTCATCGAAGTCGACCTGGCTAACGCTGAAATCGGCACCATCGTTCACCTGTCGGACCTCAAAGCTCCTAAAGGTGTCGAGTTCGTTGCTCTGGCACACGGCGATGACAAGGCAGTAGCCAACGTCCACGCTCCACGTGTTGCTCCAGAAGCTACCGAAGAAGGCGCAGCAGAGTAATTTCACTCTGTTCGTCGGAGTGAGTGAAACATCGCGGACTGGAACGTAGCGAGAAAGCGGGCGGGAACGCGGAGTTTACATTCATGGTAAATGAGCAATTTTCGTCCACTTTCGCCGCCTTCACTGATCGCGGCGATGTCAACCACCACTCCAAGGAAGGGCCCCTATCGTGACTGCCATCAAACTGATCGTTGGCCTGGGAAATCCAGGCGCCGAATACGAACAGACCCGGCATAACGCAGGGGCCCTTTTTGTTGAGCGCATCGCTGCCGCGCAAGGTGTGAACCTTGTGGCCGATCGCAAATATTTTGGCCTGACCGGGCGCTACTCGCATCAGGGTCAGGATGTTCGCCTGCTGATTCCCACCACCTACATGAACCGCAGCGGCCAGGCCGTGGCGGCACTCGCCGGTTTCTTCCGCATCAAGCCTGAAGAAATCCTGGTGGCGCACGACGAACTCGATCTGCCTCCGGGCGTCGCCAAGCTCAAGCAGGGCGGCGGCCATGGCGGTCACAACGGGTTGCGCGACATCATCGCGCAACTGGGCAATCAGAATACGTTCTACCGCCTGCGGCTTGGCATCGGCCACCCGGGCGTTGCCAGTATGGTTTCAAATTTCGTCCTGGGTCGTGCGCCACGCGCCGAACAGGAAAAACTCGATGCCAGCATCGACTTTGCCCTCGGCGTGCTGCCGGATATCCTCGCCGGTGAATGGAACCGCGCGATGAAAAACCTGCACAGCCAGAAGGCCTGACTCTAATCCGAGGGGAAACACCATGGGATTCAATTGCGGCATCGTCGGCCTGCCTAACGTCGGCAAGTCCACCCTGTTCAACGCCCTGACCAAATCCGGTATCGCGGCCGAGAACTTCCCCTTCTGCACCATCGAGCCGAACAGCGGCATCGTGCCGATGCCGGATCCGCGTCTGGACGCTCTGGCGGCCATCGTCAATCCGAAGCGCATCCTGCCGACCACCATGGAATTCGTCGACATCGCAGGCCTGGTAGCCGGCGCCTCGAAAGGTGAAGGTCTGGGCAACAAGTTCCTGGCCAACATCCGTGAAACCGACGCCATCGCTCACGTGGTGCGCTGCTTCGAAGACGACAACGTGATCCACGTGTCCAACAGCGTCAACCCGAAGCGCGACATCGAAATCATCGACCTGGAACTGATCTTCGCCGACCTCGACAGCTGCGAGAAGCAACTGCAGAAAGTCGCGCGCAATGCCAAGGGTGGTGACAAGGACGCAGTGGCTCAGAAAGCCCTGCTGGAGCAATTGATCCCTCACTTCACCGAAGGCAAGCCTGCGCGCAGCCTGATGAAGAACATGAGCGCCGACGAGAAGGCGATCATCAAGGGTTTCCACCTGCTGACCACCAAACCGGTCATGTACATCGCCAACGTCGCTGAAGACGGTTTCGAGAACAACCCGCACCTGGACGTGGTCAAGGCCATCGCCGAAGAAGAAGGCGCCATGGTGGTTCCGGTGTGCAACAAGATCGAAGCGGAAATCGCCGAGCTCGAAGACGGCGAAGAGAAGGACATGTTCCTCGAGGCGCTGGGCCTGGAAGAGCCTGGCCTGAACCGCGTGATCCGTGCCGGCTACGAAATGCTGCACCTGCAGACCTACTTCACCGCCGGCGTCGAAGAAGTCCGCGCCTGGACCGTCCGCGTCGGTGCCACCGCACCCCAAGCTGCCGGCGTGATCCACACCGACTTCGAAAAAGGCTTCATCCGCGCCGAAGTCATCGCTTACAACGACTTCATCCAGTACAAGGGCGAAGCCGGTGCCAAGGAAGCCGGTAAATGGCGCCTGGAAGGCAAGGACTACATCGTCAAGGACGGTGACGTGATGCACTTCCGCTTCAACGTGTAAGCGTTACGTCCAAGAAAAAGCCGCGTTTGATACGCGGCTTTTTTGTGCCTGAAATTTACTGCTGAACATATTTCCCCTGTGGGAGCGAGCCTGCTCGCGAAAAGGGAGTGTCAGTCACACCTCTGTGAATACCACACCGCATTCGCGAGCAGGCTCGCTCCCACAGTTGGAAATGGTGTGGGGTCAGGCCTTCTTGGTTCGTGGCAAGAAGATCGCCAGCACGCCAAACAACGGCAAAAACGAGCACAGGAAATACACGTACTCGATGCCGTGCACATCCGCCAGATGCCCGAGCAACGCCGCGCCGATCCCGCCAAAACCGAACATCAAGCCGAAGAACACGCCGGCAATCATCCCGACATTACCCGGCACCAGCTCTTGCGCGTACACCACAATCGCCGAGAACGCCGAGGCGAGGATGAAGCCGATCACCACACTGAGGACAGAGGTCCAGAACAGATCGACGTGCGGCATCAGCAAGGTGAACGGTGCCACGCCGAGAATCGAAAACCAGATCACCGCCTTACGCCCGATCTTGTCGCCAATCGGCCCGCCGAAGAACGTCCCCGCCGCCACCGCACCGAGAAACAGGAACAGGTGCAACTGCGAACTGGCCACCGACAGGTCGAACTTCTCGATCAGGTAGAAGGTGAAATAGCTGGTAAGGCTGGCCATGTAGAAATACTTGGAAAACACCAGCAAGCCGAGCACCACCAGCGCACTGATCACCCTGCCCTTCGACAGCCCGTGAGTCGCCGCCTGGCCAGCCTTGAGCTTGAACAGGTTCAAGTGATGGGCGTACCAGCGACTGATGCGGTACAGCACGAACAGCGCAAACACCGCGAACAGACCGAACCACGCCACGTTGCCCTGACCGAACGGAATAATGATCGCCGCTGCCAATAACGGGCCGAACGCGGAACCGGCGTTACCGCCGACCTGGAAGGTCGATTGCGCCAGACCAAAGCGCCCGCCCGAGGCCAGCCGGGCAATTCGCGAGGCTTCGGGGTGAAAGGTCGAAGAACCGATACCGATCAATGCCGCCGCCAGCAGAATCAACGGGAAACTGCCGACCACCGACATCATCACGATGCCGATCAGCGTGCAGATCGAGCCCGCCGGCAACAGCCACGGTTTTGGATGGCGGTCCGTGTGGTAACCGACCCACGGCTGCAACAGCGATGCGGTCAACTGGAAGGTCAGCGTGATCAGCCCAACCTGAGTGAAGCTCAAGCCATAGTTGGCTTTGAGCATCGGGTAGATCGACGGCAGCACTGACTGAATCAGGTCGTTGATCAAATGCGCCAGCGCCACCGCGCCGATGATACGCATCACCAACGGGCTGCTTTGGGGAGGAACGGACGCCGAGGCAGCGGCGGTCTGAGCGTTGCTGATAGCCATGGAAGTTTCCGTACAGCAGATGGGTGCACGCAGGCAGGTGCGTCAATGTGCCATTTTTCGGTGCATCAGCGCCATCCCCTTAGCCAGCTAACTAATCAACCGAATAACAGACCAATCTCTGTAGGAGCTGCCGAAGGCTCGGGCCGCGATCGGACGATCTTTTGATCTTGATCTTAAAAACAAAGATCAAAAGATCGTCCGATCGCGGCCCGAGCCTTCGGTAGCTCCTACATGGGATAGGTGATAGCTCAACGCCATGGTCTGAATCTTGCCTTGCTTCTCCCCTCGAACGCGGCGGCCTTACAAAGGTCGCCGAGAATGGGAAGTTTCGCTACAGAGCCGGCCTACCGAGCGGGCGAGAGTGAACTTTCGAGGCCTTTTAGCAGGGCACAACATCGAGGTCGCACGACCGCGATGCACGCCATTGGTGCGTGGTGTCCAGAGGAGTCATGGGGCATGCAGGCTTTCCTTTCACCGGGGATCAAATTGCTGGGGCGGTTTGGCTTCGCGCGTAAATTCCAGCTGTTGTTTCTGCTGTTCATTCTGCCGTTGGCTGGCAGCCTGTTGATGATTGGTCAGGACTATCGCAACAAACTCAATCTGATTGCCGGTGAGCGTGCCGGCGTGCGCCAGTTGCTCAGCCTCGATGCCCTGGACAACCTGCTCGCCGCCCAGCGTGACCGCGCCGCCCGTTGGCGCGCCACCGAAACCAATCGCCAGCCGACCCCGGCCACCCTCGCCGCCATGGCGGCATTCGATGCAGTGCAACCGGCCCTCCAGCAAGCCACCAGCGATCTGGGCAACGCTCTGAACAAGGAAGGCGCCGAAGGCGAAACCCTCGCCCGCTATCAAGCCCTGCAAACCGCGCTCGGCGGTCTGGATTCGAAAAGCCTGAGCAGCGTCGGCTGGTGGCCGGACGGTTACGACCGCTTCACCAACGCCCTCAGCGCCCTGCAAGCGTTGCGCGAGCAAATCGTCATGGACAACCGCCTGACGCTGGCGCCATGGCTGGAAACCTATCTGCTGACGCAGATCTCCACGCAGCACGCACCGGATCTGATCGAGCGCGTAGGCCGCCTCGCCGCCGTCGGCCAGGCTTCAGTGGTCTCGGGACAATTCACTTTGCAGAGTCGCTTGCAACTGCGCGATCTGCGTGGCCGCATCGGCGATGCCCGCGAACAGCTTGTCAAAACCGCAGGTCTGCTCGAAGCGCGTCTGCCGAGCGGTTTGCACACCTGGGCCGGTCAGTATCACGACAGTCTCAAGCGCCTTGATGCCGGGCTGAAGGTGCTGGATGACGGCGTGTTTGGCGGCAGCATTACACTCAAACCGGAAGACTTCGAACGCAGCCTCGATGCACTGTTGGGCGATCTCGCCTCATTGCGCCAGCAATCACTGCTGTCGCTGGATCAGCGCCTGGACGCTTACCACGCTTCGGCGATTCGCCAGTTCATCGTGGTCGCCGCGGTGTTCGGTTGCCTGTTGCTGGCGGCGTTGTACCTGTTCGTCTGCCTGCAAGCCTCGATCCGCCGCAGCGCCAGCGGCATTACCCTGCTTGCCGAAGCCCTGCGTGACGGCAACCTGAGCCTGCAAGTGCCGGTGGTGGGCCGCGATGAGCTGGCGGCGATCAGCACCGCGCTCAACGTCGCCGTGGTGCAACTGCGCGCCAGCATGCTCGGGGTCGATCACGAAACCTCGCAACTGAGTCACGCGGTGCGCAGCCTCAACGATCATTCCAGCGGCGCGCTGAGCGAAGTCGAAGCGCAGCAGTTGCAGATCAGCCAGATCGCCGCCGCTGCGACGCAACTGGCCGCCACTTCGCAAGGTGTGGCGCAGAGTTGCGAACAGGCCTCCGGCAGCGCCCAACAGACCCGGCGCATCGCTGCCGACAGCAGCCGCGACAGCCAGCGCACCACGGCGAGCATTCAGCAACTCAACCAACGCCTGAACGACACCGCAGCGGCACTCGGTCGCGTCAGCGAGCAGGGGCAGCAGATTCAACTGGTGGTCGACACCATCCGTGGCGTCGCCGAGCAGACCAACTTGCTCGCGCTCAACGCCGCCATTGAGGCCGCGCGCGCCGGCGAACAGGGACGCGGCTTTGCCGTGGTCGCCGATGAAGTGCGCAGCCTGTCGCAACGTACCCAGTCATCGACCGCGCAAATCGCCGGCACGGTCGACAGCCTGCGCGCCACGGTCAACGAGGCGGTGAGCCTGATGGAAGCCGCCTGCGGCCAGGCGCAGTCGGATGCCGAAGCCGTGACCGGACTTGGTGAACGTCTCGGCGAAATCGCCAGCGCGGTGCAGAGTGTCACTGACACCCTGGCGCAGATCGCCACCGCCGTGGAGGAACAGGCAAGCACCGCCGATGAAGTCAGCGGCAATATCCAGCAGGTCGATCAAGCCGCGGTGCGTCTGCTTGAGGGCGCCCGCGCGGTGAATCTCGCGGCGGATACCCTGAGTCAGGGCAGCAAGGCTCTGAGCGACAACACCGCACGCTTCCGGCTCAGCTGATCACGGCTTCGGGGAAGTCCGCTTCCAGCTCGGTCTTCAGCCACTGGATAAACCACGCCACATCCGCCGAGAACTCGGCGGACGGCGTGAGGACCCGATAGCTTTCCAGCTTCACCTGCGCGTCCACCGCGCGCACCAGTTTGCCGGACTTGAGCTCCTCGCGAACCAGCACTTCATTGGCCAAGGCAATGCCCTGCCCGCTCTCGGCCACCGACAGCGCGTGATCGTTGTTGACGTAAAGCATGTCGGAATTGAGGTGAATATCCAGCTCGTTGGCGGCGAACCACAGGTTCCACCACTCGCCGTCATCGACGTGGATCAGTTCATGGCGAACCAGATCTGCCGGGCCGATCACAGGCTCGATGCTGGCGAGGTATTGCGGGGTGCAGATCGGAAACACCCGCGGGCAGATCAATGCTGCACGGGAGTCGGCGTACTGCCCGTCGAGGCCATAGACGATGCCCAGATCGGCACTTTTGCCGTCGACTTCGGTGAAGGTCGAGTTTGGCTCGATCGCCAGTTTCAATCCCGGTCGCAGATGCCGCAGGGTTTCGATCCTTGGCATCAACCAGCGCTTGGCAAACCCCGGCACCACCATGATCCGCAACCAGCGCTCGGCATCTTTCGGCCGCGCCTCCTTGCCGGCTTCAATGATCAACTGCAACGCCGCGCTGATCTTGCGGTGGTACTTCTCACCCGCCGGCGTCAGGTTGACCCCGCGCGAGGTGCGCTCGAACAGCTGAATGCCCAGCCAGTCCTCCAGCAACTTCACATGCCGACCAATCGCCGGTTGGGTCACGTGCAGGGCTTTCGAGGCTTCGACGTAGCTGCCCAAGCGTGCGGCGGCATCAAACGCACGCACCGCGTTGAGCGGCGGCAAACGGTGGTCGGGCATGATTCCTGGCGCCTTTGGCTGTTAAATTAACTAACAGCTGCCATGTTTAAATTGAAGTGTCGCCTCACGCAAGCACTGGCTGATAATCGAGCCACAGCAGAACAATAAAACAGCTGGTTTCACCCCGTACGCAATCTCGATCCTGCCCAGAAAAATAATATCCATGGCCCGACTGATTGGCTGATGTGCAGCGCAATCGCAGGCGATGGGGGAATCGGAGGTAACGCATGAATGCCCTGCATTCGCTGCAAACGCTGGCGGTGTCGATCCGCTCGGTGCGCAAGGTTTACGGTGATCCGGACACCGGTCCGGTGGCGTTGAAAAACATCGATCTGGACATCCGCGATAACGAATTCTTTACCCTGCTCGGCCCTTCCGGCTGCGGCAAGACCACCCTGCTGCGGATGATCGCCGGCTTCGAGTTTCCCACCGAAGGCGAGATTCTGCTGTACGGCGAAAACATCGCTGATCGCCCGCCGTTCCAACGCCCGGTCAACACGGTGTTCCAGCATTACGCGCTATTCCCGCACATGACCATCGCCGAGAACCTGGCCTTCGGCCTCGAATCGCAGCCGATGGGCAAGGTGCTGAACAAAGCGCAAATCGCGGAGCGTGTGCGCGAGATGCTCGCGCTGGTGCAGATGGAACGCTTCGCCAATCGCAAGCCGGCGCAGCTGTCCGGTGGTCAGCAACAGCGAGTCGCCCTCGCCCGCGCCCTGGCACCGCATCCGAAAGTATTGCTGCTCGACGAACCCCTTTCCGCGCTCGATCTGAAGCTGCGCCAGGCCATGCGCGAAGAGCTGAAATCGATTCAGGCCAAGACCGGCATCACCTTCATCTTCGTCACCCACGACCAGGAAGAAGCGCTGACCATGTCCGACCGCATCGCCGTGTTGTCCGAGGGCGAAGTGCAGCAGGTCGGCCGCCCGGAAGATATTTACGAACGCCCGCGCAATCGCTTCGTCGCCGACTTCATCGGCGAAACCAATTTCATCCAGGGTACGGTGACGAAGATCGAGGACGGCATGGCCTGGTTCGCCGGGCCGGCCGGGCACCCGCTGCCGGCGCAAGCGTGCAGCGACGTGGCGATCGGCGCCAGCGTGAGCTTGTCGGTACGCCCCGAGCGCCTGCATCTGGTGCCTGCCGCGACCGAGGCCGCGCTGCCGTGTCGGATCGAAGCGCAGATCTACCTCGGCACCGACCTGCAATATCAGGTCAGCCTCGGCGACGGCTCGCGCCTCACCGTGCGCACGCCCAACTGCGTCGACCAGAGCCTGCGCTTTGCCGTCGGTTCTCAGGCCGGTCTGCTGTTCGACCGGGGAAGCGCCAGCGTCCTGCACGATTGAGTCCGAGGAGTTGCCATGCACACCTTACCGATTACCAACACGCTGGAACGCCGCAAGGCCTTCCAGAGCTTCCTCGGAGTCAGCCCGGCGCTGGTCGCCATCGGCCTGTTTCTGCTGGTGCCGATCCTGATCGTCATCGGCTATTCGCTGATGGAAGCCAACCCCTACGGCGGGGTCAATAAAGTCTTCAGCAGCGATGCCTACACCTCGTTGCTGTTCGAACGGCAGATGGACGACAGCCTGGCGTTCGCCGACTCCTACCTGATCATCGCCTTGCGCTCGGTCGGCATTGCCGGGCTGACCACACTCATCACGCTGTTGATCGGCTTCCCGGTCGCGGTGTGGCTGGCGATGCAACCGGCGCATCGGCGTGGCCTGCTGATTTTCCTGATCACCGTGCCGTTCTGGGCCAACCTGCTGATCCGCACCTACGCGTGGATTCTGCTGCTGCGCAACACCGGGGTGATCAACAACAGTCTGCTGGGCATGGGCGTCATCCATGAACCGTTGCAGCTGTTGTACACCGACGGCGCGGTGCTACTGGGGCTGGTTTATACCTACGCGCCGTTCGTGGTGCTGCCGATCTACGCCACGCTGGAAAAGATGGATATCCGCCTGCTCGAAGCGGCGCAGGATCTGTACGCCGGCCGCGTGCGCACCTTGCGCAAAGTGGTGTTGCCGATCGCCAAACCGGGAATTCTCGCTGGCGCCATCCTCACGTTCGTGCCGTGCCTGGGCGCGATGATCGCCCCGGAACTGCTCGGTGGCGGCACGCGGATGATGCTCGGCAACCTGATTTTCCGGCAGTTCAGCGATGCACGTAACTGGCCTTTCGGCGCCGCGCTGTCGCTGGTGCTGATGGCCGCCGTGATGCTGGTCTTGACCGTGTATGCCCTGCGCGCCGAGCGCCAGCGCATCGCTAAAGGAGGTGCGTGATGCTCGCGCCATTCAAACGCAAAGGGCTGGGCGTGCAGGACTTCCCCGGTTTCGGCGGCTTCAGTTTCCTGTTCTATCTGTACCTGTACGCGCCGATCGTGGTGCTGGTGGTGTTCTCGTTCAACGCCAACCAGTCGGCAACGGTGTGGACCGGCTTCAGCCTCGACTGGTATCGCGCCGCGTTCGCCAATCAGGCCTTGCGCCAGGCTGCCGGCAACAGCCTGTTGATCGCGGTCTGCGCGAGCATGATCGCCACGGCGATTGCCACCCTCGCCGCCCTCGGCACCTCACGCGGCGCCAAGTTCAAAGGGCTGCAACTGTCGATGGGCGCGATCATGTTGCCGCTGGTGCTGCCGGAAATTGTCGTCGGTGTGGCGACCCTGGCGCTGTTCTCCACCATCGGCCTGTCGCTGGGCTACGGCAACCTGATCATCGCCCATACGGTGTTCTGCATTCCGTTCGCCTACCTGCCGATCCGTGCGCGTCTCAACGACATGGACCTGTCGCTGGAGCAAGCCTCGGCCGACCTGTATGCCGGCCCGTGGCGGACCTTCCGCAAGGTGACCTTGCCGCTGCTGATGCCGGGAATTTTCTCCGGGCTGATGCTGGCCTTCATCGTCTCGCTGGATAACTTCGTGATCTCGATGATGGTCGCCCAGGCCGGTACGACAACGCTGCCGATCTTCATCTTCGGCCTGTTGCGCATGGGCGTGACACCCGACGTCAACGCCGTGTCGACCCTGATCCTCGGCGTCTCGGTGCTGTTTGTGAGCCTCTCTTACCTGCTGGGCAAAAAGAACGCCTGAACCTTCCAAGAACTGTGGGGAAATAGCATGAGCAAGTGGATAAAAAGCGTCAGCACTGCGTTGTTCCTGACTGTGCCGCTGGCGATGGCCGGCAGCGTTCAGGCTGCGGAAAAACTCAACGTGGTGAGCTGGAGCGGCTACTTCTCGCCGGAGATTCTTGCCAAGTTCCAGAAGCAGACCGGTATCGAAGTCACCGTCGATTCCTACGACTCCAACGAGACCCTGCTGGCCAAACTGAAACAGGGCGGCGCCGGTTACGACGTGGCGATTCCTTCGCACCAGTTCATCCCGATCCTGATCAAGGAAAACCTGTTGGAGCGCTTCGACCCGGTCAAGGAGCCGTACTACGCCAGCGTTGTGGATAACCTGAAAAAACCGAGTTGGGACCCGGAGGGCGCGTACTCGGTGCCATTCATCTGGGGCACCACCAGCGTGGTCCTCGACACCGCGCGCTATAAAGGCCCGACTGACAGCTACAAGGTTTTGTACGAGCCTCCAGCCGAGTTGCAGGGACGGATCAACATGTTCGACTCGACCAGCGAAATGGTCGACATGGCCAGCCTCTATCTGAATGTGCCGCTGTGCAGTGAAGACCCGAAACAGATGCAACAGGTGCTGACGCTGCTCAAGGCGCAGAAGCCGTTCGTAAAGACTTACAGCTCCAAGGCCGGCTCGATCCGCGAAAACCTCGCCTCGGGTGAAATCGACATGTCGATGTTCTGGGGCGGCTCATCGATGCGCGCCCGCGAGATGAAACCGAGCCTGAAATACCTGTACCCGAAAGAAGGCGTACTGGCCTGGGTCGACAACATGGTCATCCCCACCGGCAGCAAGAACCCGGCGAATGCCAAGGCGTTCATCGCCTTCCTCAGCCAGCCGGAAAACGCGGCGATGACCCAGAACTTCCTCAAACACCAGAGCCCGATCAAAGGCGTCGAACCGTTCCTCGATGCGACGCTCAAGGATGCGCCGGAATTGCACATTCCCGAGGGCACCCACGTAGTGTTCAGCAAGACCTGCGGCGAAGGCGCGATCCGCCTCGCTGACCGTCTCTGGACCAACCTGATGCGTTGACTCCTGCCGCCTCGGCATGACGCCGGGGCGTTTCTTCAGCCGTCTGAAAGGCGCCGTTGTCATGAACTCCAATAACATCAGCGAACTGGTCCTTTTACAGGCCCACGCCCTCGCCGACCGCATCCGCCTGCGCCAAGTGTCCTGCCGCGAAGTGATGCAGACTTATCTTGCCCATATCGAACGCTTCAACCCGCAGGTCAACGCGCTGATCAGCCTGCAGGCACCGGATGTTCTGCTGGCCCAGGCCGATGCGCGCGACGCCGAACTGGCCCGTGGCGAATACCGTGGCTGGATGCACGGCCTGCCCCACGCGATCAAGGATCTGTCGCTGACCCAAGGCATCCGCACCACACTCGGCTCACCGTTGTTCAAGGACTTTATCCCCGAGCGCGACGGCATCATGGTCGAGCGGATCAAGGCCGCCGGTGCGATCATCATCGGCAAGACCAACACCCCGGAATTCGGCCTCGGTTCGCAGAGCTATAACACGCTGTTCGGTGCTACCGGCTGCGCTTATGACCCGAGCAAAACCGCCGGTGGCAGCAGCGGCGGCGCAGCAGCGGCGCTGGCGATGCATCTGGTGCCGGTGGCCGATGGCAGCGACATGATGGGGTCGCTGCGCAACCCGGCGGCGTTCAACAATATCTTTGGTTTCCGCCCGTCTCAGGGCCGCGTGCCGTTTGATGACAGTGCCGATCTGTTTTTCGATCAACTTGGCTATGAAGGACCGATGGCCCGCAGCGTGCGCGATGCGGCGTTGCTGCTGTCGGTGCAGGCTGGGGGCGATGCGCGGGCGCCGTTGTCCATCGCTGAATCCGGAGAGGTCTTTGCAGCGCCGCTGGAGCGTGATTTGAAGGGCACGCGATTGGGGTGGCTGGGAGACTTCAACGGTTATCTGCCAATGGAAAACGGCGTTCTGTCGCTGTGCGAGAGGACCTTTGCCGACTTTGAAAGCCTTGGCTGCCACGTTGAATCCGTTCAGCCGGGGTTCGCGCCTGAGCGGTTGTGGAGCAGTTGGCGGACGTTGCGGCACTGGATGGTCGCGGGGTCGCTGGGCGCAACTTATGCTGATCCACAGAAACGCGAGCTGCTGAAACCGGAAGCCTGTTGGGAAGTGGAAAACGGTCTGAAGCTTTCGGCGAGCGAAGTGTTCGCCGCGTCGGTGGTGCGCAGCGATTGGTATCGGGCGATTTCCCGGTTGTTCGAACGCTTCGATTACCTGCTGCTGCCCAGTGCACAGCTCTTCCCGTTCGATAAAACCCAGCCTTGGCCGACGTCTATCGAGGGCGTGAGCATGGACACGTATCACCGCTGGATGGAGGTGGTGATCCCCGGCACGCTGTCGGGTTGCCCGGTGGCGAGCGTTCAGGCCGGCTTCAATGCGCAGGGGCTGCCGATGGGGCTGCAGATCATCGGCCGGCACCAGGCCGACTTCGCGGTTCTGCAACTGGCGCACGCCTATGAACAGGCCAGCCGCTGGTTCGAACGTTGTCCTTCGCCGCTGCTTGGCCTGTGATTTTGATAAACGGTTGAAAGCGTAGAAAAAATTTTTAAATTTACGCTTGACGCTTTTCCATTTCAGGGGAATAATGCGCGCCACTTGGCTACATAGCTCAGTTGGTTAGAGCATAGCATTCATAATGCTGGGGTCCGGGGTTCAAGTCCCTGTGTAGCCACCAAGTACTAAAAACGGCTTACCGAAAGGTAGGCCGTTTTTTTATGCCTCAAGAAAAGTCCGATGTTGCGATGAGGGGATTTCTCCCCTCATCTGGTTTTCAGCTTGCCAGTGCTGTCAGTCCTTTCGCCCAGATCTGCCGAGTGCGCAACCCGACCATCGCACGCCAGTCCGGATCGGCCGGATAAAACTGCTCCAGCAGATTCAACTTGATCGCCCGCCCCGTCGCATCCAGCGGATCACCATGCAGGTGCAGCCATTGGTCATCGCGCAAATAACGATGCACCTCCGGCCCCGGATACGTTCCGCACTCAATCACGAACGGCATCAGTTGCACACCCGGTAATGCGTTGAGCAACGCCTGCGAGGTGTAGCCGGTCGCCGTCGCTGCGACACCGGTTTCGCTCAACGTTTGCGCGCCGGTGTGCAAGGTGTAAAGCCACGGGCCGTAGATCGATTGCGCTTGCACCAGCGCCGGGTAAGGCGCTTGGGTGATGGTCAGCAACATCGGATGGCCGTACTCGCCAGCACCGGTGTGCAGGTCGAAGCACATCACGGTTTCCGCACCGGTCAAATGCGCGTCGATAATCTGATGCAAGGTGCGATTCGACCAGCTCGGTGCGCGGCCGCCATAGAACAGGCCATCGGGATGACTGTGCTGACCGCCCTCGACAATCGACATCACCGCCGGCCAGCCGTGTTCGGCAATCTCTGCGTCGAGCAAGGCATCGGCCTGCGCGCGCTGCGGTCCGTGCAAATCGGTGCAGGCGTATATCTCGTGCAGCGTGGCGTAGGCGCGGTTATCCGGCAACGGGGCGGTGAAATCCAGATGATTGCGGTTGAGGTCGATGTTGTCTTCGTTGACCCGGCGCAGCCACGCGGTGCCCCATGGGTTGATCAAGTGGATCATCACAACCGCGACATCCTTGGGCAGCGAGCCGGGAACGAAAGCTTGCAACCAGTCGATCTGGCAATCCGAACCGTAATAGCCCTCAACTCCGTGAGTGCCGCTGAGTGCCACCAAACGACGTTTGGCCTGCGGATCACCGAGCACAGCGACGTCGGTGCTCAAGGGTTCGCCGAAGGGGCCGCAACGCGGATGGGCGTACGAGGTGAGCGTGGCTCCGGCAGTTTGGGCGGCGGTCAGAAACTGTTCGCGCTGATCACGGTAACTGGACTCGGTGGGAAACTCGCTGTGCATGTCGGCCTCTTGTTGGTTTTGTAGGTGTGGGAGCGAGCTTGCTCGCGAAGGCGATTGCGCATTCAACATTTTGATTGCCTGACACGCCACATTCGCGAGCAAGCTCGCTCCCACAAGGGCTTTGTTTCAGTTCGATCAATTTGGCATTGACCCTAGCGAACATCCGCCCCGAAAAGAAAGGCAAAAATGCCCGGCGGTTTGCGTCGCGACCGGCCGGTCGATAAAGTCCGTCAGACCTTTTACCCCACGGACGGAGAGCCCCACGTGTTCCCAGCCCTGCCCCTGAGCCGCTTTCGCCTGCCTGCCCTGACGCTGATCATCAGCGCCCTGACCCTCACCGCGTGCAACGCCCCGCCTTCCTCGACCTTGCCGCTGGCACCGGAAGCCGCTTCCGGTTACCGCACCGACCTGCAGACTCGCCACGCCAGTCAACACATGGCCGCAGCCGCCAACCCGCTGGCCGCCGAGGCCGGGCGCGAGATGCTGCGCAAGGGCGGTTCGGCCATCGACGCGGCGATTGCCATGCAAGCCGTGCTGACCCTGGTCGAGCCGCAATCCTCCGGGATCGGTGGCGGCGCGATGATCGTGTTGTGGGACGGCAAACAGGTGCGCACCTACGACGGTCGCGAAACCGCCCCGGCGGGTGCCACAGAGAAGCTGTTCCTGCAGGCCGACGGCAAACCGATGCCGTTCCCGCAGGCGCAGATTGGCGGGCGCTCGGTGGGCACGCCGGGCGTGTTGCGTGCACTGGAAATGGCGCACAAGCAACACGGCCGGCTGCCGTGGGCCACGCTGTTCGAACCGGCGATCAAACTCGCCGAGCAAGGCTTCGTGATTTCGCCGCGCCTGCATTCGCTCTTGGCGTCCGACCCGGTGATCGGTAAATCGCCGGACATGGCCGCCTACTTCCTCAACCGCGACGGCAGCGTCAAAGCCGTTGGCACGCGCCTGCAGAATCCGGCACTGGCCGCCGTGCTCACGCGCATCGCCCACGAAGGTCCGGACGCGCTGTACAAAGGCTCGATCGCCGAAGAGATCGTCGCCAAGGTGCAGGGCCACGCTAACCCCGGCAGCTTGTCGCTGAATGATTTGCAAGGCTACAAGGCCAAAGAGCGCGCTCCGCTGTGCACCGACTATAAACGCTGGCAGGTCTGCGGCATGCCGCCGCCGTCGTCGGGCGGGATCGCCGTGGCGCAGATTCTCGGTACCCTGCAAGCGCTGGAAAGCCGCGATCCACGCCTGTCGCTGACGCCGCTCAAACCCGTGAAAACCAACAAACCGGCCGGTATCGAACCCAATCCACAAGCCGTGCACCTGATCGCCGAAGCCGAACGCCTGGCCTATGCCGACCGCGCGCAATACGTGGCCGACACCGACTTCGTCCCGGTACCGGTCAAAGGTCTGGTAGATCCGGGTTATCTGGCCAGCCGCGCCAGCCTGATCGCCGAACGCAGCATGGGCAGCGCCAAACCCGGCACGCCGCCGGGCGTACAGGTGGCCTACGCGCCGGATCGCTCACCGTTGCGTATCTCCACCTCGCAAGTGGTGGCGGTGGATGACCTCGGTGGCGCGGTATCGATGACCACCACCATCGAAGCGGCGTTCGGCTCGCACCTGATGGTGCAGGGCTTTTTGCTGAACAACCAGATGACCGATTTCTCGTTCATCCCCGAAGAGAACGGGCAGAAAGTCGCCAACCGCGTCGAACCCGGCAAACGCCCGCGCTCGTCGATGGCGCCAACATTGATCTTTGATCGCGACAGCGGCGAGTTCTTCGCCAGCGTCGGCTCGCCGGGCGGCTCGCAGATCATCGAATACGTGGCCAAGACCACCGTCGGCCTGCTCGACTGGAACCTCGACCCGCAAAGCGCGATCAGCCTGCCCAACTTCGGCAGCCGCAATGGCCCGACCGAACTGGAACAAGGCCAGTTCAACCCTGCGTTGATTCAGGCGTTGAAAGACAAGGGCCACACAGTCAATGAAATCGACATGACCAGCGGCACCCAGGCCATCGTGCGGGTCAAGGATGCGCAGGGTAAAGCGTCGTTGGCGGGTGGTGCGGATCCGCGGCGTGAAGGGGAAGCGTTGGGAGATTGAGGCTACGCATGGAAAACAAAAGGCTTACTGCGAGGTAAGCCTTTTTTATGCCTGATAAATTGTGCTCATCTGCCGCAAAAGGCTCGCGAATCAAACCGGCAGGGTTTTACCGTCCACCGCATCGCCAATCGTCAGGAAATGCCCGCCGGCCACGTGGTGCAGCGTGCGCAAGCCGTCGTGCCCGTCGAAGTGCCAGCGGCCGTCGCTGAACACCCGTTCATCGGCCTGAGCGGCGATGACTTCGGCGAGGAACAGGTCGTACTGCTCGTGATTGCGCGGTTCGGGCAGCAAGCGGCATTCGAGCCAGGCCACGCAGCCTTCAAGCAACGGCGCCTCGACAGTTTCACCGGTGAAGGTTTGCAAGCCGTAAGCCTGAAACTTGTCCAGCCCCTGACTCTGCTGGATCTCCAGCCCCGAGGTATTGCCGACGGTTTGCACGATGTCAGCCTGATTGACACACGGCACGTTGAGCACAAAAGTGCCGGACGCTTCGAGCAACTGCCGGGTCCAGGTGGACTTGTCGAGGACGACGGCCACTTTCGGCGGTTCGAAATCCAGTGGCATTGCCCAAGCGGCGGCCATAATGTTGCGCTGGCCGTCATGAGCGGCGCTGACCAGCACGGTCGGCCCGTGATTGAGCAGACGGTAGGCTTTGTTCAGGGGCACCGGGCGGCGGTGGGAGGCGCTCATGGGGATCTGCTCCGGGAAAAAGGAACAGATTGTAGCGCCAGCCGCTGGTGAAAACCTGTAGGAGCTGCGGCACGCTGCGATCTTTTGATCTTGATGTTGATCCTTGAAATCAACATCAAAAGATCGCAGCCTCGTTGCACTCGGCAGCTCCTACAGGTATTGGCGGGGGAATCAGTTAGAGAGTTGATTGGCAAACTGCCCGACCGCATCCACCACTTTCTGCGCGCCGTCCTGAATCTCGACGATCACCGTGCCCGCCTCCGCCGCCAGCGCCAGGCCTTGTTCTGCCTGCAGCTTGCCATCGGTCATCAAGGCCACGGCGTTACGGGCCATCTCCTGGTTCTGCCGCACCACGCCGACGATCTCTTCGGTCGCCTGACTGGTGCGCGAAGCCAGTTGTCGGACTTCGTCGGCCACCACCGCAAAGCCCCGGCCCTGCTCGCCGGCGCGGGCCGCTTCGATGGCCGCGTTGAGCGCCAGCAGGTTGGTCTGTTCGGCAATGCCGCTGATGGTTTTGACGATAGTCCCGATCACCTGCGACTGCTCGTTCAGTGCCTCGATGCCCTCACCGGCCGCCTGCATGTGGCGCGACAGATCACGCATCACATTCACCGCCTCGGTGACCACCGTGGTGCCACGTTGCGCGGTGCTGTCGGTTTGCTGCGAAGTGCTGTAGGCAATGCTGGCCGCGTCGGCAACCGCTTGTTCACGGTTGACCTGATCGGTGATCACCGTGGCGAATTTCACTACCTTGTACAGTTTGTTGTTGGCATCGACCACCGGGTTGTAGGACGCCTCCAGCCACACCGTACGACCGTGGCTGTCGACCCGTTTGAAACGGTCGGCGACAAATTCGCCATTGTTCAGGCGACGCCAGAAATTCTGGTACTCGGCGCTGTTGTACTCCTCAGGCGTGCAGAACATCCGATGATGTTTGCCTTTGATCTGCGCCAGGCTGTAACCCATGCCCTGCAGAAAACGCTCGTTGGCATTGAGCACATTGCCGTTGAGGTCGAATTCGATCACCGCTGTCGAGCGCACCAGGGCGCCGATCAGGTTTTCGTGTTCGCGAGAGGCTTCGATGGTGCGGGTCAGGTCGCTGGAAAAGATCGAGAAATGCTTGATCCGCCCGTCCGAAGCGCGCACCGGCTGCACGATCGAGCGCAGCCAGGCTTCTTCGCCATTGCCGCGCAGCAGGCGCACTGCACCAGCGAAATGTTCGCCACGGGTCAGGGCAGCCTTGAAACGATGGTGAAAGTCATCGGCCTTCACGTGCGCCGGAACGATGTCTTCAATGGCGCGCCCCACCAGGTCCTGGCTCTTGTAGAGCATCTCGCCGAGGAAGTTGTGGTTGACCGACTGAATCCGGCCATCGGGTTCCAGGGTCAGCACCAGCATCTCGCTTTCCAGGCTTTCCTTCACCTGCAGCAGGCTGGAGAGTTCTTCACGAAGAGTGGCCAGCTCTTGCTTGAGGCGTTTGTTGAACATGGGCAGATACCGATGGAAAGAAAGCGGGATGCAGACTAGCCATCGGCCTTGAATTTCTTTTCTGAAGAGCGCTTGAGACCCGTCGGTCAAAAATAGTTCACGGGCGTGCGATCAGACAGTTCCGGCCACCTGGCATTGCCCTGTACGTTGCATTCGCGAGCCGAAATACAGCGCACTCAACAGCCCCACCACGCCCATCACCGCACAGAACATCACGCAGATCCACGGGCTCCACGGCATCAGACCGATCAGCAACAACGGTGTGATGCTCGCCCACGCGGCGTAGGCAATGTTGTAGGTGAAGGAGATGCCCGACACGCGAATTCGCGCCGGGAACAACCCGACCATCACCGACGGCACCGCACCCACCACACCGCAGGCCAGACCGGCGATGGCGTATGCCAGCCCGATCCAGTGACCGCCCATGATCAAGCAGCTGTAAAGCACGCCGATTCCCAAGGGCAGCAGCAGGCTATAGAGCATGACGGTGCGCCAGGCCCCCAGACGGTCGACCAGCAGCCCGGCGATCACACAGCCGATGTTGAGGAAGACAATGCCCAGCGCACTGAGGGCGAAGGTATGGCTGGCGGTCATGCCGAAGGTTTTCTGCATCATGGTCGGCGTAATGACCACGAACACCACCACGGCCGAGGTCAGCACGCAGGTCAGCAGCATGGCCGGCAACATCGCCAGTCGATGCTCGCGCAGCACCGTACGCAGCGGCAGTTCGACCCGCGCTTCACGCTGCGCCTCCATGGCCATGAACACCGGGGTTTCGCTCAACCAACGGCGCAGGTACACACCGATCACGCCGAACACGCCACCGAGCAGGAATGGATAACGCCAGGCGTAATCGAGGATTTCCGCCGGGCTGAACACTTGTGCAAGGAAAGTCGCGGTCAGTGCACCAATCAAGTAACCGAAGGTCAGCCCGGCCTGCAAAAAGCCCAGCGCGTATCCGCGATGTCCGGCAGGCGCGTGCTCGGCGACGAACACCCAGGCACTCGGCACCTCCCCTCCAACCGCTGCGCCTTGCAGGATGCGCAGTGCCAGCAACAGCAGCGGCGCGAAATAACCGATCTGGGCATAAGTCGGCATGATCCCGATCAGCAGGCACGGCAGCGCCATCATCAGGATACTCAGGCTGAAGACCTTTTTCCGGCCCAGGCGATCGGCGAAATGCGCCATCAGGATCCCGCCCAGCGGACGCGCCAGATACCCGGTAACAAAGATCCCGAAGCTTTGCAGCAGACGCAGCCATTCGGGCATTTCCGGCGGGAAGAACAACTGGCTGAGGGTCAGGGCGAAGAACACGAAAATGATGAAATCGTAGATCTCCAGCGCCCCACCAAGGGCCGCAAGGCCGAGGGTCTTGTAATCGGAACGGCTGAACGGCGCCGGTCGGGCTGGGGATTGGGCAGTCATGGCAAAGCACTCTGGCAGGCAAAAAACCAAGGCGCTCATGGTCTACGCAAATCCGCCCGGGGACAACCCGTTAGACCATGGTCACGGTTTGGCAGAACCTGCTCACAAAATGGCGGCGGTTGATTTACTGTTGAGGCTTGTCTGGCGGGACACATCTGAATCAGGTCTACCTCTGTGGCGAGGGAACTTGCTCCCTCGCCACAGGGTTGTCGGGTTTGAATGTCCCAAGGACCACAATAACCATAAAAATCCGAGGTACTCCCTGTGGCCGTTGATATCGAAGATAGCCGCTCCGCGCGCTTTGCCTTGCGCTGTTCAAACTTTGCCGAACGCTGGTTCCCCGACTCCTGGGTGTTCGCCGCGTTGGCCGTAATCATTGTCGCGCTGGCCACGTTGGCCATGGGCGCGAAACCCACCGATGCCGCGATGGCCTTCGGTGACGGGTTCTGGAGCCTGATTCCGTTCACCATGCAAATGGCCTTCGTGGTGATTGGCGGCTACGTGGTCGCCAGTTCGCCGCCGGCGGTCAAACTGATCGACAAACTGGCGCGCATCCCGAAAAACGGCCGCTCCGCCGTGGCCTGGGTCGCGCTGATATCGATGGTCGCCTCGCTGTTGAACTGGGGTCTGTCGCTGGTGTTCGGCGGTTTGCTGGTGCGCGCCCTCGCCCGCCGCACCGATCTGAAAATGGATTACCGCGCGGCCGGTGCGGCGGCGTATCTGGGCCTCGGTGCGGTCTGGGCCCTGGGCCTGTCATCATCGGCGGCGCAATTGCAGGCCAACCCGGCCAGCCTGCCGCCGGCGATCCTGTCGATCACCGGGGTGATTCCGTTCACGCAGACCATCTTCCTCTGGCAATCCGGCGCCATGCTGCTGGCATTGATCGTGATTTCGATCATCGTCGCCTACGCCACCGCGCCCGGCCCGAACTCTGCGCGCGACGCCAAGGATTGCGGCATCGACCCGGCGTTCAATCTGCCACCGCTGCAACCGCGCACCCGGCCCGGGGAATGGCTGGAGCACAGTCCACTGCTGATCATTCTGCTGGTATTGCTGGCGGCCGGCTGGCTGTTCCACGAGTTCTCGACCAAACCGGCGATCACCGCGATTTCCGGGCTCAACACCTATAATTTCCTGTTCATCATGCTCGGCGCGCTGCTGCACTGGCGCCCGCGCAGCTTCCTCGATGCGGTGGCCCGCGCGGTGCCGACCACCACTGGCGTGCTGATCCAGTTCCCGCTGTACGGCTCGATTGCTGCGCTGCTGACCACGGTCAAAGGTGCCGATGCGCAGACGCTGGCGCATCACATCTCGACCTTTTTTGTCAGCATCGCGTCCCACGACACCTACGCGCTGTTGATGGGCGTGTACTCGGCGATTCTCGGTTTCTTCATCCCGTCCGGCGGCGGCAAGTGGATCATCGAAGCGCCGTACGTGATGCAAGTGGCCAACGATCTGCAATACCACCTCGGCTGGGCGGTACAGATCTACAACGCCGCTGAAGCGCTGCCGAACCTGATCAACCCGTTCTACATGCTGCCGCTGCTGGGTGTGCTCGGCTTGAAGGCGCGGGACCTGATCGGCTTCTCGTTCGTGCAATTGCTGGTGCACACGCCGCTGGTGCTGTTCCTGCTGTGGGCGCTGGGGACGACATTGACGTATACGCCGCCGGTAATGCCATAGATTGACGAGATAGCACCTGCCTCAGGGCAGGTGCTATCAATGTTACTCGGAGGGCAAGACTCTCAATAGCTCAGGCAGGGCAACCTGAACTGTTTCCCAAACGACATCCAGATTGATGTCGAAATAACCATGAGCGATCCGGTTACGCATCCCGCGCATGCTGCGCCAGGGAGTTTGAGTGTTCTGAGCCGCGAACTCCGGAAACCGGTCCATTATTTTGGTTGCCGCTTCGCCAATAATGACCAGGCTCATGATGACCGCTTGTTGCGTCCGTTTGTCGTCGACGAACTCTTCCTTGCTCAGACCTTCGACGAAGACCAGCGCATCGCTTGCAGCTTGACGCATATGCTCAAGGTAATCGCCAAGCCGGTTCGCGATCATACGGGACGGGCCTGTTCAAGTACCTGCTGACGAAACTTCAGCGGAAGATCTCCTGGGGTCAACAGGTCGACGGTAACGCCCAGCAAATCTTCGAGCTCAACCTGAAGCCCGCCGAGATCAAACAAGGTGGTACCGGGCAATGGATCGACCAACAGATCAAGGTCACTGCCCTCCATATCGGTACCTAGCAGCGTCGAGCCAAACACACGCGGATTGGCCACACGGAATCTGCCGACAACCTCACGAACGGCAGCTCGTTGCAGATCAAGAGCAATGGAAGGCTTCATGGTTCACTCAGGCCAGTTTCGCTATTGCAGCAGTCTAGCAGTGCGAAGGGGTCGTAGACACCGCACGATTTTGTAACCCAACCGTCACATTCCCTTGCTAGCGTCCGCCCGAAACAAACTGAAACAATTAAGCAAAACGGGCTGACAGATGAAAGACGAAACAGACAGCACTGACGCACCTGAATCCGACACCCTCACCGACACCAGTCGCCGCCGCTTCCTCGGTGGAGTTGCCGTCCTCGGTGTGGGCGCGACGTTGGCCGGTTGCGGTAACGCCAGCAACCCGCCGGGCAAACCGGCCGAGCGCCCGCTGACGTCAGCCGAGCTGGACAAGGCCCTGCGCGATCAAGTGAAAACCGTGGTGGTGATCTATGCCGAAAACCGCAGCTTCAACAACCTGTTCGGTGATTTCCCCGGTGTCGAGAAGCCGCTGTCTGCGCTCAAACCTGCCGATTACCAGCAACGTGATCGCGACGGCAGTCTGTTGCAGACACTGCCGCCCGTCTGGGGCGGCGTGTTGCAGATCGGCCCGCAAACCCTCGATGGCGTGACCTACCCCGCCGCCGTGCAGTTTCAGGAAAACCTGCCCAACGCACCGTTCGCCCTCAAAGGCCCGAACGGTGAAGACCTGCCATTCGGTCTGGTCACCCGCGATTTGTGGCACGTGTTCTATCAGAACCAGATGCAGATCAATGGCGGCAAGAACGATGGCTTTGTTGCCTGGGCTGATTCCGGCGGGCTGACCATGGGCCATTACGCTCAGAGCCGTTATTCCCTGCGTCTGTGGGACGTGGCTCAGGAATTCGTGCTGTGCGATAACTTCTTCCAGGGCGCATTCGGTGGCTCGTTCCTCAACCACCAATACCTGATCAGCGCCACCGCGCCGTTCTATCCGGACGCGGCCAATTCGGTGGCCAAGTCGCAGATCGCCGCGCTGCAAAGCGCCGACCCGGCCGATCCGCGCCTCAAGCCGCTGGAGGCATCGCCAGCCAGCGCCATGAGCGGCCCGCCGCAGTTCGGCCCGAGTGCGCTCACGCCGGACGGCTACGGTGTCAACACCCTTGCCCCGCCGTACTGGCCAACATGGATTCGCGACCCGGAGCGTCCGGCGTACTCCAAACCGGATCTGCCCAACGTGCTGGTGCCGCAGACCCACGAGCACATCGGCGACAAGCTGTCGAAGAAGAATGTCGATTGGGCCTGGTACGCCGGCGCGTGGCAGGCGACGCTGGATCAATACAAGGATTCCGGCGGGATTCCGAAGATCCCCAACTTTCAATATCACCACCAGCCGTTCAACTATTTCCAACAACAAGGCCCGGAAAACCCGCAGGAGCGCAGCAAACGCCTGCGCGATGCCGGGCTGGGGGATGAGTCAAGCACCAACAAATTCTTCGCCGACGCCGAGGCCGGCAAGTTGCCGGCGGTCACGTTCTACAAACCACAAGGCAACCTGAACATGCATGCCGGTTATGCCGACGTGGCTTCCGGCGACCGGCACATCGTCCGCGCCCTCAAAGTGCTGCGCGAAAGCCCGCAATGGAAAAACATGGTGGTGATTGTCACCGTCGATGAAAACGGCGGCTGGTGGGATCACGTGGCACCGCCCAAGGGCGATCGCTGGGGGCCGGGATCGCGGGTGCCGGCGCTGGTGGTGTCGCCGTTCGCCCGCAAAGGCACGGTGGATCACACGGTCTACGACACGGCGTCGATCCTGCGCCTGATCACCCGGGTGTTCCAACTGGAAACCCTCGACGGCCTCAAGCAGCGCGATGAAGCAATGATTGCCCGTGGCCAGAAACCCATGGGCGATCTGAGCAACGCCCTGCATTTTCAGGCGTGAGCCGAGCGCGGCGAGCTGACGAAAAATCCGCGAATGACAGCTTCACTGTGCAACACGGCTGATCCAATATGAAGCGCCCCAAACTCCGGGGAACCCACGCTGAAAAGGATCTGAGCATGTTCAAACTCGCAGGATTTACCCCCGCCGCGCTGACACTCGCCGCGCTCACATTGAGCGCGGCGGCCCACGCCGATGTCGATCTGAAGCTGGGCAGCACCGAGCGCGTCACTCGCCTTTTTGCCTACCCCAACAACTGCAGCGTGATCTGCTATCGCAACTGGACGCGGGAGCAGACCGTCGCGCATTACCTGAGCCAGAGCGTGCAACGCGATGGCTATAGCAATGCGAAGGTGTTGGTGAAGAACGATAACGGGCAGATTTACGTTGAGATCAGTGGCGTACCGAAAGGCTACGACAAGCCGCTGTCGGCGCTGCTCGACGCCGGTGATCTGGCCTATACCGGCGCCAGCAAGCTCAATGCCGATGGCAAATGGGCGTACAACTGGTACCTCTTCCTGCCGCTGGGCATGGCCCTGGAAAACCGCAAGAGCGTCGAGCTGCTGCACTTCCCGCCGGATTACTCGCTGACCCAGGCCCAGGATTACCTGCGCTCGAACACCACGGATCGCTGGGCCACGCTGTTGACCGCCAACGGCATTCCGGCCGACCAGACGCCGGCCTATCAGACCATCATCGACATCGCCCCCATCGCGGCGCCGTCCAATGCCGGCAGTGACCTGGAAGGTGTCTACGACTACTTCAAGGATTATCAGACCACGCTGGTCAAGCAGTTCAGCCAGACCAGCGCCGGCACCACCCTGCCGATGGTCGCGTTCGGCGCACCGGTGCGTAACTGGATCAAGCAGCAATATGGCCCGACCGTCGCCGTACTGGGGCTGGCGACCATCAGCCCGAGTGCGGGGGTGAACGTGCCGGTGCTGGGTTCGAACCATCCGAGCTACATCTGGTACGCCGCCGATCCGGCCAGCTACGACGGTGATGAAGCGAAAGCCGATGCCGCCGGCTTGAAGGTCATGGGGCAGGACTTGAGCGCGGCCTGCTGGCAGGCCGGGATGGGCAGCAAGCCCGGCACCGATGCGAAAACCCTGCTCAACAGCTGTACGCAAACCTGGCAAGTGACGCAAAAGGGCAAGACCTGCGAGTTGTTCTACACCTCGATCCGCAACTTGACCCCGGCCGAAGCTGCTGCCAAGTGCTCGACCACGCCGATCAAGGCACAACTGCAACAGCTTCAGGGCGAAATGCCGGCCACCGCCGTTCCCGCGCCACACCTCTGATGGGCTGAAAGCCTTCCCGTGTCAGTCGATGCTGACACGGGAAGCAGTCGATCACGCCTGTCAGATCTGACAGTAGACGCTTTGACGTATACGCGAGAGGATTGGATCCAAACATGTTGCAGCGCTGACAGGACGTCAGACCAGGGAAGTCGCAACTTTTGCCGACAGGGATCGTTATGAACAATCAGGCTCATCAGCATCACATCCCCCGCGACGCACCCGGTATCTATCCGTTTGCCGGATTGCCCGTGCGCCTGGGTTTCCCATCCAGCGAGGATTTCGAAATCGTTAAGCAAGACGATGGCCGCGCGTCGGTGGTAGCGCGCCGGGCGTTCCTGCGGATCACCCGGATGTGTCGGGTGTCCGGGCAATTGCTGCCCTATCGCTGCCGCCAGACTCGCCAGCTACTGGTCGGCATCCATCTCTACGATCCGCGTTTTTGCGGATTGCTCGAACATGCCTGCGACCCGAATGCGTTCCTCGACATGAGCGAATTGTGGTTATGGGCGCTGCGCGATATTCAGCCGGGAGACCACCTGACCATCGACTTCGCGGCCACCGAAGACCGTTTGCTGCAACAGTTCGCCTGTACTTGCGGCTCGCCGCGCTGCCGTGGGTGGATCACCGGTTACGATGAACCACCCACGATCGAGGGTCAGCACTTTTTGCAGCGCTGGCGACATCCAGACTGAATTACAACGCTCCGACCGGACGCAGACGGTACTGCGGCGGCAGTTGCTCGAAGCCGCTGATGGTGGTGTTCAGGCTTTTCCAGCGACCGTCCTTGATGCCGTAGATGCAACCGTGAATCGACAGGCTCTGGCCGCGATGCCAGGCGTTCTGGATGATGCTGGTATGGGCGACGTTGGCCACTTGCTGGATAACGTTCAGCTCGCAGAGGCGGTCGACCTGTTCTTCCTCGGTCGGCAGCTTGGCCAGTTCTTCACGTTTTTCGTAGTACAGGTCACGGATCGAGCGCAGCCAGCCATCAATCAGGCCGAACTGGCGATCCTGCATCGAGGCACGCACGCCGCCACAGCCATAGTGGCCGGTCACGAGAATGTGTTTGACCTTGAGCACGTCGACCGCGTACTGGATCACCGACAGGCAGTTGAGGTCGGTGTGCAGCACGACGTTGGCAACATTGCGGTGTACGAACAGATCGCCCGGCAGCATGCCGACGATCTCGTTGGCCGGCACTCGCGCGTCGGAGCAGCCGATCCACAGATATTCCGGGGTCTGCTGGCGCGCCAGTTTGGCGAAGAACTCCGGATCTTCCTTGGTGATCGCGTCAGCCCAGCGCTCGTTGTTATCAATCAGGTCTTGTAAGTCGTGCATGGTTAAGGCCTCAAGAAAGATGCGCAGGTATGACAGACGACCACCCGTCGGGGTCACGCAAGGGTCGCAAGTGTTTTCGTTGGAATTCCTGGGTGTGCGGTGAGTCCACCTAGTAAGGCCCACAGTATGAGGATTTGCCATGACTGATTCACGACGACCGTACGATGCGGTGCAACCGGAACCGATCGATGATAACGAGGACCGCATGGGCTCGGTGCATGAACTGGATTTTGATGAAGAAGAACCCAGCGCGAAAATCGGTGACGAGATTCCGGAACGTGAACGCGAGCAGTTGATGCCCAATGAGCGAGTGCGTGAGGCCGGGTTCACCGGCGCATCGACCGCTGACCATGAACCCACCGATGATGACCTGAGCCCGGAAACGCTGATTCATGAAGATGGCGCCCGGGATGCCGAGGAAGCTGGCGAAGGCAATCAGGCGGATTGGGATCTGAGCATTGTCGACGAAGATGACATCGGCGGCGGCAATGGTCTGGATGAGGCGGAGCTGGCGCAGCGCGATCCGCTGGATGGCAACCGCTAGTCACCGCCATCATGCAATCCCCTGTAGGAGCTGCCACAGGCTGCGATCTTTTGATCTTGCTTCTAAAAACAAAATCAAAAGATTGCAGCCTTCG
The DNA here is from genome assembly GCF_019056475.1 of Pseudomonas sp. AN-B15. NCBI lineage: Bacteria > Pseudomonadati > Pseudomonadota > Gammaproteobacteria > Pseudomonadales > Pseudomonadaceae > Pseudomonas > Pseudomonas sp. AN-B15. The sequence continues at coordinate 4,996,381 of NZ_CP049737.1, forward strand.
GCAGCGCCTACAGGTATTCAGTCGACCAACGTGCAGGCCATGACCACGGCGTCTTCACGCCCGCCCACCGCCGGATAATAATCCCGGCGCCGGCCAATTTCGTTGAAGCCATAGCGCTCATACAGCTTGAACGCTGCGGTATTGCTGTCACGCACTTCCAGAAAGCATTCCCGAGCGTCAGCCTTGTAGGCAATCGACATCAGATGCTCCAGCAGCGTCAGCCCCAGCCCTCGCCCCTGATTCTCCGGTTTGACCGTGATGTTGAGCAGGTGCGCCTCATCCAGAATGATCTGCACCACGCCATGGCCGACTTGCTGCTGGCCTTCGAACATCAGCCAGATCTGATACTTACCCAGCCCGTCGAGAAAAATCCCGCGCGTCCAGGGATGGCTGTACGCCGCGTATTCGATCTTCAACACCGCGTCCAGATCCGCCTCGGTCATCGGGCGGAACAATACAGCTTCACTCATTCGATGGTTTCCAGCGCGCCATCAGCCGACGCATGGCTTGCCACACAGCGGCTTTGCGCTGTGGCTCTTCCATTAACAATTCCAGACCGGGAATGGCCCAGGCCAGGCCCAGGCCTTCGATCTGCAACTCACTGTTGAACGCTTCAGCGTCCGCTTCACCGGCAAAGCGCACCGCCGGCAGGCCAATCAACCACAGGCAGGCGCAAGGTGCCGCTTCCATCTGTACCGAGAGGAAACCCTGAACAAAGTCGCGCGCCGCTTCCGGACCTTGATCCATGGTTCCGCGGTTCAGCCATGGCCAGCGCACCGGCTCTCCGACAATTTGTGGCGCATCCGGCAGTCCGGCGGCGCGCAGCATGTCCTTGAGCAACAGATAGGCCGGATCGCGGCTCTGGAACGCTTCGCCGGTGGGTAACTCCACCAGCAGCAGGCAAGCCCCGGCGCGCAGCAATTGCAGGGCGAAACGCGGGGGCGGCACCGGCGCGGGTCTGGCGACAACTGGCGCCTCCTCGACCTCTTCCACCGGTTTGGCGCCGTTGCGGGTACTGGCGAGCGACGGGCGCGGCACTTCGATCTTCGGCCGTTCGACCGGACGGGCGGCAGGCTGCGCCGGAGCCTCGGCCTGCACTACCGGCATCACCGCGACCTCTGGCTCAGGCTCGGGCATGTCCAGCAGCTCGGGCCGCGACGGGGCGGCGAAAGGCAATTCGGTGCGCGGCAGCCAGTTGACCACCTGCATGGCGTTCAAATAGGCGCGGCGGCGGGACTCGATAAGCAAAGGGTCGGCCACTTGTGGATAACTGAAGTGGGCTGATTCTACAGCCCTTCGTTCAAGATCGCTTGCTGTTGATCGATAGCCTTTACCTGGGCTCGCTCCCTTAGAAAATGCGACAGCCCGTCCCGAGAGTGAATCGCATCCCTCCTGATGCAGTACAATCGCGGCTTTTAATCGCCAACCAGCCGGCCATTCCGATGATCGAACCCAAGCGCGTCTTGCGCGCCCTCGCTGAACACTGGGCACTTCTTGAGCCACTGTGCGAGCACTTCGACCAAGGCACCCTGAGCCTCAACGAACTGCGCACGCAACTGGCCGCCCAACAACTGGACAGCACGCCGCAGGACATCACCAGCCTGCTCGACGTGTGGATTCGCCTCGACATTCTGGTCCCCGTGGCGAAAAGCCCGAACCGTTTCGAGCTCAATGCGCAAATTCACGACTTCCTTGCCTACCTGCGCCGGGAACACCGGCTGGGCCTGTGCCTGGAAATCGAAGCCTATCTGCGCCACCTCGAACGGCTGGCCGGCTACATTCAGGACGCGTTCGATGTGCGCGACGGCAACGACCTCGCCCGTCAGCTGCGTTTGCTCGACATGCGCGTACGCGACGTGCTGAAGAAACTCGACAACGACGAACAGGCGCTGGTGGCCGTCGCCGAACGGGCCAAGACCAGCGACCGGCAGATTCCGCTGCGTCAGCGTTATGCCGAAGTGTTGGCGACCTGGGACGAATACGTCGAGCCGATGATCGATCTGGTGAACGCGGACGGCGCCTTCGAACAAGGTGTGCGCAAGGTCGAAACCGTGCTGCTGAAAATGCTCAGCGAACAGCAGCGCCTCGGCCATCTGGTCGATGACGACATGCTGCTGCGCACCCACGCGCGCATCCTCGAAATGCAGACCAGTGCCCAGCTGACCCTGCGTCATGCCCGCGAACTGCTGCTGCCGCTGCGGGAAGAAGCGCGCCGACACAACGCCGTGACCCGTGGCGCCGCGCTGGCACTGGCGGCGATCCGTCGCAAAGGTATCGATGCGGTGCCGCAAGCGGCGATGCCGCTGTTCACCCGGCCGCAAAGCACCTTCCTCGGCAGCGCCAGTCAGGTCGAGGCCTACGTCTACGCCCTGGCGCGTTTCGAGCCGAAACCGGCGCGGTTCCCCAAAGCCCACAAGACCCAGAAATCCGGCGACGCCCCGCGTGCACCGCGCACCGTGCGCGAGATGGTCGAGCGTTGCGAAGAGTCCCTGCCAATGCCGGATTTGATGACCTGGCTGCTGGAACAGGAACCGGACGGCGCCACCGACGAATTGCTCTACTGGTTCTCGCGCCTGTCGCGGGAAAAACGCTTCACCCGCGAGCGTCTGGAACGCCGCGAATACCACACTCACGAGCATCAGGTCAGCCTGCGCTCCTTCGCCCTGCTCTCGGCCCGCGACCCTGCCGCCGCCGAGGATTCTGCGAGCATCCCCAATGCATCTTGATCTATCCGAACTGTCCCAACTGGCGCCGATCTTCCGCGAGCTGTTCAAGGGCTACCACGTCAGCCGCCGCGACCCGGAACTGTACGCGCAACTGTCGAACTTCCAGGATCAATACCGCACGCTGTTCAAGGCGCTGGGGTTCGAGCTGGTCTGCGACACCCGTGGCTTCTACTACTTCGTGCCGGACATGGCCGCTGCGGCGGTGAACAAGACCGCCCAGCGCCTGGCGCTGTTCACCTTCATCCTCGTCGAGCATCTGGCCGATCAGGGCCGCGACCCGATCGCCGTGCTCGACGGCGGCAGCCTCGGCCGTGAAGAGCTGCCGTCGTTGCTGGATAAATACCGCGACCTGTTCATCCAGGCCGAAGTTCAGACCGTTGAAGAGCTGGAAGAAAAAATCATGCGCCGCATGACCCAGCTCGGTTTCGCCAGCGAAGAAAACGGCGTGTACCGTTTCCTGCCGCCGATGCACCGTTTCCTCGACGTGTGCCTGTCGGTGCAGCAGGACCGCGATCTGGCGGCCAGCGTGCACAGCGTGCTGCCACTGCCGGCACCGGTGCTGATCGACGAGGAAGCCGAAGCCAGATTCCTCGAAACCGACGATCCGCTTGATCTGTCCGAATTCGAAGAAGAAAGCGAAGAAGACGCACTGGCCCGCGCCATTGCCGAAGAACAGGAGTCCGACGCATGAGCCAGGAACGCTACGGCATTCGCCGCTTTGCCCTTTTGAACACCGCCGGTTACAGCCTCGGCCTGTTCCCGCTGGAAGAACCGCTATCGGTTTACGGCGCGAACAACCTCGGCAAGTCCGCCTCGATCAACGCCTTGCAGTTCCCGATTCTGGCGCGCATGTCGGACATGAGTTTCGGCAAGTACAGCCTGGAACAATCGCGGCGCTTCTACTTCGCCTCCGACACCAGTTACATCCTCGTCGAAGTCAATCTGCCTCACGGCCCGCACGTGATCGGCGTGGTCGGTCGCGGCCCGGGCGGTGGTTTCGGTCACCAGTTCTTCGCTTACGCCGGCAAGCTCGACCTGGCGCATTACCAGAAAAACGATACCTGCCTGCGGCAGAAAGAGCTGTTCAGCAACCTTGAGAAAGAAGGCCTGAAAGCCTACGAACTCAAGCCTGATGAATTGCGTCGTATGCTGGTGGGCGGGCACACCTCGATCCCGCTGGACCTGACGCTGATTCCGCTGCGCTCCACCAGCGAGCAGAGCCTGAAGACCTTCCGCGCGCTGTTCATCAACCTGCTGCACATGCGCGAAATCACTGCGGCCAAGTTGAAGCAACTGTTCCTCGATGCCTTCGAGCACAGCCTGCGTTCCGGCAGCGTCGATTACATTGCTGCGTGCGAAGAAGCCTTCCGCGATGTGCGCCGGATGGAGCAGGACTACAACTCGCTGGTCGCCGCCGGCCCATTGGTCGAGGCCTTGGCCAACGGCGTGAAACAGCGCGACGTGTTGCGCGGCAAACTGCATCGTCTGTCGCCGCTGCTCGACTCGTTGCTCGGCACCTGGTCGGACTACGCCAATGCACGCAAGGAAGAACTGACGATTCAGGCCGAACACTACCGTCGCGAGCAGGACGATCTGCAAAACGACCAGCGTGGCGGCACGCAGGAGCTGATGCGTCTGGAGCGGGAAATCTCCGGTATCCAGCGCTGGCTCGGCGAGTTGTCGGTGCTGAAGAACCGCTTTGCGCTGGTCGATGACGTCAAAGTGCTGGAGCAACAACTGCTCGCAGCCAAGGACGCTCACGACGAACTGGCCGGTGCGCTGGCCCAGTCCCGGCAGTTCAGCGCCGAGGATCTGGAAGAACGTCTGCGCGATCTGGAAAAGCGTCTGAAGTCGGTGAAGCAGCAACTCGATCACGCCGACAACAACAGCTACGCCCGCCTGCGTGAAGAATTCTCGCAGCAGGACGTCGAGCGCCTGATGCGCCTGTTCAACAGCGCGCTGTTCAGCCTGCCGCTGGGCGAGCACGGCATCACCCTCGACGACGATGGCGAGTGGGTCAAATCGGTCGAGCTGATCCTCGATGGCTTCAAGGGCGAGCGTTTCGAAGTGCCGGGGCTGTCGATCGACATCTCGCACATCGAGCCGCCGGCTCTGCAAGCGCTGGCCGACCGCGCCGCGCTGCGTGACCAGAAAGAGCGTCTGGAAAAAGAGCTCAAGCAGCTCAAGACTCAGCAAGCCGTGGCCGCCGACCGCGCCGCTAGCAAGACCCAGACCGAAGCGCTGTACCAGCAAGTGCTGGATGCGCAGAAAGCCCTGGAAGATTTCCGTCGTACTCAAACGCTGAGCGCCGAAGAGGGCGACAAGCTCGAGCAACTGGCGCAGATGGAAGCGGCGCAGGACGAACTCAAGCGCTCCAGCGACGCGTTCACCGAGCGCGTCCAGCAACTCTCGGCCAAGCTGCAACTGGTCGGCCGGCAGATCGCCGACATGGAAGCCAAGCAACGTACCCTCGACGATGCCCTGCGCCGCCGTCAGCTGCTGCCGGCGGATCTGCCATTCGGTACGCCGTTCATGGATCCGGTCGACGATTCGATGGACAACCTGCTGCCGCTGCTCAATGACTATCAGGACAGCTGGCAGGGTCTGCTGCGCGCCGACGGACAGATCGAAGCGCTGTACGCGCAAGTGCGTCTGAAAGGCGTGGCCAAGTTTGACAGCGAAGACGACATGGAGCGCCGTCTGTCGTTGCTGATCAACGCTTACGCGCACCGCACCGACGAAGCCCTGACATTGGGCAAAGCGCGGCGTGCGGCGGTCACCGACATCGCCCGGACCCTGCGCAACATTCGCAGCGACTACGACAGCCTTGAGCACCAACTGGCGCTGTTCAACCGCGAGATCAACAAGCGTCAGGTGTCCAACCTGCAGAGTTTCCGCATTGTCTTGGCGCCGAACAAGGAAGCGCTCAAGCACATCGACCAGATCATCCACAGCGCCGGTCAGTACGAAGAAGGCGAAACCCTGTCGGTGTTCGATCTGAGCCAAAGCGCGGAGCAGGACAACAAGAACGAAGAGGCCAAGGAATACCTGGCACGGCTGGTGGCGGCGAACCACAACCAGCTCGGCCTCAAGGACTTGTTCGAACTGGCGTTCGAGATCACCAAGGTCAATGGTCAGCCGGTGATCCACACCGACATCGACGGCGCGGCCTCCAACGGCACCACCATGACCATCAAGGCGCTGACCAACATGTACTTGTTGCTGCACCTGATGGATCGCGACCTGGCCGGTCGCGTGCGCCTGCCGTACTACCTCGATGAGGCGGCAGACATCGATGAGAAGAACCAGGCCGCATTGCTGGAAACCAGCCTGCAATTGGGCTTCGTGCCGATTCTGGCGAGTGTGAAGCCGCAGGTCTGCGCCAGTGTCGCCATCGACCTGGAAGGCGGCAGCGGCCCGGCGGGGATCTACATCGATGAGGCGGACTGGAAGTACATCCGCCGGCATGATGTGGTGAAGGCCACCGTCAACGTGCAAGCCGATGAGCCAGAGCTGGATGAGGTTTGACCGGCTTTAGCTGAAAACCAAAAAGGGCCGCGATCTGTTGGGATCGCGGCCCTTTTTTATGGCTTTGGATTTGTGCTGAATAGGAGGAACTCATCGCTGGCAAGCCAGCTCCCACAGGTTTTTGCGTTGAACACACATTCTGTATACGACATGAAACCCTGTGGGAGCTGGCTTGCCAGCGATGGCGTCTTTGTAGACGCCACATCAATTCCGGATTACTTACCGAGCGAAATCTTCGGCGCCCAGGTCAGCCACTCATCCTCAAACTTTTCGAACAGCGGGAACGTCTGTTCCGCACGCGCCGGGTTGCCCATCCGTTCACCGTCCGGGGTAGCGAAAGCGATGCCCCCCTGAATCGCCGTCTCCAGCGACTCTGTGCGTACTGTCAGACCATTGAACAAACCGATGTCAAAACCGACGCCGCTGGTATTCCAGAATCGGCTGCCGCTGCGCACCAACGGCGCATATTTCGGCTCGATCAGAATGTGCACCAACACCCGGTCGGCCGTCTGCCCCAGTTCATAACCGGTGACCTTGCCCACGGTGATTTCCCGGTAGGTCACGGGTACGCCCGGTTTCAGCGAGCCACGACGGGCGGCACTCAACACCAGACTCAAACCGGCCTCTTGCTTGACCACCTCCGGCGGATTCGCCAGCGCGACGAAGTTCTTCTGCGGGCCAAGATTTTTCGCCGCCGGCTGCACTTCCACGTACTGCCCGGTGACCAGGGTTTCCAGATTCTGGGTCTTGATCAGCCCCAACTCCGGCTTGACCACCCAGAACTGGCTGCCGACCCGGGCAATCTTCTCCGGCACTTCAGTGATCCGCGCGGTAATCATCACGGCTTGCAGATCGTCGGTCAGATCGACGTCTTCAATCTTGCCGACATCCAGCCCCTTGAAACGAATCGGGGTGCCCGGGCGCAAACCATCGGCGCGGTCGACCTTGATCGTCACCAGCGTGCCTTTCTGGTTGGCCTCGTCATGGTTGGCGAACAGACGGAAGCGCGGAATACGCTTCTGCAACGGCGCCTTGGCTTGCGGGGTTTCGAAAGCGATACCGCCGGCCATCAACGTCTGCAACGACTCGCTCTTCACTTGAATTCCGCCCGTCAGACCACCGGTGAGGGTGATGCCGCTGACATTCCAGAAGCGCGTCGAGGCGTTGACCAGGTTTTCGTACTCCTTCTCGATATGCACGCCAATGACGATCTGTTTTTTGGTCTTGGAGAATTGATAGCTCTGGACCGAGCCAACCTTGACCTGTTTGTACAGAATCGGACTGCCGACTTCGATCGAACCGAGAACATCGGTGAACAGCACCAAGTGCAGACCGGGGGCGCGCAGATCCAGTGGCGGGGCTTTTGGCCGCGCCTCGAATTCACGTTTCGGCGCAGCACCTTTGTCGCCCGGACGCACGGCGATGTAGTTGCCTTTTACCAACGCTTCGAGCCCGGTAATACCGGCCAGGGAAATCGACGGCTTGACCACCCAGAACTGCGTGCCATCGACCAGGTAATCTTCGGCCAGAGGATCCAGCGTCAGTTCGGCCGTGGCGCTGTTGAGATCCGGATCGATTTTCAACGCTTTCAGATTGCCGACCTGAATGCCCTTGTACATCACCGGCGTGCGGCCGGCCTGCAGGCCTTCAAAATCACTGAGTTTGACCTTGACCCGAATGCCGGCAGCGGCGGCGTCGAAGTCCTCATACAAACGGAACGGCAGGCTTGGATCGGTGGGTGGACTGTCCTTGCGATTCTCCGGAGTGGCGAAGGCGATACCGCCGGCGACGATGCTCGCCAGGGACTCGCTGCGCACTTTCACCCCCGACAGGTTGGCGTCGATGCTGATGCCGCTGGCATTCCAGAAACGCGTGTGTTTGCGCACCAGTTTGGCGTAGGTCGGTTCGATGAACACTTTCAGTTCAACAGTGCTCTGGTCTTCAGACAGCACGTAGCTTTTGATCTGACCGACTTTGATCTGCTTGTAGAACACCGGGCTGCCGCGATTCAGCGAACCGAGGCGATCGGCCTTGATAGTCAGGTGCAGGCCAGGCTTGGAATCCGACAATGGAGGCTCTTCAGCCAGGGCCTTGAACTTGCGGGTCGGCTCGCCTTCACCCGGGCTGATGGCCACGTAGTTCCCCGAAACCAGTGTTTCCAGTCCTGTGATGCCGGCCAGGGTGACGCTTGGTTTCACCAACCAGAAGCGGGTGCTGGTCTTGAGGTATTGTTCGACGTCCTTGTTCATCTCCACAGTGGCGATCACGCCTTTGGAATTGCCTTCGTCGTCGAGCTTGAGCGTCTTCACCTTACCGACCGACATGCCTTTGTACATGACCTCGGTTTTGTTGGCCTGGATGCCTTCACCGCTTTCGAAACGAACCTGAATCTCGATACCGGTTTCGTTATAGGCACGCCAGCCAAGCCAGCCGCCGATGATCAGGGCGATCAGGGGCAGTACCCAGATGGCAGACCAGTTGGAGGCCGGTCGGGTTTTCGCTACAGGCAAATCAGTCATGGTCGTCGTCCGACTCCGTGTTATCCCAAATCAGTCGGGGATCGAAAGTTACTGCGGCAAGCATCGTCAGAATCACCACACTGGCGAAAGCGATGGCGCCAAGATTGGCTTCGACACTGGCAAGCCGGCCGAAGTTGACGACCGCCACCAGAATGGCGATCACAAAGATGTCGAGCATCGACCAGCGACCGATGAACTCGATGAAGCGATACATCCAGATCCGCTGCCGTGCAGACAATGGCTGGCGGCGCTGTACAGAAAACAGCAACAGCGCAATACCGACCAGTTTGAACGTCGGCACCAGAATACTGGCGATGAACACCACCGCGGCAATCGGGATCATGCCGTGCTGCACCAACTGGATCACGCCGGACATGATGGTGCTGGGATCGCCCTGACCCAGCGAACTGACCGTCATGATCGGCAACACATTGGCCGGGATGTAGATAATCGCAGCCGTGATTAGCAGGGCCCAGGTTCGGGCCAGACTGTTCGGACGACGAGCGTGAACCAGCGCACCGCAGCGGGTGCAGGTCTGCTCGTCGATGTCCGCATCCAGTTTGTTCAATTCATGGCATTCGGTACAGATCAGAATGCCCGCATCAATCGCCCGCATGGGCATCCTCTCCTGATAACGCCTGCCAGATCTGATGCGGTGACATCACCACTTCCAGCCAGATCTGAACCAACAACAAACCGATGAAACACGCCAGACCGAGGCCGACGGTGATGGCCGCCATGTCCGCCAGTTTGACGATCGCCACGAGGACGCCCATGAGGTAAACCTCGAGCATTCCCCAATCTTTGAGGTGGTGATAAATGCGATACAGCAGCAAACCGTAGCTACGCCCGACGTTGAAACGGATCGTCAGCAATACGAATAACTGGCACAGCAACTTCAGCAACGGAATAGCCATACTGCACAGGAATACAACGATCGAAACGCCCTGCATGTCCGTATTGAACAAGCCGAGCACGCCGCTCCAGACCGTATCCTGCGAAGATTGTCCGAGGATATTGAGTTGCATGATGGGTAAAAAGTTTGCCGGGATGTACAACAACAGTGCTGCGATTACCAAGGCAAGGCTGCGCTGCACCACATTATGGCGATGGGCGTACAACTCGTAACCGCAGCGAGGGCAGAGTGCTTTTTCGCCATGGGCAAGCTTGGGCTTGCGCATCAGCAGGTCGCACTCATGACAAGCCACCAAGTCTTCCAGCGGTAAATCTGACAGCCCTTGGGCGTCAACCGGATCTGACATAAAGGCTCTGGCTCCGAAAAGGATGGGGCTATTCTAGTGTTCTGATTCGAAAATAACTGTGCAAAATTGTTCGCTGCCTAAGTAAAAATACTTTCCTGCGGACAAAACAAAACCCCAACTGCTTTCGCAATTGGGGTTTCGGAATTTAATCTTGACGATGACCTACTCTCACATGGGGAAACCCCACACTACCATCGGCGATGCATCGTTTCACTTCTGAGTTCGGGATGGGATCAGGTGGTTCCAACGCTCTATGGTCGTCAAGAAATTCGGGTACTGACTCGTGACCAACTGGCCTCGCTTCAGCAAATCGGGTATGTGATACAGGTGTTTTGTGAGTAGCGCGAACTTTCGGTTCATTGCGTCTTCACACACCGCAATCTGGTCTCTTTCGAGCATTCAGATTGCTTGGGTGTTATATGGTCAAGCCTCACGGGCAATTAGTATTGGTTAGCTCAACGCCTCACAGCGCTTACACACCCAACCTATCAACGTCGTAGTCTTCGACGGCCCTTCAGGGAACTCAAGGTTCCAGTGAGATCTCATCTTGAGGCAAGTTTCCCGCTTAGATGCTTTCAGCGGTTATCTTTCCCGAACATAGCTACCCGGCAATGCCACTGGCGTGACAACCGGAACACCAGAGGTTCGTCCACTCCGGTCCTCTCGTACTAGGAGCAGCCCCTCTCAAATCTCAAACGTCCACGGCAGATAGGGACCGAACTGTCTCACGACGTTCTAAACCCAGCTCGCGTACCACTTTAAATGGCGAACAGCCATACCCTTGGGACCGGCTTCAGCCCCAGGATGTGATGAGCCGACATCGAGGTGCCAAACACCGCCGTCGATATGAACTCTTGGGCGGTATCAGCCTGTTATCCCCGGAGTACCTTTTATCCGTTGAGCGATGGCCCTTCCATACAGAACCACCGGATCACTAAGACCTACTTTCGTACCTGCTCGACGTGTCTGTCTCGCAGTCAAGCGCGCTTTTGCCTTTATACTCTACGACCGATTTCCGACCGGTCTGAGCGCACCTTCGTACTCCTCCGTTACTCTTTAGGAGGAGACCGCCCCAGTCAAACTACCCACCATACACTGTCCTCGATCCGGATAACGGACCTGAGTTAGAACCTCAAAGTTGCCAGGGTGGTATTTCAAGGATGGCTCCACGCGAACTGGCGTCCACGCTTCAAAGCCTCCCACCTATCCTACACAAGCAAATTCAAAGTCCAGTGCAAAGCTATAGTAAAGGTTCACGGGGTCTTTCCGTCTAGCCGCGGATACACTGCATCTTCACAGCGATTTCAATTTCACTGAGTCTCGGGTGGAGACAGCGCCGCCATCGTTACGCCATTCGTGCAGGTCGGAACTTACCCGACAAGGAATTTCGCTACCTTAGGACCGTTATAGTTACGGCCGCCGTTTACCGGGGCTTCGATCAAGAGCTTCGCGTTAGCTAACCCCATCAATTAACCTTCCGGCACCGGGCAGGCGTCACACCCTATACGTCCACTTTCGTGTTTGCAGAGTGCTGTGTTTTTAATAAACAGTCGCAGCGGCCTGGTATCTTCGACCGGCATGAGCTTACGGAGCAAGTCCTTCACCCTCACCGGCGCACCTTCTCCCGAAGTTACGGTGCCATTTTGCCTAGTTCCTTCACCCGAGTTCTCTCAAGCGCCTTGGTATTCTCTACCCAACCACCTGTGTCGGTTTGGGGTACGGTTCCTGGTTATCTGAAGCTTAGAAGCTTTTCTTGGAAGCATGGCATCAACCACTTCGTCACCTGAAAGGTAACTCGTCATCAGCTCTCGGCCTTAAGATCCCGGATTTACCTAAGATCTCAGCCTACCACCTTAAACTTGGACAACCAACGCCAAGCTGGCCTAGCCTTCTCCGTCCCTCCATCGCAATAACCAGAAGTACAGGAATATTAACCTGTTTTCCATCGACTACGCTTTTCAGCCTCGCCTTAGGGACCGACTAACCCTGCGTCGATTAACGTTGCGCAGGAAACCTTGGTCTTTCGGCGTGGGTGTTTTTCACACCCATTGTCGTTACTCATGTCAGCATTCGCACTTCTGATACCTCCAGCAAGCTTCTCAACTCACCTTCACAGGCTTACAGAACGCTCCTCTACCGCATCACTTGCGTGATACCCGTAGCTTCGGTGTATGGTTTGAGCCCCGTTACATCTTCCGCGCAGGCCGACTCGACTAGTGAGCTATTACGCTTTCTTTAAAGGGTGGCTGCTTCTAAGCCAACCTCCTAGCTGTCTAAGCCTTCCCACATCGTTTCCCACTTAACCATAACTTTGGGACCTTAGCTGACGGTCTGGGTTGTTTCCCTTTTCACGACGGACGTTAGCACCCGCCGTGTGTCTCCCATGCTCGGCACTTGTAGGTATTCGGAGTTTGCATCGGTTTGGTAAGTCGGGATGACCCCCTAGCCGAAACAGTGCTCTACCCCCTACAGTGATACATGAGGCGCTACCTAAATAGCTTTCGAGGAGAACCAGCTATCTCCGAGCTTGATTAGCCTTTCACTCCGATCCACAGGTCATCCGCTAACTTTTCAACGGTAGTCGGTTCGGTCCTCCAGTCAGTGTTACCTAACCTTCAACCTGCCCATGGATAGATCGCCCGGTTTCGGGTCTATTCCCAGCGACTAGACGCCCTATTAAGACTCGCTTTCGCTACGCCTCCCCTATTCGGTTAAGCTCGCCACTGAAAATAAGTCGCTGACCCATTATACAAAAGGTACGCAGTCACAGAACAAAGTCTGCTCCCACTGCTTGTACGCATACGGTTTCAGGATCTATTTCACTCCCCTCTCCGGGGTTCTTTTCGCCTTTCCCTCACGGTACTAGTTCACTATCGGTCAGTCAGTAGTATTTAGCCTTGGAGGATGGTCCCCCCATATTCAGACAAAGTTTCTCGTGCTCCGTCCTACTCGATTTCATGACTAAGAGACTTTCGCGTACAGGGCTATCACCCACTATGGCCGCACTTTCCAGAGCGTTCCGCTAATCTCAAAGCCACTTAAGGGCTAGTCCCCGTTCGCTCGCCACTACTAAGGGAATCTCGGTTGATTTCTTTTCCTCAGGGTACTTAGATGTTTCAGTTCCCCTGGTTCGCCTCTTGCACCTATGTATTCAGTACAAGATAACCATCTTATGATGGCTGGGTTCCCCCATTCAGACATCTCCGGATCAAAGTCTGTTTGCCGACTCCCCGAAGCTTTTCGCAGGCTACCACGTCTTTCATCGCCTCTGACTGCCAAGGCATCCACCGTATGCGCTTCTTCACTTGACCATATAACCCCAAGCAATCTGGTTATACTGTGAAGACGACATTCGCCGAAAATTCGCAAAACTCTTAAGAGTCACTCACAAATTTTACCTTAGCCTGATCCGTTACCAGTGAAAGTAACGTTCAGTCTATCTTTCTATCACATACCCAAATTTTTAAAGAACGATCTAATCAAAGACTAGAAATCAATATTCACGCCGGAATATTCATTTCTAAGCTCTAACAAGTAGAAGCAGTTAATGGTGGAGCCAAGCGGGATCGAACCGCTGACCTCCTGCGTGCAAGGCAGGCGCTCTCCCAGCTGAGCTATGGCCCCATACAAAATTGGTGGGTCTGGGCAGATTCGAACTGCCGACCTCACCCTTATCAGGGGTGCGCTCTAACCAACTGAGCTACAGACCCAATTTCGAGCGCGTAACTGATTAGCTCAGAGCTATCAGCTTGGAGCTTAAAGCTGCTTCTATCGTCTTCTTCAATGAATCAAGCAATTCGTGTGGGAACTTATGGAGCAGCTGATGTCGTCGATTAAGGAGGTGATCCAGCCGCAGGTTCCCCTACGGCTACCTTGTTACGACTTCACCCCAGTCATGAATCACACCGTGGTAACCGTCCTCCCGAAGGTTAGACTAGCTACTTCTGGTGCAACCCACTCCCATGGTGTGACGGGCGGTGTGTACAAGGCCCGGGAACGTATTCACCGCGACATTCTGATTCGCGATTACTAGCGATTCCGACTTCACGCAGTCGAGTTGCAGACTGCGATCCGGACTACGATCGGTTTTGTGGGATTAGCTCCACCTCGCGGCTTGGCAACCCTCTGTACCGACCATTGTAGCACGTGTGTAGCCCAGGCCGTAAGGGCCATGATGACTTGACGTCATCCCCACCTTCCTCCGGTTTGTCACCGGCAGTCTCCTTAGAGTGCCCACCATAACGTGCTGGTAACTAAGGACAAGGGTTGCGCTCGTTACGGGACTTAACCCAACATCTCACGACACGAGCTGACGACAGCCATGCAGCACCTGTCTCAATGTTCCCGAAGGCACCAATCCATCTCTGGAAAGTTCATTGGATGTCAAGGCCTGGTAAGGTTCTTCGCGTTGCTTCGAATTAAACCACATGCTCCACCGCTTGTGCGGGCCCCCGTCAATTCATTTGAGTTTTAACCTTGCGGCCGTACTCCCCAGGCGGTCAACTTAATGCGTTAGCTGCGCCACTAAGAGCTCAAGGCTCCCAACGGCTAGTTGACATCGTTTACGGCGTGGACTACCAGGGTATCTAATCCTGTTTGCTCCCCACGCTTTCGCACCTCAGTGTCAGTATCAGTCCAGGTGGTCGCCTTCGCCACTGGTGTTCCTTCCTATATCTACGCATTTCACCGCTACACAGGAAATTCCACCACCCTCTACCATACTCTAGCTTGCCAGTTTTGGATGCAGTTCCCAGGTTGAGCCCGGGGATTTCACATCCAACTTAACAAACCACCTACGCGCGCTTTACGCCCAGTAATTCCGATTAACGCTTGCACCCTCTGTATTACCGCGGCTGCTGGCACAGAGTTAGCCGGTGCTTATTCTGTCGGTAACGTCAAAATTGCAGAGTATTAATCTACAACCCTTCCTCCCAACTTAAAGTGCTTTACAATCCGAAGACCTTCTTCACACACGCGGCATGGCTGGATCAGGCTTTCGCCCATTGTCCAATATTCCCCACTGCTGCCTCCCGTAGGAGTCTGGACCGTGTCTCAGTTCCAGTGTGACTGATCATCCTCTCAGACCAGTTACGGATCGTCGCCTTGGTGAGCCATTACCTCACCAACTAGCTAATCCGACCTAGGCTCATCTGATAGCGCAAGGCCCGAAGGTCCCCTGCTTTCTCCCGTAGGACGTATGCGGTATTAGCGTTCCTTTCGAAACGTTGTCCCCCACTACCAGGCAGATTCCTAGGCATTACTCACCCGTCCGCCGCTGAATCCAGGAGCAAGCTCCTCTCATCCGCTCGACTTGCATGTGTTAGGCCTGCCGCCAGCGTTCAATCTGAGCCATGATCAAACTCTTCAGTTCAAACATCTTTGGGTTTTTAAGAAACCCTAAACTTGGCTCAGCAATCGTTGGTTACATCTTTGATTTCTCGCGGAGTAACTTGTGATGCTGATAATCTTGTTGACTACCAGTCTGACTCCACAAGCACCCACACGAATTGCTTGATTCAGTTGTTAAAGAGCGGTTGGTTAAGATCTTTCGTCTCAACCGAGGCGCGCATTCTACAGCAGCCTCATTTGCTGTCAAGTGATTATTTTCAGAAGTTTTCGAAGAATTCTTCAACAACTTCAACCACTTGCGCTTCCGATCTCTCGTTAGCGGGAGGCGAATTCTACAGCGTTACACGCTGCTGTCAACACCTCTTTTTCACCGCTTTCGACCGAGAAGACCGAACCGTCAAAAGAGCCAAACATCACCGCTCCTTCAACTCCTTCCAGGCTTCGATGAACTGAAGCGATCTGCCGTCGAAAACTGCGTAACTCGTTGAATCTCAAGGAGTTTTCCGTTTCGACTGCGCCGGAAGTGGGGCGAATTATAGACCTCCAGAATCTGCCGTCAACCGTTAATTTCAGTTTTATTGCAAAACCTGCTTTTTAGCCAATAAACGCGGGATTCGACGGGCAACTGTAGGCACACGCAGCAGTAAAAGCACTGCACCTATAAAGGCATAGATCGCCCACTCCTTGAGATCAGCACGCACGATCCACAACATGTGCAGCAATCCCAGCCCCAGAATCACGTACACCACCCGATGCAATTTCTTCCAGCGCACACCTAAACGACGCTGACTGTAACGATTTGAGGTTACTGCCAGTGCCAACAATCCAAGAAAACCCAGCGTACCCACAATAATGTACGGCCGCTTGCGTAACTCCACACCCAACTGTGACCAGTCGAAACCAAGGATGAACGCCATATAGCTGAACAGGTGCAGAACCACATAGGCAAAACACCAGAGCCCCACCTGACGGCGAACAGCAATCCAGCCCGCCCACCCCGTCAATTTCTGCAACGGCGTCATGCTCAACGTGATCAGCAGGAATACCAGCGTCCCCAGCCCCAGTCGATCAACCAGCACCTTGCCGGGATCCGGACCGAGCAAATCGGCAAACGCCTGATAAAACCAAAACAGTGGCCAGATCGCCGCCGCAATAAAAACGCCTGCACGCCAAAACGGATATCGCATCAGTAGTTCTTCCGCAGATCGAGCCCTGTATATAAAGAAGCGACTTCATCCGAGTAGCCGTTGAACATCTGGGTATCGCGTACATTCGGCTTGAACAAACTGTTCGGCAGACGCCGCTCTCTTGCCTGAGTCCAGCGCGGATGATCGACCGTCGGATTCACGTTGGCATAAAAACCGTATTCATCTGCCGCAATGCTCTGCCAGGTAGTCTTGGGCTGCTCGCTGACGAGACTGATCCGCACAATGGATTTCACACTCTTGAAGCCATACTTCCACGGCACCACCAGACGCAGCGGCGCGCCATTCTGATTGGGCAATTCGCGGCCATACATGCCAACCGCCAGAATCGCCAAGGGATTCATCGCCTCATCCAGACGCAAGCCCTCTACATAAGGCCAGTCGATCAGCGCGAAACCCGAGCGCTGCCCAGGCATGCTCTTGGGATCCTGCAAGGTTTCAAAGCGAATGTACTTGGCGTTAGAGGTCGGCTCGACCTGCTTGAGCAGTGCGGAAATCGGAAAACCAATCCAAGGGATGACCATCGACCACGCCTCAACACAGCGAAGACGATAGATACGCTCCTCTAACTGGTACGGCTTCATGAAGTCTTCCAGCGCGTAACGCCCGGGCTTTACCACCTCTCCATCGACGACCACGCTCCACGGCTCGGTTTTCAGCGAGCCGGCATTGGCTGCGGGATCGCCCTTGTCGGTGCCGAACTCATAGAAATTGTTGTAATGGGTCGCGTCTTTATAAGGCGTGATCGCCTCATCCTTGACGTTGACTGCCCCCCACTTGGTAGAAGGGAGCTTCTCGGCAAACCAGGCAGGCGCCTTGCCTGGCTCGACATCAGCATAGCGCGCCGCGTCCTCGGCACTGGCCCAACGCGGCAGGCTGCTCACGGCGATACCGGCCGCAGTAGTTCCGAGCAATTGACGACGGGAGAGATAAATGGACTCAGGCGTGACATCCGACTCATGGCAGTCGGACGCTTTGGGGATTTTGATCAGCATGGCAACTCCGCAGCTTTGGAGGACAGATGCACCCATAGACTGCGGAGTATGCGGGAAATTACATCACTCGGCGTTTTTGTGCCGACGAAGATGCAACAGGTATTGCACCGGTCCGGAAGCCGCGTAGGCGAGGAACACCAGCAGCAAAATACGCGGTGGATCGCTGAACACCACAGCGAACACCAGGACCACGGCGAGGATCGCCACGAACGGCACGCGCCCCTTCAGATCCAGCTCCTTGAAGCTGTTGTACTTGATGTTGCTGACCATCAGCATGCCGGCAGCCGCCACCATCAGAGCGACCAGGAACGACATCTTCGAACCCTGAATACCGTAATCGCTGAACGCCCAGACAATCCCCGCCACCACGCCTGCCGCCGCCGGGCTGGCCAGGCCGATGAAGTAGCGCTTGTCGGCCGTACCGACCTGAGTATTGAAACGCGCCAGACGCAGCGCTGCACCGGCTACATAGATGAAGGCCACCATCCAGCCGACCTTGCCCATGTCGCCCAGCGCCCAGCCGAACGCCAGCAGCGCCGGTGCCACACCGAAGGCAACCATGTCGGACAGCGAGTCATACTCGGCGCCGAAGGCACTTTGTGTATTGGTCATACGCGCCACGCGGCCATCGAGACCATCGAGCACCATGGCCACGAAAATCGCGATCGCGGCAAAGGCAAAATACTTGCTCGCATTCGCAGAATCCCCGGCGCTCAAGGCAGCCTGGGCACTCATCGAGTTGATGATGGAATAAAACCCTGCAAACAGGTTCGCAGTGGTGAACAGGTTCGGCAGCAGATAGATACCACGATGCCGGACTTTACGACCTTCTGCGTCGTGCCCTTCCTCGACATGTTCATCGATGGGCAGCAGGCTTTCGGCGTCAGAAGCCTGGTTCGGCTCTTCGGGACGTTCGCTCATGGACATTACCTTGCAACGGTTTGGAAAGTTTCTACAGGTGTCTGTGACGACGGTTCGGCCACAAACGATGCAGCTTTATACCAGAACCATCGGTTTCAAACGAAAAAACGCGGCCGAGGCCGCGTTTTTCGTACAAGGGACGACGACTTAGTTTTTGGCTTTGTCGACGATCTTGTTGGCACCGATCCACGGCATCATGGAGCGCAGTTGCTCGCCGATGATTTCGATACCGTGAGCGGCGTTGTTACGACGCTTGGCGGTCATCGAAGGGTAGCCGGTTGCGCCTTCGCTGATGAACATTTTGGCGTATTCGCCGTCCTGAATACGTTTCAGGGCATTGCGCATGGCCTGACGGGATTCGGCGTTGATTACTTCCGGACCGGTCACGTACTCGCCGTATTCAGCGTTGTTGGAGATCGAGTAGTTCATGTTGGCGATACCGCCTTCGTACATGAGGTCAACGATCAGCTTCAGTTCGTGCAGGCACTCGAAGTAGGCCATTTCCGGCGCGTAGCCAGCTTCAACCAGGGTTTCGAAACCGGCTTTTACCAGCTCAACGGTACCGCCGCACAGAACGGCTTGTTCGCCGAACAGGTCGGTTTCGGTCTCATCCTTGAAAGTGGTTTCGATGATGCCGGTACGACCGCCACCCACGCCAGCTGCGTAGGACAGTGCAACGTTTTTGGCGTTGCCCGAAGCGTCCTGGTAGATCGCGATCAGGTCAGGGATACCGCCGCCCTTCACGAACTCGGAACGTACGGTGTGGCCTGGAGCTTTCGGCGCGATCATGATCACGTCGAGGTCGGCACGTGGAACAACCTGGTTGTAGTGGATCGCGAAGCCGTGGGAGAAGGCCAGGGTGGCGCCTTTCTTGATGTTCGGCTCGATTTCGTTCTTGTACAGCTGAGACTGGAATTCGTCCGGGGTCAGGATCATGACCAGGTCGGCGCCGGCAACGGCAGCAGCCACGTCGGTCACTTTCAGGCCATGGGCTTCGGCTTTGGCAACAGTGGCCGAACCTTTACGCAGACCGACGGTAACGTCGACACCGGAGTCTTTCAGGTTGCATGCCTGGGCGTGGCCCTGGGAACCGTAACCGATGATGGCAACTTTCTTGCCCTGGATGATCGACAGGTCGCAGTCTTTATCGTAGAAAACTTTCATGAATTTCCCCTATATATCCAGGCCGTTCAGGCCATTCGCTAATTTGGTTTAGATGCTGAGTACTTTGTCGCCGCGGGCAATGCCGGTCACGCCGCTACGGACGGTTTCCAGAATCGATGCGGTGCCGATGGACTGAATGAAGCTGTCGAGCTTGTCGCTGGTACCGGTCAATTGCACGGTATACACGCTGGCGCTGACATCGACGATCTGTCCACGGTAAATATCGGTGGTGCGTTTGATCTCGGCGCGCTGGGCGCCAGTGGCCTTGACCTTGACCAGCATCAGCTCGCGCTCGATGTGAGCGCTTTCCGACAGGTCCACCAGCTTGACCACTTCGATCAGCTTGTTCAGGTTTTTGGTGATCTGCTCGATGATTTCATCGTGGCCGACAGTGGTCAGCGTCAGACGCGACAGGGTCGGGTCTTCGGTTGGCGCCACCGTCAGGCTTTCAATGTTGTAGTTGCGCTGCGAGAACAGGCCGACTACGCGAGACAAAGCGCCGGGTTCGTTTTCCAGAAGCAGGGAAATAATGTGCCGCATGATTAAGTACGCTCCGTCTTGCTCAGCCACATATCGCGCATGGAGCCGTCTTTGATCTGCATCGGATAGACGTGCTCGCTGGTATCGACCGAAATATCGATCACCACCAGACGGTCTTTCATGGCGAACGCCTCTTCCATCTTCGACTTCAAATCCTTCGAATCGGTGATGCGCACGCCGACGTGACCGTAGGCTTCAGCCAGTTTGACGAAGTCAGGCAGCGACTCCATGTAAGAGTGCGAGTGACGGCTGCCATAGCTCATGTCCTGCCACTGACGAACCATCCCCAGAACACCGTTGTTCAGGATGACGATTTTCACCGGCAAGCCATATTGCAGGCAGGTCGACAGTTCCTGGATGTTCATCTGGATGCTGCCTTCGCCGGTAACGCAGGCAACGTCGTCATCCGGGAAGCTCAACTTGATGCCCATGGCCGCCGGGAAACCGAAGCCCATGGTGCCCAGGCCACCGGAGTTGATCCAGCGGTTCGGCTTGTTGAACGTGTAGTACTGCGCCGCGAACATCTGGTGCTGGCCCACGTCGGACGTGATGAAGGCATCGCCTTTGGTCACTTCGCACAGGGTCTCGATCACGGTCTGCGGTTTGATCAGGCTGCCGTCGCCCTTTTCATAAGGGAACAGGCCGCGATCACCGCGCCATTCATCGACTTGCTTCCACCAACTGGCCACGGACTCCTTGTTCGGGGTCTCGCCGATTTCCTTGAGGATCGCGACCATTTCGGTCAGGACGCTCTCCACCGGGCCAACGATTGGCACGTCAGCCTTGATGGTCTTGGAGATCGAAGCCGGATCGATGTCGATGTGGATGATCTTGGCGTTCGGGCAGAACTTCGCCGCGCCGTTGATCACACGGTCATCGAAACGTGCGCCAACAGCCAGGATCACGTCGGCATGGTGCATCGCCAGGTTGGCGGTGTAGCTGCCGTGCATGCCGAGCATACCGATGAACTGACGATCAGTACCCGGGAAACCGCCCAGGCCCATCAAGGTGTTGGTCACTGGCAGGTTGAGCATTTTCGCCAGTTCGGTCAGCGGTGCGGAACCGTTGCCCAGAATCACGCCGCCACCGGAATAGAGCACGGGACGCTTGGCCGCCAGAAGCATTTCTGCCGCCTTGCGGATTTGCCCGGAGTGACCGCGAACGGCCGGGCTGTAGGAGCGCAGCTTGGCTTTTTTCGGAAAAACGTATTCGAACTTCTCGGCCGGGTTGGTCATGTCTTTCGGGATATCGACCACGACCGGGCCTGGACGACCGGATTGCGCCAGGTAGAACGCCTTCTTCATGACTTCCGGGATTTCCGAGGCGTGCTTGATCATGAAGCTGTGCTTCACGATCGGCCGGGAAATACCGATCATGTCGGTTTCCTGGAACGCATCGGTGCCGACCATGGTGCTTGGCACCTGACCGGAAATGATCACCATCGGAATCGAATCCATATAGGCGGTGGCGATACCGGTGATGGCGTTTGTGGCGCCTGGACCGGAAGTCACCAGTACCACGCCGGCTTTACCGGTGGCACGGGCGTAGCCGTCAGCCATATGGGTCGCCGCTTGTTCGTGACGAACCAGGATGTGGGTCACTTCCGGTTCTTTGAACAGGGCATCGTAAACATGCAGGAGAGCACCACCCGGGTACCCGTAGATATATTTGACGCCTTCGTCACGCAAGAAGCGGACGAGCATCTCACCGCCAGATAAAAGCTCCACGTTGTTCACCTCTAAAACGCCAGAATACCGTCCACAAAAAGGGGCGGGTCTTAATAGGTTTACTTCTCGGCAGAGCATGAGCGACGGTGGTCGCCGACTACGTCAGCACTGACTGAGCAAGTATTGGGATCGTCCCAAGTGTTGCGGGCCTTTCCCACCCAGCGCGAGGTAACGCGTTGCGGGTGTAACAGGTCGACGCGGATATGCGCCTCATGATCTGCCGAGTGGGTCTGCTTCTGGCAGTCCCTCTACAGCGGACTTTGGATTCTTCTGTTTCGCCCTCTCCAAGTCAAGCCGTCAATGTGCTTAATTGTGGGTAAGCACATGAGAACGCAAGAAAAAACCTGAAAACAGCTACTCTGTTAGCGTCAATTGCGCAATTTTGCCAAGGAATCAGCATGCGAACGCTCCTGTTAACTCTGCTGATCGGCCTCAGCCACTGGTGCTCGGCCGCTCAGATCTACAAATGGGTCGACGCTCAAGGCGTCACGCACTTCGATGCGCAGCCGCCGCAAGGGCTGCCGGCGACGACTGTGCAGACGCCCTCCTCGCCCCCACCGAAACCTGCCGCCATGCCTGGCAGTGGTGCGCTGGGCGATCAGAAAGCCATCGACGACAAGGTGAAGAAACAGGTGGCGGAGCAGCAGGCGCAGCTCAAGGCATTTTGCGAACAGGCACGGACGAACCTGGCGCAATTGCAGAACAATCCGCGTTTGCGGGAGGAAGTGGAGGGACAAGTACGGCGGCTGGATGATGCGCAGCGTCAGGAGCGCATTGTCGAAGCGCAGAAGCAGATTGCGCAGAACTGCGAATAAAAATCTGTAGGAGCTGCCGCAGGCTGCGATCTTTTGATGCTGTTTTCAAAAGCAAGATCAAAAGATCGCAGCCTTCGGCAGCTCCTACAGGGGATCGGCTCTAGCGGGAAGCGGTGATCAGCAGATCGAACTCTTTAAGCAGCACCTGCAACTGGCGATCCTTGCCCTGCAGATTGCGCTGGGCGAAGACCATTTCAGCCATTTCCTGAATGCCCGAGGCATTGGGCAACGGCAAGTCCTGCTCAAGGATCATCTTCATTCGCGGCAGGAAGATCCATTGCAGCCACTGCTCGAAATCCAGCGTGTCGACCGAAAACGGTTCGACACTGCTCAAGGCTTCGGCTGATGGCTGGATCTCATCCCACCAACCCTGCGTGCGCAGTTCACGCTCGATCAGCAGCAATTGATCGGCGATTTTCGGGAAACGGGTGTCCATCAGAGCGAAACCTTGGCCTTTTGACGAGCCAGTGCAGCGCCGGCGGAGTCGCCCTGCTTCTCACGGGACTGCGCGATGATTTCCCACAGGTTGGCTTGCAGATCCGGACGGCCGTTGGCCATGGTCAGCGCGCGACGGGCGAACTGTTCCGCCTGCGGCGCATCACCTTGGGCCATGCGCACCTGCGCCAGACGGTAGAGCACTTGCGGCTCACGCGGAGCTACACGCTGAGCGCGCTCCAGACTGGAGGATGCACCGTTGAGGTCGCCGCCGGCCTGCTGCTGTTGCGCAGTGGTCAGCAAGGCGAGTACCGGACCATCCAGTTGCTCGTCTGCGGACAGACCTCCGCCACTGCTGGCCGAAGGAATGCCGCTCGGCGTCGAAGGCATGCTGTAGCTGCCAGTGTTGATCGGTGCCGACTCGACCGGCGAAGGATTGTACGGACCCGCCGTAATCCCACCGGACGCCGGACCAGGAACGATCGGCGAGGAGCTGATCGGCGCCGATGTCGCAGCACCGCCACCCGGCACCATCACCACCACGCCGGTATCGCCTTGCGGAATGGCCTGGGATTGCGCCTGACCCTGCACCGGACGTTTGACTGTCGTCTTGCGGAAACCGCCGTTGGCCGACAGCCGTTCGCTGTTGGAGACGGCTGTGCCGGAGTCCACCACCGGGATCGAACCACGCTGTACGGTAGAGCAGCCGCTGAGCAAAGCCACGGCGGTCACCGCTGGAATCAACCACTTGTTCACTTGAAACCCTCTTTGCTTAATTCATCCAGCCCTTGACCCAATCCATCACCGACTCCGGCGAAGCAGGCGTTTCGCTTGCACACGCGGCACCGGGTGGCGGTTCGCTGCCGCGAATATACGGCATCTGCACGGCTCCGGGACAGTTGGCATCCGAGCCTTGCCCGGTACGCGAATCGACCCACGCCTGAACGATGTTGTCCGGCTGCGGCATATCCAGCGGCAGCGGATCGGCCTTGCGCATGAAACTGGTCCAGACCTGCAGCGCACCGGTCGCCCCGGTGAACGGGGTCTTGCCGTTGTCGTCACGACCGAGCCAGACCACCGCCAGCAGATCCTGACTGAAACCGGCGAACCAACTGTCGCGCGAGTCGTTACTGGTACCGGTCTTGCCGGCCAGCGTCAGGGTCTTGGGCAGCACGTTGTAAACCGAGCTGCCGGTACCTTCACGCATCACCCGCTGCATGGCGTTCTGGATCAGGTAGATGGACGCCGGATCGAAACGCTGCTCGATCTGGAACGGATAACGCTTGAGCGGTTCGCCCTCAGCAGTCAGCACACTGCGAATCCCGCGCATCGGCGTATTGAAACCACCGTTGGCGAGGGTCTGATACATGGTCGCCACTTCGATCGGGGTCATGCCGCCAGCCCCGAGCAACATCGACGGGAACGCCGGGAATTCCCGGGTCACGCCCAGACGCGCAATGGTCTTGAGCACATTCGGCACACCGACTTCCAGGCCCAGACGCGAGGTCGACAGGTTGTAGGAATGCGCCAGCCCTTGGTAAAGGAAGACTGTGCCGTGAGAGCGACGGTCGTAGTTCTGCGGCTTCCACACCTGACCGTCCGCGCCTTTGATCGACAGCGGATCATCCGACAGCCAACTGGTCAGCGTGTAGTGGCTCGGTTTCTCCAACGCAGTCAGATAGACCGCCGGTTTTACCAGAGAACCGATTGGCCGCACGGCGTCCAGCGCCCGGTTGAAACCGGCGTAACTGGCCTGACGGCTACCAATCATCGCCTGCACTTCGCCAGTCTCCGGGTTGGTCACGACCATCGCCGCTTCCACATCATCGGAGCCTTTGCGTCCAGCCAGACGTTTAAAGGTGTCGTTAACCGACGCTTCGGCTTTCATCTGCAGAATCGGGTCGAAACTAGTGAAGATCCGCAAGCCTTCTTCGGTCAAGTCTTCGTCGCGGTAGTCTTCACGCAACTGGCGTTTGACCAGATCGATGAAGCCCGGGAACGAGCTGTCGGCGAGCTTGCCGCGCGTGGTTACACCCAAGGGCATTTTCTTCGCCGCTTCAACCTGTTCGGCAGTCGCCACGCCTTGCTGCTCAAGCACGTCGAGCACCAGGTTACGTCGCTCCAGCGCACGCTCGGGGTTGCGGCGCGGGTTGTAGTAGGACGGACCTTTGACCATGCCGACCAGCAACGCGACCTGATGCAGCTTCAGCTCGGACAGTGGCTGACCAAAGAAGAACTGGCTGGCCAGACCGAAACCGTGCACGGCACGCTGACCGTCCTGCCCGACAAAGACTTCATTGAGGTAGGCCTCAAGAATTTCCTTCTTGTCGTAGTGCAGCTCCAGCAGCATCGCCATCATCGCTTCGGTGAGCTTGCGGCTCAGGCTGCGCTCGTTGGTGAGGTAGAAGTTCTTCACCAGTTGCTGGGTCAGCGTACTGCCGCCCTGGGTCATCTTGCCGCCAGAGGTGTTGACCCAGATGGCCCGGGCAATCGATTTCGGCGACACGCCCCAGTGGCTATAGTAGTCGCGGTCTTCAACGGCGACCAACGTATCGAGCAAATACGGCGGCACCTGATCGAGCTTGATCAGGATGCGGTCTTCAAGATTTTTCGGGTAAATGCCGCCGATCATCAGCGGCTCGAGCCGCACCACGGACAACTTCCCGCCGTTGAGCCCGGAGAGTTCGGCCACATAGTCGCCAGAGAAACGCACGCGCACCGGCTGCGGTTTCTCCAGGCCTTCATAGAACTGGAAGCCGCGGGTATTCAGATCGACGGTATTGCCACTGACGGCAGCAGCGCCGGGGCCATTGCTCACGGCTTCACGGCGATAGCCCAAGGCGTCGAGTTCGGTGAGGAAATCGTCCTTGCTCAGCTTTTGTCCGACGAACAGCTCGAGCGGACGCGCGTACACCTTCGCCGGAATGGTCCAGCGCTTGCCGGAGAATTTCTCCTGCACCACGGCATCGAGGTAAACGGCGAAGCCGGCCAGCACCACAAGGCCGACCAGACTGAGTTTAATGGCCCAGCCCAGCCACGGCCGCAGGCCCTTGGCAGGTGGTTTTTTCTTGGTACGGGGGGATCGAGTTCGAGTCATGGCGGCGGATTATACGCACTTTATTCATCCTCAACAGGAGCGCTCCGAGGTTTGCGTCAGGCTGGCGAGCGGCCATAATGGCGACCTCGAATTTCCCAGTCTCTGAAGGATCGCCCGTGAGCCAGTCACTGATCGCTGCCCTGCAAAACCCGGCCCTCTACCCGCACCCCGTCGACGGGTTCCAGGTCATCGAAACCCATATCTCGTGGGTGATCCTCACCGGGTCGTTTGCTTATAAAGTGAAGAAGCCGGTGAATTTCGGCTTTCTCGACTTCACCAGCCTCGAAGCGCGCGAGCACTTCTGCGCTGAAGAACTGCGTTTGAATCAGCGCCTGACCGAAGATTTGTATCTGGACGTGTTGCCGGTGACCGGCAGCGTCGAAGCGCCGCAACTGGGCGGCGACGGCCCGGTGATCGAGTATGTGTTGAAGATGCGCCAATTCCCGCAGACCGGCCTGCTCAGCACCCTGCAAGCCAACGGTGAACTGACCACTCAGCACATCGACGAAATGGCCGAGCAGATCGCCAGATTCCACCTCAGTGCGCCAAAAGTCCCGGCCGAACACGAGGCCGGTACACCAGAAAGCGTAATGGCCCCGGTGCGCCAGAACTTCGAACAGATCCTGCCATTCCTCAGCGACAAAAACGATCTGCTGCAACTCGAGGCCCTGCAAGCCTGGGCCGAGAGCAGCTTCGACCGTCTCAAGGCACTGTTCAGCAAGCGCAAGGCCGAGGGTTTCACTCGCGAATGCCACGGCGACATTCACTTGGGCAACGCCACTGTGATCAATGGCAAAGTGGTGATCTTCGACTGCATCGAGTTCAACGAGCCGTTCCGCTTCACCGACGTCTGGGCCGACACCGGTTTCCTGGCGATGGACCTGGAAGACCGTGGCCTGAAATCCCTGGCCCGCCGCTTCATCAGCCAATACCTGGAATTGACCGGCGACTATCAAGGCCTGGAAGTGCTGAACTTCTACAAAGCCTATCGCGCGCTGGTTCGCGCCAAAGTCGCGCTGTTCAGCATGCCGGCAGACGCCACTCCGGTGCAGCGCGCCACCACCCTGCGCCAGTACCGCAACTACGCCAACCTGGCGGAAAGCTACAGCACCATTCCTTCGCGTTTCATGGCCATCACCCACGGCGTATCGGCTGTCGGCAAGAGCCACGTGGCCATGCGCCTGGTCGAAGCGCTGGGCGCGATTCGCCTGCGTTCCGACGTCGAGCGCAAGCGTCTGTTCGGCGAGCAGACCGTAGCCAACGACGTGCAGGCCGGGATCTACAGCGCCGACGCCAGCGTAGCCACCTATGCCCGTCTGCATGAGATTGCCGGAGTGATCCTGCACGCCGGTTTCCCGGTGGTGATCGATGCGACCTACCTCAAGCGCGAGCAACGTGACAGCGCGGCGAAAGTCGCCGAGGCGACCGGCACGCCATTCCTGATTCTCGACTGCAACGCTCCGCAAGCCGTGATCGAAAGCTGGCTGGCGATTCGTCAGGCCGACAAGAAGGACCCTTCCGACGCCACGCTGGCGGTCATCGAGGCCCAACAGGCCAGCCGCGAAGCACTGACGCCAGAAGAAATTCTGCGCAGCAAGCGCGTACAGACCAATGAAAGCGGGACCCTCGACACCGTAGTGGCGCAGATTCGTCAGCGCCTGCCAGGCCTGTAAGAAACTATTTCGGCCGTGAAGTCCTCGCTGGCTTCACGGCCGTCAAATAGTGGCACTATACTGGCGTCATAAAACCAACAGGTGATGTGACATGAGCCAGCCGAAACTTCTCGACACCCCGCTTTATGCCCTGCTGCACAAAGACGACATCGCAGGCTTCAACAAGGAACGCCCGAACGACGGCCCGATCGACATGGTCGGTGGCGACTTCCGTGGTCTCGATCTGCGTGAACTGAACGCCGACGGCGTGGATTTCCGCGACGCCTACTTCCGCTCCGCCGATTTGCGCGGCATCGATTTCCGTAATTCATCACTCGAAGGCGCAAGCCTGGCCCATGCGCAGATTTCCGGTGCGTACTTCCCACCGGAACTGAGCGCCGACGAGATCCTGATGTCGATGAATTTTGGTACCCGCCTGCGCTATCGCACCCGCTGATATTTTTATCTTTCTCTGACCCGACGCCTTTCCCGCGTGGGAGCGGGCTTGCTCGCGAAGGCGTGGTGTCAGTCGATACATCCTGCGGCCGACAGGACGCCTCCGCGAGCAAACCCGCTCCCACATTTATTTCCGCATTTCTTCCCTCCTTTCTGCGTTCACAGCTGCCTTCTTAGAAGCGTTTGCGTCTAATCCGACCAAACAACCACGCTTTTCCTACTGATGGCTACACTCCTGAGAAGATCGCCCACGCACCATTCGGCCGTCGCAAGGAGGCTTGATGAATGATGAACTGCAACACCTGAAGAATCTTGGCAAGACGTCGGCGCAATGGCTGCATGCCGTGGGCATCCACAGCGCCTCGGACTTGCGTCGCCTGGGGGCGGTGGACGCCTATCGGGCCGTGCGTACCCGCGGGTTTCGCGCATCAAAGGTGTTGTTGTACGCGATCGAAGGGGCACTGATGGATGTGCACTGGAACGATATCCCGGCCGAACGCAAAGACGCCTTGAACAAGCAGCTCGAAGCCATCTCCTCGCGTCACAAGAACTGACCAGGCGCTGACGACCATGTATCTGCTCGGGGAACAATCGGCATCGATCGATGCGCTGATCAATCGTTTGCAGAGCTTGCCCGCACGCTGGCTGGAAGGGCTTGCGCCGTGCGGGCCAGCGTTTGAGCCGGAAATCTCTGACGACCTGATGGCGCAGCTCCCACGCGATCAGCTGTTTCTGCTGACAGAAGGGGTGATCCACGGCTACATCGGTGGCCGTGCGCTGTTTTACTGGCAGGAAGGCGATCTGATCGGCCTGCAGCAAGGTGACGCCTGGACCGATTGCCGACTGCGCAGCGATGGACTATTGCGCTTATTGCCCTATCGACGAACCGATCTGTTCCGACATTTGTACGCCGAGCCGGAACGGGCTGAGCAATGGCTGGAATATCTGCTGGGGCAGATGGCGCTGCTGGCACACGCGGTGGCCGAACTGAAGCCACGGGAGTTTCGCAGCACCAATGGCTTTAAACGGGTCGAGAGCGGTGACGTGTTGATCCAGCAGGGCGATGCCGCCGATCACGTCTTTGTGATCATCGATGGACATGCCGAAGCGTTTGTTGACGGGCACAAGGTTGGCGACGTGCCCAAGGACGAGATTTTCGGCGCCATGGCCGTGTTCACAGGCGAGCCGCGAAACGCCACGGTCATTGCCCGCGAGCCAAGTACAGTGATGTTGATTCCGGGCGATCAGTTTCTGAGCATGACCCGCAACAATCCGAAGATTGCCCACAGCCTGATCGAGAGCATGGCCCGGCGCATTGGCCAGCTCAACCAGCAAATCACCCAACTGAGTGCGGTGAAAGCTGCGCGTTGAGTCCCCTGTTTCCGGGGCATTCCGGCCATTTGCACGACTAAATCACGCGAATGGAAAAACAGTGGTTGACTCGTTAATGAGAATCGCTATGATTATCACAACTGATCGCGAGATCAGTCGATATTCTGAAAAGCCCTTGGTTCGGACTCTCAGATTATCTCCTCATCAGGCTAATCACGGTTATTTGACCCGGTTTTTACCGGGTCTTTTTTTGCCTGTGGAAAAGTCACTGGCCGAACTGTTTGCGCATCTGTGCGCAGTAATCCTGCGCAGGCGTGGTCGGGGTGTACCAGACGTAATCGGCCATCGCCGCGCTGACCTCGGCGCCCTGTTCGGCCAGCATCAGCACCGTGGGCGCTTGGGCTGCGCCAAGATCAAGCACATGCAGCGGCACGCCAGCATCCTTGCGCGCATGCCAGGCGCCTGCCAACAACATGGCGGGCGCTGGTGCCGCCAGCAAACGTTCGGCCATGCGTCGATCACGTTGTTGCTGAACGCTGAGCATCGCCGGCATCTGCGATTTGAGCAGCAAGCCACAGTGCGAGTCGCTTATCTGCTCAAGCAGCGTGGCTTTTACCGTTGCCGCATTGCTGCGAACGCCGGTCAAGGCCGGCGGCTGACGATAGAACGCGCGGATCTCGCTGTCGTCCAGATTGGCTGCCAGCAACGGATAGGATTGTGTGAGGGCGAAGCGAACGATCGGTCCATAAAGCTTCCAGTCCCAGCCATCCTGCCAGTCCAGAGCGGCGGCAAGATCGGTGGGCCGCGCTGCTGCATGGCGAACCTGATCAACGTTCGGCTGTTGATCAGGCGTAAGCATCTCCAGCAGCAGACTGCCCTGAGGGCGTTGCTCACCCAGCGACCGCAACAGCCACAACTGCGCAGCGTGATGATCGGCATTGTCATGCTGCTCGCCAATGATCACGTGTTGCGCACCGGCCAGACGTGTCAGCAGTTCCTGCGCGGTCAGCACCTGACCGCTGTGCAGATCGCGTATCTCACCGCTGACCGGTGGTGGCGCAGCAACATGCTGACACCCCGCAAGCCACAACACCGCCAACAACCAGATCCCGCGCATGCCATCACCTCGATGAGAAATCAGCGGGCGATGATCAGCGGATGCCCACGCTCCGGGTGCGGCTGCACCAATACTTCGAGACCGAACACCGCTTTGAGCGAGTCCGGTCGCAAAACTTGCTGCGGCGTATCCAGCGCCACCGGGCGCCCGCCTTCAAGCAGCAACACCCGATCACAATAGCGCGCCGCCAGATTCAGATCATGCAGGATGACGAGCACCGCCGCACCGCGATCAGCAAACTCGCGTATTGCCTGCAGCGTGGTGTGTTGATGCAAGGGATCGAGCATCGAGGTCGGCTCGTCCAGCAACAGGGTTTGCCCGGCCTGACCCGGCCATAACTGCGCCAAAACCCGCGCCAGATGCACGCGTTGGCGCTCGCCACCCGACAGCGCCAGATAACTGCGCCCGCTCAGGTGCCCGGCATCCGCAGCGTCCAGCGCTGCCGCAATGATTTCGTCGTCGCGCACCCGACCACTTTGATACGGCAAGCGGCCCATGCCGACCACTTCCTCCACACGAAAGGCAAAATCCAGCGTCGAGACCTGCGGCAACACCGCCAGACGCTGGGCGCGTTGCGTACCTGTCCAGTGATTCAGCGCCTTGTCGTCGAGCAACACCTCGCCTTCACTCGCCGTCAGCTCACCGCACAAGGCACCGAGCAAGGTGCTTTTGCCGGCACCGTTCGGTCCGAGCACACCCAGCACCTCACCGGGCTCCAGTTGCAGGGTGACGTCGCTGAGGACGGTCTTGCGCCCGCGACGGATGTGCAGATTGTGCGCACGCAGCATCAGGCACGTCCTCGCAGCAGCAGATACAGGAAGAACGGGGCACCGATAAACGCCGTGACAATACCGATCGGCAACTCCGCCGGCGCCAGTGCCAGCCGCGCCACCAGATCCGCCAGCAACAGCAGGCTCGCCCCCGCCAGTACCGACGCGGGCAACAGCACGCGGTGATCGGGCCCGGCCAATAAACGCACCAGATGCGGCACCACCAGCCCGACGAAACCGATCATCCCCGCCGCCGCTACCGCTGCGCCAACACCCAACGCGGTGCAGAACACCAGTTCACGCTTGAGCCGTTCGACATTGATCCCCAGATGCCCTGCTTCGGATTCACCCAGCAACAACGCATTCAGCGCCTTGGCACGACGCGGCAACCACAGCGCAACACCGGCGCTGATGATCAGCAACGGCCACAAACGCGCGTAACTGGCACCATTGAGGCTGCCCAGATTCCAGAAAGTCAGCGTGCGCAGGGTCGCGTCATCCGCCAGATAGGTGAACAAACCGACTGCCGAGCTGGCCAGCGCCGTCAGCGCGATCCCCGCCAGCAGCATGGTCGCGACGTGAGTCTGGCCGTTGCGCCGTCCGAGCCGATAGACCAGCGCCGTTACCCCCAACCCGCCGAGAAACGCGCACGCCGACAACAGATACGGCCCGAACCACTCTGGCAAACTGCCAAAAAACGTACCGCCGACAATGGCTACAGCCGCACCAAGCGCCGCACCGCTGGAGACTCCGACCAACCCGGGATCGGCCAGCGGATTGCGAAACAAACCTTGCATCGCCACACCGGACAGCGCCAGTACGCCGCCGACGGCCAGGCCGAGCAAGGTCCGCGGCAGACGGATCTGCCCGAGAATCAGCTCAGCCTGCTCCAGACCGTCCGGCGCCAGTGGCACACCGAGCATGCGCAGAGCCGCGCGCAACGTATCGAACAGCGGCAGGCTCACCGGCCCCAGCGCCAACGACAGCCAGATGGCCAGCAAACACAGGAGCGTCAGCCCGATAAACAGGCTGCGTGGTTTGACCAGTACGGTCATTGGCCGCTCGCAGTCGGGTAGAGGCCGTCAGACAAACCCTTCAACGCCGCCGGTAAACGCGGCCCGAGCCCGCCGACCAGCAGCGTCGGATCCAGCTCCAGTACCCGTCCGGTCTTGGCCGCACGGCTTGAATTGAGGATGGGGTTTTCCTTGAACAACGCCGCTTTTGCCGCCTCACCGCTCAACGCGCGATCCGCAAACACCAGCACCTCAGGATCAAGCCCGGCCAGCGACTCCACGGAGAACGGCTTGTAACCGGTATGCGTTGCCAGGTTATGTCCGCCGGCCCGTTGCAGCAGCCAGTCGGCGACAGTGTCCTTGCCGGCAATCAACGGTTTGCCGCCGGCATGCCCGATCAGCACCAGCACACCGGGCGCCTTGTGCCTAGTCTGCAACTCGGCGATTCGCGCCTTCTGCATGGCGAGCTGCTGTTGATAACTTTCCAGCAACTGCGTCGCCTGGGCTTGCGCGCCGAGCAACTGCCCGAGATGCGTGAGGTTTTTTTCCAGCGTCGGCAGATCCGGCTGCGCCGAGAACAGTTCGACCTGCACCTTGGCGCTCCTTACCTGAGCGATCACCGGTGGCGGGCCCATTTCTTCGCTGCCGATAAGGATGTCCGGGCGCAGGCTGAGAATGCCCTCTGCCGACAGGCTGCGTTGATAGCCGATACTTGGCAGTTTCTTCAGCGACTCGGGATGCTGGCTGGTGGTGTCGACGCCGACCAGTTTCGACTCCCCGCCCAACGCACTGACCCACTCCGAAAGCGCGCCACCGGCACTGACCCAACGCTGTGGCAAGTCGGCAGCTGTCACCTGAAGGCTGGCGAACAGTCCGACACACAGCACAGCAACGCGGATAATCAGGCGCATACGCAGCTTTCCTTGAACAGTTTTCCCGGGCAGCGAACCGGCAGGCCAAGTATTCTTGGCGGCAGCCGCGCACAGTGGGCGAAGGCGGCCATTTGATAATTGTTTGCATTTAAACGTCAAGCTCGGACATTTCCTGAAACGAGCCGACAGTTGAGGATAGTCATGAAGTTTTTGTGCGCGGGCGCCGATCTCGCCGAGGCCGGCAGCCGTGGGTTCGACATCCACGGCAACAAACTGTTTGCCGTGCGCCGCAATGGTAAGGCCTATGTTTATCTCAACCGTTGCCCGCATCGTGGCGTCGGCCTGGAATGGCACCCCGACCAGTTTCTCGACCCGAGCAACAGCCTGATCCAGTGCGCCACCCACGGCGCACTGTTCCTGATCGAGGATGGCGAATGCGTCGCCGGGCCCTGCGCCGGGCAATCCCTGACCGCCATCCCCTGCCGCGAAGACGCAGAAGGGGTGTGGATTGATGTTTAACCGTTGAGCAACACGTCCAGCCGCCGGTCGATCACCATCTCTTCATGGTTCAAGCGCACGCCGTAGGCCAGCACTTCAACTCCGAATGCCACCGCCTCGCGCAGGGCATCGGCGTAGGCCGCATCGATTTCCTCGGCCGGACGCACTGCGTCAATCCCGCTGAGATTGACGCAATACAGCTGCACCGCCCGAATGCCGTCACGGGCCAGATGCGCCAGCTCACGCAGATGCTTGGCGCCGCGCTGGGTCACCGCATCGGGAAACGCCGCGACATTCGTTCCGTCGAATCCCAGCGTGACACTTTTCACTTCCACGTAGGCCGGACCGCTCGGGTACTCGAGACGGAAATCGATACGGCTCTTTTCCTGGCCGTACGCCACTTCACGTTTAAGCGCCGTAAAGCCGCTCAACTCGTTGATGACTCCCGCCTGCAGCGCCTCTTCCACCAGTGCGTTGGCACGGCCGGTGTTCACGCAAAACAGCCGGCCCTGCGGGGTTTCGCCAATTTCCCAGGTGCCGGGCAGCTTGCGTTTCGGGTCGTTGGAGCGACTGAACCACACCTGTCCGCCCTCAACCTGGCAGTTGAGCATCGAACCGGTGTTCGGGCAGTGAAGGGTCAACAGCTCGCCATTGACCGTTTCAACATCAGCCAGAAAACGTTTATAGCGGCGAATCAGCCGCGCCTCTTCCAGAGCCGGATAAAAACGCATCAGCCTTGCCAGCTCTTCAAGCCACGAGCGATGCGTTCCACCGCTTCCTGTAAGCGTGGGAGGTTTTGCGTGTAAGCAAAACGCACATGATGGCCCGCTTGATAACGACCGAAATCCAGCCCCGGGGTAAAGGCAACGTGCTCGGTTTCGAGGAAATGCCGGCAGAACGCGAAGGCATCACCGCCGAACTGGCTGATATCGGCATACAAGTAGAACGCACCTTCAGGTTCGACGGCGATATTGAAACCCAACTCGCGCAACGCCGGCAGGAGGAAGTCGCGACGGCGGCCAAATTCGGCGCGGCGCTCTTCGAGAATGCTGATGGTGTCCGACTCGAAACAGGCCAGTGCGGCATGCTGCGCCATGCTCGGCGCGCTGATATAGAGATTCTGCGCGAGTTTTTCCAGCTCACTGACGGCCGCATCCGGTGCCACCAGCCAGCCGAGACGCCAACCGGTCATGCCGAAATATTTGGAGAAGCTGTTGAGGACAAAGGCGCTGTCATCGACTTCCAGCACGCTGGCGGCATCGGTGCCGTAAGTCAGGCCATGATAAATCTCGTCCACCACCAGATGGCCGTGCCGCGCCTTGATCGCTGTGGATAATCCGGCCAGTTCGTCGCGGGTCAGGAGGGTGCCGGTCGGATTGGCAGGCGAAGCCACCAACGCACCAACGCTGTCGTGATCCCAATGCCGCGCCACCAGATCCGGGGTCAGTTGATAGCGCACCTCCGGCCCGACCGGAACCAGTTGTGCCGCGCCTTCAACCAGACGCAGGAAGTGCCGGTTGCACGGGTAGCCCGGATCCGCCAGCAGCCAGTGTTTGCCCGGATCGACCAGCAAGGCGCTGGCCAGCAACAGCGCGCCGGAGCCACCCGGCGTGATCAGGATCCTTCGCGGATCAATGTTCAAGCCGTAGCGCGTTTGATAAAACCCGGAGATCGCTTCGCGCAATTGAGGAATGCCCCGCGCCGCGGTGTAGCGAGTCTTGCCCGCCGTCAGCGCCGCTTGCCCGGCGCGGATGATCGGTTCGGCTGTGGTGAAGTCCGGCTCGCCGATTTCCAGGTGGATCACATCGTGACCTTCGGCCTGCAGTTCATTGGCCCGCGCCAGCAGCGCCATCACATGGAACGGTTCGATCGCACGACTGCGCGCACTGTAGGGCTGAGCCATTGGTTTTCCTTCGACGGGGAAAAAGAGACGATTCTACCTGTCTGCCGGAACGAGCGAGAACCCGTCGCGGTCACAGCCTCAAGAACGCTGGACTGTAACGATATGCGCGTACGCTCCAGGATTGACTAAAATCAGAGATTGATCAGGCCTCCATCACTGTCAGACATGACTTGCCAAACTTCTGCAAGCGCCGCCCGCCGGGGCCTCGACATCCGGGAGTAGCGCAGGCCGAATTGATCTGGTAAGTTCGCCCGCTTGCAGCCGCAGGGCCGGCAGGTGTCGGTGATGGAGCAATCCTGCGCAATGGATTACAAGAGTAGAGGCGGTCCATTTCATGCCCACCCAAGCAAAGCAACAGGCAAGTCAGACACTCAGCGGTTTCGAACCCTACGTCCCGAAAGCGGGCGAAGAGTACATGGGCGCTCCAATGCGCGCGCACTTCACCAAGATCCTGACCAAGTGGAAACTGGACTTGATGCAGGAAGTCGACCGCACTGTTGATCACATGAAAGACGAAGCGGCCAACTTTCCTGATCCGGCCGACCGTGCCAGTCAGGAAGAAGAGTTCGCCCTCGAGCTGCGCGCCCGCGACCGCGAGCGCAAACTGATCAAGAAGATCGACAAGACCCTGCAACTGATCGAAGACGAAGAGTACGGCTGGTGCGACTCTTGCGGGATCGAGATCGGCGTCAAGCGCCTTGAAGCCCGTCCGACTGCCGACATGTGCGTCGACTGCAAGAACCTGGCGGAAATCAAGGAAAAGCAGGTCGGCAAGTAATCTCGACCTGAACGAAAAACGGAGCGTGCGAACGCTCCGTTTTTGTTTCTGCCTTTTGCCCTTGTGGGAGCGAGCCTGCTCGCTCCCACCCGTTGACCTGCGTATCGCCTGAAAAGTAGCTTCGTTTCCATGACAGCCAAAATCTCCCCCGCCTACATCGGCCGCTTCGCCCCCACCCCCAGTGGCCACCTGCACTTCGGCTCACTGGTGGCTGCCCTCGCCTCTTACCTCGACGCGCGTGCAGTCAGTGGGCGTTGGCTGGTGCGCATGGAAGATCTCGATCCGCCCCGCGAAGAACCGGGCGCGCAGGCGGCGATTCTCAAGGCGCTGGAAAGTTACGGCTTCGAGTGGGACGGTGAGATGGTACGCCAGAGTGACCGCCACGCCGCCTACGCCGAAGTGCTCGACAGCCTGTTCAACCATGGCCTGGCCTACGCCTGCACCTGCTCGCGCAAGCAGCTGGAGCCGTATCACGGGATTTATCCGGGTTTGTGCCGCAATGCCGGTCATGGACAGCAAGATGCGGCGATCCGCCTGCGCGTGCCGGAACTGGAATACCACTTTATCGATCGGGTGCAGGGCGAGTTCCGGCAGCATCTGGGGCGCGACGTGGGAGATTTCGTAATCCGCCGCCGCGACGGTCTCTACGCCTACCAACTGGCGGTGGTGCTGGATGACGCCTGGCAAGGCATCACCGACATCGTGCGCGGTGCCGACCTGCTCGACTCCACGCCACGCCAGCTCTACCTGCAAGAACTGCTGGGCCTGCGTCAGCCGCGCTATCTGCACCTGCCACTGATTACGCAGCCGGACGGCAACAAGCTCGGCAAATCCTACCGTTCGCCGCCGCTTGAGGCCGATCAGGCCACGCCGCTGCTGTTGCGAGCCTTGCGTGCGCTGGGGCAAAACCCCGGTGCCGAACTGGCCCATGCCACGCCCGAGGAATTGCTCAAATGGGGCGCAGCCCACTGGGATGCATCGAAGATCCCGCGCACACTGACGTTGCCCGAGGCGCAACTGCAATGACGACACTTGCAGTGGCGCGCCCATCCGTTACCATCGCCGCACGTTTTCGGGCACGCGCATAAAAAAGAGAGGCCGGGATGTACATCTATCGCTTGGTCCTGCTTCTGGTCGTGGGAATCTATCTGTTTTCGCCAGCCATCATGGATTGGTGGATCGACGCCACGGGCGCCTG
Source organism: Pseudomonas sp. AN-B15 (assembly GCF_019056475.1). NCBI lineage: Bacteria > Pseudomonadati > Pseudomonadota > Gammaproteobacteria > Pseudomonadales > Pseudomonadaceae > Pseudomonas > Pseudomonas sp. AN-B15. The sequence goes on from NZ_CP049737.1 coordinate 5,034,253, forward strand.
GTATCGGCCGTATCTGCTGTGGTTGATCCTGATTGTCGTGACCTTCATCCTGCAGAGCCAAAAAGATGCCGATGAGCTTTAGCCTGACCCAGATGATCCTGATCAGCGCCGCGTACCTGGCGGTGCTGTTCGGCGTTGCCTGGATCAGCGAACGGGGCATGATCCCGCGGGCGATCATTCGCCACCCGCTGACCTACACCCTGTCGCTGGGGGTCTACGCCAGTGCCTGGGCGTTTTACGGCACGGTGGGGCTGGCCTATCAGTATGGCTACGGCTTTCTGTCCAGCTACCTCGGGGTGTCTGGTGCGTTTCTGCTCGCACCGGTGCTGCTGTATCCGATCCTGAAAATCACCCGCACCTATCAATTGTCGTCGCTGGCGGATCTGTTCGCGTTCCGCTTTCGCAGCACCTGGGCCGGCGCGCTGACCACGATCTTCATGTTGATCGGCGTGCTGCCGCTGCTGGCGTTGCAGATTCAGGCGGTAGCCGATTCGATTGGCATCCTCACTGGCGAGCCGATCCAGAGCCGCGTCGCGCTGGCGTTCTGTGCGCTGATCATTCTGTTCACGATTTTCTTCGGTTCCCGGCATATCGCCACTCGCGAGAAACACGAAGGGCTGGTGTTCGCGATTGCCTTCGAATCGGTGATCAAACTGATCGCCCTCGGCGGCGTCGGTCTGTATGCGCTGTACGGCGTGTTCGATGGCCCGCAACAACTCGAACTGTGGCTGCTGCAAAACCAGACCGCCCTCGCCGCCCTGCACACGCCCCTGCAGGAAGGCCCATGGCGCACGCTGTTACTGGTGTTTTTCGCCTCGGCGATCGTGATGCCGCACATGTATCACATGACCTTTACCGAAAACCTCAATCCGCGCTCGCTGGTCAGCGCCAGCTGGGGCCTGCCGCTGTTCCTGCTGCTGATGAGCCTGGCAGTGCCGCTGATCCTGTGGGCCGGCCTGAAGCTCGGCGCCACCACCGACCCGGAATATTTCACCCTCGGCATCGGCATCGCCGCCAACAGCAAACCGCTGGCACTGCTGGCCTATGTCGGTGGGCTTTCAGCCGCCAGTGGCCTGATCATCGTCACCACCCTGGCCCTGTCGGGCATGGCGCTGAACCACCTGGTGCTGCCGCTCTATCAGCCGCCGGCCGAAGGCAACATCTATCGCTGGCTGAAGTGGACGCGTCGGGCGCTGATCGTCGCGATCATCATGGCCGGTTTCTGCTTCTACCTGATGCTCGGCGCCGGGCAGGATCTGGCCAACCTCGGCATCGTCGCTTTCGTCGCCACGCTGCAGTTCCTGCCCGGCGTGCTTTCGGTGCTGTACTGGCCGACCGCCAACCGGCGCGGCTTTATCGCCGGCCTGCTGGCGGGGATTGTGGTGTGGGTGGTGACCATGCTGTTGCCACTGGTCGGCAATCTGCAGGGTTTCTACATTCCCCTGCTGAACATGATTTACGTGCTGGACGACACCAGTTGGCACATGGCGGCGATCGCCTCGCTGGCAGCCAACGTATTGATGTTCACCCTGATCTCGCTGTTCACCAACGCCAGCCCCGAAGAAGCCAGCGCCGCCGAAGCCTGCGCGGTGGATAACGTGCGTCGTCCGCAACGCCGCGAACTGCATGCTGCTTCGCCCCAGGAGTTCGCCACGCAACTGGCCAAACCGCTGGGCGCCAAGGCGGCGCAGAAAGAAGTCGAGCAGGCCCTGCGCGACCTCTATCTGCCGTTCGACGAGCGCCGTCCTTATGCCTTGCGCCGCTTGCGCGACCGCATCGAAGCCAACCTCTCCGGCCTGATGGGCCCGAGCGTGGCGCAGGACATGGTCGAAACCTTCCTGCCGTACAAGGCCGGCGGCGAAAACTATGTGACCGAAGACATCCACTTCATCGAAAGCCGCCTCGAGGATTACCACTCGCGCCTCACCGGACTGGCCGCCGAACTCGACGCCCTGCGCCGCTACCACCGCCAGACCTTGCAGGAGTTGCCGATGGGCGTCTGCTCGCTGGCCAAGGATCAAGAGATCCTGATGTGGAACAAGGCCATGGAAGAACTCACCGGCATCGCTGCGCAACGGGTGGTCGGTTCACGCCTGAGCACGATCGCCGATCCGTGGAAGCCATTGCTGCAAGGCTTCATCAACCTGCCCGACGAGCACTTGCACAAGCAGCACCTGGCTCTCGACGGCCAGACCCGCTGGCTCAATCTGCACAAAGCGGCGATCGACGAACCGTTGGCGCCGGGCAACAGTGGTCTGGTGCTGTTGGTGGAAGACCTGACCGAAACGCAGATGCTCGAAGACAAACTGGTGCACTCCGAGCGCCTGGCGAGCATCGGTCGACTGGCGGCGGGTGTGGCCCATGAAATCGGCAACCCGATCACCGGCATCGCCTGTCTGGCGCAGAACCTGCGCGAAGAGCGCGAAGAAGACGGCGAACTGACGGAAATCAGCGGGCAGATCCTCGAACAGACCAAGCGCGTGTCGCGCATCGTGCAGTCGCTGATGAGCTTTGCCCACGCCGGCAGCCATCAGCACAGCGACGAACCGGTTTGTCTGGCCGAAGTCGCGCAGGATGCCATCGGTCTGCTGGCGCTGAACCGACGCAACTTCGAAGTGCAGTTCTACAACCTGTGCGATCCGGATCACTGGGTCGAAGGCGATCCGCAGCGGCTCGCCCAAGTGCTGATCAATCTGGTCTCCAACGCCCGTGATGCCTCGCCTGCGGGCAGCGCCGTGCGGGTCAAGAGTGAAGCCGGCGAACACACGGTCGATCTGATCGTCGAAGACGAAGGCAGTGGTATTCCGCAGAACATCATGGACCGATTGTTCGAACCTTTCTTCACCACCAAGGACCCGGGTGAAGGTACCGGTCTGGGCCTTGCACTGGTCTATTCCATCGTTGAAGAGCATTATGGACAAATCACCATCGACAGCCCGGCTGATGTACAGAGCCAGCGCGGCACCCGAATCCGGGTGACCTTACCGCGTCATGTCGAAGCGACGTCCGCTGTGAACTGAGACCGTCGAGAGTATCGAATCAATGCCGCACATTTTGATCGTCGAAGACGAAACCATTATCCGCTCCGCCTTGCGCCGCCTGCTGGAACGCAACCAGTACCAGGTCAGCGAAGCCGGTTCAGTGCAGGAAGCACAAGAACGCTTCAGTATTCCCACATTCGATCTGATCGTCAGCGACCTGCGCCTGCCTGGCGCCCCCGGCACCGAGCTGATCAAGCTCGGCCAGGGCAAACCGGTGCTGATCATGACCAGCTACGCCAGCCTGCGCTCGGCGGTCGACTCGATGAAGATGGGCGCGGTGGACTACATCGCCAAACCTTTCGATCACGATGAAATGCTTCAGGCGGTTGCGCGGATCCTGCGTGATCACCAGTCGGCGCCTGCCGCCGGCGAAACGCTTGCCGGCAAACCGAGCAGTGGCAGCGGCAAATCGTCTGTCGACAACAGCAACGGCGAGATCGGCATCATCGGCTCGTGCCCGCCGATGCAGGACCTGTACAGCAAGATCCGCAAAGTCGCGCCGACCGATTCCAATGTCCTGATCCAGGGCGAGTCCGGCACCGGTAAAGAACTGGTGGCCCGCGCCCTGCACAACCTGTCCAAGCGTGCCAAGGCACCGATGATTTCGGTGAACTGCGCGGCCATCCCGGAAAGCCTGATCGAGTCCGAACTGTTCGGCCACGAAAAAGGTGCGTTCACTGGCGCCAGCGCCGGGCGCGCCGGTCTGGTGGAAGCGGCGGATGGCGGCACGCTGTTCCTCGACGAGATCGGCGAACTGCCGCTGGAAGCCCAGGCTCGTCTGCTGCGTGTGCTGCAGGAAGGCGAGATTCGCCGCGTGGGTTCGGTGCAGTCGCAAAAGGTCGATGTGCGTTTGATCGCCGCGACCCACCGTGACCTCAAGAGCCTGGCGAAAATCGGCCAGTTCCGTGAAGACCTGTATTACCGCCTGCACGTGATTGCCCTGAAATTGCCGGCATTGCGCGAACGTGGCGCCGACGTCAACGAAATCGCTACGGCGTTCCTCGCCCGACAAAGTGCGCGCATCAACCGTACCGACCTGAAATTTGCCGCCGACGCCGAACAGGCCATCCGGCATTATTCCTGGCCGGGTAACGTGCGAGAGCTGGAGAACGCGGTAGAGCGCGCGGTGATTCTGAGCGAAAGCCCGGAAATCTCTGCCGACCTACTGGGCATCGACATCGAGCTGAGCGATCTGGAAGACGACGAGTTCATCGGCTTGCCTGCGCAAACCGCAGGTAACACCAGCAACAGCAGCCATGAGCCGACCGAAGACCTGTCGCTGGAAGACTACTTCCAGCACTTCGTTCTTGAGCATCAGGACCACATGACCGAGACCGAGCTGGCGCGCAAACTGGGCGTCAGCCGCAAGTGCCTGTGGGAACGCCGTCAGCGCCTGGGCATTCCACGGCGCAAGACCGGGGTCACCAGCGAGAGCTGAACGTTACCTGTAGAGTGTGCGGGTAACGCTTGAAGACGTGAAAAAACTGTTACCTCAGCTTTTTCACGTAACAGAAGCCGGGGTTATCGGTAACGAAACCCCGGCTTTTTTTCGCCCCGAGAAAACCGTTATATCGACCTAACCCCTTGTTTTATTGGGCTTGGCAAAAGTTGGCACGGCACCTGCTATATGTTTGGTACAAGAACAATAACAAGCAATGCACAAGACAATAAAAATAAGACGAATCGACTCACGCACAATAAAAACAAGACGGCGAGAGGCGCAGCTAACTGATTCTTTTGGAGAGGCGTTGTATTTGGGGCTAGCCCCACGACCAGGCCGAGAACAACAAAAACTGTCCTAAGACAGAGCCTGTACTGGTTGGATCGCAAGATCACTGCAACACAGCGACCAAAGCAATCCGTTTGCTCTTGGCTCCCGATTGGGAGGGTCATGAAGGAAAAGCTTCATGACGAGGGCACTCAACAAAAACAAGAAGCCCGAATCAATAATAAAAAGAGCACGCAACTACTTCTTGGGGAGCTTCGGCTCCCCTTGTAGTTTCTGTCTTTCGGCAAAAACCTCCGTTTCGACCCTGCCCGATGCCTGTAGCCTGCGGCTTGCAGCGCAAATCTGCTGCGTCCTACACCATCCCCCGACTAAATGCTAGAATCTGCGCCCATCATGCGGTCATTCTTTGGTATGGCCGAACATTCCTTCAAACAGTGCATCCCATGCTGAAGAAGCTGTTCCAGTCATTCCGAACACCCGTGCGTCGTACGCAACACATCCGCAGCACTCCTGAAGTGCTCAACAGCGGCCAACATTCGCTGCAAAAGGGGCAATTCAGCCGCTATGCGGTGAATATCGTCGAACGCTTGCAGGGCGCCGGTTACCAGGCCTATCTGGTCGGCGGTTGCGTGCGTGACATGCTCCTGGGCATCACGCCCAAGGATTTCGACGTCGCCACCAGCGCTACCCCCGAGCAAGTCCGAGCCGAATTCCGCAATGCGCGGATCATCGGTCGCCGCTTCAAGCTGGTGCATATCCATTTCGGTCGCGAAATCATCGAAGTCGCGACCTTCCGTGCCAATCACCCGGTCAATGAAGACGACGAAGACAGCAACCAGTCTTCGCGCAACGAGAGCGGGCGGATTCTGCGCGACAACGTCTACGGCACTCTGGAAGAAGACGCGCAACGCCGCGACTTCACCATCAACGCTTTGTATTACGATCCGGTCAGTGAGCGCATTCTCGATTACGCCAACGGCGTGCACGACATCCGCAATCACCTGATCCGGTTGATCGGCGATCCGAAGCAGCGTTACCAGGAAGATCCGGTGCGCATGCTGCGGGCCGTGCGTTTCGCTGCCAAGCTGAATTTCGGCATCGAGAAGCACACCGTGCAGCCGATCCGCGACCTGGCGCCGATGCTGCGCGAGATCCCGTCGGCCCGTCTGTTCGAGGAAGTGCTCAAGCTGTTCCTCTCCGGCCACGGCGCGATCACCTTCGAGATGCTGGTCGATCTGCAACTGTTTGCCCCACTGTTCCCGGCCAGTGCCGACGCACTGGAATACAACCCGGAATACACCCACACGTTGATCAGCGAAGCGCTGACCAACACCGACCTGCGCATAAAACAGAACAAACCGGTCACACCGGCGTTCCTGTTTGCCGCCCTGCTGTGGCCTGCCCTGCCGGCCCGCGTATTACGCCTGCAAGAGCGTGGCATGCCGCCGATCCCGGCCATGCAGGAAGCCGCGCATGAGCTGATCGCCGAACAGTGTCAGCGCATCGCCATTCCAAAGCGCTTCACCATGCCGATCCGCGAAATCTGGGACATGCAGGAACGCCTGCCACGCCGCAGCGGCAAACGCGCCGACCTGCTGCTGGACAATCCACGTTTCCGCGCCGGTTACGACTTCCTGCTGCTGCGTGAAAGCGCTGGTGAGGAAACCGACGGCCTGGGCGAATGGTGGACGGATTATCAGGACGCCAACGACAGCGAACGCCGCGACATGATCCGTGATCTCAGCGGCAAAGGTGATGACGCCAGCGGTGCGCCACGCAAACGTCGCCGCAGCAGTGGTTCCAAGCGCAAGCGCGCCGGGGCTTCAAGCTCGACGGGCGAATAAGGCATGGAACGCATCTACATCGGTCTGGGCAGCAACCTCGCTGACCCGGCCGAACAATTGCGCAGCGCGCTCAATGCGCTGGGGCAATTGCCGCAGACTTCCCTTGCTGGTGTTTCGGCGTTCTATCAGAGCGATTCACTGCTGCCGGGGCAACCGCGTTACACCAACGCGGTCGCTGCCCTCGACAGTGATCTCGCGCCGCTCGACCTGCTCGATGCCCTGCAAACCATCGAAAACGATCAAGGTCGGGAGCGCCTGGAGCGCTGGGGGCCGCGTACGCTGGATCTGGATATCCTGTTGTTCGGTGATCGCCTGATCGACGAGCCGCGCCTGAAAGTCCCGCACTACCAGATTCAGGAGCGTGCGTTCGTACTCTATCCTCTGGCCGAACTGGCACCCAAGGATCTGCGCCTGGCCGATGGCCGCACATTGGCTGACCTGCTCGCCGCCTGCCCGTTCGTCGGCCTCGAACGCCTCTCCCACGCCTGACGCAAATCTCCCCCTGTGGATGGGGCCTCTGTGGCGAGGGGATTTATCCCCGATCGGCTGCGCAGCAGTCGCAAAACCGGCTAATACGGTGTGACTGATTAATGCGCCATTTAAGGGCCGCTTCGCAGCCCATCGGGGATAAATCCCCTCGCCACAAAAGCGATGTTCCGTGTTCGCTTTTTGTCGGACAAAAAACCTCCCAATCAGCCCCGCCGTGCCGCTGAATCGCATCAGTAACGCCGGTAACACTCCCCTCGTAACAATGCGGTAACACACGCAATTGACTTCCTAGGTTCTCCTCACGACTATAGGCGTCCCGCTGCCGCCAACCCGGCACATACGGGCGCAATCCAGGCCTTATAAGCACGACAAAAGACCGTGCGCCTGAGTAGACGAAGAATCACGCGCGTTACTCGCAGTAGTTTCCAGAGCGCCTGAACGAGGATTTTTTACATGCCAGCCATCACCCTGACCACGCTCCAGAGCCTCAAGCAGAAAGGTGAAAAGATCACCATGCTGACCTGCTATGACGCGACCTTCGCCCACGCCTGCAACGAGGCCGGTGTCGAAGTGCTGCTGGTGGGCGACTCCCTCGGCATGGTTCTGCAAGGGCACGACAGCACCTTGCCGGTGACCATCGCAGAAATGGCCTATCACACCGCTTGCGTCAAACGCGGCAACACCGACGCCCTGATCCTGGCTGACCTGCCGTTCATGGCCAACGCCACGATCGAGCAAACTTTGACCAACAGCGCCACACTGATGCAGGCCGGCGCGCACATGATCAAGGTTGAAGGTGCATTGTGGCTGGCGGAGTCGATCCGTCTGCTGGCCGAGCGCGGTGTACCGGTCTGCGCACACATGGGCCTGACCCCACAGGCGGTGAACATTCTTGGCGGCTATAAAGTGCAGGGCCGCAACGAGAACCAGGCGCGACAGATGCGTGCCGATGCGATCTCGCTGGAACAGGCTGGGGCCGCCATGCTGCTGCTCGAATGCGTGCCGAGCGAACTGGCGGCGGAAATCAGCCAGGCCGTGAAGATTCCGGTCATCGGGATTGGCGCCGGTAGCGATACCGACGGGCAGGTACTGGTACTGCACGACATGCTCGGCCTGTCGATCACGGGTCGCGTACCGAAATTCGTCAAAAACTTCATGCAGGGTCAGGACAGCATCCAGTCCGCCCTGAAGGCCTACGTCAACGAAGTCAAAGGCGTTACGTTCCCAGGTCTCGAACACGGATTCTCTGCATGAACACTGTCAAAACCGTACGCGAACTGCGTGCCGCCGTGGCCCGCGCCCGCAGTGAAGGCAAGCGCATCGGCTTCGTGCCGACCATGGGCAACCTGCACAGCGGTCATATTGCGTTGATCACCAAAGCCACTCAGCGCGTGGATTTCGTGGTTGCGAGCATTTTCGTCAACCCGCTGCAGTTCGGCGCCGGCGAAGACCTCGACAAGTACCCGCGCACCCTGGCGGCGGATCAGGAAAAACTGCTGCAAGCCGGCTGCCATTTGCTGTTCGCCCCGACCGTCGAAGAGATGTACCCCGACGGCATGGCCGGGCAGACCCGGGTCAGCGTGCCGCAACTGTCTGAAGGCCTGTGTGGCGCCAGCCGTCCGGGGCACTTCGAAGGTGTGGCGACGGTGGTCAGCAAGCTGTTCAACATGGTGCAGCCGGACTTGGCGATCTTCGGTCAGAAGGACTTCCAGCAACTGGCGGTGATCCGCGCGCTGGTGCATGACTTGAACATGCCGATCCAGATCATCGGCGAACCGACCGTACGTGCCGCCGACGGCCTGGCGCTGTCATCGCGCAACGGTTTCCTCAGCGAAGATCAACGTGCGGTGGCCCCGGTGGTTTATCGGACCCTGAGCGCAATCGCCGAATCGATCAAGCAAGGCGAGCGCGACTATCCGGCGCTGGTCGCCGCTCAGGTGCAACAGCTGGAGGCCGCCGGCCTGCGCCCGGACTATCTGGAAATCCGCCACGCCCTGACCTTGCGTCCGGCAACGGCTGAAGACCGCGATCTGGTGATTCTGGTGGCCGCGTTCCTCGGTACCACGCGGTTGATCGACAACTTGCATCTGAATCTCGATAGCCCAGCTTAAAAAACAGCGCAATACCCCTGTGGGAGCGAGCCTGCTCGCGAATGCGATCTGTCAGTTGACAACGATGTCGACTGTTCCGACGCTTTCGCGAGCAGGCTCGCTCCCACATTGGTTTCTGGTGTCCACACAGACCATATTGCCGCCCCCAAAGCCTTCGGGCACACTGCCCGCCGTTTGCATCCAACCCGGGAAATCCCTCATGCACGCCATCATGCTCAAGGCCAAACTACACCGCGCCGAAGTCACCCATGCGGTACTCGATTACGAAGGTTCCTGCGCCATTGATGGCGAGTGGCTGGACTTGTCCGGCATCCGTGAATACGAGCAGATCCAGATTTACAACGTCGACAATGGCGAGCGCTTCACCACCTACGCGATTCGTGGCGAAGAAGGTTCGCGGATGATTTCGGTGAACGGCGCAGCCGCGCATAAAGCCAAAGTCGGCGACCGCGTGATCATTTGCGCCTACGCCCATTACAGCGAAGCGGAACTGGTCAATTTCAAACCGCGCATGCTGTACATGGCCCCGGGCAATGAGCTGAGCCACACCAGCAACGCGATTCCGGTTCAGCTCGCCTGAGCCGCTTCGACGCGCCACTCCCCTTCCGTTGGTCGGCCCGTTCCCGGTATTGATGTTAAAAAAGTACAGGGAACAGGTCAGAAGAAGTCAAGACAGATCGCAGCGCGAGGTTTACTGTATTCGCCCTGCGTTGAAAAATCGTGTCGACGCATTTGACCCTCGCCCAACCAGGGCGTATCGGTCTGTTCTGTGTTCAAAAGGCCGTTCAAGTAAAAAGGAAAACCGCAGCGATGGCGTACTACCGCACTCCTCATGACGTTACCGCTCTGCCTGCCTGGCAGGCGTTGAAAGATCACCGCCAAGCCATGCAGGATTTCAGCATGCGCGAGGCCTTCAACGCCGATCCGCAGCGCTTTAATCAATTCACGCTCAGCAGCTGCGGCCTGTTTCTCGATTATTCGAAGAACCTGATCAACGCCGAGACCCGCAACCTGCTGGTGGGCCTGGCCAATGAAGTCGATCTGAAAGGCGCGATCAAAGCGCTGTTCGACGGCGAAATCGTCAACGCCTCCGAAGGCCGCCCGGCGCTGCATACCGCCCTGCGCCGCCCGGTGGGCGACAAGCTGTCGGTCAATGGCGTCAACGTGATGCCGGAAGTTCACAAGGTGCTGAACCAGATCACCGATCTGGTTGGCCGCATCCACGACGGTCTGTGGCGTGGTTACACCGAGAAGCCGATCACTGACGTGGTCAACATCGGCATCGGTGGCTCGTTCCTCGGCCCTGAGCTGGTTTCCGAAGCGTTGCTGTCCTATGCGCAGAAAGGCGTGCGCTGCCATTACCTGGCGAACATCGACGGCAGTGAGTTCCACGAGCTGACGCAGAAGCTGCGCGCCGAAACCACGCTGTTCATCGTTTCATCGAAATCCTTCAACACCCTCGAGACCTTGAAAAACGCTCAGGCCGCCCGCGCCTGGTATCTGGCTCAGGGTGGTTCGGAAGCCGAGCTGTATCGCCACTTCATCGCGGTATCGAGCAACAACGCGGCGGCCGTCGCGTTTGGCATCCGCGAAGAAAACATCTTCCCGATGTGGGACTGGGTCGGCGGTCGTTACTCGCTGTGGTCGGCCATCGGTCTGCCGATTGCCCTGGCCATCGGCATGTCCAACTTCAAGGAACTGCTGTCCGGTGCCTTCACCATGGACCAGCATTTCCAGAGCGCACCGTTCGAACAGAACATGCCGGTGCTGCTGGCCCTGCTCGGCGTGTGGTACGGCAACTTCTGGGGCGCGCAAAGCCACGCGATCCTGCCGTACGACCACTACCTGCGCAACATCACCAAGCACTTGCAACAACTGGACATGGAATCCAACGGCAAGAGCGTGCGTCAGGACGGCACCTCGGTGTCGACCGATACCGGCCCGGTGATCTGGGGCGGCGTCGGCTGCAACGGTCAACACGCGTATCACCAGTTGCTGCATCAGGGCACCCAACTGATTCCGGCCGACTTCATCGTGCCGATCGTCAGCTTCAACCCGGTCTCCGATCACCATCAGTGGCTGTACGCCAACTGCCTGTCGCAAAGCCAGGCGTTGATGCTCGGCAAGACCCTGCCGGAAGCCGAAGCCGAACTGCGCGAAAAAGGCATGAGCGAAGAGCAAGTGCGCAAACTCGCGCCGCACAAGGTGATTCCGGGCAACCGCCCGAGCAACACCCTTGTGGTCGAGCGCATCAGCCCACGTCGCCTCGGCGCGCTGGTCGCCATGTACGAGCACAAAGTGTTCGTGCAGAGCGTGGTCTGGGGCATCAACGCCTTCGACCAATGGGGCGTGGAACTGGGCAAGGAATTGGGCAAAGGCGTTTACAACCGTCTGGTCGGCAGCGATGAAACCGTTGCTGACGATGCTTCCACCCAAGGCCTGATCAACTACTTCCGCGGTCGTCACCGCGGGTGAGGTGAATGGCTGGCCCACAAATCCTGTGGGCAAGCCATTTCCAATGTGGGAGCGAGCCTGCTCGCGAATTCGGTGTGTCATTCAGCATCTTTGTGACTGATGCAGCGCATTCGCGAGCAGGCTCGCTCCCACCGTTGTTTCAGGGATGACTTGAACCTCCGGGCCGCTCGGCGCATCTTTATTCCTGTCGCACAACAAGAATAAGGAACCGTCATGTTCGATATCAGCACGTTCCCCAAAGCCGATGCCGTCCGCCGGGCTGCGCAGTTGAGTCAGGACGACTACAAGCGCCTGTACCGCGAATCGATTGAACACCCCAGCACCTTCTGGGCCGAACAGGCCACGCGCTTTCTCGACTGGAGCACACCGTGGCAGACCGTTCAGCGCTACGACCTGAAAACCGGTGAAGCAGCCTGGTTTGCCGGCGGCCAACTGAACGTCAGCTACAACTGCATCGACCGCCACCTCGCACAGCGCGGCGAGCAGACCGCGATTCTCTGGGAAGGCGACGACCCTGCCGAATCGGCGCAGATCACTTACAAAAAACTCCACCATCATGTCTGCCGCCTGGCCAACGTCCTGAAAAGCCGCGGCGTGAAAAAAGGCGACCGGGTGTGCATCTACATGCCGATGATCCCCGAGGCGGCCTACGCGATGCTCGCCTGCGCGCGGATCGGCGCGATTCACTCGGTGGTGTTCGGTGGCTTCTCCCCGGACTCCTTGCGCGACCGTATCCTCGACGCCGACTGCCGCACGGTGATCACTGCCGATGAGGGCGTGCGCGGCGGCAAATTCGTACCGCTCAAGCAAAACGTCGACAAGGCCCTGCACAGTTGCCCGGACGTCAGCACCGTCATCGTCGTCGAACGCACTCAAGGCAAGGTCGATTGGGTCGAGGGCCGTGACCTCTGGTATCACCAGGCCGTGCGTGACGTCAGCGATGACTGCCCGCCGGAGCCGATGGACGCCGAAGATCCGCTGTTCATCCTCTACACCTCCGGCAGCACCGGCAAACCCAAGGGCGTGCTGCACACCACCGGTGGCTACCTGCTGCAAGCGGCGATGACCTTCAAGTACGTGCTCGATTACCGCGAGGGCGAAGTGTTCTGGTGCACCGCCGACGTCGGCTGGGTCACCGGCCACAGCTACATCGTCTACGGTCCGCTGGCCAATGGCGCGACCACGCTGATTTTCGAAGGCGTGCCGAGTTATCCGAGCACGTCGCGCTTCTGGCAGGTGATCGACAAACACCAGGTCAACATTTTCTACACCGCGCCGACCGCCCTGCGCGCGCTGATGCGCGAAGGTGCCGGGCCGTTGCAGGAAACGTCGCGCCAAAGCCTCAGATTGCTCGGCAGTGTCGGTGAGCCGATCAACCCGGAAGCGTGGGAATGGTATTTCAACGTGGTCGGTGAACAGCGCTGCCCGATTGTCGATACCTGGTGGCAGACCGAAACCGGCGGCATCATGCTCAGCCCGCTGGTCAGTGCCCAGCGGATCAAACCGGGTTGCGCCACGCAGCCGATGTTCGGCGTGCAACCGGTGCTGCTCGATGAACACGGCAAGGAAATCAAAGGCACCGGCAGCGGCGTGCTCGCGATCAAGTCGAGTTGGCCGGCGCAGATCCGCAGCGTCTACGGCGACCCGAAACGGATGGTCGACACCTATTTCAAACCCTACCCCGGCTATTACTTCACCGGTGACGGCGCACGCCGCGACGAGGACGGCGATTACTGGATCACCGGGCGCATCGATGACGTGATCAACGTCTCCGGCCACCGCATCGGCACCGCCGAAGTGGAAAGCGCGCTGGTGCTGCACGACAGCATCGCCGAAGCCGCTGTGGTCGGTTACCCGCACGACGTCAAAGGCCAGGGCATCTACGCCTTCGTCACCCCCATGAACGGCTTCGAGCCGAGCGATGAGCTGAAGAAAGAACTGCTGGCCCATGTCAGCAAGGAAATCGGCAGCTTCGCCAAACCGGACCTGATCCAGTGGGCGCCGGCCTTGCCGAAAACCCGCTCGGGCAAAATCATGCGGCGTATCTTGCGCAAGATCGCCTGCAACGAACTCGACAGCCTCGGTGACACCTCGACCCTGGCCGATCCGAGCGTGGTGCAAGGTTTGATCGACAAGCGCCTCAATCAGTAACATCCGTGGCGCGGTCACCCGGCCGCGCCCGTTCATCATCTATGAGTTGTCATGGAATTCATCCGCAGCCGTATCGAAAACCAACTCATGAGCCTGACCGGGCTGTCCCTCGGTCAGCTCGATCTGGAAAACCCCAAGGGCGATCCCGGGCTGTTCGGGCCGGACTCGATCAGTTGGCAAGTGCACGGCGATTTCAGCAGCATGCTGATCGGCGGCATCAGCGCATTGTTGCTGCAAGCGCTGCATCCGCTGGCGCTGGCCGGGGTCTGGGATCATTCGAATTTTCGTCAGGACATGCTCGGGCGTTTGCGCCGCACCAGTCAATTTGTTTCCGGCACCACGTTCGGCTCGCGCCGCGACGCCGAATGGCTGATTGACAAAGTGCGCACCATTCACCTGCAAGTGGTCGGTATCGCGCCGGACGGCCGACCGTATGCGGCCAGCGATCCGGACCTGCTGACCTGGGTGCACGTAGCCGAGGTCAGTCACTTTCTTGCCGCGCATCTGCGTTACCGCAACCCGCAATTATCGGGGGCGGATCAGGATCACTACTACGCAGAAATCGCCGTGGTCGCCGAGCGCCTGGGTGCGCGGGACGTGCCGAAATCGCGGCAGGCCGTGGCCGACTATCTGCAACGCATGCGCCCGCAACTGCTCTGTGATGAGCGCAGCCGCGAAGTCCTGCGCCTGCTGCTCGACGCCCCGGCCCCAAGCGTGCTGGCCCGACCTTTTGGCGACCTGATGATGAAGGCCGGTATCGACTTGCTGCCGGACTGGGCCAGCGCCATGTTCGGCATACGGCAGAATCCGCTGCAACGCCAGCTGATCCGCGCCAGCGTCAAGCGCAGTGCACCGATGCTGCGCTGGGCGATGCGCAATGGTTCGGTGCAGCGGGCCAAACGTCGGATGGGTTTGCTGACCTGAAAGCTTCGCGAGCAGGCTCGCTCCCACAGGAGATTGATTTGCAGCATAGATCCTGTGTGGGAGCGGCCTGCTCGCGAAGGGCACAACTCGATTGCCCGCCAAGCTGCTAAACTCCCGCGCCCCCATTCTCACCAGCAAGGCGCACGCATGTCTTCCTTGAATCAGGCGCTGCGCGCCGCCCTCGATAAACGCCAGGATCTGCTCGCTGAGCTGCACAACCAGGGTACCGATTGCTATCGGCTGTTCCACGGCAGCCAGGAAGGCGCCGGCGGCCTGACCGTCGACCGCTATGGTCCGCAACTGCTGGTGCAGAGCTTTCACCAGACGCTGGAGCGTGACGACCTGCTGCAACTGCACGCCATGGTCAACCAGACCCTGGGGTTTGACACCCTGCTGGTCTACAACGACCGCTCCCGCGGCAACTCGCGGATCGACCGCGAAGACAATGTCTACAAAGCCGATGACGCCGCGCTGGCGGATCTGGTCGGTCACGAATGGGGCCTGAACTACCGCGTGCGCGGGCGGCATGCCGGCCAGGATCCGCTGCTGTTCCTCGACCTGCGCAACACCCGTGGCTGGGTCAAGGATCACGCCAAGGGCAAGCGCGTGCTCAACCTCTTTGCCTACACCTGCGGCGTTGGTCTGAGTGCCGCTGCCGGTGGAGCGCGCGAGGTGTGCAATCTGGATTTCGCCGAAGGCAATCTGGCGGTCGGCCGTGAGAACGGCCTGCTCAACCCGCAATTGCCCGAGATGCAATTTATCCAGTCCGATTATTTCCCGGCGATCCGTCAGCTCGCCGGGCTGCCGATCAGCCAGCGGCGCGGGCAGAAACTGCCGAGCTATCAGCGCCTCGAACAGCGCCAATACGATCTGGTGCTGCTCGATCCTCCGGCCTGGGCCAAGAGCGCATTCGGCACCGTCGACCTGCTGCGCGACTATCAAAGCCTGCTCAAACCGGCGCTGCTGACCACCGCCGACAACGGCGTGCTGATCTGCTGCAACAACCTGGCGAAAGTCAGCATGGACGACTGGCGTGAACAGGTGCTGCGTTGTGCCGAGAAGGCCGGGCGACCGGTCCGCGACTGGAGCGTGATGACCCCGGGCGCCGACTTCCCGTCGCTGGATCAACAGCCACCGCTGAAGACCCTGATCCTGCAGCTGTAACCCCCCTGCGGGACTGGCAACCATCCAATGTGGGAGCGAGCTTGCTCGCGAAGGCGGCGCGTCAGTCAGCATATTTCTCGACTGATCCGCAGCCTTCGCGAGCAAGCTCGCTCCCACAGTGTCTTGGTCCTACAGAAGAATCTGAACAATCCTGCCCCCCACGATGTACTTCGGAACCAGAATCGCGTGCCATACTCCAAGGCACTCCGATTCAGACAGATGAAGCCGCAAATGCCCAAAGGATTGATTCGCGCGATTGGCGCCTTGTTGACTGCTCTGGCCCTCTACAGCCTGCTGGGGTTTCTGATTTTGCCGGGCATTGCCCTGCGCATTGCCAACCAGCAACTGGCGAACTACGCCACGGTGCCAGCGCATATTCAGCGCATCGAGCTCAATCCGTTCAGCCTTGAAGTCACCCTGTGGGGCCTGGTCGTCGGTGAGCCGGGCAAGGAGCAGGTCGGCTTCGAGCGGCTGTACGCCAACCTGCAACTGGACAGCCTGTGGACCAAAGCACTGCACTTGGCCGATATCGAGCTGGACAAGCCCAAGACTGAAATTCTCTTCGCCAAGGACGGCCAGCTCAATCTGCTCGGCCTGTTCAAGATTCCCGCCAGCGAGCCGACCCCGGCCGATCCGAATGCCAAGCCGTTCCCGCTGCGCATCGACCGCATTCAGCTGGCCGGCGGCAACGTGCATTTCGAGGACGCGCGGCCGAGCGAGCCCATCGAGTTCCTTTACGACAAACTCGACTTCGAACTGAAAAACCTCAGCACCCTGCCCGAAGACAATGCCGACATGACCCTGGTGGCTGCCGGCCCGGCCGGTGGGCAGATCGACTGGAAGGGCAACTTCAGCCTGATCCCTTTCACCTCTGAAGGAACCCTGAAGGTCACCGACGGCAAGATGAAATCCTTCTGGCCCTATGTGCGTGACGCGCTGCCGCTGGTGCTCGAAGACGGCGTGATCAACCTCAGCACCGAGTACAAACTGAATCTGTCGAAACAAACCGAACTGCTGCTGAACAACGTCGCGGTGAATATTGCGCCGTTCGCAATCAAGGCGCCGGACGGACGTCCGCTGGCCAGACTCGAACGCCTCGATGTCAGCGAAACCTCGCTGGACCTGGCCAAACAGCAAGTGGTGGTCGGCAAGATCCGCAGCAACAAACTGGAAACCTGGGCCGCGCTCGAGGCCGACGGCCAGCTCGACTGGCAGAAACTGTTCGCCAGTCAGCCGTCAAAACCTGCCGCCAAGGCCGCCGCCGAACCCAAGACCACTCCGGCCGCCGCCGACTCGCCGAAAGAACCGGCGGCGTCGAGCAAGCCCTGGCAGGTGCTGCTCAAGGATGTGCAGTTGCGCAACTACACCGTGCATCTCGCCGACCGTTCGGCCAACCCGCCGGTGGCGCTGGATGTGACGCCGCTGAATATCGACCTGCAGGATTTTGACAGCC
The DNA here is from genome assembly GCF_019056475.1 of Pseudomonas sp. AN-B15. Taxonomy (NCBI): domain Bacteria; kingdom Pseudomonadati; phylum Pseudomonadota; class Gammaproteobacteria; order Pseudomonadales; family Pseudomonadaceae; genus Pseudomonas; species Pseudomonas sp. AN-B15. The sequence goes on from NZ_CP049737.1 coordinate 5,051,634, forward strand.
TCAACGGTTCGCCTTTCAAGGTCAGACTCGACAGCGGTCTGGGCAAACAAGGCAAGATCAACGCCGACGGCGTGGTCAACCTCGCACCGGTTACCGCCCAGCTCAACGTGAAGACCCAGGACATCGACCTGCGTGTCGCGCAGTCCTACATCAATCCGTTCATTCGTCTGGAACTGCGCAGCGGCATGCTCGGCAGTGACCTCAAGGTCAACCTCAAGAGCACCGAGCCACTGGCACTCAGCGTTACCGGGCGCGCGCAGATCGATCAACTGCACACCCTCGACACCCTGAAAACCCGCGACTTCCTCAAATGGCAGCAAGTGGTGGTTGAAGGCATCAACTATCAACACGGTGACAGTGTGTCGATTGACAAGGTCAACCTGTTCCAGCCGTATGTGCGGTTCATGATCAACGATGACCGCACCACCAACATCGACGACCTGCTGATCCCGCAGCCCGCCGACAGTGGTGCGAAAACCGCAGCGGCGAAACCGGCCAGTAAAGACAAACCACTGGGCATTCACATCGGCGCGATTGCGATCAACGACGGCTCGGCCAACTTCGCCGACTTCAGCCTGACCCCGAACTTCGCCACGGCAATCCAGCAACTCAACGGCCAGATCGGCACCATCGACAGCCGTCAGGCGAAACCGGCCAGCGTCGACGTCAAGGGCAAGGTCGACCGCTATGCGCCGGTGACCATCAAAGGTGCGGTCAATCCGTTCGACCCGATGGCCAGCCTCGATATCGCTACCAGTTTCAAACGCGTCGAACTGACCACGCTCACCCCGTATTCCGGCAAATTCGCCGGCTATCGCATCCGCAAGGGTCGGCTCAATCTCGACCTGCACTACCTGATCACCAAGGGCCAGTTGAAGGCTGAAAACAAAGTGGTGGTCGAGCAGCTGCAACTCGGCGAGAAAGTCGACAGCCCGGATGCCGTGAGCCTGCCGTTGAAACTGGCGATTGCCCTGCTCAAGGACGTCGATGGCAAGATTTCCATCGAACTGCCGGTCACCGGCGACCTCAACAACCCGCAATTCAGCGTAATGCCGATTGTCTGGCAGACCCTGCGCAATCTGATCGTCAAAGCCGCTGCCGCGCCGTTCAAGCTGATTGGCGGACTGGTCAGCGGTGGCGGTTCCGAAGACCTCGGCACCGTGTCCTTTGCACCCGGGTCGAGCGACCTGAGCAAAGACGCCGAATCAGCGCTGGACAAACTGTCCCAGGCGCTCAAGGAACGTCCGGCCCTGCGCCTGGAGATCGAAGGCACCGCCGCGCAAAGCAGCGACGGTCCGCTGCTGGCCGAACAGCGTCTGGAGCGCGAATACCAGTACAACTACTACAAGATGCTCCAGCGCCGTGGCGACAAGGTGCCGGCCCAGGCTTCCCTGCTGCAAGTGCCGGAGAACGAGAAAGGCCCGTTGCTCGAAGGCATCTACCGCACCCGTCTGAAAACCCAGCCACCGGCCGAATGGAAAGATCTGGGCAAGGAAGAACGCACGGCGAAAATGCGTGACGGCGTGATCAAGTTCTGGAGCTCCAGCGATGTCCTGCTGCGCCAGTTGGGACAGGAACGCGCCAGCAGCATCAAGGACTATCTGGTCGACAAGGGCCAACTGGCGGATGACCGGGTGTACTTCATCGATGCCAATCTGGGCGAGGCCGAGAGCGATGGCCGGGTCGTGACGCAAATGCACCTGGACGCCGAATGATGAACCGCAAATGGCGGGTGGCTTTGACGCTGCTGCTCGCCGCCAGCCCTGCGCTGGCCTCCGACACGCTGCGTTGTGGCAGCCAACTGGTCAGTCTCGGCGACCGTGCCAGCGAAGTGCTGCAGAAGTGTGGCGAACCGGTCAGCCGCGATGTCCTCGGCTACAAGCGCAGCGCCAACCGCCGCGAAGAATTTCAGGTCGAGGAATGGACCTACGGCCCGAGCAACGGCATGTATCAATACCTGCGCTTTGAAGGCAATCGCCTGCGGCAGATCAACAGCAAGCGCGGTAACTGAAAGATCAAAAGATCGCAGCCTCCGGCAGCTTCTACAGTGAAATGCATTCCCTGTAGGCGCTGCCGGAGGCTGCGATCTTTTGCTTCTAGCAAATAGAACAGGCCCCGACACAAGTGCCGGGGCCCGTAATGGTCACATCCGTGTGACCGTTCGCATGAACTCTAAAGTTGCGGCAGACGTATTGCTCGGCCCGTCTGTCGCGTCTTCTCCCGGTCCAGGCGAGAAGTCATGCCTTACTCGGCTTTCAGGCCGTCAGCGGAGACCGCTTTGACGCCTTTGATTTTCTTGGTGATGTTCACAGCGGTGGTTTTCTGAGCTTCGGTGACAGCGACGTCAGAAGACAGGGAAACCACACCCTTGTTGGTTTCGACTTTGATGTCGGTACCAGGAATGCCTTTTTCGGTTACCAGGTCGCTTTTGACTTTGGTAGTGATCCAGGTATCGGAAGTAGCTTCTTTAGCCTTGGTCATTTCACCAGCAGCCAGAGTCATTGGAGCCTGAGTAGCCTGGGTGGATTGTGCAAAGGCACCGGAAGCCATGGTCAGGGTCAGCGCGGTAGCAGCAGCGGCAGTGATAGCGAACTTCTTCATACGAGTAACTCCTGTTTTTCTGGAAAGTCTGCTGGTTGTCTTGTCAGCAGGGTTACTGGGTATATTGCGAACGCTGTGCCAACTTTTCGAAAGGCAATAAATCGTTGTAAATCAAATAGTTACGAACTCAGCAAATTTTCGAAATCATGCAATTTGCATGACAAGTGCATTATCGACATGCAAGTTGCGGCTTTTCGGAAAGTTCCTAACACGCTGAAATTCTTGAAGCTTTTTTCCAGCGTCAAAAGACAAAAAAATGCCCCGCAAAGCGGGGCACTTGCCAATCAGGCCATCGCATCAAGTGCCGCTGGCAGTGCAGCCTTTTGGCGAGTAATCGGGATTGACTGTCGTGGTACAGGTCCACACACCAGAGGTATTACCCGTAGCAGCGCCCGAACGAGTAAGCGTGATGGTTTTGCCCAGTACCGGTCCCGGCGCGTTGAGCAGCGTGCAGCTGATGCTGCCCGCTCCCGTCGCCGCTGTGCCTGTAACCGCCACCGTACAGTTGGAGGTGGTGGTTGTACCGCCATTCACAGCGGTTATATCCGGAGCGGTACCTTGATTGATGGTGTCCTCAAACGGCACCTTCATCGCACTGATCTCCGCCAGCCCCGCAGTCACTTTTGATCGCGCCTGATACTTCGAATACTGCGGCAGGGCAATCGTCGCCAGAATCCCGATGATCGCCACCACGATCAGCAGCTCGATCAGGGTGAAACCTTTTTGGTTGTTCATAGACAGGCTCTCCATGCATGAGTCGGAATCTCATGATCTGCAAAGAGCTCAGCACAGGCCATGCCAACCGCCTGCAGACCCCGTGCGCTGGGCATCAACACGCGATATCGCGCTTTCCTACAACCTCTAACCGCACTATCTGACACTTTTTGTCACCTGCACCGAGGGTGTTTGGCGCTGTCACTTGACTAGGCTATAAGTCATGAACTGTCAGCTTCCGGAATTCCCATGAATGACATCGCTCTGAGCGGTCTGGCCAAGCAATTGGTGCAGGCCGAACTGCTCACGGAAAAAAGCGCCCAGCAGGCCTGGCAACAGGCGCAGCGCAATCGGCTGTCGCTGGTCAGCTACCTGGTGCAGAACAAACTGGTGAAGAGCTCACAGGTGGCCGAGATCGCTTCCGAGCATTTCGGCATGGCCTTCATGGACCTCAATTGCCTGGACAAGGAAACCCAGCCCAAAGGCCTGGTCAGTGAAAAACTGGTGCGCCAGCACCACGCCCTGCCCTTGTGGCGCCGTGGCAACAAGCTGTTCGTGGGCATTTCCGACCCGAGCAATCATCAGGCGATCAATGACATCCAGTTCAGCACCGGGCTGAGCACCGAAGCCATTCTGGTGGAGGACGACAAGCTCACCGAGGCCATCGAGAAATTCTTCGACACCCACGCCAGCGGCCTCGAAGACATGGCCGACGTCGATCTCGACGGCGTAGACGTCGAGTCCGTCGACGACAGCCGCCAGGACGCCATCGGCGGGCTCGACGCCGATGACGCGCCGGTCGTGCGCTTCGTGCACAAGATGCTGCTCGACGCAATCAAGAGTGGCTCCTCCGACCTGCACTTCGAACCCTACGAGAAAAATTTCCGGGTGCGTGTGCGCACCGACGGCATCCTGCGCGAGGTGGCCAAACCGCCGATCCAGTTGGCCGGGCGGATCGCCGCACGCCTGAAGGTCATGGCCAGCCTGGATATCTCGGAACGCCGCAAACCGCAGGACGGGCGGATCAAGATGCGCCTGTCGAAGACCAAGTCGATCGACTTTCGGGTCAACACCCTGCCGACGCTGTGGGGCGAAAAAGTGGTGATCCGGATCCTCGATCCGTCCAGCGCGCAGATCGGCATCGATGCATTGGGTTACGAACCGGCGCAGAAAGACCTGTACATGGCGGCGCTCAAGCAGCCGCAGGGCATGATTCTGGTGACCGGGCCGACCGGCTCGGGGAAAACCGTGTCGCTGTACACCGGCCTGAATATTCTCAATACCGTCGACATCAACATTTCCACCGCCGAAGACCCGGTGGAAATCAACATGGAAGGCATCAACCAGGTCAACGTCAATCCGAAACAGGGTCTGGATTTTGCCCAGGCCCTGCGTTCGTTTCTGCGGCAGGACCCGGACGTGATCATGGTCGGCGAGATCCGCGACCTGGAAACTGCCGAAATCGCGATCAAGGCCGCACAGACCGGCCACCTGGTGCTGTCCACGCTGCACACCAACAGCGCCGCCGAAACCCTGACCCGCCTGCACAACATGGGCATTCCCGGGTTCAACATCGCCACCTCGGTGAGCCTGATCATCGCCCAGCGCCTGGCGCGCAAGCTGTGCAACCACTGCAAGAAACCGATCGAAATCCCCCGCGAAACGCTGATCAAGGAAGGTTTCCCTCCGGAACAGATCGGCAATTTCACGATCTACGAGCCGGTCGGTTGCGATCACTGCAACGGCGGCTACAAGGGACGCGTGGGGATTTATGAAGTGGTGAAAAACACCTCCGAGCTGCAGCGGCTGATCATGGCCGAAGGCAACTCGCTGGAAATCGACAGCCAGATGCGTCGCGACGGCTTCGACGACCTGCGCACCTCGGGCCTGCACAAGGCCATGCAAGGCATCACCAGCCTGGAAGAAATCAACCGGGTCACCAAGGACTGAACATGGCGGTCAAGGCAGCGAAAATCAGCATCTACGCCTGGGAAGGCACGGATCGCAAAGGCAGCAAGGTCACGGGCGAGTTGAGCGGGCAGAACCCTGCGCTGATCAAGGCCCAGCTGCGCAAACAAGGCATCAACCCCGGCAAGGTGCGCAAGAAATCCACCTCCTTGCTCAGCCTCGGCAAACGCATCAAGGCCCAGGACATCGCCCTGTTCACCCGGCAGATGGCAACCATGATGAAGGCTGGCGTGCCGTTGTTGCAGTCGTTCGACATCATTGGCGAAGGCTTCGACAACCCGGCGATGCGCAAACTGGTGGACGAAGTGAAGCAAGAGGTGGCGGCCGGCAACAGCTTCGCCGCCGCCCTGCGCAAGAAGCCGCAGTATTTCGATGAGCTGTATTGCAACCTGGTGGATGCCGGCGAGCAATCCGGTGCACTCGATACGTTGCTCGAACGAGTCGCAACCTATAAGGAAAAAAGCGAAGCGCTCAAGGCCAAGATCAAGAAAGCCATGACCTACCCCACAGCCGTGGTGCTGGTGGCGATGGTGGTCACGGGGATTTTGCTGGTGAAAGTGGTGCCGCAGTTTCAGGCGGTATTTTCCGGTTTTGGCGCTGAACTGCCGGCCTTCACGCTGATGGTGATCAGTATCTCCGAGTTCATGCAGCAATGGTGGTGGGCGGTGCTCGGCGCCCTGATTGCAGCAGTGTTCGGCATCCGTCATGCACTGAAAAAATCCCAGGCGTTGCGCGACCGTAAAGACACCTGGCTGCTGAAGCTGCCGCTGGTGGGTACGCTGATGTACAAATCGGCGGTGGCGCGATTCGCCCGCACCTTGTCGACCACCTTCGCCGCTGGCGTACCGCTGGTGGAGGCACTGGATTCGGTGGCCGGCGCCACCGGCAACGTGGTGTTCAAACGTGCAGTGCTGCGTATCCGCCAGGACGTCGCCACCGGTATGCAGCTGAATTTTTCCATGCGCAGCACCGGGGTGTTCCCGAACATGGCGGTACAGATGACCGCGATCGGTGAGGAATCGGGCGCGCTGGATGACATGCTCGACAAGGTCGCCGGTTTTTATGAGGACGAAGTGGATAACATGGTCGACAACCTCACCAGCCTGATGGAGCCGTTCATCATGGTGGTGCTCGGGGTCATCGTCGGCGGGCTGGTCGTGGCCATGTACCTGCCGATTTTCCAGCTCGGCTCAGCGATCTGACATGCCTATCGACCAACTCTTCAGTCTGTATCCGCTGGCCTTTGTGTGCACCGCCCTGCTGCTGGGTCTGGTGGTGGGCAGTTTCCTCAACGTGCTGGTCTGGCGCCTGCCGAAAATGCTCGAGCGCGATTGGCGCCAGCAGGCACAGGACGTCCTCGGCCTGCCGAGCGAAACGCCACTGCCGACCTACAACCTGATGCTGCCGCACTCCCAGTGTCCGCACTGCGGCCACCGGATTCGGCCGTGGGAAAACATTCCGCTGCTCAGCTACCTGTTGCTGCGCGGACGCTGTTCGGCGTGTACCGCCCCGATCAGCAAACGTTATCCCCTGACCGAACTGGCTTGCGGCCTGCTCTCGGCATTCGTCGCCTGGCACCTGGGTTTCGGCTGGCCGGCCGGCTTGTTGATCGTCCTCACCTGGGGCCTGCTGGCGATGAGCCTGATCGACACCGAACATCAGTTGCTGCCCGATGTACTGGTGTTGCCGTTGTTGTGGCTGGGGTTGATCGTCAACAGCTTCGGGCTGTTCGTCTCGCTACACGCCGCGCTGTGGGGCGCGGTGGCCGGCTACATGGCGCTGTGGTCGGTGTTCTGGCTGTTCAAGCTGCTGACCGGCAAGGACGGCATCGGCCACGGCGACTTCAAACTGCTGGCGCTGCTCGGGGCCTGGGGCGGCTGGCAGATTCTGCCGCTGACGATTCTGCTGTCGTCGCTGGTGGGGGCGATTGTCGGGGTGATTCTGCTGCGGCTGCGTGAGCAGAAAACCTCGACGCCGATGCCCTTCGGCCCGTATCTGGCAATTGCCGGCTGGATTGCCTTGCTCTGGGGTGGTCAAATAACCGACTTCTATTGGCAGTTTGTCGGTTTGAAATGAATACCCCTGTGGAAAAACCCTGGATTCTCGGCCTGACCGGCGGCATCGGCAGCGGCAAAAGCGCCGCGGCCCAGCACTTCATCGATCTCGGGATCCATGTAGTCGACGCCGATCACGCAGCGCGCTGGGTGGTCGAGCCGGGGCGTCCGGCGCTGGCGAAGATTGCCGAACACTTCGGGCCCGGCGTCCTGCAAGCCGATGGCACGCTGGACCGTGCGGCCCTGCGCAAGTTGATCTTTGAAGTGCCGGAAGAACGCCGCTGGCTCGAAGCCCTGCTGCATCCGTTGATCGCCGAGGAAATCGCTCACCATCTGGCGCTGGCAAAATCGCCTTATGCGATTCTGGTGTCACCGCTGCTGATCGAATCCGGGCAATACGCGATGACCCAGCGCATCCTGGTGATCGACGCCCCGCAACAATTGCAGATCGACCGCACCTTGCAGCGCGACCAGACCAGCGAACAGCAGGTCCAGGCGATCCTCAAGGCCCAGTCGAGCCGCGAAGACCGCCTGAGCCGTGCCGACGATGTGGTGGTCAACGACCGTGACCTCGCCTGGCTGCACAGCGAAGTCGAGCGTCTGCATCACTTTTACCTGACTTTATCTGGAGGCCAAGCATGAGCCCAATCCCGACCGTTGACTGCCCAACCTGCGGCGCCCCCGTGGAATTCACCCCAGAGAACAAATTCCGCCCGTTCTGCTCCGATCGCTGCAAGCTGATCGACCTCGGCGCCTGGGCGTCCGAAGAGCACAAGATTCCGGTCGCCCCGGATGCCGAAGACGAAATGTTCTCCGGCGATTTCGACCCGCGTCACTGATCGCGATCAGGGCCGCATGAAGCCGTAGTCCTGATCGTCGTCGAGGTTTTCCGCGAGAAAGCGCAATTCGTCGGCGAGGTCTTCGGCGTTGCGCACCGTCTTGCTCTGCTGCACCACCGCGCTGAGCAAGGCGCGCAAACTCAGGCCCGGATCGAAACCGACCTCCAGCGCCATCTCCAGACTCTGCCGCGTTTCCTGCCTCGCCCACTCGTAAACACTCATGCCGCTGCTCCTGAAGGGATTTGATTGAGCATGAAATGCCGCGAGGGTGACGGATTTGATGTGGATCAAGACTTGGGATCGTCGTCCTTCCACGGCGCCGAAAGGTAGCGGGTGCGATTGAAGGTCTCCAGCCACTCGGGACTGAACACCACCAGCGCGCTGATCACCATGCCGTTGATGAACGCTTCGGGAAAGATCAGCAGCCACAGGTAGCCGATGAAGTCTTCCAGCCATTCCGGCATGGCAAACAGGCCGTCGTACCACAGCAGGCTCAGGCTCAACGTCAGGCACAACAAGGCCGACAACGCCGCGGCAAAGAATCCGGAACAGAAGATATACACAAACGGATTTCGCGGCTGGGCACGCTCGACGATGATCGCCACGCACTCAGTGATCAACACCGGCAACAGGATCAGCAACGTACCGTTGACCCCGACCGCCAGCAGATCCTGACGCCCAAGCAACACCAACCCCATCTGCGCCACCAGCCCGCCGACAATCGCCAGCGGCCAGTCCAGCAAAAGTGTCACGGCGGTCATGCCGATGAAGTGATAAGAAACCCCGGTGTCGAAATCCCTGCGCACCATCCACAGCAAAAACACGGCGAACACGGTGCCGAACAGCAGGTGCTGACGGCGACTGTCACTGAACAACTCGACCCACGGCGCACGACAGATCGCCCAGATAAGCACTGGCAAATAGACCAGCCAGCCGACCGTCAGGCTTTGCGGTGACAGCAACTCGGCGCCGATCATGGGCGGGCCTTCTCCAGTGCCTCGTGCAGTTGGGCCGCGTCGGTGTACTCATGCTGCTCGAGCAGTCGGCCATCCTTGAGTTGCAGCCACAGCACCGAGCCTTCGGCGCCGGGATAACGCGACGCCACCCTGCCTTCACGATCAAGCATGACCCGATAGCTGTAGTCACGCATCGCCGGAACCGCGAACATCTTCGCGATCAGCGCCGGCATGCGCTGGATGTCAGCGACGAACACGGCGTGGCGCGCCTCCAGATAGCCCTCTGGCTGGTCTTTCAACGCCTGCTTGATCAGCTTGGCGCCGTCCATGTCGCGCGCCACCAGCAGCGTCGTGGTGCGGTTATCGAGGGTGAACGGCTGATCGTATTGATCCAGCAACGTCCAGGGCGCCAGCCGCTCACCGATTTCAAGCGCCTGGGCCCACAGCGGAATCACAGCCAACACCAGCAGCCAGCGAAATTTCACGTTCATCCCCTCGATTTGGCATTAATGGACGGTTTTCCTCAGTCTACACCGCCCATTGCAACCGCCCACTGACACACATTGCCGCGTGGTGCTTTCAGCTTGTCGCAATTGAACGCTAAGCTTGGGCTTATGGATGACTCAGATTATTTACGCCTGCTGACCATCGCGGCCGAGCAAGCCAACGCGTTCCTGTCCAATGCCCGCAAATGGGAGCGTGAGCGTTGGGTCTGCCAGCGCCTGCTGCAAGGCTTGAACATTCCCTACCGCGCCGATGAGTTTGCCCCTGCTGGCGAGCCGCCGGACGTGCTGTTTCGCGATGCCAATTTCGAAGTGTTTTTCGTACTCGACGAAGGCCGCCGGCTCAACGACGAATGGCGCGACGAACTGCAACGCCGCCGCAGTGCATTTTCCCTCAGCCAACTGGTGCGCCGTGAAGCCAAGCCACGGCGGATCCCGGCCAATGAATTCTTGCTGCGGCTGGCGCCGACCTTGCGCAAAAAAGCGCACAACTACAAGGAACGCGGCATGGATCTGGGCGAACTGGACATCATCGCCTTCGCCAGCCTCAAGCGCGAAGTGCTGGACCTCAACAGCCACTTTCCACCGCCCACCGAGTATCTGCGTCAGGGCTGGCGCTCGCTGTCGCTGGTCGGGCCGACTTTTGCCCGGGTGCTGTTCGCGCATCCTGATGCACCGGATTTCCTGCGCAGCAACCTCGGTCGCAGCATCGTCTTCGATGTCGGGATCAGCCTGTGACGCCGCTGCAGCAGTTGATTGCCGACGTCCCGCAGACCGGGCGCGTGCGCTGGATCGGCGTGCGCCCCGAGTCTCGCGGGCCAATGATCGAACTCGACGCGGTGGAAGCACGACTGGAGGCCGGACTGACTGGCGATCACGCCCGCCCGGGAGTACGCAACGCGCGGCAGGTGACGTTGATCCAGTTCGAACACTTGGCCGTGATCAGCGCGTTGATGGGCCGGTCACAGGATCATCCGGTCAAGCCTGAAGACCTGCGGCGCAATCTGGTCATCAGCGGTATCAATCTGTTTAGTCTCAAGGGTCGGCGCTTTCGCATCGGTCAGGCAATATTCGAGACCACTGGCTGGTGTCAGCCCTGCGCGCGCCTGCAAAACAACCTCGGCCCCGGCACCTTTCAAGCGGTGCGCGGGCATGGCGGAATTACCGCCCGGGTGTTACAAAGCGGGATCATCCGCCTCGACGACGGTGTTTCGGTCGAACCGGTTCCGGCCAGTGGCTATGCTGCGTTCAACCCGGGATAAAAACCGCTGTAGCGTCTCCACCTTCAGCAACGTCTACCTGACGAGGCCTTTATGACCAGCCGCCTGAACCCCGAAGACCAGAAGCATGTCGAAGAGTATCTGCAGTTGTCCCAACACCGTGTCGAGCGCCGGCCTTTCCGGCCGTGGATGCTCCTGGTGCTGGTGCTGGCAGTGACCATTGGTCTGGGCTTGCTGAGCCGACTTATCAGTTACCTGACGCTATGAGCTGCCTGGCGCTCGCTCGGGTAACCGCACCGATTTCCTTTAAAAACCTTGCGAGTTATCCCTATGTCCCATCGTATTGTCATTGTCGGCGGCGGCGCCGGCGGTCTGGAGCTGGCTACCCGTCTGGGTAAGACTCTGGGCAAGCGCGGCACGGCCAGCGTGATGCTGGTCGACGCGAACCTGACGCACATCTGGAAACCCCTGCTGCACGAAGTGGCCGCCGGATCGCTGAACTCTTCCGAAGACGAACTCAACTATGTTGCCCAGGCGAAATGGAACCACTTCGAGTTCCAGCTGGGGCGCATGAGCGGGCTTGATCGGGCGCAGAAGAAAATCCAGCTGGCCGCCACCTACGACGAGAACGGCGTGGAACTGGTACCGGCGCGTGAAGTGCCTTACGACTCGCTGGTGATCAGCGTCGGCAGCACCACCAACGATTTCGGCACCCAGGGCGCGGCGCAGCACTGCCTGTTCCTCGACACCCGCAAACAGGCCGAGCGTTTCCACCAGCAGTTGCTCAACCACTATCTGCGCGCGCACGCCGGACAGACCGATGTGGTCGAGCAGATCAGCGTGGCCATCGTCGGTGCCGGCGCCACGGGTGTCGAGCTGGCGGCAGAACTGCACAACGCGGCGCATGAACTGGCGGCTTATGGTCTGGACCGGATCAAACCGGAGAACATGCACATCACCCTGATCGAAGCCGGCCCGCGAGTGCTGCCAGCCCTGCCGGAACGCATCAGCGGCCCGGTGCACAAGACCCTGGAGAAACTCGGGGTCAATGTCATGACCAATGCGGCGGTCAGCGAAGTGACCGCCGACAGCCTGATCACCGCCGATGGCAACGTGATCAAGGCCAGCCTGAAAGTCTGGGCCGCCGGGATCCGCGCACCGGGTTTCCTCAAAGACATCGACGGTCTGGAAACCAACCGCATCAATCAGCTGCAAGTGCTGCCGACGTTGCAGACCACCCGCGACGAAAACATTTTCGCCTTCGGTGACTGTGCCGCGTGCCCGCAACCGGGTTCGGATCGCAACGTGCCGCCGCGTGCACAAGCCGCACACCAACAGGCATCGTTGCTGGCCAAGTCGCTGAAGCTGCGTATCGAGGGCAAAACCCTGCCGGAGTACAAGTACACCGACTACGGCTCGCTGATCTCGCTGTCGCGTTTTTCCGCTGTGGGTAACTTGATGGGCAACCTGACCGGCAGCGTGATGCTCGAAGGCTGGCTGGCGCGGATGTTCTACGTGTCGCTGTACCGCATGCACCAGATGGCGCTGTACGGACCGTTCCGCACGGCGATGCTGATGCTGGGCAGCAAGATCGGTCGCGGTACCGAGCCACGCCTGAAGCTGCACTAGAACCAAAACGTGTGGGAGCTGGCTTGCCAGCGATAGCGGTCAGTCAGTCGGCGATGATGTCGACTGATCCGCCGCTATCGCGGGCAAGCCACGCTCCCACATTGTTTCGTGCAGCTCACAAAATCAGCAGGCTCATTCCTGCAATCGATCACCGCTCATCAGAGCTGGAAGCGGCGCACCATGCCTTGCAGCGCGTTGGCCAGTTGCGACAGTTCGTGGCTCGACGCACGGGTCTGATCGGCACCCGTCGCCGAACGGACCGACAGGTCGCGAATGTTCACCAGATTACGATCCACTTCCCGCGCGACTTGCGCCTGCTCTTCGGCGGCACTGGCGATCACCAGATTACGCTCATGGATCTCATGCACCGAAGCGGTGATGGTTTCCAGCGCCTCCCCGGCGCGCTCGGCCAACGCCAGTGTGGTCGTGGCCCGTGCAGCGCTGGCCTGCATCGAATCCAGCGCCAGGCTTGAACCACTGCGCATGCCCTGCACCATCTGCTCGATCTCCTGCGTCGATTGCTGGGTGCGATAGGCCAGCGCCCGCACTTCGTCGGCGACCACCGCAAAACCTCGCCCACTTTCCCCTGCGCGGGCCGCCTCGATGGCGGCGTTGAGCGCAAGCAGGTTGGTCTGCTCGGCAATGGCACGGATCACATCCAGCACTTTGCCGATGTCCTGTGACTGGTTGGCCAGCGATTGCACCAACTCGCCAGTGTGCTGCACGTCGCTGGCCAGCGCATTGATGGCCGATGCGGTATCACTGACCCGCGCCTGCCCCAGTTGCGCCGACTCACTGGATTGGCGGGTGGCATCGGATGTCGACACGGCATTGCGAGCGACTTCTTCAACGGCTGTGGTCATTTCATTGACCGCCGTCGCTGCCTGTTCGATTTCGTTGTTCTGCTGCTGCAAGCCGTGTGTGCTGTCGAGCGTCACCGCGTTGAGTTCATCAGCAGCGCTCGCCAGTTGCGTGGCCGAACCGCTGATGCCTTGCAGCGTTTCCCGCAGGTTTTGCTGCATGGTCGCGAGCGCCTTGAGCAATCGGCTGACTTCATCGTTACCGTGGGTTTCGATCGGCCGGGTCAGGTTGCCCCGGGCCACGCTTTCGGCAGCGCTGACGGCGCTGCTCAGCGGACGGACGATGCTGCGGGTGAGCAACATCGCCAGCGCCACCGTGGCCAGCGCCGCCAGCGCTATGAACAGGCTGACGATGGTGCGCGAGGTCTGGTAGTGGTCAGCGGATTTCTGGCTCTCCGCAGCAACCTGTTTGGCGAACAGATCCGCCAGGTCATTGAGCTGCTTGCCGGAGCCGTCGACCACGGTTTTCATATCAACCAGCAACAATTTGGTCAGTTCGTCACGCTGGCCTTGATCGGCCAAGGTGAAGGATTGCGCGATGCCGGTGCGATAGGCAGCGAAGGTCTTTTTGAACTGGTCATAAAGCTGCTGGCCTTCCGCCGTGGTGACCAGTTTGTCGTAGGCGGCGATCTTCTCGCTCAGCTCCTTGTCGCGGGTATCCATCTGGCTGCGGTAAGTCGCGATGTTCTGCGGATCCTGATCAAGGGCCATGCGCAGGGAAATCGTACGAATCCGCAACATCAGCTCGCGAATTTCGTCACCGCCGCGAATGCTCGGCAGCCAGCGGCTCTCGACCGCGACCTCACTGTCACGGATGCTCGACATCTGCCCCAAGGCAAATACGCCGAGCAACGCCACCAGGACCGCGATCAGGGCAAAACCCAGCGCGGCACGTGGAGCAATATTCAACTGACGAAGCAACATGACGAACGCCCTTATTCTTGTATTGGCCAGATTGAAGGGGCGAACAGTGGCAGCCCCTCTCGTTAGCGGGCTATCGGCAAGTTGTACGATGACTTGAAAGGAATTGTCTGGCGCGAGGACAAAAAAAATCCCCGTATCTTTCGATACGAGGATTTTTAATATGGTCGGGGTAAGGGGATTCGAACTCCTGACATCCTGCTCCCAAAGCAGGCGCGCTACCGGACTGCGCTATACCCCGGTAAAAAAAAGGCGACCTTTCAAAGATCGCCTTCTTCGATCAGCGCTTTTGGCCTCTGATCTTAAGATTCGATCCCAGTGTTACCTGGTTTCAAAAATGGTGGGTCGTGTGGGATTCGAACCTACGACCAATTGGTTAAAAGCCAACTGCTCTACCAACTGAGCTAACGACCCAAAAATGGTCGGGGTAAGGGGATTCGAACTCCTGACATCCTGCTCCCAAAGCAGGCGCGCTACCGGACTGCGCTATACCCCGGTTTGAAATTGGCTCCGTGACCAGGACTCGAACCTGGGACCCAATGATTAACAGTCATTTGCTCTACCGACTGAGCTATCACGGAACTACATATTTCAATTTACAACGGTGAAACTTACAGCTCCTAGACGCCGTTCGCATCGCTGCGTTCGTGTGTCTGAGGCGCGCTATTCTACAACCTAGAACACCTCTGTCAACCCCCTAAATCGCTTTCAAGTTAATGATTTGCAACTTATTTCAGATTTCAGCTCAGTGAGCTGAGATGCTGCGGGTGACTGACTGCGGGGCGCACTTTACAAGCCTTTTCCTTAGAGTTCAACAGCCTAACGAAAAAAAGGCCTCGCAAAGCGAGGCCTTCCTTATTTCATTGGCTTTACCGCTCAGTCGAAAACGATTTCGTCGCTCACGACCTTGCCGGTTGCCGTGTCGCCCGGCAGGAAATGCCCCGACAGGATCAACTGCGCCAACGGGTTTTCGATCCAGCGCTGGATTGCACGTTTGAGCGGACGTGCGCCATACACCGGGTCGTAACCCACGGCAATCAGCTTGTCCATCGCTTCCGGGCTCAGTTCCAGCTTTAGCTCGCGCTCGGCCAGACGACTGCGCAGACGGCCCAGCTGGATCTCGGTAATGCCCGCGATCTGATCCCGCGCCAATGGCTCGAAGATCACGACTTCGTCGACCCGGTTGATGAACTCGGGACGGAAGTGACTGGTCAGCGCGTCCATCACCGCTGCACGCTGCGCCTCACGGTCACCGACCAGTTCCTGGATCTGCGACGAGCCGAGGTTCGAGGTCATGACAATCACGGTATTACGGAAATCCACCGTACGTCCGTGGCTGTCGGTCAGGCGTCCATCCTCCAGCACTTGCAGCAGGATGTTGAACACGTCCGGGTGCGCCTTCTCGACCTCATCCAGCAGGATCACCGAGTAAGGTTTGCGGCGTACCGCTTCGGTCAGGTAACCGCCCTCCTCATAGCCAACATAGCCCGGTGGCGCCCCGATCAGCCGCGCCACGGAATGTTTCTCCATGAACTCGGACATGTCGATCCGCACCATTGCCTCTTCCGTGTCGAAGAGGAATTCGGCCAGCGCCTTGCACAGCTCGGTTTTACCGACCCCGGTCGGGCCGAGGAACATGAACGAACCGCTCGGACGATTCGGATCCGCCAGCCCGGCACGCGAGCGCCGTACGGCGTTGGCCACCGCGACCACCGCTTCGTCCTGACCGATCACGCGCTGGTGCAACAGGCTTTCCATCTTCATCAGCTTGTCGCGCTCGCCTTCGAGCATTTTCGACACCGGAATACCGGTCCACTTCGAAACGACTTCGGCGATTTCCTCTTCGGTCACCTTGCTGCGCAGCAACTGGTTTTCGCTCTTGCCGTGTTGGTCGACCATTTGCAGGCTGCGTTCCAGATCCGGGATCACCCCGTACTGCAATTCGGCCATGCGGTTAAGGTCGCCTTTACGGCGCGCGGCTTCCAGTTCCTGACGCGATTGCTCGATCTTTTGCTGAATCTGCGCCGAACCCTGTACCTCGGCTTTTTCCGAGTTCCAGATTTCTTCCAGATCCGAGTACTCACGTTCGAGGCGGACAATTTCTTCCTGGAGTTTTTCCAGGCGCTTCATCGCCGCTTCATCGCTTTCTTTCTTCAGTGCCTGGGATTCAACCTTGAGCTGAATCAACCGACGCTCCAGACGATCGAGCACTTCCGGCTTGGAGTCGATCTCCATGCGGATGCGGCTGGCGGCCTCGTCGATCAGGTCGATGGCCTTGTCCGGCAACTGTCGATCAGTGATGTAGCGATGGCTGAGCTTGGCGGCCGCGATGATCGCACCGTCAGTGATCGCCACCTTATGGTGAACCTCATAACGCTCCTTGAGGCCACGCAGGATCGCGATGGTGTCTTCTTCGCTCGGCTCGTCCACCAGCACTTTCTGGAAACGCCGCTCAAGCGCCGCATCCTTCTCTATATATTGGCGGTACTCGTTGAGCGTGGTTGCGCCGACGCAGTGCAGCTCACCGCGCGCCAGTGCCGGTTTGAGCATGTTGCCGGCATCCATCGAGCCTTCGCCCTTACCGGCGCCGACCATGGTGTGAAGCTCGTCGATGAACAGAATGATCTGCCCTTCCTGCTTCGACAGTTCGTTGAGCAGCGCTTTGAGGCGTTCTTCGAACTCACCGCGATACTTGGCACCGGCAATCAGCGCGCCCATGTCCAGCGACAACAGGCGTTTGCCCTTGAGGCCGTCCGGCACTTCGCCGTTGATGATGCGCTGGGCCAGACCTTCGGCAATCGCGGTCTTACCCACACCAGGCTCACCGATCAGCACCGGGTTGTTCTTGGTGCGACGTTGCAGCACCTGAATGGTGCGGCGGATTTCGTCGTCACGGCCGATCACCGGATCGAGCTTGCCGTCTTCGGCGCGCTTGGTCAGGTCGACGGTGTACTTGTCCAGTGCCTGACGCGACTCTTCATGGTTGGCGTCATTCACCGCCTCACCACCGCGCAGGTTGTTGATCGCGTTTTCCAGGGCTTTCTTGCTCACGCCCTGGCCGAGCAGCAGTTTGCCCAGTTTGCTGTTCTCGTCCATCGCGGCGAGCAGCACCAGTTCGCTGGAAATGAACTGGTCGCCCTTCTGCTGGGCCAGACGATCAGCCTGATTGAGCAGACGCGCCAGATCCTGCGACATGTTGACGTCGCCGGTCGGGTTCTGGATTTTCGGTAATTGATCGAGCTCTTTGGTCAGCTCTTTGCGCAGGCTGTTGACGTCGAAGCCCACTTGCATGAGCAGAGGTTTGATCGAACCACCCTGCTGTTCAAGCATGGCTTGCATCAAGTGCGCCGGCTCGATGGCCGGATGATCGTGGCCAACGGCCAGGGATTGGGCGTCGGACAACGCCAACTGTAATTTGCTGGTTAAACGGTCTATACGCATGGGGTCACCTTCCTTTTGAGCAGGTCGGACCTAAAAACCATCCTGAATAAAGAAACCTGCCAGATACCACTGTAGATGCGGTCGATTCTGGGAGATTCAAGCGTCGGGAGATTGATGTAGATCAGACAAGCTTAGCGGGTGAGCCAGACAAGGGAAGCAAAGCGCCCCGTGCGCGACGCACGGCGGTAAGAAAAGAAGCGCGGATCGGTCACCGTGCAGAAACCGCCACCATAAACCGCCGTGACACCTTTGGCCGCCAGACGCAGACGCGCCAGCAGATAGATGTCAGCCATGAACTTGCCAGCATTGTGGCTTGGCACGAAGGCGGCTGCCGCTTCCGGCAGTTGCTTGACGAAGACTTCGCGTACTTCCGGGCCGACTTCAAAGGCTTTCGGGCCGATGGCCGGGCCGAGCCAGACCAGCACGTCCGCCGCAGCGGTGTCGAGATGATCGAGGGTGGCTTCCAGTACGCCCGCCGCCAACCCGCGCCAACCGGCATGGGCCGCCGCGACGCGAGTACCGGCCCGGTTGCAGAACAATGCCGGCAGGCAATCGGCAGTCATCGCCGTGCAGGCAATCCCGGGAGTTGCCGTCCAACTGGCATCGGCGGTGGCCACCACGCCCGGATCAGCATGCGCCACGACAATGCCGTGCACTTGCTGCAACCAGGCAGGCTTTATAGAGAAATGTTCGGTCAGACGCCGACGATTCTCGGCGACTGCGTCCGGGCGATCATCGACATGATCGCCCAGATTGAGGCTGTCGAACGGCGCCTCGCTGACACCTCCCTCGCGGGTGGTGACACAGGCCCTGACGCTGGCCGGCGCAGGCCAGTCCGGCGTCAGCCAGTTCATCCGACGAAGGCCTCGCGATCCTGCTTGAGCAAGGTCAGCAGCCAGACGAAATCTTCCGGCAGCGGCGATTCCCAGCTCATGCGCTCACCGGTGGTCGGATGATCCAGCTCAAGGAAGCGCGCGTGCAGCGCCTGACGCGGGAAGTGCTTGAGCGACTCGACCATGGTCGGGTTCGCAGCAGGCGGAATGCGGAAACGACCACCGTACGCCGGGTCGCCGACCAACGGGAAGTTGATGTGCGCCATGTGCACACGGATCTGGTGGGTCCGGCCGGTTTCCAGCTTGACCCGCACGTGAGTGTGGGACCGGAAACGCTCCAGCACGCGGTAGTGACTGACGGCCGGCTTGCCGCCTTCCATCACGGCCATGCGCTGGCGCTGCTGACCATGGCGACCGATCGGCGCGTTGATCTTGCCCCCGGCGGTCACCACACCGATCACGATGCACTCGTAGATCCGGCTGACACTGCGGCTTTGCAGCTGGGCAACAAGCTTGGTCTGCGCCTGGATGGTCTTGGCCACCACCATCAGACCGGTGGTGTCCTTGTCCAGGCGATGCACGATACCGGCGCGCGGGACATTGATGATGTCCGGCACGTGGTGCAGCAAGGCATTGAGCAAGGTGCCATCAGCGTGGCCGGCAGCCGGGTGCACCACCAGGCCCGCAGGCTTGTTGATCACCAGGATGTCGTCGTCTTCATAGACGATGTCGAGCTCGATGTCCTGGGCGATCCACTCGCCCTGGGCTTCCTGCTCGGCAGTCAGCTCAAGGACGGCACCGCCATGCACGATGTCGCGCGGGCGGATGACCGCCCCGTCCACAGTCAGGCGACCTTCTTTGATCCAGGCGGAAAGGCGCGAGCGTGAGTGCTCAGCGAAGAGTTGGGCGGCGACTTGATCGAGGCGTTGGCCGCCCAAATCGGACGGCACCTCTGCGCGAAGTTCAATTTTATCGGACATGCTCTGACTGGGCGTCGGCACAGCCTTTGGTTTCGGCTGCGCGCTTGTGGTTAAATACGGCGTCTTTTGCCCCGAGGCTTTTCAACGGGGCGCTCATCATAACAGGACGGCCCCGCCCAAGACAGCGGCCGTCATAGGGACGCAAGCCGCCATGCAAGTGAAACACCTGCTGCTGATCGCCATCCTCGCATTGACCGCTGCTTGCTCATCGAAGGAAGTCGTCGACGAAAACCTGAGCGAAGCCGAGCTGTACCAGCAGGCTCAGACCGACCTGGACAACAACAGCTACACCAGCGCCACGGCCAAGCTGAAGGCTCTGGAGTCGCGGTATCCGTTCGGTCGCTACGCGGATCAGGCACAGCTTGAACTGATTTATGCCAACTATAAAAACGCCGAGCCGGAAGCTGCCAAGTCCGCCGCCGAACGTTTTATCCGTTTGCACCCACAGCACCCGAACGTGGACTATGCCTATTACCTCAAGGGGCTGACCTCGTTCGACCAGGACGTCGGCCTGCTGGCGCGCTTCCTGCCGCTGGACATGACCAAGCGTGACCCGGGCGCTGCCCGCGACTCGTACAACGAGTTCGCCCAACTGACCAGCCGCTACCCGAACAGCCGCTACGCACCGGACGCCAAGCAGCGCATGATCTACCTGCGCAACCTGCTGGCCGCCTACGAAATCCACGTAGCCGACTACTACCTGACCCGTCAGGCCTACGTCGCCGCCGCCAACCGTGGCCGTTATGTAGTGGAAAACTTCCAGGAAACCCCATCGGTCGGCGACGGCCTGGCGGTGATGACCGAGGCTTACCAGCGTCTGCACCTGGACGAACTGGCCGCTACCAGTCTGGAAACCCTGAAACTCAACTACCCGAATCACCCAAGCCTGCAGGACGGTCAGTTCGTGCCTTCGGTTGCCGAAGCCGACAACCGTTCGTGGCTGAGCAAGGCCACTCTTGGCCTGATCGAGTCGCGTCCACCGCTGCCGCCGGGAGAAACCCGCGCCAACCAGGACGTGCAGAAGCAGTTCCAGGACGCGAAAGACGCGATCCCGAACGAGCTCAAGCCTAAAGACGAAAACGGCGACGTGATCGAGGAAGAGCGTCATGAAGCCGAAGGCAACAACGAAGATCGTTCGTGGTTCAGCTACATGACCTTCGGCGTGTTCGACTGATCACATCGGGTACATAAAAAGGGAGATCTGCGGATCTCCCTTTTTTGTGGCGGCGCGTTAATAGTCTGTGCGCTTGCCGGCTCCTTGGCTAAACTGCCGAATCATTAGCCGAAAAGCCGCCCATCATGCTTCGTTTACTGTTCTGGATTGTCCTGATTTTCGCCGCGGTATGGCTGTGGCGCAAATTCAAGGCGCCCGCCTCGTCTGCTCAATCGCCCCGCGAGCAAGACGCCGCACCGATGGTGCGCTGCGCCCACTGCGGCGTGCATCTGCCCCGCGACCGTGCGCTGAACCTTCAGCAACAATGGTATTGCAGCCAGGCTCATCTTGAGCAAGGCCCGGGCGCCAGTGATCGCTGAGGCCGCCAACGCCGACCGTAAACAGGCGCAGCGCCTGCTGCGCCTTTATCATCTTTACCGTTTGAGCGTCGGCATCACGCTGGTGCTGCTGATCTCCAGCAATATGGACAATCGCCTGCTGACGTCGGCCGACGACGATCTGCTGCGCAGTGGCAGCTGGTTGTATCTGGTGCTGAACATCCTGCTGGTGGTGTTTCTGGAAAATACCCGGCGGCCCTCGCAGCTGTTCAGTCTGGCGCTGGTGGATGTGCTGCTGCTGTGCGGTTTGTTCTACGCGGCGGGCGGGGTGGCCAGCGCGATCGGCAACCTGCTGATTGTCTCGGTGGCGATCAGCAACACCTTGCTGCGCCGGCGCATTGGCCTGCTGATTGCCGCCATCGGCGCACTTGGCATTGTCGGCTCAAGCTTCCTGCTGAGCCTGAGCCATCCCCTGAGCGCCAATGACTATCTGCAAGCCGGAACCCTGGGCGCCTTGTGCTTTGCCGCATCGCTGCTGGTCCAGGGTTTGATCCGGCGCCTGGAAGTCAGCGAAAATCTCGCCGAACAGCGCGCCAGCGAAGTCACCAGCCTTGAAGCCCTCAACGCTCTGATTCTGCAACGCATGCGCACCGGCATCCTGGTGCTCGACGAGCAGCGTCGGGTACAGCTGGCCAACCACAGTGCGAAGACCCTGCTGGCCCAGTCGCATCTTGAAGGCCATTTGATCAGCGACTATTCGCCAGCATTGGTCGAGCGCCTGCAACTGTGGCTGAGCAACCCGACCCTGCGCCCGCAGAGCCTGAAGATTCCCGGCAATGGCCTGGAACTGCAACCGAACTTCATCGCCCTCGATCAGAGCCCCAACCAGCAAACCCTGGTGTTCCTCGAAGATCTGGCGCAAGTCGCGCAGCAGGCCCAGCAACTCAAGCTCGCCGCGCTCGGGCGCCTGACCGCCGGCATCTCCCATGAAATCCGCAATCCACTGGGCGCCATCAGTCACGCCGCGCAGCTGCTGGGCGAGTCCGAGGAACTCGATGGTGCGGATCGGCGTCTGACGCAGATCATTCAAGACCACTCCCAGCGCATGAACCGAGTCATCGAAAACGTCCTGCAACTGTCGCGCCGCCAGCAGAGCGCCCCTCAGCGCCTGGATCTCAAGCCATGGCTGGAGCACTTCGTTGCCGAGAGCCGCGAACAGGCGAGCGAGCGGCAGTCGATTCATTTGCGGATCAATTCCGGGGACTTCATCACGTTGATGGATCCGGATCAGCTCACGCAGATTCTCGACAATCTGTTACGTAACGGCTGGCGCCACAGCGCCCTGCTGCACGAGCAGGCCGAGGTCTGGCTGGCGCTGTTCATCGACCCCGAGAGCCAGCTGGCGGTGCTTGAAGTCCAGGACAATGGCCCCGGTGTACCGCTGGATCAACAACCGCATCTGTTCGAACCCTTCTTCACCACCAGCAGCCAGGGCACCGGCCTTGGGCTTTATCTGTCCCGTGAGCTGTGCGAAAGCAACCAGGCGCGCCTAGACTTCAAACCACGCCAAGGCGGCGGCTGCTTTCGCATCACCTTTGCTCACGGACGGAAACAAAGTTGAACACGAGCCCACGGCAAAAAATCCTCATCGTCGACGACGAGCCGGATATCCGCGAACTCCTGGAAATCACCCTGGGACGGATGAAACTCGACACCTTCAGTGCTCGCAACCTCGGCGAAGCCCAGGCGCTGTTACAACGCAATGCGTTCGACCTGTGCCTGACCGACATGCGCCTGCCCGACGGCAGTGGGCTGGACCTGGTGCAGCACATTCAGCAACGTCATCCACAACTGCCAGTGGCGATGATCACCGCCTATGGCAGTCTGGAAACCGCGATCAACGCATTGAAGGCTGGCGCCTTCGACTTCCTCACCAAGCCAGTTGATCTGACGCGCTTGCGTGAACTGGTCAGTACCGCGTTGCGCATGCCGGCGGTGGGCGGCGCCGGCACGTCGATAGACCGACGCCTGCTCGGCGACTCGCTGCCCATGCGCGATCTGCGCAAACAGATCGACAAGCTGGCGCGCAGTCAGGCGCCGGTCTACATCAGCGGAGAATCGGGCAGCGGCAAAGAACTGGTCGCACGGCTGATCCACGAACAGGGACCGCGCGCCAGCAAGCCGTTTGTGCCGGTCAATTGCGGGGCGATTCCGTCCGAGCTGATGGAAAGCGAGTTTTTCGGCCATCGCAAGGGCAGCTTTACCGGCGCGGTCGAGGACAAGCCCGGGCTGTTCCAGGCCGCGCACGGCGGCACCCTGTTTCTCGACGAGGTGGCGGACCTGCCGCTGGCGATGCAGGTCAAACTGCTGCGGGCGATTCAAGAGAAAGCCGTGCGCAGTGTCGGCGGCCAGCAGGAAGCGGTGGTCGATGTGCGCATTCTCTGTGCTACCCATAAGGATCTCGAGGCCGAGGTCGCCGCCGGGCGCTTTCGCCAGGACCTGTATTACCGCTTGAACGTGATCGAACTGCGTGTGCCGTCCCTGCGCGAACGGCGCGATGACATTCAGGTATTGGCTGCGCACATGCTCCAGCGTCTGGCGGCAGGCAGCGGACGAGCGGCGGCCCGCCTGCACCCTCAGGCGCTTGAGGCGCTGAAGAGCTACCGCTTCCCGGGGAATGTGCGAGAGCTGGAAAACGTCCTCGAACGGGCGCACACGCTGTGTGAAAACCAGTTGATCGAGGCGGCAGACTTACGGCTCAGCGAAGGTAATTGCGCGGTTGAGGGCGGCATCGCCGATCTTACCCGGATCGACAACCTTGAGGATTATCTGGAGAACGTCGAGCGCAAGCTGATCCTGCAGGCGCTGGAGGAAACCCGCTGGAATCGCACGGCAGCGGCGCAGCGCTTGAGTCTGTCATTTCGCTCGATGCGCTATCGGCTGAAGAAACTCGGTCTGGATTGATTCGTTAAAAGATCGCAGCCTGCGGCAGCTCCTACAGGAAATGCATTCCAATGCAGGAGCTGCCGCAGGCTGCGATCTTTTGCTTTTGCCTTAAATACGACCTTCAGGCGCATACGGCGCCGGATCGATAATCGGCGTACGCCCGAGCATCACATCGGCAAACAACTGACAAGACGCCGGCGCCAGCACCAGGCCGTTGCGGTAATGCCCACAGTTCAGCCACAAACCCTCAAACCCCGGTACCCGGCCGATATACGGAATCCCCTCCGGCGAACCCGGGCGCAAACCGGCCCAATGCCCCACCACTTCGGCCTCCGCCAGCGCCGGCAGCAATTCGACTGCCGAAGCCTTGAGGCTCTCCAGCGCGACCTTGGTCGGGGTCTTGTCGAAGCCTTCGTGCTCCAGCGTACTGCCGATCAGAATGTGCCCGTCGCGACGTGGAATCGCATAACGTCCCTTGGCCAGCACCATGCTCGGCAGGAAATCCGCTGCACACTTGTAGAGAATCATCTGGCCCTTGACCGGCTCCACCGGCAGCGTCAGATCCAATGTCTTGAGCAGATCACCGCTCCATGCCCCGGCCGTCAGCACGATCTGCTCGCCGCGGATCAGGCCCTTGGACGTCTCGACGCCAATCACTCGCTC
Source organism: Pseudomonas sp. AN-B15 (assembly GCF_019056475.1). Classification (NCBI taxonomy): domain Bacteria; kingdom Pseudomonadati; phylum Pseudomonadota; class Gammaproteobacteria; order Pseudomonadales; family Pseudomonadaceae; genus Pseudomonas; species Pseudomonas sp. AN-B15. The sequence goes on from NZ_CP049737.1 coordinate 5,076,253, forward strand.
GCCTTCGCGAACAAACCCGCTGACTTCGCATTGTTCGTGAATCGTCACGTTCGGCAGCGCCAGCAACGCCGCTTTCAGCGACTTCACCAGCCGTGGGTTTCTGACGTTGGCCACATCGGCCATGTAGATCGCCCGGGCGAACCCGCCCCCCAGCACCGGCACCGCGTCGTGCACCGCCGAGATATCCACAGCCCGCAGCGGACGGTCTTCCCGCTCAGCCCAGGCCAGTGCTTCGGTTTCATCTTCCAGATCCAGCCAGTACAGGCCGGTGGTGTGCACTTCGGGATCAACTCCGGTATCGGCAAACAGCCGCTCGCCCAGCTGTGGATAAAAATCCTGCGACCAATGCGCCAGCGCGGTGACGGCCGGGCTGTAGCGCCACGGGTACAGCGGCGAAACGATGCCGCCACCGGCCCAGGACGATTCCTGGCCGACGTTCGAGCGATCCAGCAGCACCACGCTGCGCACTTCGGAGGCGAGGTTGTAGGCGGTCAGCAGGCCAATCACCCCGCCACCGACAATCACCACTTGCTGTTGCCTGGTCATGTTTGATCCAACCGTAATAAAGACAGCGGGCGCAAAGAGGCGCCCGTAAGAAGTTACCTCAGCGGCCCCAGCAATCCTTGGTGGTCAGCCCGGTGGTAGCGTTGTTCATGCTTCTGACGCCGGTGTTGGTCAGGGTGAAATCACCGCACTTGTCGGTCGCCATGGTCGTACCGGCCTTGCGGGTGGCGGTCAGCAGGAAGGTCTGGTCAGCGATCGTCGGGGTGATGGTGTAAAAATCATTGCCCGTGCTCAGACCGGTGATGCCGGTGTAGACGTTGTTTTTGGTGTAGAAGCGCTCGAGGATCTGCGCCTGTTCCGAAAGCAGCGACACCACTTCGGCGCGCCGGCCCTTTTTCAGGTACTCGGTGTAGCTCGGTGCGGCGATGGTGATGATGATCCCGATGATCGCAATCACGATCATGATTTCGATCAGGGTGAAGCCCCGGTTGAATCTGCGCATGCCTCAAACTCTCACTTACTGTATTTGTCGCCACATGATACGACGGCTGCCGCCACCGGATTTTTCCACCAGCGTGGTCACGGTGCCACTGGAATCGTTGACGAGCTTGCGAGTCCCGCCGTTGACGATGGCGTTCAGGGTCGGAATCCCGCCGGTGAAAACCACGCCACTGGAAATCGTGTCGTTGCTGTCGACCACGCCATCGGAATTGGTGTCGAGCACCGCGTAGTTGAGCATCTTACCGCTGAACGCATCGAGTTCGACCAGTTTGCCGGTACCGAAACTGGCACAAGGGTCCGTGGTGTCGACACTGGCGGTGGTAAACACGATGCGTCCGAGCACCAGACTGGCCTGATTGATCACCCGCTCGCCAGTCAGCACATTGTTGTACACCAAAGGCAGATACCAGCCCTTCTCCCCCGGATAGGTCGTGTCGTTCTGGCTGGTGGTGATGAACTGTCCGGTGCTGCCGGAGAACACGCCGGTCACCGCCTGCGCCTGCAGGCTGCTGACCGTCAACTGTCCGGAACCGCCGTCGGCATCCCACACCGAGTAGAACGCCTGCAAATCCTTGTTGGTCTTGTCGGCGGTCTCGTTGAATTTGCCGGTGCCGACGAAGATCTGTTTGCCCCCCAGCGAATTGTCCGCCAGCAACGGCTGCGCGGTGATCGGCTGAGTCGCCCCGCCCGCCGTGGTGAACAGTGGTTTGCCGGAAAACGCCACGCCCCAGCTGTCGGTCGACGTCGCGCTCAGATCGAATTTCCACAGGCGCCCTTTCAAATCACCGCCGTAGGCGGCCTGCACCACGTTCGAAGAATTGACCTTGAGCTTGACCGACGACAGACCATTGGTGGTCTCGGTGCTGTCGATGACGATCTTCTTGATCAACGAACCGTCACGCACATCCAGCACATACAAAGCCGCCACTCCGGAGTGGCTGCCATAACCATTGGCAATGAACGCCGCCCAGCGACCATCGGCCAAGCGTGCCACTTCCGGGCGCGCGTAGGCATAACCCAGATCATTAAATGCGTTGGCTGTGTTCGCTGTGGCGGGTGCGCTGACTTCCCACAAGGCATTGAGCACATTGCCCGCAGACGCGTCGAACAGTTGCAGCGCGTAGAAAGTCTTGCCGCCAGCACCGGTGCCGCCGATGGCCAGGGTTTTCCAGGCGCTGTTGATTTGCGCGTCATACACACCGACCTGGCCGTCCACCAGAAATTTATGGCTGACGCCATTGATGTACGCCGGATCGGCAATCAGCCGCAGGGATGGCAACACGCTGGACGGCATGTAGGCATAACGTCGAGTGCCGTTGGCCGAGTTGATCACGTTGACGAAGCCGTCGTTGGCGTTCACCACCAGACTCGAATTCATGTTCGCTGCCTTGGTGGTCAGGTACGTGGTGTAAGTGGTGTCGCCCGACAGGTCGGAGGCGGTTTTATCACTGGGCGAAGCCAGCACCAGTGGCGAGTTGATGATGTCGCCGAGCAATACGCTGCGCACCTTTAGCCCGGTCTTGTTGGTGCCCTTGCTCCACTCCACCAGATCGCTGCCGCTGATGCCGGTGGGCAGGCTCTGGCTGAGCGCCGTCTGTTGGGCCGCGGAAAAGTTGCCGTAGGCCAGCGTCACGGCGGCGTTGCTGCTGGTGTTCCACGATTGATAGGTCGGTGCGGTCGCGCCCGGGACAATGGTGGTATCGGTGGTCCACAGGGCCGTCGAGGTGTTCACCGCGCCCGCCGAAGTGAAGCCGAATGACTTGATCGTGCCACGCCAGTCCTTGGGGTCGTAGCTGGTCTGGAAATAACTGGTGCCACTGGCCAGCGTGGTGCCGCTGGTGACTCCCGCGCCGCCGGAGCCGGCCTTGGAGGTGATATCGCTCAACGCCGAAGACAACGCGGTGTTGAGACCGGTGCTGTCGGTCGCCTGGTAATAGCGGCCCTGCCCGTAGCTGGCAGCGTCCGAGAGCATGTCGTTGTCGGCGGTAAAACCGACGGTATAGGTATTCATGTTCTGCTTGGGAAAATCCACCGCGTTCCAGCTTTTGCCGGCAGCGTCTGTCCCCGTCGAACGCATGTCGATGTCGAACGCAAACTTGGCAATGTCATCCAGATACAGCGTGTCACCCTCGTTATCGCCATTGGGGTTGTTGCCGTCATTGTTGATGCCGTCCCAGTTCGGCAGACGACTGCCGCCCAACGGATCATTGCTCGGGAAGGTGCGGTCGTAGGTCGGCAAACCGTCGGTGATGACCACGCCGTAGTTTTTCTGGCAGCGGTACTGGATTGGACTGGTGTAAGTCGTCGGCGTGCTGTTGTAGTACGGCGCCATGCCGCGCATGTAGCGGGTGATTTCGTAGTAGGTTTCCGCCAGCGGCGTGTTGGCCACGGCACCTAAAGCGTTGATCGAGGAAATCAGCGCATTGTAGTTGGTGTCGGCCTGCGCCTGGGTCACGCTGCCGGACACCGGAGACAGGTCGCTGATGGCGCGGGCAATGTAGCCACCATTCCCGGGATTGTTGTTGGTGACCGGGTTGAAGGTCGACAGGCCCATGCGCAAGTTACGGTTGCTGGTGACCAGGGCGGTGGACACGTTGCGCGCGACGTTGATCCGGTAGTCGTTGGGAATCGCGCCGGTGGTGAAGTCGCGGGTGCCGTTGTTGATCGCCAGACTGACCACATAAGCAATGTAATCCCCCGTGTAGCGCGTATTGCCGCCGCCCACCGGATCAGGCAGTTTCAGGCACAGCGGTGCAATGCTGTTGTTGTAAAAGGCGAAGGCGCCGCCGGAACAGCCGGATGTCGGCAGGTTCGATAAAAACACCGGATCGCCGGTAATCGCTGGCGCATTCAATGCCGAACACAGGCCAAGGAACGCATTGCACTGCCGGGCCGGGGTGCGCGTGACGTTCGGGTCGAATCCTGCCGCGTAAATGATGCTGTTCATGCTGCCGGAATCGTCGATCAGCAACATCACGTTGGGCGGCACCGCCGCTGCGCTCAAGAGTGGCGAGTCGGACGGCGTGAACGCATACGCCGGCGCCGCCAGATACAAGCCCAGCAGCATGCCGCTCAACAGTGTCCGGCAGCGCTCAATACTTCGCATAGACACTCTCCACCACACTGCGCGAAGTGCCAGCGATACCGACCGCAGTGACCCGATACAGGGTCGCCGACGTGTTGCTCGGCACGTTGACCGCCGTCAGAGTGGTACCGATGTTCTGTACACCATAAAAGCCGTTACCGGCTGCGATCCACGTTACGCCGGAAGTCGAATTGAGCCCCGCCGCACTGACCACCGAGGACTCTGCTGGCGGCGCACACTGCGTGGTATTGGCACACACCGCCAGCGAGTAGCTGTCGAGTTGCACCGCACTCTCGCCGATACGCAACGCGGCCTCGGCGGTCTGGAACGACTGATTGCGCAGGCTGACGCTGCCGGCCATTTTCTCCTGCAGGTTGGCGCTCTGCATCGAGGACAGCCCGATCAAGGTCAACAGCAACAGGAACACCAGACTGACCAGCAGCGCCATTCCGCGCTGGGTTTGCCGGTGGTTGAAGCTTGTCTTCATCGGCCCGATCCTCACTGCAAGCGGTTGCGCAATGCGGCAACCACGTTGAAGGTTTGATTGGCCACCCGATTGCTCGGGTCGGTGAGGGTCAGGCTCAGGCGCACACTGCGGATACGCGCCGGATCACTGGGGTTGGCGCTGTAAGAGGAAGCCGCGACGTCAGTGGCGGACGCGGCCAGGCCGAAGGTCACATTAAAGGCACTGACGTTATTCACCAGCACCTGTTGGGTCGGGGTGCCGCTGCCGCTGCCCATGAGAATCTGGTTGTTGCTGAAGCTGTAGATCAAGCGGCGGATCGGAAAGGCGATCTGCCCGCTCGCCGCCGCCCGCAACCCGGTATAAGCCGTGGCGCTGTTGCGGCAATCGGAGAGCACCGTCCAGGTCGGTGTGCCGCCACTGCCGCCAACATCGGCGGTGACCAGGGTCAGCTTGAGGTTGCTGTTGTCCCAGTTGATCGGCGTAACCTGCGCCGCGTAGAAATCCCCTGCCGAACTCGCGTCAGTAATCGTGCCCAGGCAGCCAAACATGCCGACCATGCGCAGTTCCTGGATCATCTTGCTCAGGACAAAACGCGCGTCTTCCTGCATCGCAGCGGCGGTGTTCTGGCTGACGTAAGTGTTTTTGGCTGCCAGGAACGTCTGCACCACCCCCAATACGATGATCAGCCCAAGCGCCAACGCGATGAGCATTTCGATCAGGCCGAACCCTCGCTGATCATGCTTCATGGCGTGGCCACCGGGTCGACCGTGGCGCGACTGGTCAGAACGAAGCTGCGTGTGGTACCGGTGGCATTCGCGGCCCGCGAGTCATTCCAGTTGATGGTGATGGTGTACACCCGCTGATTGAGGGTGATCGTGCCCGTGGCGGTGGGCCCGCCAAAATTGACGATGTTGGTGGTGAAGTCGTAAAGATCCTGATCGCGGGCCACGCCGAGATTGCCCGAGATCGGCGGCGTCACCGTGTAGTCGGCGGCAGCGTTGGCGCGGATGCGGTCCATCATGTCGTAGGCGATAAAGCTGGCCTGACTGGTCATCCGTGAACTGTCGGTGTATTTGAGCGCATTGAGCTGCACGGCGGCTGCGCCCAATATCCCGACCGTCAGAATCAGCAACGCGACCAGCACTTCGATCAGCGACATGCCCTCCTGTGCCTGTGTGCTCCCTGCCCTCATCCGCAACTTCCACCCGATTGAATTCGTCCGTTCAGACACACGTTCAGCGTCCTGCTTTGCGTTCCCAGCACGTAACTGATGACCACCGCTGTCGACGGCGCCGCCAGGCCACCCAGATTATTGAAATCCAGTGCGGACACTCCTGAGGGTAGCGTCAGAGTCGCGCCGCTGCTCATCGCTGGAACAACCCGCAATACATTGGCCGCAGTGCCAGTACCGTCGTAGACCGCCAATTCGCCGGTCCACACGCTGCCGCCGGCGCTCGGGCGCAAGCGTGTGGTCACGCCGCGATCAATCGCCTCCAGCCGCGCAAAATTGATGGCACGCTGCAGGTCGCCCATTTCCGTATCGGCCTTGCTGCTCTGGATCGAGCGGGTGAAACCCGGCACCGCCAGGGTGATGAGGATCACCATCACGGCGACCGCAGCCAACAACTCGGGCAGCGTGAAACCTTTTGTACGATGATCCATCGATGCCCTCCGTTGCCGTCGGCTATACCTGCTTCTACAAACTAGAACATTCAACCGGCCTGCGTCGGTTGATTTGCCCTGCCCGACGAAAAGGATCGTGCCGGGCTTCATGCTCCAAGGAGGGAGTCGTCATGCCGCAACAGGGTTTCAGCCTGATCGAATTGCTTATGGGACTGGCGATTGGCGCAATTGTTCTGTCACTGGTCAGTCCGGCGTTCGCCGCCTTCACCGAGTCGACTTATCGCGAGCAGGCAGCGCGGTCGCTGCTCGAGGGCATTCGCAACGCCCGCACCCTGGCCATCACCCGCAACCAGAGTGTGGTAATCCATGGCATCAATGGCGACTGGAGTCAGGGCTGGCGGATCATTCTGGATCTCAACGGCAAGGGGCCGCAGGACATCAGCAATCCGCTGCTGGTGGAACAGGCGAGTGACGGACGAATACCGATCGTCGGCAATTGGGCGGTGAGTCGTTATGTGCGTTTCAGCAGTCTGGGACAACCGCTGATGCCCGGGCGGGCGTTTCAGGCGGGGACGCTACATATCTGCTCGGCACGCGAGCCGGTCAGCCAACTCCAGGTGGTGCTGGCGGCAACCGGTCGGGTGCGCCTGACCAGCGCAAAGGCTGAGCAGGCGCTGTGCCTGAAGACGAAGAACGTCAGATCGAGCGGACGCGCAGCTCTTTCGGCATCGAGAAGGTGATGTTCTCTTCGCGGCCGGCCAGCTCATCGGCCCCCGTCGCGCCCCAGGCCTGCAACTGCTGGATCACGCCGCGCACCAGAACTTCCGGCGCGGAGGCTCCGGCGGTGATGCCGATGCGCTCAACGCCATCGAACCAGCTTTTCTGCAGGTCTTCGGCGCCGTCGATCAGGTAGGCCGGCGTGGCCATGCGTTCGGCCAGTTCACGCAGGCGATTGGAGTTGGAGCTGTTCGGGCTGCCCACCACCAATACCACATCACAATCGTCAGCCAGTTGCTTGACCGCGTCCTGGCGGTTTTGCGTGGCGTAGCAGATGTCGTCCTTGCGCGGACCACCGATAGCCGGGAAACGTGTGCGCAAGGCATCGATCACGCGACTGGTGTCGTCCATCGACAGAGTGGTCTGGGTCACGAATGCCAGTTTTTCCGGGTTACGCACTTGCAGTTCGGCCACGTCTTTTTCGTCTTCGACGAGGTAGATCGCGCCGCCATTGCTGGCGTCGTACTGGCCCATGGTGCCCTCGACTTCCGGGTGACCGGCATGACCGATCAGAATGCACTCACGACCATCGCGACTGTATTTGGCGACCTCGATGTGCACCTTGGTCACCAGCGGGCACGTGGCGTCGAATACTTTCAGGCCACGGCCGGCAGCTTCATTGCGCACGGCCTGGGAAACACCGTGAGCACTGAAGATCACGATGACGTCGTCCGGCACTTGATCCAGTTCTTCGACGAAGATCGCGCCACGGTTGCGCAGGTCTTCGACCACGAACTTGTTGTGCACCACTTCATGACGCACATAGATCGGTGGCCCGAAGACTTCCAGGGCGCGATTGACGATTTCGATCGCCCGGTCCACGCCGGCGCAGAAGCCACGGGGGTTGGCGAGTTTGATTTGCATGCTGTGCCTCGTGTCTTGCGCGCAAGAAATAGCGAAAACGGTTGAAAACATTGTGGGAGCGAGCCTGTTGTGGCGAGGGGATTTATCCCCGATCGATTGCGAAGCAATCGTCAAAACAGTCAACGCTTTCCGGCTCTGGATCGCGGTGATCGGATTCGGGGCCGCTTCGCACCCCATCGGGGATAAATCCCCTCACCACAAAAGCCCATTCCCACAGTGGTTCTGCTGTGTACTCAGATCGCTTTGACGTTGATGATCTCGACGTCAAAGGTCAGCGTCTTGCCTGACAGCGGGTGGTTGAAGTCGATGGTCACTTGCGCGTCGTCGAACGCTTTCACCACACCCGGCAGCTCAGTATTGGCCGCATCCTTGAAGATCACCAGCAAACCCGGCGACAGTTCCATGTCTACAAACTGCGAACGCGAGATGATCTGTACGTTTTGCGGGTTCGGCTGACCGAAGGCGTTTTCCGGCTCAACGGTCAGCGTACGCTTGTCGCCGGCCTTGAAGCCGAACAATGCCGCTTCGAAACCCGGCAGCAGGTTGCCATCGCCGACCTTGAAGGTCGCCGGGGCTTTGTCGAATGTGCTGTCGACCGTGTCGCCGTTCTCCAGGCGCAATGCAAAGTGCAAAGTGACTTCCGTGTTCTGGCCGATGCGTTGCTCAGCCAATACCTGTTCAGTCATGAACGGCTTCTCCGGTTTTCTTCGATTTGAACATGTCCAGTGCCAGCATCACCGCACCCACGGTGATAGCGCTGTCGGCGAAGTTGAACGCCGGGAAGTACCAGCGGTTCTGCCAGTGCACCAGAATGAAGTCGATCACATGGCCCAGGGCAATGCGGTCATACAGATTGCCCAGCGCACCGCCCAGCACCAGCGCCAGAGCGACGGCCAGCCAGGTATCGTTGCGGCCCAGACGCTTGAGCCAGACCACCAGCACCGCACTGACCACGATTGCGATCAAGGCGAACAACCAGCGCTGCCAGCCGGAGCTGTCAGCCAGGAAGCTGAACGCCGCGCCGGTGTTGTAGGCCAGGGTCCAGCTGAAGTAATCGGGAATGATCACGATCTGCTGGAACATTTCGAGCTTGCCTTCGAAGTAGAACTTGCTGGCCTGGTCGATGACCAGAACCAGCAAGCTCAACCAGAGCCAGCTCAGCCGTCCGAAACGGCCAACGGCGTTAGGCATAGTGACGAACCTCGCCGGCGCCATCGATGTTGTCGACGCAACGGCCGCAGATTTCCGGATGCTCCGGGTTCACGCCAACGTCTTCGCGGCAGTGCCAGCAACGGGCGCATTTCGGGAAGGCCGATTTGACGATCTTCAGTTTCAGGCCGCTGACTTCGGTGGCTACCGCGTCCGCAGGAGCCTGAACGAAAGGTGCCACGCTGGCAGTCGAGGTGATCAGGACAAAGCGCAGCTCATTACTCAGCTTGGCCAGGTCGGCGCTCAGCGCGTCTTCGGCGAATAGCGTCACTTCGGCTTGCAGGTTGCCACCGACGGCTTTGGCCGCACGCTGGATTTCCATTTCTTTGTTGACCGCCACCTTCACTTCCATGATGCGATCCCAGTAGGCGCGACCCAGCTCGAAGCCTTCCGGCAGTTCGGTCAGACCTTCGTACCAGGTGTTGAGCATCACCGACTCGTTGCGCTCGCCTGGCAGGTACTGCCACAGCTCGTCGGCGGTGAACGCGAGGATCGGCGCGATCCAGCGCACCAGCGCTTCGGAGATGTGGAACAGCGCGGTCTGGCACGAGCGACGGGCCTTGCTGTCGGCGCCGGTGGTGTACTGGCGGTCCTTGATGATGTCGAGGTAGAAGCCACCCAGCTCCTGCACGCAGAAGTTGTGGATCTTCGAGTAAACGTTCCAGAAACGATATTCGCCGTAGTGTTCTTGCAATTCGCGTTGCAGCAGCAGCGTGCGATCCACCGCCCAGCGATCCAGCGCCAGCATGTCTTCAGCCGGCAGCAGGTCGGTGGCCGGGTTGAAACCGGTCAGGTTCGAAAGCAGGAAGCGCGCGGTGTTACGGATACGACGATAAGCGTCCGCGCTGCGCTGCAGGATCTGTTCGGACACCGCCATTTCGCCGGAATAGTCGGTCGACGCGACCCACAGACGCATGATGTCGGCGCCCAGGGTGTCGTTGACTTTCTGCGGCGCGATCACGTTGCCGAGCGATTTGGACATCTTGCGCCCGGACTCATCGACGGTGAAGCCGTGGGTCAGCAGTTCGCGGTACGGCGCGTGGTTGTCGATGGCGCAACCGGTCAGCAGCGACGAGTGGAACCAGCCGCGGTGCTGGTCGGAACCTTCCAGGTACAGGTCGGCGCGCGGGCCGTTCTCGTGCCCCATCGGGTGCGAACCGCGCAGCACGTGCCAGTGGGTGGTGCCCGAGTCGAACCAGACGTCGAGGGTGTCGCTGATCTTGTCGTACAGCGGCGCTTCATCGCCCAGCAGTTCGGCAGCGTCGAGTTTGAACCAGGCTTCGATGCCTTCGACTTCAACGCGCTTGGCGACTTCTTCCATCAGTTCGACGGTGCGTGGGTGCAATTCGCCGCTTTCCTTGTTCAGGAAGAACGGGATCGGCACGCCCCAGTTGCGCTGGCGGGAGATGCACCAGTCCGGACGGTTGGCGATCATCGAGTGCAGGCGCGCCTGGCCCCAGGCCGGCACGAATTTGGTGTCTTCAATGGCTTTGAGCGAGCGCTGACGCAGGGTGTCACCGGACACAGGCTCTTTGTCCATGCCGATGAACCACTGCGCGGTGGCGCGGTAGATCAGCGGGGTCTTGTGGCGCCAGCAGTGCATGTAGCTGTGTTCGATGACGGTGGTGTGCATCAGCGCACCGACTTCGGTCAGTTTGTCGACGATGGCCGGGTTGGCCTTCCAGATGAACTGGCCGCCGAAGAATTCCAGCGACGGCACGTACACGCCGTTGCTTTGCACCGGGTTGAGGATGTCATCGTTGACCATGCCGTATTTCTTGCAGGTCACGAAGTCGTCCACACCGTAGGCCGGAGCGGAGTGAACCACACCGGTGCCGGCGCCCAGTTCGACGTAGTCGGCCAGGTACACCGGCGACAGGCGGTCGTAGAACGGGTGGCGGAAGTTGATCAGTTCCAGCGCCGAACCCGGCGCGGTGGCCAGTACGGTGCCTTCAACGCCGTAACGGGTCAGGCAGGATTCAACCAGCTCTTCAGCCAGGACCAGCAGCTTGTCGCCGATATCCACCAGCGCGTAGTTGAACTCAGGATGAACGTTCAGTGCCTGGTTGGCCGGGATGGTCCACGGGGTGGTGGTCCAGATCACGATCGAAGCAGGCTTGCCCAGCGACGGCAGACCGAACGCGGCGGCCAGTTTGGCTTCATCGGCAATCGGGAACGCCACGTCGATGGTCGAGGACTTCTTGTTCTCGTACTCGACTTCGGCTTCGGCCAGTGCCGAACCGCAATCGAAGCACCAGTTCACCGGCTTGAGGCCCTTGAACACGAAACCGCCCTTTACGATTTCGGCGAGGGCGCGGATTTCACCGGCCTCGTTCTTGAAGTCCATGGTCTTGTACGGGTTGGCGAAATCGCCGAGGACGCCGAGACGGATGAACTCGGTCTTCTGCCCTTCGATCTGCTCGGTGGCGTAGGCACGGCACAGCTCGCGGGTCTTGTCCGCGCCCAGGTTCTTGCCGTGGGTCACTTCAACCTTGTGCTCGATCGGCAGGCCATGGCAGTCCCAACCCGGAACATACGGCGCGTCGAAACCCGACAGGGTTTTCGAGCGGATGATCATGTCCTTGAGAATCTTGTTCAGTGCGTGACCGATGTGGATCGTGCCGTTGGCGTACGGAGGGCCGTCGTGCAGGACGAACTTCGGACGATCCTTGCCAATCTCGCGCAACTTTCCGTACAGGCCAATACTGTCCCAGCGCTGCAGAATCTGCGGTTCGCGCTGTGGCAGGCCGGCCTTCATTGGGAAGGCGGTGTCCGGAAGGTTTAGCGTGGCTTTATAGTCGGTCATTTAAGGCTCTTCATTAGCGATGGGCGCTAGGTGCGGCTAGTGCACGGGCGGCGGCGACATCCGCGTTGATCGCCGTTTTCAGTGCCTCCAGGGAGGCGAAACGCTGCTCTTCACGCAGCTTTTGGTGGAAAACCACCGTCAGACGCCGGTCATACAGATCGCCAGCAAAATCCAGTAGATGAACTTCAAGGTGGGCTTTGCCGTCACCTTGGACCGTGGGCCGCACGCCGATGTTGGCGACGCCGGGCCAGGTCTTGCCGTCGACGTCCACATCCACCAGGTAAACCCCGGTGAACGGCACGCGACGACGCTTGAGTTGAATGTTGGCAGTGGGCGTACCCAGTTGCCGGGCCAGTTTCTGACCATGCAGCACGCGACCGGCAATCCGGTACGGACGGCCGAGCAAGCGTTCGGCCAAGGCAAAATCGGCGGCTGCCAACGCATTGCGCACCTGGGTGCTGCTGACGCGAATGCCATCCAGCTCGACGGTTTGCGCGGCTTCCACGGTAAAACCGTGGACCTGGCCAGCCTGCAGCAGGAAATCGAAATCGCCGAGGCGGTCGCAACCAAAGCGGAAATCGTCGCCGACTTCCAGATGCTGCACGCCGAGACCGTCCACCAGGATGGTATCGACGAATTCACTGGCGCTGAGCTTGCTCAGGCGCTGGTTGAATGCCAGGCACAACACCCGGTCGACACCTTCGGCAGCCAGCAATTGCAACTTGTCGCGCAAGCGGGCCAGACGTGCCGGCGCGGTCTCCGGGGCAAAGAACTCCCGGGGCTGCGGCTCGAAAATTACCACGCAGCTGGGTACGCCCAACTCAAGCGCACGCTCACGCAGCCGGGCCAGGATAGCCTGGTGACCACGGTGAACACCGTCAAAGTTGCCAATAGTGGCGACGCAGCCCCGATGCTGGGGGCGCAAGTTGTGGAGGCCTCGAACCAGCTGCATAACGCGCTTCTTGCTCATAAAGTGGTCGATTATAACCACACCCGACGGTCGACGACAGGCAACACCGTAACGCAAAGTGCTCGAGCCGACAAAACTGCCGGCCCGCGCCCGTATTTAAAGGCTGAAACCTCAGCTCAAAGCCTTGCGATTGAAGTCACGCAGGCGGAAACCGAGCAGCAGCAACATACCGAAATACGCCACCACACCGGCAACCACCAGCGCCCCCAGACGCAGGAAGCGCTCCAGCATGTGCCCCTGATCCCAGGCCGGCATGAAATGCATGCCCAGCAACAGAACTGCCGACATCACCGCCACCGCTACCACCAGCTTGAAACCGAACGTGTACCAGCCCGGTTGCGGCTGATACATCTTTTGCTTGCGCAGTTGATAGAACAGCAACCCGGCATTGAGGCAGGCTCCGGCACTGATCGCCAGCGCCAGACCGGCGTGTGCCAGCGGGCCGATCAACACCAGATTGAACAACTGCGTGCACACCAGCGTGAAGATTGCGATTTTCACCGGGGTGCGGATGTTCTGTTGCGCATAAAAGCCCGGCGCCAGCACTTTGATCACGATAATTCCGAGCAGACCGACAGAATAGGCAATCAGCGCACGCTGGGTCATGGACGCATCGAACGCGCTGAATTGCCCGTACTGGAACAGGGAAACGGTCAGCGGTTCGGCGAGAATCCCCAGCGCCAATGCACACGGCAGCACCAGCACAAAGCACAGGCGCAGGCCCCAGTCGAGGATCCGCGAATACTCGTGGCGATCCTTGCTCGCATAGGTCTTGGCCAATGTCGGCAGCAGAATCGTGCCCAGCGCCACTCCGAGCACGCCGGACGGCAGCTCCATCAAACGGTCAGCGTAATACATCCACGACACCGACCCGGCCACCAGGAACGAAGCGAAAATGGTGTTGATGATCAGCGAAATCTGACTCACCGAGACGCCAATAATCGCCGGCAACATCTGTTTCATCACTCGCCAGACGCCGGTATCACGCAGGTTCAGGCGTGGCAGCACCAGCATGCCGATCTTTTTCAGGTGCGGCAGTTGATAGAGCAACTGCGCCAGACCACCGACCAGTACCGCCCAGCCGAGGGCCATCACCGGCGGATCGAAATAGGGCGTCAGGAACAGCGAGAACACGATCATGCTGACGTTAAGCAAGGTCGGCACGAAGGCCGGCACCGAAAAACGGTTCCAGGTATTGAGAATCGCCCCGGCCAGCGATGACAGGGAGATCAGCAATATATAAGGGAACGTCACCCGCAACAGATCAGAGGTGAGCTGGAATTTTTCCGGCGTGTCGGTAAAACCGGGAGCCGTGGCCCAGATTACCCACGGTGCAGCGATCATCCCCAGCGCGGTAACCAGCGCCAGCACCAGGGTCAGCAGGCCGGAAACGTAAGCGATAAAGGTGCGAGTCGCCTCTTCGCCCTTTTGGCTTTTGTATTCGGCCAGAATCGGTACGAAAGCCTGCGAGAACGCCCCCTCGGCGAAGATTCGTCGCAACAGGTTGGGCAATTTGAAGGCAATGAAAAAGGCGTCCGTCGCCATTCCGGCGCCGAAGGTGCGAGCGATGAGCGTGTCACGGACGAACCCCAGAATCCGGGAAAGCATCGTGATAGAGCTGACAGCGGCCAACGATTTGAGCAGATTCATTGAGGAAATTAGTGCCTGTCGATAAACAGCAGGCGAACAATGCGCCCACTTGTGCGATACTCCGCGCCGCAACAGCACAGAGCCAAAGCTCGCGAGTTTACAGGTCAAGCGCCGGAAATAAATATCCCGCCTCTTTATACCTACCACTTAGCGGAACGTTTCAAGCGCCCTTGACAAGACTTCTCTTCATCGGCATGATTCGCGGCCTATTTTGTTTGCTATTTCCTAAAAAGTCTTTCGAGGAGCTCGACGGTGGCCAACTCACCTTCCGCCAAAAAACGTGCAAAACAGGCTGAGAAGCGTCGCAGCCACAACGCCAGCCTGCGTTCCATGGTTCGTACCTACATCAAGAATGTAGTTAAAGCCATCGACGCAAAAGACGCTGAAAAAGCTCAAGCTGCATACGTTCTGGCTGTGCCAGTTATCGACCGTATGGCCGATAAAGGCATCATCCACAAGAACAAGGCTGCTCGTCATAAGAGCCGTCTGAATGGCCACGTCAAGGCACTGAAAGAAGCTGCTTAATCGACGTAGTCATTAAAAAACCGACCCTAGGGTCGGTTTTTTATTGCCCGCGATTTGATAAACGCAGAGCAAAAAAATGCAGGAGCGAGCCAGCTCACCCCTGCAATTGTTTTTGCGCTGTTACTGCTGCACCGGCACCCACGGCACGATCGGAATTGCGGTTACCGCATTCTGCGGACTCCCTTCGATTACGCGATCGCTGTAGACCAGGTACACCAGCGTATTGCGCTTCTTGTCGAGGAAACGCACCACCTGCATGGTCTTGAACACCAGCGACGTGCGCTCCTTGAACACCTCGTCGCCATCCTTCAGTTCGCCCTTGAACTTGATCGGGCCAACCTGACGGCAGGCAATCGACGCCTCGGCGCGGTCCTCAGCCAGCCCCAGACCACCCTTCACCCCACCCGTCTTGGCGCGAGACAGGTAGCAGGTCACTCCATCGACTTTCGGATCATCGAAGGCCTCGACTACGATTCGGTCATTCGGGCCGACGAACTTGAATACCGTCGACACCTGACCGATTTCCTCCGCCGAAGCCAGTAATGGCAACGCCATCAACAACCCCAACAATCCTTTTGCCATGCGCATGCGTAATTTCCCTCAGACCAGAATCAGGTTGTCACGGTGAACCAGTTCCGGCTCAGCCATGTAGCCCAGCACGCCGACAATCGCATCCGACGACTGACCGATGATTTTTTGCGCCTCAAGCGCACTGTAGTTAGCCAGGCCACGGGCAATCTCGCGACCATCAGGTGCCACGCAGACCACCATTTCGCCCCGGCGAAAACTGCCCTGAACCAGCTTCACCCCGACCGGCAACAGACTCTTGTGACCCTGCGACAATGCCGACACCGCACCTTCGTCCAGCACCAGCGTGCCGCGAGTCTGCAGATGCCCCGCCAGCCATTGCTTGCGCGCTGCCAGCATGCCGCGCTCAGGCGACAGCAGCGTGCCGATGCGCTCACCCGCCTTCAAACGATCAAGCACTCGCTCCAGACGCCCACCGACGATGATGGTATGCGCCCCGGAACGCGCCGCCAGACGCGCCGCACGCAGCTTGGTCTGCATGCCGCCACGCCCCAGCGCGCCCCCGGTGCCGCCCGCCACCGCATCCAGGGTCGGATCATCGGCACGCGCTTCATAAATCAGTTGCGCATCAGGGTTGTTGCGCGGATCGGCATCGAACATGCCGTCGCGATCGGTGAGGATTACCAGCAGATCCGCCTCAACCAGATTGGCCACCAGCGCCGCCAGCGTGTCGTTGTCGCCGAAACGGATTTCGTCGGTGACCACGGTGTCGTTTTCGTTGATCACCGGAATGACCTTCAGCTCGACCAGCGCACGCAGGGTGCTGCGGGCATTCAGGTAACGCTTGCGGTCGGACAGGTCGTCATGGGTCAGGAGAATCTGCGCCGTGTGCCGACCATGCTCGGCAAAGCTCGATTCCCAGGCCTGCACCAGACCCATCTGACCGATTGCCGCGGCAGCCTGGAGCTCGTGCATCGCACTGGGTCGTGCGGTCCATCCGAGACGGCTCATGCCGGCAGCCACAGCACCGGAAGACACCAGCACCAGCTCGACACCCGCCTCATGCAAGGCCACCATCTGTTCGACCCAGACACTCATTGCCGCGCGATCCAGCCCTTTGCCATCAGCCGTCAGCAAAGCGCTGCCGATCTTCACGACCCAACGCTGCGCACCTGTCACCTTGCTCCGCATCATCTTCAACCTTAGCTTGAGGGCAGCGCGACCCAGCGCCGCCCATGTCGTTATTTGTGACTTGCGATTTCCAGATACTAAAACGCCGCTCGATTGAGCGGCGCTTAAGTTTACTGCAACGAATCAGTCGCGCACGTAAATGATTTCCGGACCGTCTTCATCATCCACATCTTCTTCGTCCCAGTCATCGTCGCCGATGTCGTGGACCGACTTCACGCCGCTGCGGCGCAGGGCACGCTTGTCGTCCAGTGCCTGCAACTGTGCACGGGCTTCGTCTTCGATACGCTGATCGAGATCGGCCAGCTCTTCCTTGTACGCCGGGTCGTTAGCCAGACGATCGGCACGGTCTTCCAGGTAACGCATGATGTCGCGCGTCAGACGCTCAGTGCCTTCTTTGGCGATGGCCGAGATCACGTAGACCGGACCTTCCCACTGCAGGCGATCAACGATTTCCTTGACGCGCTCTTCGTGCTCTTCCTCAAGGATCTGGTCGCATTTGTTCAGCACCAGCCAGCGATCACGCTCAGCCAGCGAAGGACTGAATTTGACCAGCTCATTGACGATCACTTCAGCCGCGTCCGGTGCACTGCTGTCATCCAGCGGCGCCATGTCGACAAGGTGCAGCAACAGACGCGTACGCGCCAGGTGCTTGAGGAAGCGAATGCCCAGACCGGCACCGTCGGAAGCACCTTCGATCAGCCCCGGAATGTCGGCGATGACGAAACTTTTCCAGCGGTCGACGCTGACCACACCCAGGTTCGG
The DNA here is from genome assembly GCF_019056475.1 of Pseudomonas sp. AN-B15. NCBI lineage: Bacteria > Pseudomonadati > Pseudomonadota > Gammaproteobacteria > Pseudomonadales > Pseudomonadaceae > Pseudomonas > Pseudomonas sp. AN-B15. The sequence continues at coordinate 5,093,714 of NZ_CP049737.1, forward strand.
CACCAGCGTGGTAAACGGGTAGTCGGCAACTTTCGGCTTGGCCGCCGACACCGAACGGATAAAGGTACTTTTACCGGCATTCGGCAAGCCTAGCAGACCAACGTCAGCCAGCACTTTCATTTCCAGTTTCAGGTCGCGCTGCTCACCCGGCTTGCCCGGCGTGGTCTGGCGCGGCGCACGGTTGGTACTGGATTTGAAACGGGTATTGCCCAGACCGTGCCAGCCACCTTGCACCACCATCAGCTTCTGGCCGGCCTTGGTCAGGTCGCCAATCACTTCCTGGGTGGCCGAGTCGATCACAGTGGTACCGACCGGCACGCGCAGGATCAGGTCCTCACCCTTCTTGCCGGTGCAATCGGTGCTGCCGCCGTTGGAGCCACGCTCGGCATCGAAGTGCCGGGTGTAACGGTAGTCGACCAGGGTGTTGAGGTTTTCGTCGGCCATCATGTAGATGGAACCGCCGTCACCGCCGTCACCACCGTTCGGGCCGCCGTTTTCAATGAATTTTTCCCGACGGAAACTCATGCAGCCATTGCCGCCGTCGCCAGCTTTTACGCGGATCGATACTTCGTCTACAAACTTCATAACTCAACGCCTCTCGCCATACGGACGAGCCGAAAAACAATCAAGACATAAGACTCTTGCAAAAATGAGCGCAGCGACCCCAAACCACGACCTGCATCGCACGCCGACAGCCCATACAAACAGTTTTGCAAGAGACTCACCCCACAAACGAAAAAGCCCCGTCGCAAGACAGGGCTCTTCCAGCGATCTCGCGATTAAGCCGCGACAACGCTCACGTAACGACGACCGAAGGCGCCTTTTACTTCAAACTTGATCACGCCTTCGATTTTCGCGAACAGGGTGTGATCTTTACCCATGCCAACGCCGTAGCCAGCGTGGAATTGGGTGCCGCGCTGACGCACGATGATGTTGCCGGCCTTGATGACCTGGCCGCCATACATCTTCACGCCAAGGCGTTTGGCTTCTGAGTCGCGACCGTTACGGGTACTACCACCAGCTTTTTTGTGTGCCATGAGTTCAATTCTCCTAGTGAGGAATTAGGCTGTAATTAAGCCTGAATACCGGTGATTTTGATCTCGGTGAACCACTGGCGGTGGCCCATACGCTTCATGTGGTGCTTACGGCGACGGAACTTGATGATGCGGACTTTATCGTGACGACCTTGGGAGATCACTTCAGCCTTGACGGTTGCGCCAGCAACAACAGGTGCGCCGATGTTCACGTCGTCGCCATTGGCGACCAGCAGAACGCGGTCAAAAGTCACGGATTCGCCAGTAGCGACTTCCAGTTTTTCGATCTTCAGGTATTCACCTTCAGCGACCTTGTATTGCTTACCGCCGGTAACGATTACTGCGTACATGGTATTTCTCCGATAATCCTGCTCACCCAGCTCTTTATAAGAAGAGGTATTGGCTGGCATGGCTGCATGGGGCTGGAACGGCCCAAGTGCAATTGCGTAAGGCAGGTGCTGCCCAGGAAGTTCAGGGTGCGCGATTGTACGCAAGCATCGAGAGTCACGCAAGAGGCCGTCCATCGCGCCTTGACAGGCCCCGGTGGGGGTCCTAGCATGCCGCGCAACCCTTCTGGAGCAACTGTCGCTGATGCAACCCCAAGCTTTCTACCGCGCGGTGGCGGACGATTTTAGCGCCGTCGACGGCATCATCAAGAAGCAGCTGACTTCCCGAGTGCCGCTGGTATCGAAAATCGGCGATTACATCACCTCGGCCGGCGGCAAACGCCTGCGTCCTTTATTGGTGCTGCTGTGCGGCAAGGCCCTCGGTCGCGAAGGCGACGACCTGCGCCTGCTGGCCGCCACCATCGAATTCCTGCACACCGCGACCCTGCTGCATGACGACGTGGTCGACATGTCCGGCATGCGCCGTGGCCGCTCAACCGCCAACGCCATGTGGGGCAACGCTCCGAGCGTGCTGGTCGGCGATTTCCTGTACTCGCGCTCGTTCGAAATGATGGTCGAACTGGGCTCGATGCCGGTGATGAAGATCCTGTCCCAGGCCACGCGCATCATCGCCGAAGGTGAAGTGCTGCAACTGTCCAAGGTGCGCGACGCCAGCACCACCGAAGAAACCTACATGGAAGTCATCCGCGGCAAGACCGCGATGCTCTTCGAAGCCTCGACCCACAGCGCTGCCGCACTGGCCGGCGCCACCGCCGAGCAGAGCGAAGCCCTGCGCACCTTCGGCGATCACCTCGGCGTGGCGTTCCAACTGGTCGACGACTTGCTGGACTACAAGGGCGACGCCGAGACCCTGGGCAAGAACGTCGGTGACGATCTGGCCGAGGGCAAACCAACCCTGCCGCTGATCTTTACCATGCGCGAAGGCACGCCGGAACAGGCTGCCCTGGTACGCCAGGCGATCCAGAAAGGCGGAATCGAAGACCTCGAAAGCATCCGCATCGCCGTGGAAGCCTCGGGGTCGCTGGAGTACACCGCGCAACTGGCCCGTGACTACGTGGCCCGTGCGATCAAGTGCCTCGACGCGCTGCCGGCCAGCGAATACCGCGATGCACTGGTAGAGCTGAGCGAGTTTGCGGTCGCCCGCACGCACTGAATTCGCCAGGCAGATCAAAAGATCGCAGCCTTCGGCAGCTCCTACATCAATCACCTGTAGGCGCTGCCGCAGGCTGCGATCTTCTGCTTTTGGCTCCATCAAAGGCTAAAACCTTATACAATGTGCGACTTTTAGCGATCCACATCCCAAGGAGCCTTAGTGAGCACGTTGCCACCCTGCCCGAAATGCAATTCCGAATACACCTACGAAGACGGTGCCCAGCTGATCTGCCCTGAGTGCGCCCACGAGTGGTCGGCCAACGGTGAAACCGAAGTGGCGTCCGATGATGCCGTGAAGAAAGATTCGGTCGGCAACGTCCTGCAGGACGGCGACACCATCACCGTGATCAAGGACCTGAAGGTCAAGGGCACCTCGCTGGTGGTCAAGGTCGGCACCAAGGTCAAGAACATCCGCCTGTGCGATGGCGACCACGACATCGACTGCAAGATCGACGGCATTGGCCCGATGAAACTCAAGTCCGAGTTCGTCAGAAAGGTCTGATCCGCTTGTCATCCATCCCGCGCCCGCCGTGGGATGGAGCTCCGCCCTCTCCCGCTTTGCGCCCGCATACTCGCGTAATAGCCAGACGCCAGCCGTTTTGACCTTACGCAATCTTTACCCGGAAAAAATCGCATTGCGCCAATAGGCACTTGCTATTTGACGAATAAGAATTATTCTCATTGAAACCTTTCAAGGAGATGAGACCCATGACTTATTTGATCGATGCCTGGCTGGATCGCCCACACCCGTACCTCAGGATCCTGCATCGGGAAACCGGCGAAGTCTGTGCGGTTCTGGAAGAAGAAGCCCTGCATGAGCTGCAGGATCAGGGTGATCTGGACGTCAGCAGCCTGAATTCCAGCGAGCCGCTGGTGCTCAAGGAGCTGGTGCGCAATCTGTTCCTGTTCTGCTATGCCCGGGCGTTGCGCCCGACCCATGAGCTGCATCACAAGATCGAAATATGAGTAGCGCGGAAAAACTGTGGGAGCCAGCCTGCTGGCGAAAGCGGTGTGTCAGGCACGGATGATTGCCTGAAAGGACGCCTTCGCGAGCAAGCCCGCTCCCACATTATTGACCTGTCACCGGGACAGGCCAGGCATTACAGAACGTCCAGCAGCTCGACGTCGAATACCAGAACGCTGTGCGGCGGGATGCTGCCAACGCCTTGAGCGCCGTAAGCCAGTTCGCTCGGCACGTACAGGCGCCATTTGCTGCCGGCGTTCATCAGTTGCAGGGCTTCGGTCCAGCCGGCGATCACGCCGCCCACCGGAAATTCTGCTGGCTGGCCACGATCGTAGGAGCTGTCGAACACGGTGCCGTCGATCAGCATGCCGTGGTAGTGAGTACGCACGGTGTCTTCACGGGATGGCTTGGCGCCTTCGCCCTGGGTCAGCACTTCGAATTGCAGACCGGAAGCCAGGGTGGTGATGCCGTCTTTCTTGGCGTTTTCAGCCAGGAACGCACGACCTTCGCCAGCAGCCGCTTCAGCTTTGGCGGCGGCTTCGGCTTGCATGATCTCGCGGATCACCTTGAAGCTGGCGGACATGGCTTCCTGATCAACACGGCTTGGCTTGCCGGCGAATGCGTCGGTCAGACCGGCCAGGATGGCGTCCAGGCTGACACCCGGTGGCGGGTTGTCGCGCAGCTGGTCGCCCAGCTGACGGCCAATGCCGTAGCTGACGCGGGTTTCGTCGGTGGACAGATTTACTTCGGACATGACACTGCTCCGCTGTGCGGACGGCCGCAAGACTTGCCGTGCGTGCACAGCGCGTCCCGGCGCGCCCGGAACCTAAAAGGGCGAGCAGACTAGCACAGATGCCCAGCGATGGCGCGCAACGCCTAAAGGGCCGAGCGCCACGCCAGCGGCACTTTCAGGCTTTCATCGACGCTGCCGCCCAGGCCGCACATTTCATCGTGCACCGAGGTATGTACGAGGTTGAACGGCAGTACCGGGAAGTTATGCAGCAAATCCCGCGCATGCTCAACCGAACGCAGCTGCAGCATCTCGCCCTTGAGATCACTCAACGGATACGCGGCGCCATGCATCCGCGCTTCGAGCAGATAAATCCCGCCCTCCATGGAGATCAGGTTCAGCTCATCGACCTTTCTGGCGATGGCAAACGCATTCAACTCTTGCAGGTTCATGAAAGCACCTCGTGCGATGGCGAGCCAGGACCTTTACAGGGATATGCCCGCGCGCACCAAAGCACAAGCCACAAACGACACCGCCCGTCTGTTTCGCAACAGACGGGCGATGCATTTGCAGCGAGCAATCAATGATCAGTGCTTGGTGAGCTTGTCCAGATAGCCCATCGCAAACGCCGAGATCACGAAGGTCATGTGGATGATCACGTACCACATCAGGTGCTCGGGATCGACGTTCTTGGCGTCCATGAAGATCCGCAGCAGGTGGATCGAGGAAATCGCCACGATCGACGCCGCCACTTTCATCTTCAGCGACGAGGAGTCCATGGTGCCCAGCCAACTGAGCTTCTCTTTGCCTTCATCGATGTTCAGCTCGGACACAAAGTTCTCGTAGCCGGAAATCATCACCATCACCAGCAAGCCGCCCACCAGCGCCATGTCGATCAGCGACAGCAGCACCAGGATCAGATCCGATTCGGCCATGGAGAACACGTTGGGAATGACATGAAACACTTCCTGGAAGAATTTCAATGCCAGCGCCAGCAGTCCGAGGGACAGCCCGATATAGATCGGCGCCAGCAGCCAGCGCGTGGCGTACATTGCATTTTCGATAAAGCGTTCCATTGACTCTCACACAATAAGGATTGAAATCGGCGGCGAGTATACCAGCCGACCGTGACAGCCAGAAACGGCCCGGCTCGCCCCTCCAGTCAGCGCAACCTGCGTGTGTGTATGATTTTTTTTCTGCTACTGTCCAAACCATTGACCGCCTAGCGAAAGTGGACAGGACGACTGGAAATGCATGTGCGATTGCCGTTGAAAACTGCCGGGATTTGCCTCGCTCTGCTGCTGGGCGGCTGCTCTCCCGGCGAAGAGAAAAAACCCTCGGTCAGCCTCGACGCGAAGACGGCAACCTTCGAACATTCACTGGACGCCATCACCGATCCGAAGCTCAAGGATGCCGTGACCGAACTCGGCGGTTCGCTGCTGTTGCTCGAACGCGCGCAACTCAAGCTCGACAGCCCCCCCCTGAAAACCGTCTACGGCGAAGACACCCTCGGCATCCTCAAGCACTACCCTTCACCGCAGGCGCTGGTCGATACATTCATCAACGGACTGTTTGTGCTGCACAAGGACGCCAGCTCCGACTACCTCACCGACCTGCAACCGGTGTTCCCGTTCAACCTGAACATTCCCGGTGGTTTTCTGTTTCCGCATGGCGTGGAATGGCAGTCGGTGACCCTGAGCAACAAGCGCGTGATCACCTATCAGCCGGAATGGTCGGAAACCGATCCCGGCATTCAGTTGAGCCCGTCCAGTTCCAATGTCAACAACCCCGATGACCTGACGGTGACCTACCCGTTCATCGAGGGGCTGGATGTCGACAAGAAGACACAACCGCAGCCAGTGAGCCTGCAGGGCAACGTCGAAGTCATCACGCCGCGCCGCCTGTTCACCTTCAACCTGAGCCAGAAGGATGTCGGCCAGACCCGTACCGACGACAACCTCAGCGTCACCCTGCTGAAGCTTGCAAAAAACTACGCCGAAATCGAATTCAGCAACAGCCTGCCATTGGCCCCAGAGGTCGAGGGTACGCAGCTCAATCCGTTGATCGTTCAGGCCCGCGACACCACCGGGCAATACCTGGTGCGCGCCGGCTCAATCAATGAGAGCCCGGCACAAGTCGCCTTCTACGAGAAACAACTGGCACATCTGCAACAGCAGAAAACCTGGAGCGAGGCACTGGAAAAACAGCTGGAGGACGAACAGCGCGCCTTCGCAAAGCAACATCCGCGCCGCTATAACAAGGTTTACTTCAACGGCCCCGTCGACACCCTTGAAGTCAGCGTGCTCGATTTTTCATCGGCGACCGTGACCCGCAAGGCACTGGATTTGCCGGTGCGCACTTTCAGTCAGCACACCACGGACAAAACCATCCAGCCGCTGGACCCGGACGTAGTGGTCTATGACGATCTGGCGCCGAACTGGCTCAAGGGCGCGAGCCTGACCGAGGAAGCGTTGAAGGCCGGCATCCGCATCCATCAGTCCGTGGAGGATCCGAGCGCCGCGCGCATCGAGTTCTCCCACCGGCGTACCTTCAACGATGAATTGCTCGGCGATGATTTCAGCCCGGGAGAAAGCCCGGTGACGTTCTTCACCGAGAAACGCAGCGGCAAACTCGACGAGCCGATCGAACTGCCAGCCGAGGCCTATCAGGTCGATCCGCTGCAAGCGACGATCACTTACGATTTGAACCTGTTCCCGGAAACTCCGGCAATTGCTGTGGGTTCGATGCCGCTGTTTCTGGCGAGCGTCGACAAGAAAACCTACGACGCCAAGGCCCTGCCCAAAGGCCTGGAGATCAAGAACAACACACTGGTGGTGGACCTGAAACGGTTCCCGGCCAACGCCTGGCGTTTCTTCGTCAAGGACGACAGCGGCAACTACCTGAAACAGATTCTCTCGGTCAGCCATGACGCGAGTGCGCAAGGCCCGGCGCTGTTCGGCGTGCATTACTTCTATGGCCGTCCAACGCAAGTAGAGACCTATCAGCGAACTGAACTCAATACCGTGCAATACGGGTTTGAGGTCAAGCTCGACAAGGCGCCGTTGCCCGACACGGCGCGGTGATTGCGCCTAATGGTCGAACACGCCGACCGGACGTCCACGGCCACCGTTGATCTGGCGCAGCTGTGCCTGCAGGTGCAGGCTCCAGATCTGCGGATCGTTGGCCAGTTCGTAGCCGTGCATCGTCAGGCTTTCCACAATGGTGTCGAGAATCGACTCGGCGGCGACCGGCCCGTGAAACGGGCCCTGGGCCTTGATGGCGGAGGGTTGTTCGCCGGCCATGCCGGCAGCGAAGAGCAAGGTCCACATGCCGTTATCGCCGGCCAGGGGTTTAATGGCGCATTCGATACGGGTCACAAGACCCAGGCATTGACGGGTGAGGCAGAGGTTGCGCGACATGGCGGCGACCCTCGGTAAAACCTGTATTCAGCCTTCACGCGAAGGCTGTTTCGATCCAGTGATACTGTCGATGTCCTTGAGCTGAGAATAGAAGAAAAGTCCGCCGCGCAAGCCGGATAGAACCAGAAGGCGCCGAATGGTCATTGTGTGAATTCTGACGCCAGAGTAGTGGCACTTTTCCCGAAGATCAGCGCAAAAATCAATCTGGAAAAACACAGTGGGAGCGAGCCCGCTCGCGAATGCGGACTGTCAGGCAACTTATTCGTCGTCTGATACAGCGCTTTCGCGAGCAGGCTCGCTCCCACTGCTTTACTGCATGAAGGCTCAGGCGGGTTTGGCCTCTGCCAACGCCTCTTGCGCCAACTCCTTCTCCGCGTCCTTCAGATCCTCTTCGCTGATCATCTCGGCAATCACCCGCAGACGTTCAACCACGCGTGCGTTGACGCTGCCCTCAGGAAATTCGCCTTCGGCATTCGGCTCACCGGCCGGCTCGCCGACCAACAGGCTCAAAGCCTCGTCAGCCTGACGCACCGCGTACACATGGAACTGCCCGGCGCGCACGGCCGCCAGCACCTTCTCGTCGAGCATCAGCGTGGCGACGTTGGCCTGCGGAATGATCGCGCCCTGCTCGCCGGTCAGCCCACGCGCTTCGCAGAGACGGAAGAAGCCTTCGATCTTCTCGTTGACCCCGCCGACCGCCTGCACTTCGCCGAACTGGTTGATCGAGCCGGTGATCGCGAAGCACTGCTTGAGCGGGGTTTTCGACAACGCCGAAATCAACGTGCAAGCCTCGCCCAGCGACGCACTGTCGCCATCGACGTAACCGTAGGATTGCTCGAGCGCAATGCTCGCGGAAATCGCCAGCGGGAACTCCTGGGCGTAACGGCTGCCCAGATACCCGGTGAGGATCATCACGCCCTTGGAGTGGATCGGCTGACCGAGATTGACCTCGCGTTCGATGTCGACGATGCCGCTGCCGCCCGGGTACACCGTGGCGGAAATCCGCGCCGGTACACCGAACGCCGAATCGCCGACTTCCAGCACGGTCAGCCCGTTGCACTTGCCGACCGCGGCGCCGTCGGTGTCGATCAGGATGATCCCGGCGAGCATGTCGTCGAGAATCCGCGCCGATACGCGGCCAGTGCGAGTGGCTTTGGCTTTCAGCGCACGCTCGATGTGCCCGGCGTCGGTCATTTCATCACCGGCCAGATGGCGAATGAAATCCGCCTCGCTGACCAGTTGGAACAGGTCGCCGATACGCGCCGACAAACGCCCCTGATGTTCGGCCAGGCGTGCGCTGTAGGTCGCCAGGCGCGCCACCGCATCGGCAGTCAGCGGCGCCATGCCTTCTTCCGAAGTGCGGGTTTTCAGCAACTGGGCGAACTGCTCCAGGCTTTCGTCGACCATCGGGATGTCTTCGTCGAAGTCGACCAGCACGCGGAACATCTCCTGGAAGTCCGGATCCAGGTCCTGCAGCGTGTAATACAACTGCCGCGCACCGATGATCACCACTTTGACCTGCAACGGAATGTGCTGCGGATTCAGGGTCACAGTGGCGAAACGGCCCATCTCGCCCAGCGGCGATTCCATCTTCAGTTTGCGCGATTGCAGGGCGCGCTTGAGTGCGTCCCACACGAACGGCTCACTGAGCATTTTTTCCGCTTCAAGAATCAGGAAGCCGCCATTGGCGCGATGCAATGCGCCCGGGCGCAACTGGCGATAAGTGGTGTAAAGCGCCCCTTGATCGGTGGTGTATTCAATGCGGCCGAACAGGTTTTCGTAGGTCGGATGCGGCTCGAACACCACCGGCGCACCACCACTGTGCGGATGACCGACCACCAGGCTCGGCGCGTATTGCTCTTCCAGCAGCTTGCGCGCCACGGCGTCGGTCTTGCTGTCGTCGACCAGTTGCTCGACCACGGTTTTCAGCAGATACACCTGCATCGCTTGCAGGTAACCGCAGACCGCGGCGTTCTCCGCATACTTTTCCGACAGCGGCGACAGCAACGGCTGCAAGGCCAGGGTGATGGTTTCTTCGTTGAGCTGACGCAGCTGATTGTTCGACTCGCGCTTCCACTGCGGCAGGCTCGCGAGCTCTTCATTCAGCCGTTCTTCGAGACCGGAAATATCCTCGTGGAAACGCTCGCGCTCGGCTTCCGGCAATTGCGAAAACTCGGCTTCATCCAGCGCCTTGCCTTCGAGCATCGGGGTGAAGGCGATGTTGCTGCTGTCGCGGTACAGGGCGACGTCTTTTTCCAGGGCCAGACGTTCGATGACGTCCAGCGCCTTGTCGTAGCGCTGGTTGAAGGCGCGGTCGATGGCGCTTTTCTTTTGCTGGTAGGACGGGTGTTCGAACACCGCCGGGAACGTCGCCAGCAGGTTGTCGATCAAGCCGCTGATGTCGCCGATGAATGCGCTCGCCGTGCCCGATGGCAGCTCCAGCGCGCGGGGTTCGCGCGGCTCATCGAAGTTGTTGACGTAGACCCAGTCCGCCGGGGTCTGCAGGCGCTTGCCTTCGGCCTTCAGGTAGCGTTTGACGAACGAGAAGCGACCGGTGCCCGGTTCGCCCATGACAAAGACGTTGTAACCGGGGCGTGGCATGGCCACACCGAACTGCAAGGCTTCGACCGCACGTTCCTGGCCAAGCACACCGCGAAAGGGCTCCAGATCATTGGTGGTAGTGAAGCTGAACTGTTCAGCGGAAAACGGACGGGTCAGCGCTTCGGGCGCTAGACGCAAGCTGGCAGCAACAGGATCAGGCATCGGGCTTCCTTAACAATCAGGCGGGGCAGATAGCGGCATTCTGGCGCTGCGCGTGCCCCACTGGCAAGGCGCGCCATGCGACAAAGCATAGACAACCGGGTGACCCTGCCCCGCCCCCCGGCAAATCGGGGTTATCGCCAAATCTTTTGTAAAAACTCACGGAACCCCAGGAACGTGCCTAAACTCCAAACTGCGCGGCTGGAACGAATACTGGCCCACTGGCACCGTCAGGTGTCAGAACCCTGTCCATTGGTATGCACACAAAGAGAACAAAGCTATGAAACGGATTCTTCTCGGTACTCTCTTCACCGCTGTTTCCATCAACGCCATGGCTCAGGCGCCAGGCGGTCCGGATTGCGGTTGGGGCAACATGCTGTTCGAAGGTCAGCGTGGCACCCCGGCCCACTTCCTGGCATCCACCACCAACGGCACCTCCGGTAACGCTACGTTCGGTATGACTTCCGGCACCAACGGTTGCTCGACCAACGCGTCGCTGACCTACGGCGGTAAATCCTGGTTCGCCATGAATGGCATGATGAACGAGCTGTCCGAAGACATGGCTAAAGGCAACGGCGAAGCGCTGACGACTTACGCTGTGGTACTGGGCGTGGCGCCGGAAGACCGTGCGCATTTCGCCGCTGTCACTCACGAGCACTTCCAGCAGATCTTCAGCAAGGCTGACGTGACCGCCGAAGACGTGCATACCAACACCCTGGCTGTACTGAAATCAGACCCACGTCTGGCCAAGTACGCCACTCAGGCTTAAGCTCGACCCCACCCGCTTCTTTCGGGAAGCGGGTTTTGTTTTGAGTGCAATCACTCGAATGTGACGCTGAACCTGTGGTGAGGGGATTTATCCCCGATCGGCTGCGTAGCAGTCGTGAAACCATTCAATTGGGTGTATCTGATACACCGAGTTTTGCAGGTATGAGGGCCGCTTCGCAGCCCATCGGGGATAAATCCCCTCGCCACAGGGAGTGATCGCAGCCCGATCCGGTTTTTTTCTTTTCGACTTAAGTTGCCACTTATGCTCAAACGCCTTGCCTGGCTGGCGCTCTGTGTCTGCGCCCCGCTGTCCGCCGCGCCTCACATCGACCCTCAACGTTTGCAGCAACTGGCCAACGACCGCTTCTGGATTTCCCTCGGTCATTACGAAACCGCCAAGCTCGGCGGCTGGCGCAGCTATGTCAGCGACAGGAAATTCTTTCTCGCGCCTGATGGCAACGAACACCCCGACCATGAGTTGGCCGCCACCGTGCAAGCGCTGTATGCCCCGGCCAGTCTCGGCGAGCAGCACGCGCAGTGCGTCTATCCGGCCCGCACCCGCTGGCTGAAAGCCCAGCTCAATCTCAGCGATCTGCCCGCCCCCGATTGCGCCGAATTCAAGAAATGGTTCAAGGACGTCTCGCCGCACAGCGCGGTGATGATCTTTCCTGCGGCGTACCTCAACAGTCCGTCGTCGATGTTCGGCCACACCCTGCTGCGCATCGATCAGGCCGATGTGCAGGCCGACAAGACTTCGCTGTTGAGTTACGCGATCAACTTCGGCGCCTACATCGAAGGCTCCGACAACAGCATCCTCTACGCCTGGAAAGGTTTGATGGGCGGCTACCCGGGGCTGTTCGCGCTGGTGCCGTATCAGGAAAAACTCTCCGAGTACCGCAGCCTGGAAAACCGCGACCTGTGGGAATACCGGCTGAACCTGACGCAAGCAGAAACCGCACGCATGGTCGAACATGTGTGGGAGCTGAAGCAGATCCAGTTCGACTATTTCTTCTTCGACGAAAACTGCTCCTATCGCCTGCTCGAACTGCTGCAGGTGGCGCGTCCAAGCCTGCGCCTGACCGAGCAATTCCCGCTGACCGCCATCCCTACCGACACGGTCAAAGCCGTGAAGGAAGCCGGACTGGTGGAAAGTATCGAATACCGCCCGTCCCGCGAACGTGAACTGCTCAGCCGTGCCCAGCCGTTGAGCAGTGACGAACAGCAATGGGTGCTGAACGTCAGCGCCGATCAACAGGTCTTGCAGGAGCCGACCTTCAAAGCCCTGCCCCGGGATCGGCAGGCGCTGATCATCGATGCTGCGTATCGTCTGGAACGCTACCGCGCCAACGGTCAGGAACGTGATCCGCAACGCGCACAGCGCAGCTTCGAACTGCTGCGGGCGATCAACAAGAACCCGGCGCCGGAGCTGCAGGTCCCCCAACCGGGCCTGCCCGAAGACGGCCACGAATCGCGCACGTGGCAGGCCGGCATCGGCACCCGGGGCGACCGTGCGTTCGGCGAGTACGGTTTGCGCATGGCCTATCACGATCTCAACGACAACGCCGAAAGCTTCCCCCTCGGCGCGCAGATCGAAATCCTGCAGATGAAGCTGCGCCAGTACGAAGGTAACCAATGGCAATTCCAGCAACTGGATCTGGCGACCATTCGTTCGCTGACCCCGCGCAATGAGTTGCTGCAGCCGCTGTCGTGGCAAGTCACTGGCGGCCTCGAGCGCGTACCGGGCAAGCATGATGACGAGACGCTGGTCAGCCACGTCAACGGTGGCGGCGGCGGCACTTGGGCGCTCGGTGATGACGTATTGGGTTTTGCTCTCGGCACCGTGCGCGTTGAACACAACAATGACTTCGCCGAATTCGTCTCCCCGGCCGGCGGTTTCAATACCGGCGTGTTGTGGAAAAACCCGCTGGGCAATCTCAGCCTGGAAGCCAAGGGCGATTACTTCTTCAATGGTGAAGTGCGCCGTAGCCTGAGTCTGAACCAGCAATGGGAATTGTCGCGCAACCTCGGTTTGCGCCTGAGTGCGCAGCGTGAGTTCAGTCATGTGGCGACGCCGGAAAACGAAGTGATGCTCGAAGTGAAGTGGTATCACTATTAAAAGATCGCAGCCTGCGGCAGCTCCTACAGTGGGAATGCATTTTTCCTGTAGGAGCTGCCGCAGGCTGCGATCTTTTGATCTTCCTTTCACACCCCATCAACGAATCACCTTCTAGACTTTCCCTATCAGCCGAGAATCGGCGCGGGAGAGTGCGATGTGGCGGTGTGGGGGACTGTTGGGTGTTTTGCTGTTGCTCGGGGGTTGCCAGACCACCCATGAAGACTTGATCGCCAAAGGTTATCCACCGGCCTTCGCCGACGGTTTCGATGACGGTTGCGTCAGTGGCCGGCAAGCCGCCGGCTCGATCAGTGGCGAGTTTCGCAAGAACGTGCCGCGCTACCTTAAAGACAAGCAATACGCCGAAGGCTGGACCGACGGCTTTCGCCAGTGTCAGGCGATGCTCGAGAACAAGGATCGCGAAGAGTATCGCAATGAACACTGGGACGAGCGCGAGCGCGCCTGGCAGCAACAGAAGGATCAGGACGCCGGACGGGCTTATCGCTCGCAATAGGTCGTTTCCAGACATCCAGTGAAACCAAATGCCGGCGACCATGGCCCAATTCCTATCACAGGAGGACACCATGAGCCGCGCTTTCGTCAACGAAGACAATGCCGCTGCGCAAGCCGACCAGCCCGTCGAACGGCAGGTCAGCGCGCAGCCCAATTACGTCACACCGCAGGGGCTGGCGCAGCTGCAGGCCAAAGTCACCGAGCTGCAAGCCCTGCACGCTGAACAATCGGCCAAGGGCGAACAGGCCGACAAGCAGCGCCAGGCTGATCTCGAAAGAGATTTGCGCTACTTCAACCAACGCCTCACCAGCGCGCAGGTCGCTGCCCCCGCGACCTCTACCGAAAAAGTGCAGATTGGCAGTTGGGTGACCTTTGCCGACGAGCACGACACCGAAAGTCGGGTGCAACTGGTCGGCGAAGATCAGGCCGACGCCAGTCAGGGCCTGATCAACTGGGGCTCGCCGCTGGGCCGGGCGCTGCTCGGCGCCCGCCTCAATGACGAGGTGCTGTGGCAGCGCCCCGCTGGTGATCAGGTGATTGAAGTGATTCGCATCGAACCGGCTTAAACCACGCCTTGGGCCAACATCGCATCGGCGACTTTAACGAAGCCGGCGATGTTCGCGCCTTTGACGTAGTTGATCCGCCCGTCTTCTTCGCCGTAATGCACGCAAGCGTGGTGGATCGACTGCATGATCGCGTGCAACTTGCTGTCCACCTCGCCTGCGGTCCACAGCAGACGCATGGCGTTTTGCGACATCTCCAGCCCGCTGACCGCGACCCCACCGGCGTTCGACGCCTTGCCCGGGGCGAACAGAATGCCGGCCTCGATAAAGATATCCACAGCCTCCAGCGTGGTCGGCATGTTTGCGCCCTCGGCGACGCACACGCAGCCGTTGCGCAGCAGTGTGCGCGCGGCGTTGACGTCGAGTTCGTTCTGCGTGGCGCACGGCAACGCGATGTCGCACGGCAGCGACCACGGCAACTGCCCGGCACGGAATTCCAGACCGAACGCCGTGGCCAGTTCGCTGATGCGTCCGCGTTTGACGTTTTTCAGTTCCAGCAGCGCCTGCCACTGTTCTTCGCTCAGGCCCGATTCGCAGTACAGCGTGCCTTCGGAGTCGGACAGGGAAATCACCTTGCCGCCCAGGTCCATGACTTTGCGCGCCGCGTACTGCGCGACATTGCCGGAACCGGAGATCGCCACGCGTTTGCCTTCGACGGTCTGCCCGCGGCGCTTGAGCATTTCTTCGGCGAAGTACACGCAACCGAAACCGGTGGCTTCCGGGCGAATCAGGCTGCCGCCGTAGGTCATGCCTTTGCCGGTCAACACGCTGGTGAACTGGTTGCTCAGGCGTTTGTACTGGCCGAACAGGAAGCCGATCTCCCGCGCCCCGACACCGATGTCGCCAGCCGGCACATCGACGTCCGCGCCGATGTGGCGGTACAGCTCGCTCATGAACGCCTGACAGAAACGCATCACTTCAGCGTCGCTCTTGCCCTTCGGATCGAAATCCGAACCGCCCTTGCCGCCGCCCATGGGCAATGAGGTCAGAGAGTTCTTGAACGTTTGCTCGAAGGCGAGAAACTTCAGCACGCCCAGGTTCACCGAAGGATGGAAGCGCAAGCCGCCCTTGTACGGGCCGATGGCGCTGTTCATCTGGATGCGGAAACCGCGATTGACCTGAACCTTGCCCTGATCGTCGACCCACGACACGCGGAACACAATCGCCCGCTCCGGCTCGCAGATACGCTCCAGAATCCCCGAGGTCAGGTAGTGCGGATTGGCTTCGAGAAACGGCCACAGACTGCGCAGGACTTCTTCGACGGCCTGGTGGAATTCGGGTTGATCCGGGTCGCGTTTTTTCAGGCGGGCGAGGAAGGATTCGACGGATTCGATCATGGGAAAAGTCTCGGCAAATTTATTGTCATTGGAAGCGATTGAGCCGGACTGTAACAAACGAATTGCGCACAGTAACAGCGCAAAATGTCGCAGTTATGAAATTAAATGGTGCACAGGATATAAATCAGGCGGTTTTTTGGGCCGATTTTGCACCTGAATGGGGAGATCAGATTGAAGTGATGCACCAACAGTTACACCGCTATCGCTGGCAAGCCAGCTCCCACAGTTTTCGCGGCGTCCACACATTCCAGGTACAACAAAAAACCTGTGGGAGCTGGCTTGCCAGCGATGAACGCAACCCGGTATTGCTGAAGAAACCCAGGCAAAAAAAACGGAGCCCGAAGGCTCCGCTTTTCATGCAACCAACCCGAATCAGGCCAGTTTCTTGTGGCGTACCCGGTGTGGCTGGGCCGCCGCTTCGCCAAGACGCTTTTTGCGGTCGGCTTCGTACTCGGTGTAGTTGCCTTCGAAGAACACCGCTTGCGAGTCGTCTTCGTACGCCAGGATGTGGGTCGCGACGCGGTCCAGAAACCAGCGATCGTGAGAGATCACAATGGCGGCGCCCGGGAAGTCCAGCAGGGCTTCTTCCAGGGAACGCAGGGTTTCGACGTCGAGGTCGTTGGACGGTTCGTCGAGCAGCAGGACGTTGCCGCCCTCCTTCAGGGTCAGCGCCAGGTGCAGACGACCGCGCTCACCACCGGACAGGTCCTTGACGAACTTCTGCTGATCGCCGCCCTTGAAGTTGAAGCGACCGACGTAGGTGCGCGACGGGATCTCGTAGTTGCCGATGCGGATCTGGTCGGAACCATCGGAGATCTGCTGGAACACCGTCTTGCTGCCGTCGAGGTCTTCACGGCTCTGGTCAACACAGGCCAGTTGCACGGTTTCACCGACTTCGATGCTGCCCGAATCCGGCGTTTCCTTGCCCATCAGCATGCGGAACAGGGTCGATTTACCGGCACCGTTACCACCGATCACGCCGACAATAGCGCCCTTCGGCATGGAGAACGACAGGTTGTCGATCAGGACGCGATCGCCGTAGCCCTTGGTGACGTTCTTGAATTCAATGACCTTGTCGCCCAGACGTGGACCGGCCGGGATGTAGATCTCGTTGGTTTCCGAACGCTTCTGGAATTCCTGCGATTGCATTTCTTCAAAGCGTGCCAGACGAGCCTTGGATTTCGACTGGCGGGCCTTGGCGCCTTTGCGCACCCACTCCAGTTCTTCCTTCATGGCTTTTTCGTGAGCCGACTGCTGCTTGGATTCCTGGGCCAGACGATCGGACTTGGCTTCCAGCCAACCCGAGTAGTTGCCCTCGTAAGGAATGCCCGCGCCGCGGTCGAGTTCCAGAATCCAGCCGGCGACGTTGTCGAGGAAGTAACGGTCGTGCGTGATCGCGACCACGGTGCCCGGGAAGTCGTGCAGGAAGTGCTCCAGCCACGCCACGGAGTCAGCGTCCAGGTGGTTGGTCGGTTCGTCGAGCAGCAGCATGTCCGGAGCGGACAGCAGCAGGCGGCACAGGGCCACGCGACGTTTTTCACCACCGGACAGGTGTTCGACCTTGGCGTCCCAAGCCGGCAGACGCAGCGCATCGGCGGCGACTTCCAGTTGACGCTCCAGGTTGTGACCATCGCTGGCCTGCAGGATCGCTTCGAGCTTGGCCTGTTCGGCAGCCAGCTTGTCGAAATCGGCATCCGGATCGGCGTAAGCAGCGTAGACCTCGTCCAGACGCGCTTGCGCGTCCTTGATCACGCTGACCGCTTCCTCGACCACTTCACGCACGGTCTTGGTCGGATCAAGTTGTGGTTCTTGCGGCAGATAACCGATGTTCAGGTCCGGCATCGGACGGGCTTCGCCCTCGAACTCGGTGTCGACGCCGGCCATGATTTTCAGCAGCGTGGACTTACCCGAACCGTTGAGGCCGAGTACGCCGATCTTGGCGCCGGGGAAGAACGACAGCGAAATGTTTTTCAGGATTTCCCGCTTCGGCGGAACAACTTTGCCCAGCCGATGCATGGTGAAGACGTATTGAGCCATGGAGAACCTTGGGTCAGTGACAGATGAATGATTGGAGCGCAGGCGATGCCCGGCCAGACCGATGCGCGTCGTTCACTTGATGGTCATCAATGCGTGCGCGCTGAAAAAGTCTGAGTCTAGGAGCTGGAACGCTCCCGCGTAACCGGCAAAGCTACCTGAATGACGGAAGGCAGTCCAGCCGAGTGGGGCTGGCACTTCGCCACAACTCAAGGCATGCTAGCCGCCCTTCGGGCGTCCGGCTTATAGTGCACGTCGCGCCAGTCCAGCCAAACCGCAGGATTTCAGCTTGTCCAACGTTACCCCGCCAGCTTCTGTGAGCGCGTCCAATCCGGGGACCGGCTCGCCCCTGCGCGGAACATTGAAGGGTGCCTTGGCGACGCTGGTACTTTTGCTGCTGGCATTGCTGTTCTGGCAGTTGCTCGACCAATTGCGCGAGACCCAGAAAAACCAGCGCCAGTACACCATCGACTACACCGCCGACCTCGCCTCGCAGGTCAGCCTGAACATGTCGCTGAATGCGCAAATCGCCCTCAACCTGCTACCGATCGTCGAACAGCCGCAGTCGTCCGACGAACAGCAGGCGCTGCTGCGCAAGCTCCAGCAATCGCTGCCGGACGTGCGCAGCCTGGCCCTGCTCAGCCCATCCGGGAAAATCCTCAACGACAGCGCCAGCGACAGCCACGACGCCGATTACCTCGCTGAACTGGTGCGCCGCAGCCGCGCCCAGGCGCATTACTTCAGCAACGCCGACGACGGCTCGGTGGTGCATCTGTTATTGCATCAGGCCAGCGGCAGCACGCGCGGCTACTGGGTGTTGCGCCTGACCCCGACCTTCTTCGACTCGCTGACCCAGCAGGGTGAAACCGGCATCCGCCCGTTGTGGCTGGTGGAAAACCGCCTCAACCACCAGATCATCAGCCGCGACGAAGCGCTGTCTTCAGCCAGGCCCGGCGTGCTGAGCCCCGACGACCTGGCCAACACTGTATTAACCGTACCGCTGAGCAGCAGCGACTGGCAGTTGCGCGGGCTGTTCGACCGTCAGCGGGTGCTCGAAGAACTGCTGCCAGCGTTTATCGGCAAATGCCTGCTGGGCCTGGCGTTCTCGATGTTGCCGGTGATCGCGCTGCTGAACATGCGTCGCCGCCAGCGCCAGTTGCATGAAGGCCGCCGGCGTTATCAGGACATCTTCGAAGGCACCGGTGTTGCGCTGTGCGTGCTCGATCTGTCCGGCCTCAAGCAAGTGTTCGACAAGGCGCAGATCCAGACCAGCGACCAACTCAAGGCCTGGCTCGACCAACCGGCCCAGCGCCATCAACTGCTGCAAGAACTGCGCGTCACCGAGGTCAATCAGGTCGCGCTGCAACTGCTCAATGTCCATTCCTGCGAGCACGCCTGGCAACTGCTGATCGACGGCCAGCCGCACAGCCAGTGCGCCATCGGCAACCAGGTGCTCGACGCGGTTCTGCAGCAACAGAAACAACTGGAACTGGAAATCAGACTGCCAGACATCAACGGTCGCGATCAGCACCTGTGGATGGTTCTGCGCCTGCCTGAGGAGCTGCACGACTATAAAGCGGTGATCCTCAGCATCAACGACATCACCAGCCGCAAGCTGATCGAACTGTCGCTGCTGGAGCGCGAAGGCTTCTGGTCGGACGTGGTGCGCACGGTGCCGGATCATCTGTATGTGCAGGACGTGATCAGCCAGCGGATGATCTTCAGCAACCATCACCTCGGCCAGACCCTCGGTTACAACCGCTCCGAGCTGCACCAGATGGGCGAGTACTTCTGGGAAATCCTCCTGCACCCGGAAGACGCCGACTATTACCACCGCTCACGGCAGATGCAGCGGCACGCCGGTTACAGTCAGTTGCTGCAATGTCAGCTGCGCTTCCGCCATCGTGACGGCAAGTGGCGGCGCTTCGACATTCGTGAGCAAGCGCTGGCCCGCGACAAACACGATCAGGTCACGCGGATCATCGGCGTGGCCAAGGACATCACCGAGCAGATCGAGGCCAGTGAATCGCTGCGTGACAGCGAGCAGCGCTACCGCATGCTCGCCGAAAGCATCAGCGACGTGATTTTCTCCACCGACAGCAAGCTGTCGCTGAACTACGTCAGCCCGTCGGTGCAGGCGGTGCTGGGTTACGACGCCGAGTGGATTTTCCAGAACGGCTGGCAATCGACCATCGCCAACCCGCAACAACTGAGCGGCATCTATTCCCTGATGGACCGGGTCAGCAAAGCGCTCGACAAGCCTGAGCAACTCGCACAGCTGCGAAGCCAAGTGCAGACGCAGATGTTCCTGTTCGACTGCCTGCGTGCCGACGGTCGCAAGATCCCGATCGAGCTGCGCCTGGTGCTGGTGTGGGACGAACACGGCGCGTTCGAAGGCGTGCTAGGCGTCGGCCGCGACATCAGTCAGCAACGCCGCGCCGAGAAAGATTTGCGTATGGCGGCCACGGTATTCGAGCACTCGACTTCGGCGATCCTGATCACCGACCCCGCCGGCTATATCGTGCAGGCCAACGAAGCCTTCAGCCGGGTCAGCGGTTACGCGGTGTCGGAAGTGCTCGACCAGTTGCCGAACATGCTCACCGTCGACGAGCAACAGGACGCGCACCTGCGTTACGTGCTCAAGCAACTGCATCAGCACAGCACCTGGGAAGGCGAAGTCTGGCTCAAGCGGCGTAACGGCGAGCATTACCCGGCATGGGTCGGCATCACGGCGGTACTCGACGATGAAGGCGACCTCGCCAGTTACGTGTGTTTCTTCAGCGACATCAGCGAGCGCAAGGCCAGCGAACAACGCATCCATCGTCTGGCTTACTACGACGCCCTGACCCACCTGCCGAACCGCACGCTGTTCCAGGATCGCCTGCACACCGCGCTGCAATCGGCCGAACGGCAGAAGTCGTGGGTGGTGCTGATGTTCCTCGACCTCGACCGCTTCAAGCCGATCAACGACTCCCTCGGCCACGCCGCCGGCGACCGCATGTTGAAAGACATGGCCACGCGCCTGCTGGCCTGCGTCGACGAAGACGACACCGTGGCGCGCATGGGCGGCGCCGAGTTCACCTTGCTGCTGCAACATCGCTCCAGCCGCGAAATGGCGCTGAACCGGGCGATTCATGTGGCCGAGCAGATCCTCGCCAGTCTGGTGCGCCCATTCGTGCTGGAAGGCCGCGAGTTCTTCGTCACCGCCAGTATCGGCATTGCTTTGAGTCCGCAGGACGGCAACGAACTCAGTCAGTTGATGAAGAACGCCGACACTGCGATGTACCACGCCAAGGAGCGTGGCAAGAACAACTTCCAGTTCTATCAGGCCGACATGAACGCCA
The DNA here is from genome assembly GCF_019056475.1 of Pseudomonas sp. AN-B15. Taxonomy (NCBI): domain Bacteria; kingdom Pseudomonadati; phylum Pseudomonadota; class Gammaproteobacteria; order Pseudomonadales; family Pseudomonadaceae; genus Pseudomonas; species Pseudomonas sp. AN-B15. The sequence continues at coordinate 5,114,852 of NZ_CP049737.1, forward strand.
GTGCGCTGGAGCGTCTTGAGCTGGAAAGCGACCTGCGCCACGCGCTGGAGCAGAACGAATTCGTCCTGTATTACCAGCCGCAATTCAGTGGCGACGGCAAACGCCTGACCGGCGCCGAAGCGCTGCTGCGCTGGCGTCATCCGCGTCGCGGGCTGGTGCCGCCGGGGGATTTCATTCCGGTGCTGGAAGAGCTCGGTCTGGTAGTGGACGTTGGCGACTGGGTGATCAGCGAAGCCTGCCGTCAGCTCAAGACCTGGCATCAGAACCGGGTGCGGGTGCCGAAGGTGTCGGTGAACATCTCGGCGCGGCAGTTCTCCGATGGCCAGCTCGGTACACGCATCGCCACCATCCTGCGGGAAACCGGGCTGCCACCGGCGTGCCTGGAACTGGAGCTGACCGAAAGTATCCTGATGCGCGAAGTCAGCGAGGCGATGCAGATTCTCGCCGGGCTGAAAAACCTTGGCCTGAGTATCGCGGTCGACGATTTCGGCACCGGTTATTCATCGCTGAACTACCTCAAGCAGTTCCCGATCGACGTGCTGAAGATCGACCGCACTTTCGTCGACGGCCTGCCGTCCGGCGAACAGGATGCGCAGATCGCCCGCGCGATCATCGCCATGGCCCACAGCCTCAATCTGGCGGTGATCGCCGAGGGCGTGGAAACCCATGAGCAACTGGACTTCCTGCGCGAGCACGGTTGCGATGAAGTGCAGGGCTATCTGTTCGGCCGACCGATGCCGGCGAGCCGGTTTGAAGCGCAGTTCAGCAATGATGCGCTGTTCATGTTTGACTGAAGAAAAGATCGCAGCCTTCGGCAGCTCCTACAGGGATTGATGTCGGTCACAGTATTCGCAATCAGCCCCGATTACTGTAGGAGCTGCCGAAGGCTGCGATCTTTTCAGGCCGGCAAAAGCACCGCACATCTGTCATGAACGCCACTTGTCTGCGACATGATGTCGTTTCATATGCCATCCAAAACCCATTGGGTTAGAATGCCCCCCTTTTCTGCCCCCGATCCTTGAGGACCGCCATGTTCAGCCGTGATTTGACTATTGCCAAGTACGACGCCGATCTCTTTGCCGCCATGGAGCAAGAAGCTCAGCGCCAGGAAGAGCACATTGAGCTGATCGCTTCGGAAAACTACACCAGCCCTGCGGTGATGGAAGCTCAAGGCTCGGTTCTGACCAACAAATACGCCGAAGGCTATCCGGGCAAGCGCTACTACGGTGGTTGCGAGTACGTTGACGTCGTTGAACAACTGGCCATCGACCGCGCCAAAGAGCTGTTCGGCGCCGATTACGCCAACGTTCAGCCGCACGCCGGCTCGCAAGCCAACGCCGCTGTTTACCTGGCCCTGCTGCAAGGTGGCGACACCATTCTGGGCATGAGCCTGGCCCACGGTGGTCACCTGACCCACGGCGCCAGCGTGTCCTCCTCCGGCAAGCTGTACAACGCCGTGCAGTACGGCATCGACGCCAATGGCCTGATCGACTACGACGAAGTCGAGCGTCTGGCCGTTGAACACAAGCCGAAAATGATCGTGGCCGGTTTCTCTGCCTACTCGCAGATTCTCGACTTCCCGCGCTTCCGCGCCATCGCGGACAAAGTCGGTGCCTACCTGTTCGTCGACATGGCTCACGTGGCCGGTCTGGTCGCCGCTGGCGTCTACCCGAACCCGGTGCCTTTCGCTGACGTGGTCACCACCACCACGCACAAGACCCTGCGCGGTCCACGTGGCGGTCTGATCCTGGCGCGCGCCAACGCCGACATCGAAAAGAAGCTGAACTCCGCGGTATTCCCGGGCGCCCAGGGTGGCCCGCTGGAGCACGTGATCGCCGCCAAGGCGATCTGCTTCAAGGAAGCACTGCAGCCTGAGTTCAAGGCTTACCAGGAACAAGTGGTGAAGAACGCCCAGGCCATGGCCGAAGTGTTCATCGCGCGCGGTTTCGACGTGGTTTCCGGCGGTACCAAGAACCACCTGTTCCTGCTGTCGCTGATCAAGCAGGACATCTCCGGTAAAGACGCCGACGCCGCGCTGGGCAAAGCGTTCATCACCGTGAACAAGAACTCCGTGCCAAACGACCCACGCTCGCCGTTCGTCACCTCCGGCCTGCGCTTCGGTACTCCGGCTGTGACCACCCGTGGCTTCAAAGAGGCAGAGTGCAAAGAGCTGGCCGGCTGGATCTGCGACATCCTGGCTGACCTGAACAACGAAGCGGTGATCGATGCCGTTCGTGAGAAAGTCAAAGCCATCTGCAAGAAACTGCCGGTATACGGCGCTTGATGCGACGTTAAACCTGCAGTATGAAAAACCGGCCAAGTGATTGGCCGGTTTTTTTTCGTCTGCGTGAAAGTCGCTGCCGCCTCACTTAAAACTTGAAACAACAACTTCAAAGAAAAACAGGACACCAACAAAACCTAGCTGTTAGTGTTAAAAACAGAACCCACAACAGCAACTAAAAATCCACACAGAACGAAGAAACACCCATCAAAAACTCAAGGAAGAGTTCATGACAACGAACAGGCAAAAGTCATTTATCGCAACATTAATGCTGGACCAGCACCACCTGAATATCCTGGGAGCGCTTTATGAAGAACCGGTCTTGCGCACCGACAAATCATTTTCCGGCGGTTTTTACACCGGTACTCCCAGATTAATCGATGATGCCCACCTATTGGGTTGCCGCTTCCAAAGGGAAGTAAAAAACGTACAACCCATGAACATTTATTTCCGCTGTACTGATGACTATTACCACCTTTACATACGCGATCACGCCACGCACACAGGGTATTGCCTGAGCAAGGATCGCGCCGGGGTGTTAGGGGCTTTTCTGCCGGCGGGCAGCGATACCACCTCTTTCAACTTGCTGAGCCACGATAACCGGATCATCACCCTGCAGGATATGGGCGGTGATCGTCAGCGAGTGCGACTCAAGGCACGTAACGCCGGCCAGATCACAGCGTTGCGTCGACGAGGCGCACCCTACATTTATATGGCCGAGACGGATAACACAGGCCTGCCGTTCACACTGAAAATCATCGAGCGCAATGCATCGTTTCTCAGTGATCCCGACGAAATCTGACATCAACGTTTCAGCATTCAACACACACGCACTGAACAGCCCGGCTGTTTAGTTATCAGCATTCAAAAGATCGAGTAATACCATGAGCACCAATCAGGAAAAATCCTTTATTGCAACATTGAGCACTCGCTATGGCTATCCACACTTTCCCAAGTTGACGTATGGCAGAAAGGTCACGACTCCACGTCCCGACTATGAAGTCTTTACATTCTCCCATCACCTGGATGTTTCAAACTATCTGTTTCTAAAGCCGGATGTTGCACCGGACGCACTGACCCTTTACTTCCGCTGCCTCGATGACTACTACACTATTTATATCTTAACGCCGGGCGAGTACTACTACAGAACCATCAGCCGTGAAGAAAAAGACTTCCTGAACTCTTATGCAACCGAAGATGGGGACCAGACCACATTCAACCTGCTCAATGCCAAGGGCAATATCATCACGCTGGATCAGATCGACACGGATACGCCCACTGTCAGAATCCAGACCCGAGGCGGCGCGCTGTTGTGCGCCGGGCAAAGTCGTAACAAACATGATCCCAGAGTCGGCACGTTCGTACGCACCAACTCGAACCGCAGCGCCGGTGTTCTCGACTTCAAGCTCAATATCCTGAAGCGCAACGTGCCTTACTGAGCAGATTGAAATCCGCCAGCGTCAGTACAAACCAGCCCGGCGCAACAGCGCCGGGCTGGTTTTTCGCGCGCGGGATCCACGGGATTACCGGGTAGGGCACCACTGGTCAGACCGGTCATGCCAATTTCCGCCCTGCCCCTTGTATTTCAGGAAATCTCGCGCGTAGACTGCGCCTGCACTGGACATACCGGTAAGACCACAATAATTAAGTCCTCAATCTGATGTGCTCCGCACACGGCAGCCAGGACACCGACCAGGATTCCTCCCATGCTCAGATGGTGCTCGCGTTCAATCTTCCTCCAAGTGGTTTTCGGACTGGTGCTCGGCATCATCTGCGGACTGACCCTTCCCGAATATTCCGCTCAGCTCAAACCCTTGGGCGACGGCTTCATCAAACTGATCAAGATGCTGATCGGCCTGATCGTGTTCTGCGTGGTGGTCAGCGGCATCAGCGGCGCAGGGGATCTGAAGAAGGTCGGGCGTATCGGCCTCAAATCGGTGATCTACTTTGAAGTACTGACCACCATCGCGTTGGTGATCGGTCTGGTGTTCGCGTTCAGCACCGGGATCGGCAGCGGCGCGAATATCCATCTGGAGCAGTTGTCCGCCGCTGACATGGGCGACATCGCCGAACGCGGCCAGCACATGCACACCACCACGCAGTTCCTGATGGACCTGATCCCGACCTCGGTGCTCGGCGCCTTTGCCGACAACAACATCCTGCAAGTGCTGCTGTTCTCGGTGTTGTTCGGCAGCGCACTGAATCTGGTGGGTGAAGCGGCCTCGGGGATCTCGCGACTGATCAACGAACTGAGCCATGTGATCTTCCGGATCATGGGCATGATCGTGCGTCTGGCGCCCATCGGCGTGTTCGGCGCCATCGCCTTCACCACCAGCAAGTACGGCCTCGATTCGCTGCAGCACCTGGGCAGTCTGGTCGGTTTGTTCTACCTGACCTGCGTCGCGTTCGTCAGCGTGATCCTCGGTGTGGTGATGCGCGCCTCGGGCCTGCGCCTGTGGCCATTGCTCAAATATCTGCGTGAAGAGCTGCTGATCGTCATGGGCACCGCCTCCTCCGATGCCGTGCTGCCGCAGATCATGCGCAAACTCGAACACCTGGGCATCGGCAGCTCGACCGTCGGGCTGGTGATTCCCACCGGCTACTCGTTCAACCTCGACGGTTTTTCAATCTACCTGACGCTGGCCATTGTGTTCATCGCCAACGCCACCGGCACGCCATTGGCGATGACCGACCTGCTGACGATTCTGCTGGTGTCGCTGATCACTTCCAAGGGCGCCCACGGCATTCCCGGCTCGGCGCTGGTGATTCTGGCGGCGACGCTGACGGCGATCCCGGCGATTCCGGTCGTGGGTCTGGTGCTGGTGCTGGCGGTGGACTGGTTCATGGGCATCGGCCGGGCACTGACTAACCTGATCGGCAACTGCGTCGCCACCGTGGCCATCGCCCGTTGGGAAAAGGACATCGATGTGCAACGCGCAAACAAAGTACTCAGCGGTCAGCAGGGCTACACCTTTCAACCGCGTAAAACCGGAACTCCGGCGCACCAGCAAGAGTTCTGATTTTCAACCCCGCAGGAGCTGCCGCAGGCTGCGATCTTTTGATCTTGTTTGCGGCATCCCCTATGGGCTTACGGAGCTAGACAAGTGATCACCACATCAACCGTCGTCAACTCAGTCGTAGAAAAACTGCGCGCCGCCCTCGCCCGTGGTCAGTGGCGCTCCGGCGACATGTTGCCGGGCCAGCGCGAACTGGCCGAACAACTGGGCATCAGCCGTCCGAGCCTGCGCGAAGCGGTGATCGTTCTGGAGACCCTGGGCCTGGTCCGTTCGATGCCGGGCAAAGGCGTGGTAGTGCTCGACGCCCAGCTCAGTGACAGCCAGAGCCACGACAGCGCGGTCGCCGGCGCCAGCCTCGAAGACGTGCTGCAACTACGCTACACCCTTGAGCCGTTCATTGTCGGCCTGGTCGCGCAGTCGATCAGCAGCAAGGAGGTCGGGCAGTTGCGCCTGACCTTGATGGACATGCGCGAAGCCCTTGACGCGGGCGACAGCGAGGCCGGCGTCAGCGCCTACATCGCCTTCCACGAAGAGCTGTTCACCCTGACCTCGAACCCGATTTTCCAGAGCGTGGTGCAGCAGACCAGCAATGCCCTCAAGCAAAGCGCCGAAGTGCTGCGCAATTCGCCCGAGCATCTGGCCGAGCGCCTGGAAGAAAACGAAGCGGTGGTGCGCGCGATCCGCAGCAAGAACAGTGCTCAGGCCAGCGCCGAAATGCGTCGGCACATCCTGCGCGAAGGCCAGCGGATGGGCATCGAACTGAATATCCCGGAAGACAACCTCAGCCACTGAATGCTTCACACTGGAGACCGGCCATGAACAGTCTTGCCACGTCGCCGCACACTCGTCAGATGTCGGCACCTCTGCCCTTCTCGCGCCTGCGAGCGCCGGCAGATGCTCTGTACCCGCGGCTGTTCGAGGCGATTCTGGACCGGCGAATCGACCCGGCCAGCCGCTTCACCGAAGACAGTCTCAAGCAGATGTTTGGCGTCAGCCGCGCCGATGTACGCCGGGTACTGACGCAGTTGTCCCATGAGCAGGTAATTGTGCTGCGTGCCAATCATCGGCCGCGGGTCGCCGCACCGGATGCAGAACAGACCCGACAAACCCTGCACGCCCGGCGCCTTACCGAAGCGACGCTGGTGCGTCTGGCTTGTCAGAATGCGTCAGCGGAGGGTTTGAAACGCTTGCGCACGCTGGTCGAACGCGAACGCCTGGCCGTGGTTCAGGAACGGCGTGCGGCGGCGATTCGTTTGTCCGGAGAGTTTCATCTGCAGTTGGCACAGATGGCGGGGAATGCACCACTGGCGCATTTCCTTGGCAGCCTGGTGCCGTTGACGTCGCTGGCGATTGCGCGGTGTCAGCACCAGACGCATAGTTGTTGCGCATGGCAGGAGCATTTGGCGCTGCTTGAGGCGGTTGAATGTGGAGATGGGGTCAAGGCCAGTCTACTGATGAACCGGCATCTGGATGATCTGGAGCAGACGCTGCTGGAACCAACCATCAAGCATTACGTTGTCGGTTGAATCGCCATCGCGGGCAAGCCCGCTCCCACAGGGTTATTGTCGTTCACAAATCATGTGTACACCTGTAAACCTGTGGGAGCGGGCTTGCCCGCGATGGCGTCAGCCCTGACACCGAAGAACCATCAGGCAGAAGCCACCTTGGCAAACCCCGCCCGAATCTTCTCTTCCGGCAAATCATCGGAAATAAATACGATCACGCTTTCCCGCGCCTCACCCTCGGCCCACTCGGTGTCCCAGTCGAAACCGTAGAGTTTCAGTACGCCCTGAAACACCAGCCGGCGATCCTCGCCAGCGATGTTCAACACTCCCTTGTAACGGAGCAATTGCTTGCCGTGCTCTTCCAGCAACTCATTCATGAATTCGCTGAGCCGATCGATATCCAGCGGCTGGTCCGTGCGCAGTACCAGGCTGGAGATGCGATCGATGGAAGGCGCCTTGCTCACCGGACGCAGGCTGACCCCGCCGCCCAGATCGGCGTTGAGGTTGAAACCCCGCACATCAAGCAGTTGCGCCAGATCGATGTTGCCGTGCTCGACCACGCGGATCGGCGCACGGCGGTTGATCCGCGTCAGGCGTTCGCTCAGTGCATTGAACGTCGGCTCATCCACCAGATCAGTCTTGCTGACCAGCAAGCGGTCGGCAAAACCGATCTGCGCCTGGGCAATGGTCTGGGTCAAGTGCAGGTCGGCGTGGGCGGCGTCGACCAATGTGATGATGCCGTCGAGCAGATAGCGCTCGCGCAGCTCTTCATCGATGAAAAAAGTTTGCGCCACAGGCGCTGGATCGGCCAGACCGGTACATTCGATCACCAGCCGGTCGAAGGCGATTTCGCCGCTGTCCAGGCGTTCGAGCAGCAGGTACAGGGCCTTGGTCAGATCAGTGTGAATGGTGCAGCAGACGCAGCCGTTGGCCAGGGTCATGACTTGCACCGGCTCGTCGCCGAGCAACTGGGTGTCGATGCCGGCGTCGCTGAATTCGTTCTCGATCACGGCGATTTTCAGACCGTGCTCGGCTTTCAGCAGATGGCGCAGCAAGGTGGTCTTGCCGGCACCGAGGAAACCGCTGAGTACCGTTACGGGTATGGGAGAAGACAAAACAGATCCCCTTCACAAAATGAATGAACAACACAAAAACAAATGTGGGAGCGAGCCTGCTCGCGAAAGCGGTGTGTCAGTCAAATCATTCATCAACTGACATTCCGTATTCGTGAGCAGGCTCGCTCCCACAGGGGGATTGCATCAGCCGCAGGCTGTCAGCTCAACAGCACTTCGGCCCACCCTTGCCACCGTAACGCGCTTCCTGACGCTCGCGAAAGAACATCTCATAGCTCATCACCGGTTTGTCCGGGTGTTTGGTTTGCATATGCTCGACGTAGGTGTCGTAGTCGGGCATGCCGACCATCAGGCGCGCGGCCTGACCGAGGTATTTACCGAGGCGACTCAGGTCATTGAACATGGTGCAATCCTCTGATTACGCGTCCGGCAGGGCCTGGAATGGTGATTCTTTATCCGTACGCTCTTTTTTGCCCCAAGCGGCGATGCCGACCTTGAGCGCATAGAACAGGATGCTGAAGACCACGAACAGGAACAGCGCGGTGAGCGTTGCGTTGGTGTAGGCGTTGAAGATCACATGCTGCATCTGTTCGATGCTCTTGGCCGGCGCAATGACCTGGCCGGCGGCCAGGGCATCGCTGTACTTCTTGGCCAGCGACAGGAAGCCGATCGCCGGGTTGGCGTCGAACAGCTTGATGAAGCCCGCAGTCGTGGTGCAGATCAGCAGCCAGGCGGCCGGCAGCAGGGTGACCCAGATGTAGCGCTGGCGCTTCATCTTGATCAGGACCACGGTGCCGAGCATCAGCGCGATACCCGCCAGCATCTGGTTGGAGATACCGAACAGCGGCCACAGGGTGTTGATGCCGCCCAGTGGATCGATCACGCCCTGATACAGCAACCAGCCCCACATCGCCACACATCCGGCGGTGGCGATCAGGTTGGCGGTCCAGGATTCGGTACGTTTCAGCGCTGGCACGAAGGAGCCGAGCAGATCCTGCAGCATGAAGCGCCCGGCACGGGTGCCGGCGTCCACAGCGGTCAGGATGAACAGTGCTTCGAACAGGATCGCGAAGTGGTACCAGAACGCCATGGTGTTTTCACCCGGCAGAACACTGTGCAGGATCTGCGCGATACCGACCGCCAGGGTCGGCGCACCGCCGGCACGGGCGAGGATGGTGGTTTCACCGATGTCATGGGCAACCGCTTGCAGCGCCTCAGGCGTGATCGCGAAGCCCCAACTGCTGACCATCTGCGCCACCGATGCCACGTCACCACCGACCACCGCGGCCGGGCTGTTCATGGCGAAGTACACGCCCGGCTCGATCACCGAAGCGGCAACCATCGCCATGATCGCCACAAACGATTCCATCAGCATGCCGCCGTAACCGATGTAACGGGCGTTGGTTTCGTTATCCAGCAGCTTCGGCGTGGTGCCCGACGAGATCAGTGCGTGGAAACCGGATACTGCACCGCACGCGATGGTGATGAACAGGAACGGGAACAGACCGCCCTTCCACACCGGGCCGGTGCCGTCGACGAACTGGGTCAGCGCCGGCATTTTCAGCTCGGGCATGGTCACCAGAATACCGATCGCCAGAGCGATGATGGTGCCGATCTTGAGGAACGTCGACAGGTAGTCGCGTGGCGCGAGAATCAGCCACACCGGCAACACGGCGGCGACAAAGCCATAACCGATCAGCATCCAGGTGATTTGCACACCGGTGAAGCTGAAAGCCTTGGCCCACACCGGATCAGCGGCAATCTGCCCACCGAGCCAGATCGAACCGAGCAGCAGCAACACGCCGATGACCGAGATTTCGCCAATGCGGCCCGGGCGGATGTAGCGCATATAGATGCCCATGAACATCGCGATCGGGATGGTCGCCATCACGGTAAAGATGCCCCACGGGCTCTCGGCCAGGGCCTTGACCACGATCAGCGCCAGCACCGCAAGGATGATGATCATGATCAGGAAGCAGCCGAACAGGGCGATGGTGCCGGGGATGCGGCCCATTTCTTCACGGACCATGTCGCCCAGGGAACGGCCGTTGCGCCGGGTCGACATGAACAGGACCATGAAGTCCTGCACCGCGCCCGCCAGTACCACCCCGGCAATCAGCCACAACGTGCCGGGCAGGTAGCCCATCTGCGCCGCCAATACCGGGCCGACCAGAGGTCCTGCGCCGGCGATCGCGGCGAAGTGGTGACCGAAAAGAATGTGTTTGTTGGTCGGCACGTAGTCCAGACCGTCGTTGTTGAGCACGGCGGGGGTGGCCCGACGCGGATCCAGTTGCATCACCTTGTTGGCGATGAACAGGCTGTAGTAACGGTACGCAACCAGATAAATGGCCACCGCCGCGACCACGATCCACAAGGCGTTGATCGCCTCTCCTCGGCGCAATGCCACTACGCCCAGGGCGCACGCTCCTACGATTGCCAGCACTAGCCAGGGTAAGTGGCGTAGCAGGCTATTATTATTTTTCATTTTATTATTCCAGCCAGGGTGGACAAGAAAGACAGCCACCCCGAGTTTAGCGCTTACGGCGCCAAAGGCCATACCCCGACGTTGGTCTAGACGCCTTGTCGATTGGCAGCCACCCGCCGGTCGGGTCTATAGTCAGCGAACGCTTCCGAGGATTGCGCCATGAGCGAACAACCAGCCAATCGCCGTCGCTTCAAACGTATTGCGTTCGATGCCAGAACCGAGCTGAGTCAGGGCCAATTCATATGGCCGGTGAAGTTGATCGATCTGTCCCTCAAGGGGCTGCTGATCGAGCGGCCGGAGCCTTGGCTCGGGGATAAGGAACAGGATTTCTTCGTCGACATTCATCTGAGCGATGACGTGGATATCCAGATGGATGTGCATCTGGCCCATGAGGATCACGGGCAACTGGGGTTTGTCTGCCGGCATATCAGCCTGGAATCGATCCAGCGCTTGCGGCGGTTGATCGAGCTCAACCTGGCTGACGAAGCCGAGCTTGAACGCGAACTGGGCGCACTGATCGAAATCTAGAAACCACTACAAATCCCTGTGGGAGCGGGCTTGCCCGCGAAGAGGCCGTGTCAGTCGACATTGATTTCGACTGACGCACCGCTTTCGCGGGCAAGCCCGCTCCCACAGGGTATGTGGCGTATCTGAAAGATTATTCGAACAGTGCGTCGAGCGCCTGTTCGAGGCGGGTCACGGCAATGATCTGCAGCCCCGCTGGTGCCTCTTTCGGCGCATTGCCTTTGGGCACGATCGCGCGTTTGAAGCCATGCTTGGCCGCTTCCTTCAGACGCTCCTGCCCACTCGGCACCGGACGCACCTCGCCGGACAAACCGACTTCGCCAAACACCAACAGATCATGCGGCAACGGCCGGTTGCGCAGGCTCGACATCACCGCCGCCATCAAGGCCAGGTCGGACGCGGTTTCCAGCACCTTCACCCCGCCGACCACGTTGAGGAACACGTCCTGATCGTGAGTCGGAATGCCGCCGTGGCGGTGCAATACCGCCAGCAACATCGCCAGACGGTTCTGGTCCAGACCCAGCGTAACCCGACGCGGGTTGGCCAGATGACTGTCATCGACCAGCGCCTGGACTTCTACCAACATCGGCCGGGTGCCTTCCCACGTGGCCATGACCACACTGCCCGGGACTTCCTCCTGGGCACGGGTGAGAAAAATCGCCGAAGGGTTGGAGACTTCTTTCAGGCCCTTGTCGGTCATGCCGAACACGCCGAGTTCGTTGACCGCGCCGAAACGGTTTTTCACCGCCCGCAGCAAACGCAAACGCCCGTCCGATTCGCCTTCGAAATACAGCACAGTATCGACCATATGCTCCAGAACTCGCGGGCCGGCGAGCGCGCCTTCCTTGGTGACGTGGCCGACGAGAAAAATCGCCGTGCCGCTCTGCTTGGCATACCGCACCAGCAACGCCGCACTCTCACGCACTTGAGATACGCCACCCGGAGCAGATTGCAGCTGTTCGGTGAAAATGGTCTGAATCGAGTCGATCACCATCACCTTGGGCTTTTCCTGGCGGGCGGTGGCGATGATGGTTTCGATGCAGGTTTCGGTCATCACCCGCAGTTGATCCTGCGGCAGTCCGAGACGACGGGCTCGCATGGCCACTTGTTGCTGGGATTCTTCGCCGGTGACGTACAGCGCCGGCATGCTCTTGGCGAGGTTGCACAGTGTCTGCAACAGGATCGTCGACTTGCCGATGCCCGGGTCACCGCCGATCAATACCACCGAGCCGTCGACCAGACCGCCACCCAGGACCCGGTCCAGCTCTCCGGACGCGGTAGAGAAACGCGGAATCTCTTCAATGCTGACTTCGGCCAGAGTCTTGATCTGCGCCTGCTGCCCGGCCCAGCCGGTACGCCCGGTGGGCGCCGTGGCGCCGCCGCTCTCGATCATGGTCTCGGTCAGGGTATTCCAGGCGCCGCACTCGCCGCACTGGCCTGCCCATTTGGGAAAGGTTGCGCCGCACTCGGTGCAGCCGTACATGCGCTTGGCCTTGGCCATCTGGATCCCCCGGCAAAAACCGCGATGATAACGCAGCCACCGCTCAGCGCGGCACGGCGGTGCGGATTTCGCCGTTGGCCAGACGCGCGGCGCTATTGCCCAGCGGATCCTCGGCATTGAGGTCGGCGCCCTTGGCCTTGAGCGCGTCGAGCAGTTCGATGCGCTTGAACAACCCGGCGTACATCGCCGCAGTCTGGCCGGCGCCGTTGCGTTGATCGGGGCTGCAATCAGTGGCCATCAACCGTCGGGCAATCTGCATCTCGCCCTTGAAAATCGCGCCCATCAGCGCCGTATTGCCGCGTTGATCCTGTGCACAGGCATCAGCCCCCGCCGCCAGCAATTGTTCAACTGCCGCTCCCTGGCCGTGATACGCCGCCAGAATCAGTGCGGTGTAGCCCTTGCTGTCGCGGGTATCGAGGGAATAACCGGACTCGATGAAGGTCTCGAGCATCGGCACATCACCACGCCGGGCGGCATCGAAGTAGTAATCCTGCAACTGGGCCTTGATCGCCTCGGGGTTCTGTTCGGCCACCGCAGTCAACGACCAGCAACCGAGCAACAGTAAAAGGAAGGGACGCATAAATGCTCTCCTGGGGCAGAACGGGGCCTGCATCAGGCCCCGCGTTGCATGGCGTCGAGATCAGTCGACCAGTTTCGCTGCCAGCGCCTTGACCCGGCTCAAGTCACCCTTGGCCACTTTGGTCACGCCGGTGCCGTATTCCGGGTCGGCCTTATAAAGGAAGGACAGGATGATGTGCTTGCTCTCGTCATCGGTGGTCGCCAGCGAGCCGCCAAAGCTGGCAATCAGGTCCTGACGTTCCTGCTGGCTGAACGAGCGGTACAGATCACCGGCCTGCTTGAAGTTCTGCTCACGCTGGATCTTCGCCTGCTGGGTGCTGCCGGACAGCGCCAGCTGGCTGTAACGCGCACTTTGCGGCTCTTCACGCGGTTGCAGGCGGCTTGGCTGATAGTTCACGCCAGACTGCGTGGCGCCGAAGTTCAGCGCACCGTCCTGGTTACCATTGTTGACGGCAACTTTTGGCGCGTTGATCGGCAACTGCAGAGCATTGGCTCCCAGACGATACATTTGCGTATCGGCATAAGAAAACACTCGGCCTTGCAATAGACGATCTTCTGAAGGTTCGATACCCGGCACAACATTGGCCGGGGCCATTGCAACTTGTTCGGTTTCCTGGAACACATTGGCCGGATTACGGTTCAACACCATTTGTCCAACTTTTCGCTCAGGAACATTCGGCCAGATCTTGGTAGCGTCCAATGGATCGAAATCAAACTTGGACAAATCTTGCGGATTTAGCACCTGGATGTACAAGTCCCATTTCGGGAAATCACCTTTGTTGATATGGCTGACCAGATCATTAGTCATATGACTGTAATCTTTACCCTGCACTTTCTCGACTTGCTCAGGCGTCAGATTTTTAATGCCCTGCAAACTTTTCCAGTGAAACTTCACGTAGTGCACTTCGCCCTTGGCGTTCACCAACTTGTAGGCATGCACGCCATTACCGTCCATCTCGCGATAACTGGCCGGAGTACCCGAATTGGAATACAACTCGGTCAGCGTGCGGGTCGCTTCCGGCACGTGGGAGAAGAAGTCGAAACGACGCGAGTCATCGTCCAGGTTGGTACGTGGATCGGGCTTGAAGGCATGAACCATGTCCGGGAACTTGATCGCATCGCGGATGAAGAACGTCGGGAAGTTGTTGCCCACCAGATCCCAGTTGCCATCGGCCGTGTAGAACTTGGTGGCAAAACCCCGTGGATCGCGCAGGGTTTCCGGGGAGTGGTTGCCATGCACCACAGCGGAGAAACGCACGAACACCGGTGTGACCTGGCCGGCGGCGAATACTTTGGCCTTGCTCAAATCGCTGAGGTCGTTGGTCACGGTGAAGGTCCCGTGAGCCCCGGTGCCGCGGGCATGCACCACGCGCTCGGGAATGCGCTCACGGTCAAAACGCTGGAGTTTCTGGATCAGTTGCACATCCTGCAGCAACACCGGGCCGGTGGCACCGGCGGTCTGCGAATTCTGGTTGTCGCCGACCGCGGCACCGTTATCCCGGGTCAGGGGTGCAGCGTGCACGGAGAAGGTCAGCAAGCTGGCGGCGAGCACGCCGAAAGTACGGCGATGGGGAAAAGCCCCCAGTCCAAGAGTGGAATTCATATCAGGTTCCTCTGGTTTTTTTGGGCGCATCCAGGTGCGCAAACCAGAGGCTAGAGGGCTATGGCGGTGAACATAAATAGAAAGTTCGTAACTCGACGATTGAAAAAAATGGCTTTGCGATCAGCGATTTACGGCGTATTTCGCGCGCGATTAGTGGCACTTTGCAAACTAATCGTTGATTCATGTGTCGATAAAAACGGGCATTGTAAGAAGGTGTTTCGCGCAGGACGCGTTTTGCTGATTTACACTGCGTACACCAAACTCATCTGTAACAAGGAAATAACCTATGGGCGTGCTAAGTGAGTTCAAGGCCTTCGCGGTCAAAGGCAATGTGGTCGACATGGCCGTCGGTATCATCATCGGTGCAGCCTTCGGCAAAATCGTTTCATCGTTTGTCGGCGACGTGATCATGCCGCCAATCGGCCTGTTGATCGGTGGGGTGGACTTCAGTGATCTGGCCATCACGTTGAAAGCCGCCGAGGGCAA
This sequence comes from Pseudomonas sp. AN-B15, assembly GCF_019056475.1. Classification (NCBI taxonomy): domain Bacteria; kingdom Pseudomonadati; phylum Pseudomonadota; class Gammaproteobacteria; order Pseudomonadales; family Pseudomonadaceae; genus Pseudomonas; species Pseudomonas sp. AN-B15. The sequence goes on from NZ_CP049737.1 coordinate 5,129,907, forward strand.
CGCCCCTGCCGTGGTACTGGCTTACGGTAAATTCATTCAGAGCATTCTGGACTTCGTGATCGTCGCCTTTGCGATTTTCATGGGTGTCAAAGCCATCAACCGCCTGAAACGCGAAGAAGCCGTAGCCCCTTCCCTGCCGCCGGTTCCAACCAAGGAAGAAGAGTTGCTCGGCGAGATCCGCGATCTGCTCAAGGCGCAGAACAATCGGCCTTGACGGTTTCATGAATGAAAACGGCGCCTGATGGCGCCGTTTTTTTACCAGTAATTTTCCACCGCGACCTGACCGGGCCGCCGCGTCAGGCTCAGGCTCATGTGACGTTTCTTCAGCAACGCCCGGGTGTCATCGATCATCTGCGGATTGCCGCACAGCATGACACGCGAGTGCTCAGGGGTCAGTTTCACGCCGGCTTCACGTTCCAGTTCGCCGCTTTCGATCAACGTGGTGATGCGACCGTGCAAGGCGCCAGGCCCTTGTCCGCGGGTAACCGTGGGGATGAACCGTAATTTATGGGCATGCTCTGCCAAGTAATCACGTGTGGAAAGCTCAGCGATCAATGATTGATAGGCCAGTTCCCTTGCCTCGCGCACGCTGTACACCAGAATAATTCGCTCGAAACGCTGCCACACTTCGAAGTCCTGCAGGATCGACAGAAACGGTGCCACGCCGGTCCCTGTGGATAGCAACCACAGATCCCGGCCGTCGACAAAACGATCCAGCGTCAGGTAACCAAAGGCCTGGCGCTCCACCAGCACGGTATCGCCGACCTGCAACCGGCTCAGTTCGCTGGTGAATTCGCCACCCGGCACCACGATAGAGAAGAACTCGAGAAACTCGTCGAAGGGTGAAGAAACCATCGAGTAGGCACGCCACACCGTGCTGCCATCCGCCTTGGTCACGCCCAGGCGCGCGAATTGTCCTGCGCGGAACCTGAAACCTGTATCGCGCGTAGTGCGCAACGTGAACAGGCTGGGGGTCAAGGGCTGCACGTCGAGCAAGGTCTGGGCAGTAAACTTTTCTGCACTGACAGTCATGGGCCACTCCACTGTAAAGAACCCAGACAGTTTCGCGCAAACTGACACTGTAAACACCACTGTTTTTGTAATGTCTTTTCATTTAGCTAGCGAACCCAATGAGACACAAACTCAGATACACCAATGGAGAAATTTTCAGATTTCAATCTGAAATTGAATGACACATTGAATACAACGCTCTACTCCGGGCTAATAACATTCTTGCAATCAAACTTCTCTGCAAAGAGCAAAAAAGTTCAACGCCAACTGTAGGACATGTCCTAAACTCGGTTGCGTGATGGATTCATTGGATCCAAAAAGCCCAGCGCGTAAAAACGATTTCACGGAGCGTTTGTGATGGAAATGTGGAAGGAGTCGCAATTAAAGCAACTGACTTTCGCGAGAGAAATAGAGACTGCTTATCCGATCCTGCTGAGATTCGCTCAAAACATAGGCTTCAACTTTTGTGCCATCTCTTTGACATCAAACAATCGGAACGCCGACTTTAAAGCCTTGCAAATCAATAACTACCCCACGCAATGGAACAAACTTTATGAACAGGAAAGCTACAGCAAAATCGACCCGATAGTTACGCATTGCAGCCAATCCATGCAGCCCATTGTCTGGAGCGAAGCGTTGTTCTCGCAGACGCCAGCATTGTGGAGCGCTCAGCAGAAACACGGTTTGCGGCACGGCTGGTCGCAGTCGTTCCACCATGACGCCACCGGGTTGTGCAGCACACTGAGTCTGTGCAGAAAAAATGGTCCGCTAAGCCCACTCGAGTTGTACGAGCATTTTGGCTACATGTTTTACGCGACCAGTCATCTTAGTAATCTGTTTGCCAGAAACCTGCCCAAACCACCGGAAAAACCAGCCCGACCCCATCTGTCGCCGCGGGAGCTGGAAGTGTTGAAGCTGTCGGCCGTTGGCAAGACAGCCTATGAGATCGCCAGGATCCTCTGTTTGAGCGAGCGAACGGTGAACTATCACGTGCAGAACATCATCCTGAAACTCGACGTTTGCAACAAAATCTCAGCGGTCTCTGCCGCCCAGCAATTGGGCCTGCTCAGCGCCAGTTAACACTAAATCCCGCGGGCAATCGGCCGGAAAAAAACGTACCATTTGTGACCTTCCTGAGTGATGACGTGCACTGCACGCCGCAGTCCACTCGGACGGTTCCGCCGCGCTATGCCCAAGGCAGCGGGCCACCCGTTGATTAATCAGAGTCCCCGCCCCATGCCTTTGCTCGACACGCCCTTCGCCCAACTCGACCTGATCCGCCAGCCTGAGCAGCAGAATGAACCGCTGCAAGCGTTCGATGCGGCTGACGAGTACCTGCTCAATCATCTGGCCGCGCAACAACCGGCGGCAGACACTCGGGTATTGGTACTCAATGACAGCTTCGGGGCCTTGGCGGCGAGTCTGGCGGGCAAGGTTCAGGTCAGCAGCAGCGGCGATTCGTTTCTCGCGTTCCAGGGGCTGGAAAAGAACCTGGTACGCAACGGCCTGGCATTTGATGCCGTGCGAGGGATTGCGGCGAGTGAGCCGTTGACAGGGCCGTTCGACAAGGTATTGATCCGCGTCCCCAAGACGCTCGCACTGCTGGAAGAGCAACTGATCCGTCTGCAAGGGCAACTGGCCCCCGGCGCCGAAGTGGTGGCAGCGGCCATGGTCAAACACTTGCCGCGCGCCGCCGGTGATCTGCTGGAGCGTTACATTGGCCCGGTACACGCTTCACTGGCGGTAAAAAAGGCTCGCCTGCTGATCGCGACACCCGAAGCCAAAGCCCCGGCGACCTCGCCCTACCCGTCGCGCTACCAGCTCGACGAGCCGGCCATCGAATTGCTCAACCACGCCAACGTGTTCTGCCGTGAAGGTCTGGATATCGGCACCCGGGCCTTTCTCCCGCACCTGCCCAAAAACCTTGGCAGCGCCCGGGTCGCCGACCTTGGCTGCGGGAACGGCGTACTGGCCATCGCCAGCGCGCTGCGCAACCCTGACGCACACTACACGCTGGTCGACGAATCGTTCATGGCCGTGCAATCGGCTGCGGAGAACTGGCGCGCCGCGCTCGGCGAACGCGAAGTGATCGTGCGCGCCGGCGATGGTCTGGCCGGGCAGGAGCCGCAATCGCTGGACGTGGTGCTGTGCAATCCGCCGTTCCATCAACAGCAAGTGGTCGGCGATTTCCTCGCCTGGCGCATGTTCCAGCAGGCCCGCGAGGCACTGGTGGTGGGCGGTGCGTTGTACATCGTCGGCAACCGGCACCTGGGTTATCACAGCAAGCTGGCGCGGCTGTTCCGTGGCGTTGAGCAAGTGGCGGCCACGCCGAAATTCGTGATTCTCAAAGCCCGCAAGTAAAGCATCAGGCAAAAAAAACCCTCCGCGGTACAGAGGGTCATAAAACCGTGCCCAAGGGCAACGGGACGGGATGTCTCAGTGTGTGGTCAGGCCGGCCGCGCTCATGAACAGGCGCATCAGACTGGCGGCAATGAACAGCGCGCCGACGCTACCGATCCAGATCAGGGCCAACCAGCCGAGCCGCTGCCACAGCGGCTTTTTTTCGGCTTCTTCAATCTCGTGCAGGGAATGTTTGCCGTTCATTGCATCGTTCCTCCATCAGGCGATGACGTCGCCAGGGACGCCATCGCGAGCAGGCTCGCTCCCACAGGTGTGCGGGGCGGCAGTCTAGTGGTAACCGTCTTCATGGGTGACCTTGCCGCGGAACACGTAGTAGCTCCAGAAGGTGTAACCCAGGATGAACGGGATGATGAACAGCGTACCGACCAGCATGAAGCCCTGGCTTTGCGGCGGTGCGGCGGCGTCCCAGATCGAGATCGACGGCGGCACGATGTTCGGCCACAGGCTGATGCCCAGACCGCTGTAACCGAGGAAAATCAGCACCAGGGTCAGCAGGAACGGCATGTAGTTGGCGTTGCGTGCCACCGCGCGGATCAGCCCGTACAAGGTGACCAGCACCAGAATCGGCACCGGCATGAACCAGAACAGATTCGGCATGCTGAACCAGCGAGTGGCAATTTCCGGATGCGCCAGCGGCGTCCACAGGCTGACGATACCGATCACGGCGAGCAGCACGAACGCCAGCGGCCGCGCCAGGTTGTGCATCTGCTCCTGCAACTTGCCTTCGGTCTTCATGATCAACCAGGTACAACCGAGCAAGGCATAGGCCACCACCAGCGCGGCGCCGCAGAACAGGGTGAACGGTGTCAGCCAGTCCAGTGAACCGCCGGCGTATTGCCGATTGACCACCGGCAAACCGTCGATGAATGCCCCGAGTGCCACGCCCTGAAAGAACGTCGCCGCCACCGAGCCGCCGATGAACGCCTTGTCCCACAGGTGACGTTTGTCGTCCTTGGCCTTGAAGCGGAACTCGAACGCCACGCCGCGGAAAATCAGGCCGATCAGCATGAAGATCAGCGGCAGGTACAGCGCCGACAGCACCACCGAATAGGCCAGCGGGAACGCGCCAAACAATGCCGCGCCCCCCAGTACCAGCCAGGTTTCATTGCCGTCCCACACCGGGGCGACGGTGTTCATCATCACGTCACGGTCGGTCTTGCCCGGGATGAACGGGAAGAGAATCCCGATCCCCAGGTCGAAACCGTCCATGACCACGTACATCATGATGCCGAAGATGATGATCACGGCCCAGATCAGCGGAAGATCAATACCCATGAGTCAAATCTCCTTTTCCAGGCTGCGCGGCGAGTGAGCGTCGGCGCCTTCGTCATCGGCGGCGGACAACGGCCGCGCCGGGGTGCGTTTCTGGCCAGGACCACCTTCGTTGGTTTCCTTGCCTTCGTCGGTTTTCGGCCCTTTGCGCACCAGACGCATCATGTAGCCGAGCCCCGCACCGAACAGCGCGAAATACACCACGACGAACATGATCAGGGTGATGCTCATCTGCATGAAGCTGTGATTGGACGAAGCATCCGCCGTGCGCATCAGCCCGTAGACCACCCACGGCTGGCGACCGATCTCGGTGGTGAACCAGCCGGCGAGGATCGCGATCAGGCCGGACGGCCCCATCCACAACGCCAGATACAGGAACGGGCGCGAGGTGTAGAGCGTGTCGCGCTTGCGCAGCCACAGGCTCCACAGACCGGTAAAGATCATCAGGAAACCGAGGCCGACCATGACCCGGAACGACCAGAACACGATGGTCGAGTTCGGCCGGTCTTCAGGCGGGAACTCCTTGAGCGCCGGCACCTGCTTGTCCAGCGAGTGAGTCAGGATCAGGCTGCCGAGGTACGGGATCTCCACGGCGAATTTGGTTTTCTCTTCTTTCATGTCCGGCCAGCCGAACAGGATCAACGGGGTCGCTTCGTTGCCTTTATTCTCCCAATGGCCTTCGATCGCGGCGATTTTCGCCGGCTGGTGCTCAAGGGTGTTGAGGCCGTGGAAGTCGCCGATCACCGCCTGGATCGGCGCGACGATCAGTGCCATCCACATCGCCATCGACAGCATGGTGCGGATCGCCGGGTTGTCCCTGCCGCGCAGCAAGTGCCAGGCCGCCGACGAGCCGACGAAGAACGCCGTGGCGACGAACGCTGCCGTCGCCATGTGCATCAGGCGATACGGGAACGACGGGTTGAACACGATGGCCAGCCAGTCGGTCGGGATCACTTGACCATTGACAATCTCGAAGCCTTGCGGCGTCTGCATCCAGCTGTTGGACGCGAGAATCCAGAACGTCGAAATCAGCGTGCCGATCGCCACCATCACCGTGGAGAAAAAGTGCAGTTTTCGTCCGACCTTGTTCCAGCCGAACAGCATCACCCCGAGGAAACCGGCCTCAAGGAAGAACGCCGTGAGCACCTCATAGGTCAGCAACGGTCCGGTGACGGAACCGGCGAAGTCCGAGAAACGGCTCCAGTTGGTACCAAACTGGTAGGCCATGACCAGACCAGAGACCACACCCATGCCGAAGTTGACGGCAAAGATCTTCGACCAGAAGTGGTACAGGTCTCGGTAAGTGTCGTTATGGGTTTTCAACCACAGCCCTTCGAGCACCGCGAGGTAGCTCGCCAGACCAATGGTGATGGCCGGGAACAGGATGTGGAACGAGATGGTGAATGCGAACTGAATTCGGGCGAGATCGAGCGCCTCTAAACCGAACATAAGTCTTCCTCTGTCAGGTAATACCGGCGATGGGGCTTGTGGCCCCTGCACCTACTGCCCCCACGGATATCGAGTGCGGCGAATTCTGATTCGTTCTTTTTTAATAACCATCGCAACGCAGGGAGTCTGGCCGTCGGGCCACCAGACCATGGCCCGAGAGGGTCTTGATCTGGATCAAGCAACGTTAAAAGAGTAGTCCCATTTCCGACGAAGAACGGCGTGGTCGTTTGCCGCGTGACAAGTTGCCTCAGCGCCTGGGCAACGCTCTGAAATACATGTCCCAGAGCGGCACGACCTGTAGGGAGGGGATTCATCCCCGATGGGCGGCGAAGCAGCCCCCCCTCCAATACACACTGCCTTTTGGTCGTGTCGGCAGTTTTTACGACTGCTACGCAGTCGATCGGGGATGAATCCCCTCGCCACAGGGGGATCGGCATCCAGTCCGGAGATAGATGTCTGGCTAACTAAATTTTTCGTCATGGCAACTTCCTGTTACAGACTGGTGATAACCTCACCGTTCCGCCCCGAGCCAGACCTGCCTTCAGATGCCCAGCCAAGAGCCCCTGCTGTTACGTCACCATCGTCCGTTTCTCGCGTTCTGGTTCGCCCGGATCTTCACCGCCAGTGGCTTTCAGATGCTCACGGTGGCGATCGGCTGGAATCTGTATCAGTTGACCGGCAACGTGCTCGACCTGGGTCTGGTCGGTCTGGTGGAATTCGCGCCACGGGTGCTGTTCATGCTGCACACCGGTCACGTCGCCGACCGCTATGACCGGCGCCGGGTCGCGGCGATCTGTCAGTCGTTGCAGGCGTTGATTGCCCTGGCGCTGGCCATCGGCAGTGCGACCGATCACGTGACCCGGGAAATGATCTTCATCCTCGCCTTCCTGCTCGGCGGCGCGCGCTCCTTCGAGCTGCCGACTACTCAGGCGCTGCTGCCAAGTATCGTGCCCAGCGCCCTGTTTCCACGGGCGGTCGCCGCAGCGCAATCGGCTCAACAGTCAGCCACCATCGTCGCCCCGGCCCTCGGTGGCTTGCTTTACGCGTTTGGCAGTGTCTGGGTCTACGGCCCGACGGTGTTGCTTTACGTCATCGCCTGCACCTTGATGCTCAACCTGCCCGCGCGACAGACGCCACTGAACAAAGGCAAAGCCACGCTCGACTCGTTGCTGGCGGGCATCCGTTTCATTCGCAGCCGCCCGGACATTCTCGGAGCGATCTCGCTGGACTTGTTCGCCGTGCTGCTCGGCGGCGCCACCGCGTTGCTGCCGGTGTTCGCCAAGGACATTCTGCTCACCGGGCCGTGGGGCCTGGGCCTGCTGCGTTCGGCGCCGGCGGTCGGCGCGCTGGGGATGTCGCTGTTTCTGGCGCGATTCGCCGTCGAGCGCAATGTCGGTCGCGTGATGTTCACCGCCGTCGGCGTCTTCGGCGTGGCGACCATCGCCTTCGGCCTGTCGACCTCGTTCTGGTTCTCACTGGCGGTGCTGGTGGTGCTCGGCGCGGCGGACATGATCAGCATGGTGATCCGCGCCTCCTTCGTGCAACTGGAAACCCCGGACGAAATGCGCGGCCGGGTCAGTGCGGTGAACGGCCTGTTCATCGGCGCCTCGAATCAGCTCGGCGAATTCGAATCCGGCCTCACCGCGCACTGGTTCGGCACCGTCCCGGCTGTAGTGATGGGCGGGATCGGCACGCTGGTGGTCACCGGGACGTGGATCAAACTGTTCCCGACCCTGGCCAAACGCGACCGGATGCATGTGCCGGTGGAAGAGGTGAAGGTCTGAGGATCGTCACACCAACATCTCCCCCGCCACTTTCGCCCGCAACGCCTTGCCACCAAGTTGCTCCACCAGCGTCAGGGCAAACGCCAGTGCGGCGCCGGAGCCCTGGGCGGTGATGCAATTGCCGTCGACCACCACCGGTTGATCAACAAACGTACAGCCCGACAACTGGTGACTGACACTTGGCAGGCAAGTCATGCGTCGCTGGCGTAATACGCCAGCGGCTTGCAGGGCGATGGCCGGGGCTTCGGCGATGGCGGCGAACAGGCGTCCGGCGCTGGCCTGGTCCTTGAGCAATTGTTGCAGCGGCTGATGCGCCGCCAAATGTTGAGAACCGACAACCCCGCCGGGCAGGACGATCAGGTCAAACGTCTGCGCCAGTACATCGACCAGCATGCCGTCCGCCGTCAGGCGCGTACCGCGTGCGCAGGTCAGCATGCGCCGGCCTTCGATGCTGGCCGCCACCACTTCAATGCCGGCGCGGCGCAGCACGTCGATCAGGGTCACGCTGTGCAGATCATCGATGCCCTCGGCGAGGGTAATCAGGGCTCTAAAGGTCATGGGCGCTATCCGCTGAGTGATCTTTAAAGCGTAGTCAGCTTTGCCCTGCCTGTTTGCTGACAGCCGTTACTTGATGTAAAGCTGGGTCGACATCGTGTTGCGTGGTGCGTTGATCGAGGTGTTGCTGAAGCTGAATGTGCCTTCCTGCTTGCCCGCCAGATCGAAGGTATACAGTGAGCCGACCGTTTTGCTGCCGGGGGTGCATTCGGTCAGATTGCCGGTATCGAAAGCGCACACCGGGGCGCGGGTGCCATTCACCTCAAAACCGTCCAGCGTGGCGCGTGGCTGGTTCTGGCCATAGCCGATTTCCAGGACATACACCTTGATACTCGGCCCGCTGTGATTACATTGGGTTTGCGGCTGGTTATCGCCAATGTCTTCCAGGCCACAGGCCGGCGACTGGACCTTGATCACTTTCACCTCAGTCAACGGTGGCGCCGAGGCTGCCAGCACCGCCGTCGACCCGGCCATCAGCCCTGCCATTAACCCGAAAGCCTGCATCCAGCGCTTGCCCATGTGATCGCGTTTCCCCGAAAAATTCAGCGCGCAGTATGGCGCAGATAACCCTGCTACAAAACTTCGACGACGTTCGGCACCAACAACCGCCATATTCCTCACGCTGCTGGTATGATGCGCGGCTTTTTCCGGCCCACCACAAATTCCCAGGCGCTTGCGACGGTCTGTGCTTTGCTGTTGAGGTCGATACATTCACGGCGCCACGCGCGCCACGGGGAGCAGACATGCTGGAAAGGCTGTTTCAACTCAAGGCACACAACACCAACGTGCGGACCGAGATTCTGGCGGGCGTCACGACTTTCCTGGCCATGGCCTACATTCTGTTCGTCAACCCGAGCATCCTCGGCGAGACCGGCATGGACAAGGGCGCGGTGTTCGTCGCCACCTGTCTGGCAGCCGCCATCGGCTCGACGATCATGGGCCTGATCGCCAACTACCCGATCGCCCTCGCCCCGGGCATGGGCCTGAACGCCTTCTTCACTTACACCGTGGTCCTGCACATGGGCCACACCTGGCAAGTGGCGCTGGGCGCGGTGTTCATCTCGGCGGTGTGCTTCTTCCTGCTGTCGATCTTCCGCATCCGCGAATGGATCATCAACAGCATCCCGCTACCGCTGCGCTCGGCCATTGCCGCCGGTATTGGCCTGTTCCTGGCGCTGATCGCCCTGCACAACGCCGGAATCGTGGTCAGCAACCCGGCGACCATGGTCGGCCTCGGTGACCTGAAAGCCCCGGCGCCGATCCTCGCCACCCTCGGCTTCGCCCTGATCGTCGCTCTCGAAGCACTGAAAGTGCGCGGCGCGGTGCTGATCGGCATTCTGGCGGTGACCATCATTTCCATCGCCATGGGCTTCACCCCGTTCGGCGGCGTGACCTCGATGCCACCTTCGCTGGCCCCGACCTTCATGCAACTGGACATCAAGGGCGCTCTGGACATCGGTCTGGTCAGCGTGATCTTCGCCTTCCTGTTCGTCGACCTGTTCGACAACTCCGGCACCCTGATCGGCGTCGCCAAGCGCGCCGGCCTGATGGGCAAGGACGGCCACATGCCGAAAATGGGTCGTGCACTGATCGCCGACAGCACCGCGGCGATGGCCGGTTCGCTGCTGGGTACTTCGACCACCACCAGCTACATCGAATCCGCTGCGGGCGTGAGTGCCGGCGGCCGTACCGGTCTGACAGCGATCGTTGTGGCGATCCTGTTCCTGTTGGCGCTGTTCTTCTCGCCACTGGCGGCCAGCGTTCCGGCGTTCGCCACCGCACCGGCGCTGCTGTTCGTCGCCGTGCTGATGACCTCGGGCCTGGCGGAAATAGACTGGGAAGACATCACCGTTGCCGCACCGGTCGTGGTCACCGCGCTGGCGATGCCGTTCACTTACTCGATCGCCAACGGCATCGCCTTCGGTTTCATCGCCTGGACCGTGATCAAACTGCTGTCGGGTCGCGCCCGTGAGCTGAACCCGGCGCTGGTGATTCTGTCGATTCTGTTCGTGATCAAGTTGGGTTGGTTCAACGCATGACATTCGATTCCCAGGCCTACGCCACTCAGCTCGAAGACAAGGTCACGCGTTTGCGTGACCTGCTGGCCCCGTTCGATGCGCCAGAGCCAACCGTGTTCGACTCGCCGCTGCAGAACTTCCGCCTGCGCGCAGAATTTCGCCTGTGGCGCGAGGCCGGCGAACGGCACTACGCGATGTTCTCCCAGGACGACAAACGCACGCCGATCCTGATCGAAGAGTTCCCGATTGCCAGCCTGCGCATCAACCAGTTGATGCCGCAGCTCAAGGCCGCGTGGCAGGCCAGCGCGGCGCTGAGCCACAAGCTGTTCCAGGTGGAATTCCTGACCACTCTGGCCGGCGACGCGATGATTACCCTGTGCTATCACCGTCCGCTGGACGAGCACTGGCATGCGGCCGCGTCGAAGTTGGCGGCTGATCTCAACGTCAGCGTCATCGGGCGCTCCAAGGGCAAGCGCGAAGTGATCGGCCACGATTACGTGGTGGAGAAACTCGACGTCGGCGGTCGCACCTTCAGCTACCGTCAGCCGGAAGGCGCGTTCACCCAGCCCAACGGCACGGTGAACCAGAAGATGCTCAACTGGGCCTACGAAGCACTGGGCGATCGTCCTGACGATCTGCTGGAGCTGTATTGCGGCAACGGCAACTTCACCCTGCCGCTCGCCACCCGCGTGCGCAACGTGCTGGCCACCGAGATCAGCAAGACCTCGGTCAACGCCGCACTGAGCAACCTCAGCGAAAACGCTGTGGACAACGTCACGCTGGTGCGGCTGTCCGCCGAAGAGCTGACCGAAGCACTCAACGAAGTGCGCCCGTTCCGTCGCCTGCAGGGCATCGACCTGAAGAGCTACGAGTTCGGCAGCGTATTCGTCGACCCGCCGCGCGCCGGCATGGACCCGGACACCTGCGAGCTGACGCGGCGCTTTGACAACATCCTGTACATCTCCTGCAACCCGCAAACCCTGGCGGCCAACATCGCCCAACTGCACGACACGCACCGCATCAGCCGCTGCGCGATGTTCGATCAGTTCCCGTGGACGCATCACATGGAGTCCGGGGTGTTGCTGACCCGGCGTTGATGGCCAATGCCAGATGCGAGAAAGCCGTCGTGATTGACGGCTTTTTTGTGCACGCCACAAAAGATCGCAGCCTGCGGCAGCTCCTACCTCTGGAATGCGATCCTCCTGTAGGAGCTGCCGCAGGCTGCGATCTTTTGTTTTGTGCGATTAACGAACACTAAGCGCCAAGGGCAACGCCGTTCAATTGACCAAGGTAACCATCTGGTACATTTTACCTCCACAGGCTGAAACCCTCAGCCCAAGCCAAAAACAATAAGTGGAGTTTGCCCCCATGTCCCCTATCGTTCTGGTGCTCAACGGCCCGAACCTGAACCTGCTCGGCACCCGTGAACCGGCAACCTACGGTCACGAAACCCTGGCCGATATCTCTGCCCTGTGCGGGCGCGCCGCCGAAGAATTCGGCCTGGCCGTGGAGTTTCGCCAGACCAATCACGAAGGCGAACTGCTCGACTGGATTCACGCGGCACGCGGCCGTTGCGCCGGGATCGTGATCAACCCGGCAGCCTGGACGCACACCTCGGTGGCGATCCGCGACGCCTTGGTCGCCAGTGAGTTGCCAGTGATCGAAGTGCACCTGTCCAACGTGCATGCCCGCGAGCCGTTCCGCCATCACTCGTTCGTCTCGGCCATCGCCACGGCGGTGATGTGCGGCTTCGGCAGCCATGGCTATCGCCTGGCTCTGGAGCATTTCAGTCAGCGACTGAAGGGGCGCGCAGCATGACCCGTAAACCGGTAATACTGGCTGGCCTGATCGGTGCGGGCATTCAAGCCTCGCGCACGCCAGCCCTGCATGAACACGAAGGCGATGCCCAAGGCTTGCGTTATCTGTATCGGCTGATCGACCTCGATCAGTTGCAACTCGACAGCAATGCCCTGCCCGACTTGCTGCAAGCCGCCGAACGAATGAACTACACCGGCCTGAACATCACCTTCCCGTGCAAGCAGGCGATCATCCCGCTGCTCGACGAACTGTCGCCGGAAGCCCGGGGCATCGGCGCGGTCAACACCGTGGTGCTCAAGGATGGCAAACGCATCGGCCACAACACTGATTGCCTGGGTTTTGCCGAAGGTTTTCGTCGCGGCTTGCAAGATGTCGCCCGTGATCGTGTCGTGCAGATGGGTGCCGGTGGCGCAGGCGCGGCGGTGGCCCATGCACTGTTGAGCGAAGGCGTGCAGCAACTGAGTATTTTCGACGTCGACCGCGAGCGCGCCGAGAGTCTGGCGAACAACCTCAACCAGCATTTCGGCTCAGGTCGCGCGGTGGCCGGGCGCGATCTGCCGAGTACGCTGAATCAGGCCGATGGTCTGGTGAACACCACGCCGATGGGCATGGCCAAACTGCCGGGCATGCCTGTGCCGGTGGAGTTGCTGCGCAAGCAATTGTGGGTCGCGGAGATCGTGTACTTCCCGCTGGAAACCGAACTGCTGCGCAACGCCCGCGCCTTGGGCTGCCGCACGCTGGACGGCGGCAACATGGCGGTGTTTCAAGCGGTGAAGGCGTTTGAGCTGTTCAGCGGCGTGGTGCCGGATGCGCAGCGCATGCTGGCGCATTTTCAAAGCATGAACGTTTAAAAGATCAAAAGATCGCAGCCTTCGGCAGCTCCTACAGGGCCTTGTGTAGGAGCTGCCGAAGGCTGCGATCTTTTGCTTGTCAGGGCTGCAAGTAGCGCAACACCGACTCGCAGATCATCTCGCGATGACGCTGCTTGATGCTTTCGTCCGGCAGGTCGATCTGAAAGATCTCACCGAACGTGTGGCGGTTCGAGACGCGGTAGAAGCAGAACGAGCTGATCAGCAAGTGCACATCCAGCGCGTCGAGCCCGGCGCGGAACACCCCTTCTTCAGCACCGCGGCGCAAAATCTCGCCCAGCGAATCGAGGATCGTATTGTTCATCGCCTTGATCGCATCGGAACGCTTCACGAATTCGGCGTTGTGGATGTTTTCGATGCAGACGATGCGCACGAAATCGACGTTACGGTCGTGGTGATCAAAGGTAAATTCCACCAGTCGGCGGATCGCCACCACCGGCGGCAACTCGGCCAGGTGCAGGAGGTTTTCGGTGCTGCGGATATCGCCGTAAAGCTTCTCCAGCACCTCGACGTACAATTGCTCCTTACTGCCGAAGTAGTAATAGATCATGCGTTTGGAGGTATGGATACGCTCGGCGATCGCGTCGACGCGGGCGCCGGACAACCCTTGCTGGACGAACTCGACGATCGCCTCCTGCAGGATGTTCTCGCGGGTCTTTTCCGGGTTGTTCTTGCGACTCTTGCGCGGCTCGATGCCGGATTCGACGGGAGCGGCGGGGAGTTCTGAAGTCATTGTCATTGCGGGCTCACGGCCATCACTGCACAGGTGGGCGATTATGGGCCGCGCTGCACAGTGAAGGAAGCCACGCGGACCGTGTTTAATCCCGCGTTTACGAAATTCCTACAACTTCGCCTGGCGCACCGCGCCGCTGCGTGATTTGGCCATCGCCGCCAGACGTACCGCGACGTTCGCCGCACCATAACCGGCATAGCCGTTTTTACGCTGGATGATCTCGAAGAAGAAGCGTCCCTCGAACGGCTCGGTATAAACGTGGAACAGCTCACCGCCCTGGGCATCGCGGTCGTAGAGCACGTTGTAGTACGCCAGCTCGCTTAGGAATTCATCGTCGAAATCGAAGCGCGCAGCGAGGTCGTCGTAATAGTTGAGCGGAATATCCAGCAACGGCACCCCCGCCTCTTTGGCGCGGCTGACTTCAGCGAAGATGTCGTCACAATCGAAGGCGATGTGATGCACACCCGAGCCGCGATAACTCGACAGCGCATGGGAGATCGCGGTATTGCGGTTCTCCGAGATATTCAGCGGCAAGCGGATCGAACTGTCGCGGCTGCGCAACGCGCGGCTCTTCACCAGCCCGTACGGATCGGGCAGCACCACCTCATCGTCGGCCTCGAAATCCAGCAGGCTCTTGTAGAACAGCACCCAACTGTCGAGGCTGTCGGCCGGCAGTGCCATCGCCATGTGATCGATGCGCTTGAGGCCGCCACGGGCCTGAGCGTTCGGCAGCAGATTGAAGTCGGTGCCATAGACATCCGCCGCTTCATCCACCAGATAAATCAGGCTGCCGTCCGGCGCGCGCACCGCGGCCAGTTCCAGTTCGTTGGGGCCGACCAGACCGCGATAGGGCTGGCCCTTATAGGCGACGGCGCGGGCCAGGGCGCTGGCGCTGTCCTTGACCCGCACGGCGGTGGCGCACAGCGACGGGCCGTGCGCCTCAAAGAAACTGTGGCCGAACGAATACGGTTCGGCGTTGAGGATCAGGTTGATATCGCCCTGACGCAGCAGGCTCACGCTCTTGGAGCGATGCTGCCCGGCCTTGACGAAGCCCAGGCGCTCTAGCCAGTTGCTCAGTTTGGCGCCGAGGCTTTCGTCGACAGCGAACTCCAGAAACTCAATGCCGTTGTACTCGCTGGCCGGTGGCGTTTCGAAGAGGATTTCGCGGTTGGCCACCGGCGTCGGTTGCTGCTCCAGCCGCTGACGGGTCTTCTCTTCCAGGTACAGCAGCGAACGCAGACCATCGGCGGCATTCGCTCGTGGTGGCGCGGCGCGGAAGCCGTCGTTGAAAATTTCCAGCGACAACGGACCGGTGTAACCGCTCTGGATGATCGGTGCGAGGAAGCCGGGCAGATCGAACTCACCCTGCCCCGGGAAGCAGCGGAAATGCCGGCTCCACTCCAGCACATCCATGGCGAGGATCGGCGCGTCGGCCATTTGTACGAAGAAGATTTTGTCGCCGGGAATGTCGGCGATCGCGCTTGGATCGCCTTTCAACGACAAGGTGTGAAAGCTGTCGAGCAACACGCCGAGGGACGGATGATCGGCCTGACGGACGATGTCCCAGACCTGTTGATACGTATTGACGTGCCGGCCCCAGGCCAGCGCTTCATAACCGATGCGCAACCCGCGCGCGCCAGCATGCTCGGCCAGCAGGCGCAGGTCATCGACCAGAATCTGCCGGTCGCCGACGCTGTCTGCCGAGGCGTTGCTGCAGACCAGCACCAGGTCGGTGCCCAGTTCCTGCATCAAATCGAACTTGCGCTCGGCCCGCTCCAGATTGCGCGCCAGCCGATCACGCCGGCAGCCCTCGAAGTCGCGAAACGGCTGGAACAGCGTGATCGCAATGCCCAGGTCAGCGCACATCTGCCGGATTTCCCGCGGGCTGCCGTCGTAATACAGAAGATCGTTCTCGAAAATCTCGACCCCGTCGAACCCGGCGGCGGCAATGGCTTCGAGCTTTTCCGGCAGGGTGCCGCTCAGGGAAACGGTGGCAATGGAACGCTGCATGTTTCTACTCCCGGACTTCGCCGCGCTTATCTTTAAGGTAGGAGCTGCCGAAGGCTGCGATCTTTTGATCCTGGTCCTGAAAAGCAAATTCAAAAGATCGCAGCCTTCGGCAGCTCCTACACAGGATGTTTTTTATCGTGGGGAAATTATTGGCTGCATGACTGCGCACAGCAATTTAAAGTGTACCAGCCGGTTAGTTTTGCGTGCGATTATCGAACACTATGGCGTTTCGACGAATTGACGATTTTTCGTCCACTGCCCACCATCGACTCCACATTGAGTCCGGATATGAACCTTCGGTCGCAGTGCGTGCAAACAACACCACATAACAAATTCAAAAACGGGTGGAACAATGATTCCTTCACAGACTTCCCGCATGGCTCCGGCCATGAGCACTGCCACGGGTGGCATCGGCGACAAGATCCGCGGCGCCATGGCCGTCGGCAAGACCCGTTGGGGCATGCTGGCGCTGGTGTTTTTCGCCACGACCCTGAACTACATCGACCGCGCCGCCCTCGGCGTCATGCAGCCCATTCTTGCCAAGGAAATGAGCTGGACGGCGATGGATTACGCCAACATCAACTTCTGGTTTCAGGTCGGCTACGCGATCGGCTTCGTCCTGCAGGGACGCCTGATCGACCGGGTCGGCGTGAAGCGCGTGTTCTTCTGCGCGGTGCTGCTCTGGAGCCTGGCCACCGGTGCCCACGGTCTGGCGACGTCGGCCGTCGGCTTCATGGTCTGCCGATTCATCCTCGGCCTGACCGAAGCAGCCAACTACCCGGCCTGCGTGAAAACCACGCGCCTGTGGTTCCCCGCCGGTGAACGCGCAGTGGCCACCGGCATCTTCAACGCCGGGACCAACGTCGGCGCGATGTTCACGCCGATGCTGCTGCCGCTGATTCTCCACGTCTGGGGCTGGCAGGCGGCGTTCCTGTGCATGTCGGCATTGGGCGGGATCTGGCTGCTGTTCTGGGGCTTGAAATACTTCAACCCGGAAGACCATCCGAGCGTCAAACAGTCGGAGCTGGACTACATCCAGAAAGAAGTCGAACCGGAACAGGCCCGCGTCCCGTTCTCACGCATCCTGCGCATGCGCGGCACCTGGGCGTTCGCCCTCGCCTATTCGCTGACGGCGCCGGTGTTCTGGTTCTACCTGTATTGGTTGCCGCCGTTTCTCAATCAGCAATACAACCTGGGCATCAACGTCACCCAGATGGGTATTCCGCTGATCATCATCTACGTGACGGCGGACTTCGGCAGCGTCGGTGGCGGCATTCTGTCTTCGTTCCTGATCGGTCGCGGCATGAACTCGATCAAGGCGCGACTGCTGTCGATGTTCCTGTTCGCCTGCTGCATCATCGGTGTGATCATGGCGGCCGGTTCGAGCAACCTGTGGGTCGCCGTCGCGGCAATCTCCCTGGCGATCGGCGCGCATCAGGCCTGGACCGCGAACATCTGGAGCCTGGTGATGGACTACACGCCCAAGCACATGATGAGCACGGTGTTCGGTTTCGGCGGCATGTGCGCAGCGATTGGCGGGATGTTCATGACCCAGATCGTCGGCCACATCCTGACCGTCACCAACAACAACTACACGCTGCTGTTCACGCTGATCCCGGCGATGTACTTCATTGCCCTGACCTGGATGTACTTCATGGCACCGCGCAAGATTCCTGACGTCACCGAATAACCGGCCCGTACCATGTCCCCCTGTGGGAGCGGGCTTGCTCGCGAAAGCGCCCAGTCAGTCACTGAAGATGCCGACTGAAACGACGCCTTCGCGAGCAAGCTCGCTCCCACAGGGTTTATGTCTCTGTCTCACCTACGGCTCTGCTGCCACGCCGCCGCCAGGCCGCTGCAACAGATCACCACAATGCCGATCACCGTCAACAGGCTCGGCGTGTGATTGAACACCACCCAGCCCAACAGCCCGGCAAACACGATCTGACAGTAACCGAACGGCGCCAGCAATGCCGGCGCGGCATGCCGAAACGCCTGGGTCAGAAACAGGTGCGCGGTCATCCCGCAACTGCCCAGCGCCAGCATCAGTGCGGCGTGCGTCAACGTCGGCACCTGCCAGAAGAACGGCACCAGCGCACTCATCACCAAGGTGTTGCACAGACCGGCAAAGAAGTTGCTGGTGGTCGGGCTATCGACCTCACTGAGCTTGCGTGTCAGCAATTGATAGAAGCAGAAAAACAACGCCGAGCAGAATGGCAGCAGCACCGCCGGAGTGAACAGTTCACCGCCCGGGTGAACGATGATCAGCACGCCGATGAATCCGCAGATCACCGCAATCCATTGCCCGCGCGTTACTCGCTCCTTGAGCAACGGCACCGACAATGCCGTCACCAGCACTGGCGCAAGAAAGTTGACCGCCGTGGCCTCGGCCAGCGGGATGTACAACAGCGCCGTGGTGAAAAACAGACTGGTGCCGAGCAGACACAGCGCCCGCGCCAATTGCCACAACGGCCGTTTGGTACGCAACACCCGAAGCCCCGATTGCGGCAGGAAGATCCCCGCCATCAGCAAGGTGTGCACCAGATAACGCGCCCATACCACCATGACGATCGGGTAGAAACCCGAGAGGTATTTCGACAGCGCATCGTGGCTGGAGAACAGGAAAGTCGCCACGACAATCAGCAAGATCCCCTTGAAGGGTTGGTTGACACCGGAGAGCGGGGTGCTGACGGTCATTGGATATCTCTGAAGGAAAAATAAACAGTGGCGAGGACGCTGGCGCCCCGCCACCCACACTGACTTACAACTGCGCCAACAATTCCCGCGTCCTGTCGAGCGCCCTCTGCGCTCGTTGCAATCCGCTGACGCCCTGCTCCAGCAGTTTTACCGTGGGGATCTCCAGGCTCAGTGGAATATTAGCTGGCAGACTGCGCAACAAACCGTGCAGGTCGCAATCGCCCTCGCCGGGAAACCGCCGCTCGTTGCGCGCCTGACGCAAGATCTCGGCCATGTCCGCCGGTCTCGGCCCCGCCACATCGCACAATTGCGCATAACGCAGGCGCGCCGGTGCGACGCTGGCCAGATCCTCCAGCCGTGAGCCGGAGCGATCGAAATGAAAGGCATCGACCAGCACCGCGGCATTTTCCCGATCGGCATTGGCGACGATGCGCAACGCCTGTTCGAGGTTGCACGCATCGGTCCAGGGCATGAACTCCAGATGCGGATGCAAACCGTAAGGCGCCGCCAGATCACACAGCGCGGCAAAGTTGTCGGTGAGCCGTTGCTCGTCAGGATCATTGCCGGCGACGAGTAATTCACTGGCGCCAAACTCCGCGCCGACGGCCAGCAGCTTCTCGAAATCGGCGACCACGGTGTGCGGTTTCAGGCGCAGGATTTCCACGTCGAGCACCGCGATGCCAGTGTCGCGCAAACGCCTCAACGTCTGACGCCGCAGATCAGCATCGGCCACCAGCGGAAAGTGATACTCCTCCGGCGTCGCCGGTTCCAGGCGCAGGCCGACATGGCTGTAACCGGCACGCACCGCGACCTCGATCATTTGCGGTGGCGACAATTCGAGTACGGTGAGACTGGCCAGAGACAGGATTCGTTCGTCCATGTTCAAGCCTCGACCGCTGCCGGAGAACAGGCACGGCCGCTGGCCGCCGCTTCACGAATCGCCTCGACCAGCGCCAGGGTTCGCGCGGCATCGGCAGCAGCGACCAAGGGCTCGACTTCACGCCGCGCGACCTGCACAAAATGTTGCAGCTGCAAACGCAACGCGTCCCCGCCCTCACACTGTTCTTGCAGCGCGAGCAGCGGTTCGTGCCAGCCGGCATCGACCTGATCGGCAGGGTAATGCCAACGCTTGAGTTGCGGAATGCTTAACGCTCCGGCAGTGCCCGCCAGCAAATAACACGGCTGATCGGCCTGACGCGGGTAAACCGGGTTCTCTGCGGAATTCAGCTCCCAGCTCCACGGCGCGGCGACCGCATCGGAACCGCTCAGCGTGCCCAGCGCACCGCCGGCAAATTGCAGTAACACCGCGACGCTGTCTTCGTTGGCAAAACCCCGCACCGCGTTGTCCGTGACGGCCTGCACCGACTGCACCTCCCCGCACAGGTGACGCAGCAGATCGAGGTCGTGAATCAGGTTGGTCAGCAACAGGCCCGCGCCCGGCTCACGGCGCCACGGGACCTCGAAATAACGGTCGGGTTTGCGTAACTGAAACAGCGCAGTAACCATGGTCAGCCGCCCGAGCGCGCCGCTGCGCAGCAATTGGTGGGCACGCACGATCAACGGATTGTGCCGCCGATGATGGCCGACCAGCACCGGCACGCCGCTGCGTTTGACCGCCGCCACCAGTTTGCGCACCTCATCCCTGTTCACGCCCACCGGTTTCTCCAACAGCACCGGCACGCCGGCGGCGAGGCAATCCAGCGCCGTGCTGACGTGCTGATTATTCGGGTTGGCCACGATCACCGCATCGGGCCGCACCTGCTCCAGCATCTGCCGATGATCGGCGAAATACGCCACGCCCCACTGCGCCGCCAGCGCGGGAGCCTGCGGGCCGGGATCGGCCACTGCGCATAACCGGGCTTCATCGAGGGTTTGCAAGTGCTGGTAATGCTGTTGGCCCATGTTGCCGGCGCCGATCAGGGCGATACGAAGGGGCGGAGTCAAGGCGCGATCCTCTTGTGATTGTTGTTGGAAATGTCTCTTCAGCAACAATCTAGAACTGCGTTCCAGAATCAAACACCCACTAATGGAAAATCCGTGCGAACACCGCACACCTTCGTACACGACGCTCAACCTGTAGGAGCTGCCGCCGGCTGCGATCTTTTGCTCTTGATCTGAAAAACAAAGTCAAAAGATCGCAGCCTGCGGCAGCTCCTACAAAGATCGGCGCGGGTCAGACAAACAATTCAGACGCCAGGCTCGCCGCCGACAACTCCTCGGTGAACTTCATCAGCAACGGAGCCAGTTCATGCAGCCGTGCGCCAGGCATCCGCGCGCTTGGCCCGGCGATGCTCAGTACGCCGATCACCCGGCCGTCAACGGGGTGCTTGACCACCGCGGCAATCGCCGAAGTCCCCACCGCCGAACTTTCCTCGACGCAGGCATAACCCTGCTCCCGCGCCAGCCGCAGGCGCTCCAGCAATTCGATATTGGAGCGCGGCGCATTCGGCCCAATGCCCACTGGCACTTCCGCGCCCTGGCGCTCGACCAGCGACAAGGCTTCGGCGTCGCTCATGCAGGCCAGCCACGCGTGCCCGGAGGCGGTGTAGAACAACGGCGCGTCGCGGCCCATGTCCGGGTCATAACGCAGGCCCGTCCGTGCGCCCTGCGCCTTGGCGATCCAGGTCTGGCGCTCGCCATCGATCACTCCCAGACGCACCAGCTCACCGGTTTCCTGCGCCAGTCGATCCAGCACCGGTTGCACGATGTCGGCACCGCTGCTCGCCAGATACTGAAACCCCATCGCCACCAGTTTGGTCGACAAGTGATAGCGCAGAGTGTCTGCATTCTGCCGTACGTAACCCAGCCGAATCAGCTCGGCGAGCATACGGTGAGTGGCACTTTTCGGGATGTCGAGCTGCTCGGCCAGGGTCTGCATCGGCAGCCCGCGCGGCTCACTGGTGAGGCTTTCCAGCACGCTGAAAACCCGTTCGATCTGACTGCCGGCCATGGGAAGATCCAAATGAAATTTCGCCGATTCTAAAAGACATCCGAGACAAAGCGAAATCCGGAACTGGCAGTGCGATAACCGCCCACTTTACTGAAACAGGTCTTGTGGCAGTTGCGCTTCATTCGCTAATTTCTGGAATCAAATTCCAATAAAATCCAGTTGCGGAGCTTTGTTTGATGCCTGCCGAACTTCCCGAAATCGACTGCGACGTGCTGGTCGTCGGCTCCGGCGCTGCCGGTTTATCCACAGCGGTCACTGCCGCCTGGCACGGTCTGAAAGTCATCGTGGTTGAAAAGGATCCGCTGTTCGGTGGTGCCACGGCGTGGTCCGGCGGCTGGGCGTGGGTACCGTGCAATCCACTGGCGCGACGTGCCGGCATCGTCGAAGACATCGAGCAACCGCGCACGTACCTGCGCCACGAACTCGGCGAGCATTACGACCCGTCCATGGTCGACGCCTTCCTCACTGCCGGACCACAGATGGTCGCGTTTTTCGAACAGCACACCGCTTTGCAATTTGCCGACGGCAACGCCATCGCCGACATCCATGGCGATACGCCGGGCGCTGGCACGGGCGGGCGCTCGGTCATCGCGGCGCCTTACGACGGACGCCAAGTCGGACGCCTGCTCAAGCGCCTGCGTACAACGATGCGCGAAACGTCCTTCATGGGCATGCCGATCATGGCCGGCGCCGACCTTTCGGCGTTCCTCAATCTGACCCGTTCGCTGAAAGCGGCTTGGCATGTAACCCGTCGTTTTACCCGACACATGCTGGATCTGGCGGTACACGGCCGGGCCATGCAACTGGTCAACGGGGTGGCGCTGGTCGCAAGGCTGGCGAAATCCGCCGAGGACCTTGGTGTCCTGTTATGGGAGTCGGCGCCGGTGAGCGAACTGCTGCGCGATGAAACAAGGGTTTGCGGCGCCGTGGTCAACAGCGCAAAAGGCCCGATCCGCGTCCATGCACGCAAAGCCGTGGTGCTGGCCGCCGGCGGTTTCGCCAATGACATCGAGCGGCGCAAGGCCTTGTTTCCGCGCACGCCCACAGGTCATGAACACTGGGCACTGCCACCGCTGGCGGTCAACGGCGATGGCCTGCGTCTGGGCGAAAGCGTCGGTGCCTCGGTCAACACCGACCTGGCGTCGCCCGTGGCCTGGGCGCCGGTCTCGCAAGTACCCCAAGCCGACGGCAGCATCGGCCATTTCCCGCACATCATCGAGCGCGGCAAACCGGGAATCATCGGTGTACTGCGCAACGGCCAGCGTTTCGTCAATGAAGCCAATGGTTACTTCGACTACGTCAGCGCCATGGTTGCCGCCACCCCGGAAGGCGAGGAAGTCGCCTCGTGGCTGATCTGCAGCCGCGCCTTTCAACGGCGTTATGGCCTGGGCATGTCGCGGCCATTTCCCGTTCCGCTGTCAGGATTTATCCGCAGCGGCTATCTGAAAACCGGCAACACCCTTGAAGAATTGGCCAGCGCCTGCGGTATCGATCCCGGCGGGTTGCGCCGTACTGTTGATCACTACAACTCGCATGCGCGCCTTGGCGAAGACCCTCTGTTCGGTCGCGGCGCAACGCCCTACAACCGCAAACAGGGCGATCCGGCGAACCTTCCCAACCCCTGCGTTGCCCCAATAGTGGCCGGCCCTTTTTATGCCGTGAAAGTGCAACCGGGCTGCTTCGGCACCTTTGCCGGGCTCAAGGTCAACCCGCAGGCACAAGTGCTCGACGCCCATGCCCAGCCCATCGCCGGGCTCTACGCCGCCGGTGGCGACATGGCCAGCATCATGGGCGGGCACTATCCGGCGGGCGGGATCAACCTCGGCCCGGCGCTGACGTTCGGCTACATCGCCGCCCGCCATATCGCCGGTATCACTGCTTTCGAACAGGAGATCGACCATGCAGCACATCGTTAACGCCCAGGGTTTGAACATGCCGAAACTCGGCCTCGGCACCTGGCCGATGCTCGGCGACGAATGCACTCGTGCCGTCGAGCAAGCACTGGAACTCGGCTACCGGCACATCGACACGGCAGCGGCCTACAACAACGAAGACGCGGTCGGACAAGCGTTGGCGAACACATCGACACCCCGCGAGCAGATTCATGTCACCACCAAGGTCTGGTGGGACCAGTTGCAACCCGACGCCATGCGCCACTCGATGGAACGAAGCCTCAAGGCTTTGCGCAGCGAGTACGTCGACCTGTTCATGATCCATTGGCCGAGCACTGCCTGGGACTTGCCGCGCACGCTTGAAACCCTCGCATCCTTCAAGGAGCAAGGTCTGGCTCGCCACATCGGCGTGGCGAATTTTCCGCTGCCGCTGCTGCGCAAAGTCGTTGAGGAATACGCCATCCCTCTGTCAGCGATCCAGGTCGAGTACCACGTCCTCCTCGGACAAAACGCCTTGCTCGACTATGCCCGCCAACACGATCTGGCACTGACGGCCTACACGCCATTGGCGCGCAACAAGGTCTCGGACATCGCGCAGATTCAGCAGATCGCGAAAAAACACCGTGTGCTGCCGACTCAGATCGCATTGAAATGGCTGCTCGATCAGCCCAACGTCGCGGCGATTCCCAAGGCCAGCAGCCGGGCCAATCAACTGGCGAACCTGGCTTCGCTGCAGGTTGAACTGGACGCTGAAGACCGCGCACTGATCGCCGCACTGCCGAAAAATCAGCGTCAGGTCAGCCCGGACTTCGCCCCGGTGTGGGACGCCTTCGATCGCTGACGCACAGTGCGAAAGGAGAAATCCGCCAACGGATTGAATTAGTCGCGCACACGCTCGTCAATAACAGGCCCGTCCTCGTCACCCGAGGCCGGGCCTGCTCGCGTGTGCGCCAATGGACGGACGACCGGACTGGCGCCACACTCACACACCAGCAACACTCATCACCACGTACAGATAGAGGATTCCCACATGCTATGGAAAAAAGGCCGACGCAGTGACAACGTCGTCGATGCCCGTGGCGATGATAGCGGCGGCGGTGGTGGAATGCGTTTCGGTGGCGGCAAGGGGCTGAGCCTCGGGGCGATCCTGCTGATCGTCGGCATCGGCTGGATCACCGGCCAGGACCCGCTGCAGATCCTCGGTCAGCTCACCGGGCAAATGACCGAACAATCGGCACCGGCCTCGACGCAAACCCGTCAGGCGCCACCGGCCAACGACCAGCAGGCCGAATTCGTGCGTTCGATCCTCGGCGATACCGAAGACACCTGGGGCGCGATTTTCCAGCAGGCCGGCCGCCAATATAAGGATCCGACCCTAGTGCTGTTCAGCAACCGGGTGAATTCCGCCTGCGGTCTGGCGACTTCGGCGACCGGCCCGTTCTATTGCCCGGCGGATCAGAAAGTCTATCTGGACATGGCCTTCTTCCAGGAAATGGCCCAGCGCTTCAAGGCTGCCGGCGACTTCGCCCAGGCCTACGTGATCGCGCACGAAGTCGGCCACCATGTGCAGACGCTGCTCGGCGTCTCGGCGAAAATTCAGGCGGCCCGTCAGCAGGGGCGGCAGATGCAGGGCGACGGCGGTTTGCTGGTGCGTCAGGAATTGCAGGCTGACTGCCTGGCCGGCGTCTGGGCCTACCATGCGCAGCAGCGCCTGAACTGGCTGGAACCGGGTGACGTCGAAGAGGCCTTGAACGCGGCCAACGCCATCGGTGATGATCGCCTGCAACAACAGGGTCAGGGCCGAGTGGTGCCGGACTCGTTTACCCATGGTACGTCGGCGCAAAGGGTGCGCTGGTTCAAAACCGGATTCGCCCAGGGCCAGGTCGGCCAGTGCGATACCTTCGCGGCGAAAAACCTGTAAATGCACAAATGGCTTTTGGCGTTACTGATCATCGGCGGCAGCGCACACGCGGCGGGCGTCGATGCCATCAGCTCCGGGCGTCTGCAACTCAAGGCCGGCGAAATGGCCGTGGGCATCAGCCCCGCACCGGAAAAAATCGAGCGGGTGCTGATCGTCATTCACGGCCGTCTGCGCAACGCCGAAACCTACCGCAAGAGTGCCGAGCACACCACGGAATTGGCCGGACAAACTGCGCACACGCTGGTGATCGCGCCGCAGTTTCTCAATGAAAGCGACGTCGCCCTGTACTCGCTGCCCAACACGTTGCTGCGCTGGAAAGGCAACGAGTGGATGGGCGGCGGGTTATCCACAGGGCCGAATCCGCTGAGTTCCTACGCCGCGCTGGATGAAATCGTCGCCCGGGTCAGCGACCGCAAGCAGTTTCCGGATGTGAAACAGATTGTGATTTTCGGCCATTCCGGTGGCGGCCAAGTGGTGCAGCGTTATGCCCTGCTGGCCAAGGACCAACCGGCGCTGAAAGCCAACGGCATTCGCCTGCGCTATGTGGTGGCCAATCCGTCGTCGTACGCGTATTTCAACGAACAGCGGCCGGTCGCCTTCGATCACGCACAGTGCCTTGGGTTTAATCGCTGGAAGTACGGTCTGAGCGACATGCCGGTGTACGCCGGCGGGCAAACGCCGTTGCAGCTTGAAAGCAGTTACATCAAGCGCGAGGTGATTTATCTGCTCGGTCAGCAGGACACCGACCCGCAGCATCCGGCGCTGGACAAGAGCTGCGCCGCCGAAGCCCAGGGTGCGTATCGACTGGAACGCGGCAAACTGTTTTTCGGCTACCTGCTGCGCCGGCATCCGGAAGGGGTGAATCAGCGGCTGGTTGAAGTGCCCGGGGTCGGGCATAACGGCGATGGGATGTTGACGTCGCCGGAGGGGCAGAAAGCGCTGTTTGATCAATGATTTTGCAGTGGCCGCTCAGGCCTCATCGCGGGCAAGCCCGCTCCCACAGGGGAATGTATTTCAAATGTGGGAGCGGGCTTGCCCGCGATGAGGCCCTTTCAGGCGCTAAAGAACTCAGGCCAGAAGCATCCGCCGCAACTCGACACAATCCTGCGCATGCCAGTCCGTCAGATCCGGCCACGGGTTGTCCGGCAGATTCACCAGCACCGTCCGCGCCCCGGCCGCTCGCCCGCAATCCAGATCAAAGCGGTAATCCCCGACCATCACCATCTCGCGCGCCGGCACGTTCCAGGCCTCGGCCAGTTTCAGCAACCCGCCGGGATGCGGCTTCGGCGGTGCTTCATCGCGGCCCAGCACATCTTCCACAGCGAAGCAGTCGGCCAGGCCAATCGCTTCGAGCGTCACATGCGCCAGCTCCCGCGCGTTGCGCGTCAGGATGCCCAGGCGATAGCCACGCCCGTGCAGATCGCGCACCAGCTCCACCGCACCGGCAGCCGGTTTCGAACCCAACGCCAGATCGCGCTCATGCTCCAGCAGCCAGGCATGTTTCGCCGCCGCTTCGTCGGCCGGCAGCGCCGCGAGGTGGGTGAGAATGTCATCCTCGGGCGGAATCGCCAGCGCCACGCGGATCGCCGCAAAGTCATGCACGGCGACCGTCAGGGTGCCGTCCATGTCGAACACCCAATGCTTCACATCGCTCAGGCTCATGCCCAGTCCTTGCGGTGACGAATCAGGCCTTCCTGGGTCACCGACGCCACCAGTTGCCCGGCGCGGTTGTACACGCTGCCACGGGAGAACCCACGGGAATTGCCGGCCCACGGGCTGTCCATCGCATAGAGCAGCCAGTCGTCGGCGCGCAGATCATTGTGGAACCAGAGCGCGTGATCGAGGCTGGCGACCTGCATGTCTTTCTGCCAGACCGATTTGCCGTGGGGCAGCATCGAAGTGGTCAGCAGACCGAAGTCCGAGGCGTAGGCCAGCAGGTATTTGTGCAGCGCCGGAATGTCGGCCAGTGCGCCATCAGCACGGAACCACACGTACTTCACCGGATCGGCCGGCTGCGGGTTGTACGGGTCTTTTTCGGTAACCGGGCGCACTTCGATCGGTTTCGGGCAGAGCAATTTTTCGCGCATGTGCTCGGGAATCAGGTGCGCGCGTTGCTGGGTCAGTTCCAGCTCCGATGGCAGGTTTTCCGGACCGACCACTACCGGCATCTGGCTCTGGTGCTCGAAGCCTGCTTCGTCGTACTGAAACGACGCGCTGCAGGTAAAAATCGGGTGGCCCTTCTGGATCGCCGTAACCCGCCGGGTGCTGAAGCTGCCGCCATCACGCACGCGATCCACCGAGTACACGACTGGCAATTTGGCGTCGCCCGGGCGCAGGAAATAACCGTGCATCGAATGCACATGGCGCGCCTCTTCAACCGTCTGACTGGCCGCCGACAGCGACTGGCCGAGCACCTGCCCACCGAACAACTGACGGAAACCCAGGTCCTGGCTGCGGCCACGGAACAGGTTTTCCTCGATCGGCTCCAGGGTCAGCAGGTCGACCAGATCTTCCAACACTTGGCTCATTCAGACTCTCCTCACACAACGCTATGCCGCGCAGTCTTGGCTGCGGCGGCCCATTCAGGTTCTGGCGCGAGCCATTGTCGCGCCATTGTAAACGTCCGTGTCGGCTTAGCCATGCAGGGTTTGCAGCCATTGCTCCCTGGTAATCCGGTACAACACATGCCGGCGCAACGGGTGATCGACGGCAAGTTTGGGGTGATCGAAATCATCGGCCGGATCGTGCTGCATGCCAATCGCTTGCATGACTTTCTCCGAGGGCAGATTGCTCTGGGCGGTGAAGGACACGATTTCCTTCAGCGACAACCGGTCAAAGCCGCAACGCAGAGCGGTCCATGCCGCTTCGCTGGCATAGCCCAGCCCCCAATGCTCGCGGGCCAGGCGCCAGCCGATTTCCACCGCTGGCGTGAACGGGGCATCGAAACCGACCACACCCAAACCGGTGAAACCGATGAACTCGCCGCTGTCCTTGCGCTCCAGCGCCCATAATCCGAAACCGTGTTCGGCAAAATGGCCGCGCACCCGACCAATGAGCGACGCACTTTCCAGACGGCTCAAGGGCTGTGGAAAGTAACGCATGACCTGCGGATCGGCACACATCGCCGCAAATGCCGGCAAATCCTCGTCCTGCCATTGGCGCATCAGCAATCGCGCACTTTCCAGTTGCAGTATCGGCTCCATCATGCCCCTCCGTTTCCATGCCGCAAGTCTACATCGCTGGTAGGATCGTTCACTCTTTCCATCGTTCCTACATGAAGTCGCCATGCCACTGCCGTTGATCTACCACGAAGACTACAGTCCCGAGTTTCCGGCGGATCACCGCTTTCCGATGGACAAGTTCCGTTTGCTGCGCGACCACCTGGTCGACAGCGGCCTGACCCGCGACGCCGACCTGCTGCGCCCGGAGATCTGCCCCAACGACATCCTCGCCCTGGCCCATGACCGTCGCTATATCGAACGCTACATGAGCGGCGAGTTGTCCCGCGAAGACCAGCGGCGCCTTGGCTTGCCCTGGAACGAAGCGCTGGCGCGGCGTACGGTGCGGGCGGTCGGCGGTTCGATTCTGGCGGCAGAAAAAGCCCTGGAGCATGGTCTGGCCTGTCACCTCGCCGGCGGCACCCATCACGCCCACTACGATTACCCGGCCGGCTTCTGCATTTTCAATGACCTGGCGATCATCAGCCATTACCTGCTGCAAAGCGGCCGGGTGAACCGGGTGCTGATCTTTGATTGCGACGTGCATCAGGGTGATGGCACCGCACGCATCCTCCACGACACGCCGGAGGCGATCACCGTTTCCCTGCACTGTGAAAAGAATTTTCCTGCACGCAAGGCCGAAAGCGACTGGGACATTCCGCTGCCTAAAGGCATGGGCGATGGCGACTACCTGAAGGTGGTGGATGACACACTCAACTACCTGCTGCCGCTGTATCAACCGGACCTGGTGCTGTACGACGCCGGGGTCGATGTGCACAAGGACGACGCCCTTGGTTATCTGCAACTGACTGACGAAGGCGTCGCCGCCCGCGATGAAAGCGTGATGCGCCATTGCCTGGGCCGCGACATCCCGGTGGTTGGCGTGATCGGCGGTGGCTACAGCAAGGATCGCCACGCCCTCGCCCGCCGCCACGGCATCCTGCATCACAGCGCGCAACGGGTCTGGACGTCACACGGTTGTCACTGAGCTGTGCTGCGTTACCCACAATGGCTGTGGAACGGCCTGTGGATAACCTGAGCGAAAGGGACTACAGCCCACAGCGAACATGACGTACAGCGCGATGGTTGTTTTTTGACCAGGCCACCAGATTCACCGTCGATCCCCCTGTAGGAGCTGCCGCAGGCTGCGATCTTTTGATCTTTGTTTTCTAAGGGCCAAGATCAAAAGATCGCAGCCTGCGGCAGCTCCTACACGGATCCCGGCTGTTAGAATGCGCGCCTCATCCCGCCATACCGCAGCGCACGCCATGACCCAGACCTCCGCCCCCCTCCCCGCTCACGTCGCCATCATCGGCGGTGGCCCCGCCGGCCTGATGGCCGCCGAAGTGTTGAGCCAGTCCGGTGTGCGTGTCGACCTGTACGACGGCATGCCCTCGGTGGGGCGCAAGTTCCTGCTGGCCGGGGTCGGCGGCATGAACATCACCCATTCCGAACCTTACCCGGCGTTCCTCGCGCGCTACGCCGAACGCGCACCGCAGATCGCGCCCTTGCTGCGAGGCTTCGATGCCGATGCGTTGTGCCGCTGGATTCATGAACTGGGCATCGAGACCTTCATCGGCAGCTCCGGCCGGGTATTCCCCACCGACATGAAAGCCGCACCACTGTTGCGCGCCTGGCTCAAGCGTCTGCGCGACAGCGGCGTGGTTATCCACACCCGCCATCGCTGGCTCGGCTGGGATGAACATGGCGCACTGCGCATCAGCAGCCCCGACGGCGAAATCACCGTCACACCCGACGCCACCCTGCTCGCCCTCGGCGGTGGCAGTTGGTCGCGGCTGGGTTCGGATGGCGCGTGGATGCTGCCCCTGGAGCAAAAAGGTGTAGGACTGGCGCCGTTGCAGCCGAGCAATTGCGGCTTCGAGGTGCAGGGCTGGAGCGAATTGCTTGTCAGCAAATTCGCCGGCGCACCGCTGAAAAATGTCGCCATCGGTTTGAACGACGATATCCCACGCTTGGGCGAATGCGTGATCACCGCGACCGGGGTTGAAGGCAGCCTGATCTATGCGCTGTCGGCACCGATTCGCGAGGCGATCAACGCGCAGGGCTCAGCCACGGTGCACATCGATCTGTTGCCCGGCCGGCCTGTGGATAAATTACAGGCAGCGTTGGGCAAACCGCGCGGCTCGCGCTCGATGGCCAAGCATCTGCACAGTCAGGTCGGGATTGATGGGGTGAAAGCGGCGTTGTTGCGCGAGCTGAGTGACGCGGCGACCTTTGCCGATCCGGCGCTGCTGGCGCGGGCGATCAAGGCGTTGCCGTTGCCCCTGGTGAAACCCCGTCCGCTGGACGAAGCGATCAGCAGTGCCGGAGGCGTGACGTTCGAGGCGCTGGATGAGCGCTTGATGCTCAAGATCTTGCCGGGAGTGTTTTGCGCGGGGGAGATGCTGGATTGGGAAGCGCCGACGGGCGGCTATCTGCTGACCGGGTGTTTTGCCAGTGGGCGGGCGGCGGGGTTGGGGATGCTGCAGTGGCTACAGCACAAAACCCTGTAGGAGCTGCCGAGTGAAACGAGGCTGCGATCTTTTGACCGTTAAAAACAGGTTCAAAAGATCGCAGCGTACCGCAGCTCCTACAGGGAAATGCATTCCCAATTGACGAGCGAAGGCGTCCTCACAGACGCCGCGTCACATCAAGGTTTGCGCTTGCGCGGCCCGGTATTGAACACCGGCACTTTACGCACAGGCTTGATCGACGGCTCAGGTGCCTGAGTTTCGCCACTGTCGACCCACTTGCCCAGATTGCGCTTGCCGCCACCGCCGCCGGAGGTCTTCGGTTTTTTCGGCTTCTTCGGCTTCTTGATCACCTGACCGCTGGCATCGGTCTCCGGCACACGGTGCTCAGGTTCGAAGTCCGGCTCGTTCTGGCGCTTCAAGGTCTGACGGGTGAGCATCTCAATGGCCGAGAGCATGTTCACTTCATCGGCACACACCAGCGAGATCGCCTCGCCCGTTGCACCGGCACGGCCGGTACGACCGATGCGATGGATGTAATCCTCGGCCACGATCGGCAGGTCGAAGTTGACCACCAGCGGCAAATCTTCGATATCCAGACCCCGAGCCGCGACGTCGGTCGCCACCAGAATCTGCACTTCACTGAGTTTGAAACGATCCAGCGCGCGCTGACGGGTCGCCTGCGGTTTGTCGCCGTGGATACCGTCGGCGTTCACACCAAGGCCCTGGAGTTTTTCCACCAACGCGTCCACGCCGTTGCGGGTCTTGGCGAACACCAGCACCTGCTTCCACTTGTTCTTGCGCATCAGGTGCACGAACAGTTCCGGCTTGCGCTTCTTGTCCACCGTCACCACCCACTGCTTGACGGTGTTGGCCGCCACGTTGCGGGGGCTGACTTCGATGCTCAGCGGATCGTTGAGCATCTGCCCGGCCAGCAGGCGGATGTCATCGGAGAAGGTCGCGGAGAACAGCAGCGTCTGGCGTTTTTTCGGCAGCGCACGGTAGATGTTCGCCAGCTCTTCGGAGAAGCCGAGGTCGAGCATGCGGTCGGCTTCGTCCAGCACCAATGTTTGCAGCTGATTGAATTTCAACGCGTTCTGGCGGAACAGGTCGAGCAGACGGCCCGGAGTCGCCACCAGCAGGTCGACGCCGCCGCGCAGTTTCATCATCTGCGGGTTGATGCTGACACCGCCATACACCGCGTAGGTGCGCAACGGCAGATTTTCCGCGTACTGGCGCACGGATTCGTGCACCTGCTCGGCCAGCTCGCGGGTCGGCACCAGGATCAGCGCACGCACCGAGTTGGCGGTGACTTTCGGCCCTTCCATGGCCAGCAACTGCAGCAGCGGCAAGGCGAAACCTGCGGTCTTGCCGGTACCGGTCTGGGCCGCAGCCATCAGGTCGCGACCGGCCAGCACGGCCGGAATGGCTTGCGCCTGGACCGGCGTCGGGGTCTGGTAGCCGAGCTTCTCAAGGGAGCGCAGCAAGGGTTCGATCAGGCCAAGGGTGGCGAAAGTCATGGGAGTACCGTAGGAAAAATCAGCGCGGTTGCGCAAAACAAGGGTGCAATGGCGCGCAGTTTACCCTAATTCACACGCGGTTCTGCTGGAACGGCGGTCTTCGGTGGCTCCACGACCAGCGGCTGCGCCGGCCGCCGCCATTGCGGCAGACCGATCAGCACCACGGCACTGATGATCACCAGCATCGCCAGCGCTTCTTCCATACCGATGGTCTCGCCGACAAACACGATCCCCAGCAACACCGCCACCGCCGGATTGACGTAGGCATAGCTGGTGGCCGCCGCCGGACGCACGTGTTTGAGCAGGTACATGTAGGAATTGAAGGCGATGATCGAGCCGAAGAAGATCAGATACCCCAGGGCCAGCCAGCCTTCCACCGGTGGCAGGGCTTTCAGGTGTTCGCCGCTGACCGCGCTGCCGATCAGCAGGACCACGCCGCCCACCAGCATTTCCACGGCACTGGCCATCGCCCCTTGCGGCAGCGGCAGGTGTTTGCTCCACACCGAGCCGAAGGCCCAGGTCGCCGCCGCGAAAATCAGCAACGCCGCGCCCAGCGGGCTCGATTGCAGATTGGAGCCCATGTTGAGCATGGCGATGCCGATAATTCCCAGCGCCACCCCGGCCCACTCCAGCCGCGTATTGCGCGCGCCCCAGAAATAGCCGCACAACAACGTAAACAACGGCACGGTCGCCACTGCCAGTGCCGCCACGCCGGACGCCACACCCGTGTGCTCGGCGACACTGACCGCGCCGTTACCGAAGCTGAGCAACAGAATCCCGATGATCCCCGCCGCTTTCCACTGCACCCAGGTCGGCGCCGGCGCGCCACGCCAGCGCAGGAAGGCGTACATCAGGCTGCCGGCAATCACGAAGCGCACCCCGCCGAGCATCAGCGGCGGCCAGTATTCGACGCCGAGGCGGATCACCAGATAGGTCGATCCCCAAATCACATACAGCGCGAAAAACGCGGCGATCAACGGTAAGGAAAAACGGCGCAAGGCAGGCATGGGCAGCTCGACAGTCAACGGCAGGGTGAGGATTATTCTAGAAAGGCCCGCGAGCAAAAATAAGTTACAAAACCTGTTTATCGCGCCGGTACACTTTTGAAACAACGGAGATCGACGGGATAAGCCGTGATTTCGAAAGTCTGGCATTTTCAGGAGTCCGGCCTTGGACAAATACGACCGCATGCTGCTCAGCGCCCTGTTGGAAAACGGTCGCGCGTCCTACGCCGATCTGGCGCGCAAGGTGAACCTGTCCGCCCCGGCAGTGGCCGAACGGGTGGCCAAGCTTGAGGCGTCCGGCGTGATCACCGGGTACCAGGCGAACATCGACCTGTCGAAAATCGGTTTGCCGATCCAGTGCATGATCGAGTTGCGCCTGCACCAGAACGGCAGCCAGAAGGTCTACGACGAACTGGTGAAAATCCCGCAACTGACCGAATGCTTCCGTGTGACCGGCGATCCATGCGTGATGATGAAGGGCGCGGTGGGCTCGATGACCGAACTGGAGGAACTGATCAATCACGTGGCGAAGTTTGGCTTCAGCAAGACCTCGATCGTGTTGTCCAGCGCAATCGAGAAGCGCGTGCCGCTGAGCCATATAGAAGCCAACGGCAAATAGTTCGGGCCAACCACAAATCCACTGTAGGAGCTGCCGAAGGTTCGGGCCGCGTTCGGACGATCTTTTGACTTTGACTTTTAAAAGCAAGATCAAAAGATCGCAGCCTTCGGCAGCTCCTACAGGGTTCTGTGTCGGGCTGGGGATCAGCGGTAGCGCTGCAGGTGTTCGCTGACTTTGGCCGCCGGGACTTTCTGCAATTTGCACAGCAAGTCATGGTTCAGCTCACGTACGCCGTGCTTGCTGCGCAGTTCATCCGCCAGATGCGCCATCAGGTTGGCCGCCATCTCCGCATCCGCCATGGCCCGGTGCGCCTGGCCGGTGTGCGGCAGGCGCGCAAATGCGGTGAGCGTACCGAGCTTGTGATTGGGTGCCGCGGGCATCAGGCGCCGGGCCAGCAGCAGTGAACAGGCGAAGTTCTGCAGACGGGTGCGTTTGATCCGTCCCAGTTCAAAGTCCCAGAATTTCTGGTCGAACGAAGCGTTGTGCGCCACCAGCGGCGTGCAGCCGACGAATTCGTTGACCTCTTCCATCACCCGCTCCGCCGCAGGCGCGCTACGCAGCATGGCGTTGCTGATGCCGGTCAGTTGCTCGATGAACGCAGGGACGCGCACACCGGCATTCATCAGGCTCTGGTAACGCTCGACGATACGGCCGTTTTCCAGCATGACCACGGCGATTTCCGTGGCGCGGCAGCTGCTGTTCGGCGACAGGCCGGTGGTTTCAAAGTCGATGACTGCAATGCGTTCCAAACCGGGTTCAACTCCGTTCAAATCAATTTTTCAGCTTAATTCTTCAGCAACAACGCGCCTTCGATCGGCACGTAACGGCTGGCGGCGCGGATCAGCGAGTTGGCGGTCAACCCGGGCACGCCGTAGGCGACTGCCTGTACGCCGTGCTTGCTGATGATGCGTTCGAGCAGCATGTCGAAGTCGCCGTCACCGGAGGCCAGGACGATTTCGTCGACGTGGTCGGCGGCGTCCATGATGTCGAGGGTGATGCCCACGTCCCAGTCGCCCTTGGCCGAGCCGTCGCTGCGCTGGATGTAGGGTTTGAGTTTCACGGTGAAGCCGAGGTTGCGCAGGATCTGCTGGAACTGCTGCTGCTTGCTGTCGCCGCGATCGATGGCGTAAGCATAGGCCTCGACGATCTGCCCGTGCTTGCTCACATCCGCCCACAGCGCGGCGTAGTTGAAATGGCAACCATAGGCCTGACGCACGGTGTAGTAGAGGTTCTGCACGTCGGCGAACACTGCGATTTTTTTCACCGGGATTCCTGTGAGCGCATAGCGCACGAAGCGGGATCAGGCGCCAGGCCCGAAAAAGGCGCTCAGTATGCCAGCCCACAGGAAGGTGGCGCGAATAATCGACCCACCACTCCAGACGGATGGTGGACTGTGGCGAGGGGATTTATCCCCGATGGGCAGCGCAGCGGCCCCGAAAATGGGACTGCTGCGCACTCCATCGGGGATAAATCCCCTCACCACAGGTTTGATACTGGCGGCTTATTAGTCAGACGAACGAATCGTCGTCATCGAAAAACGACGAGCTGTCATCGCTGTAGTCCGTTTCGGTAAACCCGCCCTGGTCATTGCCGGAGAAACCGTTATCGGCCACACGCTGGTCATTGCCCCAGTCGTTGCCGCTCTGGTCGGCCACCTGCGCCGGCTCTTCCTTGATCACTTCAACGATTTCTTCAGGCTGCTGGTTGTGATGGAACAGGCTGCTGATGCCCTGTGCCAGCATCACGCCACCGGCCACGCCTGCGGCGGTTTTCAGGGCGCCGCCGAGGAAGCTGCTGCCCGCCGCCGGGGCGGCTTGCTGCGCGTAATTGGGCGGTGGTGCGGCATAGTTCTGTTGTGGCGCTGGCGCAGAGTAGTTCTGCTGCGGTGCCGGTTCACGCCAGCCGCCGGTGGAGGCCGGAGCGCTCTGGGTCGGCGCCGGACGCGAGCTGCTGCCGCCGAAGATGCTCGACAGGAAACCGCCACCGCCGCTTGGCGCCGGGGCCACACTCTGGGACTTGGCCGCTTGCAGTTCAGCCTGCAACTGCTGAACTTGTTGGGTCAGTTGCTTGTTCTGTTCGTCGAGGCGCTTGATGGCCGCCTCTTGCACCAGAATCGCCTGGGTCATGAAATAACCTGCCGCCGGCTGGCGGGTCAGGTGTTCCTTGATCCGCGCCTCGGCCTGGGCGTCACGCGGGGCTGCCTCCGTTTCGGCCTGTTGCAGCCGGGAAAACAGTCCATCGATCAGGGTTTGCTCTTCGCTGTTCATGGCGACCTCGTAGATTGCCGGGGATAACGTTGCCCGTGCCCACTGCGGACATGGCGCACCTCTGTAATGGAGGCAGTGACAGGATGTTTCAACGACCTTTACCGAATGTTTACGTTTGTGTCGGCCCACGCATCATCGGTTAAAGTGAGCCACTGTTTTCCACCTGCGATACCGACTGATGAATGCCTTCGATGTACTGCGCGACTCTCTGTATTTTTTCAAACGCCACTTGGGCAGCATCGTGCAGCTGTGCCTGCCGCTGGTGATCTTCGAGGCGGCGCTGCAGCAAGTGGTGGATCACGTCACCGACCCGGACAGTTTCTCCGCCGCCAGCGTGGTGGTCGGTCTGCTGGTGTATCCGCTGTACACCGCCGCGCTGATCCTGTTCCTCGACGCCCGCACCCGCGGCGAAGCTCCGCGCAATCTCGATCTGCTGGCGATGTCCGCGCGCCTGTGGCCGCGTTTCGCCCTGCTCACGGCGCTCAATACCTTGCTGATTCTGCTGGGGCTGTCGTTGTATTTCCTGCCAGGCTTGATGCTGATGGTCATGCTCGCATTTGGTGAGTACCTGCTGGTGTTGCGCGGTATGGGGCCGTTGCAGGCGATGAAGGAAAGCCTGCGTCTGACCCGTGGGCATTTCTGGCGGATCCTGCTGTGCATTCTGTGTGTGATGGGGCCGTTGTGGCTGCTCAAGGGCGCGACCCTGGCGGCGTACCCCGACCCGCAGAATCCGCTGATCGCGGTATTGATCGACAGTGCGCACAGCTTCCTGCAGCTGTTCACCAGCGTGGTGCTGTTCCGTCTGTTCATGCTGATCAGCGAATTGCCTGACAAACGTAGCGGAGCAGTCTGACTTCAGGAGACTTGGGCCAAGCGTCTGCGGTCGGGTATGCTCGCAAGCACTTTTGTAACGCGATAAGCCGAGCCATGCCCCGTCTGCTGCGCTACACCCTATTGTTGATTGTGCTCGCCATCGCCCTGATCGGCGGGCTGATCTACAGCCTGACCTGGCGCCCCGGCGCGCGCGAAACCTTGCCGGTCACCTGCACCGGCACCCCACCGACACTGGTGCCCGGGCAGGCACTGAAAGTCATGACCTGGAACGTGCAGTACCTGGCGGGCAAGCGCTACGTGTTCTGGAACGACCTCGCCCAAGGCACCGACGAAGCGCCAACCCCGGAAGACATGGCCTTCAGCCTCGACGAGGTGGCGCGGGTGATCCGGGACGAGCAGCCCGACGTGGTGCTGCTGCAGGAACTGGATGACGGCGCCAAGGCCAGTGATTACCAGAACCAGCTCAAGTTGCTGCAGGAACGGGTCACCGACCTCTACCCGTGCAGCGCTCACGCGTTCGACTGGAAGGCCGATTTCGTTCCCGACCCGCATATTTTCGGCAGCGTTGGCCGGCAATTGGCGACCCTCAGCCGCTACCGCATCGAACACGCCGAACGCCTGCAATTACCGGTGCCGCCGGCGAATATCATCGCTCGACAGTTCGCACCCAAGGATGCGTTGCTCGCCACCAAGCTGCCGCTGAGTGACGGCGGGCAACTGACGGTATTCAACACCCATCTGGATCGCGCCAGCCAACCCGACGACACCTTGCAGGCGCAAGTGACGGCGGTGGCCAAGGTGCTCGACAAGTATGAGAGCCAGGGCCTGGCGTGGCTGATCGGCGGTGACTTCAACCTGTTGCCGCTGGGCCAGTATCAACGCCTGCCCGCTGAACAGCGCACGCCTTATTCCATCGACAGCGCCCTGCACCTGTTATGGGACAAGTACCCGATGATCCCGACCAACAACGAGGCCAGCGGCGTCGACCGCGCCCACTGGCTGACCCACTACCCCAACGACCCCGGCCTCAACGGTCCGGATCGCACCGTCGACTACCTGTTCTACAGCCCGAAAATCAAACGGGTCGAAGCGAGCGTGCGCCAGGACGATACCTTGCGCATTTCCGATCATCTGCCGGTGATTGCGCGGTTTCTGCTGCCCGCTGCTCCCTGATCACCAATTACCGCTGTAGGAGCTACCGAAGGCTGCGATCTTTTGACTTTTTTAAGGATAAGATCAAAAGATCGCAGCCTGCGGCAGCTCCTACAGGGGACTCATGCGATCAATGAACTTCTTCCAGGTCGTCATGCAACAACCCGAAAATCTCCCGTTTCATGTCGATAAACGAGCGCTCCATGACCATGTCCAGTGAGCGCGGACGCTCGATCGGCACGTCGAGGATCTGCTTGATTCGCCCCGGTTTGGCGCCCATGACATAGACCCGGTCGCCCAGCAGGATCGCCTCGTCGATATCGTGGGTGACGAACAACACAGTCTTCTTGCTGTTGCCCCAGACCCGCAACAATAACTGCTGCATCTGCAAACGGGTCTGGCTGTCGAGGGCGCCGAACGGTT
This sequence comes from Pseudomonas sp. AN-B15, assembly GCF_019056475.1. Classification (NCBI taxonomy): domain Bacteria; kingdom Pseudomonadati; phylum Pseudomonadota; class Gammaproteobacteria; order Pseudomonadales; family Pseudomonadaceae; genus Pseudomonas; species Pseudomonas sp. AN-B15. Next base: position 5,168,815 of record NZ_CP049737.1, read on the forward strand.
CGTCCATCAGCAGAATCTGCGGGTCGTTGGCCAGCGCCCGGGCAATCGCCACACGCTGCATCATCCCGCCCGAGAGTTGCTTGGCGTAATTGTCAGCAAACCCGGCAAGCCCGACTTCGTTGACGTAGTAATCGACAATTTCCTTACGCCGCGCCGCCGGCATGCCGCGCCGCTTGAGGCCGAACTCGACGTTCTGCCGCACCGTCAGCCACGGAAACAGTGTGTAGCTCTGGAACACCATGCCGCGATCGGCACCGGGGCCCTGCACTTGCTGGCCGCCGACGTAGATCTCGCCTGAGGTTGGCTCGGCGAGGCCGGCGGTCAGGTACAACAGGCTCGATTTGCCGCAACCTGACGGCCCGACCAGCACCGCGAACTGCTGATCCGGCACCTCGAACGACACCTGTTCCAGCGCCGTGAACGTACCGCCATCAGGCTTTTTGTAGCGCAGGCTGACCTTGTCCACTTGCAGGCGCGGGGCGGCTTGCGGCGCCGCAGCGCGCGATTCGGTAAAGCGATGATTGGCGGCAGTTACTGAGCCCATGCGGCAACCCTCAGGCGGAGAAAGCGGAACAGTTGATCGGTGACCAGCCCCAGCAGGCCGATGATCGCGATGGCGAGGAAAATCACGTCGACCTGAAAACCGCGCATGGCTTTCAGGCTCAGGTAACCGAGGCCGCTCGACGCAGCGACCAGTTCGGCCACCACCAGATAGGTCCAGGCCCAGCCCATGGTCACGCGCAAGGTGTCGAGCACGCCGGGCACCGAGGCCGGGGCGATCACATGCAGCACCGCGTCGCGGCGGTTGGAACCGAGCGTGTAAGAGGCGTTGATCAGGTCCTTGGAGATGCCCTTGGACACATCCGCGATCATCACCAGTTGCTGGAAGAACACGCCGAAGATGATCACCGATACCCGCTGTTCCAGACCGATGCCAATCCACAGGATGAACAGTGGCACGAACGAGGTCACCGGCAGGTAACGGATGAAGTTGACCAGCGGTTCGAGAAACGCCTGGACGATGCGAAAGCTGCCCATCAGCAACCCCAGCGGCACCGCCACCAGCGACGAGACGATGAACCCGACCATCACCACTTCGACACTGGCCCACACATGGGTGCCAAGGGTGCCGTCGCGGCTCAGGCGCACGGCGGCTTCAACCACCGCGCCGGGCGTCGGCAGAAACATCCCCGGGACGATGCCGCCGTAGGACAGCCCGGCCCACAGCCCGACCAGCAACACCCAGGCCAGACCACTGGCGCTCCATACCACCGGCACCGGCAAGCCGGTCTTCGGTGTGATGCAGCGACTCAGCCATGAATTGCGCTTGAACATGACCAGTCTCCTAGAGCGGGCTGACGAAACGGTTATCCACCAGATCGTCGTTACTGACGTTATAGGGCTTGCCCTGCAATTCGCTGGCGGTTTCGTTGGCCAGTTTAATCAGCGGTGCGCTGTCACCCGGCGCGCCCGGTTTGCCCAGCAGCTTCTCGCTCATGGCCTGATCGTAGAAACGCACGCCTTGCGCTGCAGCAGCCAGTTCCTTCGGATCGGACAGATAACCGCCGACGCCCTTGGCCATGATTTCGTAGGCTTGCTGTGGATGGTCCTTGGTGTATTGCACCGCTTTGTAGAGACCGGCGACCAGCGCCTTGACGTCTTCGGGCTGCTTCTCGATCACCGTGCAGTTGAGCGCCACGACATCGACAATCACCCCGGGCGTGCTGCTGCTGTCGATCAGCACTTTGCCCTGCTGCTTGTCGCGCACCATCGACAGGTGCGGTTCCCAAGTCACGGCGGCCGGCACGCGACCGGCAATGAACGCGGTGGCAGCATCGTCGGCAGTCATGTTCTGCACGGTGATGTCGCTCATTTTCATGCCGTTCTTTTTCAGCAGATAGGAGAGCCAGAACTGCGAGGTCGAACCTTCGTTGACGGCCACGGCCTGGCCCTTGAGTTCCTGCAACGACTTCACGTCCTTGCCCACCAGCACGCCGTCGCCACCATGGCTGTCATCCAGCGCCGCCACGGCTTTGAAGCAGAACTGCGGCCGGTACTTGAGCACTTCGTCGATGGTCGAGGCCGAACCGGAGAGTTGTCCGGAAGCCTGTGCGGCCATGTACATCGAAGCTTCTTCGACCACCGGCAATTCGACGGTCAGGCCGTTTTCCTTGAAGTAGCCCAGGTCCTGAGCCAGATACAGCGTGCCATAACCCACCCAGGTGGTATGGCCGATGGACAAGGTGCCGGCCTGCGCGCCGGTCGCGACCGTGGCCGCCAGGGCGGTGATCGCCAGTGGATGGGTGAGACGGAGACACAAGGACTTGATCATGGAGCACTCCCGACGCTGTTGATTTAGTTTTGTCATGGGCAGTACGGCCAGCACCAATGATGTGAATCCACACTGCGGTCTCTGCTGGACGCTGGCGTGAACCACCGGGCTGGCAAGATCGATGGTGGCCCATGTGCGGGCTGAGGAAAATCAGGAAATTGTTGGCAGCAAATGATGAAAAAACTGCTTAGCGTGCACCGCAAAAGCGCGGGGTTGGCAGGGATGCTCACGGTCGGTGCAAGCCAGGAATTTTCACTGCCTGGGAGAATGCCATCGCTGGCAAGCCAGCTCCCACAGTAATCGTTGGTGTACCCGGAATGGGTGGACACCACAAAACCTGTGGGAGCTGGCTTGCCAGCGATAGGGTCTACGCGGTCTCAGCGCAACTGAAACCAGGTGGTTTTCAACTGGGTGTATTTGTCGAACGAGTGCAGCGACAGGTCGCGGCCGAAGCCCGATTGCCTGCCGCCGCCGAACGGCACGGTCACGTCCAGCGCATCGACGGTATTCACCGATACCGTGCCCGCCCGCAGCCTTCGCGCCACGCGGTGTGCGCGATGCAGATCATCGGTCCACAGCGACGCCGCCAGCCCGTACACACTGTCGTTGGCCAGGCGCACCGCCGCGTCTTCATCATCGAACGGCACCACCGCCAGCACCGGGCCGAACACCTCTTCGCGAAACAACGCCATGTCGGCACTCACGCCAGTGAAGATCGTCGGCTCGATGAAGTTGTCCGAGCCGTTGAAGCGCCGTTGCTGACCGCCACACACCAGGCTCGCACCCGCCTGCCCGGCCTCGCGGATGGCGCGCATGATGCTCGCCGTCTGCCGCTGATCGACGATCGCTCCGGCACGGCTTTGCGGGGCGAGCGGATCACCCGGCAGCCAGCGTTCGGCCTGGGCTTTGAGGCGTTCGACAAACGCATCATGAATCGAACGCTCGACCAACAGTCGCGAGTTGGCCGAACACACTTCGCCCTGATTGAAGAAGATCCCGAACGCGGCTTTTTCCGCCGCCAGGTCCAGATCCCGGCAATCGGCGAACACCAGATTGGCACTCTTGCCGCCGCACTCCAGCCACACCTGTTTGAGGTTGGATTGCGCCGAGTACTGCATGAAATATTTGCCGACCTGCGTCGAGCCGGTGAACACCAGACAATCGACATCCGCGTGCAGGCCCAAGGCTTTTCCGGTCTGCTCGCCAAGCCCCGGCAACACGTTGAGCACGCCCGGTGGCAGGCCCGCTTCCAGTGCCAGCTCGGCCAGACGCAATGCCGAAAACGGTGATTGCTCGGCCGGTTTAAGGATCACCGAATTACCCGCTGCCAGCGCTGGCGCAAGCTTCCACGCGGCCATGTCCAACGGGAAATTCCACGGCACCACCGCTGCCACCACACCCAGTGCTTCACGGGTGATGGTCGCCAGCACATTGACGGCGCCGGGAGCGATCTGGTCGTAGAGTTTGTCGAGGCTTTCGGCGTACCAGCGAAACACCCCGGCGGCGCCCGGCACATCAATGTTGTAGGCGTCCATCACCGGTTTGCCCATGTTCAGCGAGTCGAGCAGGGCCAGCTCCTGACGATGCTCCATCAACAGCTCGGCCAGGCGCAGCAGCACTTGCTTGCGCTCGGCGGGCGGACGTTGCGCCCAGCTGCCGGCCTCGAACACGTGTCGCGCGTTACGCACCGCCGCGTCCACATCCGCCTCGCCACAGGCCGCGACATTGGCCAGCAACTGGCCGGTGGCGGGATTGATCGCGGCGAAGGTCTGCCCCGATTGCGCGGCGCAGTGCTGGCCGTTGATCACGGCTCGATCGGGAAACTTCAAGGCACCAGCCTGGCGCTGCCACTCTGCAAGTTCTAACACGTCGAATGCTCCTTGGACGTTATTGTGCAGTCGATGGTGGCGCAGGCCCGGACGGGCGAAAATTAGTAAAAATGTCTTCGCAGGCAATGAAAAAACTGCTCAATCGGTTTCCCCAAAACCGCCGTGGATGACTAAGGTTCAAGGATAAAAACAACGTCGCGCAGCGGACGCGGCGGCGCACAAATTGCTTGGAAGTCGAGTCCGCTCGTCCTGAGGTTTGCCGTGGCCGCCTACAATTTGCGTCAGTTGAAATACTTCATCACCACCGTCGAATGCGGCAGCGTTGCCGAAGCCTCGCGCAAGCTGTACATCGCACAACCGGCGATTTCTACGGCGATCAAAGGTCTGGAAGACAGCTTCGCGGTGCAACTGCTGATTCGCCATCACGCTCAGGGCGTATCCCTGACGCCGAGCGGTGCACGGTTCTTTCGCAAGGCGCAGGAGCTGTTGCGCATGGCTCGGGAGTTCGAGCAGAACGCCCTCGCCGACAACGACATCGTCGCCGGACAGATCGACATCGGCTGCTTCGAAACCGTCGCGCCGTTGTACCTGCCGCAATTGATCGCCGGGTTTTCCGCGCTGTATCCGGGCGTGAAAATCCGCATCCGCGACGGCGAGCAACAGGAACTGGTGCAAGGCCTGACCTCGGGCAGTTTCGACCTGGTGATCCTCTATGAACACGAACTCGATGCCACCATCCAGACCGAGCCGCTGATGCCGGCGCAACGGCCGTATGCGCTATTGCCGACCGACCACCGTTTCGCCCAGTACAAGCAAGTGTCGCTGCGCGATCTGTGTCTGGAGCCGATGATTCTGCTCGACGTGCAGCCAAGCCGAACCTACTTCGTCAGCCTGTTCGAGGAACTGGGCCTGACCCCGCGCATCGAGTTCAGCTCGCCGTCGATCGAGATGGTCAGGGGCATGGTCGGTCAGGGTTTCGGTTTCTCGATCCTGGTGACCCGGCCCCACTCGGAATGCACCTATGACGGCAAGAAAGTGGTGTGCGTGGACATCGTCGAAGACGTCACCGGCTCAGGTCTGGTCGCCGCGTGGCTCAAGCGCGGGCAACTGACCAAACCGGCACAGCTGTTCGCCGACTATTGTCGCGAACAGTTGACCGCCAAGACCGCTGCCTGCCGCACCGAGCCATCAGGCAACCGGGACTGAGCGCTGTTCCACGTCGATGCCGATCAACGGGCGTTTGAGCGCAATCGATACCCAGGCGCCCACGGCGGCGATGACGCAGGCGGCAAACCCCAACAGAAACGACATGAAGCTCAGCTCGTTGGCCACTGCCAGCAGGCCGAGCACGGCGGCGGTAGCTTCGGCAGCGCCCCAGACACAGGTCTGCACGGCCATCGCCACGGAACTGCGCCCGCGCCAGATCTTCACGGCCTGAGCCTGGTACAGCGGGCCGCAGATCATCTCGCCGATCACGATAAACACCACCACGACAAACAGGATCGCCTGCGCCTGTGACGAAATGATCAACAGCAGGCAGCCCGCGCCGATCAACAGGTTGGAAACGATGACCCGCCACAACCGCGAGACACGCTGCGCGAATGAGGTCACGTAAACCTGGCTGAAGATGATGATTCCGCTGGCCACCAGAAACAGCACGCCGACCAGTTCACTGGAAAAGCGCTCGGTGGCATAGGTAGGGAACACGTAATAAAACTGCGCATAGCCGATCATGGTCAGAAAGTTGATCGCCATGAACGCCACCACCTTGGGCGATGCCTCGGTTTCGCCCGGCGTGGAGGCACGCGCGGCAAACGCCACGCCTGCACTACGCGCCACCTGCGGAATCAGCCGGGTGGAAGCCGTGGCCAGCACGCCCAACAACAGCGGCAGGGCAACAAACCAGTAACCGGTGCCGGCAAGAATCAACGACGCCACGAACGGCGCGACCCCGGCCCCTGCGTTCGCCGCAACATTCTCGTAAGAGAGCACGCGTTCGTGCTCGCCCTCGCGAAAGTACTGCACGATGTAGGAAATCTGCGAGATCGTGGCGATCGAATTGGAGACACCGAACACCACAACCAGTACGACCCAGATCAACACGTTGGTAATGCCCATCGCGGCGGTGACCAGCATCAATAGCGCCGCCACCGCCACACAGAACAAGGCCAGGGCTATTTCCCGGCGTCGCTCGACCTTGTCCAGCATGCCCTGAAAAGCCAATGCGCCGATGCGGTTGGAGACAATCGCGAACCCGACAACGACCCCCGCCGCACTGGTACTGAGGCCCACGGAGGCATTGAGCCAAATGGCCATGAACGGATAGAAACAGCTCCAGGCGGCGGACGAAAGAAACCGGACGAAGTAAATCATTTGAATACCGGGCTTCTAGGGCCGCGATCGGTCAGGACACGTACCTGGCCAATCTCGCGCGCGACGACATCGGCATAGCCGGTGAGCATGCCGACCCAGGCGTAGTCGGACGTGCCGATGGGCTGGATCACGCTGCCGACGTTGGCAATGGGCGTGTGAATGGAAGCCATCGGCGGAATCTCCCAGTCATGCACGACGGCTTCGTGATCCAGGCAGTACCAGTAGCTCAGGGTCTGGCGGCAAGATTCGACCGGCTGGTATTCAAGCGCAGCCTCCAGCAAGCCCAGTGGCAGCAGCGCCACGTGCTGCAGGACGGTCGCTGGCGCCAGATCGTAGGCCAGCGCAATCTGTTCAACGATGCTCGCGCCGCCCAGGCGCCCCATGTTGGCATCGATCAGATAAGCCGTGGCGTCGTTCGCGATGAACTCGCAATGGAAGAAGCCATTGTCGAACCCTGAACGGGCAATCAGATCGCGGACCGCCTTCTCGATTTTCGCACGCACGGGCAAGGCCATGCGGGCGTCGGCCGGGAACTGGTTGGCAACCTCCGTGAATCCCACTCGGTCGCGCCTGGACAGTCCGAGGAAGACCACCCGCCCCTCCTGGGCAAAGCCTTCCAGGCTGACGAGATCACCCGCGCAATGCGCCTGGACAATCCAGGCAGTGTCTTGCGGGTCGTCGATTCCGCTGTTCAGGATGGCGGCGCGGATTACTGCGCCAGGGTCAGCGTCCGGTGCAATCGAGAGCAGGGTGGTGGCCACCGCGCCAGAGCCGACCGAGGGTTTGAGCACCACATCGTTTTGTTGCCCGGGTGTCAGCCAGGGAATGACCACGTCGCCATCGCTCAGCGACACACAGGTCTCGGCGGGCACATGTTCCGGGATCAAGCGGCCGACGAAGCCCTTGGAGGACAGCCGGGCAAACACCTCAGGCGGCGCCTTGAAGCCGAATTCTTCGGCAATCGCGGATACGACCGGGAACAACTCGTCAAAGAATGTCGTGATGCTGCGAATCACGCCAACCAGTGCGGGATGGGCGTTCAGGTAAGCGGACAGCGCGACCCTGTCGGTAAAGGCAGGAATGCAGGTGACCCCTTCGAACACGTTTTTCGCCGCGCCATGAAAACCCGAGGGATCAACGGACAGTATCGGTTCGAAGCCCGCACCGCGGATCGCCTCGCACACGTACTTGATGGAGACCTTGTTGATGCCCACTATCAAAATATGATCCATATCTTTCACATCCATCCTTAAAAACAAAAATTCGACCGTTATCGAGCGTCAACCCGTAACGATTGATACATCTTGCCGGGGTTGAACAGGTTGTCCGGATCCAGGGCCGATTTGATGGCTCTCATGAATTGCAGCGCTGCGCCGTGTTGCGCCGACATCCACTTCAGTTTTCCCTGCCCTACCCCGTGCTCGCCGCTGACGGTGCCGCCGAACGACAACGCGCGACTCGACAGCCGGCTGAGGAACGCCTGAATATCCGCACTTTCGTCTTCACCCTCATCGAGCATGATCAGCAGGTGAAAATTACCGTCACCGACATGGCCGATAAGCGGCGCATCAAGACCGGAGGCCGCAATGTCGGCGGCCGTGGCGCTGATGCAGGCACTCAGACAGGACAGCGGGACGCAGACATCGGTGGCCAGCCCCTTGCGGCCTTTGTAAAAAGCGTGAAAGGCCCACCAGGCGTCATGTCGGGCTTTCCACAGGGCCGTGCGTTCTTCAAGGCGCTCGGAGATCCTGACCTGCCCGCCGTACTCGCCGGCGCAATCCTTGAACAGCTCGACACTGCTGGCGACCGTCGACCGGTCGCCGTGAAACTCCAGAAACAGATGCGGCGTTTCCACCAGCCCCAGTGCCGCAGAATAGGCATTGCACGCACGCACCGCCGTGGCATCCAGCAGCTCGATCCGGGCGATCGAGAGTCCTTGGCCCAGGGCACTGGCCACCGTCTGTACCGCGTTATCCACCGAATCGAACGAACAGACACCGGCAACAATGGCCTCGGGCACCGGATGCAGGCGCACTTGCAGTTCGCTGAAGATGCCCAGAGTGCCCTCTGAACCGATGGCAATCGCCAGCAGATCCAGACCCATGGCCGATTTGGGCGCGCGGGAACCAATGGCGGCGACCGAGCCGTCCGCCATGATCCAGCGTGCGGCTTTGACATTCCCGGCCATGGTCCCGTAGCGCACCGAGTTGGTCCCCGATGCACGGGTCGCCGCCATTCCGCCCATGGAAGCGTTGGCGCCAGGATCGACGGAAAAGAACAGTCCGGTCTCACGCAAGTGGCTGTTGAGTTGCTCGCGGGTAACGCCCGGCTGAACCGTGGCGGTCATGTCGGTGACGTTCACATCGACAATCGCGTTCATTTCCGAGCAGTCGACGCAGACGCCACCCTGTGGCGCATTGATCTGCCCTTCGAGGGACGAACGCGCACCCGACGGGATCAGCGCCACACCGTACTCACGGCAAAGCTTCACGACCTGAATGATTTCGTCTTCGCTGCGAACGGTCACTACCGCATCGGGGGGACTCAGCTCGATGCCGGGAGGCGCCTGGCAGAACTGTTGCCGGATTCCCTGTTCGAGCCTCAAGCGTTCGCCGAACAACTGACGGAGTTTTTCTACGACTGGAGCATTCATTCATCTCATCCCTGTTCTGACTGATGACGGCCGGTTTGCGGTTCTGCGCCCCGTTTTCTGTACTGTCCGCGCACTCCTGTGAACGGTTGGTTTTTGCCGGGCCATGCCACACAGAAGCGGCGAAGCGCCCGGCAGTTGTTCACTCCTCGTCTTTTTCACCGACGCGGGCCGCGCGCCCGTCGTACTCCGGACGCCCGGAAACCACCAGCCCGAAGAAATAAGGCTGTGCGCCTGAATCCTCCAGCTGACGGCCAGACTTGTTATGCACTTCGATAACCGAGAACAGGTCCACCAGACGGTCCTGAATCTGTTCTATTTCGGCGTCCTTGAGTGTCACCATCGAGCTGTATTTGAAAGAGCCTGAAACATCGAAGTATTCGCTCTTCTCCGGTTTGAGCAGCGACCGGTCCACTTCATGGCGCAGGAACTGATCCTTCAACTTCAACGCATCCACCGTCCTGGGCATCCTCAACGTGGGTGCATGCCGGACAAACGGGTCATCCGGCGTTGCGCGCGGCTTGGACACCAGGTTCAGGAACGCTTCAGTGTCCTGGTCATAAGCCAGACCGATCTGCTGGCACACCAGCTGAATCTCCGCCACTGAGGCACTGTCGACCATGTACAGATACGTCATCAATGGCAGCAGTTCGAACTGCGCCTCGAACGCGGCGATCACCTCTTCGGTGACAATGAACTCACGCTCGTAGCGACTCAGGCTCAGGGCTCGGCGCAAGATTCTGGAGTCGTGTTCGCGCAGTTCCAGGCGCGAAGAGAGATCGGTCACCTCGACGCCTTTGCCGAACAACATTTCGTGGACGTCCGCCGGCAACAAATCCCTGAAGTAGTGCCAGAAATAATCAAAACTGGCTTTGCTGGCCGCGTCGATGCCAAGGTGATCATGCAGTTCGACGGCAGCATCGATACTCAGGTATTTCCTTCCGGCCTCGACGTCGCGGTAGTAATTGGCCGAGAACGGAATATTGACCTCGTCGAGAAACGTGGAGATCTTCAGATGCCCCGCGTCGATTCGAAACTGCATGAGAAATGCGCCAAACGCACGTTTGCTATCCAAGCTCTTCCGCCTCTGCCGACAGAGTGACAAGCACTCTGGTCGTGTTTTTCTTGATCTTCATACTGGAAGTCACCACGCCTATTTCTTGCGTATTACGCACATGAACGCCCCCACAGGGGATTGACCAGTCTTCGCATTGCCACCAACGAAATCCCTGTCCCTGGCGGGTATCCGCTTCCGTACGAATCTCATGACTTGCAGAGCAAAACTCGTTCAAGGCATCTGTTGCGCGCCTCAGACTGTCTTCGTCGAACTCACCGACAAACTCGTATTGGTTCTCGCCACCCTCGTCGCTCAGCGGCGAACGAACCGGATGCGCAATCGCTCGCCCGAGCGTCCGCTCGAGCATGCAATGAATCAAATGCATCGCCGAATGAACCCGCATCTGATGATATCGCAATGACCAATCCAGCGTGGCAGTCGCCTGCCGGTCGCTCACCCGCGTCTGCAGGTCAGCGAACGTTTCGTCGTCAATGCTCAGGTAATGCCTGATCTGATCGTCCCGTTTTTTCGTCGCGACGATCTCCAGCGTGCGCAGTGCCTCACCCTCCCCGGCGAGCGGAATGTTCAATACCCCCCGATCGCCCAGTTGCCCGCCTCCCTGAGGGTAGAACACGGTTTCGCCGAGGAGTGCGAAAGGCAGACCGGCGTCGTCGCGCGCCAGTCGATCAACTCGGCAGTCCAGTTGCTTCAAGTAGGGTTCAGCGTGAAACAACGTCAGCGTCTGGCTCATTTTTACCTCAGTCAAGGTTTCACTGATCTTGCCCTGCCGGCCTCAGGCAAGTTCCAGGGTTTGCAGTTTTTGCTTCAGTACAGCGCGCAACCGGGTCATCTGCGCCTGGTTGCCGAAGGAGATCCGCAGACACGTCTCAAGACCATAGTCGGTCAACCGGGACGTCAGGAAACCTTCCCTTTCCAGATGCTGATGCAAATCCTGGCAGCGTGGCGCGGTGACGCATTCGACGAAAACAAAGTTGACGTAGCGGCTTCTGGCTTCAATGCCGCAGGACTTGAACAGGCTCACGAGCTCCTGCCCCCACGCCTGACAATACGCCGCCGTGTTGTCCAGATGATCGCCGTCCTGCAGGACGTATTCGCCTGCCAGGGCGGAAAACGAACTGACGTTGTACGGCGCACGCCGCGCTTGCAGCGCCGGCACCTGATCGCCGCTCGCATAAGCCCAGCCAAGGCGCAGGCCGGCAATACCGTAGGCCTTGGAAAACGTGCGCAGGCATATCGCGTTTTCCCGGCTGTTGACGATCTGAATGCCAGCCGTGTTTTCCCGATCCGGCGCAAACTCTGCGTACGCTTCGTCGATGATGACGGTCGTGCCGGGTGGAATCAGCGCCACCAGCGATAACAACTGCGAGGGCAACAGATAGTCGCCCAATGGATTGGACGGATTGACCAGGACCACGACGTCGGGCTTTTGCTCAAGAGCAAGCTGCAATGCCGCCTCATAGTCGCCGCTGGCATCCGGGGTCATCTCGCTGTAGTCGGCCCCCAGCAACGCGGCCCGGATTTTGTACATCTTGAAGCAGTGCTGCTGCGTCACGATGCGACTGCCGGGCTTCAACAGGCTACGCAACGCAATGTCGATCAGTTCGTCCGAACCGGCGCCCACCACGACGCGCTCGGGATCGACGCGCCAGCGCTCGCCGATTGCCAGGCGCAGAGACTTGTAAGTGACTTCGGGGTATTCGCTGAGCAGCGTCGGCATCGAGGCGCACAGCTGCAGGGCCAGGCCCGATGCACCCAGCGGATTTTCGTTGGCATGCAGCCGGACCGGCTCAGTGATTGACGTTGCCAACAGGTCACTCTTTCCCGACGAACTCATCGGCCGTGCCCTCCCAGTACCTGGGTAACGAGCGCTTCCAGGTAAGCGGTCAACGCCACATCCCGATCCAGATACGGAATGTGTTCACGCACCCGCGCATGCCAGGCGCGGCCCTTCGGCCCGAGTCTGGCGTTGCCACGGATATCGGCGGCCTGGGCTGCACAGATCAGCTCAAACGCGAGGACGTAACGCGTGTTCTGCAGCACTTCGGTCACCCGGCGCGCGGCGACAAGACCGAAGGAAACCACGTCCTGGAAATCGCCGGTGGTGGTCAGGGTCTGGATCGAGACGGGGGTGGCCAGCGAACGGTTTTCCGCCGTCAGCGACGCCGACATGAATTGCCCGCCCATGAGGCCGAAACGCAGGCCACCGTTTTCCGCACACAGGAATGACGGCAGGCCATTGCTGTTGGCTTTGGTCAGGAAGCGATCGATCCGCCGATCCGAAAGATTGCACAGGGTGATGATGGAGATCGTCAGGTAGTCCATGGCCGAAGCGATGTATTGCCCATGAAAATGGCCATTGTGAAAAACCTCGCCGTTTTCAGGGGTGATCAACGGGTTGTCGTTGGACGAGTTCAGTTCGTTGCCGACCACGCGCTCGACAAATTCGATGGTCTCCAGCACCGGCCCGAGGATTTGCGGCGTGCAGCGAATGGAATAGGCATCTTCGATGGGCATGTCTTCCTGGCGTACCTGGTCGGTGCGCAGGGCGCTCAATTGCGAAGAGAGTTCAAGATCGTCAATCGCCAGTTCCGAGCCTTGCAGATCAGCCCAGATGGCCTCGGCAATTTTTTGCTGGCCCAGGTGCGGTTTCAACTGGTGAACATCCGGATGGAAAGGACGTACCCGAGCCTGCAGCGCTTCAAACGAGAAGGCCGAGATCGACGTGTATTGCTCGAGCAGTTCCCGGGCTTCAACCACATTCATCGCCGCCACCGCGACCATGCAGGAGGTGCCATTGATCAGCGCCAGCCCTTCCTTGTAACTCAGGTGCAGCGGCGCCAGGCCCAATTGCTCGAGCGCTTGCGCGGCCGGAATCCGGGCACCGTCGAGGTAGGCATGACCGTCTCCGGTCAGCATCCGCGCAACCGCCGCCAGCGGCCCCAGGTCGCCACTGGTCCCCAACGAGCCCTTGCTCGGGATTTCCGGGATCAGGCCGGCGTTGTAAATGGCGATGTAGCGGTCGAAATTTTCCAGCGAAAGTGCCGAGTTGCCACGGGACAGCGATACGATCCGCGCAAACATGGTGGCTCGCGCCACACTGTCCGGGAACCGCTCGGCAACGTTGGTCGAGACGCCCTGAATCAGGTTCGATTGAAGCTCGTGGGCTTTGTCGATGGGCACCAGATGGTCAACGAAACCACCCATCCCGGTGTTCACCCCATAAATCACCGCGCCTTGTGCAACCAGATTTTCCAGGGCGTCTCGCGATGCCTGAACCCGTTGCCGGGTGGCTTGCGAAGCGACCACCTTTGCCCCGGGCCGGGAATACCTGATCAAGTCCTTGAGACTGACATCCACGCCGGGGGTCAGTACAAACGTGCTATCCGACGTGAAGTTTCTTTCCTGAATCGTCATCTTTTCATCCCTGAGCTGCGTGTGGCTGATCATCCGCCCAATTGGCGATGATCACGTTGATGGTCCTATTGCCGGAAAAGGCGCGCCGGCCGTGGGCATACTGGAAATTGTCGAGCAGCAAAATATCGCCCGCCCGCAGATCGACATCCTGTTCCAGACGTCTGACGGTGTGGAACAACTCCAGCGTCAGGTCTTGCGGCAGTGGTTCGCCGTCACCGAAACACATGGCCTCCAACAGTTGCGGCGTGTTGCGCTGCGCCTCGGCCAAATCACTGGCGTCCTGTTCACGACCGTCGATACGCGCCCATTCGATCATCGCAGCCGCGCCCCAGAAGTGCGCCTGATTGCACCAGATGTCCGCCGCTTTGCGCGGGTGTCGGCGCATCGGGGCGATACAGTCCTGCCAGAGGATCAGGTCGCCGCCACTCCATTCGAAGTCCCAACCGCGCGTCCGGCACAGCACTTCTGCCTCGGCGGTGCTGGAAGTGGAGAACGTCTCCTGCCAGCTTTTTTTCACCCCGGGCTTGAGATTCACCCGCGCCTCGCCGGGCAGCGTGCGGCGCAACTTGAGCCCGCGATCGGTCAGTTGCTGCAGGGTGGCGCGATCAATCAACTGCTCCAGTTTGCGCATGTCCCCGACCACGGATTCACCGCCACGCTCCGCAGGCTCGACACACACGAAAGCGATGATTTCGGGCGGATGTTGTACATAGGCCATTTCCTGATGAAGGATCACCGACCAGTCGGGCGGGGTGCGCGTCGCTTCCATGACCTTGCCCTGGATCGTCGAGCGTGGAGAGCTGCCGCCGACGTAATCGCGCGTGTGAAAACCCAGCGCACCGATGGCCCGTTCAAACACCTCGGGATCCCTGCACGGCGTGGCACCGCGAATGAGCACCGCGCCTTCACTCAACAGTTGTGCCCGAATGTCCTGCGCCGCCGCTGAAAAATAGCCCGCCGGATCGGCCTCGGCGCCGACCACAAAATCGAATGTCCCTAGTGCATTGCACTCCGTCACCGTCATCACTCCTCAGTCCCTGGAATCGTTGGCATGTCCCTGTGCGATGCATTAGATACCATCCCCCATTTACAAATTCAACAGATAGAAATATGTTTCTTCCAATAGATTTTTATGTTCGGCGCGCACGAAATCGCGCACAACCAAGCTGAAAACCCGATCTAACTGATTGATAAAAATAGAAATAATCTGAAGGAACAGAATCCGTATGACTGTGGAGAATTACCCGTCCCCCACTGTTGGCACCGTCGCGTCACTGCATCGGCCCGCCTCGCCCCGCGCAAGTGTCTTGCAAACACTCAAGCAACCTTGCGAGTACCCTTTCTCATGAGCGGACTCCATACGCACTCAGGTCAACTGCAACGCAGCCTGAAAAATCGACACATCCAATTGATCGCACTGGGAGGCGCCGTCGGCACGGGGTTGTTTCTGGGCTCGGCGGGCGCACTCAAGTCTGCCGGGCCCTCGATGATCCTCGGCTACGCCATTTGCGGCTTCATCGCCTTCATGATCATGCGACAACTGGGCGAGATGATCGTTGAAGAGCCGGTTGCCGGCTCTTTCAGCCATTTCGCCCACAAGTATTGGGGCGCATTCGCCGGCTTCCTGTCGGGATGGAACTGCTGGATGCTGTACACCCTGGTCGGCATGTCCGAGCTGACAGCCGTCGGCAAATACGTGCATTACTGGTGGCCCGAGATACCGATCTGGGTATCGGCTGCGGTGTTTTTTGTGCTGATCAATGCACTCAACCTGATCAACGTCAAAGTGTTCGGCGAGGCGGAATTCTGGTTCGCCATCATCAAGGTGTTGGCGGTGATCGGGATGATCGTCATGGGCAGCTACCTGCTGGTCAGCGGTAACGGAGGGCCGCAGGCATCGTTGAGCAACCTGTGGCAGCACGGCGGCTTTTTCCCCCACGGGATGGCCGGCCTGGCCATGTCCATGGCGGTTATCATGCTGTCCTTTGGCGGGCTGGAAATGCTCGGTTTTACCGCCGCCGAAGCGCAAAACCCTCGTCGCGTGATCCCCAAGGCAATCAATCAGGTGATCTACCGCATCCTGATTTTCTACATCGGCGTACTCGTCGTGCTGTTGTCATTGATGCCGTGGGACAGCCTGCTGACGTCACTCAATGCCTCTGGCGATACCTACAGCGGCAGCCCGTTCGTACGCGTGTGGTCAATGCTCGACAGCAATACCGCCGCGCACATTCTCAACTTCGTGGTCCTTACCGCGGCGTTGTCGGTCTATAACAGCGGCACCTACTGCAACAGCCGGATCCTGCTCGGTCTGGCCCGGCAGGGTGACGCGCCACAAAGCCTGGTCAAGATCGACTCGCGCGGGGTTCCTGTGCGCTCGATCCTTGCAACGGCTGCGGTGACTTTGGTCGCGGTGGTGATGAACTACGTGATCCCGCAGCAGGCCCTCGAAATACTGCTATCGCTGGTGGTGGCGACGCTGCTGATCAACTGGGCGATGATCAGCCTGGCCCACGGCAAATTTCGCCGGCACCTGAACGAGACCCGGCAGACTCCACGGTTCAAGGCGCTTTGGTATCCCTACGGTAACTATGTCTGTCTGGCCTTCATGGTGTTCATCATGGCGGTCATGCTGATGGACCCCGTCAACCGGATGGCGGTCTACGCGATTCCGCTGTGGATCACGCTGGTGTGGGTCTGCCACAGCATCAAGCACCGCCGCCGTGCTGCGCAAAGCCTCTACGGCGAGGCCTGATCAACCCCGGACAAAGGCTCACTTGCGCGGCTTGATCCGCGCCGTGGCCTCGGCCACCAGCGGATCATCCGGCCAATAATGCTTCGGATACCGCCCCTTCAGATCCTTTTTCACCTCGGCATAGGTGCTGCGCCAGAAGTTGGCCAGATCCTGTGTCACCTGCACCGGCCGCCGCGCCGGGGACAATAGGTGCAACTTGACCACTTGCCGCCCGCCGGCGATTCGCGGCGTCTCGGCGAGGCCGAACAGCTCTTGCAAACGCACCGCGAGAATCGGCGGCGACTCGCTGTAATCCAGACGAATCGATGACCCCGACGGCACACTGATGTGATGTGGGGCCAGCTCATCAAGCTTCTGCGGCAACGGCCACGGCAACAGATTGCGCACGATGCTCGACAGGTCCAGATTGGCGAAATGACTCAGTCGCGAGACTTTGCCCAGATAGGGCATCAGCCATGCTTCCAGGGTTTTGAGCAACGTCGCGTCGCTGACATCCGGCCATTGGCTGTCGGCCTGTGTCGCCAGATCCAATTGCCGCAACAACGCGACCCGCGCCTGCCACTGACGCAATTCCGGCGTCCACGGCAGCAACTCCAGACCTTTGCGCCGGACCAGATTGACCAGCGCCTGACTGCGCGCCGCTTCGTCGAGCCCGGTCAACGGTTCGCGGCTGAGGATCAGTTCGCCAACCTTGCGCTGACGCTCGGCGCGCAGCAC
Organism: Pseudomonas sp. AN-B15; assembly: GCF_019056475.1. Lineage (NCBI taxonomy): Bacteria > Pseudomonadati > Pseudomonadota > Gammaproteobacteria > Pseudomonadales > Pseudomonadaceae > Pseudomonas > Pseudomonas sp. AN-B15. The sequence continues at coordinate 5,185,963 of NZ_CP049737.1, forward strand.
GCCTTCGCGCTCGTCCCAGTCCAGTTGATCGACGGCACGCACTTGCTCGGCGAGCACCGAGTCGAACAGCGTCGGATCGAAATCCGCCGCCAGGTAAATCCGTTCCTCGCGCTGCCCCTGACGACTGCCGAGGTCGGCGATCACAATCCACGCCTCCTTCATCAGGCTGTCGGCTTCGGCGAACAGCGCAGCGCGACCATTGGCCAGCCGATATTCGGCGCCACCGGCGCGCCGCTGTTGGGCGACGCGATCCGGATAGGCCAGCGCCAGCAATGCGCCGAGCCAGCGCGGATGATCGGGATCGCTGACGGGATCGCTGGCCTTGCCACGCAGGTAACCGCGATACTGCCGCGCCAGTTGCCGCGCACGTTGCACGCCACCCTGAGCACCGCGTGCCGCGCGTTCCTCGCCAGAGAGCAGCACCAGGCGGCTGTGCAGATCCGCCCCGGCGCCGCGCAAAATATCGCGTTCGCCGAGCAGTGCCGCGACGTCGCACGCCATCTGCGCCAGCCCCAGCGCCTGACCGCGCAGCAACAGATGGGCGATGCGCGGATGTGCCGGCAATTCGGCCATGGCCTGACCGTGGGCGGTCAGCGCCTCGCCTTCGAGTGCGCCCAGGCGCTGCAACAGATCCTGGGCCTGGGCATAAGCCGCTGCCGGCGGCACATCGAGCCAGACCAGTTCGCCCGGCGTGACGCCCCAGCGTCCGAGTTGCAGCGCCAGACCCGCCAGATCCGCCGACAGAATTTCCGCACTGCCGTAAGCGGCGAGTTGCTCGTGCTGATCCTGCGACCACAGGCGATAACACACGCCCGGTTCCAGACGTCCGGCCCGGCCCGCACGCTGGGTGGCGCTGGCCCTGGAAATACGCTGCGTATCGAGACGGGTCATGCCGCTGCCGGGGTCGAAACGCGGCACCCGCGCCAGCCCGGCATCGATCACCACGCGCACGCCGTTGATGGTCAGACTGGTTTCGGCAATGTTGGTCGCCAGCACCACTTTGCGCTGACCCGCCGGCGCCGGGTCGATGGCGGCGCGCTGGGCATTCAGGTCCAGTTCACCGTGCAACGGGCAGAGCAAGACATCTTTACGCTCACCGATGGCATCGCTCAGTTGCTGATGCACACGACGGATTTCCGCCTGCCCCGGAAGGAACACCAGCAGGCTGCCGGTTTCATCGTGCAGGGCATCGAGGACGGTCCGGGTCACGCGTTGGTCGATGTATTCGCCAGGCTGGAACGGCCGCCCCCAGCGCATCGTCACCGGGTACATGCGCCCTTCGCTGCGCAGGATCGGCGCGTCATCCAGCAACCCGGCCAGGCGCTCGCCCTCCAGCGTGGCAGACATCAGCAGAATCTTCAGCGGCTGTTCAGCGCGGAACAGTTCACGACCGTTCAAACTCAGAGCCAAAGCCAGATCGGCATCAAGGCTGCGTTCGAAGACTTTACTATATGCATAAATTTATCAACGCCTACCAGCCCGCATGGCTGAGGCATTCTAGAGAGAAACCAAGGTGATAAAATTTTGACAATCATCAAAAACACCCTTGCTCTGATCAATTACCCCTTTCAAATGCTTTCACCTGACGTCGTCGTGTTGTTTCAGCGATGCGGAAAAGGGGACGTTGCCTCCCTTGATACTGCCTTGAAGGTGTTCGAGTGTTACTGCCATCTAACAAACAGCCCCGTTTTTCTGAGCAGCCTCGCAAGCAAGACATTTGCAAATACCGTACAAGGCTTTCTTATCGCCCTGGCAGGTGAGGATCTCGTCAGCACTAGACTACAGACAAGACGTCGATACGCACGAACTTTGCTGAGGGCCATTGAAAAAATGGCAATCAAATCACCTTGGATAGCAACGATAAGTTACAAGGCTTGGATAACAGATACCGATGCTGCTGCCAATAATAAAAATTCTTCGATACTCGACTCCCCTCATGCTCGCTACTGGAATGGCTGGGAAATTATCACGAACAAAGGAATACCACACTTTCTAGCGCTCCCCTGCATTTGGCACTCGCACGGCCAAGCCTTCACTGAAGAGTTCTATGAAAATCTTCGTCTCTTTTACGAGAAACAAGCAAGACCGGGGGTTAGCGACATAAACAAATTAGCCAAATTTCTTAGCGAAAACGCTACAACTTGGCCACCAGAAACCTTTAAAAACCCAATAATGATAAAAAGATTTTTCTTGAGCTTCATGAAAGACTTTTTCATGAGCGCTTACGATCAAAAACTTAATCTTAACTCTCAGATCAAGACCTGGGGAAGGATGATATCTAATCTAGAGGAGGCGTTCCTGCAAAGCAACGTCTGGGCACTGCCATTTGATGACAGCTTACCCAAGCCAACTGAGAGAAAAGTATCGGGAACACCCTCAAGAGTTAGCCTAAACAAAGAAGGTATTGAGGTTCACGAAAAACTCATTACATCTGTGCCGCTACACCTAACTGACACTGAGGCGATTGAAATCTTATTCCACGATATAGAAACTGATTTGCGCACAGTAAAAAATTGGGCGTACGACCAGTGCGAAAAAATATATAGCTCAACTCAGCGCAGACGAGATCTATCAAAAATTGGAACCCCTATTACATCCAGAGCCTGGGGTGTAACGGCTGAAAAACTGAATCTTAGTAATTTATGCGCAACATTCGAGCGCGATGGCTTTAGTAATGACTCCTACTATATCAATACTAGATATAGTGCAAAAATCTCCAAAGGACACCTAGCTGAACTTCTCGGCCTGCCCACACATGGAAAATTATTTCCATTTCAATGCCTACTGGTAATTGAGCACCCAGAAATCACCCATGGCTTCCTTAAAAAATTGATACTACACGACAAAAACGGAGATATGATCGGATTCAAAAAAACAGAAACAGAAGGAAATTGGTTAATAGGCTACAAAGATCGAAGAGGCAGCAAACTTAGCGAACAAAAAATCAAACTAAGCCCTAGCACCACTGAACTCATAGAGAAAATAATACAGATCACTAGACCGCTAAGAGACTTCTTAAAAGGAAAAAATGACGACACTTGGAGAGAATTATTTATCACATGCGGACATGGTTTTTCTACTCCGAGCAGCGCTGAATTTCCGGCATGGAATAAATCAAACTTCAAGGGTCATCCGAAGTACTTAGATATGCTAAAGGACCAATTTCATCCACACACAACCCGCCGCCACGGGGAATTGGAGGACTTCCTAACCAGAGTATCCATGTCGACCTTAAGAGCATCTTCAGGAGTTCTGGTATACCTCAAAACAAAAAGTGTAGCTGAGATGGCGAAAGCTCTTGGTCACGCGAGATATGACACACTGCTTATGAGAAGATATCTTCCAGAAGCTATATTGGCTTTTTTCCAGACAAGATGGATTCGTATCTTTCAAAAGGGATTTATCTGCGAAGCTATGAAAGACAGCCCATATCTATTGGAAGCAGCTAATTTTTCCAACATTGAAGAACTACATAGTTTCCTCGCCAACCATGCGCTGAAACTTATTCCGCACCACCTTAGCAATCCAGAACACACGACAGCTGAAAATGAAATAAGCACTGACCAAAGGGTTAAACAAGTATTAATTTCAATTGACCCAGGAATAATGACAGCCCTTGTCTCTTTAGAAAAAGCAGTAGATATAGCCTTGACTCCCGAAAAAGTATGTGGCCGCGCCACTTATTGGGCCGATCTTTCAAGAAAAGTAGTCGCGGAAATAAATAGAGGTAATGACTACCTACTTAAGCAACATCTCTCAGATGCCCTGACGCACTGCAATCCTGAAAAGATGAAGGAGTTAATTTATGAAACTTCCCAGCGAACTTAATTTCTTGGATGCTTTCTTTGTAGACCCCACGAAAAAGCTACAAAGAGCAGACTGGCTCAAAAGTAACTTTCACGACAAGATATGGCTCTACGACTTTAACCACAAGACCGATAAGGTACTCGACTGGAATATCGAACTTGAAGACGGGACCCTACTTACCGACTGGAAGAATAATGACCTGCTTAGCGGTCTAAAATATATGCTTACTTCATCCACAGAGAAAATAGCTGGCGGCGGCGCCGAGTCCAACTCAATTAGAACCCAACAAGTCAAGTTTGCAAGAGCCGTTCACGTAGTAGACTACTTACTTCTTCATTCAGCTGACTTTGAGCTGGCTAAATATGGATTGGCTGGTCTCTCTACGAATAACCTCAAATCAATATTAACTACGCTTACCCAGCACTCAGACTCTTCCGAGTCAGTATATGGATGGCGCAAACGGGTTTCCTCCTACTGCTTGGATCTTCTGAAGAGCACAAATAAGAACCTGATCAACCAAACGCTAGCAGCCATACCCGAAATGCGATTAATCACCCCCGACCAAGAGGACGAAAACGAACTGGATGTGGAGTTTGATTTAATCCCAAAATTCCGCGCCGCTCTTTACCTTAGAGGCTACTATAGGAAAGGAACTGAAAGCTGGCATTCACCAAACTCTTTGATGCTCTCAGAGCACATATATAAAAGGACACTTAAAGGAAAATCGGACTGCAAACCCATCATAAAGATCTTGTCATATTACAAACATGCTTCCGGATTTAGACGTGAACATCCACCTTTCCGGGTAACCACGGGTGAGCGAGAAACCATAACGCCGTCAGCCGCTACTGGATATAAATCCGCGATTTATGGCATGGGAAAACTGCATGAACTTGGAATTCCTGCGCCGGCAGTTAGCCATTTAATAGAGTTCAGTAATTTTAGAGTTAATCTATCGAGCCTAGGCAGATTTAGGACACTTCCATCCACAGTGGTATTTAGCGCATTCAAAGACTCGGTAGAGTTTCACCTCAAGTACGGCAAGATAATTGTGAATGGATTTTGCAAACTAATAATATATTGCAAAGCCCACAACAGCCGAATCGGACAATTATCTAATAAAGAGTTTCAACACGCAGTAGGTCCGGAGCTCACATCATTAGGAGTAAAACAATGGCAACTTTCACATAGCGCAAAAGACTCGCAAAACAGGCGAAATAAAAAAGAGGAAAAGGCTATTTACTTTGCGAAACTCCGCGCTCGCGAGGCTCTTCTTGAACTCATCGGCGTTTATATTGGAGCAGTACAATTAGTAGTAGGTGCTATTACTGCGCGCCGGGTCGGAGAGCTCCTCGACCTACACAGCACAACTTGTTTAGATTCCACTGAAGAATGGCTGAACTTCTACAACCGAAAAAGCACCTACCAGCTTTATGGGCTCAGGCAGCTAGAAGCACGCCCAATTGAACCTATCGCCGTTCAAATGATTAAAAACCTAATTCGAATGCAGAAAATTCTTGTTCGTATTGGTTACCACGAAAGTATGAATCATTTATTTGCAACGCCTGCAACTAGAGGTGACTTAGCGGACGGGCAGTCAAGCTCGTACTTATACAACCGCAACCTTGATTTTCTTTGCGACTACATCCAAACACCAGTTAACCGCAAGGGAGAACGCTACTATATTCGCCAGCATCAGTTACGTCGATTCTTTGCGATGTTGTTCTTTCACTCTGCTAGCTTCGGCGGCTTAGAGACCTTGCAGTGGATGCTTGGTCATACTGATATTGAGCATCTCTGGAACTATATAACCGAGACATTGGACGGAACGATTCTGCGTGGGGCTAAGGCTCAGTTTATAGCCGAGAGTCTTCATAAGGGCGAGATTAATAGCTACGTCGAGCTCGCTGACCTACTTCGGGCGCGCTATGGTACCGACGACTTTGCGCTAGTCGACACTGAAGAGCTTGAAGACCATATTTTGGAGCTGATCCAAGTGGGCGAGGTTTGCATTGAGCCAGAGTTTTTCGTCGACAACCTCGGGAAGCACATGCGCGTTATTGTAAAAATTAAAAATTTGAGTTAACAATGAAGACTGACTCACGAGTGTTAAATAGCAGAAATGCTGTAATCGCTCTGCGCGACTTTCTCAGGCTGGTTACTAGAGCGCCTCATCTATTCGCTGAAAATGTAGAGCTGATCTCGGCGCTTAAAAGCCAGGCGGGGATCGCAGCATTTGAAGTCGAATTCGAGGACAATGAAGGCATCAAGCAGACGAAGGCTGTAAGTTTAAATACGCTTAAGACATACGCCAACCAACTATTTGAGCGCGGATTTGAGGATATAAATCATCTTCGCACATCAGCCAAAGATAGCATCGACACCTTCAATAGGCGAGGTCAAAATAGTAACAAGCGTACGAAAAGCGGTTTAAAAAAGCGTATTGACGAGATGGAACGTGATCTTGAGCAACATCAAAAAATCAACCTCATCTTACTACAGGGTTTATCACATGCTATAGCTGAGTTGAAGAACGTCCGGGATACGCCTAACGAAAATCTTCGCAAAAAGCGTGTGCAAGAAGCGTTAACGACGCTGACGATGATTGTTTCTATGAATCCGCCGCCTTTCGATCATTTTCCGCCAATTGAGAGCGATCGAACAGTGACCCAATTAGACAAGTACCGTCAATGAGTATGCAATCTATAAAGCAACTCTTCAGACCCGTCGGCGAGCTAAAGCTCTTTGATCATCACGCCCTGGGCTCTCTTGTTACGAAAGATGGATCCAACATGCCATTTATTGTATGGCCTGATGGACGACCTTGTTTGCTTGCAAACCTTTATATGCTGGCCTTGCGAGACAGACCCGGAAGAGGCGGTCAATCCGGTCTATCCAGAAAAGGCAGCAAAGGCGGCACCATGGGGGATTATGCAGCGAAAATCAGCCAGCTTATTCGCTATTGTTTCCACCATAATATTGATTTCATTGAACTAAATGACAATGGATTTAGCAACTTCATCAGCTCAATTCGAACAGAATCGCTTAGGCCTGGTTCCAAACATAAGAGGAAATCTGAAACTACGGTATTGAATGTTGGCCGGGTCTGCTTGGATTTTTTGAGTCACGTTGGCTATTTCTACGGCGACAATACCTTTGTTTCACCTACTGGTAGCATTCGCACGACTCACAAGACAGTTACGATCAGAACCCGCTCAGGAAAAATCATTAAAAGGGACTTTGTCCACCATCACTCGCTTTCACTTTCCGGTGGACGTCCACGCACGCGTGATCCGATTACAGCGCAGAACATTGATCGTTTAAGGGAGGCCATTAACAGCCTCGGCAAAACAAGACACCTACAGATGCGCCGTCACGTCATGATTTCTCTACTGGAACATACAGGTGCTCGGCGTAGTGAAGTCGCAAACATCTTAGTCAGCGATGTCCAGGCGGCGCTAGCGATGGAGTTTCCGATGTTGCGTCTTGAGACTCTTAAACGAGGAGTGGGTGTGGAGCGTACGATACCCATTACGAAGATGCTGCTGAACGAGCTGAAGAAATACATAGACTTTCCTCGAAAGAAGCTAATCAACAAATTCAGAAAGTCCAATGATCACGGCTTCCTCTTTGTATCCGACCAAAATGGCTCCAGGCTTAACGCTGACTCGATTACAAATGAGATTTCGGTGCTGAAGAGTCATGCTGGGATCAAAGAGCCTATTTGCGCACATATGTTCCGTCATGCCTTTATCACCAATTTGTTTGTTCTGCTCATTCGCAGGCACGAACTTGAAAACGTAGATGACTTCAGGCGCGCATTACTCGACAGCAAAAAATTCGTCGCAGAGGTGATGCAGTGGACTGGCCACCAGAGTCCTGATTCTGTAGAGCGCTACATTCACCTAGCCTTCGAGAAGGTATCGAACTACCACACCACGGTTTCCTCGGTTTACATGATTAAGGCGATTGAGGTCTTTGACCAAAGCCAAGAAAAACTTCTGAACGACTTAAAGGCAGGAATGCCTGTTGCCGAGTACGCAATAGAGCTTGAAAAGCTCAAGAAGTTGCGTAATGAAGACTTTGAAATTGCCAAGGCACGCGCCGCGTAAACTCGGCCGCACCTTGTCTAGATCTTTAGGTTTTTCTTAAGCTGATCCAGCCATCAAAGCCTAGCCGCTTCGCGGATAGGCGAGCCCAGCGGCAAATCGATTTACGCACTCACCTCAAGAGCGGCGGATGAATCATTGCTTTCTAGGTTTAATCCTAGCGGTCGGTTCTGCCTCCATAGGGTTATCAGGCCACCAGTGCTTGGGGTACCGACCCTTTAGATCTTTCTTCACCTGAATGTAGGTATTGGCCCAAAAGCTGGCGAGATCTTGAGTAACCTGTACGGGTCTGCGAGCTGGAGACAGTAGATGCAGTAGTACTCCCTGACGGCCTCCTGCTATACGTGGAGTGTCAGCCATGCCAAACAGCTCCTGTAGCCTAACGGCAAGCACGGGAGGATGTTCTGAGTAATCAATGGCAACGCGCGAGCCAGATGGCACCTGCAGCGCTTTGGGGGCTAGTTCATCGAGGCGTGCAGGTAACGGCCAAGGCAGTAAGCCAATAAGGATGCTTGGGAGATCCAAGTTGGCGAAATGACTAAGTCGGCTGACTTTACCCAGGTACGGCCCCAGCCACACTTCAAGTGAGCTCAGGAGCGCGGCATCTGACAGATCAGGCCACTCACTCTCGCCCTTTTGCTCGAGATCCAGACAACGAAGAAGAGACACTCGTGCCTGCCACTGACGAAGTTCCGGTGTCCACGGTAGCAGCTCCATGCCCTTGCGACGTACGAGGCCGACCAATGCCCGAGAACGAGCCTCTTCATCAAGCCCGGGAATGGCCGCTCGACTCAGTACCAGCTCACCCACTCGCTTCTGACGCTCGGCTTTCAATACACCCTCGCGTTCGTCCCACTCGAGTTCATCACGCTGGCTTACCTGCTCGGCAAGCAGAGTGTCGAATAGCTGGGGATCAAGTGCTGCGGCAATGTAGATGCGCTCCTCTCTCTGACCTTGTCTGCTCCCAAGATCTGCAATGACTAGCCAAGGTTCTTTCATCAGTGCGTCAGGCTCGCCAAACTGAGCGGCACGGCCATTTGCTAGTCGGTATTCAGCTCCACCATCGCGTCGCTGTCGAGCAACTCGATCGGGATAAGCGAAGGCCAAGAGCCCCCCTTGCCACCTTGGATGATCAGGGTCTGCCACAGGCTCAGATACCGGACCGCGTAGATATCCCCTGAACTGCCTCGCTAGCTTACGTGCTCGTTGAACAGCCCCTCGACTGGCGCGTGAGGACGCTTCATTACCTAATACGCTAATACGATCATGAAGGTCAGCGCCGGTACCGCGGAGGATATCTTTTTCTCCAAGCAGCGCCGCGATGTCACAGGCGAGGTTACCGAGTCCGAATGCCTGGCCACGGAGTAACAGATGCGCGATTCGTGGATGTGCAGGTAACTCAGCCATCGCTTGACCATGGGCAGTAATAACACCACGCTCATCTAATGCTCCTAGCCGGGTTAGTAGATCACGAGCTTGCGCATAAGCTGCTACAGGAGGCGAGTCTAACCAAGCCAAATCGTCAGGCTGCACACCCCATCGCGCTAGCTGCAGCGCGAGTCCAGATAGATCTGCCTGCAAAATTTCGGCAGCGTCGTATGCTGCAAGCTGGTCATGTTGCGATTCCGACCAGAGTCGATAGCAAACACCTGGTTCTAGGCGTCCTGCGCGGCCAGCACGTTGCGTAGCTGCCGCTCGAGAAACACGTTGCGTATCCAGGCGAGTCATACCACTGACAGGGTCAAAACGCGGCACGCGTGCCAGTCCAGCGTCCACTACGACGCGAACGCCGTCGATGGTTAAGCTCGTTTCGGCTATGTTGGTGGCAAGCACTAGTTTGCGTTTGCCTTGTGGCGCGGGTTCGATAGCAGCTCGCTGGGACGACAGGTCAAGTTCGCCATGGAGCGGACAAAGCATAATGTTATCTTGGTCCTTCAGTTGAGTTTTCAACTGCTCGTTAACCCGGCTTATTTCAGCCTGACCGGGAAGGAACACAAGGATGCTCCCGCTTTGTTCAGATAGGGCCTGCAGGCAGATCTGAATCACGCGTTGCTCAACGAACTCACCGAATTGATGAGGTCTCCCCCAATACGTGGTGACCGGAAACATACGGCCGTCGCTCTTCACTATTGGAGCGTCGTTCAGGAGCTTAGAAAGGCGATCCCCCTCAAGCGTTGCAGACATCAGAAGGATCTTAAGTGGTTGGCTTTCGTCCCTAAGAAGCTCACGGCCGTTTAGACAAAGTGCCAAGGCTAAATCTGCGTCAAGCGTACGAAGATGGTATTCATCGAAGATGACAATCCCAACGCCGTCGAGGGCGGGGTCCTCTTGTAAACGACGGGACAGGATGCCCTCGGTGACGACTTCAACTCGGGTTTTCGGACCGACTTTGCTTTCCAAGCGAATCCGGTACCCGATGGTTTCACCTACTCTCTCACCCAATTCGCTAGCTAGACGCTCAGCCGCAGCTCGAGCAGCAAGACGCCTCGGCTCGAGCATCAAGATGGTTTGGGTTCCAAGCCATGTCTCATTCAATAGCGCGAGGGGAACTCGGGTTGTCTTACCCGCTCCTGGAGGAGCTTCAAGAACAGCTTCATTTCGCTCTGCCAATGCTGAGCGAAGGGCAGGCAGAGCAACGTCGATAGGGAGAAAGCTCATACTAATTTTACAGTGCACAAGGAGGACTGACAGAGATGATCACGCATATCAGAGCGAATGGCTCCTTTCTTGTGAAATGCTGGGGGGGGCTGATTGAATCGCCACACACATCACCACCATCGAGGCCAAGTGATCCAGTACGCAAGACGCATCCACGTACGCTCACACAAGGCTCAATGACGATCGCATCCATCTCGGCATCTTGCAGGCCCTTAGCTTCATCAGCTCTTCGCCGCTCAGCGCACTAACAATCTTGGCAACCACATTAGCGGACAGCCCTTCTTTCCCGATGTAGTAGAGAGCAGTAAGCGCCACACCTACCGTCGTGCCGGCGTGCTGCAAGCGGTCCTTGGATACGTGACGGAGGCGAACCACCGCATTGCCAACCTTGATCTCGCGAGTAGATCCGCTGGTGTAAAAGGTCGGCAACACCTGCATCTGTGTGCTGAGGCCCAACTTCCGAACAGCCTCCGCGCCGTGTATCTGGATCGTCTCGCCGTTCGCCTTCGTGATGACCTCCATGACAGCCAGCGGACTCGGGCGCACCACCCTACCGGTGTACTTGCTCATTTTAGGGCGCATGTAGACACCGCGAGCCACTCGCTCCAGCGTGCCTGATTGCACCAGTCTAGAAAGCGCTTTATTAATCGACGCACGGGAACCAAGCTGCGCGAACACCGCGCCGACAAAGGGTCTCCCCTTTGGCATGTGCTTGACTCGATTCAAAATTGCTTGCGCGAGGGACATATGAACCCCAATTTTCCATCAGCGCCAAGAGAGGGACAGCAAGGTCAACACTCACTGTGCGGTCACGGAACCGCCTCCTCTCACAGCCCCGCTGAGCAATCAGCCAGGTTCGACTAGATCTCTCAGGATGGTCTGAAGTAGCCATGTATTTCCCCGGCATACCACCTAGCGCAACTTTTAAACTCGCCAAATGATCAAAAAACAATCAATTCGACGAGTATTTCTTACGTTTTCGCCACCCGGACCCCACTCCGGTGGCCATTTCCCGCATTACAGGCGCACCTCTCCTGCATTCGTCAGTAAATGTCGGCGCGCCATCCACAGGTTCGACAGAGCGAACAGTGTCACCAGTTGCGCCGTGTTTTTGGCCAAGCCGCGAAAGCGCACCTTGGTGTAACCGAACTGGCGCTTGATTACCCGGAACGGATGCTCGACCTTGGCGCGCACCTGAGCCTTGGCCTTTTCAATCTTGCGCTTGGCTTTGTACAGCACGCTGCGCTTATCGAGTTTTTTGTAGGTGCTGCGGCGTGCCGCCACCTGCCAGATAACTTCACGTCCTTCATGCTCGGGCCGCTTTTCGACACCGGTGTAGCCTGCATCGGCGCAGACCACGTTTTCGTCGCCATGCAGCAATTTGTCCACCTGGGTGACATCCGCCACATTGGCCGCCGTGCCCACTACGCTGTGCACCAGACCCGATTCGTCATCGGCGCCGATGTGGGCCTTCATGCCAAAATGGTGAGTCGGCCGCGGGAACTGCCCCCGCAGCCGCTCGCAGAACCGTACGTGACACTCTCGCGTCATACGGCTCCCGTTATCCAACCTTGCTGCCCGGTCACTCGCCAGTGATGAAACAGCCGGGGTACCACGGCCCGCATCTTGTCCAGCCATTGGCTAATGCGCCGCTTGCGCCTATGAAGGGCCTTGTATTTTCGTCGGGCCCAGCGTTCAAGCGCGCGGTCAATGTGCTGGAAGATGCCAAGCATGGCTGTCCGATAGAACGAGCCATAGTATTGCCACCACCCCTGTATCACTGGATTGTAGAGCCGAGCCACGTCGACCAGCGTCACGTGGGTTTGGCGATTGAGTCGCCACCTGCGCACCGCTTGCCGCATCCGCTTTAAGGCATCCGCACTCGCTCCCGGAAGGAAGCTCGTGAAGAGCTGGTCTTGTTTGCTGAGCGCCTTCCTCGGCCTAAAGGTGAAGCCGAGGAAGGTAAAGCTCACATGCGGATAACCTGCGCGACGGTTACTGTCCTTGCAGTACACGACCTTCGATTTCTCGGGGTGCATCGTCAAGCCACAGGCAGCCAGCCGTGAAGCAATGGAGCGCATCACGTACTCCGCTTGCTTTCGACTGCGGCAGTGCACCACCGCATCATCGGCGTAGCGGGCAAACGGGCAGTTGGGGCTGGTACGTTGCATCCAGGTGTCGAAGGCATAGTGCATGAACAGATTCATCAGGAGGGGACTGATCACTCCACCTTGCGGGGTGCCGCGTTCGCGTCGGACGCGCATACCGTGATCCGTTTCGAACGGCGCAACCAGCCACCGCTCGATGTACAGAAGTATCCAGTCCTCCTTGATGTGCAGGCGCACCGCCTTCATCAGCAACCCATGATTGATCTGATCGAAGGCTGCCTTGATATCAAACTCCACCACCCAGTCGTATCGCCAGCAGCGCTCACGCGTGATCGCCACCGCCTGCTTCGCTGATCGTCCCGGCCGGTACCCATAGGAGTCCGAGTGGAAGATCGAGTCCAGCTCCGGCTCGATGAGAAGCTTGACCACGGTTTGCGCGACACGATCACCAACCGTGGGCACTCCCAGCTTGCGCGTGCCTCCCGATGCCTTGGGAATTTCTACTTGCTTGACCGGAGGCGGGAAGTACGACCCCGACGACATCCGATTCCACAGCTTGTAGAGATTCTTAGACAGATCCCGCTCGAAATCGGCGATGGTTTCATCGTCGATGCCGGCAGCACCGCGGTTGGCCCTGACCTGCTGGTAGGCGTCCCATACCGTGCGTTTCGCTATGTCATAAGGTTTCGCCGAGCTCACGCCACTCATCCCCGGAGGTTGGCAACGCTCGTCGGCCGGATAACGCCGCCCCTTCGCTCCACCTCCATTACAGAGGCTTCATCGCTACTACGGGAGGCTCCGCCCCTCGTTCCAGCATCGGTATTCTTCCTCATGGTGTTGGCCATTTGTCATTTTCCTTCGCATCTGGAACAAGGTTCTCACGTTCCGTACCAAAGCCTGTATGAAGATCATGCCGCCTATACACCGGCTGCCATCGGGTCCGTAAGCAGGTAACGCCCCGACTTGTCCTGAAGCCAGTACTCCACCTCAGTTTCGGCAGCACCTTGGGCATAACGATGCGTCATCGGACGGTTTGCTTTCGCTCATCTTCTCCATACTCACCTGCCATCCTCAGGGATGACTTTTCCTCGGTCGCTCACCACCACACCTTTTGGATGCAGCAGCACCGGGTGGTTTGAAGTCCGCTCCTGCAAGCCGACTTCGGAAGGCCTACTTCCATCTTCGGCACAGCAGCACAGGTCATCTGACCTGTGTTCGTGACACACAGTACTGGTTACCCTTCTTGGTCTGATGCATTTCCGGGTCGCGCTTACCGTCCTTGTTCTTGGTCGAACTCGGCGCATTGATCAGCGTGGCATCGACGATGGTGCCTTGGCGCAGCGACAAACCTCGGTCGCCCAGATAGCCATTGATGACAGCCAAGATGCCGGCGGCTAGTTCGTGCTTCTCCAGCAAACGACGGAAGTTGAGGATGGTGGTTTCATCGGGGATACGCTCCAAGCTCAGCCCCGCGAACTGGCGCAGGATGGTGGTCTCGTACAGCGCCTCTTCCATCGCTGGATCGCTGTAACCGAACCAGTTTTGCATCAGGTGCACGCGCAGCATCGCCATCAGCGGATAGGCCGGACGACCGCCTTCACCCTTGGGATAATGCGGCTCGATCAAGGCAATCAAACCCTTCCACGGCACCACCCGATCCATCTCGATCAGGAACAACTCTTTGCGGGTTTGTTTGCGCTTACCGGCGTACTCGGCGTCGGCGAAGGTCATCTGCTTCATCGGGAAACTCGGTGGGTGGAATCCGGGTATTTTGCCAAAATCTGGAAGTCTTCTTCAGAGTTTCCCTAGCATTAAGCTGGGCGCGACAACAGACGTCTAGTTGGGCGGCACCTGAAGGTTTCGACCAGCCACATAACGGCCTAGGTCAATCGACGGGCAAGAATAGAATGTCTCCTATAGTCCGCTAGTGTGCGCTCTCTTGCTTGGATGGCATTACGTTCTGGCCCAACGTTACTGTAGCGAATCCGCAGCAGTATCAATCAAAGCCTCCTGTATCCCGCGTGAAGAAAGACGCTACGTTGCGCCCGTTCTTCCACGGCTTCGCTTGCCGCCCCGCTACGGCAGATTCGAAGTATTCATCGAAATGTCATCCTTTAGAAGCAGTGCGTTAACAAGGAATTTCTACCCTTTGCATCGCGAACCGCAATTGTGCGGCCAGCAATATTGCGAAAGGTGATCAAATGACGCCCCATCCGATACAGGACGCCGTGCTGCGGGTCGACCGGTTGAGCGTCGTCTATCCAGGCGGCGTGACAGCCCTACGCGATACCTCGATTGCATTTCGGCGTGGTGAGTTCACCGTGCTGCTTGGTCTCTCGGGCGCAGGCAAGTCGACCTTGCTCCGTAGTCTCAATCGACTCGTCACGCCCACTGGCGGCAGTGTCACCAGCGAACTCGGTGAACTCGGCAGCGGCTCGGCCTTGCGTCAGCATCGTCGGCGTACCGCCATGATCTTTCAGCACCACCAGCTAATCGAACGTCAAAGCGCACTGGCTAATGTGCTTACCGGTCGGCTGGCCTTTCACAACACGCTCCGCTCGCTGTTTCCTCTGCCGCGTGCCGATCAGGAGATTGCGCTCAGTTGCCTCGCTCGGGTCGGTCTGGCAGACAAGGCGCTAAGCCGGGTGGACAAACTGTCCGGTGGCCAGCAGCAGCGGGTAGGCATCGCGCGTGCGCTAGCGCAACAGCCGGCGATCATTCTGGCCGATGAGCCGGTAGCCAGTCTCGACCCGGCCACTTCGGTCCGTGTTCTCGGATTGCTGCGCGACATCTGCAAGGAAGACGGCATCACCGCCATCGTTTCGCTGCATCAACTCGAATATGCCCGCCGCTTCGCCGATCGCGTCGTCGGGCTGGCCGATTCTCAGATCGTTTTCGATGCCGCGCCCTCGGAACTCACCGATGCGCAGCTTGAGCGCATCTATGCAGGCCGCTCTACGACTCAGCCAGCGAATGCTCCGGCTGAACCACCTGTCATGCTCGAACCTTCACTGGAGATGTCCCGATGAAACGCTTATCCGCGCTCTTATTGACTTGCTTGCTGTCCGCTGTTTCAAGTTTGTCCGCCCTAGCGGCCGATGCCGATCCGGATGTGCTAAAGGTTGCCCTGCTGCCGGACGAAAACGCCTCCGAGCTGATCAAGCGTAACCAGCCGCTGAAGGATTATCTGGAAGAGCATCTGGACAAGAAGGTGCAGCTGATCGTAACCACCGACTATTCCTCGATGATTGAGGCGATGCGCTTTGGCCGTATCGACCTGGCGTATTTCGGTCCGCTGTCCTACGTCATGGCCAAAAGCAAAAGCGACATCGAGCCCTTCGCTGCCATGGTCATCGACGGCAAGCCGACCTATCGCTCGGTGATTATCGCCAATGTGGCGTCAGGCGTGAATGAGTATGCCGACCTTAAGGGCAAGAAGATGGCCTATGGTGACCGGGCATCGACGTCCAGCCATTTGATTCCCAAAACCGTGCTTCTTGAGACGGCCGATTTGACGGGTGGGCAGGACTACGAACAACATTTTGTGGGCACGCATGACGCCGTTGCCGTCAACGTGGCGAACGGCAACGCCGATGCGGGTGGGCTGTCGGAGGTAATTTTCAATCACGTAGCCGAACGTGGCCTAATCGATCCGAGCAAGGTGAAAGTACTTGGTTACAGCGGCGAATACCCCCAGTACCCCTGGGCGATGCGCTCGAACCTGAGCCCCGAGCTGAAAACCAAGGTGCGGGATGTATTCGTCGGTATCGACGATCCCGAAGTGCTGCGCAACTTCAAGGCCGAGGCCTTCGCGCCAATCACCGACGCCGACTACGATGTGATCCGCAACATGGGATCGCTGCTCGGCCTCGACTTCGCCACGATGTGAGCACCGATATGTCTACTCATTACGACGTGCAGGCGCTGCCTGCAGAGCAACGCGAGCACATCCTTCGAGGCTTCGGCCTCGGTTGGTGGCGCCAGCTGGGGCAGGTGGCGATTGTATTCGGAGTGGTGCTGTTGGCCTGCTGGTACGTGGGGCTGCTCGATGCCACCACGCTGCTGAACGGGCTGCCCTCCATCGCGACCCTGGCAGGCGAGGCCATGCCGCCAGACTTTTCGGGCTATCGAAGCTGGATTCGCCCCTTGATCGACACCTTGGCGATGAGCATCGCCGGTACGGCCATCGCAGTGGTGTTCTCGCTGGTGGTGGCCTTCGTTGCAGCGCGCAATACGGCGCCGCACCCCCTTGTGTTCGGTGTTGCCCGGGTGCTGCTCAATGCCCTGCGGTCGGTGCCGGAGCTGATCATGGGCATCATCTTCGTTGCAGCCGTAGGGTTCGGCGCCTTGCCGGGCGTGCTTGCCCTGGGTCTGCATTCGGTCGGCATGGTCGGCAAGTTCTTCGCCGAGGCCATCGAGCACGTCGACGAAGCGCCGGTGGAAGCCGCTCGGGCGGCGGGGGCTACGCCGATGCAAGTGCTGCTGCACGCGGTTTTGCCACAGGTGACGCCGCAGTTCGCCGACGTGGCGATCTACCGCTGGGAATACAACTTTCGCGCCTCCACCGTGATGGGCATGGTTGGCGCCGGCGGTATCGGCTTCGAACTCATGGGCTCGCTGCGCATCATGCAGTACCAGGAGGTTGCAGCAATCCTGCTGGTCATCCTGGCCATGGTCACGCTAGTAGACGCCTTCAGTGGCGTGCTGCGCAAACGTTTCAAATAGGACAAACCATGCTGCCGAAACTCGTTATAACTCACCGAGTACACGATGAGATCCTGCAACTGCTGGCGCCACATTGCGAGCTGATGACCAACCAGACCGACAGCACGCTGACGCGCGAGGAAATTCTGCGCCGCTGCCGCGATGCTCAGGCGATGATGGCGTTCATGCCCGATCGGGTCGATGCAGACTTTCTTCAAGCCTGCCCTGAGCTGCGTGTAGTCGGCTGCGCGCTCAAGGGCTTCGACAATTTCGATGTGGACGCCTGTACTGCCCGCGGGGTCTGGCTGACCTTCGTGCCTGATCTGTTGACGGTCCCGACTGCCGAGCTGGCGATCGGACTGGCGGTGGGGCTGGGGCGGCATCTGCGGGCAGCAGATGCGTTCGTCCGCTCTGGCGAGTTCCAGGGCTGGCAACCACAGTTCTACGGCACGGGGCTGGATAACGCTACGGTCGGCATCCTTGGCATGGGCGCCATCGGACTGGCCATGGCTGATCGCTTGCAGGGATGGGGCGCGACCCTGCAGTACCACGAGGCGAAGGCTCTGGATACACAAACCGAGCAACGGCTCGGCCTGCGCCAGGTGGCGTGCAGCGAACTCTTCGCCAGCTCGGACTTCATCCTGCTGGCGCTTCCCTTGAATGCCGATACCCAGCATCTGGTCAACGCCGAGCTGCTTGCCCTCGTACGGCCGGGCGCTCTGCTTGTAAACCCCTGTCGTGGTTCGGTAGTGGATGAAGCCGCCGTGCTCGCGGCGCTTGAGCGAGGCCAGCTCGGCGGGTATGCGGCGGATGTATTCGAAATGGAAGACTGGGCTCGCGCGGACCGGCCGCGGCTGATCGATCCTGCGCTGCTCGCGCATCCGAATACGCTGTTCACTCCGCACATAGGGTCGGCAGTGCGCGCGGTGCGCCTGGAGATTGAACGTTGTGCAGCGCAGAACATCATCCAGGTATTGGCAGGTGCGCGCCCAATCAACGCTGCGAACCGTCTGCCCAAGGCCGAGCCTGCCGCATGTTGAATCCGGTCTGGCTGAAGAGCCTGGTAGCGATCGTTCAAACAGGCAGTTTTCAGAGCGCGGCGAGGGCGTTGGGGCTGGCCCAGCCGACGGTGTCGCAGCACTTGCAGAAGCTTGAAGAGCAGGTCGGCGTAACGCTGGTGCAGCGCAGTCGTAGCGGCTGCCAGCCTACCACACGGGCGCTGGCCTTCATGCCGCATGCGACCGCCTTGCTCGACATGCACGCCCGGGCGCTAGAAGCCCTGCATGGCAATCGTGAGCGCGTCGGGGCCAGCTCCAACATCGGCACCTACCTTCTCCAGCCATTCGTGCGCAACTATCTGACGACCGCAAATGAGAGGGGCGAGGTGGATCTGCGCATCGCCGCCAACCCGGATGTGGCCGACCAGCTACTGGCGGGCCAGCTCGACGCCGCGATCATGGAATGGTGGCTACCTCACCCCGACTTCGAACACCGCCTCTGGCGGGTCGAGCCGCTGGTGCTTATCGTCAGCCCCGACCATGCGCTGGCTGAAGCAGGGTGCATAGAACGTGATCGTCTGGTGGACCTGCCGATGCTGGGAGGTGAACCGGGTAGCGGTACCGGACGGCTTCTGACCGAATACTTTGGCGAACTGGGCGTGCCTCGCAGCGGTATGCAGCTAGGCAGCACCGAGGCAGTCAAACAAGCAGTGAGGGCGGGACTCGGCGTGTCGTTGGTGATGGCTTCCGCAGTACAAGACGAAGTTCGCAGTGGCGCGCTGGTAGCTCTTCCCATCCCGGGGCTTGAAAAGCGTCTCCAACTGATCTGGCGCAAACCTCCCGGAAATCTGCACCCGCCGGGATTTGTGCGGCACTTATTGGAGGAGGCAGATCTAGCTGGATAAGGTGATGGATGGTTGCGATCCAGCGCTTGGCTTGTCAGCCTAGGGAAACTCTGAAAAAGACTTTCTGATTTGGCAAAATACCGCGACCCCACCCACCGAGTTTCCCGATGAAGCAGATGACCTTCGCCGACGCCGAGTACGCTGGCAAGCGCAAGCAAACCCGCAAGGAGTTGTTCCTGATCGAGATGGATCGGGTGGTGCCGTGGAAGGGCTTGATTGCTTTGATCGAGCCACATTATCCGAAGGGTGAAGGTGGCCGTCCGGCCTACCCGTTGATGGCGATGCTGCGTGTGCATCTGCTGCAGAACTGGTTCGGCTACAGCGATCCAGCGATGGAGGAAGCGCTGTACGAAACCACGATCCTGCGCCAGTTTGCCGGGCTGAACCTGGAGCGCATCCCCGACGAAACCACCATTCTCAACTTCCGCCGCTTGCTGGAGAAACACGAGCTGGCGGCCGGCATCCTCGCTGTCATCAATGGCTATCTGGGCGACCGCGGCCTGTCGCTGCGCCAGGGCACCATCGTCGATGCAACGCTGATCAATGCGCCCAGTTCGACCAAGAACAAGGACGGCAAGCGCGACCCGGAAATGCACCAGACCAAGAAGGGAAACCAGTATTGTGTGTCACGAACACAGGTCAGATGACCTGTGCTGCTGTGCCGAAGATGGAAGTAGGCCTTCCGAAGTCGGCTTGCAGGAGCGGACTTCAAACCACCCGGTGCTGCTGCATCCAAAAGGTGTGGTGGTGAGCGACCGAGGAAAAGTCATCCCTGAGGATGGCAGGTGAGTATGGAGAAGATGAGCGAAAGCAAACCGTCCGATGACGCATCGTTATGCCCAAGGTGCTGCCGAAACTGAGGTGGAGTACTGGCTTCAGGACAAGTCGGGGCGTTACCTGCTTACGGACCCGATGGCAGCCGGTGTATAGGCGGCATGATCTTCATACAGGCTTTGGTACGGAACGTGAGAACCTTGTTCCAGATGCGAAGGAAAATGACAAATGGCCAACACCATGAGGAAGAATACCGATGCTGGAACGAGGGGCGGAGCCTCCCGTAGTAGCGATGAAGCCTCTGTAATGGAGGTGGAGCGAAGGGGCGGCGTTATCCGGCCGACGAGCGTTGCCAACCTCCGGGGATGAGTGGCGTGAGCTCGGCGAAACCTTATGACATAGCGAAACGCACGGTATGGGACGCCTACCAGCAGGTCAGGGCCAACCGCGGTGCTGCCGGCATCGACGATGAAACCATCGCCGATTTCGAGCGGGATCTGTCTAAGAATCTCTACAAGCTGTGGAATCGGATGTCGTCGGGGTCGTACTTCCCGCCTCCGGTCAAGCAAGTAGAAATTCCCAAGGCATCGGGAGGCACGCGCAAGCTGGGAGTGCCCACGGTTGGTGATCGTGTCGCGCAAACCGTGGTCAAGCTTCTCATCGAGCCGGAGCTGGACTCGATCTTCCACTCGGACTCCTATGGGTACCGGCCGGGACGATCAGCGAAGCAGGCGGTGGCGATCACGCGTGAGCGCTGCTGGCGATACGACTGGGTGGTGGAGTTTGATATCAAGGCAGCCTTCGATCAGATCAATCATGGGTTGCTGATGAAGGCGGTGCGCCTGCACATCAAGGAGGACTGGATACTTCTGTACATCGAGCGGTGGCTGGTTGCGCCGTTCGAAACGGATCACGGTATGCGCGTCCGACGCGAACGCGGCACCCCGCAAGGTGGAGTGATCAGTCCCCTCCTGATGAATCTGTTCATGCACTATGCCTTCGACACCTGGATGCAACGTACCAGCCCCAACTGCCCGTTTGCCCGCTACGCCGATGATGCGGTGGTGCACTGCCGCAGTCGAAAGCAAGCGGAGTACGTGATGCGCTCCATTGCTTCACGGCTGGCTGCCTGTGGCTTGACGATGCACCCCGAGAAATCGAAGGTCGTGTACTGCAAGGACAGTAACCGTCGCGCAGGTTATCCGCATGTGAGCTTTACCTTCCTCGGCTTCACCTTTAGGCCGAGGAAGGCGCTCAGCAAACAAGACCAGCTCTTCACGAGCTTCCTTCCGGGAGCGAGTGCGGATGCCTTAAAGCGGATGCGGCAAGCGGTGCGCAGGTGGCGACTCAATCGCCAAACCCACGTGACGCTGGTCGACGTGGCTCGGCTCTACAATCCAGTGATACAGGGGTGGTGGCAATACTATGGCTCGTTCTATCGGACAGCCATGCTTGGCATCTTCCAGCACATTGACCGCGCGCTTGAACGCTGGGCCCGACGAAAATACAAGGCCCTTCATAGGCGCAAGCGGCGCATTAGCCAATGGCTGGACAAGATGCGGGCCGTGGTACCCCGGCTGTTTCATCACTGGCGAGTGACCGGGCAGCAAGGTTGGATAACGGGAGCCGTATGACGCGAGAGTGTCACGTACGGTTCTGCGAGCGGCTGCGGGGGCAGTTCCCGCGGCCGACTCACCATTTTGGCATGAAGGCCCACATCGGCGCCGATGACGAATCGGGTCTGGTGCACAGCGTAGTGGGCACGGCGGCCAATGTGGCGGATGTCACCCAGGTCGACAAACTGCTGCACGGTGACGAGAACGTCGTCTGCGCCGATGCCGGCTACACCGGCGTCGAAAAGCGCCCCGAACATGCTGGCCGCGAAGTGATCTGGCAGGTCGCAGCACGCCGCAGCACCTACAAGAAGCTCGATAAACGCAGCGCCCTGTACAAAGCCAAGCGCAAGATCGAGAAGGCCAAGGCACAAGTGCGAGCGAAGGTCGAGCACCCGTTTCGAGTGATCAAGCGCCAGTTCGGTTACGTGAAGGTGCGCTTCCGTGGCCTGGCCAAGAACACCGCTCAGCTGGTGACGCTGTTCGCGCTGTCGAACCTATGGATGGCGCGCCGACATTTGCTGACTACCGCAGGAAAGGTGCACCTGTAATGCGGAAAATGGCTGCTGCGAGGTGCTCGCGGCGGCCAAAAACGGAGAACTGAGCGGGTTACCTGGTCGATTTTGATCGACGGCCCGCTTTCAAAAGCAGCGAGGGCTGAAGTCGACCGGAAATACAGGGTTACTTCAGACCTTCCCTCAATTCCTCACCAACCTTCTCCAAGAGCTGCTCAAAACTTTCAGGAGCTTCGGATCCAAGCAAGTAGGTCAGGGCCAAGAGGGTGACCGGATGAATGTCGAGCACTGTGCAGAGGCTATCGAGCTTTTCGAGAGTCGGGCTCGTTGTCCCGCGCTCCAACATGCTTACGAAGGTACGACTGCTAACGAGTGAGAAATCTTCCTGTGTCAGCCCCCTACGCTGTCGCACGAGCCTCAACGCCTTCCCGAACGAATCCCGGACTTCCATTTTGCTGCTCCGCAAAATGGAACGATGAAGCGCGATTGAACAATATATGACTACAAAATATATTGTTCACCAATCAAGCAAAATTCTCATTAGGAAATTGCCTCGTGTTCAAAACCAGTCGGAATGCGGAACTGCTTCCTGGGCTCTCAACAGCTCCAGATGGCGTGCAGTTCTGGTCATATGTCGAGCTAGAGATGACCTGGCCCTGGTTCTACTTGCAGATCGTTGAGGACGATGGAAACGAGGCCTTTCGAAGCATGCTAATGGTTCCGTCGGTTCCATTGCTGGAACAGGTCATAGCTGCGCAGACTGAGCACGCCCGGCTGGAGCAGGCGTATCTTGTGAGTCCTGGGCATACGAACGAGGTTGGTCGCTGGTTGATGGAGCCGTTACTGGAGGTTCTTTCAATTCGTGATGCACAAGGTAGCGAGCTTGGGCACCAGTACCGAGTGGAGGGAGATCGCACGTACTCAACCTCAGCGAGTCAGTCTCTCGGCAGTGGAATTAGTAACCACGTGATCTTCTCTGCTGCATCACATCTGCGAGGCTAACGCCCCATATCCTGCCCGTATCCATAGTCCCATCTGAACCGAGCTCAGTTGTCTTTCCAGAACTCGCTCCGCTGCACAAGGCCGAACTCATCGTCAGCCCTATCGGGATTCTCATCGAACATGGTGTTGACCATGCGCTCGCGGCGGAGACCACTCAGCGCGCCGAAAAAGCAGGCCTCACAGAGATGCACCTCATAACGCTCGCCATCATGCTTGGAGCCATACCCCCAATGAGCCTGAAGGGTTCCAAACTGGAAACCATGACCTTCAACGTGAGTACTCTGACAACACACATCACAGGTAATGTCTGCGACCGTTTCACTCGGCAAAACAACAATATGCTTCACGAACAGCACCTCCAGCGGCGACAAAGCCCTTGCCTAGCGGCCGTTTCAATTTACCTGCAGACCGTCATCACCACTGATCCCAGGAGAGGCGGCCCCTGTACGCCATAGCCTTGATAGCAGCCTCATCGTTACTTGGTACAAATCTGAAGCTCGAAGCTCAATCCACACCTAAAGCCTTGATCACCGCATCGACGGGATCCGCGTAAAAACTCGTCTGGAACTTGGTAAACAGTTCCGGGGGAATTGTTGGCAGATCCACCGCGCTGCTCATAGGCAACGCGACCCGCTTGCCGCCTGCATCGAAAGCCACCTGCAGACACTCCGCGATACTTTCCACTGGAGTGATGTTGCCACCCAGACTCATATCGCCAAGTACAACCATCTGCCCCTGGGCAGGACGCCCCAGCAAGCCTGAGGCGAAAGCCACCAAGCTAGCGAGCGCCATGTGGGTCAGCGGACCAGTGTTTTGCAATTCCACCACATGCAGGTGGAAATCATGTTCTAGAACCCTGGCCGAGGCACTGATGCGCGAAGCATTTGCCTTGAAGTAGTCAAAGGCAATCTTCACCTGCTCCTTGGCAATGCTGGAATTCCAGAGACCAGAGGTGGCGAGCTTTCCAGAGCCTTTGGTGACCTGTAGCTCAAGGCGGTACAGCCCTGGCATACCTTTTCCGCTCAAGCCGATAGTGTGAATGAAACCAGGCTTGCTCTGGCCTTCAGGGATCAGCGTCCCGCCCCCCTGCTCCTTTACCGTTACGAAGTGCTCCTCCAGCGTTTCATTGTCGATGTAGCTGAAGTGGACATCGTAAAACTCCATGCCACCGATTTTCTTCAGCTGCTCCTTGACCCGACGGCGGACCTGCAAGGCGTACTCCAGGCACTGCCGCACGTCTTCCTTGGTGAACTGGTCATGGGGATAAAGCAGCTTGAGTAGCCCGGAAACGGTCTTGCGTACCGCGATCACGTCGCGCTGGTTGAGATTGTTGCCAAGCTTGAAGAACTTATCGATGGCATCGGCGAAGCTGCGCTTGCGCATTTCGCGGAAAAACTCTGCCAGGTAGTCGACGATCAGGCCATACCTATTGGTGAAGTACTCCGGGCGCATCTTGGGAATCTCCCAGCCAGGGATGTAGGCATGGAAGCGGTCGAAGAAGGCCGAGTCGATCATCTGCTCCGGGAAGGGAGCCAGCAGGTGGCTTGTCTTCACCAGGGACTCGACGCTCTGGTTGATGTTGCCAACGAAAACCATCGAGGCTGAGGCTTCCATCTGCTCACGCCCCCGGCCAAAGGAGCCAGATGCCATGAAGTCCTTCATGATCTGGACGCCATCCTTGTCCTTGAAGTTGATACCGGCCACTTCATCGAAGGCAACGACATCCCACAGACCGACCAAGCCAATGCGCCGGCTGCTCATGTTGTAGAACAGGTTGGCCACCGTGGTCTGCCCGCCGGACACCAGCATGCTGTTGGGAGAGCACTCCTTGTAAATATGGCTCTTCCCGGTGCCACGCGGCCCCAACTCGCAGACGTTGTAGTTGTTCTCGACGAAGGGAACCATGCGAGCCAGCAAGTGCCACTGCACGGACTCGTCCAAGGTCGAGGGCTCCATGCCGATGGAGCGAATCAGAGCCTCACGCCACTGCTCAGTGGTCAGTGCCGCCCGGCCCGAGAAAAGCTCCTGCATGTTCATGTTCGGCATCTGGATCGGCTTGAGCAGCGTCACGCCGAAGGGAGAGCCGTTCTGGCCCTCCTCGTGGTAGTAGCTCAAGGTGGCAATTACCCAGATCCCGCCTACCAGCAGCTTCTCGTATTCCTTGACGATGCCGGCAGAAATCTCCGCATCCTTGATGCCCAAGTTGCTGAAAGAGGCCTCGTAACGGTCCTTGCGCTCATTGAGCCGCACGGTTACCCGGTCGATCACCTTGTAAGTGCCGCGCTCGCGCACAAGAGATTTAACCTTCTCGGCCTCGTCAGGGCGCACATAGTTTTCGGCCAGCACGGTCTTGACGTTCTTCAGGCCCTGCTCGATGACCTCGGCGTCATCCGATGCGCAGTACATACCCAGCAGATATTCGAGCACATAGACGGGGACGTTAGCCCCTTCTTTGATCAGCTTGGTCAGGTCCTTTCGCACCACGCGTCCGGCAAAGTGTTCATTGAGAAGCTGATCCAGGTCTTTGTCCTGATAGGTGTCCATTGCGTGTCATGCTCTCAAAAAAAATCGTCGGTGAAGGCCAAATCGATGGTGATCCTGTAGCGCTCCAGCTCTGTATGGAGATCTTTGTCACGGATGACCAGGAAGTAGTCCTTCTTGCGGTCGAAGTCACTGCCGAGCAGAGACAGCCGCACCTGCTTCATGCGTTCGCTCATCGAGTCAGTGGAGCAATCGAAGGTCACGACCTCCTCACTGGATATCGGCTGCTCGCCCTCGAAAATGGCGACCGCCACGGTGACTGGCAGTACCTGTTCGCTAACCGACTCCGTCTGGATCAGATCGAAGCGCTGGATATTGGTCACCATCTTCAGCACCGACTTCGGTGAAATCACGCCCACCTTGCGCTTGGTGCGTTTCTCGGCTTTCTCGCCGCGCAGTTGGTTGACCGTCAGCACCGGTACAACAATCTCCTGGGGCATGGCACCGCCATGTACAAAGCGCGCACCGCCAACGAAGTGGAAGCGGTTCGCGCCTTTTGGAATCCAGAATTGGGTATCCGAGGTTGTACCAGCTGTCTGTCTAGTGGAGCCCTGCCATACATCTTTGGCTGCAGGCAGGGTGTGGCCGATGACGTAGCGTTTTTTGCTCTTGATAGTGTTCTCGGGCTTCTCAGCAAGCGAGGTGCGGTCAGCGATCTCCAGCTTGCTCTGCTGGAATAGAAAACCATGGTCGGCGGTAATCAGCACCGTGCTGGTGTTGAAGTGCATGAGGATCTTGCGAGTCAGCTCAGTCAGTTCCTCAATGGCCACGTCCACATGGTGGAATGTGTCCGACTCGGACGGGCCACCACTGTCGCTACGGTCATCGATGACGTTGTGATAGACGTAGATCAGTTGCTGATCTTTCAGTGCTTCTCGGCCTTCATCCCGTGACCAGGCTTTGACCTGGTCGGCCGTCACTGCCATGCCATTGTGCTGAGCAAGGATCTTGTCGCGCTGGACTGTACCGGCGGTGGACTGGCCATCTGCGAACACCGTATCCCCCGCACCTTCCCGATACTCCAGGGTGTTGTGTGGCAGTAGCGAGGCCATGCCCAATGTGGTGTAGCTGGGTAGCACGCCAAGCTGACTGGCGAGGTTTGCCTCGCTGTAGCGTTTTTCATTGATGCGGTCACGCAATTCAACCGCAGCCTCATAGCGGAAGGCGTCGCTGATTATCACCACCAGGCGCTTACTGCGGTTCTTCCCAAATTGTGGCTGCACCCAATGATCGAAGAAGTTCTGCTGGCTGGGTACTCCGGCGATCCTCCAGTGCTCCAGCCGTTGCTCGGCCTCTACCTTGTCGCCCCAGCTTCGGCCCAGTTGGTCGAGGTACCAGTAGGCGTAACATTGCTCGACGGCTTCATCGAGCTTCTTCAGCAGCTCTACATGAGCGCGCTGGGAGGCCGTAAAATAGTGGCGATAAGCCCTATCAAAGCGATACAGCTCGCTTTCATAGGCCTTGTAGATTGCTTCGGTACTGGCAAAGTGGAATCCAGCGGCATACTGCTGACGCAGGCTGAACAGATCAATCGCCGCTGACAGCCCGGAGTAGAGCAGGCGGTACTTGCGGCGGATCTCGTCGTCCTTGTGACGCGAGGCCCAGTAGTTATCCAAGCGCTCGGAAATGATCTTTGAGAATAGGCCTAGGTCGCTTGGATCCGACTCCGGAATGGCCTTACTCAGATCGACGATTATCTGCCGCTCTACAGCCTCGAAGGTGGCGACGTTGGCAAGCGTTTCCAACGGAATCTCACCGATCTTCTGCCCGATATGCAGAGCCTCGGCGACCCAGCTGGAAATTTCGTCGTAAGCCTTGTAATAACGCGAGCTATCCCTCCAACGCGAAAGCAGTGCCCGAGAAGTCGCTCGGGCATTGGCAGACGGGATGGCAATCGCAGAAGCCCAGCTTGGGATGTCGCCGATACTTTCGCAGAAGCCGGTGGCCAGCAGACGAATCAGGAAATGTCCGAAGCTGAACGGCTTTTCGCCATTGATTTCCTCAACACTGGCCGGGTAGCCAACCTCATCTCGTAGTGCCTGGAGCAGCGCCGGCATCAGGCCGAATTTGTACAGCTCATCGATAACCGGGGGATTCTGCTCCAGGCCTAGGTCATCACTTACCATTGCTCCTGCCATGGTGCAGAGCAGCGCCATGATGTCACTGGCATTGGCCCCCAACACCACGGCTATCATCGCCAGATCCAACGCCTGTTCAGTGTCGCTTGGCTGGATCAATCGTTTCAGGCTGGCCAAGCGATTCTTGTTGCTGAGGAAGCGCTCACGGGCAGCAAGGTGCTCGCGCAAACTCTGCTGTTGTAGACCCAGGTCGTTGAAGATCAGCGAGACCTTATCCGCATAAAAACTGCGCGAGTACAGTTTGATATCCAGCAGCCAATCATCATTGGCATCCGGCTCGGCACAGGGGAAGTACAGTAGGTACTTCCCCTCGGCATCCTCAAGCTCCAGCTTGAGTTTGATGCCGAAGGTGGACTCGCCCTGCATGTTTAACACCTGAACATCGGGCAGATCGAGCTGCCCCAGTTCGCTTACAAAACTCTGCTCAGGGTCGTACCAGAAGACTATGCGGTGGTTTTCCGCGAAAAAAGCCTGCCGCAGGCCTTGGGTCAGTTGTTGCGTATCCATCAAATCAATCCTTGGTCGGCTGCGTCATAAGGGTGCGCATACCAGCGAATGCGTTTCCTTGATACTGGCTGACAGAGCTTTCACAGGGCCATGCCTTGTCTCTCGATTTCTCTGGCCAGAAATGGCGCACGGCGACGCAGATAGCCAAGCGAGATATCACCCTGGAAATAGTCGGTAGCGTAATCCTCACGTAACGTCAGGCAGTCCCGGTCGTTAAGCTTCAAACGGTCGATAGTGGCTTGCACACGGGTTTTGATTGCCGGATCCAGATCCGCGCTGGGAATCACCTGGTAGCCGACGAGCTCAATACGGAGCCAGTCATCGTCAATCTCGAATGGGTCGAGTACATCGCGATAATCGTTTTTTCGACTGTTCATCAAGGAGCAGGCCAACCGATAGTTGCGCCACTCGTAGGCCTCTTGCCAAGAAAGCGACTTGGGCAGCATATGGTCGACCGAAGCAGCGCCGGTCACTGGCTCGATATAGACGCACACATAGCTGCAGACATGCCCATAGGCCGCTCTCAGCTCAGGAAGTGCCTCAGTCCAGTAAGACGGGAATTTGTCGGCCGGGATCTGTTCACGGCTATTGGCAACCGCCTGTCGAGGGCGGCCCTTGCGCTTGGGCAGGCCTGGCTCACCCGCCAGTTCGGCAATAGCTCTCAATCCCGGCTGCCTGACCTTTGCATCAAAATCCTGGGGTTCAGCAGCCAACTCTACCCGGATCATGCTTCGCTCATCCGCTGTTCGCGGAACTGGCTCCAGCGTATCCAGAAGGAGTCCACGTCACTCAGACTGGCACGCAGCTCGGCGTCAATTTGTTCCAACGCCTGTCTTTGTGGAGCTGTAAGGGGCTGCTGAGTACCCGCTGCCTCCCGCAAGAAGGCGCGTGCCTTTTCCAGAGCCTGTTCGGCGTCCACAGAGGCCGGCTCTTTCAGGTCAAACACTGACGAAGTCAACCAGGCATTTACGCTCCCTTTGCGTGAATACGGGTAGAGAGTCGCTTTTACTTCCCCCTCGACCAGGTCGAAGTCCCAGATGCAATCTCGATCAAGGTCGAACTCCGGCTCGACCGAGGCCAACACAAGCGGGGAATGGGTGGCGGCCAGCAACTGCACAGGCACATCGCGACTTCCTGTCAGCGCACGCATTACGTTAAGCAAAGCGGGGACGATGCGGCGCTGCCATTGCGGATGCAGGTGGCACTCGATTTCGTCGATCAGGAAGATGATTTCCTTCGCAGGGTTGACCCGATACTGCTTGCAGGCCAGTTGATGCTCGCGCCAAGTCCAGACCAATAAATAAGCCAGGGCTGAAATGCGCCGCATCCCGGCCGAAGCGTGAGTTAATGGCACGTCCTGGCCGTAAGGCATCCGGAGTGAGGGGATCTCTTTTACGCTAGAGCCGACGCGCATGGGTTCGCCAGGTAACAGCTTTTCCAGCCCTGAGGGTGAGAGGACATCAAGTACCTTTGTCAGGTCATCGAAGGCCTCTTTGCGGCCCTCCTGCCACAGTACCCAATCACTGATCAGGCCATTGCACAGCTGCGTCTTGCCATCACTGGAAAGCAGGCCATTCCAGACTTCATCGGGGCTGAAATCGAAACTGCGCGTCCGGTCGGGTGTGGCAGCGACCTCTTTGTCCCCCTTCCAGTAGTTCCGTGCCGGATCCCAGACCGAGAAACTACCATCCACGCCGGCATAGATAACCACACCGGGAACGGCTGGCCGCCCCTGCTTGACCGACCATTGTTGGCTTTGATGGTCGAATTTACTTTTATAGGTAAACGGGCCTGCACTCCCGGTGTAGGAGTAATCAATGCTCGATTGCTTAGCATCAGCACGAGGAGCCGCCACCACCCCCCGGCCCCACGTACGAGTAAGCGACCACCAGGCAATATCCAGCACAAAGCTCTTGCCCAGTCCGTTGTCGCCAGTCAAAAAGTTCAGGCGTGGACTGAAGTCAACGGCCAACCGCTCTGCGGGGCCGATGCCTTCTAGCTTGAGGCTGTTCAGCATGGGCGGTCTCCTATTAAGGTCAAGCGCAATAGTTTACGCAACTACTGCGCAGAAAAAATCAGCTGAGCACTCAAGTGACCTAAAAAATCGACTTAGTCAATATTGCAGACGAATCATATGCGCTACGGAGAGGTTGCAACTCTTTAAATATAGAAACCGCCAAATCATCCATCTCCTTGCTTAAAATCGACAAAGCTTCCACCTTGCCATCATTGTCAAAGATTTTACGGCTCTGATCTGGGACAGAAAGCGATGAGCGGTAATCTTTAGCTGCGAGCAAGAAAGCCAAGTGAGCCCTTGTTTTCTCAACAAGAGAAAGTTTCATATAGTAGGGCGCATAAAGGTTTTCGTTCATGTGGTACCCGATTGCAGCCAGGTCATAGCTGCTAAGCTGTTTAACCACGCGCTTTTTGTAGTCCGGCATATCTGCAATCATGTTCTTCATTAACCGGATAACGGACTTTAAGTTCCCACCATACAAAGCATCACGATCATTAACCAATTTTATATGAGTGAACGGAAAATTCAGCAAGAACTCATCATCACTCTTGTTATATATCTTCACGCCACGATCATGATCTTGGGAAGAGCTCTGATACTTGATAGTATCAAACCAGATCGCTGGAACCACATCCACTTCCCTAGCCAGACTGCCGCCGCTCACGCAAATGCATTTACTGCTTGAGCAGTCGACATTTGCCTTGGGGAAGTTTACCGGAAGTATCCTCTCTGACTTTGCACGAACATCACGAATTATCTGCAAAAGACTTCTAGGGTCACTAGAAGGCAAATATCCGTTTGGCACAACCTTCGGAAGTTCCACATTCACCGGATTAGTCACAAGGATAAGCATATCAACGTCGGAGTGACCTTTAATATGGATGTCTAAAGCAACCGATCCTTGAAGCCTTTTAGTGACACTTTCCCCTTCACTACTAAGGCTTTTGATCAAACTATCCGCAACCCGCTCACCCTCTCTGATAGAGACCTTAGTAGCCGCCTCATCAACCGCCGCCATAGCACCTATGGCGTATTTGACTCCTGCAGATTCGTTCAGCGTCTCAAAAAATTCCCTTTTCCGAACATCCCGCCCTGTCAGAATCGCTTGATTCGCAGCAAAAGAATCCATGGATTCAAATATCGCTCTCTCGCGGGAGCCTTGCCGACGCTCCTTGAGCGACTTCAGCCGATTTTCAAAGTCAATCATGCTGCTCTCCTTAATGACATCGTGCCAAAGGTTCTTCTGCCGCCGCTATTAAAGTAGGAGGCACGAGCTGTAGACAGATCCTTATCTATTTCCACTTCACAATAACCCTTGTGAGAGTTAAGCTCATGGCTCTGCTCAAGCTCTGGCTCATTCCTGTAGCTGTAACTTAACAGCCATCCGCCAGTGGGGCCGTGGCGCTTAGAAAGTGTTGCGGTGTAACTCAAGCTTTGGCTGTTCTTGGTTTTAAGGTGGACGGATATTGCCTTCCAGTTTTGCTCAATTCCAATCTCCCCCTCCCAATCAAACCTTGTGCTGCCATCCTCATTCAACGTCTGACCTTTGAGAGTCCAAGTTCCGTTTAGGTCAGGGATCTCAAAGTAAGGGATTTTCCATGCCCACTTGTTGAAGGCCCAGTGCAGCGCAAAATAGATAGCGCCAGTTGTAATCGTGGCCCGAGTGAATGCATCAATTCCAGTGAGATTGGTTGTCCAAGCCAATAGCTGCGAGATGCCACCGGCAACCGCAATTGATGCAACACCAAGCCATCTGCCAACCATCGCTCGATCGTGACCAAAAACAGCGTAATCATGCATTGCACTTCCCCTCCATGACGGTGTTGCAGAGTCTGTCGGCGCCTTAAGCGTCTGAAGATTTATCACCTGTTACAGCCTTCACCTCGGCCAACAAATCGCCAAACTTTCCGTAGTTCATCTTGACTCCGTCGTCCAGATCCAGACTGATGCGCTGGTCGGCGTAGTGACGTAGTTTTTCGTCGAAGGTAGCGAGTTCGGCTTGTTGGTTGTGCAGGGCTGCGAGCTCTTTTTCCAGACGTTTTTTCTCGGCGGTACTGGTACTGGCTTCGATGTCCTGCTCAAGCTTGTTGGCATAAGTGTTGAGCTTGGCGGTCAGCGGAATGACGTACTCGGTACGCATACGCGCCAAGGTCCCTTCGTTATAGCGATGCAGGTAGACCAGGCACTGGAAGGCTTTATGCTTGCCACTACTGAACAGCCAGTAGATTGGGCGTTTCTTGTAGGTCTGAAGGTGATCCTTGAAGAAGTTGTCGCAGAGATAACGACGCAAGGTCTCGCGGCTGGACTCGGTCTTTTTCGGCGCGAGGTTATCGGCGAGAAAGCACAGATTGGCTTCGAGGTGAGTCTTGTCCCAAGCCACCGAGACAAACTCGATCAGGCGGTTGGCCGCATCGTCGGCAAACCACTCTTTATCGTTGAGCGGCAGGATGCCGTCGGCATCGGCCGGGAAGCTGGCGTAGCGGCTGGGGTCGAAGCCATGGTTACCGCTGTGAGCGTAGATCAGACCGGGCTCATCGAGACTGTAGCGACCGAGAATACAACCGACGGCGTAGGACACCACCTCCCGCATGCTGTCTTCACGGAAGCGCGTCCACAACTCATCTTCAGTCAACTTGCCTCCGTAGCGGTAGGCAGGGTTTATCATGAGGGTAATCTGCTCAACGGGGACGTCGGGGCTGAGCTCGTTTGCGAGGCCATAGGCATCGATAAAGAGACGGTTATTCTCCTCTTCGAGGCGTTGCATCTCTGTGATGGTGGCGCGATTCTGGGTGGCCCAGGCAACGTAACTGGACTCAAGAGTATGCTTGGAAGCGCTCAGAATAGGGTGGAACTTGAAGTCCCAGGAGCATTCAAATGCGTCCCAGTCTGCCTTCGCGATTCCGATTGCTCTCTTGCTGCAATCACTTGCATGTTCTTTAAGCTTGGCCTCAAGCTGGTCGGCAAGAGGCATGTTCGCCATCGAGCCTGCGCTGAAGTCGAGCGTAGGTGACATGACCGAGATGAAAAGGGCTGCGACGTTTGAGTTGAACAAGCCACACATGAAGTACTTCACTTCGTCTGACGCAAAGAACATCGAACTGCCCTTAGAGTCAAAAAGATATCCGGGGCCGTTAGCTCGAAGGCTAATGTCTCCGCTACCCAGCGCAGACCAAGTTAAACCGTCTTGGAAGTAGAATTCTTGACTCTGAATTTTCCGACTGGGCGAGCCGTAGAGTTCTCGCGCATAACCAATGACCTCGCGTCCATCGTCCTCCCAGTTGAGTAAAT
Organism: Pseudomonas sp. AN-B15; assembly: GCF_019056475.1. Classification (NCBI taxonomy): domain Bacteria; kingdom Pseudomonadati; phylum Pseudomonadota; class Gammaproteobacteria; order Pseudomonadales; family Pseudomonadaceae; genus Pseudomonas; species Pseudomonas sp. AN-B15. The sequence goes on from NZ_CP049737.1 coordinate 5,219,647, forward strand.
ACTCCGCGTTTCCGTACCACCGCCTAGCAGGCCCCCCTTTGTTGTAAGGGAACCATTTCTTGAGCGTTTCTCTGGCTGCCTCTCTTGAGACGCAGCCATGAGCCTGTTTAGCCAACGACACTTCCCAGTGGAAGCGGAGAAATCGATCATTGTCGCTTGTAACCATGCCGTGACGAGGGCTGGCGTGATCAGCCACCTTGCTGTCGCCGTGAAAATGGCGCATGACATCGCGACTTATCCAGTAGGCCAAGATTCGCCCACTGATTGATTCAAAATCCTCAGCGGTGAATCGCGCATACCTAGATACCTGCGACTTTAACGCTTCCTTTTTGTGGGCTTCATCGCCGTCTACGCACCTTGAGAAGACCGGTCTGTAGCCAGCAACATGTTGGCGACCAAGAGCGAAACAGCACGTTTGAACCACCTCTCCCGAAATGGCGGGGAACGCCCTAGCTCCGAGGTGGCCAAGGCTCTGAATGGTCGCCTCAGCAAGCAGACGCCCTCGCATGCTTTCGAAGCGGTGGAGAAACATCCAACTGTGCATGGTGACCAACGAAGCTATCCCCGTTGCGTTCACTAGAGTTAGAGCGCGCCCAACAAACATCGAGTATGTGTCAATCTTGAAATCCGAATACTCAGCCGAGGCGAGCCTCTTCAGCTGGGCATTCATGGCCTTCATGCCCATATAGGGCGGATTCGCGACCACAGCGTCATACTGCCCCGCCAGCAACTCGGCCTGCTGCACCAGCAGCCCCAAGCGCCTTAGCTCATCCGACACAAAAAGATCCTGGCTGGTTGCCTGGCTGAGCTGTTTCAGCGCCGGTAGCTTTTCCACCAGCCCCTCTGACACCTGAATTAGCGAGCCAAAGGTAGTGGCATGCTCAAACAGCCTCTTCAGCTCAGTGAGATCACCTAGCTGCAGCCCGTAGTCCGACAGCTTTACGCCGCTAGCCAACACCTCAACATCGAAGCCCGTGCTATCCACCAGAGCCATGACGTTTAGCTTTACCCCGCGCTCGAACAGTCGTCGGTCATCGGCACGGCCTTTCATCATCAGGGCAAAGCCGGTCAGTTGGGCGGCACGCCCGTCGATGTCGAGGCCGAAAAGATTCTTGTGCAGGATCAGTTGTGCCACATCGCGCTGACGGTAGCCACGCTCAAGGTAGATAGCCTTGAACAGGTCATAGGCCTCCACCAGGATGTGCCCGGAGCCACTGGCCGGGTCGATTAAGGTCAGCTCTTCAGGGTTGAGGCTTTCGGGCGAGATGGCCGCGAGCTGCGCCTTGACCTCATCGGTCTGCTCAGCAGGCTCGATGTAGTACTCCATCTGCGCCTTGAGCGGCGAGTCGGGATAGGTTGCCAACCACTGCGCACCCAATGAGTTCTGGACCATGTACTTGACGATCCAGTTTGGCGTGAACAACTGGGTCGCCGCCGGTATATCCTCCGACTTGACCACCTTGCCAATGACCTTTTCCTTCTTCTCGGAGATGTAGAACTGGTAGAGCCAGCCGATGATCTCGATACTGGTCCAGTCCTGTTCAGGAATGGCGCTGACCAGCTCGCGGATCAATGAGTCGGTTTTGGTTAGGTTGTCCGGGAGGAGCAGTTCGGTGGCGTCATCCACCGCCTCAAAGAGGAACGGCATTGCCTGATGCAGGGCGTGACACTGAGCCAGCAGCAGTTCGCGGTAGAGCTCTTCGTCTTTAGTGCCGTCGAGCTTCAACTCGGCAATGCGCTGCTTGTCGAGACCCGGCAGGTCGATGTCCAGGCAGTCGTCGAGAATCTGCGGCGTGGTAGCGCTCCCGTCGGCGGCGCTAAGCACGCGACGACCGTGGTCGAGGTAGTCCTTGAGTTCCATATAGCGGATGGCGCATAAGCGGTTGAACCAGCTGTAGGCTGCCTGTTCCATGGCCTGGGCAAAGCCCAGTTGCTCGACCATTTTCACCAGCGCGGCGCGGGGGCGGATGATGCTGGCCGGAAAGGCCCGCTCACCGATCAGGGCCAGATCACCCTTTTGCTCCACTGGCGCGATGCCCATACTGGGGATATTGGACTCGCGAATGCCAAACAACGCCGCGCGCTTGGTCATGGCGGAGATAAAAGCTGCGCGCGCCTTAGGGGCGTAGCTTTTGATGTTATTGGTGTTCATATGGGCTTTCCCTAATTCTTTTTGAGCCGGCATTGACGCTGGGTTGCAGCCTGGAGGAGGCTTCCCCCTCCTGACTGCACCGAGTCAGCGGATACGAATTCGCTTGTCTTGCTTGATGACGCTGTCCAGCTCCGCCTTGAGGGCGTCGATAAAGCGGTCGATATCGCCCTGGCTTTCCAGATACAGGCCATTGCCGAGCTTGTTGAATACGCTGGTGGCGGCCACCTCAACCACCGGTTTAGGCGGTGCTAGCGGTTTAGGTGCGGGCGTCAGGGAAGGCGCCCTCTCTTCCTTGACGCCGCTGGCCGAATTGGCGGCCTGTGCAGCCTTGACCTGCTCCTGCTGGAGTTTTCGCTGGCGTTCGGCTTCGGCCTGGATGGCGCGCTCCAGCTCGAATACACCGTCGTGCAGACGCTCGTCGGCGGTCTGGGTTTGCAGCAGGTAGATATTGGCGATGCTGGTTTCGGTCTCCAGATCCGCCTTGACCAACTGCAGCGGGCGCAGCAGGCGATTGCTCAACTCCGCAGTTTCGATACCGCTCTTGGCGATTTCAGCCTGCAGCTGAGCAATCTTCTCGTCGACACGGGCCAGAGCATGTTCGCGCTTCTCGGTGAGGATGGAGGCATTGATCGCTTCCACCGCTTCTACCAAGCCAGCCACCTTGTGCAGCTGGTTGTAGGGGGCGGCGTTCAGCTCGATGGCTTGCAGCTCAAGGAGGGCCGTGCGGGCCTTATCGTTCTTTTCCAGGGCAGGTTTGTTCTTGTCGAAGCGACGCAGGGCCTGCTGCAGCTGCTGCCAGGTATGCAGCTGATTGGTGAAGAACTCATGGAGGTCGCGGTAGTCCTCCTCCAGATCCAGGTAGTCGTCCCTGTTGTCAACAACGGACTTGAAGAAGTCGACGCTGTCGGTGTTACTCAACAAGCGCTGCAAACTGAGTAGGGCCTTCTCGATCACCTCTCTGCCGGGGAAACGACCAACATCGGTCTTGCTCTTGTAGCTCTTGAGGTTGCCCAGCCAGGTCTCAAAATGGCCACGGTAATACTCGAACAGCTCCTTCTCGCCGGCAGGGCCGAGTGCGTTGAACAAGTCCTGACTGAGGTTGCGCACCTGTTTGAGCAGCACTGCATCGGTCTGGCGCTTTTTCTGCACCGAGATTTCACGACGCTTGCGGCTGTTGCTCAGGTAGTCGAAGGCATCCGGCAGCGGCAGGCTGGGACCTGCAGCATGAAAGGAGATGCGACTGGTCGCGGCCAGGCGGCCAAGGATCAGCAGGATCTCGCCATCCGGCCAGCCATAGGGCCGCTTGCTGAAACGCTCGATGATGTCGGCCACCAGCAAGCGGTCATTGCCGGAGGCGCGCAGGGTGATGAACTGCTCGACTTCCTTGATCGCCTGCGGATTGCCTTCCTCGCCGTCGAGGGTCAGGCCAAGCTGGCCAATGTCATTGGTGTGCAGGATGGCATGGAGCTCGCGCTCAGGCTCCTGCTGCAGCACCTTCAGGTAACCCAGCTTGGTGTAGGTGTTCTCCAGCAGGTATTGGCAGGCTTCGTCGAACTTGCTCTGGATGTTGCTGCTGGACAGTTTGAGGTGCTGGCCCAGCGCGTAGACTTCGGTGCGCTCAATCAGCTCTTCGAGCATCAGGCGCAGGCGCTTCTTGCGCTCCTGGTTCTCCCGGCCACGGTCGGCGAGGATTTTGCTCAGCTCGGGCTGGCTGCCATCGTCATTGAGGCGGATGAACTTGTTGGTCTTCAGCCAGGTGCGTAGCTCGGTGAAGAACTCCTTGTTGTCCGGCAGCTTGAACAGTGCCATGCCGGCGGGCGCTTCGTTGCTCTTGTTGATGCAACCAGCTTCACCGTGAAGGGCGTAATCCAGATCCAGCGGCGAGATCACCTCGACGCGCAGGTCATGTTCATAGCGGCCTTCCAAGCTGTGGCCATCGAGATAGCGGCCAATGCTGTAGTCGGTCTTGTTGATGCTATAGCGGAACTTGTTCTTGTCCTTGAGCAGGTCCTTGTAGATCAGATCGGCGAGAGCCTTGTTCTCATCGGACGAGGCGATCTCGGTGGCCTTGATCTTGCGGGTGATATCGCGCTCCTCGTTAGTGAGGAAGACGAACTCTTCACCATTACGGGTGATCAGGCTCTCTTTCTCCAGGCGCTGAAGGGTTTCTTCGATACGGCGGCGCAGGGCGAGCTTGTCTTCGTCGACCTGCTCTATGGACAGAGTGACAAGGTTATCCAACGTGCCCTTGATCAGATCAACATAACGAATCATGAACAAGGTGCGCAGGATCTGTACGTCGAAGACATCGAGCACAGCGCTTTCGCCGGCCTGGTCGATAGTGCGCTTGACGGCTGTGTCGAGGAAGCCTTCCACCGCACGGTAGAAGCTGTGCAGGGGAACCAATGCGCCAATGTCTTTGTTGGCAATCGACAGGGCCGCCATCTGGAAGGCATCGAGCATAGAGCGCTCGCCGTAGGCCAGATGCGCGCCAGTGGCGCCGACCTTACGAATTTCTTCGAAGACCTTCTGCACCAGCTGGAAGTGGTACGGCGCAAAGGGGTAGTTGGCGATGAAGCTCTCCGGGCCGTCGTAATTACGCAGCGTCGGACCGGAGCGGTCGAAAGTTATCTGGTTGCGCAGAATGTCGCCCTTCTGCCCCCACAGAGCGCGCAGCTTGGTTTCGGCCTCCGCTTTTTTGCGCAGCAGGCGCTTCTGGATCACTTCGTCGGTGTTGGAGCTGGACAGCGACAGGCGTGTTTTGAAGCGCCCGGCAATCTTGGAGAAATCGTTGGCCTTGGAGGCCGAGAGCTCACCGAGCACCGCATCCATGTCGGCCTGGGAGGTGACGATGATCCAGGCGCGCCCCTTGCAGATAGTGCCGAGGTTTTCGGTGATGGTCTGCAGGGTCAGCATCAGGCGGGTATCACTGCCGATGAACTGGCCAACCTCGTCCACCAGGAATAGGACACGATGCTTGGCCGGCTTGGCATCGAGGTACTCGCGCACCCAGTGGCAGAAGTTCTCGACCGAGACACTGAACGTCTGCTCGGACTCCTCGAACCACTTGTGCGCTGCTTCGGCGGACAGAGCCAATACCTGCGCCAGGGCTTTCTCGATATCGTCCTGATAGAACTGGTAGCCATCGCGCTCTTCGGCCCAGACCAGACCGGTAGATTCGTTGAAGGCCTCAACAAAGCGCTCGTATACCCCGCGCTGGGTCAGGTGGCGCTCCATGTGGGCGATGTGTGGGTGGTCGCCGCTGAATCCCTGATGCTCGTTGAAAACGCGCAGGAAGACATTGAGGATCGGATTGCCAGCGTCGTTGGAACTCGCCTTGCTGTCGATGTTGAACAAGATGACATCGGCGCTATTGGCGACGGCCTTGTCGATATCTGCGCGAATCATCGCATCGCGCAGCTTGTTGGCATCGAAGAAGGAAACAGCGTTGCGGGTGTTGCCCTGGGCATCCCGAGCCCGAATGTTGGCCAGCAGGTAGGACAGGGTTTTCAGGAAGTGCGACTTACCCGAGCCGAAGAAGCCGCTGATCCAGACGCCTACGCGGTTGGCAATGGAGGGATCCGTCAGGTCGGTGCCATAGGACTCGAAGAAGCTGCGAAAATGCTTCTCCAGCTCGTTGGTAACCACATACTCGTCGAGCTCCTGGTACACGGTGGCGTCGTCAGACTGGTCCGCTTTGACCACCCCATTGATGGGGCGGTCGAGCTCCTTGGAGAAGATGTCTTTAATGCTCACGGCAATCGTCCTTATTGATCAGGGCACCAGCTTGAACGCACGGTAGTAGTTGTTGCTGGGGATACGGTTGAACAGGGACAGCGACTGCCCTGAGTAATGGCCGGGGTAGAACAGCACCAAAGGCTTGTGCCCCAGCAGCGCGTGCAATTTGTTGAGCAGATTGTGGGCTCGTAGGACGGGCCAAACAGAACCCACGCCCGAAATCAAGACGACATCGCGCTCGGCAGCGCCGCTGTGCTCCATCAGGAAGGGAGCAAACTTATCCATGTGCAGAGGCCCGGAAAGCGCCTTGAGTAATGCCTGGTCGCCCTTGGCCTGCTGCATTAGGATGGCCTTATCGGTGAAGCTGCGCTGATCCAAGTATTGGCGCATTGCCTGCAGCAGGTTGATGTGGGCAACCTTGAGATGACTGTGCTTCTTGGCCAGGAGCCCCTCTAGGAAGCACAGGTACTCGCGGACCTGAAGCTCATCCTCGGGGTCATAGTCGAAGATCCAGAAGCCGATCTCGTTGCCGAGGCCTTGGCTCTTGAGGAACTCCTCTGTGAGGATTTTTTCCGGGATCTGATTCAGCCGATCCTGTAGCTGCTGATTCATCACTGACTCCTTGATTCCGCGCTTACTGCGCAGCGGCGCTGGATACTTCCAGGCAGGCCTTGATTCGTTGCCGGTAGCTGTCGTCCAGCAATGCGCGGGCCTCTGGCCGGATCCTTAGGTTTTGCAATCTCATGCTGCGCGTACTTTCCAGCAGGCCGACTTCAGCCAGCATGCGGTAGACGACTTGAGCCATCTTCTTGCGACTGGACTCAGTCCAGGTCGTGATGGCTGGATCTCGATGACTGCGCTCATCCAGGAATTCGCTCCAGTGGTAGGGTTCAAGCACCCCAGCGCGGGTAACAAAGGCATCCCGGACGACAGTTTCTATGAATTCGACGAGAAGAAGATTGCGCTCCAGAGCCGAGCAGAACACCACTTGAGTGGCGAGCTCATCGTCACCATCGCGAATGGCCTGCCAAAAGGCCGCGTCCAGCCGTTCCAAGCGCTTGCGTAAGGCCTGGGCAACGCGCTTGGCCGAAGCAGGGGTACGTTTCTGCAGTCGGTTCTCTTGCTGGATGACCTCGTACCACTGCTCGGCGTTGGCGTTCTGCAGCAGCAGGTCGGCCACAATGCGAGATTCTCGAACCTGCAGCGAGCCGCCGATCAGGTCGGAGTCATAACTGAAAGCCTGTACGCTCACCCCTGCCCCCCACCAAAGAGAAGAGGTTCAAGCCTTCTGCGATCCGTGGGCAACAGTTGCAGCGGATGCTCCCGCACACGGGAAGCGTCGTCCTCGGTAATTGCTGCCTGAAAGCGCTGCAGGGTGTAGTGAGCTAAAGCCTTACGTACGGTCAACTGTAAGCGCCCTTCCGGCATGGCGAAGTCGCGCTCGACCAAGGCTTTCTGAGAGTCGCTGAGCAGCAGATTGGGGATGAGCGTCAGAGAAATCTTCTCTTGCCATAGACAGTCGCTTTCCGCCTTAGGTGCCTCTTCATCACAAGGCTTGGGCGTACGATCAATGCGCGACAGAAGAAAATCACGGAAGTCCTCCCGCTTGTGACACCAGGCCCGTACATGCCAGCGGAAGCCCGTGTAAACCAAGGTGTGGGGAGAGATGACTCGCTCGTGTGGTGCCGGGTTGCTCATTGAGGCATAGAGGACTCTGAGACTAGTTCCCGCACGGCAAGCCCTGACTACCTCGCGCACAACCTCCGGTCGAATTGCACGGTCGGGCAACTGGACAGTGGCAACCCCCGGATGAGACTCCAGCACTTGAGCCATCGGCTGCCCGCCCTGACTCACGAGCATTTCGAGATACTCATTGACGTGCCCAGCCGTGAGCACCGGCTGGAAGCCTGCAGCTGGAACATAGCCTTTGACTGCGGGGTTATGGATGAGCGCCCCTTCGTTGAACTCCGTGTTGTACCGGTTGATGTCCGAGGAAGCCTGCTGCCGAGTAATGCCAAACCACTCGACTAGCTGAGTAGTGATCAGACGCCCCTCCCAGAAAGCAATCAGCTCAATGGCGCGCAGGCGGAGAAGGACTTCGTGTTTGAGATTGAGCATCCGCAAGGCCTGACCAGGATTCGATTCCGATACTGCCCGAGCGAAAGAAGAGTGTAAATAGACTTACTGTAAGATTTTTTACCGCAATGAAGAGAAAGATTCTCATCGCACGACCCCGAATTGAATGTTGCTCTGCAGGCAACACGGCCGTGGAGATTCTTCGAGAAGGTCGAGTGATTGGGCACTTCATCTTCCAGGCCCAGTCGGCAGAACCAGCGATAGTGCGGATTCCACGCTGACTCGGACACCCACTCCACGCGCATCCGGACAGTGATTCCACGCTGATCCGGACACTCATTCCACGAGCATCCGGACACCGACTCCACGGTCATCCGGACACTTTTCTGGCAGGCAGCCACGCAGGATTTATTCACTACCATCGATCTCTTTTTCGAAGCAGAGAGGTCGTTGTGGAGCGTTTATCCATGCGTAAAATCCGAGAGGTGTTACGCCTCAAGTTCGACTGCGGCCTGTCCGTGCGCAAGATCGCCCGCAGCCTGGGCATTGGCCACAGCAGTGCCGGTGATTACCTCTGCCGTTTTGCCGCCAGCGGCCTCACCTGGCCCTGTTCGTTGTCCGATGCCGAGTTGGAGCAGCAACTGTTCCCGCCGGCCCCGGCGGTTGCCAGTGAGAAGCGGCCTTTACCCGATTGGGCATGGGTGCATGCCGAACTGCGCCGCCCCGGGGTGACCCTGGCGCTGCTCTGGCAGGAGTACCGCCTGAGCCAGCCTCAGGGCTTTCAGTACAGCTGGTTCTGTGAGCACTACCGAGCCTGGCAGGGCAAGTTGGACGTGGTGATGCGTCAGGAGCACCGCGTCGGCGAGAAGCTGTTCGTCGACTATGCCGGCCAGACGGTGCCGGTTATCGATCGCCACAGCGGCGAGATCCGCCAGGCGCAGGTGTTCGTCGCGGTGCTCGGCGCGTCCAGCTACACCTTCGCCGAAGCCACCTGGTCGCAGCAGCTGCCGGACTGGCTAGGCTCCCATGCCCGCTGCTTCGCCTTCCTCGGCGGCGTGCCGGAGATCGTGGTGCCGGACAACCTGCGCAGCGCGGTGAGCAAGAGTCACCGCTACGAGCCGGACATCAACCCCAGCTACCGCGATCTGGCCGAGCACTATGGCGTGGCGGTGGTGCCGGCGCGGGCACGCAAACCGCGCGACAAGGCCAAGGCCGAAGTCGGCGTGCAGGTGGTCGAGCGTTGGATCCTCGCCGCACTGAGGAATCGGCAGTTCTTCTCCCTGGATGAACTCAACACGGCCATCGCCGGGCTGCTGGAGCGGCTCAACCAACGCCCGTTCAAGAAGCTGCCGGGCTCCCGGCAGTCGGCCTTCGACAGCCTGGATCGTCCGGCGCTGCGCCCCCTGCCGGAGCAACCCTACGTCTACGCCGAGTGGAAGAAGGCGCGGGTGCACATCGACTACCACGTCGAGGTCGATGGGCATTACTACTCGGTGCCGTATCAACTGGTGAAGAAGCAGCTGGAGGTGCGCCTGACGGCGCGCACCGTCGAGTTTTTCCACGCCAACCAGCGAGTGGCCAGCCACCTGCGCTCAATGCACAAGGGCAGGCACAGCACGCAGGCCGAGCACATGCCCAAGAGCCATCGCGAGCATGCCGAGTGGACGCCGCAACGGCTGATCCGCTGGGCCGAGCAGACCGGGCCGAACACCGCCGGCGTGATCCGGCACATCCTCGAACGGCGCATCCATCCGCAGCAGGGCTACCGGGCCTGCCTGGGCATCCTGCGCCTGGGTAAAACCCACGGTGAGGCGCGTCTGGAGTTGGCCTGCCGTCGCGCCATCAGCCTCGGCACGTGCAGCTACAAGAGCCTCGAATCGATCCTGCGCCAGGGGCTGGAAAACCTGCCGCTAGCTCAAACCAACCTGCCGCTGCTGCCGGACGACCACGCCAACCTGCGCGGATCCGCCTACTACCACTGACCCCAAGGAATCCCACCATGCTGCCCCATCCGACCCTGGACAAGCTGCAAACCCTGCGCCTGCACGGCATGCTCAAGGCGCTGAATGAACAACTGAAAACCCCGGACATCGACAGCCTGAGCTTCGAAGAACGCCTCGGCCTGCTGGTCGACCGCGAGCTGACCGAACGCGATGACAAGCGCCTGAGCAGCCGCCTGCGCCAGGCCCGGCTCAAGCACAACGCCTGCCTCGAAGACATCGACTACCGCAGCCCGCGCGGACTGGATAAGGCGCTGATCTTGCAACTGAGCAGTGGTCAGTGGCTGCGCGACGGCCTCAACCTGATCATCGGCGGCCCCACCGGTGTCGGTAAAACCTGGCTGGCCTGCGCCCTGGCCCACCAGGCCTGCCGGGAGGGCTACAGCGTGCGCTACCTGCGCCTGCCACGTTTGCTGGAAGGGGGAACCGCAGAATTCGGAAAAAATCGTACGCTAAGCTAACGGTGTTCTCGTGACAGCTCTTTGACTAGGCTTTCTAAGGCCATTCTGATAGCCCTGACTTCCTGAAAAGCCATGGCTAAAATTTGTGCGGCTAAAAGGGATAACCGATGGTAAAGTAAGTTATCCCTGTCGAGATACTGAAAAGCGTTATCCTCGTTTTTCCCAAAACTGTTTTGCCAGTTCGCTCAGAGCGCTAGTTAACTGAGCGACAGATTTCGCACTTTGCAAATTATTCTGCCCGGTCTGTACATTGGTATCAGCAGCATCGCGTATATTGATAATACTGCGGTTTATGTCTTCACTTACTGCTCCCTGCTGCTCGACCGCAGTCGCTATTTGCGCGTTCATGTCGGTAATTTCGTTAACGCGTTGGCCAATTCCATCAAGAGCTGTAGCTGCTTCCTCTGCGTGAGCTACACTCGTGTGCGCTTGCCGACTACTTTGCTCCATGACTGTAACAGCGGATTGCGCTCGCTCTTGTAGAGCGCTGATCATGCTTTGAATATCCGTTGTCGATTGCTGTGTGCGAGCAGCAAGACTGCGAACCTCATCGGCGACAACAGCAAAACCACGCCCCTGCTCACCAGCACGCGCGGCCTCAATTGCTGCGTTGAGTGCCAACAAATTCGTTTGCTCGGCGATCCCTCGTATAACGTCAAGAACTTTTGATATCTCGTTACTTTGACCTTCAAGCTCATGAATAACCTGAGCGGCTTGCCTAATTTCACCTTCAAGGGCAGTGATTGACTGGCTTGTGTGGGCTACCAGACGCTGGCCAGATGCCGTCTCAGTGTCTGCTCTTCCGGCCGCATCTGCAGCATGCTGTGCATTGCTCGCAACCTCTTGAATGCTTGCCGCCATTTGGTTTACTGCCGTTGCTATTTGATCTGTCTCTGCCTGCTGCTCAACTGTAAGTACATTGCTTGACTCAATATCCTTTAGTAGGCCTCGGGTGTGTTCGCTAAGCCGATTTGATGCATCACCTAAGCGACCTACTATGGCGCCTGTTTCAGCTTGCATCATTCGTAAAGCAAACTCTATTTGGCCAAACTCATCGGTGCGCCCAGTGTAGAGGGATTGACTTAATGGGTTATTGGAAATATTCCTGGCTCTTTCAACCAGTCTTCCAAGAGGAGAGAGAATAGCCAAAACACTAACAGAGCTTAAGCTTCCTGACATTAAAGTGGCTAACAATAAGCTGCTTATTGATGTATCAGTAAGCATGCCGGCAGCCATTGCGCTTGATATAATACTACCCCATATGAGCAAGAGTATTTTCACGGAAAAGCTAGCAGCCAATTTCGGCCTCGCGGCCTTCCCGCTTCTCAATTGAGCATATAATTTTTCCGCAGCCAAAACCTGCTCAGGTTCAGGCTTGGTCCTTACAGACTGGTATTCAACAATCGAACCATTCTTAGCTATTGGCGTTACATAAGCACTTACCCAATAGTGGTCGCCATTTTTACAGCGATTTTTTACTAGCCCCATCCATGAGCGGCCAGATTTTAATGTACTCCACATATGCTCAAATGCAGCAGGCGGCATATCTGGGTGTCTTACGATGTTGTGAGGCTGGCCTAATAGTTCTTCCTCAGTGAAACCACTGATTTTAATGAAGTCAGGATTAACGTACGTGATATGGCTTTGAGGGGAGGTAGTCGAAAGAATATTGGCATCTTTTGGGAGTTCTAAGTTTCGACCCGTCACTGGTAAATTCTGGCGCATAAGAGCCTCAAGGGTTGGCTGTTTTATTTTATTGTGTTCGGCATTAAGCCCAATTTCTTTAGCGTTACGATAAAACTAGCATGGAAACGATAGATGCAAGCAAGTTAAGGGTTGCATCGCGCATGTCAATCTAGGCTATACCCTAACTGGATGTCAGGCAGGGCCGCGCTGTCGTTTTCAGAAGACGACCGCACCATCTGACTGGATGTAACGCCTGGTGTGCATACGGCTCCTGACAGCCCAATATCAGGAGTCGTCTGCACCAATCTCGACTATGCTCAATACTCGTGTGCACCAAAGCGAGGTTTGGGCATGACATCAGACACTCCACCGATTGCCGCGCAAGGCGTGGCCACCCTGCCCGACGAGGCATGGGCGCAAGCCCGGCACCGGACGGAAATCATCGGGCCACTGGCAGCGCTTGAGGTGGTCGGGCATGAAGCCGCCGATGAGGCAGCCCAAGCGCTGGGCCTGTCCCGGCGACAGGTATATGTCCTGATCCGTCGCGCCCGGCAGGGTACTGGCCTGGTAACAGACCTGACGCCCGGCCGATCCGGCGGCGGCAAAGGCAAGGGGCGCTTGCCGGAACCGGTCGAGCGCATCATCCGCGAGCTGCTGCAAAAGCGCTTCCTGACCAAGCAGAAACGCAGCCTGGCGGCGTTCCACCGCGAAGTCGCGCAGGCGTGCAAAACCCAGAAGCTGCCGGTGCCGGCGCGCAACACCGTGGCCCAGCGGATTGCCGGACTACACCCGGCGAAAATAGCCCGCAGCCGGGGCGGGCAGGACGCTGCCCGTCCCTTGCAAGGCGCGGGTGGCATTCCGCCCGAAGTCACCATGCCGCTGGAACAGGTGCAGATCGACCACACCGTCATCGACCTGATCGTGGTCGACGAGCGCGACCGGCAACCGATTGGCCGCCCATATTTGACCCTCGCCATCGACGTGTTCACGCGCTGCGTACTCGGCATGGTGGTCACGCTGGAAGCGCCGTCCGCCGTCTCGGTCGGCCTATGCCTCGCGCATGCCGCCTGCGACAAGCGGCCCTGGCTGGAAGGGCTGAATGTGGAAATGGACTGGCCGATGAGCGGCAAGCCCAGGCTGCTCTATCTGGACAACGCGGCCGAGTTCAAAAGCGAAGCGCTGCGCCGTGGCTGCGAACAGCATGGCATCCGGCTGGACTATCGCCCACCAGGCCAGCCGCACTACGGCGGCATCGTGGAACGGATCATCGGCACGGCGATGCAGATGATCCACGACGAATTACCGGGGACGACCTTCTCCAATCCCGGCCAGCGCGGCGAGTACGATTCCGAGAAGATGGCCACCCTGACGCTGCGCGAGCTGGAGCGCTGGCTCGCGTTGGCGGTAGGCACCTATCACGGCTCCGTGCACAACGGCCTGCTCCAGCCGCCGGCCGCGCGCTGGGCCGAGGCCGTGGAGCGCGTTGGCGTCCCGGCCGTCGTTACCCGCCCCACCGCGTTTTTGGTCGATTTCCTGCCGGTGATCCGCCGCACCCTGACCCGCACCGGCTTTGTCATCGACCACATCCACTACTACGCCGACGCCCTCAAGCCGTGGATTGCCCGGCGCGAGCGCTTGCCCGCCTTCCTGATCCGGCGCGATCCGCGCGACATCAGCCGCATCTGGGTACTGGAACCGGAAGGTCAGCACTATCTGGAGATCCACTACCGCACCTTGTCCCATCCGGCCGTCACCCTCTGGGAACAACGCCAGGCGCTGGCCAAATTGCGTCAGCTCGGGCGCGAGCAGGTGGACGAGTCGGCGCTGTTCCGCATGATCGGGCAGATGCGCGAGATCGTGACCACCGCCCAGAAGGCCACGCGCAAGGCGCGGCGCGACGCTGATCGCCGCCAGCACCTCAAGACGTCGGAGCCACCGGCCAAGCCCATACCGCCGGATGTGGACATGGCTGACCCGCAGGCAGACAACCTGCCGCCGGCCAAACCGTTCGATCAGATCGAGGAGTGGTAGCCGTGGACGAATATCCCGTCATTGACCTGTCCCACCTGCTGCCAGCGGCACAGGGTTTGGCCAGGCTGCCGGCAGACGAGCGCATCCAGCGCATTCGCGCCGACCGCTGGATCGGCTACCCGCGCGCGGTCGAGGCGCTGAACCGGCTGGAAACTCTGTATGCGTGGCCGAACAAGCAACGCATGCCAAACCTGCTGCTGGTCGGCCCCACCAACAACGGCAAGTCGATGATCGTCGAGAAATTCCGGCGGGCGCACCCGGTCGGCACCGACGCTGACCAAGAACATATCCCGGTGCTGGTCGTGCAGATGCCGTCAGAGCCATCGGTGATCCGCTTCTATGTCGCGCTGCTGGCTGCGATGGGCGCGCCGCTGCGCCCGCGCCCACGGCTGCCGGAAATGGAGCAACTGGCGCTGGCCCTGCTGCGCAAGGTCGGCGTGCGCATGCTGGTGATCGACGAACTGCACAATGTACTGGCTGGCAACAGCGTTAACCGGCGCGAGTTCCTCAACCTGCTGCGCTTCCTCGGCAACGAGCTGCGTATCCCCCTGGTCGGGGTCGGCACGCGCGAGGCGTACCTGGCCATCCGTTCGGACGATCAGTTGGAAAACCGCTTCGAGCCGATGCTGCTGCCGCCGTGGGAGGCCAATGAGGACTGCTGCTCGCTGCTGGCCAGCTTCGCGGCGTCACTCCCGCTACGGCGGCCATCCCCGATTGCCACGCTGGACATGGCCCGCTACCTGCTCACCCGGAGCGAAGGCACCATCGGCGAGCTTGCACATCTGCTGGTGGCGGCGGCCGTCGCCGCCGTGGAGAGTGGCGAGGAAGCGATCAACCACCGCACGCTCAGCATGGCCGACTACATCGGCCCCAGTGAGCGGCGGCGACAGTTCGAGCGGGAACTGATGTGAAGTCCGCGCCGCGCTGGCCGCTGCATCCGGCACCCAAGGAAGGCGAAGCCCTGTCCTCATGGCTCAACCGGGTCGCCGCCTGCTACCAGATGGACGTGCACGAGCTGCTGGCCCACGATCTTGGTCACAGCCAACTTGATGACCTGGATACCGCACCATCCTTGTCGTTGCTGACGGCGCTCTGCCAGCGCAGTGGCGTCGAGCTGGAGCGGTTGCGCAGCATGAGTCTTGCAGGCTGGGTGCCGTGGCTGCTCGACAGTCTCGACGATTCGGTACCAGCAGCCTTGGAAACCTATACATTCCAATGCGCGGTGCTCCTGCCCAAGCGCACCCGCAAGGTGCGGTCCATCACTCGCTGGCGTGCCTGGCTACCGAGCCAGACGATTCGCCGGGCGTGTCCGCAGTGTCTGAACGATCCAACGAATCAAGCTGTGCTACTCGTCTGGCAGCTCCCCTTGATGCTGAGCTGCCCGCAGCATGGCTGCTGGCTGGAGTCCTACTGGGGCATGCCCGGCCGGTATCTTCAGTGGGAAATCGCCGATGCTGCGCCGCGCCCTGCCGATGACGCAATCGCCTGCATGGACCGGCGCACCTGGCAGGCGCTGACGACGGGTTTTGTGGAGCTGCCGCGTCGGCGTGTCCACGCCGGCTTGTGGTTCCGGCTGCTGCGCACCCTGCTTGATGAGCTGAACACGCCGCTCTCGCACTGCGGCAGTTGCTCGGCGAGCATCCGCCATGTCTGGGAGCGCTGCGGCCATCCGCTGCGCGCCGGGCAGAGTCTGTGGCGTCCCTACGAGATTCTGGCCCCGGCGGTGCAGTGGCAGATGCTGGAGGCGGCGGCCACCGCCATCACGCTGATCGAGTCAAAGGCGCTGATCCCGCGCGGGGAACAGGCCGCGCTGTTTCAGACGGAGCCGCACACTGGTTTCACCAACGGCCTGCCGGCGAAGGTGCCGAAGCCGGAACCCATCAACCACTGGCAACGAGCAGCCCAGGCCATCGATGAGGCCATCATTGAAGCGCGACACAACCCGGAGACGGCCCGCTTGCTGTTCACACTGGCGTCCTACGGGCGACGCGACCCCGAATCCCTGGAACGTTTGCGCGCCACGTTCACCAAGGAGGGCATCCCGCCGGAGTTTTTGTCACATTACGAGCCTGAATGGCCGTTTGCAGGTCTTAGACTAAATGACGGGTTAAGTGACAGTTTTTGACGGCGAGAACTTTCTGGCTCACACTGTCACATAATCGAACGTATATGTGACAGGTACGACATGCTGATAGGCTACATGCGGGTATCGAAGGCGGACGGCTCCCAGGCTACCGATTTGCAGCGCGACGCGCTGATTGCCGCCGGGGTCGATCCAGTACATCTTTACGAGGACCAGGCATCCGGCATGCGCGAGGATCGGCCCGGCTTGACGAGCTGCCTGAAGGCGTTGCGAACTGGCGACACACTGGTCGTGTGGAAACTGGATCGGCTCGGACGCGACCTGCGACATCTCATCAACACCGTGCACGACCTGACTGGGCGCGGCATCGGCTTGAAGGTATTAACCGGGCACGGCGCGGCCATCGACACCACGACCGCCGCCGGCAAGCTGGTCTTTGGCATCTTCGCCGCCCTGGCCGAGTTCGAGCGCGAGTTGATCGCGGAGCGCACGATTGCCGGCCTAGCCTCGGCCCGCGCGCGCGGGCGGAAAGGCGGCCGGCCGTTCAAGATGACCGCCGCCAAGCTGCGGCTGGCGATGGCGGCAATGGGTCAGCCAGAGACCAAGGTCGGCGACCTGTGCCAGGAACTTGGCGTCACGCGGCAGACCCTGTATCGGCATGTTTCACCCAAGGGTGAGCTACGTCCAGATGGCGAGAAGCTACTCAGCCGAATTTGATGCCGGCATGAGGCAACGTAGCGACAGCGTGGTTTGTCTCAATGGGAAGCGCTCATGATCGATCTTTGAAGGCCCGCAGCAGTCGTGTCACAGACAGGACGAACAAACCGGTCAGCGTGAGGGCTGCGATACCCCAGTACTCTCCGATGAACGCGCCGGCCGTCGTGCCGGCCAGCACAATGGCGAGAATCGGCAAATGGCAGGGACAGGTGAGCACGGCCAGCGCGCCCCACAGGTAGCCGGTGATCGGTTTGTGCGTCTCGGACGGCAAGCGCTCGGGGCTGTTCATGGCAGACTCTCCGCGTGCTGTGCCGGCTCGGTCGGCATGGTGGCCAACTGCACCTCCAGATCGGCCAACGCTTCGCGCCGACGCTCGACGAACTGGCGCAGAACGGCAAGCTGCGCGGCCGCTTCATCGCCGTCCGCAGCATCCAGCGCCCGGCACAGCCGCGCCAGCGCGTCCAGGCCGATGCCCGCCTCGAAGGCCGCCCGCACGAAGCACAGCCGTTGCAAGGCGGCATCATCGAACAGGCCATAGCCGCCCGGGGTGCACGCCACCGGACGCAGCAATCCGCGCAGCAGGTAGTCGCGCACGATATGCACGCTCACCCCGGCATCAAGGGCCAGCCGGGACACGGTGTAGGCGCTCATTGAAAACCTCCTTTTTTTATCCAGCGCAGCAGGAAAGCTGCTTCACGTCCTTGTTGAAGGTCTGCGCCGCAAGCTTCAACCCCTCGACCATTGTCAGGTAGGGGAACAACTGGTCGGCCAGTTCCTGCACCGTCATGCGGTTGCGGATGGCGAGCACCGCCGTCTGGATCAGTTCGCCCGCTTCCGGGGCCACCGCCTGCACGCCGATGAGCCGTCCGCTACCTTCCTCGATGACCAGCTTGATGAAGCCGCGTGTGTCGAAGTTGGCAAGCGCTCGCGGAACGTTGTCGAGTGTCAGCGTGCGACTGTCGGTCTCGATGCCATCGTGGTGCGCTTCCGCCTCGCTGTAGCCCACGGTGGCGACTTGCGGGTCGGTGAACACCACTGCCGGCATCGCGGTCAGATTGAGGGCTGCGTCGCCGCCGGTCATGTTGATCGCGGCACGGGTGCCGGCGGCCGCTGCCACGTAGACGAACTGCGGCTGGTCGGTGCAGTCGCCGGCCGCGTAGATGTTCGGGTTGCTCGTGCGCATGCCTTGGTCGATAACGATGGCCCCTTGCGCATTGACAGTGACCCCCGCCGCGTCCAGCGCGAGGCTGCGCGTATTCGGTGCCCGACCGGTGGCAACCAGCAACTTGTCAGCGCGCAATTCACCGTGTCCGGTGGTCAGCACGAATTCGCCGTTCACATGGGCGACCTGGCTGGCTTGCGTGTGCTCCAGCACCTCGATGCCCTCGGCGCGGAAAGCGGCTGTCACGGCCTCGCCGATGGCCGGGTCTTCCCGGAAGAACAAGGTGCTGCGTGCCAGGATCGTGACCTGGCTGCCGAGCCGGGCAAAGGCTTGCGCCAGTTCCAACGCCACCACCGACGAACCGATCACGGCCAGGCGTGCGGGAATGGTGTCGCTGACAAGCGCTTCGGTGGAAGTCCAGTAGGGTGACTCTTTCAGGCCCGGAATCGGCGGCACGGCCGGACTGGCACCGGTGGCGACCAGGCAGCGGTCGAACGTTACCTCGCGCTCGCCACCCTCGTTCAAACGGACGACCAGGCTCTGGTCGTCCTTGAAACGCGCTTCACCGTGCAAAACGGTGATGGCTGGATTGCCGTCCAGGATGCCTTCGTATTTGGCGTGCCGCAGTTCATCGACACGGGCCTGCTGCTGGGCCAGCAGTTTGCTGCGGTCAATCGCAGGCACAGTTGCCGCAATACCGCCGTCGAACGGACTTTCCCGGCGCAGATGGGCAATATGGGCAGCGCGGATCATGATCTTGGACGGCACACAGCCGATATTGACGCAGGTGCCGCCGATGGTGCCGCGTTCGATCAGCGTGACCGTCGCGCCTTGCTCGACGGCCTTCAGCGCCGCCGCCATCGCGGCCCCGCCGCTGCCAATGATGGCGATATGCAAACCGGCGCCCTCAAGTGCATCACGGATTTTTGGTTCATCTTTGAAATCACCAACCCGGATCGAGCCTTGATAACCCAATGCGGCGATGGCGGCCAGCAGTTGGTTGTGGCTCACGGCGGTGTCTGCCATGACTTGCGCGCGGCTTTCTGGATAGGACACCACAGCGGCATTCACGCCGGGAATCTTTTCCAAAGCATCTTTGACATGGGTGGCGCAGGATGTGCAGGTCATGCCATTCACGGTGATTTCGGTCATTTTTTTACTCCATTGAATTTCGGGGTGCAGCAGGCATCGGCTTGGCGTTTTCGTTGGATGGCGTAGATGGTCAAGCCGATGAAAATCGCCAGCGCAGGCAGCAGCACATAGTCCAGATAGCCGGTCAGCGCGGACAAGCCGACCACACCGAGCAAAATGACCAGAACAGGGGTGAAGCAACACAGCGCCACGAGGGTTGTGCCAATGATGCTGACCCGCAGCAGTGTCTTCGGGTCTTTCATGATCAGTTCTTGACTGATGATGGGTAGCCCGCATCCTCGGTAGCCTTGGTCAGTTTCTGCACGCTGGTCTTGGCATCATCGAAGGTGACCACCGCTTCGCGCGTCTCGAAGGTCACGTCAACTTTACTGACGCCATCGACCTTGGAAATCGCCTTCTTGACAGTGATCGGACAGGCCGAGCAGGTCATGCCCGGTACGGACAGCGTAACGGTCTGGGTGGCGGCCCACACGGGGGCAACAACGGCAGCGAGGGCAAGGGCGGAAAGCAGCTTTTTCATGGTGAACTCCTGTGATCAATAGAAAAATGGCACGACGTAGGGAAATCCGAGCGCGACCAAAACCAGCACGGCCACGCCCCAGAAAATGAGCTTGTAAGTAGCTCGCACTTGGGGAATCGCGCAAACCTCACCCGGTTTGCAGGCGGCTGACGGCCGGTAGATGCGCCGCCAGGCGAAGAACAACGCCACCAGCGCCACGCCGATAAAGATGGGGCGATAGGGTTCCAACACCGTCAAGTTGCCGATCCAAGCGCCGCTGAACCCCAAGGCGATCAGAACCAGCGGCCCGAGGCAGCAAGCCGAGGCGAGGATGGCGGCCAGCCCGCCAGTGAAGAGCGCGCCGCGCCCGTTTTGAGGTTCAGACATACGTTTGTCCTTTCGAATCTGAATTGGATAGCTTAAGCTTACTTCCGTAGTTATGTACGGAGTCAAGCGATATGGAAAACAATTTGGAGAACCTGACCATTGGCGTTTTCGCCAGGACGGCCGGGGTCAATGTGGAGACCATCCGGTTCTATCAGCGCAAGGGCTTGCTCCCGGAACCGGACAAGCCTTACGGCAGCATTCGCCGCTATGGCGAGACGGATGTAACGCGGGTGCGCTTCGTGAAATCAGCCCAGCGGTTGGGCTTCAGCCTGGATGAGATCGCCGAGCTGCTGCGGCTGGAGGATGGCACCCATTGCGAGGAAGCCAGCAGCCTGGCCGAGCACAAGCTCAAGGACGTGCGCGAGAGGATGGCTGACCTGGCGCGCATGGAGGCCGTGCTGTCTGATTTGGTGTGCGCCTGCCATGCGCGGAAGGGGAACGTTTCCTGCCCGCTGATTGCGTCACTGCAAGGGAAGAAAGAACCGCGCAGTGCGGACGCGGTGTAGCCCGAGGGAACTACGCCTTAGCGTGCTTTATTTTCCGTTTTCTGAGGCGACTCCAACGTCAGAAAAGACCGTGCGGTCGACTTTTGATATTTCGTGCTGTCGCCTTCTGAAAGTGACAGGCGCGGCACGGGAATCAAGGCATTGCGATTCTCGAAAATAGTTCTTGAAATTCTATTCTTGATTGCATATCATCTCAACGAGTTTCGATAAGAAAGGATGCCCATGCGACCGTCTGTTGTGCTTGACATGAAGCGAAGCGCAGTGCGTGAAGCGGTAGGCCGCTTTCGCGCCGCGAACCCGCGCGTCTTCGGCTCGGTGCTGCATGGCACCGACCGGGATGGCAGCGACCTCGACCTGTTGGTCGATGCGCTGCCCGGTGCCACGTTGTTGGACTTGGGCGATTTGGAAGAAGAACTGAAATCGCTGCTCGGCGTTGACGTCGATCTGCTGACTCCCGGCGACCTGCCGCCGAAGTTCCGGGCCAAGGTGCTCGCGGAGGCGCAACCGATATGAGCGAGAACCGCCTGCCCGATTACCTCGACCACATTCAGCAGGCCGCAACCGATGCGCGCAGCTTCGTGGAAGGGATGGCCAAGGACGACTTCTTGGCCGACAAGCGCACCCAGCAGGCCGTCATCATGAGCCTGATCGTCATCGGCGAGGCGGCCACAAAGGTGATGGATGGCTACGTCGAGTTCACCCAGGCGCATGCCGACGTGCCGTGGCGCAGCATGCGCAATATGCGTAATATGCGTAATCGCATGGCTCACGGCTATTTCGACATCAACCTCGATGTGGTGTGGGAGACGGTACAGGAATGGCTGCCGGCGTTGCTCCAGCAATTGCCCGCCGTGCGTCAGGATGCCGACGATGAAGACCGTAACGACAAAGGCATGGAGCCATGACCAATCAAGCCGCCGATGTTCGGCCCCTCTGGCGTGTTCGATCCCGCGACCTATGAGCCGCGCTCGGGCAAGACCTTCTGGATGGCCGCAACGGACGTGAGTTCGCTGGTGGGCAAGGAGGCAGCAGCCGACACGCTCATCGGCAACTGCACGACCGCACGACCAGCCTCCCGTTCAAATTCGAGTTAGAACTCATATCCAGCCTGTCTGGGGGCACTGTGAAAGAGGGATCTCCGATGACTGTTGAATCGAGAATATTTTCTGTAGCCGAGTATGTTCAGCCGTCCGAAGGCGAGCCTATTCGTTCCGTTGTGCTTGAAACCCGAGACTCAATTATCGTGGTTTGGCATGTCCATCCCGGGCAGGAAATTGCGGCTCACATTCATCCTCACGGCCAAGACACGTGGACTGTTTTGTCGGGAATGGCTGATTACTTTCAGGGCAATGGGATTGTTCGTGCCCTCAGGGAAGGTGAGATAGCCGTGGCAAGACCGGGCCAAGTGCACGGGGCGCGAAATACAGGTACCGAGCCATTTGTGTTCGTCTCGGTTGTGGCATCAGCCACTGCCGGTTTCGTATTGGCTGAGCGATAGAGCCCAATCTCTGGAGTTGGTCCAATGAGCGGTCGGGGAGATAGGTAACAGACATGCAGCGGACACGGCTGCTAAACCAGGTCGCAAACCTCCTTGCGTCGCAGCGTGCCGCAAGCGACGCGATCAATCGAATGGGGTCGGCATGAGACTGAACACCATCCAGTTCCCGACCGCGTAGCCGCCTGTCCTGCCGATCAGGTCTTGACCATCGACGCCTGGGATCAGTCCTGAATGTTCTTGGAGACCACTACGTTATGAGCCGCAGCCGCCGCAAAACACCCATCGTCGGGCACACGACCTGCGGCAGCGAGCGCGAGGACAAGAAGCTCTGGCATCAGCGCTGGCGCACCCGTGAGCGCACGGCGCTGACCAGCGCGTCGCCCGAAGCCCTGAGCGCCCATCTGCCCCTGCTGGAAAACCAGGCCAGCAGCGTCTGGTCGATGGGCAAGGATGGCCGCTCCTACTGGCCCGTCAAGCGCCAGGCCGCCACGGCGGATCGCATCGCCAATCACAAGGGACGCAACCCGCAAGAACGCGCCTCCCTGAAAAAGCGCCTGCTGCGCAAGTGGATGAGCAAATGAAGCTCTCCTTCCATCAGCACATTGCGCTGTTCTGGATGATCGGTGCTCCGGGCGTCTTCGCGCCCGTGATCGAGAACGCCAAGCGGCCCGATGCCGGCGCCGTCATGGCGTGGGGTGTCGCGATCGTGGCGGTGATGATCCTCTTCACCCCTTTGCTGCTGCGCTGTCCACCATTCCGGCGCTGGTATGGCCGGACGGATGCGCTGTCGGAGCGGCAGCGCCAGGCGCTTGCCGAGCGCGGCCTGCGCCGCTACTACCAGACCGCTTTCGATGACGGCTACGTGCCCCGCGTGATGCCCTACGTGTGGCGCATCATCTGGACGGTCGGCGGGTTGATGGCTGTGACCGCCGTACTGCCTACCAACACCGGACGGCCAGCCTTCGATGCCTTGGTGGTCTTCTCGACCTGGTATCCGATAGGCGTGATGCTGCTGGTTTTCGCGTCGAGGCCCCTTGGCCGGTTGATTCGCCAAAGAGCACAGGAGCGGCGGAAATGAGCACGTCAACCATCGAGGCGCTGGCCAGCGCCTGGGCAAGGATTGCCGAGGAAGCGGAATTCCCCGCTGACTACGAGGGGACTGCCACACCACAAGCGCATCGGGCTAGCGAAGCTATTCAGGAGCAGATTCGGGAGCGCATCGTCGCCACCAACGACATGCGGCTGTTCAGCCTGCTGCACCTGCTGGGTCAGGCGTCGCTGCGCATGGAGCAAGCGCTGTGGCCGGAGGATTACGAGCGGATGACGCGCGAGGTTGAGGAAGCCCTGCGGCAAGCCACCGACGCCAACGCCAGATCGTACACCCACGAAGAAGTGATGCAGGCGATGCAGGAACGCATCGACCGGGCGCGAGACAAGCCATGTTGATTGGCTATGCGCGCGTCTCGACGCAGGATCAGAACCTGGAGCTGCAACGCGAAGCCTTGAGCAAGGCCGGATGTAAAAAGGTCTTCGAGGACAAGGTGAGTGGCACGCGGGCAGACCGGCCTGGCTTGGCCAAGACGCTCGAAATGCTGCGCGAAGGCGATACTTTGGTCGTCTGGAAGCTCGACCGGCTGGGCCGGTCGGTCAAGCAACTGGTCGATCTGGTCGGCGATCTGCACAAGCACGGTGTCCAGTTCAGGAGCCTCACCGACTCCATCGACACCGGCACACCATCCGGGCGGTTCTTCTTCCACGTCATGGCGAGCCTTGCCGAAATGGAGCGCGAGCTGACCGTCGAGCGCACCCGCGCCGGGCTGGAAGTCGCCAAGCAGCTCGGCCGCAAAGGCGGCCGCAAGCCGAAGATGACCGACAGCAAGATCGAGTCGGCCAAGAAGCTGCTGGCCAGCGGGGTGCCGCCCAAGGACGTGGCCAAGAACCTCGGCGTGTCCATTCCGACGCTGTACCGCTGGGTGCCAGCCTCCACGCACGCTTAGCGTGCTTTATTTTCCGTTTTCTGAGACGACCCCTGCAAGCCTGCATCGAAAACAACATCGCCGCGATCAACGCCCAGGACTTGCAAGCCGCTCTCAAGTGCAATCAGCAATTTCACTACGCGCTGACCACCATCGCGCGCATGCCGGTGCTGGCGGGTTTGCTCGATAGCCTGTGGATGCGCACCGGCCCACTGATCGCCCGTGCCTATGGCAACTTCAACGAGCGCATGGCCATCGACCATCACTGGGAAGTGCTCGACGCACTCAAGCGCCGCGATGGCGCGGCGGCACGGGCGGCCATCTGCCGTGACATTCTCGATGGCAACGAGAAGATGCTCGAGTACATCGAGATGGCGCAGGCGGACTGATTGGCAGTCAATTCGACTGTTGACGAAACATAGATGACCAGTTAGTTTATTAAAACTTTCTCATCACTGGATGTCTCTGTCATGGCTCGCCCGGTCAACCTCGAAGTCAGATCCCGTTTGCTGTCGATTGGCCGCCAGGTGGTTCACAACCGTGGCTTCAACGGCTGCGGCGTCCAGGACATCACCGCCGCTGCCGAGATTCCCAAGGGCTCTTTCTACAACTACTTCGCCAGCAAGGAAGACTTCGCGGCAGAGATCCTCGAGGAATACTGGACCTCGATCGAAACCCGCCACGGGCCGATCTTCTACGACGCCCGGGTCAAGCCGCTGGAGCGCATCGGCCAGTTCTTCCAGGCCCTGGTGCTCGAGCACGGCGAGCATGAATACAGCCTGGGTTGCCTGATTGGCAACCTGTCCCTGGAAATGTCCAATGGCAGCGAACAAACCCGCAAGCGTCTGGCCGATGTGCTGGCGCGCTGGGAAGGTTTGCTCGCGAGCTGCCTGCGTGAAGCGCAGCAGCGCCGCGAACTCTCTGAAACTCACGACGCCGAAGCGCTGGCCAGTGTCATCGTCGAAGGCTGGGAAGGTGCGGTCATGCGCGGCAAGGTCCTGCGCGACGGTGCACCTCTGCAGCGTTTCGTATCGATGGTCTTGCCTCGGCTATTGGAGTGAGTTTTTTTTCCTCATTAATAAGACGACTGGTCATTTATATAAAGCAACATTCACGTCTCATCCACGCAAGCACCCAAGAGGTAAATCGTCATGAGCCATCTGTACGCCGACCCCGCCGAACCCGCACTGCCTGCCACTGGTTTCAAGCTCGACCTGAGCAAAGCCGCCCTGGTGGTCATCGACCCACAGAACGACTTCCTCAGCCCTGCCGGCGCCAGTTGGGCGGTGTTCGGTGAGAGCATCGTCGAGAACAACACCGTCGAAAACCTGGAAAAACTGTTCAAGGCCTTCAAGGCTCACGACCTGCCCGTGGCCGTGTCGCCACACTATTACTACCCGCACGACCACGACTGGCATTTTGGCGGTCCGCTGGAAAAGGTCATGCACAGCATCTGCATGTTCGATCGCAAGGGACCGAACACCCTGGAAAACTTCGAAGGCTCCGGCGCCGATTTCCTCGAGATCTACAAGCCGTACATTCTCGACGGCGAGACCATCATCGCCTCGCCGCACAAGGTCTACGGCCCGGAAACCAACGACCTGGCGCTGCAATTGCGCAAGAAAGGCGTGTCGCAGATCATCCTCGCCGGCATGGCGGCCAACCTTTGCGTGGAATCACACCTGCGCGAACTGCTCGAACAGGGCTTTGAAATAGTCGTGGTACGCGACGCCACCGCCGGCCCGCGCCTGCCGGATGGCGACGGCTACCTGGCGGCCATCATCAATTACCGCTTCCTCGCCCACGGGCTGTGGACCACCGAAGAGACTATCGCGCAACTGCAACCGGCTTGATCGTGCCCGAGCGGCCGGGCATCGCGCCCCCCCGCTCTTTCTCGAGAACCCCCGATGAAAATCCCCGCCCGTTATGAGCATTTCGTTTTCGGCGTCGTTCAATCCGGCCTGACCTGCGCGGTCGCGGCCGCCATCGCCACCACACCCCATGCGCTCGACCTGGCCTTTGCCGGCCGCTGGTTGAACGCGTGGGCGCTGTCGTGGGTATCGATGTTGCCGGTGGTGGTGCTGGCGGCGCCGATGATTCGGCGCGTGGTGAGGCGGATGACGGTGGGCTGAATGACTTGGCTATGACTCACCCAACACACCGCCATCGCGAGCATGCTCGCTCCTACCGGGGGCTTCGGGGCTGCTCGCGACAGGCGCGCAAGCCCGCACCCGACGCACGAAATACTGTGCCCGTTCGCATTTTCGCAATAAACCACTTTTCATCCGCGCATTTGTAGCCGCTTCGTTCACGGACAAGCCGGTACATTAGACCTCCATGGTCCCGCAGAGCGACCGACAACAAAACCTACAGCTCGCCCAAGAAAATCTGCCAACCATTCGGAGTCTTTCCATGAGCACATTGCGCACTACAGCTTTCCAACTCGCGAGTCTGGCCCTGTTCATCGGTAGCGCCACCCAGGCCATGGCCGAGGACATCACGTTCGTATCCCAGGGCGGTGCTTATCAGGAAGCCCAGAGCAAGGCGATCCTGGAGCCTGCGGCGAAAAAGCTCGGTCTGACGCTCAAACAGGACAGCTCGCCCAAGGCCTACCCGATCATCAAGACCCAGGTCGAGAGCGGCAAGGTCACCTGGGACGTGGTGGACCTGCCCACTGGCGACTGCATCCGTGGCGAAGCCGAAGGGCTGTTCGAGAAGCTCGACCTTGCGCTGATTCCCAATGCCGCGCAAATACCCGACAGCCTCAAGGACGAATACAGCGTCGGCTACATCAGCTACTCCACGGTGCTGGCGTATCGCACGGACGCGTTCAAAGGCGCGGACGTACCCAAGACCTGGGCCGACTTCTGGGACACCAAAAAATACCCGGGCCAGCGCTCCCTACGTAACCTGCCACGTCCAACCCTGGAAATCGCGCTGCTGGCCGATGGCGTGCCGATGGACAAGCTCTATCCGCTGGACGTCGATCGCGCCTTCCGCAAGCTTGAGCAGATCAAGCCCGACATCGCCACCTGGTGGACGTCCGGCGGGCAGTCGGCGCAGCTGATCAGCGACGGCGAAGTGGACATGATCCAGGCCTGGAACGGCCGTATCACCGCCGTACAGGCCGCCGGCGCACCCGTGGCATTCGACTACAACCAGGGTGTGCTGGAAACCAACTCGTTGTGCGTCCTCAAAGGCTCGCCGCACAAGGTGGCCGCCATGAAATTCGTCAACGAGGCCATCGATGCCAAACTGCAAGCGGCGTTGCCGATGATCATCGACTACGGCCCGCTCAACCCCGAAGCCTTCAAGACCGGGGTAATCCCGGCCGAGCGCGAGGCCAAGCTGCCTTCCGCACCCGGCAACATCTCGCGCCAGGCCCTGCTCTCGGCGCAATGGTGGGCCTCCGAAGCCGGGGTCAAGGCCGAAGAACGCTGGTTGTCCTTCGTCCAGAAAAAATAGCCATCGGCCGTTGCTGCGCCGCAGGCCAGAGGCCTCGGCGCAGGACATGCCGTCTGCCCCCGCGATTTCGACATAA
This sequence comes from Pseudomonas sp. AN-B15, assembly GCF_019056475.1. Taxonomy (NCBI): domain Bacteria; kingdom Pseudomonadati; phylum Pseudomonadota; class Gammaproteobacteria; order Pseudomonadales; family Pseudomonadaceae; genus Pseudomonas; species Pseudomonas sp. AN-B15. Next base: position 5,247,312 of record NZ_CP049737.1, read on the forward strand.
AGCGCTTGCGCACCGGTCAATTGCGTCCACTTCATTCGTTGGCATCCCGGTACATTAGGCCTGAGGGTCCCGCAGAGTGACCTGTGCAGACAACTCGCGCTCGCCTCAAGTACCTGCCCACCATTGGGAGTTCTTCACATGACATTACCCGAGCACCGCACCCTGCTGTCCGCCAGGACGACTGCCACCGCCAGCGCTACCCGTCAGTGCTGGATACCCTCCAGCACTGCGCAGTGACGAGAGGTCATCATGTCCAACGCCTATCTCGCCAAATCCATGCCCGACTCCAGCGACCAGCAGCACCAGCCGCCCATGACCAGCGAAGACGCCCTGGCCCGTGAAGAACGCAAGGAGCACACCTCCATGCTGTTGCTGCTCACCCCGGCGCTGGTCATGGTCGTGGTGCTGTTGATCATGCCGCTGTGCTGGCTGGCCTTTCAGTCGGTCCAGACCGAGGAAGGGTTTTCCCTGGCCAACTACATCCGGATTTTCCAGGAAAGCATTTACTGGGACACCTTCGCCCTGACCTTCAAGATCAGTTTCCTGGTGACGATCCTGTCGATCGTCATGGGCTTCCCCATTGCCTACGCCGCTTCGCGCCTGCAGGGTTTCTGGGCCAACCTGATTCTGATCTGCGTGATCCTGCCGTTCTGGACCAGCGTGCTGGTGCGGGCCTATGCCTGGCTGGTGCTCCTGCAACGCCGCGGACTGGTCAATCAGACGCTGATGGACCTTGGCATCATCGACCAACCCCTGACGCTGATGCACAACACCACTGGCACGGTAATCGGCACCCTGCACGTCATGCTGCCCTTTATGGTCCTGCCGCTGTATTCGGTGATGAAAAAAATCCCCCAGGACCTCATGCAAGCGTCCGAGAGCCTTGGCGCCAAACCCTTCTACACCTTCCGCCGGGTCTTCCTGCCGATGGCAGCGCCGGGGGTCATGGCCGGTTCCATCCTGGTGTTCGTCATCTGCCTAGGCTTCTTCATCACCCCGGAACTGCTCGGCGGTGGCCGCACGATCCTGGTGTCGATGCTGGTGCAACGCAACGTCGAGCTCTATCACGCCTGGGGCGCAGCCAGCGCAGTCGGCCTGGTGCTGCTGTTTGTGGTGTTCCTGATCTTCTGGGGCATCAATCGCTTCATCCCCATCGAACGCATCCTGGGAGCGCGCTAAATGAACCTGCTTGCCAACCTGCGTCACCTTCGCCTGTCCCACGTGCTGTTCACGGTGCTGGTCGCGGCGATCCTGCTGTACCTGATCATCCCGGTGCTGATCGTGGTACCCATGTCGTTCTCCGAGGCGCGCTTCCTGCAATTCCCTCCCAAGCAATGGTCCTTCCACTGGTACGAGGCGTTCTTCAACAGCGTGGAGTGGATGTCGGCGGCGCGGGTCAGTCTGATCACGGCATTTTTCACCATGGCCATCAGCCTGCCGATTGGTATGGCGGCCGCCTACGCCATCAACAACTCCAGCCTGAAGGTGGTGCGTACGCTGCAGATCATCCTGCTGCTGCCGATGATGGTGCCCATCATCCTGATCGCCGCCGGCGTGTTCTTCGTTTACGCCCGGGTCGGCCTGATCAGCACGCTGACCGGCCTGGTGCTGGCGCACATCATGCTCGCCTTGCCCTACGTGATCATCGCGCTGCTGGCCGGTCTGCGTAACTTCGACATGTCCCAGGAAATGGTGGCGCGCAGCCTGGGCATGAACCGCTTTCGCGCCTTCATGGCCGTGACCCTGCCGCAGATCAAGCCCAGTGTGGTCTCGGCGACACTGTTCGCCTTCATCACCTCGCTGGATGAAACTGTGGTGGCGCTGTTCATCTCCGGCGGCGACAACCAGACTCTGACCAAGCGCATGTTCACGGCGCTGCGCGACGAGATCGATCCGACCATTGCCGCTATCAGTTCGATCCTGATCCTGGCGTCGCTGATCCTGGTGGTGATTGCCGGTCGCAACAAACAATAACCAACAACGCACTCCCCCTCTGCAAACACACTTGCCCGCCATTGCGGGCAAGTGTGTTTTTGCGTCCTGACCACGCACGCCCATGCCGACGTGCAGCCCAGCACAGCCTGCCGTCACACGGCTTAATTCAGCATCTATCACCCGTGTCCAGGCCCATCTCGGGGGAACCGCAGAATTCGGAAAAAATCGTACGCTAAGCTAACGGTGTTCTCGTGACAGCTCTTTGACTAGGCTTTCTAAGGCCATTCTGATAGCCCTGACTTCCTGAAAAGCCATGGCTAAAATTTGTGCGGCTAAAAGGGATAACCGATGGTAAAGTAAGTTATCCCTGTCGAGATACTGAAAAGCGTTATCCTCGTTTTTCCCAAAACTGTTTTGCCAGTTCGCTCAGAGCGCTAGTTAACTGAGCGACAGATTTCGCACTTTGCAAATTATTCTGCCCGGTCTGTACATTGGTATCAGCAGCATCGCGTATATTGATAATACTGCGGTTTATGTCTTCACTTACTGCTCCCTGCTGCTCGACCGCAGTCGCTATTTGCGCGTTCATGTCGGTAATTTCGTTAACGCGTTGGCCAATTCCATCAAGAGCTGTAGCTGCTTCCTCTGCGTGAGCTACACTCGTGTGCGCTTGCCGACTACTTTGCTCCATGACTGTAACAGCGGATTGCGCTCGCTCTTGTAGAGCGCTGATCATGCTTTGAATATCCGTTGTCGATTGCTGTGTGCGAGCAGCAAGACTGCGAACCTCATCGGCGACAACAGCAAAACCACGCCCCTGCTCACCAGCACGCGCGGCCTCAATTGCTGCGTTGAGTGCCAACAAATTCGTTTGCTCGGCGATCCCTCGTATAACGTCAAGAACTTTTGATATCTCGTTACTTTGACCTTCAAGCTCATGAATAACCTGAGCGGCTTGCCTAATTTCACCTTCAAGGGCAGTGATTGACTGGCTTGTGTGGGCTACCAGACGCTGGCCAGATGCCGTCTCAGTGTCTGCTCTTCCGGCCGCATCTGCAGCATGCTGTGCATTGCTCGCAACCTCTTGAATGCTTGCCGCCATTTGGTTTACTGCCGTTGCTATTTGATCTGTCTCTGCCTGCTGCTCAACTGTAAGTACATTGCTTGACTCAATATCCTTTAGTAGGCCTCGGGTGTGTTCGCTAAGCCGATTTGATGCATCACCTATGCGACCTACTATGGCGCCTGTTTCAGCTTGCATCATTCGTAAAGCAAACTCTATTTGGCCAAACTCATCGGTGCGCCCAGTGTAGAGGGATTGACTTAATGGGTTATTGGAAATATTCCTGGCTCTTTCAACCAGTCTTCCAAGAGGAGAGAGAATAGCCAAAACACTAAAAGAGCTTAAGCTTCCTGACATTAAAGTGGGCGGTTACAGGAGCTGAGTGCAACACGGTTATTGAATTGAAGCTGGAGCATCATGCCGCATAGCCATAGCTTCCTGCATCACCTCGTCCATAACCTCGATCGGACACTTGAAGTCGAAGCGCTTACGGGGGCGCATGTTCAGTTGCAGTGCGATGGCATCCAGTTCCTCCTGGCTATGCACCGACAAGTCCGTGCCTTTGGGCAGGTACTGGCGGATCAGGCCATTGATGTTTTCGTTACTGCCGCGCTGCCAAGGGCTGTGCGGGTCGCAGAAGTAAATCGCCACCCCGGTCTGCTGGGTGATTTCAGCATGCCGCGCCATTTCTCGGCCCTGGTCGTAGGTCATGCTCTTGCGCATCGCCAGCGGCATGCCATTGAGCGCTGCACTGAAGCCTTCCATCGCCGAGGTCGCCGTCGCGTCGTTCATCTTCACCAGCATCAGGTAGCCACTGGTGCGCTCCACCAGCGTACCTACAGACGAGGCGTTGGCCTTGCCCTTGATCAGGTCGCCTTCCCAATGCCCTGGCATCAGTCGGTCTTCGATCTCCGGCGGACGTACATGAATACTGACCCTCTCAGGGATCTGACCGCGCCGATCCACGCCGCCAGAGCGCGGCCTGCGCATCGTCTTGCTTTGGCGCAGGCAGATGATCAGCTCTTTACGCAGCTCGCCGACTGGCAAGGCATAGATCGCGTTATAGATCGTCTCGCGACAGACGTAGGCATCTCTGAGGCTGGGAATATTCATGCTGCGCAGCTTGCCGGCAATCTGCTCGGGAGACAAACGCTCACGCAGCATATGCGCCACCAATTCGAAGCGCTCGCTACCCGGCAACAGCTTTTGCTTCGGTCGACACACCTGACGGCGGGCCTGCATCTGCTGCTGGGCCACGCGGGCCGAGTAGCCGCCACAGGCATCTCGATTGCGGCGCAGCTCCCGGCTGATGGTCGAAGGGGATCGGTTGATCAAGCAGGCAATCCCGCGCAGGCTGAAACCTTGGGCATGACCGATTTGAATGGTGGCGCGCTCTTCAACGCTGAGTTCGGAATAAGACATAGGGACAGCACCGTACCGGAAAGGTCAGGTGTTGCACTCAGTTTTCGCCGCCGCCCCCTTATTATCACTGCGAGGTGAATAGCTTTTCTGCCAATTGATTATGCCAATGCGATTCTCTTCGCCGAAGATTTCGTCCATGAGCATGCCAAGTCTAAATAGTTCCCTATGATCAATACAGATAGCCATAACCCCGCCTGGGGTTAGCATCTCACGCATCATCCAGATTCTGGGTGTCATGAAGCGCAACCATTTGCTGTGCTTGGACCCATCATCTTTAGGAACTACATCGCCGAGATCTGGATCGTTTGGATCCTTGTCCCACTTGTCGTTATAGCGGAAGTCCTCGCCGGTGTTGTACGGCGGGTCTGTTACTACAAGATCAACTTGACCACGATATTTATAGAGCGTGACCATCGCAGAAAGGTTTTCACCGTCCCAGATCTCATTCTCTGACTGGGCGGTTTCCTCTCCAAAGGATACTTTCTTGATAATACGATGCAGCTTCGGCTTGACCTGGCGGATGATCTGCCAGGGAGCAGCCCGCCCGGTGTAACTCATAACGATGCCATTCTTGCCAGCATCGGCAAGCGCCGCATCATGCTCCTGCAGCATACGGACCAAGGCGGCCCTCGGCAGTTGTTCGTAATCCATGCTTGCCCCTTGAATTCGTGCGGCGGCACCGAAAAGCTGAAAATTCTAGTACCGCTCGTGGATGCTTCACCATCCCTAGGGTGGCGAGTGTACTTGTGAACGTATTGATTTGGCTGTTAAACCGTTGAAAAAGACGGATCAACTGAGTTCCAAACGGGCTGCGTACTGGCTGGCAGATGCGAATCCGGCGCACGCCGCTCCCTTCTGGGCTCAAGCCCGCGAAGCGGGCATAAAGAACCCGGCCGAGGCCGGGATCCTTATGGGCTTATGGGCCGGCGTATTGGTCTGCCCAGTCCAAAGCCGGTGCCACGGGAGCTTGCACCTCCTGAGGCCAGGTTTTGGAGCCCACTGCAAATCGCCCGTAACCCATTAAAAGATAGCTGGGCATCCGACGAAAAGAGCACCAAGGCACCATTACCCTTGAGCTACAGCGCCGCTACGGGGCACCAGTTTGATTTCAACGCGGCGATTTTGGGCGCGACCCTCGGCGGTGTCGTTGGGGGCAATGGGCGAGCTGGAGCCTGCACCAAAGGTTTGCAGGCGCGAAGGATCGACGCCATTGCTGCGCAAAGAGAAAAAGGGTAAGCGAACGGGCATTACACCTTGCCGACGGATACCCAGTTGTGCGGCAGCAGCTCGGCCAGAGCGCTGGCCTTCTGCGTCGGCAGTCGCGTTAGCACATCCTTGAGATAGGCATACGGATCGTGCCCATTCATCCGCGCCGACTGGATCAGGCTCATGATTGCCGCCGCCCGTTTGCCGCTGCGTAGCGACCCGGCAAACAGCCAATTGGAGCGACCTAGAGCCCACGGGCGGATCTGGTTCTCGACTTGGTTGTTGTCGATGGGCACAGCGCCATCGTCCAGGTAGCGCGTCAGCGCTACCCAGCGTTTGAGGCTGTAATCCAAAGCTTTCGCCGTGGCTGAGCCGTTGGGCACAAGATCACGCTGGGCCAGCATCCAGTCATGTAGTGCGTCGAGGAGCGGTGAAGCCTTTTCCTGCCGTATTCGCCAGCGTTCTCCATTGCTCATGTCGCGCACTTGGCGTTCGACTTCGTACAGCCCAGCGATAGAGTGCAGCGCCTGTTCGGCCAGTTGGCTTTTGTTCGCCGCGTGCAGATCGAAGAACTTGCGCCGGGCGTGAGCCATGCAGCCGATTTCGGTGATGCCTTGCTCGAAGCTGGCCTTGTAGCCAGCGAAGTCGTCGCAGACCAGCTTGCCATTCCACTGGCCAAGAAAATTGCGCGCATGCTCGCCGGCACGGCTGGGGCTGAAGTCGTAGACCACGGCCTTCAGATCGGCGAAGGGCGTGGTGCTGTAGGCCCAGACGTAGGCACGGTGGGTCTTCTTCTCGCCGGGCGCGAGCATCGAAACCGGGGTTTCGTCGGCATGGATCACGCGCTGGGCAAGCACCGCTTCGCGCAGCGCATCGACCAGGGGCTGGAGCTGCACGCCGGTTTGCCCGACCCACTGCGCCAGTGTCGAACGAGCGATGGCCAGGCCGGCACGGCCAAAGATCTTCTCCTGCCGGTACAGCGGTAGGTGGTCGGCGAACTTGGCCACCATCACGTGAGCCAGCAGGCCGGCGGTAGGGATCCCCTTGTCGATCACCTGGGCTGGCACGGGCGCCTGGATCAGCGTTTCGCATTGGCGGCAGGCCCATTTCCCACGCACGTGCTGTTCGACGGTGAACACGCCCGGCGTGTAGTCGAGCTTTTCGCTGACGTCTTCGCCGACGCGCTGAAGCTGGCAACCGCAGGCGCACTGGGTGTTCTCCGGCTCGTGACGGATCACGGTGCGCGGAAATTGCGGTGGCAGCGGTGTGCGCTTGGGTTGTTGGCGTGGTTCGGCTGGGGTAACCGGAGGATTGACGGCTTTCAGCTCGGCCTCGATGGCGGCGATGTCGGTGTCGAGCAGGTCATCAAGCAGGCTGCCCTGATCAGGGCTTAGCTGCTCGCTGCGCTTGGCGAACTTGTGCCGTTTGAACCATGCGATTTCGTGGGTGAGCTGCTCGATGACTGTTTGATCGCGGTGGATCTTTTTGCCCATCGCATCGACTTGCGTGAGCAACTGCGCGGCCAGTGCGCGCAGCTGGTCAGGTGTCAGTTGGTCGAGATTGGGCGAGGAAGTCATGCCGCTGATTGTGCCAGAGCAGGCGGTCAGCGGAGATAAACCGATGGGCTAATGGCAGGTGCTACAGCACTGTGATCGTGCCGGCTGTGCCGACTCGCTGCCAGGGCAACCCCAGTACCAAAGCCTGAAGTTGCTCGGTGTCGAGTTCGACTTCCGAGCCGTGCCGGATGCCTGGCCAATGAAACTTGCCCTGGTGCAAGCGCCGCGCGGCGAGCCAGATACCCACGCCGTCATGCACCAGAACTTTCATGCGGTTGGCGCGGCGATTGGCGAACAGATAGGCGCAGTGCGGCTTCGCCGCACCGAACACCGCCACCACGCGGGCCAACGCGGTTTCAGTACCCGCACGCATATCCATCGGCTCGGTGGCGAGCCAGATACTATCCACGCGGATCACTGGGCGAGCCCACGGACAAAGCGGGCGCAACCTTCAGGATCGGAGGCTGGCCATTTCACCGTGACCGATTGCGCGCCCAGCGGTAGCTCGATAATCACCGCTGCTTCAGCTGGTCGTTTGGGCGTAACCCTCGCAGGAACGAACGCCGGCAACGCCGCTGGCAGTTGATCCCGATAAAGCGGTAGCCACTTGCGAATGACGTTGGCGTTGATGCCATGGCGTATGGCCACGCTGGAGACGGTCGCACCAGGTTGCAGGCACTCCTGAACAACCTGGGCCTTGAACGGTTTGGGGTAAGAGCTTCGTTGGCGCATGGAAATCCCGGCGATAAGGGCTATCGCGTCCGCTTAAAAATACGCGGACACCATCGCCCTTAATGCGGGATTGCGGAAGGTGACTTGGCTGGACGCTTACGAAAAAGGGGACTGATTTATGTGCGCCAGGCAAAGCTTGGTCGCCTGGGAATGACGGCGCAAGCCGTCACGAAATGGCGTAAGAAACCCAGCGGGTATGACCCCCGCCCGGTAAAGGTTAGCCACCGACCGGAAGCGAGTCTTGCGTGGTGACCGGGTAACCGGCGCTGCGAAGCGTAGACAGCAGAAAAGGGGATTTATTTTCCCTACTCTAAAACGGCCGCTGTTGGCCGATTTCTGCCCTTCATGACCGGCAGCTGTCGGCCAGCCGGGTGCGCTCTAAAGCGTCCAGGGAATTGGGGGCTTTCAGTACGGGAGCAGGTATTTACCCTGCGAGATCGACTGAAGGTGATTCATATAGCTGTTGAGTCCTTCGAGGACCTCTCCGATTTTGTTTGGGTTAGCTCTACCAAAAATTACGCTGAGGGCCACGTTCACGTCGGGTCTCGCCCGAATCCTTTGCGAAACCAGGTCGAAACCCGAACGCTGCACAATCAAATAAATTGCTTCCTCAAGGGTAATGATCTTTTCCCAGAGGCTATCTACGATGGGTACTTCTGATATCTCAGAGAGGGCGATAAGGGCTCGTTTATCGCCGGTGATGAGGGCGTCGTCTTCGTCTTGGCTTACGGCCGCAAACAAGATCGCTTCTCCGCTGTCGATATCCGGCCGATTTAGCTCGAGGATCGTATTAGCCGAGTCGGTGACTACTTGGACCTCTGTCGCAGCCTCGACGAGCCGCTGAGCCGTCACAACAGCGTCTTGTGATCCCAATTTCTTTAGGGCGGCGTCGGGTTTGTTAAGCCTGAGCTGAAAACGAAGCTGTGGAAGTATCGCGAAGTCGCTGAGCGGGCACTCAAGAGCGAGCGCAAGCTCGTCTAGAAGCAAGTACTGACAAAGGGACTTGGCTGCGTCGCTATCAAGTAGGTACACGTGTGACTGACCCGAAGCCTTGGATAGCTAGCACGTGCTCCCGATTCTCGTCGCTAAGAGCTCCGAGATCGGTACTTTGCATGAACCACTGATTAAGCACCTCGATCGCCCCTCTGGGGTCTGCGATATAACCCAAGGCCTGATTTGCTCGGGCCCAATCGTCATTCTCTCTGGCGTAGGAAAGAATTAGGTGGCCGGGGTCGACTCCAAGTTGTTCTCCAGCTATGACAGCATTCGAGGCTAGTACTGCTGCGGAGTCTGGTCGTCCGATAGCTTTAAGCACGTTTGTATGCCCGTTCCTCAAAAGTGCGAGAGCGAAAGAGTCAGCCTCTTTCTCCTCCGCATCCTTCCTGGTGGCGTCACTCCCGGCCAAGGCATCGGTGACTTCGGCAATGTCCTCGTCTATGAGAACACCATTTTCACCGACGTGGCCGCATACGATATGAGCGAGTTCATGTGCTAGGACGAACAACTGTCGAGCGTGCTGGGGGCTATTAAATCCTAAAACAATTGCGGGTCTGCCTTGAACGCTAACGGCCATACCTGTCATCCGCTTCGACGTTTTGGGCAAATCCTTGAGAAACAACACAGGAATGCCCTGAGCCCAGCAAAGCGCCAGAAGCCCTTCAAAACCTACGCTATTCGTACCCGAGATCTGGCGAACTAGGTGCCCGATATAATTCGGGTCAGGGGGTAAGGGGCTGTATGGGGCTCCGGCACTGAAAATTGAAAGTCGAGCCAACGCCATGCCAAGGCTGGCCGCTATGTTTAGCGCCCCTTCCTCTGTACCTCTTCTTCGCTTGAATCGAGCGTTGGGCGTAGCCGCGTCGATTGCAAGACTGCCGTCTTGGGCAAAATTTACAACCAAGCCCAAGCGTTGCTTAAGCAACAGTGCAAATTGGAAGGCTCCAGCGCTGGTCTTGAAGAGGCTGTGATCCCACCAATCGGGCAATAGTCTCTCAACATAAGGGCGCGGATATCCTGCAGCCTTAAGACTTTCGAAGGCGGACTTCACTGTTATTGGAGTCGTTGCGTCATGCATAGCACCCTCCCATAACATTAGATTCCAGCATCATTTTCACATGCAGGCCCTTCGGTGGGCAAAGAGCAGTTCAGCAAGGCGACGAGCGTGCTCCTCACTGCCATCCCACACGTTTGCCAAACTATCCATCAAGACATCTGAAGTCCGAGGGTCAGGCAATTCCAGCTCTAGCGAGATTTTTGCATAAATGCATAATTCCCGGTGAGTCTTTGTAACCCGCTTCGGCTTGCCAAAAAGGTTGCGGTGAATCTGTGGCTGGCCTAATCCAGAGGCATTCGCTATTGAGGTGCTCGTCCTTTGTCCGTGGGACGCAAAGAAAGCGAGGAGCTCTGCGACGATTTTGGTTTTGCTTTTCATGCATTTCATAAAGTATAAAATAGCATAAATGCATGGTTTTGGTGGTCGGTGGCATTACCCAAGCCACCCATCGCCGTATGAGATAAACTGACTAGCTGTCCGGCAGGACGCCGGCGGCCATCGAGAATTGGATAATGCGCGAAGCGGAGATCAAACGAGCACTCACTCACTACTTGGATACCTCGTTGGGTATCCACCCTGGCTTGTTCCTGGAGGAGCTACAGCTTAGTGGCGGTGAGGTTCGTGCAGACCTTGTCCACATCTACGATATGCATTGCTATGAGATTAAGAGTGAGGCCGACTCCTTGAAGCGCCTTATCGGTCAAGGATCCCGTTACGCTCGAGTTTTTGATCGCATCACGTTAGTGACTGCGGAATGCCATCTGAAAAACGCGCTTCCCTTGTTGCCGCCGTGGTGGGGGATCATCCTTGTCCCTGAGGTGCCTGAGGCGGGGTTTAAGCATGTTCGGGCCGCAAGACCTAATAAGCGCCACGAACCTGAGGTGCTTGCCTCCCTACTCAAGCGAGACGAGGCGCTTCACCTCTTGACCGAAATGGGTAAGGTTCGAGGCTGGAAGAGCAAGAGCCTATATCTCATTCAGGCATATATCGCAGAGCTGCTCACACTTCCCGAGCTCAAGAACAATGTTCGGGACTACCTCCTCAAACGGGTCGAGGAAGCTACACCTCAATTTTCAGCCTGCCCGGCCTAGTACTGTTCCTTAATCACCGTCGCAAGGTGATGACACCAACCTTCAGTGAAGTGGAAGAGGCCTGCATTCTTCTTTTTGATTGCCGGATTCGCTCGATCTGCAATTAATTCGTCCCCATAGGAATACTCTCGGCCTTTGAAGGAGGCTGCATGCACGGTCACCATCAAAGTCGAGATAGCAACTGAATGCTCTGACTTGCTTCCGTCAGCTCGCAACACCAACCAGTCAAGGTTCCTTGCATAGCGAATGGCAACACGGCCGCCGCGGCGAGTTAGTGTCTCCTCAGTCCAGCGCGGAGATATCGTCCCATAGTCTGAATATCCGAGAAGCAGTCCGGGAGCGTTGGTATTCAGCGCGGCCCATAGAGACCAGTCTCGGCGTGGCAAGTTAGCTACCGTTTTTACGGCCGCAAGACTCTCGGGGAACGCACCTGATGCCACATGAATTTGGGAAAACCCTGCGTTCTTGAACGCCGCCATCATGCCTGTAAAGGCGGGTACCTCTGCGGCTTCCCAAGCGGGAGTAACACCTAGATCGACCATAAGATGAATACGGTTGCCAGGCCTTGATAGTACCTGTGCGGCCATCATCGTCTGGGTGTAGTGCTCAGCATTAACTGTTAATCCACTGATACGTAAGCGTAGGAAAATCTCAGGGAAGGATTGCACTAGACCAAGTAGCGCAGGGCGTAGCAGAGGGGCATCTAACGGATTGATAACTGGAAGAGTTGGAAAGCCGTTAGCTTTTGCGATCTGAAGGAACGCCTCAAATTCTAAAGGACGAATGCCAACGAGCCGCCCTTCGGGATTCGCATAATCTACCAATGCAGGGGCTCCCCAAGCTGTTTGGAAATTCCCTACCAGGCTGCTGTGTTGATTCGAGTGACGGACCTCGATGCAGGGGCGAACGTAGGGCTTAACGTCTCCCCGAGTCTGAAGCAGAGCTCTCTGCTCCCAGGACTGCCACTTAATGATCGGAATGTAGTAAGGGTGGTTGGGGAATCTAAGTGCCATATGCCTTCCTTGGGATCGCGTAGTGGTCCAATCGCTTTTATCACGAAGGGTGGCACTTTGAAATCACCGCAGATAGGTTGAGATCCAATTGCTATTCCGGCTCTAGCATTTGACTTAGCGTCGGGATCTTGCTGGCGCTGCTTAGCGTTCATCATTGATGGCGTCTGGTCAATTTGACGTAGTTAAGGCGCTTTCAGCAAGTTCCGCTTCTGGCCGCTCTCTGCCGGCCGTGACAGGAAGATGCGGGAAAAAAGCAGACATTATGCTTTTCATAGAGCATCTTCAGGCATCTGATAGGATCAACCAAATACCTACAATAATACTGGTCGTTTAACTTCATGAACGCGATGCACAGTTCTGACAATGTCACTTTTTCGGCACCTCCTATCAGCGTGGCAATTGCCGACGATAGCTACCTTATTCGCGAGGGCTTGTCGCAGATTCTTGCCCAGTCTCCAAGAGTTCGTGTAGTCGGGCTTTATGCTGACCCAACCGCGCTGCTTGCAGCGGTAGAAGCAAATCCACCACAGGTTGTCATGACAGACATCCGCATGCCGCCTACGCAAACGGATGAGGGCATGCGAGTAGCAGAACATCTGCGCCAGAGCCATCCGGATATAGGCGTAATCGTGCTGAGCCAACATGGCAGCTCACAGTATGCAACCGAGCTACTGGAGAAAGGGGCATCTGGGCGTGGATACCTGTTAAAGGATCGTATTCACGACCTCGATCATCTGGTGTCTACCATTCATGCGGTTGCAACTGGTGAGTGTCGAATTGATACGCAACTAATTGAATCCCTGCTGTCGCGCAAGCACCAGCGCTCCCCCTTAGAAGAGCTAACACCACGCCAGCGGGAAATCATGGCCGACCTTGCGACAGGTAAGAGCAACCTTGCCATTGCGCGCGACAGGGGAGTAACCCAGCGGGCGGTGGAAAAACATATAAGCGAGATTTTCGGCCGCCTTGGCTTGGCCAACGACGAAAGCATCAGCCGCCGGGTACAAGCGACGCTGCTTTATTTATCACGTAACGGCCAATGAAAAGCCTAAAACCCTGGCTCGCTATCCTCGGTGGAGGCACGGTAACCATAGTTGCCGGGATCATGGCGACAGGCGCGGGCTCGACACGAATAATCGACGCCTTGATGGCCGGCGTTGGCGTGATGTTGGTTTCCGGCGTGGCGATGACCGTGCGCGCCCGCTACCCACAACGCCCGCTCTGGATATTGCTCGGAATGCTCGCTGTAGCTTACGCGCTTCATCCCCTAATTTATTCGACCAATGATCTGCTCTATACGATTGGCAGAACCGTTCGCCCCTGTGCTGAAGCGCTGCTGGTGTGGGTGGTGCTGACCTTCCCGACTGGGCGCATCACCGACCGACGTGAGGGTATGCTGATTGGCGCAGCTATCGCTGCTATTGCCTTGCTATGGCTACCCAGCGTGATGCTGACTCCGCACGTGCCGCGCTTCGGCCCACTGCCCTCCTGCACTGACGTGTGCCAGGACAATTTACTGTTTATTGCCGACCACCCTACCTGGTCCAACCTCCTGCTGAATGCCTTTCGCATCGTCAACACAGGCATCCTGATCGCGACCAGCCTGTACTTGCTACAGCGACTGCGACAGGCCTCCACACTGATGCGTCGCTCGCTCGCCCCCGTACTACTCGCCTCTGTCGCCCGCACGCTATGCATGGCGTTTTTCCTGACAACCGGGACTGGCTTGTTGTTGCTTACCTTTACCTTCTGGGCCGTTCCGTTAGCTATTGCCTTGGGCTTGCTGCGCAGCCGGCTCTACACCGCCCAAGCGCTACATCGGTTAGTGACCGGATTAAGGCGCCGGCCGAACCTGCAAGGCCTGAAAACCATGATGGCGAATGCTCTGGATGACCCATCACTGGAGCTAGGTATTTGGGAGCCAAACACTGGGCGCTGGATTAACTCATCCCAACAAGTCGTGCCGTTACCCGAACCAAGTGCCAAGGAGCAAGCCGTACGCGTACTGCATGACCTCAATGACCAACCTAGCGCAATCCTGATTCATAACCGCGCCTTGTTGGAAGAGCCGATGTTGCTGGAGGCAGTTGTTAGCTCGATCCATAACGCCATCGTCAATTGGCAATTCGAATCTGCCTTGGCCGGTGCCCATGCCCATTCTGAAACTGTCGCGGAAGAGGAGCGCCGCCGGCTTGAACAAGACCTACACGATGGTGCACAGCAACGCTTACTCGCGCTGCGTATGAAGATCAGCGTGACCAGACGCCTGGTCGATAGCGATCCGAGCCGAGCGGATGCACTGCTAGTGGAAATGGCAACGGACATTGATGCCGCCATCACCGAACTGCGTACGCTGGCACATGGCCTTACTCCGCCACTACTGGCTGAGCGAGGACTGGCAGCAGCCTTGGGAGAGGCCGCCAATAATGCGGGCTTGCCAGTAGTCACGGACTTTCAAGCACCGAGACGCGAAAGCCCGCTCGCCGAACGAGCAATTTACTTCTGCTGTGTCGAAGCCCTACAGAACGCAGCTAAACATGCAGGAGCAGGGGCAACGGCGAAAGTTACATTGCGCCAAGAACGGGATGGGATTTCGTTCGCTGTGGTGGACAGCGGCTGCAGCAACAGGCACCCGCTGAATCTCAATGAAGGCCAAGGGATCGCCAGCATGCGCTCGCGCATGCTGGCGATAGGAGGAGAGCTCGAAATCAGCATCTCCTCAACAGGTGGTTTGAGCGTCGTCGGGCGAATCCCCTGCGCGAAGGACAATGTCCAGGGGATGGCGAAAAATAGCGCGCTACAGCTGCTTCCGAAGCACCATAAGCGAGCCTCTAACATGTCCTAAAGCTAGAGGCTTTCAGTTTCAGCGAGTTTCTTTATTGCACATCAGCATCGAGGCGATGGCCGGCAACAAAACCAGTGCACCTACCATGTTCCAGATGAAGAGCAACACCAGCAGCAGGCCCATGTCGGCCTGGAACTTCAGTGCCGAGAACGACCAGGTGGCTACACCCATGGCCAGAGTGATGCCAGTGAAGGCCACCGAGGTGCCGGTAGTTTTCAACGCTTCAAAGAACGCCGCACGGAATTTCAGGCCCTGGTGCAGAAAGCCTTCCATGCGACTGTACAGGTAGATGCCATAGTCGACACCGATGCCGACGCCGAGGGCAATCACCGGTAGCGTGGCGATCTTCACTCCCAGGCCCATCTGCGCCATCACCGCTTCGCACAGCACGGTTGACAGGTACAGCGGCGCCATCAAGGCGATGGTCACTTTGATCGAATTAAACTCCCACCAGACCACTAGCGAGATGATCACAAACACCAGGAGCAGCATCAGCTTCTCGGACTGCTCGATGACGATGTTAGTCGCCGCCTCAATGCCGGCATTACCTGCCGCCTGGAGGATCTCGAAGTCTCCTGTGTCGTACTGCTTGCTGAAGGCCTCGACCGCGCTGACCACCCGGGTCAGCGTCTCGGCCTTGTGGTCACTCAGATACAGGCTGATTGGCGCCACGCTGCAGTTGGGGTCGACGAACTCGGCAGCGACACCTGAGCGGGCATTGTTCATCACGAACTGATCGCGCGACAGTTCGGCCCACTTCGGGTTGCCCTCATTGCGCGCAAGGATGTTGAAGCGCATGGTGCGATAGAGCGACTGCACCGATTCCACACCTTTGACTTCACGCATGCTCTGTTCGAACTGGTTGGCCAGGTCGGCAGCGGCGAAGCGTGCGCACTGTTCAGCCGGTGTCTTGAACATCACTACATAAACATCAGTGCTGGTGCTGTAGTGCTTGAGCAAGTAAGCGTTGTCCTGGTTGTAGCGCGCTTCCGGACGGAACTCCGGTGCGCCCTTGTCCAGGTCTCCAATTTTCAGATCTTGACGGGCGTAGTAGCCGACGCCGAGCAGCATCACGCTGAGGGCGATCAGCGGCAGCGCCACGCGCGGTTCGACCACGGCCGACAGGCGGCGGAAGATAGGCCAGGACGAATTGGCTCGCTTTTCCTGCTCACGCAAGCCGCGCGGACTGATGCCGGCGTAGGACATCAGCACCGGCAGCAGGAACATCTTGGTAAAAATGGCGACGAACACGCCAATGCTGGCGGTGATTGCCAGCTGCTGGATCACACCAATGTCGATCACCAACAAGGTGATAAACCCCACCGCATCGGCCAGCAGCGCCGTGGTGCCAGGAATGAATAGGGCGCGGAAGGTGTGTTGCGCGGCAACCAGCGGCGTGGCGCCATGCCCCATCGCGCTCATCATCAGGTTAATGTTCTGCACCGCGTGGCTGATGCCTATGGCGAAGATCAGGAACGGCACCAAGATCGAGTATGGGTCCAGACCGAAACCGAAAAGGTGCAACAGGCCAAGCTGACAAGCCACGGTGAGCAGGCAAGTCACCACGGTTACTGCGGTACTGCGCCAGCAGCGGCAATAGAGATAGAGCATCAGGCTAATCAGGCCGACTGTGATAGCGAAGAACAGCGCGATGTCGGTGGCAGCGGCCAGCAGATCACCGATGATCTGGGCGAAGCCGATCACGCGGATATTCACGCCCTGTACACCGAAATGCTCGCGCACCTGCTTTTCCAGCGCTTGGGTAAAGGCACCGTAGTCCAGCGGCTCGCCGGTCTCTGGGTTCATCTCCAGCAGTGGCACCCGGATCACCGCCGACTTGAAGTCGTTGGCGACGAAGCTGCCGAGCATGTTGGCGCGCTGGATGTTCTGCCGCACCTGTGCCAACGCCTCTGGGCTCCCGTCGTAGGTGTCGGGAATCACCCGGCCGGCGCGCAAGCCTTCGGTGGTGACTTCAGCCCAGAGCGCGTTAGGGGTCCACAGCGATTTCAAATTGCCGCGATCGACGCCAGGGATGTAGAAAATCCTATCGTTGACCTCGCGCAGAGTCTCAAGGAACTCCTTGCTGACAATGTCGCCCTTGGGGTTTTCCACCACCACGCGCAGCACGTTACTCTGCGGCCGGAGCACGCTCTCAAACTGCAGGTAGTTCTGGATAAACGGGTGGCCGGTCGGGATCATCCGGCTGAAGCTGGCGTCTGGGCGCAAGCCCAGGGCCTGGTAGCCGAGCAACAGCGAAAGGACCAAGAAGAACAGAAGCACCACCACGCGATTGCGAAACAGTGCACGTTCGGTGAAACCAACCAGCCGCTGCAAAGCGCTGGTCTCAAGTTGCGGGCTAGACCCGTCGTTCAGTTTGGCATTCATTGCAGCTGCTCCTTGAGCTCTGCCAAGGGCATGGTGATGAGGCCGGCGCTACCAATCAGCGCCAGTTGCTCGGCAGACACTTGCGCCACGCCGAGCCAAGGCGCCTTAGCGGCCGCCTGCCAAACTTTGAACTGCTGGCCATCGGTGCTGTACAGCACCACGCCACCTTGCCCGGTCAGCAGCAAGCTGCCGTCCGCCAGTTGTGCGGCGCCGTACAGACCCGCGCGCACCGGCAGCGGGATGACCTGCCAGCTCAGGCCCTGATCCTGGCTGGCCAGCAAGGTACCGCCGAAGCCCAAGGCCAGTAGGCGGCCATCGCTCAGCTGCTGCAGTTTGTACAGCGAGGCCGGGCTCATTGGCGTGATCACTGTCCAGTGCTGGCCGTCATCACTAGAGCGGTACAGACGCCCGCCTTCGCCGGCGACCACTAGACTGCCGTCGCGCAGACCGAGGACCGCATTGAAGTGCAAACGCTCGGGGTTTTCCAGGGTCGAGACAAATTCCCAGCTTTTCCCGCCATCGCGGGTATGCACAAGGATCCCATAGGCACCAACCGCCCAGCCTTGCTGCGCATCGCGGAACCACACATCCAGCAGCGGGCGTGCCGGGCCTGACTCGATACCGGCTTTAGCATCATCGAAGGCGAAGATGACATTCTCCAACTCGGTATGCAGCGCCTCGTCGTCTGGCGCCGCCGCACTGGCTAATTCCAAACGCGCCATCTCGGCCTCGGCCCACTTCAACATCAAAGCGCTTATGGCACTGCCGTCGAGTTGCTTGCTCCAGGTCTTGCCGCCATCGGTGCTATGCAGGACCACACCGTCATGGCCGACGGCCCAGCCGTTGTTGGCATCGGGGAAATGCACCGAGGTCAGCAGAACATCGACCGGCACTTGTGCCTGCTGGATCTCGCCGGAGGGCGAGCGCAACAGCACGTGGCCGCTGCCCCCCACCGTCACCAGATAATCGCCGACCAACTGCCCATCGGTGAGGGGCGACTCGCTGGCTAAGGGGGAAATTCGGGCGGCGCGCTCAAGGCGATCGACCAGTGGCGCGGCGCTGAGCGGCAAGGCCGCCAGGCCGACAGACAACAGGCAGAGCAACCTCAGCGCTGGTTGGTTGTATTTTTTCATGGCCAGCGTCTCAGAAAGTAAAAAAGGGGGAAAGCGCTAACCGCTTTCCACCCAAAGACCACGGAGTAAACAGTTAATCAGCGGCCGCTGCGACGCAGAGCCGAGGGACTAAAATCTTTCAAGTTCGCCGGAACGTTGAACTTGATTGGGATCTCCTGGTTCTGCAGGTTAACCACTAGGTAACGGCGTGCCTGCAGGTCGTAGGAAACCTCACTTATATGAAAACTGGACAAAATGTCGTAGCGCTGCAACGCGTGGGCCTCATGAAAGCGCCAAAGTTCGCCACGACTGTCATAAATGTCCGAGGCCAGGATGCTCCAGCTGTCCTCGTCGAGATAGAAGACCCGCTTGGCGTAGATATGCCGCTCACCCGGCTTCAGCGTGGCCTCGACCACCCAGACGCGATGTGGCTCGTAGCGCAGTAGGTCCTGGTTGAAGTGGTTGGGCTGAATGATCTGCTCGTACTTCAGCGAAGTATCGGCCAGCTTGTAAGTGTTGTAAGGCACAAGCATTTCTTTTTTGCCTACCAGCTTCCAGTCGTACTTGTCGGGCGCGCCGTTGTACATGTCAGCTGAGTCGTTGGTACGCAAGCCATCGGAGGCACCTGGCGGCGTGTCATAAGAGAACTCGGGCGCGCGCAGCACGCGCCGCTGCCCTGGGTTGTACTGCCAGGCCAGCCGGGACTCCTTGGTTTGGTCGAGTGGCTCATGCACCAGAGTCTGGCTGCCGGCGATACTTTCTGGGGAGGTAACGCTATTCCAGAAATAGTACAGCCGGTTCGGCTCCGGGTTGGTCATGCTTGAGGCCATGGCAAATTTTCGCATTCGGCGCACCGGAGTAAATGAGCCGTTGGCCTGCACCACCATTTCAGTCGGGTAATCGAGAAAGCCACCGGTACGATAGCGCGTCAGGTGGTTCCACATGGCCTCCAGACCCGACTTGGGAATAGGAAAAGGCACCGAGGTTTTCTGATAGTTGACCATGCTATCGCCGTTAAGCTCGAGCTTAGCGGCCTCTTCGCGGATCAGCTCGTACTCGTGCTGGGGCAGCGCAGCAGTGCGATGACTCGGATAGACGTTCAGCTTGTAGCTGGGAAACTTCGCCAGCAGCGCCTTGTACCCTGGCATCAACCGGTCGGCATATTGCGCCATGTTGGCCGCTGTAACGGTGTACAACGGTTGTTCATTCGCGAAGGGATCGATATAACCCTTGGCCGCACTGTAACCGGCCGGCGGCTGGGTAAGGCCACCGCTCCAGGCAGGAATGCTGCCGTCGGCATTGCCCGCTTGCTCGGCGCCGGTGGGCGTCAGGTCTTGGCCCAAGCGGGCAATTTCACTGGCATCCAGCTTGGCCAGGGCCGTTGCACTGGTTAGGCTGAGAAGGGTGCCGAGAATGGCAGCGGAGAGAAGATTCTTGTTCATTGGATTACCTCGAGATCAGAAGCCCATGCGCAGGTTGAACGCGACGAAATCACGGTCGGTCACTACGAGCGGCGTATTACCGGTACCAGACCAGGACAGTTCGGCCGAATAGTTTTGCTTGTAGCTAGCCCTTACCCCCAGCGAACCCAGCAGTCGGTCTTCGACGAAGTTACCGTCGTGGGACCAGCCCTTTACGTCCTGACCGAAGGTCATAAATGGCGATACGTTGACCCCGGCCAGCAAACCCGAATAATTCAACTGGGCACGCAGGCGATAGCCCCAGGAAAGGTCCGTGACAAAGCCGTCACGGCTACAACCGATTTTTTTGTAACTTTGCTCTGGCACCCCAGCGTTGCAGCCTGGCGAACCAATCCCCTGGCCATCAGCCATGTTGCTGCCGTATGCCTCGGTTTTCCCGTAACGACGCTCACTCAGCGCCGGCAAGTCATGCATGTACTTCATCGCGACCTCACCGGTTACATCAAGACCATCCGCGCCCAACACTCGGGGGAAGCTCTTAATAAACCCAAGTGACAGCTGCGACACCTCCAGGCGGTCATAACCATTGATCAGCGAGCCGGGGGCGGCAGCCTTCATCTCCCCTGCCAGCGGTGCACCGGGAATGAGTAGATTGGGATTGCCGAAGGTGCTCGGGATGGTGTCGCCGAGGGAAAGCCCCACGGGCTGATTCGGACGGTAGCTGTACTCGCCGAACACTGAGGCACCCAGGAGGCTGGTGGAAAAACTAAGACCGAAGATGCGGACGTCCTCGGGGAAGGCCATGAAATACTTGGCGTTGGTGGCCTCCTGACCTGCGATCCAGCCCGCTCCAACCGCAGGGCGCAAGTCGGTGCGCGCGCGGTTCTGCGGGGTGCGCGAATGGATATTCATGGCATAGGCGCCGAACTCGGTGCTTATGCTGTCGGCGAAATAGCGCATGGCCATACCAAACTGACCGCTGTCAGATGGCTCGTCGTCCTCCAGCCGATGCACATAGAGGCCCTTGGCATAACCAGCCTCATCATTAGGGTTGGCAGCAATACCAATGTCATCAACTTTGGAAATTATCCATAAATATCATATAATTAGCGCTCAAATCAGTGCATGGGAGAAGCCCTTTTGACTACCTATACCGCATCGCTTGACACCGCCAGCCAAACCCTGGCTTGAAAATTGTACAAAAAATAACCAGCCCGCTCGATTGTCCCGCCTTCATCGCCGCCCACCGCCAGAATCCTCAAGACTTTACCCGCCGACGCCAGCTCACCTTCAAGAACCTCGTCCTGTTCCTGCTCAATCAGCCGCGCACGGCCCTGCAAACCGAACTCGATCAGTTCTATCGCGTACTCAATCAGGCGTCGACTGAGACGCAAATGGTCACTGCGCAGGCCTTCTGCAAAGCGCGCAAAAAGCTCAACCCCGAGGTATTTGAAAGTCTCAATCGCCTCCTGCAGCAACAAATTGACTGCTTCGGGCTGCGTCAGAAGTGGCGTGGGCTGAGGGTGCTCGCGGTGGATGGCTCGACCGTGCATTTACCCCTGGAGTCGACCATGGCGACCTTCTTTGGCAGTCACTCTGGCTTTCCCATGGCTCGCTTGTCCACACTCTACGAAGTCGCTGACGGTCAAACCTTGCATAGCCTGATCGTGCCCCTGACCGTCGGCGAGCGCGACTGTGCCCATCTGCACCTTGAGCACCTGCCGGCTGACAGCCTGACGCTGTTTGACCGTGGTTACCCTGGGCACTGGTTATTCGCGCTGTTCGCGCAGCAACAGCGGCACTTTCTGATGCGCCTGCCCTGTGGCTATAACGCCCAGGTCAAAGCGTTTCTACACTCTGGCCAAGTTGAAGACACACAGCTTTTCGTGGCCAACCATCCTGAAGCACGTCTGTTCTGCTCCGAGGCTGGCGTTGATCCTGCCAGCCAGATCGAGCTGAGACTGATCCGGGTCGAGTTGGCCAACGGCGAAAGCGAAGTATTGCTGACCTCGCTGCTGGATCGAGAAGCCTTTCCCGCTGAGGTGTTTGCCGAGCTTTACCACCGCCGCTGGGGCATCGAAACCGATTTCCGTCGCCTCAAACAAACCCTGACGCTGGACAACTTCAGCGGCCGCAGCGTGACCGCTGTAAAGCAGGACTTTCATGCCGCTCAACTGTTGAAGAACCTGGCGCTGTTGATGCAGCACCTGCTACAGCCGGTCATCGAACAGCGCCACAAAGGTCGCAAGCTGCGATGGAAAGTCAACTTCACCCAAGGCGTGTCACGGCTCAAAAATACCCTGGTCGAGCTGCTGGTGCGGCACTGTGCTCAGGGGCTGAGCAATGTGCTGGCCTTGATGGCTAAAAGCCTCAGTGCCGTACGCTCAGGCCGTAGCTTTGCGCGCCAACGCAAACGCGCAGCCAGCCGAGGTTGTGAGGGCTACAAACCGACGCGCTGAAGAAACACCACCGCCCAACCTCCGTGCAAAAAAGCTGGCCACAAGCGGTCGGCATAGGCTCGTCCGGAGAACGAGAAATCTCGCCTAGACAGCCGGAACAGACGATGATCACATCACCGCCAGCCCAGCTAGACCGCCTGATTGAGCGGCAGAGGCCTGGTCATCGCCCGACGGCCATGGCGGCTGGCTGCTTCGGGGGGCTTGCCTTGGGCAGGGCTGCAGCTTAGGTTGATGACATTGGCAGCAATACCGCCCCTGGCCAAGCCGAAACATCCATCCTGGATCAAGTCGTTGCTAGCAAAGTAGGTACCGCAACCTTCCAGAACGGTCTCACGCCATTGCAACTGGTAAAACACCTCAAGGTTGAGGCTGTCGGTGATACCGAAGTTGGCGAAGAGCAGTGGCACCGGGAGTAGAGCTTCCTTCAACTGAGAGCCCGGGCGGCGTAACGCGGCAAGATCCACTGGGTTGATCGAGTTGAGGCCATTCTGGAAGAACAACCCCTCGCCCCAGTTAATTACCTGATTACCGCCGCGTAAGTGCAACGGTCGCTCGCCGACTTCGAAGTCACCAAATACATAGGCATCCAGCAAGGCAACGCCTTGGAACTTGGCCAGATCGTCGAAGCCGCTATCGTTGAGCTTGGCACCCACCTGGTAACCATTGGCTGAATGGCCATGGTCGACCTCACGGTTGTTCAAGGTGTAGTCGTACCAGGCCTTACCGCGCAGAAAGACCCCATAATTACGCCAGTTCAACTCGGTTTCCGCCAATAGGGTGATCGGTGAAGACACCAAATTGCGCTTACGAAAATTCAGGCGGCCGTCATCACCGTTACGCGCACCTGAAGGGTTGAACTCACCAGCCGAGCCGTAGCCGATATGATCAGCATTACCCTGAAAAATCAGGTTTGAATCGGGTTTCTCAGCATTCCAGATTCCACCCACACTGATGCTACCGTTGGCGCGCCCCGTGATTTCACCTAATGCAAACTCACCCGCCTGAGCCTGCAGTGAAATCATGAGCGCTAGCGGGGTTATGCAAGCTGTCATCTTCAACAACAACGGATTAATCAGGCCGGACTCACTTCTTTCAAATCTCACGAAACAGCCTCCTATTTTTATTATATTTACTTCTATTTAATCGGCGATTATGGATATCGCACCAGATTAATTTGCTGCTTATAAAAACACGAATCAAACATATCTCTAGCGGCTGCCAATAGCATTATTACCAGCGAGCGCCAAATGCGTCATTTGAACACTTACCTGAAATAGCCATCACTAACCCCACAAGGTCTCACCGAAAATCCAGACACCATTAGAGCTATGTGACGAATTAAGTAATCGACAACTACCAACAGCTTTTTCATTTCAAATTAAAAATCTTTACGCGTAAAAAACAGCAATAAAAAACAAGCAACTTGAAAGCTTTAATTATCCACGAAAAAATTAAATTAATCGCCAGCCAGCCTAATCGCGACAGGGCTCTGGAAACATCAGGAACCCCGCCGACGACCAAGAAGCTATATTGTTTTAAGCCACTTAACGTTTCTCTACTTGGCAAGGAACTGCCGTCTCGAACGAAGAAACTGTGGTGTAGCGAGCACGCGGGAAGTAGTCGCCCATATCCTGCTGGATAGTTTCTTGCGACTTAATATTCTGCACTGCGTGTTTGAACTCACCACGGCCCAGCATGTTGCGCAGAACCAGGAAACTCAGATCCGGATCACCGGTACCGTCGCCCACATCCGCGATTGGCAACCAGGACACACCACACTCGTTGATTGCATTGCGTGGGCGGTCACTTTCGCGACTAAGTACCAAGGTGTAGTAGCCGTTAGCGTCCACCGGAATCTGCTCATCGAACAGACACTTATTGACCCGACCAGATGCGTAGCCCTGCTGAGAGCACCACGACCAGTAGCGCAGATCACCATCTTCAAACTTGGTGTTGCCGTTATAGGTCTTTGGCGTAGTTGGTGCTTTGGCGCGGATTACGAAAACCTCGCCGTGCTTACGGTTGATAAAGGTGCGCACATACTGGTTGTCGAGGTTGGCAAAGAAGGTCCCGTCTTTCTTATTGGTACCACTCGCCACTGTGTTGTCGCCGGTGTAAATGGCATAACGCGACATGCTTTCCGAACTCTTGCTCCAGGTCGGCGGGTTACTGGCCGGCATGGCCGGACCGCCACGCGCCTTGGCCACCTCCGTCAGTTTATTGAGGTACTCACGCGGGGTCGCCAGGGCTGCCTGATCAAACGACAATGGCTGGAAGCTACTCAAGCTGGCACAAACATCCTGTCCGCGCAGCTCCTTGCCATCAGCGAGAGTGAGTACCGGAGTTGGCAGACCGGAACCTGCTGTTTCGTCGGTATTTTTGTCCCCTGCGTAGATCCGATAAATCAGTTGCTGCTGGCCGTTTTCGGCTTGACCAGGCGCATGGATCTTGTCGCGGGTCTTGGCTTCTTGGTAAACGCCCCATGGAATAGGAGTGCTCAACGGCTCGCTAACCACTTCGATTTTATAGCCGCGCTGTTTACTGTTGCGGTCTGCACCGAAGAGATATGGGTTGCTAGCACCTGGCTTCGGCGCGATCAGGTAGTCGGCCACTGAGTCGAGAGGAGCACCCAAACGGTCATAGCTGATTAGGGACATATAGCGAGCATGCGGAAAACTGCCCTCTAAATGCAGCTTCGCGCCCTTCGGCACCGAGAAAGCTGCTCCCCAATAGAATGTTCCGGCGTCAGGGAAGGCGATGTTGATGTAGGGGTCACCACTGACCGGGCCGTAGCGCCAAAAACACGAACGAGGGCCTGGCATTGGATCCTTACCGATGGCAACACGCTGCTGGCCTTCCTCGAAGGCATTCGCCTGATCCCAGTTAGCCTGAGAAGGCGAGGCCGCCAGGATTAGAGTGGTCATCGCTAAAACTTGTGACGTTAGCCAAATATGAGGGCTTCAAGGTCATCTCCTTATCGGTGGATTCAAACCTTATTTTGGATACCGTATCCAGGCAGCGAAATAGTGTGGGCACCACAAGGGATAGGGCGGTTTTCTAGCGCGTATTTTTCTAATGTTGTCGCTTACAACTGCTGCGGACACACGCCTTGGCAAAGTATGTGGTGGTCGACCCTAAGGACTTGGGACCTGCTACCGAGGGCTGCTAGCTCTCCGCCGGCAACACCAGTCAGTTCCCCACGCATAGGCCACGCATGCCGCATTAGGATCATTAGGATCATTAGGATCATTAGGATCATTAGGATCGGGCGAACCCTGGGTGAGAAGAACGGCTCTAGGCAGCCACTCTGCTATGTCGACAGCCGGCCTAATAAATTAGCACCGCCCATTTACAGCGATAGCTGCACCTGTGATTGCACTAGCCTCCTGAGAGGCTAAAAATACGATCACATTAGCGACCTGCTCTGGCGTAACCCAGCGGGTGGCATCCGCATCAGGCATATCGAGGCGGTTCTGCGGGGTATCGATGATCGATGGCATGATCGCATTGACCGTGATGCGCTGATCTTTCAACTCTTCGGCCAACGCCTCCGTAAGGCGCATCACCCCGGACTTTGCTGCAGCATAGGCCCCCATGCCTAGGCTGGCCTTACTGGCCGCTCCGGCTGCAATGTTGATAATGCGCCCGGCTTCGGCTTTCTTCAGGTGTGTCAGCGCGGCCATGCTAGCCGTTGCGGCAGTGCGCACGTTCATTTGATACATCAAATCCCAGGTCGCAAGATCGCCGCCCTCGATGGTCTCCCAGCGAAAACCACCCGCCACGTTGATGAGCGCATCTAATCCTTGAAAATGCTGCTGCACCTGCTGCATTGCACAATTTGCCATGTGCAGATCGGTTAGATCGACCGCGCCGATAAGCAGTTTTTCAGAGCGCGCCGTGTCGGCCAGGGGTCGCGGCACGCTGGCCTGATCAATCAGGGCCACCCGCCAACCATTGGCCGCGAACGCCTCGCCTACCGCTATACCTAGACAACCGAATCCACCGCTAATTGCGACTACTTTACTCACGCTTATTCTCCTTGAAGTGGACTACACCAGGGCTGCACTGAGCACTGAGCCCCGGCACGAGTGGTCAGCTAGGTTGCCACTATTGCCGTGCAGAACCTGTCGCCGAGCCGACAAGTGGGCACAGTCAAGAGTGCTAACTTGCCTGGTCGCTGAGTCGCTGAAAGCCATCAGCCGCTCAACTTTCTTGAGTCGAGAGAAAAGGATCGCGCGCAATGAATCTGATCGTGTTTGCCATACCGATTTTTTTAACCACCACCTTGCTGGAAGCATGGCTGGCGCACCGCCGCGGGCTAGCGGCGTATTCCATACCTGATGCCATCAGCAGCTACCAATATGGTCTATTGAGCCAGGTGGTTGGGGCGTTCACCAAGTTGGCGAAACTGGGCGTTTACACTCTGGTATTCGAAGCCTACCGCGCCACGACCTTGCCTAGCGATAGCCTGTGGGTATGGGTCGGAGCCCTTGTGGCCTACGACTTTTTCTACTACTGGCATCACCGTATGAACCATGAAATTGGCTTGCTGTGGGCCGGGCACGTATCGCATCACTCTTCCGAGTACTTCAACCTGGCAACAGCCATACGCCAGTCCTCGACGAGCGCACTTCTGGGCTGGATATTCTATCTACCGATGGCAGTGGCCGGTGTGCCGCCCAGCGTGTTTGCCGGGGTGTTGCTGATCGACTTGCTTTACCAGTACTGGGTGCATACCGAGGTAATTGGTCGTTTGGGCTGGCTTGATCGCATCTTCGTCACACCCTCAAACCATCGCGTCCATCATGGGCAAAATGACTACTGCATGGACACAAACTACGGGGGCATTCTGATTCTCTGGGATCGCCTATTCGGTACCTTCGCCGAGGAGCGCAAGGACGAGAAGGTCATCTACGGCGTGCGCACACCGTTGCAGAGCCTTAACCCATTCTGGGGCAACATGCATTACTACATTGAGCTCTGGCAGAAATCCAAAGCCACCCCGGGCTGGCGGGCTAAACTTGGCGTCTGGCTGGCACCACCTGGTGGCTGGCACGATGAGGCGAGCGAGCCTTACGAGCCGTCGCAGTTTAAGTATTACGATCCGTGTACACCCGATGCGGTCAAACGCTATGCGGTAGTGCATCAGGTGCTTGCAATGTTGTTCCTCATGCATTTTCTGACGCTACTCAACACCTTGCCGAAGACCTTACTGGCACTCTACGCCGCTGGCTTTGCCATTTCGGCAATCTCTCTCACGTCACTATTGGAAGGACGTGCCAATGCACGGCGTTTTGAGCAGTGCCGTGTCATAGGACTGGGCATTGCCTTTGCTGCTCTACCTGACTGGTTCGGTTTTAGTATGCCCATCGCACTCAAGCTGATGTTATTGGTTGTAATGCTAGGCAGCGCTGCATGGCTCAGCCGCACTTCCTTCAAACCTGCTGCTTTGTGGACTTCCCAATGAATGCCGATGCCATTTCCGACTTGATCTTGGCTGTGGTTGCCTTTTCCATTGCCTTTGTCCAGCTGCGCCAGCGCCCTGCTCTAGCCATTGGTTGCGGCCTGATCGGCCTGGCGGCAGCGATTGGTACACTGCATTACCAGTATGGTGAGTTGTTCGCCGGCCCACATCGCTTTACCGGCCTGGTTGCCGCCAGCGCAGGTTTCCCGCTGCTGGTCATTGCACTGCGCTGGCCAGATGACTCTGTTGCTCAGCGCATCACGGCCGCAGGGCGCTTCGCGCTCTTGGTTGGGAGCTTCGGGGTGGTGATTAGCGTGTCGGGATTTGACACCTGGCGCATGCTGGTGCCTCTTGGCTCTGTCTTGTTAATCTGTGCCACAGCCTTAGTGACGCGGCGGGTAATGCCACTCGGGGCGGCGCTAGTGTTCATCGTTAGTCTAGCGGCCGGTGCAACCGGTGAAGAGATGCTCGGACCGCTATCTGGCATCCAATGGCTGCACTACTTGCTGTCTTTAGCCCTGCTGCTGCTGCACCGGGATAGGGTGGTGCCGCTGTTAGCTGCGAGCCGTTAATTCGGCTTCCCCTGCATCCCATATCATGGGAAACTGTCGAATGTGGTTAAGACCCAACATCGATGTTTCCAAGGTTTCCAAATGCAAAACATAGATGACGCAGCCCATCAGACAATCTACCGCCTGCGCGAGGCAGATGACTGGTTCGCAAGCTTGCCGGGGGAAGTGCAAGACAAAATCATCCAGTCTTCCGTATTGCGCCACTATCGCAAAGGGCAGGTGATCACTGCCCAAGGCAGCCGACCGACTGCAGCCTCAGTAGTGCTTGAGGGGCGCGTGCGGGTTTCGCGGCTGCTATTCGAGGGTGAGGAGAAGCTTTATATGATTGGCGAGAGAGGATTTTGGTTCAACTTCCTCGCCCTGATTACAGGCGAAAAGGCCGATGTGGCTGTGATCGCCGATACCAATGTGCAATTACTAATGCTGCCTCTGCAGCAATTCGAGCGAATCCTTGAAGAGGAACCTCTCTATTGCAAGGCAATTACACTTTTTATTGCCAAGCGCTATGCCGCTTTTATGCGGCACTTTGCCGATGGCCAGATGATCGTGCCGCTGCAACGGCTGCGTACAGGTTTAGCAGAACTGTTGTTGCTGCAACCACCGGCAACAGGCTCTGAGGAAGTTATTTTGAATGTTTCTCAGGCGGATTTAGCCTCCATACTTGGTTCTTCCCGCCAGACTATCAACGGGCTGCTAAAACAACTGGAAAAGGCGGGACTGATTAAGATCGGTTTTCGGCATATTCGAGTAATTGATCCAGCTGGGCTTTCTGAGCACGCGGCTAACTGAGCCGGCACTAATCTCGATGTAATTTTCGCAGGGCCGAGTGCATCGCTGTTGATCATGAGTGGACTCACCACCTGACTTCATCAGTACCACCTGACCACAATGCTAGAGGTGAACCGGCCCTATCAATAGCCCCGGCTTTCCTAGAGACCTTTGGGCCTAATAACTGCCCCCGCACGAGGGCCGCTTGGTCACCAATCAAAGACTGCTTTTGGCCGGCAGCAGCCCGTCGTTGCCTGATGGATCCAACCCCTCCGCTGCTATAGTGCAGTCGGCTTCTGACGTTCAGTGCAGCCGTCTTCTGAAAACGACAGCTACCCCGGTTACGCGCTGGGAACCGACAGCGAGCTGCCCGAGCCGGTCATCCTGTGGGTGGCGAAGCAAGTCCAGGCCGAGCCGGCGAGCTGGGCAAAGTACGGCGAGCGCGACGTGACCCGTCGCGAGCATGCCCAGGAACTGCGCACCGACCTGCAACTGGCCCCGTTCGGCCTGTCCGACTTCCGCGCCCTGGTGCGCGAGCTAACCGAGCTGGCCCAGCAGACCGACAAAGGCTTGCTGCTGGCCGGTCAGGCCCTGGAGAGCCTACGGCAGAAACGACGCATCCTGCCGGCGCTGAGCGTGATTGACCGGGCCTGCTCGGAAGCCATTGCGCGAGCCAATCGGCGGGTCTACCGCGCCCTGGTCGAACCACTCACGGACTCGCATCGGGCCAAGCTGGACGAGCTGTTGAAGCTCAAGGCCGGCAGCAGCATCACCTGGTTGACCTGGCTGCGCCAGGCACCGCTGAAACCCAACTCTCGGCACATGCTGGAACACATCGAGCGGCTGAAGACATTTCAGTTGGTGGACTTGCCCGAAGGCCTGGGCCGGCACATCCACCAGAACCGCCTGCTCAAGCTGGCCCGCGAGGGTGGGCAGATGACGCCCAAAGACCTCGGTAAGTTCGAGCCGCAGCGCCGCTACGCGACCCTGGCCGCCGTGGTGCTGGAGAGCACCGCGACCGTGATCGATGAGCTGGTCGATCTGCATGACCGCATCCTGGTCAAGCTGTTCAGCGGCGCGAAGCACAAGCATCAGCAGCAGTTCCAGAAGCAGGGCAAGGCGATCAACGACAAGGTGCGCCTGTACTCCAGGATCGGCCAGGCGCTGCTGGAAGCGAAGGAAAGCGGCAGCGACCCCTATGCCGCCATCGAGGCGGTGATTCCCTGGGACGAGTTCACCGAGAGCGTCAGCGAGGCCGAGCTGCTGGCCGGGCCGGAAGGCTTCGACCACCTGCACCTGGTCGGCGAGAACTTCGCCACCCTGCGCCGTTACACGCCGGCCTTGCTGGAGGTGCTGGAACTGCGCGCCGCGCCGGCCGCGCAAGGCGTGCTGGCAGCCGTGCAGACCCTGCGTGAGATGAACGCCGACAACCTGCGCAAGGTGCCGGCCGATGCACCCACGGCCTTCATCAAGCCGCGCTGGAAGCCGCTGGTGATCACCCCGGAAGGCCTCGACCGGAAATTCTACGAAATCTGCGCCCTGTCCGAGCTGAAGAACGCCCTGCGCTCCGGCGACATCTGGGTCAAGGGCTCGCGGCAGTTCCGCGACTTCGACGACTACCTGCTGCCGGCCGAGAAGTTCGCCGCACTCAAGCGCGAGCAGGCCCTGCCCCTGGCGATCAACCCGAACAGCGACCAGTACCTGGAAGAGCGTTTGCAGCTGCTGGACGAGCAGTTGGCCACCGTCACCCGCCTGGCCAAGGACAACGAGCTGCCCGATGCCATCCTCACCGAGTCAGGGCTGAAAATCACCCCGCTGGATGCGGCGGTGCCGGATCGGGCGCAGGCGCTGATCGACCAAACCAGCCAGTTACTGCCGCGCATCAAGATCACCGAACTGCTGATGGACGTGGACGACTGGACGGGCTTCAGCCGCCACTTCACCCACTTGAAGGACGGGGCCGAGGCCAAAGACAGGACGTTGCTGCTGTCCGCAATCCTCGGTGATGCGATCAACCTCGGGCTGACCAAGATGGCCGAGTCGAGCCCCGGCCTGACCTACGCCAAGCTGTCCTGGCTGCAAGCCTGGCACATCCGCGACGAAACCTATTCGGCGGCCTTGGCCGAGCTGGTCAACCACCAGTATCGCCACGCCTTTGCCGCCCACTGGGGCGACGGCACGACCTCATCCTCCGATGGCCAGCGCTTCCGCGCGGGTGGCCGGGGCGAGAGCACCGGGCACGTCAACCCGAAGTACGGCAGCGAGCCGGGACGGCTGTTCTACACCCATATCTCCGACCAGTACGCGCCGTTCAGCACCCGCGTGGTGAATGTCGGCGTCCGCGATTCCACCTATGTGCTCGACGGCCTGCTGTACCACGAGTCCGACCTGCGGATCGAGGAGCACTACACCGACACGGCCGGCTTCACCGATCACGTCTTTGCCCTGATGCACCTGCTAGGCTTCCGCTTCGCGCCGCGCATCCGCGACCTCGGCGAAACCAAGCTGTACGTGCCGCAGGGCGTGCAAGCCTACCCGACGTTGCGCCCGCTGATCGGCGGCACCCTGAACATCAAGCACGTGCGTGCCCACTGGGACGACATCCTGCGCCTGGCCAGCTCGATCAAGCAGGGCACCGTCACCGCCTCGCTGATGCTGCGCAAGCTCGGCAGCTACCCGCGCCAGAACGGACTGGCCGTGGCCCTGCGCGAGCTGGGCCGGATCGAGCGCACGCTGTTCATCCTCGACTGGCTGCAAAGCGTCGAGCTGCGCCGTCGCGTGCATGCCGGCCTGAACAAGGGTGAAGCGCGCAACTCCCTGGCCAGGGCGGTGTTCTTCAACCGCCTCGGCGAAATCAGGGATCGGAGCTTCGAGCAGCAGCGCTACCGGGCCAGCGGCCTCAACCTGGTGACGGCGGCTATCGTGCTGTGGAACACAGTGTATCTGGAACGCGCCACCCAGGGGCTGGTCGAGGCTGGTAAGCCGGTGGACGGCGAGCTGCTGCAATACCTGTCGCCGCTGGGTTGGGAACACATCAACCTAACCGGCGATTACGTCTGGCGGCAGAGCCGCCGGCTTGAAGACGGGAAGTTCAGGCCGCTACGGTTGCCCGGAAAACCTTAGCGTACGATTTTTTCCGTTTTCTCTATTCGCCCCTCGAAGGCTTCTAACGACCGCGATCGCCAAACATCTTGTCCAACCTCAAAAAGCCGAACGGGTTATGCCCCAGCGATGAGAATCCCATGACCAAATCTATTGCCACCGCCTCGATCAACCGCGAAACCGCAGTCGCCCTCATCGACGCGGCGCTCGCTGCGGCCCGTGCCATCGGCATCCCGGCTGCCGTCGCCGTCGTCGACGCCACCGGTAACCTGCGCGCGTTCGAGCGCACCGACGATGCGCCGTTCCTTACCGTCGATGTTGCCATCGACAAGGCCTGGAGTTCCGCCTCGTTTGGGTTCCCGACCCATGTCTGGAACGACTATGTGACCAACGATCCAAAAGTGGCGCCGCTAGCCTATCGCCCTCGGATGGTCGCTGTCGGCGGCGGTTATCCGATTCTGGAGGATGGGAAGTTGATCGGCGGCATAGGCATCTCCGGAGGCAACTATCAGCAGGATCAGGATGCGTGCGTCGAGGCACTCATGAAAATCGGGTTCCAGTTGCCAGCCTGACGACTGTGAGGCCATCACCGGTGGTAATGGCCAACAGATCCAACCTTTGAGAGGCCTAATGATGGAAGCGTTCGTCGTCTTTACGCGGGAAGAAACCAGCGACCCACATGCACTCGCAACCTATTCTGCAGGCGTCGGACCATCGTTCGATGGTCACGACGTTACCTTTCTCGCCGCTTATGGCGCGATCCAGCATTTGGAGGGGCCGCCCATCGAAGGGGCCGTAATCTTGCGTTTCCCGACGATGCAGGCCGCTCGCGACTGGTATGACAGTCCCGCCTACCAAACCATCGCTGCTCATCGCTTTGCCGGTTCCCGTTACCGCGCCTTTATCATTGAAGGGCGGCGGTGACATACCGACAGAAGCACTTCGGCGCTGACCACGAGGTATCGGCGTGTGAACTCGCATCTTGGGAATCTGTGGGGGGGACCAAGACAGCGGCGCTAGGGGCTCATATCGTCGATCGGATCAGAGAGTTGCTCGGCGAGAATGGGTTATCTATTGCCGAGCTGACGGAGCGGAGCCGCCCTCTCCCAACGGATTGATTCAATCGTTGACGCTCCTCCTATCCGGATCCGGGTTTTCGCACGCTGATCAACAGAGTTACAGCGCGCAACGCCTGTAGTGGGCATCAGGGGATGGGTGGCAATCAGGATGATTGCCCACCTTCCAACGATTAACCTTGCTCAAGTTGCTTCACTAGTCGCTCCGCGTCGAGATGGAAGTCCGAGAAAACAATGCTACCGCCAGCGTCGATAACCGTAAACCACGGAGTTCCTCGTGTGCGGTAGTCTTCCATGAAGGTTGGAAACGGCGAGCCGGTCGGTTGCTCGTCGTGACCGAAAACGATAGGAAGCTCATACTTGAGCTGGTTCACGCGCAACTTCTCGAAGGTATTCTCATGCGTTCCTTCGAAGACGGTCTGGATCACTGCGAACCCCACGTCTTTTGAGCTCAACGCTGCATGCAACTTTTGTAGCGTCGGAAACCCATGCAAATGGCAACCTTGGCACCAATGCTGGAAGGCAAACAAGATTTTCGGGCCGGGCCCGATATCTGACAGTTTGAACGGCGCGATACTTTCCCCATCTTTGCCAATCCATTTTTGCACCCGCAGCTCAGGCGCTTGTCGTTCGATCTCGTTCATCTGATCCTCCAACCCCGATACAGAAGCTTAGTGGATGATCGCGCGTCGCGACGGTGCGCGAACGTCCGACCTTATTTTCCCTATTTCCTGAAGCCAGAATAGATCAGATCGACATTTCGTCCTTAATATACTCAAGCTGCCGGCGAGCGCGAACTGGGCAACCATGCGCTGGTGAGCCTTGAGCTTTGCACGCTGCCCATCCGTTTGAGAGCGAACCTGCAACTTCCGCTCCGCATACCGCAGATCAGCGTACGCAGCCTTGGGGTTATCTACCCTATAGCCATTGGGTATTGGGAATCATGCTGGCCTGACGCTATGTTCGATACGCGATTTTTTACGATGATAGAGCATCTGTATCTGATTTTTAGTCGATTGGCTTATTCGGCGGATGTGCGGGCAAATGCTTTACGCAGAGTACTGAAATGAAGGCCGGCTTCGGTCTGCCGTATCGAGCAAGAGGGGTCACTATGGTCACCAGAGGTTTCACCGGTCGCGGTTCAGGCGACCAGTCCGATCGGATTCCGCCAGGTCAGCATCTGGTGGAGGATTTCCCTGTTCTGTCGGCCGGCCCTACGCCGAGGGTAGAGCCCTCCGACTGGAAATTCACAGTCAAAATTGGTCCGAAGCCCGTCAAAACGTGGAATTGGGGCGAATTCAACACTCTACCAAAGACCCAGGTGACAAAGGATATTCACTGCGTCACCTCTTGGTCCAAACTGGATACCGTTTGGGAGGGTGTACTCATTGAAGACATCCTTGCAGATGCAGAGCTTGATCGGCCTACCGATTTCGTCTTGGCGCACTGCTACGATAATTATTCGACAAACGTCCCTCTGACGGATCTGCTTTCCGGGAAAGCGATGGTCGCCCTCAGTTATGCGGGCAAGCCACTTTCCCGCGATCATGGGGGGCCGGCGCGTCTTCTAGTGCCGCACCTTTACTTCTGGAAATCCGCCAAATGGGTGAATGCGCTGCAATTCACGACGCGTGACGAGGCCGGCTTTTGGGAGCTGCACGGCTATCACATCTACGGCGATCCGTGGCGCGAACAACGATACACCCATGACTGAAAACGAAGCGCAAGTCCGTTCGTGGCAATCATGCGTGATCGACGACATCATCCAGCAAACACCGAGTATCAAGAGCTTCTTCCTTCGGTTGAGCAAGCCGTTCGCGCACACCGCAGGTCAGCACGTCGATATCCGGCTGACCGCGCCCGACGGCTACAGTGCAATGCGCAGCTACTCGATCGCGTCATCGGCAGTTTCGACCCCGATCGTCGAGATAGCTATCGAGCGCATGCCGGATGCCGAAGTTTCGCCGTTTTTTCACGACATCGCGGCGATTGGTGACGAAATCGAAGTTCGCGGTCCGCTCGGTGGCCATTTCCTTTGGCCTGAGCCTGCCATAGATCCGGTTCTGTTGATCGGGGGAGGCTCCGGCCTCGTGCCGTTGATGGCAATGATCCGGCAGCGCCGCGCATTGGCCCAAGCCGTTCCGACAGCGTTGCTCCTGTCCGCACGAACCGCCGAGGACGTTCTCTTCTCAGAAGAACTTCATTGCATCGAAATCAGCGATCCGGCGTTCGTCCTGGCGCTCGCGATTACGCGCGAGAAACCGGTTCGCGCATCGGACTTTGCGCGACGGATCGACGGCATGATGGTCCAAGAAATTCTAACCAGGCTTCAGGGAAAGCCGACGCAAGTGTTCGTCTGCGGGTCTAACGGATTCGTCAACATCGCAACCGATAGCGCGCTGCTGGCGGGCTTGGACGCCTCCATCATCAAGACGGAGCGCTACGGGGGCTAGCGGCGCGAGCTATCTCACGTCGCGCCGATCGTAGACGTGCGCCCTGGGAAGCTTTGGCGATCAACGTGAACCGTTTTGCCGAACACAGTCTTCGTACCCCCCGGCCTCTAGAACGCCTTCGCTCGCGATACCTGGCTCGACATCAAGCTCAATTTGAAAGTTCCTGCACTATCCGTCGTCCTGATATGCTCGACCAGCATGATGGGCGATTCGAGCGGGACCGCTTCCGTCCCAATCGAGGCTCGGTTACCTTAGAGCATCGGCTCGGCGCTACAGGAGGCGCGTGCGGCCTCTGCCTGGCGGTGAAAGCACTTTGGGCCATGTCGCCTGGATAGCGGCCAATCGTCAGCATCTGCTCCGATGTCGGCCAAGGTGCAGTCGCCATCTTTGAACGCCGCGAATTGGAGATCAACGCCATGACAGCGATCCGCGTGCAACTGCCGGAGATGCAATATGACAACTGATGTATTGCTGTACACCACGAATTGGTGCCCGTTCTGCCGCCGAGCGAAGGCGCTCCTCAAGGAAAAGGGCGTGCGATGGAAGGAGCTCGATATTGAGGCGGATCCGGCTCACCGGCAGGCCATGGCGGAAGCGTCGGGGCGAAGCTCCGTGCCGCAGATCTTCATCAATGGCACCCTTATCGGTGGCTCCGATGAGCTATTCGCGCTCGATGTCAGAGGCGAGCTCGACAAACTTCTCGGGCGCAACCCGCCTGCCACCTGAGGAGGTGCGGCTTGGGGCAGCCAGCCCGCGAGCCTTCGCCGGTTGATGAATACAAAAGGAGAGTCCGTTGGTCTCAGCCATCTGGAAAGACACTACTATCGCCACAAGCGACGAAACAGTCATCGTCGAGGGAAATCACTACTTCCCACCGTCAGGAGTCGACCTGAGCCTGCTTGAGATGAGCCCGCACACATCTGTCTGTCCGATCAAAGGCGCCGCGCGCTTCTTTCATGTTCGCGCGGGTGACGCGCTCAACGTGAACGCCGCTTGGACCTATCCCGCCCCCACTCCGGATGCCGAGGGTATCCGGGATTACATCGCTTTCTGGAAAGGCGTGGACGTTGCCTAGCAGACTGGACGGACGACTTCGCTGATAGCCATGCGGGCGCCGACATCTCAATTATCCTGCCCACCCCGGGCCTCGTCGGCTGCAGGAATCTGCCCGGCACCTTAGCGCGACCCGGCACTGGCGGTCTCGCACCCGCCGCGCCTCTGTTCTATCAATAAGGATGGATGACATGGAGCATTCCGAGTTCGATGCCGCTTTCGCGAAGCTTGCGGAGGGATACAGAGAAGGGACTTATGAAGGCCGGCGTTTCAGCTTGATCGTCCGGCGATCTGGGGACGGACGTCGCAACAGTCTGTTCGCCAGGGAGTTGGACGGGACTGACATTGTCAGCTTCAACCTCTTCCGCGTTACATCAGATAGGACATTGTTGAAGCCGTGCGAAATGTCCGCCGAAAAGGTCGTAGCGTTCGTGCTGGAGTTCCGACCGGACACCTGACGGGCAGAAGAAGATCCCGGCCAACCGGCGCGCCTGCGACGGCCGGCTATCTAAGGCTGCGCAAGCCTATAGCCGCAGCTCATTGCACTTCGTCTGGCGAGGAATTCAACATCGATACGTCGCCATCCGCGGGGATATCGGTACAGGCGCCCGTGTAAGCCAGATTGAGAAATCCTAAGCGATGACTAACACCAATGACGCCACCCTTCCGACACATTCTATTCTTGAGGAATGCACAGCGATGGCTGTCGTCAACGCTCTGAAGATTATTCTGAAGAACAGCTACGCGATCTACCTTAAGACAAAAAATGCCACTCGGGCGCATCCCGCCCCTACTTCAGGGACTTTCACTTGCTTCTCGCTCTGTCACTCACAGCATCGGCACGCCCATGACGCATGGTATCCAGGCCTCATAATTTTCCCATATAACCTTCTTGTCTTTTGCGCACCCAGAAAGACTCGAGGCTTTAACTGGACAGATGAGCCCTCGAGGGTAGTGTTCACCTGATTGGCTTTCTCATATCTGATGTTGATTCGCACAGTGTGCCAACCAGGTGATAGTTTCAAAAAACCTGCGCTTCAGAGCGAATTAGACGATCTTCGATAAGAGCGATCCGCCTCAAAATCCAAAACATCTAACATTGTCCTAGAGCCATATTTGTACCTAGTACTATGGCGCTCCCATTAACACATTTGATGATGCACAGAAAACTTAGCTCATGATAGCTTTCAGCTAACAGCTATTCGGAAGCCCGAAAGGATTCAACCGTTTAAGCGTGAACCGTCGATTATAAATACTTTCGTAAGTTAGCTTTAAAGGACGCTTTTAGTCCTTGTAAATACGCATTACGACTCCACAGCTACCAAATCCATACGGCGCCAGCAACCATTAAAACACCCGACACTACTAAAACAATAGTAGAGGCGCGATTGCTGCCTTTCAAAGTATGACCAACACCCACATCCATAACTAGGTGTCGAATTCCGGCTACGAGATGATAAATAAATGAAGAGTATACCAACCAGAAACTAACTTTGCCGAAAGGTGAAGAAAAAATCTCCTTGACTTCATTAAAACCCTTTTCTGACTCCAACGATTTGCTCAGCATATACAGTATCAGTCCCAGAAAAATAAAGAGCATAATTCCTGAAATCCGGTGCAGAATCGATGTAAGCGCCGTGAGAGGAAGCTGAATGGTTCGAATATCAAGATTAACCGGCCGCTTTTTATTCATTTTGACTCCAGTCAACAATTCTAGTGGGGGATTTCAGTTTTCGATCTCATTCATCATAGCAGCTGTAACTAAGGCTGGCGGCGACAATAATGGAGATATTCGGGGCTTACGTTGCATTTTGAGGTCGCAAGTGCATGTGCGTAAATTGAAGCAAATTGCAAGGTTATGCCCAATAGGTAGCTAGCTTATTAATTTAACAAAAGTGACGTGTGTCGTTCTGCAGGGCATGCTGTTCCCCCAATGTCATCAACCTAAGCTGCAGCCCTGCCCAAGGCAAGCCCCCCGAAGCAGCCAGCCGCCATGGCCGTCGGGCGATGACCAGGCCTCTGCCGCTCAATCAGGCGGTCTAGCTGGGCTGGCGGTGATGTGATCATCGTCTGTTCCGGCTGTCTAGGCGAGATTTCTCGTTCTCCGGACGAGCCTATGCCGACCGCTTGTGGCCAGCTTTTTTGCACGGAGGTTGGGCGGTGGTGTTTCTTCAGCGCGTCGGTTTGTAGCCCTCACAACCTCGGCTGGCTGCGCGTTTGCGTTGGCGCGCAAAGCTACGGCCTGAGCGTACGGCACTGAGGCTTTTAGCCATCAAGGCCAGCACATTGCTCAGCCCCTGAGCACAGTGCCGCACCAGCAGCTCGACCAGGGTATTTTTGAGCCGTGACACGCCTTGGGTGAAGTTGACTTTCCATCGCAGCTTGCGACCTTTGTGGCGCTGTTCGATGACCGGCTGTAGCAGGTGCTGCATCAACAGCGCCAGGTTCTTCAACAGTTGAGCGGCATGAAAGTCCTGCTTTACAGCGGTCACGCTGCGGCCGCTGAAGTTGTCCAGCGTCAGGGTTTGTTTGAGGCGACGGAAATCGGTTTCGATGCCCCAGCGGCGGTGGTAAAGCTCGGCAAACACCTCAGCGGGAAAGGCTTCTCGATCCAGCAGCGAGGTCAGCAATACTTCGCTTTCGCCGTTGGCCAACTCGACCCGGATCAGTCTCAGCTCGATCTGGCTGGCAGGATCAACGCCAGCCTCGGAGCAGAACAGACGTGCTTCAGGATGGTTGGCCACGAAAAGCTGTGTGTCTTCAACTTGGCCAGAGTGTAGAAACGCTTTGACCTGGGCGTTATAGCCACAGGGCAGGCGCATCAGAAAGTGCCGCTGTTGCTGCGCGAACAGCGCGAATAACCAGTGCCCAGGGTAACCACGGTCAAACAGCGTCAGGCTGTCAGCCGGCAGGTGCTCAAGGTGCAGATGGGCACAGTCGCGCTCGCCGACGGTCAGGGGCACGATCAGGCTATGCAAGGTTTGACCGTCAGCGACTTCGTAGAGTGTGGACAAGCGAGCCATGGGAAAGCCAGAGTGACTGCCAAAGAAGGTCGCCATGGTCGACTCCAGGGGTAAATGCACGGTCGAGCCATCCACCGCGAGCACCCTCAGCCCACGCCACTTCTGACGCAGCCCGAAGCAGTCAATTTGTTGCTGCAGGAGGCGATTGAGACTTTCAAATACCTCGGGGTTGAGCTTTTTGCGCGCTTTGCAGAAGGCCTGCGCAGTGACCATTTGCGTCTCAGTCGACGCCTGATTGAGTACGCGATAGAACTGATCGAGTTCGGTTTGCAGGGCCGTGCGCGGCTGATTGAGCAGGAACAGGACGAGGTTCTTGAAGGTGAGCTGGCGTCGGCGGGTAAAGTCTTGAGGATTCTGGCGGTGGGCGGCGATGAAGGCGGGACAATCGAGCGGGCTGGTTATTTTTTGTACAATTTTCAAGCCAGGGTTTGGCTGGCGGTGTCAAGCGATGCGGTATAGGTAGTCAAAAGGGCTTCTCCCATGCACTGATTTGAGCGCTAATTATATGATATTTATGGATAATTTCCAAAGTTGATGACATTGGCTGTTCCCCAACCCTGGAAAACCTATCCTCTTTAACACGTCAAAGTCGATTGATAGGCTTGCTGCAACAGCTATCTGCCCGGTTGAAGTCGAAGATCGATGTATCTGTAGGGTTTGGAAATAAATGCGGGCGCCCACCGCACTCACGGCTCAGTTACCATTCTTTGTGCATCGCGGCCGCGCGGCTAGTTGGTAGCTGTTCTAAGCCTAGTCAGTGCCGCCCTTCGCCCCAAGCCCCATAGTCAGATTTGAGAAATGACAGTAGGCGATGCCGCAACGCGCTTCATCGACCTATGTAAAACGACTCCTTTATCGAAATAGTGCACTCATCGCTCTCCACGGCGATCCCTTCATCGCGAATTGCACCGCCCAAGACGATCTGCACTGAAATCAATACTTTCTGATGCCTCTTGATTAGAGATGCCAGCCATAATCATCTCATCGCCAACGCATACGGCGTTCGGCAGCCAACACACTCTCACTCACTACTGGAAGCTCAGACATGAAAACCATAGGCATTGAAAACTCGAAGTCCAGCGTACAGGCCCACTTAACGCTTGGAACCAAAACTATGGGGCTAGGTATCTATGGCGCGTACTTGGCTCTCGCTATTATTTACTTCTGGTTCGGCGGCATGAAATTTACCCACTACGAGGCCGAGGGCCTGGTTCCACTGGTGAGCAACAGCCCGCTTTTGGGATGGGTGTATAGCATTTTTTCGGTCGACATGTTCTCCAGCCTGCTCGGCATACTAGAGATTTCGATCGGCACTCTGATCGCAGGCCGCATGCTGTCGCCCAAACTATCCGTGGTAGGAGGCGCTCTGTCTGCAGGCCTGTTCTTCACAACCCTTAGCTTTATGTTTTCCACTCCGGGCGTCATTGAGCCTAGTTTAGGGTTTCCGGCGATTTCCGTTGCGCCAGGTCAGTTTCTGCTTAAAGACTTAGGGTTGCTTGCTGTTTCGATATTTGTGGCAGGCCATTCGCTGGTTGAACTGGAAAAACGTAAAATTAATGCATAATTTTTTCAATGGCTTAAGGCAGTAATGCCTTAGGCCTTTTTGCCATCATTTTCCCCCGCCAGATCTTTCAACCAGTCACGAGGGCTCAACCCCGTCTTGCGTCTAAATGCGCGAGACAGCGCCGAAGGACTTTCGTAGCCGACTTGAGCTGCAATCAGCGTAATCGAGCGCCCTTCTCGCATCAGCTTCTGAGCCAGGCTAACTCGCCAACTCAACAAATAATCAGCAGGCGTCTGTCCGATGACACTCTTGAAATGCACGGCATACGCAGCGCGTGACATATTTGACTCACTGGCCAGCTCTGCTATTGACCAGGCATGTTCCGGGGAGTTGTGCATCTGTAAAAGCGATCGGGCAAGCCGCATGTCGGCCAGTCCAGCCATCATTCCGGTGCGCAACTGGTGATGATCGAGCAGGTAACGGAGCAACAGAATGATTAGGAGCTCAAATAAGCGCTCAAGCGCGGCTTCCCTTCCACAATGCACATTTGCCGCCTCGGCAAACATCCACTCCAACGTGTCTGCCAGCATGGGCAGATCATCGAGTGCGAGCACCAAACAGTCCGGTAATGAAGCCGACAAAGGATTATCAATTCCGCCCTCAAACTCCATGGAAGCACACAACAACTTTGCGCCATCGGACTCACCCGCAAACAATTGATGCTTGGCGGGGCGTGGCATAAAAATCAAGCTAGGGCGAGTGAGCTGCAAATCCTTGCGATCGGGACCAAGCAACGTCACGCTGCCGGCCTGAAGCAGATGGATATAACCTCGCCGCTCGGCGCCATCGTAAGATGCAGAGCCGCATAGGTCGCCGTCATAGAACAGATTGGCCCGCACGCCGAACCGCGAGAGCAAATTAGACAAACGATCCATTGGCCGATCCTTGACGAGTCAGAACGCACAGACCATACCATCTGCGTTGTCGTTCAGTGCCTGTAGCGAACATGCCGGCGTAAATCAGCCAACGGATAAAGTGATCACTGAGCAGCTCAGCCTCCCTTTCCAGTTCGGCTGTTAAAAAAACAACACCGTTGTTTGAAAGCACCAGCAAATCAAGTGCTCACTCTTCTATTTTACAGTACCTGGCAACAGCACTTTGCGGTGCAGTCGATCAGATATCCGGAAGGTTGATCGTAAGCTTCAGCCTAGCGCTCTTCGAATTTAATGTCGTCGAGCTTCGGCCCAACCATTCCCCAATGTCATCAACCTAAGCTGCAGCCCTGCCCAAGGCAAGCCCCCCGAAGCAGCCAGCCGCCATGGCCGTCGGGCGATGACCAGGCCTCTGCCGCTCAATCAGGCGGTCTAGCTGGGCTGGCGGTGATGTGATCATCGTCTGTTCCGGCTGTCTAGGCGAGATTTCTCGTTCTCCGGACGAGCCTATGCCGACCGCTTGTGGCCAGCTTTTTTGCACGGAGGTTGGGCGGTGGTGTTTCTTCAGCGCGTCGGTTTGTAGCCCTCACAACCTCGGCTGGCTGCGCGTTTGCGTTGGCGCGCAAAGCTACGGCCTGAGCGTACGGCACTGAGGCTTTTAGCCATCAAGGCCAGCACATTGCTCAGCCCCTGAGCACAGTGCCGCACCAGCAGCTCGACCAGGGTATTTTTGAGCCGTGACACGCCTTGGGTGAAGTTGACTTTCCATCGCAGCTTGCGACCTTTGTGGCGCTGTTCGATGACCGGCTGTAGCAGGTGCTGCATCAACAGCGCCAGGTTCTTCAACAGTTGAGCGGCATGAAAGTCCTGCTTTACAGCGGTCACGCTGCGGCCGCTGAAGTTGTCCAGCGTCAGGGTTTGTTTGAGGCGACGGAAATCGGTTTCGATGCCCCAGCGGCGGTGGTAAAGCTCGGCAAACACCTCAGCGGGAAAGGCTTCTCGATCCAGCAGCGAGGTCAGCAATACTTCGCTTTCGCCGTTGGCCAACTCGACCCGGATCAGTCTCAGCTCGATCTGGCTGGCAGGATCAACGCCAGCCTCGGAGCAGAACAGACGTGCTTCAGGATGGTTGGCCACGAAAAGCTGTGTGTCTTCAACTTGGCCAGAGTGTAGAAACGCTTTGACCTGGGCGTTATAGCCACAGGGCAGGCGCATCAGAAAGTGCCGCTGTTGCTGCGCGAACAGCGCGAATAACCAGTGCCCAGGGTAACCACGGTCAAACAGCGTCAGGCTGTCAGCCGGCAGGTGCTCAAGGTGCAGATGGGCACAGTCGCGCTCGCCGACGGTCAGGGGCACGATCAGGCTATGCAAGGTTTGACCGTCAGCGACTTCGTAGAGTGTGGACAAGCGAGCCATGGGAAAGCCAGAGTGACTGCCAAAGAAGGTCGCCATGGTCGACTCCAGGGGTAAATGCACGGTCGAGCCATCCACCGCGAGCACCCTCAGCCCACGCCACTTCTGACGCAGCCCGAAGCAGTCAATTTGTTGCTGCAGGAGGCGATTGAGACTTTCAAATACCTCGGGGTTGAGCTTTTTGCGCGCTTTGCAGAAGGCCTGCGCAGTGACCATTTGCGTCTCAGTCGACGCCTGATTGAGTACGCGATAGAACTGATCGAGTTCGGTTTGCAGGGCCGTGCGCGGCTGATTGAGCAGGAACAGGACGAGGTTCTTGAAGGTGAGCTGGCGTCGGCGGGTAAAGTCTTGAGGATTCTGGCGGTGGGCGGCGATGAAGGCGGGACAATCGAGCGGGCTGGTTATTTTTTGTACAATTTTCAAGCCAGGGTTTGGCTGGCGGTGTCAAGCGATGCGGTATAGGTAGT
This sequence comes from Pseudomonas sp. AN-B15, assembly GCF_019056475.1. NCBI lineage: Bacteria > Pseudomonadati > Pseudomonadota > Gammaproteobacteria > Pseudomonadales > Pseudomonadaceae > Pseudomonas > Pseudomonas sp. AN-B15. The sequence continues at coordinate 5,291,432 of NZ_CP049737.1, forward strand.
CAAAAGGGCTTCTCCCATGCACTGATTTGAGCGCTAATTATATGATATTTATGGATAATTTCCAAAGTTGATGACATTGAACCATTCCCCCGACCTACTCTTCCCTCCCCTAGAGACCCTAGCAGTCACTTGAATCGCGGCTGTCTGCGATAAGGTGTTGCTGGTAACTATTGCATCAGCGCCTGAAAACTCCACCTCGGCCGGCAGACTTGAGACCTTAAGTCGTATGGTAGCGAGAGGTACCTTGGAGCCCGATAGCGTCTGTACGAAAACGAACACACTGTCATCCAAAGCGACCTTTTCGAAAATTTCCGGGGAAATGTCCACCCGTACCTTGAGCGGTGTTGGTGGCAAGCCAGCAACATGGTTAATCGTCAAATTGTTGTTTTTTTCATCCGCTGAAAGACCGTTTCTTGCCTTTCCAATGGCCTGTACTAAAGCAGCGTGTGACGGATGGTCGGAACCCATCTCTGCTAATGCGTGATGCCAATATTTTAAAGCATCTTGGTAACGATGCTCTTCAAACGCAGCCAGACCTATGAGACTCAAGCTCTGGAGCTCACCCGGATTTCCATTTAAAGCTTCATCTGTCAGCGCCTTGATTGGCGGAGACCACATTTTGTTGTTAGAGAAATACAATGCTTTAGCCCACTCGCCTAATAACTCCGGTCGGCGACCGGCCAGTGACACCGTTCGTTCGAACATTCTAGCGGCATCGTCGGGCCTCCCTTGAGCCATGTAGTTTTGGGCCAGGTTATAAGCGTTCTCAGCTGACTCCGGTTGGGCGTTAACCGCGCGTTCCAGACGGTCGTTCATTTGCGCGAGTGAACCGGGAGGCTGGGCGAACTCACGAACCAGCTCGACTTTGTCGCTGGCGCCAAAATGCAGGTACAGCGCGAGCCCCAGCGCCGGTATCAAGAAAGCCACGAATACTGGTAGCGGCTTGCCTGTAGTCGAAAAACGTTCGAGGCCAGCTCCTTCGGTGTCCGCCAGCAATTCGCGGTCCGCCTCAGAGCGGGCACTGTTTTTTTGCGCAGGAGACATCACTCCGTCCCCTTGCTGAAGCTGTAGCTCCGCCAGGCGTTCCTGATACAGCGCCACGTAAAAAGCGGTGCGATCTTCTTCGCTTTGGGCACGACGTACAAACAACACAGGGATTAGCACGAAACTGAGGGCAACCAGCAACAGCAGGCCGACCCATAGCCAGAAATCAATCATTAGATTCTTTACCCAATAGGAGGAGGAGCCGTTGATGTTGCCGCTGACCGAAAACTGACCCAGTAGAGGCTGTTCTGCCGACTGAAAACTGACCCAGGTGTTCAACTGCTTCTGCTCAATTTTTGAGCAGGAGAACACAGGGTGATCAGTATGGAAATGATGGGCAAAATTCGCCGGATGTATTTCCGCGACAAGCTGTCGCTGCATGAGATAGCCAAGCGCACCGGGTTGGCGCGCAACACGATTCGCAAGTGGGTCAGAGCACCTGAGGCCAAGCCGCCGGTCTACCAACGCCGCGCGATCTTCAACAAACTCAGCCCTTTTCACGCCACGCTGGAGCAGGCGCTAAAAGCCGATTCGCTGCGGCCCAAGCAACAGCGGCGCAGTGCCAAGGCGCTGTTGGCGCAAATCAAAGCCGAAGGTTATGACGGTGGCTACAGCCAGCTCACCGCGTTTATCCGTGCCTGGCGAGGGGGACAGGGCAAGGCGTCGCAGGCCTTTGTGCCGCTGACCTTTGCTCTTGGCGAGGCGTTTCAGTTTGACTGGAGCGAGGAAGGCTTGCTGGTCGGCGGCATTTACCGGCGTATGCAGGTGGCACATCTGAAGCCGTGTGCCAGCCGTGCGTTCTGGCTTGTGGCGTATCCGAGCCAGGGCCATGAGATGTTATTTGACGCCCATACACGCTCGTTCGGCTCCTTGGGCGGCGTGCCGCGCCGGGGCATCTACGACAACATGAAGACCGCCGTCGACAAGGTCAATAAGGGCAAAGGCCGGGCGGTGAATGCGCGCTTTGCGGTGATGTGCGCGCATTACCTGTTCGATCCGGACTTCTGCAACGTCGCCGCTGGTTGGGAAAAGGGCATCGTTGAAAAGAACGTGCAAGACAGCCGCAGGCGTATCTGGCTAGACGCCCAGGACTGCCAGTTTCACTCCTTCGAGGAACTCAATGCCTGGCTGGGCCAGCGCTGCCGCGCGCTTTGGAACGAGCTGACGCACCCTCAATACAGCGGGCTGAGTGTGGCCGAAGTGCTGGAGTTGGAGCGCGCTGAACTGATGCCTGTGCCAGCGCCATTCGACGGTTACGTCGAGCGGCCTGCGCGGGTCTCCAGCACCTGCCTGGTCAGCGTCGGGCGCAACCGCTACTCGGTGCCGTGTGAGTATGCGGGTAAGTGGGTCAGCAGCCGTTTGTATCCGACGCGAATCGAGGTGGTGGCTGACGACGCGCTGATCGCCAGCCATGTCCGCTTGCTGGATCGCGACCAGGTCAGCTATGACTGGCAGCACTACCTCCCGCTGATCGAACGCAAGCCCGGTGCGCTGCGCAACGGCGCGCCCTTTGCTGATCTGCCGGCGCCGCTGCGTCAGCTTAAGCACGGTCTGGGGCGTCATGCCGGCGGTGACCGGATCATGGCGCAAGTTCTGGCTGCCGTACCGGTCGCCGGGCTCGATGCGGTGCTGGTGGCTGTTGAGCTGGTACTGGAAAGCGGCAGCCTGAGCGCCGAACACATCCTCAATGTCGTGGCGCGCCTGGCCGCGACCGAACCACCACCCAGCGTCGAAACCCACTTGTCGCTCAAGGAAGCCCCCGTCGCTAACACGGCGCGCTACGACCGCCTGCGTGGCCAGACCGAGGAGATCGGTCATGCGTGATTTGATGGCGGAACTCAAGGAGCTGCGCCTGCACGGCATGGCCACGGCCTGGGCGGAGTTGACTGCGCAGGGTGAGTCGAACACAGCCTCGTCCAAGTGGCTGCTCGAACACCTGCTGGAACAAGAGCACACAGATCGCGCCATGCGCTCGGTGAGCCACCAGATGAACATGGCCAAGCTGCCGATGCACCGCGACCTGGCCGGCTTCGACTTCAGCGCCTCCAGCGCAGACGCTCGTTTGATCAGCGAACTGGCCAGTCTGGCCTTTACCGACACCGCGCAGAACGTGGTGCTGATCGGTGGGCCTGGCACCGGTAAAACCCACCTGGCCACTGCGCTGGCCGTGTCCGGCATCACCCGGCACGGCAAGCGCGTGCGCTTCTACTCCACGGTCGATCTGGTCAATCTGCTGGAGCGCGAAAAGCACGACGGCAAAGCCGGGCGGATCGCCCAAGCTCTGCTGCGCATGGATCTGGTCATCCTCGACGAACTGGGTTATCTGCCCTTCAGCCAGGCCGGCGGTGCGTTGCTGTTTCACCTGCTATCCAAGCTGTACGAACACACCAGCGTGGTGATCACCACCAACCTGAGCTTCGCCGAATGGTCGAGCGTGTTCGGCGACGCCAAGATGACCACCGCCCTGCTGGATCGGCTGACCCACCACTGCCACATCGTCGAAACCGGTAACGAGTCCTATCGCCTGCAACACAGTAGCTTGGCGGCCCAGGCCAAGATCAAATCACGGGAGCGAAAGCGTAAGGGCGGCCAGGAACCGGAGGACGATGAGCCGTTCTGATTTCATGGCGACGACGGCCTGCTACATGGCTGCGTGTGGCAGGTCTTAAACAACTGAACTGGGCTAGCGAAGGAGTGGGGGCAACAGCAGCTGCGCTGGTAGACTTATCCACAGTTGCTGGTAACAAAATCAGCAATCCGCCCTGGGTCAAATTTCAATCGGCAGGGTGGGTCAATTTTCCATCAGCGCCAACACACTAAGCAACCATCAGAAAATTTTGACTGTACGCCAAAAAATTCGCATCTACCAGCATCTAAACAGGCGTTGTTGATTATCATAAAACACTGACACTGTATTATATAATCGTGCTTTTGTGTTATTTTTTTAATATTTACTGATTACGTACTTGCTTAACCACTCAGTTGCGCTAGAATTAATAGACGCGAAATTTAAATCTCTAATTTTCCAACACTTAGTAAAACCTCGTTTGCCATCCCACTACCATTGTAGGAGCAAATCAGGAGACATAAAAAATTAGCGGTAGCGTGCCTGGCCCTCTAGATAAGTATTGGAGACTGTAATGAAGTTTGAAAAGTCACAGACAGCAATCGACCACCTGACTCCCGAGCAACACCGAATTACCCAGGAGGCGGGCACCGAAAGGCCCTTCACGGGCGAGTACAACGACAACAAGGAGCCTGGCATCTACGTCGACATAGTGTCGGGAGAGCCACTGTTCGCTTCGACGGACAAGTTCGATTCGGGTACTGGCTGGCCCAGCTTCACCAAGCCGATCGTTTCGGCAAACGTGAACGAGGTGCGGGACAGCGCACACGGCATGGTCCGGACGGAGGTCAGGTCAGTACACGCAGACAGTCATCTCGGCCATGTGTTCCCCGATGGTCCTTCCGACCGCGGCGGTCTGCGGTACTGCATCAACTCAGCGTCCCTTCGCTTCATCCCGCGCGACGAGATGGAGTCCGAGGGATACGGTGAATATCTCGATCAAGTAGAGGAGGCTTAACATGCATCAGCGCGCTGTTCTCGCAGGAGGATGTTTCTGGGGCATGCAGGATCTGATCCGCAAGCGGCCCGGCATCATCTCGACCCGTGTGGGTTACACGGGCGGCGATATTCCGAACGCCACGTATCGTAATCACGGCACGCATGCCGAGGGGATCGAGATTGTCTTCGACCCGACAGTGACGAGCTACCGGAACATCCTGGAATTCTTCTTCCAGATCCACGATCCGACGACGCTGAACCGCCAGGGCAATGATCGTGGGCTCTCCTACCGGTCGGGCATCTATTATGTCGACGAGGAGCAGAAGCGCGTCGCCGAGGATACGATCGCCGATGTGGATGCCTCGGGGCTGTGGGATGGCAAAGTGGTGACCGAGGTCCAGCCGGTCGGCGAGTTCTGGGAGGCCGAGCCCGATCACCAGGATTATCTGGAGAAGCGCCCGGGCGGCTACACCTGCCACTTCGTCCGTCCCGGCTGGGTGCTTCCGAAGCGCCAAAAGGTTGACGACGTACAGCCAGCGGCCGGGACCGCGGCGGAATAGGCTTCACTGCCGTTGCCACTGCGCCGATCCGGTCCGCAATCTTCGTGACCGCGTCGTTCAGCGACGCGGTCATCGAACCCTACTTCAGAGTGACGGCTCGTTCCAGTCAGTCGCCATCGCAACACCAGGATCGCAGATTTATGCCAGACCTCTCGTCCTTTCCGATCACGCAGCGCTGGCCGGCATCTCATCCCGATCGCCTGCAACTCTACGCAGCCCCTACGCCCAATGGCGTCAAGGTCTCGATCATGCTTGAGGAGACTGGCCTGGCGTACGAGCCCCACCTGATCGACATCTCGAACAACGAGTCGAAGGATCCGGCGTTCGTGTCGCTGAACCCGAACGGACGCATACCGGCGATCATCGATCCGGCTGGCCCTGACGGTAGACCCATCGCCTTATGGGAATCCGGTGCGATCCTCCTCTATCTGGCCGACAAGACGGGTCAGTTCATCTCCACCGAACCAGGCCAGCGTTACGAGACCCTAGCGTGGGTGTTCTTTCAGATGTCGGCCATCGGGCCGATGTTCGGTCAGCTCGGCTTCTTCCTGCGATTTGGCGGCAAGGACTATGAGGACAAGCGGCCGCAACAGCGCTTTATCGACGAATCCACGCGTCTGCTGGGGATTCTGGATCGCCGGCTGGAAGGCCGCGACTGGATCGTCGACGACTATTCGATCGCGGACATCGCGACGCTCGGCTGGGTGAATGCGCTGGTGGAATTCTACGCTGCGGGTGACATCCTTGGCCTCAGCAGCTTTTCGAACGTCCGCGCATGGCTTGGACGCGGGCTGGCTCGACCGGCCGTCCAGCGTGGCCTCCACATTCCCGCGAGGCCAGCATGAGCATCATCGCCGCCTATTATTACAACGAAGGCAAGCGAGTTCGCGAAATCGCGCTCGATGAGCACGTCAAGTTGGGCGAGAGTCGCTCGGGCTTCTGCTGGATCGCGCTTAGCGAACCCACCCCCGAGGAACTACTCGCGATCCAAAGGACATATAATCTTCATCCGTTGGCGATCGACAACGCGATGCACCCGCTGTGCCCGCCCAAGCTCGAGGTCTACAACGATGAGTTGTACGTCGTCGCGCAGACCGCCGAGCTGGTCGGCGACCGGATCAGCTACGGCAAGATGGCGATCTTCACCGGTCACAATCACCTTATCACCGTGCGGCACGGCAATGCCGGAGCGCTGGGCAAACTTCGGGAGCAACTCGAGGCATCGCCGACGCAGTTCGGCAAGGGTGTCGACTATGTGCTGCACGCGATCTTGCATCGCGTGGTCGACCAGTATCTGCCCATCTTCGAAATGATCGAGGACGACGTCCTGGCGATGGAGCGACGGTCGCTGCACGATTTCCTCGGGCCAGAAGAGGTGGCGCGAATCTTCGAACTAAGGTCCGAACTCACGCGGTTCCAGCGCACGCTCGGGGCTATGGCCGAGCTGGTGCGAAAGCTCGTTCGCGGCCACTTTCCCTGCATCAGCGCCGAAATGACACCATATTTCCACGACGTCGCGGACCATGTCCACCGCGTGCAGTCCATGGTCGACGGCCTCCTGCTTGTCCTGTCCACGGTCTTTGAGGCCAGCAGCCTTCTTGAAGCGCAAAGGACGGGGGTGATCACCCGCCAGCTGGCGGCTTGGGCGGCAATACTGGCAGTCCCGACGGCGATCGCTGGAATATACGGCATGAACTTTAAGCACATGCCGGAGCTGGACACGGCCTACGGATACTTTGTCGTGCTCGGAGTGATAGCGATATCGTGCGTTTTCCTATTTGTGCGCTTCAAGAAGGCTAAGTGGCTGTGAATACTGCCCATCGTTTTCTTCGCCGTCATCTGACGGTTACAGCGGGCCTTATACGGAAGCTTGTCCAATCCAACTCAAGATGAAGGTGCGTCCATGACATAGCAGCTGACCGACGCTCTACAAGCAGTTCAGTCCTTCATCGCCAAGGGCTAAGACCGCGAATAGCGCGTCAAGGACTGCGGATTCCACGGTCATCTGGCCACCCATTCCATGAGCATCTGACCACCGATTCCACGGTGATCCGGCCACCCATTCCACGCGCATCCGGCCACTGATTCCACGGCCATCCGGCCACTCAACCGGGCAGGCAGTAACGCAGGATTTCTTCACTACCATCGACCTCTTTTTCGAAGCAGAGAGGTCGTCGTGGAGCGTTTATCCATGCGTAAGATTCGCGAAGTACTACGTCTCAAGTTCGAGGTCGGACTATCGGCTCGCCAGATTGCGGTCAGCGTGCAGGTCGGTCGTGTCACCGTCGGCGACTACCTCAATCGTTTTGCCGCCAGCGGTCTCAGTTGGCCCTGTTCGTTGTCCGATGCCGAGTTGGAGCAGCAACTGTTCCCGCCGGCCCCGGCGGTTGCCAGTGAGAAGCGGCCTTTACCCGATTGGGCATGGGTGCATGCCGAACTGCGCCGCCCCGGGGTGACCCTGGCGCTGCTCTGGCAGGAGTACCGCCTGAGCCAGCCTCAGGGCTTTCAGTACAGCTGGTTCTGTGAGCACTACCGAGCCTGGCAGGGCAAGTTGGACGTGGTGATGCGTCAGGAGCACCGCGTCGGCGAGAAGCTGTTCGTCGACTATGCCGGCCAGACGGTGCCGGTTATCGATCGCCACAGCGGCGAGATCCGCCAGGCGCAGGTGTTCGTCGCGGTGCTCGGCGCGTCCAGCTACACCTTCGCCGAAGCCACCTGGTCGCAGCAGCTGCCGGACTGGCTAGGCTCCCATGCCCGCTGCTTCGCCTTCCTCGGCGGCGTGCCGGAGATCGTGGTGCCGGACAACCTGCGCAGCGCGGTGAGCAAGAGTCACCGCTACGAGCCGGACATCAACCCCAGCTACCGCGATCTGGCCGAGCACTATGGCGTGGCGGTGGTGCCGGCGCGGGCACGCAAACCGCGCGACAAGGCCAAGGCCGAAGTCGGCGTGCAGGTGGTCGAGCGTTGGATCCTCGCCGCACTGAGGAATCGGCAGTTCTTCTCCCTGGATGAACTCAACACGGCCATCGCCGGGCTGCTGGAGCGGCTCAACCAACGCCCGTTCAAGAAGCTGCCGGGCTCCCGGCAGTCGGCCTTCGACAGCCTGGATCGTCCGGCGCTGCGCCCCCTGCCGGAGCAACCCTACGTCTACGCCGAGTGGAAGAAGGCGCGGGTGCACATCGACTACCACGTCGAGGTCGATGGGCATTACTACTCGGTGCCGTATCAACTGGTGAAGAAGCAGCTGGAGGTGCGCCTGACGGCGCGCACCGTCGAGTTTTTCCACGCCAACCAGCGAGTGGCCAGCCACCTGCGCTCAATGCACAAGGGCAGGCACAGCACGCAGGCCGAGCACATGCCCAAGAGCCATCGCGAGCATGCCGAGTGGACGCCGCAACGGCTGATCCGCTGGGCCGAGCAGACCGGGCCGAACACCGCCGGCGTGATCCGGCACATCCTCGAACGGCGCATCCATCCGCAGCAGGGCTACCGGGCCTGCCTGGGCATCCTGCGCCTGGGTAAAACCCACGGTGAGGCGCGTCTGGAGTTGGCCTGCCGTCGCGCCATCAGCCTCGGCACGTGCAGCTACAAGAGCCTCGAATCGATCCTGCGCCAGGGGCTGGAAAACCTGCCGCTAGCTCAAACCAACCTGCCGCTGCTGCCGGACGACCACGCCAACCTGCGCGGATCCGCCTACTACCACTGACCCCAAGGAATCCCACCATGCTGCCCCATCCGACCCTGGACAAGCTGCAAACCCTGCGCCTGCACGGCATGCTCAAGGCGCTGAATGAACAACTGAAAACCCCGGACATCGACAGCCTGAGCTTCGAAGAACGCCTCGGCCTGCTGGTCGACCGCGAGCTGACCGAACGCGATGACAAGCGCCTGAGCAGCCGCCTGCGCCAGGCCCGGCTCAAGCACAACGCCTGCCTCGAAGACATCGACTACCGCAGCCCGCGCGGACTGGATAAGGCGCTGATCTTGCAACTGAGCAGTGGTCAGTGGCTGCGCGACGGCCTCAACCTGATCATCGGCGGCCCCACCGGTGTCGGTAAAACCTGGCTGGCCTGCGCCCTGGCCCACCAGGCCTGCCGGGAGGGCTACAGCGTGCGCTACCTGCGCCTGCCACGTTTGCTGGAAGAACTGGGTCTGGCCCATGGCGACGGCCGCTTCGCCAAGCTGATGAGCAGCTACGCCAAGACCGACCTGCTGATCCTCGACGACTGGGGCCTGGCCCCGTTCACCGGCGAGCAACGGCGCGACATGCTGGAGCTACTGGACGACCGTTACGGCCAGCGCTCGACCATCGTCACCAGCCAGATGCCGGTGGACAACTGGCACGAACTGATCGGCGATCCGACCCTGGCCGATGCCATCCTCGACCGCCTGGTGCACAACGCTTATCGGATCAATCTGAAGGGTGAATCAATGCGCAAACGGACGCAGAAATTGACGACGCCAGCCAACCCGGACTAACAATGCCACCCCTGCGTCGCTGCGCTCCGACTGCCTGTCCGAATGAGCGTGGAACAGGTGTCCGGATCAGCGTGGGCTGAGTGTCCGAATGGCGTGGAATCCGCAGCGATAGGCCAGGTTCAGATGCACCTCCTCGCACAACCGCCGCTCGGAACGGGCCGTAGCAGTAACCACCCACCAGCATGCGCACCACCAATTCCAGGTCAATCTGACGGGCGTCCGATGGGGCTTTAGAAATCGGCCAGGTGGGCGCGCAGGTCGTTGAGATCCAGGCGCTGGTCAATGCTGCGCAAGAGGTGTTGGGGCGGGACGTGCTCTTCCAGATTGAACGAGTAGAACAGCCGCTGCTGTCCTACCGGTAACTGCCCCGTCATGCTGCCTACCCCCATGCTTGCTGACGGCGTGATTTTGACGACGACACGGGGCGACAGCCATTTTTTCAACAGAATCGGCCAGAAGCGGTCATTGACCAGTCGTAGTAATAGATCGACTGCACTACGATTGTGTCAAACAACTAAGGCTGCTCAGGGAGCGGCAGGCCAGAAAAGCATGCATATTTCTAAATTGACGCTGGTCAACTACCGAAACTTTAAGAATACGACCCTTCAGTTTCACAAGGGCGTGAACACCATCATCGGCGAGAATGGCTCAGGTAAGTCGAACATACTGCGAGCGATCCGCCTTCTTCTAGACGACACAATGGTGCGCGCGGCTTACCGCTTGGATGAATCGGATTTCAGCCGCTCACTCGGTCAATGGCAGGGCCATTGGATCATCATCAGCATGGAATTCGAGGAGATCAGCACCGACGAATCAGTGCAGGCACTGTTCCTACACGGCACTGCCACGCTGGAAGATACGCCACTTCGCAAGGCGACTTATAACCTGATTTTCCGGCCCAAGAAAGAAATCCGGTTGAAGCTGGCTGACCTTGATCTTTTTGACGCTGACCAGCTCGCAGAGATCCGCGACACGATTACGATCGACGACTACGAAACGATTTTCACGGGGCGGAGCTGGGCTGACTTTAGCGATCCCGATGTGTACAAGGCCTTCGTTGGCGACTTCGATCTGTGTTGCTTCAACTCGGAGACGGAATTCCCGGACATCGGATCGAAGGTGCCCGGATTCCTCTCCGTTACCAAAGAGGTATCGCTGACTTTCATTCAAGCACTGCGTGACGTTGTTGCCGAGTTTCATAACAACCGTACCAACCCTTTGCTTACCCTGCTCAAGAGCAAAAGTGGGGAGATCAACCCCGCCACGATGCAACCGATTACTGAGTTGGTTCGCGAACTCAATACATCTATCGAGGATCTGGATGATGTGCAGTCGGTTCGCAACCATATTCGCGAGACCATCAAGGACGCTGCGGGCGAAACCTACTCGCCGGCGTCACTTTCGATCAAATCTGATTTGCCCGAGGATGCCGATAAGCTTTTCCAGTCTCTACGGCTTTTCGTGGGCGAATCAGAAGAAGGGTACGAGGGTGCCATTCATGAATTGAGCCTGGGAGGGGCCAACCTCATCTACCTGACGCTCAAGCTTCTGGAGTTCAAGTACCAGCGCGAAAAACTGGCCATGGCCAACTTCCTACTAATCGAGGAGCCGGAAGCGCACATCCATACCCACATCCAAAAAACCCTGTTCGACCGTATCGCATATAGCGATGCGCAGATCATTTACACCACCCATTCCACTCACATCTCCGAAGTGAGCAATGTCAGTAACGTCAACATTCTGGGACGTCACGGCTCCTTCTGTGAGGCCTACCAGCCAGCTGCAGGCCTTGAGCCCGTCCAGGTCACCAGCATCCAGCGTTATCTTGATGCGGTACGTAGCAATCTACTCTTCGCCAAGAGTGTGATTCTCGTCGAAGGTGATGTGGAAGAAATCCTGATACCGATACTCGTCAAGCAGGTGCTGGGATTAAGCGTTGATGAACTGGGCATTAGCGTCATTAACATCCGCAGTACGGGCTTCAAAAATGTTGCAGTCCTGTTCCACGACCTGCGCATCCGAAAGCGGTGCGCTATCGTCACCGACCTCGATCAGGCCTTTTTCGACATCACACCACTACCCACCGATGCCCCTCCTACGGTAGCGAAAAAAGCCAAAGCGGCCGGTTCGCAGAAGTCAGGCTTGGAGCGAAAAGCTGATCTGGATGGGTTCATTACCGGCAACCCTTGGCTTGCGGCCTTCTACGCCAAACATACCTTCGAGGTCGACTTTGTCTCTGCCGGCAACCATGAGGCAGTTGTTCAGACTGTCCCGAAAGTCTACACGGACGATGCAACGATCAAGCAAGCCAAGGCGGAGCTCCAATCCGGAGAGTTAGGGCAAATGGGAAGCCGAACGCTGACGATGGCCAAGCAAGAGGGCAAGGGATGGTTCGCCATATTGCTTGCCGAGTATCTCACCACTCAGATTCAGATCCCTGCCTACATCTTGCAAGCTATTCATTTTGCACACGGCCCCTTCTCCCACTCCCTGATTGGCAGAATCCTCCAGCATCGCGCCGAATGCCTGTTCAGTTCCTGGCCTTCGTTCGCTACCCAGAAGAAGGATTTCCTGCTTGAGGTAGAGCGCTTTCAGCGAAACGAGATCAACCTGCAGGCCCTCAAAACAGCAGCCTTACTCATGATACCGGGGGACGCCATCAATGACTTTCTAGCGGAGATGACGTGATGTTCACCTGGGATCCCCAAGATCTTAATAGTGAGCAATCAGCGGCCGTCGTAGAGCCCTCGAGTGTTTTCCTGATTGCATGCCCTGGCAGCGGCAAGACGCGAACCCTGACCTACAAAATTGCCTACGAGCTGTCTCGACGCACTGACAAGCGGATCGTTGTAGCCATTACCTACACTCATCGCGCTGCCGATGAGATCCAAGAGCGTATCGAGGACCTAGGGATCGACACCTCCGGGCTATGGATCGGCACGATCCATGCTTTCTGCCTGGAGTGGATCATCAAGCCCTACGGCATTTACAGCCCCGCGCTCGCCCACGGCTACCGCGTCATCGACACACATGATCGCGAACTCCTGCTGGGAAGACTTTGCGAGCCATATCGAGGTGTCACCCACTGGGATTGCGATTACTACGTTACCGAAGCGGGGTATCACCTTGGCTGTCCTGACACTCGAAAGCACGACGCAATACACAAGGTGCTAGCGGAGTACTTTAAAGAACTTACAGCGAGTCGACAGATCGACTTCGAGCAGATTCTGTGGCATGCCCATACCCTGATGCGAGATCAGGTGCACATCGCAGTTCTGCTCTCTCGAGTGTTTTCCCATGTTCTCGTGGATGAGTATCAGGACACCAAAAAGATCCAGTACAGCCTTGTGACGTCCATACTTCGCGCAGGCCGTGGGCAGACTAAGGCGTTCATCGTTGGCGACCCGAACCAAGCTATCTACGGCTCACTTGGTGGGTACGCGATGCCAGTGGCAGATTTTCGCGCCCAGGCTGGGATTCCGATTAAGGAAATGGCACTCAGCCGTAACTATCGATCCAGCGAGCGAATCATTAGCTACTTCTCGAATTTCAACGTGCATGCGACAAGTATCAAAAGCGCGGGCAAACATGCCGCGTTTCCCAGCCTGGTGACCTACAACCAGGAAGTAGCACATAGCGATGTGCATGACGAGCTGGTCAGATTGATTCAGTTGAGTCTCGCCGCCGGCAATTCACCCGAAAATATCTGCGTCCTAGGACCATGGTGGATTCTGCTGGCCTCGACAACTCGCAAGCTGGTGACGATGCTACCTGACCAGCAATTCGATGGTCCGGGCCTAGTTCCTTTTAGCAACGACCCTGATAACTTCTGGTTCAAGGTCTCCAAGATCTTGCTGACAGAGTCCTCTCCGAATCTGCTCGCTCGACGAATGCGCTGGGCAAATGACGTGATCAAAGACCTCGACGATTTCGGCGTCGACACCACACGACTGACGCCACGCATGCTGTTGCGGGAGTGCAACGCACTCGAAATCGATGAATCGGATGGACTCCGTTACCTGAACCAGGCCTTCACCGACCTATTCGAGCGTCTCAACATCCCCCAAGAAAGCTTTCTTCCACTCCCGTCACTCCGGGAGGCTTTCTTCAGAAGCTCGGCAGCGAGAATTGAGAGGTTGCAGAGCGCTGGGGCGAGCTACATCAATCAAGTGTCATTCTTCAAGAAAGTGTTCCGTGAGCGGACCGGCATAACGGTTTCCACCATCCATGGGGTCAAGGGGGCCGAGTTCGACGTTGTCATCGCCTTTGGCCTGTTGGAAGGCATGGTGCCGCACTTCAATGAAGCGAATGGGCACGTTGCCGCGAGCAAGCTCCTCTATGTATTGAGCTCACGTGCTCGCAAACATCTTCACTTGATCTCAGAGACGGGACGACCGCGAGGACGGTATGGGGTCTATTCCCCGACCGAGTCACTCGCGGCTTGCCACTTCATCTACGACTCGAACTAGGATCACTAGTCGACTTGGCCTCTAAGGGGGTCGACTGCGTTACCGTGAGAGACCTACATCCGCTTCTGGCCATCTTTTGCCTGATGCAACTGACCGCTGCGGGTCGCTCCCTGCCAGTCAGGGCACATGAAGCGTTCCGATCAGATTCGATGCAAATGACTGGTCAGGTCGAGTGCAAATGGGTGGGCAAGTCGGTGCAATTATCCAGGCAGATAAGGCTTCATACCATGTTGACGAGAAGCCGCCTCTCCCCGCGGACATTTCAGGAGCAATACCATGACGATGGCCCATGAGCGCACCCGTAGCGTTGTTCAAACACGGGACTTCCTACAGGAGCTGGCTAGGGACACGAGCCTTCCTGAAAACGTACGGTACCAAGCAAATAATCTACTTCGGCATTACCCGACAGCAGAAGCCGTCTGGTTGGCTGGCCGAGTGGAAGAGCGATCCAAGCAAGAGCTTTCCCTATTGGCCGACAAGCATGGACCTCTACATCCGGTGTTAGTCAGCTGGCTGTTAAATGATCCGATGTTTTCTGATAACGGAACTAGCTGAGTCAGACCAAATGGGGGGCACTAGTACATTGCTTTACGTTGACCATGGTGAGCTTGTGAGGGCAAGCGGCGATCACCAGTCCATCAAATGTGATGAAGCTCTCTTTTTTTGACAAGAATTAAGATTTTTCGTGCATTTAGTAATTCGTGAAATTCGTCGAAGATCAGCAGACCGACACCTTCCAGCGCCGGATCATCCTGCAGACGCCGGGTGAGAATGCCTTCGGTGACCACTTCGATGCGGGTGTCGGGGCCGACCTTGCTGTCGAGACGGATGCGATAGCCGACGGTTTCGCCCACCTTCTCACCCAGTTCGCTGGCCAGACGTTCTGCGGCTGCACGCGCGGCGAGACGGCGTGGTTCGAGCATCAGAATGGTCTGCCCGGCCAGCCAGACCTCATTGAGCAAGGCCAAAGGCACGCGGGTTGTTTTACCGGCGCCGGGCGGTGCTTCGAGCACGGCTTCGTGGCGTGTCGCCAACGCGTCACGCAGGGCGGGTAAAACTTCATCGATCGGCAAAGAAATCATGCTGGCTCCCAAACAGAGCCGCGAGTATAACGGCGAACTGCCGGGCGTTTGTCAGGGTCTTAATTTCAAATGACGACGCTTCGTTTTCAAATGACTCAGGAGATTTTCCATGCGCTTACCTTCTCGCCTGATCGGCGGTGTACTGGTCGCCACCCTGCTCACTCAACTCACGGCCTGCGGTTCGATTTTCTATCCGGATCGTCGCGGTCAGATCGACGGCAAGATCGACCCGGCGATTGCCGTACTCGACGCCGTCGGCCTGCTGTTCTACGTCATTCCCGGGCTGATCGCTTTCGCGGTCGACTTCACCACGGGCGCGATCTATTTCGAACCGGGCCATACGGCGCAGGTCGATCCGGCGAAACTCAAACAAGCGATCGGCCCGGACGGCCAGGTCGATAACCTCAAGTTGCAGGCTATTCTCGAAACTGAACTGGGCCGCAACCTGCCGCTGGACGATCCACGCCTGATCCAGCACAAGGGCAGCACCCAGCAACTGGCGATGTTCGGCCTGCAACCCGCCGCCTGATCCATAAGGAATTTCTGCACTCATGACCACCAGCCCCGAACACGCCCGCCTGCTGCGGCTGGCAACCCGCGCCTCGGTAGCGGTGGCCTGCACGCTGATCATCGCCAAAGCCATCGCCTGGTGGCTGAGCGGTTCGGTGAGCATGCTCGCCGGCCTCACCGACTCGGCGCTGGATGGCGTCACTTCGCTGCTCAATCTGCTGGCGGTGCATTACGCACTGCGCCCGGCCGATGACGATCACCGTTACGGCCACGGCAAGGCTGAATCGCTGGCGGGCATGGCGCAGGCGCTGTTCATCGGTGGCAGTGCGGTGCTGATTGCGTTTCAGGCGTATGAGCGCATCAAGCAACCGGAGCCGCTGGGCGCTCCGTGGCTGAGCATCGGTGTGATCGTTTTCTCGCTGTTGCTGACTGCGGCGTTGCTGACGCTGCAACACCGGGTGATCAAACAGACCGGCTCCAACGCCGTGCGCGCCGACTCGCTGCACTACCGCTCGGACATGCTGCTCAACGGCAGCATTCTGATCGCACTGGTTCTCGCCGGCATGGGCTTTCATCAGCTCGATGCGTGGTTCGGTCTGGGGATTGCCGGGTACATTTTGTGGAGTGCGATCCAGATCGCCCGGGAAAGTTTTTCGGTGCTGATGGATGAGGAGCTGCCGACCGATGTCAGCCAGCACATGCTCGAACTGGCCTGCGGCGTACCCGGCGTGTTGGGCGCGCATGATTTGCGCACGCGGATTTCGGGTAACCACTGGTTCGTGCAATTGCATCTGGAGTTGCCGGGAGAGCTGACGTTGTCAGTGGCCCACGGCATCAGCGATCAGGCGGCGGATGCGATTCACGCCGCCTACCCGCGAGCCGAGGTGCTGGTGCACGCCGACCCGCAGGAAGTGGTCAAAACTGAACGGGCGCAGACCCGACTTCAGTAAGACACCTGATAACCGCGACTGCTCAGGCAATTGCCCTGAGCCTGGCGGTAGGCCTGCACCACTTCGGGCGCCGGTTGGTATGTCGCGGTACGTGGATCGAAACCGCTTTGCTGCACCGCGTACTGGTAGCACTGGTAACCGTCCTGCTGCACCTGTTCCGGCGACTGACCGTTAGCGGGATACGCCTCGACGTCATAACCCTGGGATTGCGGCTGCGGCGGTTGCTGCACCGGTGGCTCGACCACGACGTAATCCTGGGTGGCTTCCTGATACGCATAGTAGGAACCGGCAGCGAGGAACAGCAGCGCACCGCCGATCCACACTTCACGGGCGTAGTCCGGCAGGTACTGAATACGAATCCCGCGTGGCGGCTGCACGACGATGTAGCGCGGGCCTTGCGGGCGATACCAGTAGCCGCCGGAATAGAAGTAATCCTGACCGCGATACGGCACGCGATATTCACGATCCGGGAAGCGGTCGATCACATGCCCCGGGCGATATTGCGGGCCAGGGCCCCAACCGTTGCCATGCCCGTCCGGGCGACCCGGCCAGCGATTGTCATTGGGCCGGTTGCCGGTTTGCCATTGCTGGTTGTGGTAGCCATTCTGCGGACGCTCGTCGCGGTAGTAGCCCTGACGCGGCTCCTGAGTCTGGCGCACGGTGTCGGGACGTGGCTGGATCGGCAGGTTGTTCGCCGGTGGCGCCTGATGAACCGGTGCAGGCTGATTGGGTGCGCGGTTCTGGTTCTGCCATTGGCCGTTATTGTGCGGCTGGCCGTTGTGCTCGAATTGACGGCTGTTGTCGCCGCGAATGATGTCGCTGTTCTGCGGCCGCGGCGGATTTTGCGGCGGCGGATTGTTTTGCCCATGGGGCTGACGCTCACCGCCATGCCCCTGATTGCCCTGATGCTCACCGCCGTGCCCGTTATTTTCGGGGCCACGATTCTGTGGCTCGTCGGCCAGTGCTTGGGCACCGACGCTCACACACAGCAAACCAACACCGGCCAGACGCCAGATGCGCGACTTCATGCTTTTCCTCACTGCGGGTATTAAGAGGGCTTGTAGCTAAGACCGGGAATACGCACACCGGGTTCTGCGACAGGTTATCAGTCACGAAACTTATTTATTGAGGAAGGCTGTGCATCGAGGCACAAAAATCGCAGACAAGAAAAAGGGAGACCCGTCGGCCTCCCTTTAGAGAACTTCGTCCTGGCTCGACGCTTTTGACGTCGGCTCACCTCACGCCGTCTTCTGGACAGTGTGCAGCTCGGGGGCCGGCACATCCCCGGTGGGGGTGGCGGCCGCGGCGGGCCTGATTGGGCGGGCCGCAGTGGACTGTGTTACCGAGCAGTGATTCTGGTGATAAGAATAGGCCGCAACGCGCGACAGATGATTGCGAAGATTGCTCAAATAAACACCGCTTGCGCAATTTTTAACCCTGGATAGATAATCCGCCGCAATAGTTACAACCAAGGACTGATTCATGAGCAAACTCGACCGTTACGACCTGAGTATTTTGGCGGAATTGCAGCGCGACGCCCGCATCTCCAACCAGGAACTGGCCGAGCGCATCGGTCTGTCGCCCTCGCCCTGCTCGCGCCGGGTCAAACAACTGGAGGATGACGGCTATATTTCGCGCCAGGTCGCCCTGCTCGATCGCAAGATGCTCGGCCTGAGCCTGACCGCCTACGTGCTGATCGGCATGGACCGGCACACCCCGGAACGTTTCGAGAACTTCGAAGCAGCGATCCGCACCTTGCCGCAAGTGCTGGAATGCAGCCTGGTGACGGGCGTGGATGCCGACTATCAGTTGAAAGTGGTGGTGCCGGACATGGATCACTATCAGAAGCTGCTGCTGGGACACCTGACCCGGATTGAAGGGGTGACCAGCGTGCGTTCGAGCTTTGTGCTGAATCAGGTGCTCAACAGCACCGAACTGCCGCTGACTCATCTGCGCAGCTAACCCGCACTCCCCTGTAGGAGCTGCCGAAGGCTCGGGCCGCGATCGGACGATCTTTTGATTTTGCTTTTCAAGATCAAGATCAAAAGATCGCAGCCTTCGGCAGCTCCTACAGGGGGGCCGCGTGGTAGAGGTGCGGCACACCGACGCAGATCAATGCGTCCCCAGCCACCCCAGGCGTATAATCGCCCAGCCCTTTCAGCCCTGTGCGCGCCGGAGATGCCCGATGGATCCTGCAGTATTCGAAGAGTGGATGATGACTGGCCTGGTCAGCATCCTGATCATTTTCATGGGTTTCATCGTCTGGGATCTGGCGAAGAAGTCCAAGGCCGGGCGCTTCGGCTCGTTCATTCTGTTCTTCGTGCTGGGTCTGGGCGTGGCCGCGTTCATCATCAAGAGTGTGGTGATCGGCCTGATCGAATCCGGCGCTCTATAACCGCGCCGGCACTTCCTTCCACTGGCCCTGATCGAGCCCTTCAAGCGTCCAGTCGCCAATCCGCACCCGCACCAGCCGCAACGTCGGCAGCCCCACCGCGGCAGTCATCCGCCGTACCTGACGGTTGCGTCCTTCACGAATCACCAACTCCAGCCAACGGGTCGGCACGCTTTTGCGAAAGCGTACCGGCGGATTGCGTGGCCACAGTTCAGGCTCATCCAGTTGCCGTGCCTCGGCGGGCATAGTCATACCGTCGTTCAGCTCGACACCGTCGCGCAGGCGCTGCAGTTGTTCAGCCGTCGGCTCGCCTTCGACCTGCACCCAGTACGTCTTCGGCAACTTGTGTTTCGGGTCGGCGATCCGCGCCTGCAACTGACCGTCATTGGTCAGCAGCAACAAACCTTCACTGTCGCGATCCAGACGTCCGGCCGGATAAATGCCCGGCACATCGATGAAATCCTTGAGCGTCGCCCGCCCGCCTTCGTCACTGAACTGCGTCAGCACATCGAACGGTTTGTTGAACAGGATCAGCTTCGGCTCGGCCGGCGGCGCCTTGGCGACACGACGTGGCGCTGAGGGGGAAGGCTTCGCGCCAGGGCGGCGGGAAGGAGGACGCGGGGGACGGGACATGGCGAAAAGAACATCTGACGGTCAGGGCTGCTAATGCTAGTGCCCCGACCGCTAAATGACCACGACTAACCGTTAACGGAACGGCGGCTCGTCGAAGCTGCGCAGTTTGCGCGAGTGCAGCGAGTTGAGTTCGGTGCGCAGCAGATCCACCGCCGCGATGCCGATCTTCAAGTGCTGGCTGACCGCGCGCTCGTAGAACGCGTTGGCCGAACCCGGCAGCTTGATTTCACTGTGCAGCGGTTTGTCCGAGACGCACAGCAACGTGCCGTAAGGCACCCGCAGGCGATAGCCCTGGGCGGCGATGGTGCCGCTTTCCATGTCCACTGCCACGGCGCGGGACAGGTTGATCAACGGACGTTCCTGCGCCCAGCGCAGTTCCCAGTTACGGTCATCGTAGGTCAGCACGGTGCCGGTGCGCAGACGCTTTTTCAGTTCCTCGCCCTTCTCGCCGGTGATATTGGCCGCGGCTTGTTGCAGCGCCAGTTGCACTTCGGCCAGCGCCGGAATCGGAATGTTCGGTGGCACCACGCGATCGAGAATCCCGTCGCGACGCATGTAGGCGTGTGCCAGCACGTAGTCGCCGATGGTCTGCGACTGACGCAGGCCGCCGCAGTGGCCGATCATCAGCCAGCAATGCGGACGCAGCACCGCCAGGTGGTCGGTGATGTTCTTGGCGTTGGACGGGCCGACGCCGATGTTGACCAGGGTCACGCCATGGCCGTCGTTGGCGATCAGGTGATAGGCCGGCATCTGGTAGCGGTGCCAGACCACGCCAGCGGCAATCGCCGAGGCTTCGCCGTGATCCATGCCCTTCTCGATGATCACATTGCCCGGCAGGACCATACGCACGAAACGCGGGTCTTTGCGCAGTTGCTCCAGGCCATGGACGATGAACTGGTCGACGTAGCGATGGTAGTTGGTCAGCAGAATCCACGGCTGCACATGGCGCCAGTCACTGCCGGTGTAGTGCACCAGGCGACGCAGCGAGAAGTCGACGCGCGCGGCGTCAAACAGCGCCAGTGGCAGCGGATCGGTGTTTTCCCAGTCATAGAGGCCGTCGGCGATGCCATCGGTGGCGGCGGACAGGTCGGTACTCGGAAACACCCGCGCCAGCACCGCAGCGGTGACGCCGGAGCCGGCCAGCTCATCGCCCTGCTCGACCACGTACGGGTACGGAATGTTCTGCTGACTGACGCCGACTTCCACGGTCACGGTGAAGTCGTGCATCAACGGCACCAGTTGTTCCAGCAGGTATTTGCGGAACGCCTTGGGGTGGGTGACGGTGACGCTGTAAGTGCCCGGCAGTTGCACCTTGGCGTAGGCGCGGGTGGTCTGCGGGACTTCGCCCTGACACAGGTAGGTCAGACGCAGTTCGGGATAACGAAACAGAGCACGCTGTTCGGCGTCAGGCTCGACGCGATCCTTGAGGTAACGCTTGAGCGCCGAGTTCAGCGCAGTGGTGGCCCGCTCATGCAGCTCGGCCAGACGATCCACGGCTTGCTCGGCGGTTTGAACGACAATAAACGCTTCGGTCACGATCAGCTTCCTGTGTTCTGACTTGCAGAGCTTCATCTTGCCTGCATCGTGGTCTCACGGGAACAGTGGCGTTGTGGCTGTACCCAAATCTTTCAAACAAAGCGAATCCCAGTGGGAGCTGGCTTGCCAGCGATGAGGCCGGCACATTCGATATCAATGTTGACTGACAGGTCGCCATCGCTGGCAAGCCAGCTCCCACAGGGTTTTGCAGTGTTCGAGGGACCGGGGTCAGAAACCCTGCGGGGTTGAGCGGGCGACGATGGCTTCGACATCAAGCCCCCGCGGCAATGCACCGTAGACCCGGCCGCCACCGTTCAGACGGCTGGCAATAAACGCATCACTGACCGCCGCATTCCCCGCCTCCAGCAACAACTTGGCTTGCAACCCCAGCGCTATATCTTCAGTCAGTTGCCGCGCGCGGTATTGAATATCGCTGGTGTCCTTGAACTGCGCCTGCAACTGCTGGATATGCGCGGCCAGACGCTTGTCGCCATGGCCGTTGCCCAACTCGCTGAACAGCACATCGAGCACACCTGGCTCTTTCGACAGTGCACGCAGCACGTCGAGGCACTGCACGTTGCCCGAGCCTTCCCACGTCGAGTTGACCGGTGCTTCGCGATACAGCCGCGGCAAAATGCTCTCCTCGACATACCCGGCGCCGCCCATGCACTCGGCGGCCTCGTTGATCATTCCGGGGGCGCGTTTGCAGATCCAGTATTTGCCCACCGCCGTCACCAGCCGGGCAAATTGCGCTTCGTGGCGGTCATCCAGATGATCCAGCGCCTTGCCCATGCGCAGGCTCAGCGCCAGTGCGGCCTCGCTTTCCAGCGCCAGATCGGCCAACACGTTCTGCATCAACGGTTGCTCGCTGAGCAGTTTGCCGCCGACCGAACGGTGCGCGCAGTGATGGCTGGCCTGAGTCAGCGCCTGACGCATCAGCGAGCTGGAGCCGACCATGCAATCGAAACGGGTCATCGCCACCATCTCGATGATGGTTGGTACGCCGCGCCCCTCCTCGCCGACCATCCATGCCAGCGCGCCGCGAAACTCCACTTCACTGGAGGCGTTGGACTGGTTGCCGAGTTTGTTTTTCAGGCGCTGGATGTAGAACTGGTTGCGCGTGTCGTCCGGACGATGGCGCGGCAGCAGGAAGCAGGTCAGTCCCTTGTCGGTTTGCGCCAGGGTCAGAAACGCATCGCACATCGGCGCCGAGCAGAACCACTTGTGCCCGACCAGTTCATAGGCCTGGCCCGGACCACTGGCGCCCACCGGATAGGCCTTGGTGGTATTGGCCCGCACATCGGTGCCGCCCTGTTTCTCGGTCATCGCCATGCCGATGGTCACGCCGGCCTTGTGCGCCATACCGACGTTGCGCGGGTCGTACTCGGTAGCGAGGATTTTCGGCAGCCACTGCCCGGCCAGATCCGGCTGCAAACGCAGGGCCGGGACGCTGGCGAACGTCATGGTCAACGGGCAGCCGCTACCGGCCTCGGCCTGGCTGTGCAGATAGGTCATCGAGGCGCGGGCAACATGCGCGCCGTCCTGCGGATGAGTCCAGGGTGACAAGGTCAGGCCATGTTCGATCGCGGTGCGCATCAGCTCATGATAGGCCGGATGAAATTCCACCAGATCAATGCGATGGCCGTACCGGTCATGGCTGACGAATACCGGTTTGTTCTGATTGGCGAGGAACCCGGCTGTCATCAGCGGTCCGCCGGCCAGCGCACCGTAGGCATCGATCCGCGACTCGGCCCAACCGGCGCCAAAGCGGCGCGACCACTCCTGCAATGGCAGGTCGATGCGGTACAGGTTGGCACCGTCCAGCGACGGTGGCTGGTTGGTGACTTCGTGGGTTTCGGCGAACTGATGCAGGTTCATGACGGGGCTCCTTTGGTCAGCCAAGGGATTCAGTTAAGCACCGGCCCGTGGCTGATCAAAGTGTCATATGCGCCGAACTGTCGGCGCTTTCACCCTGTTACGCGCTGAGCACCCGACGCTCCAGCGCCGCTTGCAGGTCTTCGAATTTCACCGGTTTGTTCAGGTAATCGATGCGCGTACCCGGCGCGCAATGCTCGCGATCCGTGCCCTGCGCCAGCATGAACACCGGCAGACTGGCGCAGCCGGGCAACGCATGAATCTGGCAGCACAGCGACGCCCCTTCGTGGGAGGGCAACTGGCAATCGATCAGCACCGCATCGAAGTTTTCCCGTTGCAGGCAATCGAGTGCCGCCGCGCCGTTGTCCGCCGTGCGCACGCGGAAACCGAGCTTGAGCAGCATGCCGCGCATCACCAGTTGATTGACGCTGTTGTCGTCGACCAGCAATACCGTGCAGTCCTGCGGCGCACGGATCCGCTCCTGCAGCGGAGCCGGGTTCGGCACCGCTTCGACCGCCGGCAGTTCGAATTCGACGTCCAGCTGAAAACGGCTGCCACGCCCGGGTTCGGAACGATGGGTGAGCTTGCCGCCGAGCAACTCCACCAGTTGCCGACAGATCGCCAGCCCCACGCCCAGGCCGCCGTATTCGCGGGTCATCGAACCGTCGAGCTGGAAGAAGCGCTGATACAGCGTCGCCTCGCCCAGATCGGTGAAACCGATGCCGGTGTCGATCACCGCAAACGACAACGCCAAGCGGTTGTCCGCCGTCGGCTTGCCGGTCACCCGCAGCGCCAGACCACCGACCCGGGTGAACTTGATCGCATTGTCCAGCAGGCACTCCAGGCACTGCGCCAGTTTTGCACTGTCGCCGTGCAAGCGATCCGGCAGGGTCGGCAGCACCTCGACCTTGAAGTCCAGCGACTTGCTCGCCGCGTTGCCGTCGAACTGCACGCGCAGGGCCTCGACCACCGCGCGCAGGCTGAAGCTGCCCGGCGTCGCTTTCAGCTTGCCGGCCTGCAATTCGGTGAGGGTGAGGATGCCGTTGACCATGCGCATCATGTCCCGCGCAGAGCCGGCGGCGGTTTGCTGGTATTGCTCCAGTTCAGGCTCCAGCTCGACGGTCTGCATCAGTTCCAGCGAACCGATCACGCCGTTCATCGGCGTGCGCAATTCGTGAGTGAGGGTCGCGAGGAATTCATCCTTGAGCTTGTTGCTGTGCGCCAGTTGCTGGTTGAGCACTTCGAGTTTCTGCCCGGCATCGAACAGGGTCTGCGCCTGTTGCTCGCGCATCGCGTTGATGCGGTCGGCCAGCGCCAGCGACAGCAGCGCGACTTCGATCGCCGAGCCGATCTGACTGGCGTACATGGTCAGGAACACGTTCGGCAGCAAGCCGAGCACCATCAAGGTATTGACGATGCCACCGAGCAGGAACGCCGACCAGGCAATGATGAAATAACGCGCCACCCGCAAGCCGCGCCACCAGGCGAGGATCCCGGCAGCGAAAATCACCACGGTGAACACCAGCGCCAACAGGGTCGCCAGGCGCAACGACAGCGCATAGCTGGTCATCAGCGACAGCCCGACCACCAGTGCACCGAACGCAATCAAAGCGATCAGCAGATAGTCGAGCCAGCGGCTGTGGGTTCTGGTCTGCAGGAAACTGCGGGCGAACTGGCTGCCGAACAGCCCGGCGCAACCGATGAAAAACGGCGTGGCGGCGTTGGCCCACCACGGATTGTCCGGCCAGAAATACTCGACCGCCGCGCCATTCACCGACAGTTGATAGAGGCCGAACGAGGCGATGTAGAAGATGTAATAAAGGTAGCTGGTGTCGCGCACGCTCAGGTAGATGAACAGGTTGTAGACCAGCATCCCCAGCAGCACACCATAAATAATCCCCAGCACATACAGGCGCACTGGCTGGTCTTCGAGGTAAGCCGTGCTCGACCATAACGTTACTGGGGCCTGGATCGAGCCTTCACTGGCCAGACGCAGGTACACGGTTTTTTGCTGGTCAGGGGCGAAGGTCAGGTCGAACAGGTAATTGTTCTGCCGGATCTCGCGGCTGGCGAACGGCAAAGCGTCGCCGGTTTGCCGGATCAACCGGTAGTCGCCATTGGCATCGGCCATATAAAGGTCGAGGTGATCGAGCGGCGGATACGCCAGCTCCAGCAGCCAGGTGCGCTGCGCGGCCGGATTGTTCGGACGGTAATGCAGGTCGATCTTCAGCCAGAACGCCGAGCGCGAGTAACCGGCATTGAGCGTGGCTT
This sequence comes from Pseudomonas sp. AN-B15, assembly GCF_019056475.1. NCBI lineage: Bacteria > Pseudomonadati > Pseudomonadota > Gammaproteobacteria > Pseudomonadales > Pseudomonadaceae > Pseudomonas > Pseudomonas sp. AN-B15. Next base: position 5,316,798 of record NZ_CP049737.1, read on the forward strand.
TGTCGTGGGGTTTGAAATTGCCCGCCGCCGCTTGAGCGCGAACGTCGGCGATGTTCGCCTGACCGCTCGGGTCTTCGAACACCTGCAAGGAGCGGCCCAGCGGGAGGCTCTGGGTATTTTCGTCGAACTCGACGGCGCTTGCGAGAAGGGGCAAGCAGAACAGCAACATCAGCAAATAGCGCATTGAAGCCCCAGCGTGGCTCGTCCGGTTGTGTCAGGAAGCCCCCCATTCCCTTTGAGTAGACGTAAAACCGGTATTACCTGTTATTGGTTTGGATCCAGACTAGCATAGCCGTTGATGGCCATTGAGCACCATCGAAATTTTTCCTGCAAAGGCTCTAGAACGGGCGTTTCAGAGCAAAGCTGCGGACTAGAGCTGTTGAGTTGGTCAACTCGCTACAACGGCGCATGTTGTGCATACCTCTGTGGCGAGGGGATTTATCCCCGATGGGTCGCGAAGCGGCCCCAAACCATGCAACCAGATTCTTTCAGACACGATTCGTAAAATGGATTTGCGACTGCTTCGCAGCGCATCGGGGATAAGTCCCCTCGCCACCATTGCTACCCGACTAATGGCCGCAATGTGTCAGACAATCTCTAGCCAAACACCGTCAGGACTGAACCCCAAAATCAGGTTTGGTGGTAAGCTCGCGCACCATGAATATCTACAGCTCCCGCCCCGTTGTCCTCTGTCTCTCCGGCCACGACCCCAGTGGTGGCGCCGGCTTGCAGGCAGATATCGAAGCCCTGCTCGCGCAGGGTTGCCATGCGGCTCCGGCCGTCACCGCCCTGACCGTGCAAGACACCGTCAACGTCACTGACTTCCGCGTCCTCGACCGTGAGTGGGTACTGGCCCAGGCCAATGCCGTGCTCAACGACTCCGAAGTCGCTGCGGTCAAACTGGGCATGCTCGGTTCGCTGGAAATGGTCGACACCGTGGTCGAACTGCTTTCTGCGAACCCGCATCTGCCGGTGGTTTGCGACCCGGTGCTGCGTGCCGGCGGCGGCGGACGTCTGGGCAAGGACGAGGTCGGCTATGCGATGCGCGAGCGTCTGCTGCCGCTGTCGATCATTGCCACCCCCAACCTTCCCGAAGCGCGGATTCTCGCCGAACTGCCCGAAGGCACTGCGGATGAGTGCGCGGAAAAACTCCTGCCGTTCGTCAAAAACCTGCTGATCACCGGCGGCCATGGCGACGAAACTGAAATCCACAATCGCCTGTACGGCCGTGACGGCCTGCGTGACACCTTCTATTGCCAGCGTCTGCCAGGCAGCTATCACGGTTCCGGTTGTACCCTGGCCAGCGCTATCGCCGGTCGTCTGGCCCAGGGCGAACATCTCGCCAGTGCCGTACGCACGGCACTGGATTACACCTGGCGCACCCTGCGCGATGCCGAACAATTGGGCAAAGGCCAGTTCGTGCCGCGTCGTCTGCCGCTGGATTTTTGCTCGTAACGTCGTGAGGTCTGCCTGATGAAACTACGTGGCCTGTACGCCATCACCGACAGCCAATTGCTGGCGGGCAAGTTTCTGTCGTACGTGGAGGCGGCGCTGGAAGGCGGCGTCACCCTGCTGCAATACCGCGACAAAAGCAGCGACGAGGCCCGCCGTCTGCGCGAGGCCGAAGCCCTGCGTGACCTGTGCGAACGCTACAAGACGCAGTTGATCATCAACGATGACGCCGAACTGGCCGCGCGCCTGAACGTCGGCGTGCACCTGGGACAGACCGACGGCCCGCTGTCGCCGACCCGCGCCTTGCTCGGCTCCAAAGCCATCATCGGGTCGACCTGCCATGCGCAGCTCGAACTGGCTGAACAGGCCGCCAAGGAAGGCGCGAGTTATGTCGCCTTCGGTCGCTTCTTCAATTCCAGCACCAAACCCGGCGCGCCAAGCTGCAGCCTCGATCTGCTCGACGAGGCCAAGCGCAAGCTGCATCTGCCGGTCTGTGCGATTGGCGGCATCACCCTCGACAACGCCGCCCCGCTGGTGGCCCACGGTGTCGACCTGCTGGCGGTGGTCCACGGCTTGTTCGGTGCCCAGAGCACCGCCGAAGTGACCCGCCGCGCCCGCGCCTTCAACGAACTTCTGAAAATCTGATTTGAGAGCCCGAACATGTCTCGTTCCGAAACCCTGTTTGCCAATGCCCAGAAACACATTCCCGGTGGTGTGAACTCGCCGGTGCGCGCGTTCAAGAGCGTGGGCGGCACACCGCTGTTCTTCAAGCACGCCGAAGGCGCCTACGTCACTGACGAAGACGACAAGCGTTATGTGGATTACGTCGGTTCGTGGGGTCCGATGATCCTTGGCCACAGCCACCCGGACGTGCTCGACGCGGTGCGCAATCAACTGCAGCACGGCCTGTCCTACGGCGCGCCGACCGCGATGGAAACCGAAATGGCCGATCTGGTCTGCTCGCTGGTGCCGTCGATGGACATGGTGCGCATGGTCAGCTCCGGCACCGAAGCGACCATGAGCGCAATCCGTCTGGCCCGTGGTTACACCGGTCGTGACAGCATCATCAAGTTCGAAGGCTGCTACCACGGTCACTCCGACAGCCTGCTGGTCAAGGCCGGTTCCGGCGCACTGACTCAAGGCGTGCCGAGCTCCGCCGGTGTACCGGCAGCGTTTGCAAAACACACCTTGACCCTGCCGTTCAACGACATCGACGCGGTTGAGAAGATGCTCGCCGAAGTCGGTCAGGACGTGGCGTGCATCATCGTCGAGCCAGTGGCGGGCAATATGAATTGCGTGCCGCCGGCGCCGGGTTTCCTCGAAGGCCTGCGTGCGCTGTGCGACAAGCATGGCGTGGTACTGATTTTCGACGAAGTGATGACCGGTTTCCGGGTGGCCCTCGGTGGCGCTCAGGCGTACTACGGCGTAACCCCGGATCTGACCACGTTCGGCAAGATCATCGGTGGCGGCATGCCGGTCGGCTGCTTCGGCGGCAAGCGCGAAATCATGCAGCGCATTGCCCCGCTGGGCCCGGTTTATCAGGCCGGCACCCTGTCGGGCAACCCGCTGGCAATGGCTGCCGGTTTGACCACCCTGCGCCTGATCAGCCGTCCGGGCTTCCACGCCGAGTTGACCGATTACACCACGCGCCTGCTCGATGGCCTGCAACAACGCGCCGATGCGGCGGGCATTCCGTTCGTCACCACGCAAGCGGGTGGCATGTTCGGCCTGTACTTCAGCGGTGCCGACGACATCGTCACTTTTGAAGACGTGATGGCCAGCGACGCGGCATTGTTCGGTCGCTTCTTCCACCTGATGCTGGAAGGCGGCGTGTACCTCGCACCGAGCGCCTTCGAAGCCGGTTTCACCTCGATCGCCCACGGCGAAGCCGAGCTGAATATCACTCTGGACGCAGCCGAGCGCGCCTTCGCCGCACTGAAGTAATCGCCGTGCCGCTGACGTTGGCCATCGCCAGCGTCAGCTTTTACCTACACCCAAGCCGTTTTTCCCACGCCTCTGCTAAAAATCGGCAAGAAAGTGGCCGATATATTCCCCGCGCAGCAGAAAAACGAGTAAAGACTTTGTAAGGTTGGCCCTGCTTATTTCATAATGCGCGCTTATTGGATCCCTCGATGGGTCCGCGTGCCCTTCAGAGGTAAGTCGATTCCCATGAACCGCACCGGCCGCACCCTTGCCTTGGGCTGCCTGTTGCTCCTTCAGCCCCTGCTCGCGCATGCACAAGCAGGCGGCAACTCGTTGTTGATCCCGGCGATGGGTCGTTGCACCCTCAATACCCAGCCGCAAGACGTCACGCAGGCACTGGCCGCCTGCCAGAAAGCGGCGGACGAAGGGGATGCACAAGCGCAATACGAGTTGGGTGAGTTCTACTACGACGGCAAGAACGCGCCACGCGATCTCAATCAAGCCCTGAGCTATTTCGAAAAGGCCTCGTTGCAAGGCCACGCTCAGGCGCAGTTCAAGCTCGGCACCATGTTCTTCCACGGCGAAGGCGTGCAGGCCAACAACATTCAGGCGTACATCGTGCTGAAGATGGCCGCGGTCAACGGCGCCGAAGATGCGCTGGACACCGCTGACGAAGTCTCCGAAAAAATGTCCCGCGAAGACCTCGAAACCGCGACCCAGGTGCTGGGGCAAATTTTCCGTAAATACCTGATGGAACTGCAGAACGCCGATGGGCGCACGCCGTTCTCGCCATTGCCATAAGACTTTTTGTGGCGAGGGGATTTATCCCCGATGGGTTGCGTAGCAGCCCCAAAACCCTGCAATCAAGTTCCTTCTGACATACCTTGCTGAATGGACTTGCGACTGCTTCGCAGTCGATCGGGGATAAATCCCCTCGCCACAAATCATTTCAAATCCCGATCCGGGCTTACTTCTCAGGCATCGGCATCGGAAACGGCATCACATTGCCGACCGCACCGCGGGCTTCGCTGATTTTCGGGGTGCCCAGACGTTCCACCTCGTCGATGCGCACGATCGAATGCATCGGCACAAAGCTGCGCACCACGCCTTCGAACTGCGCCTTGAGCTTCTCTTCGCTCGGATCGACCACCACTTGCGTGCGCTCGCCAAAGACGAACTCTTCCACTTCCAGAAAACCCCACAGATCACTTTGATAGATCTGTTTGGCGTACATTTCGAACACCTGGCCCTGGTTGAGGAAAATCACCTTATAGATTGGAGCTTCGCGTTTGGTCATGGCGGGGGGATAACATCGGGGATAAAAATGAGGGCGCAAACTATAGCATAGCCACCGGACGCGCAGCGGTAGGAACCTGAGGGCTTGTTCCCTATAATGCCGGGTTCTTTGAATCACGTGACGACCCTACTCCATGGCCAAGAAGCTTTACATCGAAACCCACGGTTGCCAGATGAACGAGTACGACAGCTCGCGCATGGTTGATCTGCTGGGCGAACATCAGGCCCTGGAAGTCACCGCCCGCGCGGAAGACGCCGACGTGATTCTGCTCAACACCTGCTCGATCCGCGAGCGCGCCCAGGATCGGGTGTACTCGCAGCTCGGCCGCTGGCGCGAACTGAAACTGGCCAACCCGGACATGGTGATCGCCGTCGGTGGTTGCGTGGCCAGCCAGGAAGGTGCGGCGATCCGTGATCGCGCCCCGTACGTCGACGTGGTGTTCGGCCCGCAGACCTTGCACCGCCTGCCAGAAATGATCGACGCCGCGCGCAGCAGCAAGCTGCCGCAAGTCGACGTCTCGTTTCCGGAAATCGAGAAATTCGACCACTTGCCCGAGCCGCGCATCGATGGCCCGAGCGCCTACGTGTCGGTGATGGAAGGCTGCAGCAAGTACTGCACGTTCTGCGTGGTGCCTTACACCCGCGGCGAAGAAGTCAGCCGGCCGTTCGATGACGTGATCGCCGAGATCATCCACCTCGCCGAAAATGGCGTGCGTGAAGTGACCCTGTTGGGGCAGAACGTCAACGGCTATCGCGGCCTGACCCATGATGGGCGTCTGGCCGATCTGGCCGAACTGATCCGCGTGGTTGCCGCCGTCGATGGCATCGACCGCATTCGCTACACCACTTCGCACCCGCTGGAGTTCTCCGACAGCCTGATTCAGGCCCACGCCGAAGTGCCGGAACTGGTCAAACACCTGCACTTGCCGGTGCAGTCGGGTTCCGACCGGATCCTCGCGGCAATGAAGCGCAACCACACCGCGCTGGAATACAAATCCAAACTGCGCAAACTGCGCGCCGCCGTGCCGGGCATCTGCATCAGTTCGGATTTCATCGTCGGCTTCCCGGGCGAGACCGAGAAAGACTTCGAACAGACCATGAAGCTGATTGCCGATGTCGGCTTCGACTTCTCCTATTCGTTCGTCTACAGCCAGCGTCCGGGCACGCCAGCGGCCGATCTGGCCGATGACACCCCGGAAGAGCTGAAGAAAGAACGCTTGAATGCCTTGCAGCATCGTTTGAATCAGCAAGGGTTCGAGATCAGCCGACAAATGGTCGGTTCGATCCAGCGCATTCTGGTTACTGACTATTCGAAGAAAGACCCGGGCGAACTGCAAGGGCGCACCGAGAATAATCGTATCGTCAACTTCCGCTGCGATAATCCGACCCTGATCGGCCAGTTCGCCGACGTGCACATCGACGCGGCGCAACCGCATTCGCTGCGCGGCTCGCTGGTCCAATAACATCGCGCGCTTTCTGTAGTAGGACTGTTGTGGTGAGGGGATTTATCCCCGATGGTTGGCGCAGCCGACCCAACGCTGAAGTTGCGGTGAATCTGCCATACCAAGAGCTCTGGTTTTGGGGCCGCTCCGCGGCCCATCGGGGATGAATCCCCTCGCCACAGATAACTCCACCCGCCACAGAAAGGCGCTCCAAACTCGCATCGATATTTAAGAGCTTTCGCACCCACGCCACTGGCGTTATCCTTGATTTCATCTTAATTGCCCCAGGGCGGCTAAATACGACCTTGAACGCACCCATAGAACCACATCGTTTTATCCTCGAGCCCTTTGAGGCCCGCCGCTTCGCCAATCTGTGCGGGCAGTTCGACGAGCATCTGCGCTTGATCGAACAGCGCCTGGCCATCGAGATCCGCAACCGCGGAAACCAGTTCGAACTGATCGGCGACCCCAAGCACACCACGTCTGCGGAAAACCTGCTGCGGCGCCTGTACCGCGAAACCAAGGGTACCGAGCTGTCGCCGGACCTGGTGCACCTGTTCCTCCAGGAATCGGCCGTCGTCGAACTGGACAATCACGCTCCCGCTGAAGCTTCCGTCGCCCTGCGCACCAAGAAAGGCATGATTCGCCCCCGTGGCTTGAATCAGCTGCGCTACGTGAAGGAAATCCTCGGCAACGACATCAACTTCGGCATCGGCCCGGCCGGTACCGGCAAGACCTATCTGGCGGTGGCCTGCGCAGTCGATGCCCTGGAACGCGAGCAGATCCGCCGCATTCTGCTGGTGCGTCCGGCGGTTGAAGCCGGTGAAAAGCTCGGCTTCCTGCCCGGCGACCTGGCGCAGAAGATCGACCCGTACCTGCGCCCGCTCTATGACGCACTCTACGAGATGCTCGGCTTCGAATACGTGGCCAAGCTGATCGAGCGTCAGGTGATCGAAGTCGCGCCACTGGCGTACATGCGCGGTCGTACGTTGAACAACAGCTTCATCATTCTCGACGAAAGCCAGAACACCACCGTCGAGCAGATGAAAATGTTCCTGACCCGGATCGGCTTTGGCTCCACCGCCGTGATCACCGGTGACATCACCCAGGTCGACCTGCCGCGCGGCACCAAGTCCGGCCTGCATCATGTGATCGAAGTACTCAAGGATGTTCCGGGCATCAGCTTCACCCACTTCCAGCCCAAAGACGTCGTGCGCCACCCGTTGGTGCAGCGGATCGTCGAGGCCTACGAGCGCTTCGAGACCCGTGCCGAAGCCGCCAGGGAAACCTCGCGCGATGCTTGAGCTGGATCTGCAAGTCGCTACCGAAGCGAGCGCCCCGAGTGACACCGAGTTCCGCCAATGGTGCGAACTGGCCCTGCGCCAGCGCAGCGCCGACTCGGAAATGACCATTCGCCTGGTCGACGAGGAAGAAGGCCGCGAACTCAATCACACCTGGCGCCACAAGGATTACGCAACCAACGTCCTGTCGTTCCCGGCGGAAGTCCCGGACGAATTCCTCGACATCCCGCTGCTCGGCGATCTGGTGATCTGCGTGGCCGTGGTCGAGCGCGAAGCTGCCGAACAAGGCAAGGAACTCAAGGCCCATTGGGCACATCTAGTCATTCACGGCTGCTTGCATCTGCTCGGTTACGACCATATAGATGACGACGAAGCTGAAGAAATGGAAGCACTGGAACGCGAGTTGCTTGCCGAACTGGGCTATCCCGATCCGTACGCGGACGACGAAACCGAAACATCCCCTATCGTTACAACAAAGGATTCAGAGTAATCGCTATGAGCGAAGATCGATCGAGCAACGGGCAGAAGTCATGGCTGGGTAAACTGACCCAGGCTTTTGCCCACGAGCCGAAGAACCGTCAGGAGCTGCTTGAGCTGCTGCGTGATGCACATCAGAACAAACTGCTGGACAGCGAAGCGCTGGCCATCGTCGAAGGCGCCATTCAGGTGGCTGACCTGCAAGTACGCGACATCATGGTCCCGCGCTCGCAGATGATCAGCATTAAGGCGAACCAGACACCCCGTGAATTCCTCCCGGCCGTGGTCGACTCGGCGCACTCGCGCTACCCGGTCATTGGCGAAAGCCACGACGACGTGATGGGCGTGTTGCTGGCCAAGGACCTGCTGCCGCTGATCCTCAAGGAGAACGGCGACAGCTTCAACATCAAGGACCTGCTGCGCCCGGCCACCTTCGTGCCGGAGTCCAAGCGTCTGAACGTGTTGCTGCGTGAATTCCGCGCCAATCACAACCACATGGCCATCGTCATCGACGAATACGGCGGCGTGGCCGGTCTGGTCACGATCGAAGACGTACTGGAACAGATCGTCGGCGACATCGAAGACGAGCACGACGTCGAAGAAGACAGCTACATCAAGCCGCTGCCCAGCGGTGACTTCCTGATCAAGGCCCTGACGCCGATCGAGAACTTCAACGAGTTTTTCGACAGCGAATTCTCCGACGACGAGTTCGACACGGTCGGCGGTCTGGTGATGAGCGCGTTCGGGCACTTGCCAAAACGTAACGAAATCACTGAAATCGGCGCCTATCGTTTCCGCATCCTGAATGCCGACAGCCGTCGGATTCATTTGCTGCGACTGACGCCAATCGCTCGTTAAATCTAAGGACTGAAATGCGCTGGACAACCCGCCCCGGCTGGCCCGGTAACCTGCTGGCCGTGGCGGCCGGTGCAATCACCACCTTCGCCCTGGCCCCGTTCAACATCTGGCCGCTGGCTTTGCTCGCGGTCGGCCTGTTCTACGCCGGCCTGCGTGAGCTGAAACCGCGTCAGGCGCTGGGCCGTGGCTGGTGCTTCGGTTTCGGACTGTTCGGTGCCGGCACCAGCTGGATCTACTACAGCATCCACCATTTCGGTGGTGCATCGGTGTTGCTGGCCGGGTTCCTGATGCTGCTGTTCACCGCAGCGATCGCGTTTTTCTTCGCCCTGCCCGCCTGGGTCTGGGCGCGCTGGTTGCGCCGCAATGAAGCGCCGCTGGCCGATGCGCTGGCGTTTGCCGCACTGTGGGTCGGCCAGGAAGCCTTTCGCGGCTGGTTCCTCACCGGTTTCCCGTGGCTCTACTCCGGCTACAGTCAGCTCGATGGCCCGTTGGCCGGGCTCGCGCCGGTCGGCGGCATGTGGCTGGTATCGTTCGTTCTGGCGCTGACTGCAGCGCTGATCTGCAACGCGCCCCGCTTGTTGCAATCCGGTCGCAAGGGCTTTATCGCGGCTGGCCTGGTGTTGCTGGTCGGGCCATGGGTGGCGGGCATTGCGCTCAAGGGCCACGCCTGGACCAGTCCGTCCGGTCCGGCCCTGAGCGTTGCCGCGATTCAGGGCAACGTCGAACAAAGCATGAAGTGGGACCCGGCGCAGCTCAATGCGCAACTGGCGCTATACCGCGACCTGAGTTTCCGTTCCAAACCGGTGGACCTGCTGATCTGGCCGGAAACCGCGGTGCCGGTGCTCAAGGAGTCCGCCGAAGGCTACCTGAACATGATGGGTAACTTCGCCGCCGAGCGTAAATCGGCGTTGATCACCGGCGTACCGATCCGCGAGACGGTTCGTCACGAAAAACGCTTCTTCAATGGCATTACCGTGGTCGGCGAAGGCGATGGCACCTACCTCAAGCAGAAATTGGTGCCGTTCGGCGAATACGTACCGTTGCAGGATCTGCTGCGCGGGTTGATCGCGTTCTTTGATTTGCCGATGTCCGACTTCGCTCGCGGTCCGGCGGATCAGCCGCTGCTGCAGGCCAAGGGTTATCAGATTGCGCCATTCATCTGCTACGAAGTGGTGTACCCGGAGTTCGCTGCAGGTCTCTCGGCACGCAGCGACTTGCTGCTGACGATCAGCAACGACACCTGGTTCGGCACCTCGATTGGCCCGTTGCAGCACCTGCAAATGGCGCAGATGCGCGCACTTGAAGCGGGCCGCTGGATGATCCGTGCTACGAACAATGGCGTGACCGGACTGATCAACCCGTTCGGGCAGATCACCGAGCAGATCCCGCAGTTCGAGCAGGGCATTCTGTATGGCGAAGTGGTGCCGATGCACAACCTGACGCCGTACCTGCAATGGCGCTCGTGGCCGCTGATCATCATTTGTGTGCTGCTGTTTGGCTGGGCGCTGACGGCGAGCCGGATGTCGAAAACCCTTTAAAAGCAATCCATGAACACTGTGGTGAGGGGATTTATCCCCGATCGATGACGCAGTCATCGCAAATCCATTGCACTCGTTTTACCTGAAAGGCCGAGATGCAGGTTTTGTTTTGGGGCGGCTTCGCCACCCATCGGGGATAAATCCCCTCGCCACAGAAGTCCTCTCAAAACAGTGCTCTTAGCGGTAAAATAACGAATACCCCACCTGCCCTACCGCCTCATTCAGCAACTGCCCGCTCTGCCAGATCGATTTGAACTCCGGCAGCCAGCCACCAAACGGTCGCGCATTATCGGTCCCGAGAAACCCTACGGGCGCCGGCACCACTTCAAATCCTGCCTGCTGAAAACACCACGCGGCGCGCGGCATATGCCAGGCCTGGGTGACCACGACCACGCGTTTTATGCCTTGAGGCAACAAGATGTCGGCGCTGAATTTGGCATTTTCCCAGGTTGTGCGACTCTCGCCTTCCTGCCAGCGCGTGGTCACGCCAAAGTCATCGCGCAGCGAATCGGCCATTAACTTCGCCTCGGTCGGCGGCGTGCCGTAATGCAGGCCACCGCTGGTCAGAATCGGCAGCCCGGAGGCCTTGGCCAGTCGCGCCGCATAGCGCTGACGCTCCAGCCCCACGCCGGTTGGCTGATCCTCACCCCAGGCCAGATCACCGCGCTCGCGCCCGGAACCCAGCACCACGATGGCATCGGCCCGCTGCGCCAGGATTGACCAGGCATCACGGGGCAGCGGCGGCTCACGTTCCAGTGCCTTGGCGCCCGACTGCACGACCACCGGCAGGCTCATCAGCCAGAAGCCACCCAGCCCAATGGCAAAACACAAGCCGGCCAGTCGCGGCCGTGAGCGGCGCAGCCACCAGGCGACCAGCAACAGCAGCAAAAGAATGCCGGGCGGCAACAGAAGTTGTTTGATGAAGTAACGAAAAGGCATCGGGGCATCTCCAGAGATGCCCCGATGCCTAAGAGTGTTAATGATGCGTTACAACCGATAGGCAGGATCCTGTTGGAAAAGATCCGTTATCTGACCTGCCATGCGTTTACTTGGCCTGTACAGAACGAACCTTGACGGTGTCTCTGCCGGGCGCCTTGTCCTTGAGCCAGATGACCTTGGCTGAATGTGCTGTATCGAGCTGTTTCACTGCCTGCGACAGGTATCCATGCGCTTCACGCTCACTGCGATCCAGATAGGCCTTGACCAGTTTGAACTCGGCGGGGCTCAAGCCACGCAATTCCAGTTCCACGGGGCGCTCATCGCGCAGCCGGCCAGCGGTTTTGGCAGCGTCGAGCGCCATGCCCAGACGATCCATCAACCGTTCGTACAACTCGGGTTTCGTCACGTTTTTTTGCCGTTGCTCCACCATCCCTCACCTCATTGAAGATAAGACTCACTCCCCAATAAGAGCTTAGCTTCGCTGCACAAACCGGCTGAACGCCGCGACCAACGGCCCTCGCCACGGTTTTCGGGGGCCAGACAGCTGTAATCAGGGTTTCCCTAGGCCAAGCGCGGTCATGTATGCTACGGCGCTTCCTGTCATTCCACTTCCAGCCTGTCCGGAGCATCCCCCGGAGGGCGCGTTGAAGAGGATTAGGCCACCCCTATCCAGTACAAAAGTAGCCATGCACGAACAATATCAGCCCCGTGAAATCGAAGCCGCCGCCCAGTCGTTCTGGGACGAGCAAAAGTCCTTTGAAGTCAGTGAACAGCCAGGCAAGGAAACCTACTACTGCCTGTCGATGTTCCCTTACCCCAGCGGCAAGCTACACATGGGGCACGTGCGCAACTACACCATCGGCGACGTGATCTCCCGCTACCAGCGCATGCAAGGCAAGAACGTTCTGCAACCGATGGGTTGGGACGCCTTCGGCATGCCGGCGGAAAATGCCGCGATGAAGAACAACGTGGCGCCCGCCAAGTGGACCTACGAAAACATCGCGTACATGAAGTCCCAGCTGCGCAGCCTGGGCCTGGCGGTGGACTGGTCCCGTGAAGTGACCACCTGCAAGCCGGACTACTACCGCTGGGAACAATGGCTGTTCACTCGCCTGTTCGAAAAAGGCGTGATCTACCGCAAGAACGGCACCGTGAACTGGGACCCGGTCGACCAGACCGTGCTGGCCAACGAACAGGTGATCGACGGTCGCGGCTGGCGCTCCGGCGCGCTGATCGAGAAGCGCGAAATCCCGATGTACTACTTCAAGATCACCGCTTACGCGGATGAGCTGCTGGAGAGCCTCGACGAACTGACGGGCTGGCCGGAACAGGTCAAGACCATGCAGCGCAACTGGATCGGCAAATCCCGCGGCATGGAAGTGCAGTTCCCTTACAACGTCGACTCGATCGGCGAAGCAGGCACCCTCAAGGTCTTCACCACCCGTCCGGACACCCTGATGGGCGCAACTTACGTTGCCGTGGCCGCCGAGCACCCGCTGGCCACCCAGGCCGCGCAGAACAACCCTGAGCTGCAAGCGTTCATCGCTGAATGCAAGGGCGGCAGCGTCGCTGAAGCCGACGTCGCCACTCAAGAGAAGAAAGGCCTGCCGACCGGCCTGTTCGTCGAGCACCCGCTGACCGGTGAAAAACTCCCGGTATGGGTCGCCAACTACGTGTTGATGCATTACGGCGACGGCGCCGTGATGGCGGTGCCGGCGCACGACGAGCGCGATTTCGAATTCGCCCACAAGTACAACCTGCCGGTCAAATCGGTGGTGCGCACCAGCTCCGGCGACACCAACCCGGCTCCGTGGCAAGACGCCTACGGCGAGCACGGCACGCTGATCAACTCCGGCGAGTTCGACGGCCTGGACTTCACCGGCGCCTTCGACGCCATGGAAGTCGCCCTGATCAAGAAAAACCTCGGCGCCTCGCGCACCCAGTTCCGCCTGCGCGACTGGGGCATCAGCCGTCAGCGCTATTGGGGCTGCCCGATCCCGATCATCCACTGCGCCACCTGCGGTGACGTGCCGGTGCCGGAAGACCAGTTGCCGGTGGTCCTGCCGGAAGACGTGGTGCCGGACGGCGCCGGTTCGCCACTGGCGCGCATGCCGGAATTCTACGAGTGCAGCTGCCCGAAATGCGGCCAGCCTGCCAAGCGTGAAACCGACACCATGGACACCTTCGTCGAGTCCTCGTGGTACTACGCCCGTTACGCCTCGCCGCACTTTGAAGGCGGTCTGGTGGAAAAATCCGCGGCCGACCACTGGTTGCCGGTGGATCAGTACATCGGCGGTATCGAACACGCCATTCTTCACCTGCTGTACGCGCGCTTCTTCCACAAGCTGATGCGTGACGAAGGTCTGGTCAGCTCCAACGAGCCGTTCAAGAACCTGCTGACCCAAGGCATGGTAATCGCCGAGACTTACTATCGTCGCGAAGCCAACGGTGCCTACACCTGGTTCAACCCGGCGGACGTGGAACTGGAGCGCGACAGCAAAGCCAAGGTCATCAGCGCCAAACTGAAATCCGACGGCTTGCCGGTGGAAATCGGTGGCACCGAGAAAATGGCCAAGTCGAAGAACAACGGCGTCGACCCCCAGTCGATGATCGACCAGTTCGGCGCCGACACCTGCCGCCTGTTCATGATGTTCGCCTCGCCGCCCGACATGAGCGCCGAATGGTCGGACTCCGGCGTTGAAGGCTCGCACCGCTTCCTCAAGCGCGTCTGGCGTCTGGCGCAGACCCACGTCACCCAGGGCCTGCCGGGGAAACTGGATGTTGCCGCTCTTAACGACGAGCAGAAAACCGTGCGCCGCGCCATTCACCTGGCCATCAAGCAGGCCAGTCACGACGTCGGCCAGAACCACAAATTCAACACCGCCATCGCTCAGGTGATGACGCTGATGAACGTGCTGGAAAAAGCCGCGCAAGGCACCGAACAGGACCGCGCGCTGATTCACGAAGGCCTGGAAGCCGTGACGCTGCTGCTGGCTCCGATCACGCCGCACATCAGCCATGAGCTGTGGAAGCAACTGGGCCATGCTGACCCGGTGATCGATGCGGGCTGGCCTGCGGTCGATGAAAACGCACTGGTACAGGACAGCCTGCAACTGGTCATTCAAGTGAACGGCAAGCTGCGTGGCCAGATCGAAATGCCGGCCAGCGCCACCCGCGAAGAAGTCGAAGCGGCTGCCCGTGCCAACGAAAACGTGCTGCGTTTCGTCGACGGTCTGACCATTCGCAAAGTGATCGTTGTACCAGGGAAACTGGTCAACATCGTCGCCAGCTAAATTGGATTGGGCGCCAGGTTCGCCTGGCGCACTGTAAAACCTTTCGGGCCGCAGGGTCGGCCCACATGGTTTCAAGGGGAGCAACACAATGATCAAACGCAATCTGCTGGTGATGGGCCTCGCCGTTCTGCTGAGCGCCTGCGGTTTCCAGCTGCGTGGTACCGGCACCAATGAACTGACGATCAAGGAGCTCGACCTGAGCGCCCGCAACGCTTATGGCGAGACCGTCACCCAACTGCGTCAGGTGCTGGAGTCCAGCGGCGTCAAGGTTTACAACGGTGCACCGTACAAGCTGTACCTGGCTGACGAGCAGGAGAGCCAGCGTATCCTCAGCTACGCCGGGGCCGGCCGTACGGGCGAATACCAGGTCAGCACCGTGCTGAACTACGACATCGTTGGCGAACATAACCTGAACCTGCTGAGCGACAAGCTCGAAGTGCAGAAAGTGTTCATTCACGACGGCAACAACCTCGTCGGCTCCGATCAGGAAGCCAACGACGCCCGTCGCGAAACCCGTCGCGAATTGGTTCAGCGCATGATGCTGCGCCTGCAACAGCTGACGCCGGGCCAACTGCAGCAATTGCAGCAAGCGGCCAACGACCGTGCCCGGGCCGAAGCCGATGCACTGAAGGCGGCACAGAAGGCTGAAGCGGAAACACCGCGTCAGTCGCCGCTCGAACTGCCGCAGCAGTAAGACGTACGGGGCGCTCAGGCGCCCCGTTCGCCCTCTCTTATGAAGCTCGCTCCCGCTCAACTCGGCAAACACCTGCAAGGCGCGCTCGCGCCCGTCTATATCATCAGCGGCGATGACCCGCTGTTGTGTCAGGAAGCCGCCGACGCCATCCGCAGTGCTGCCCGCCAGCAAGGTTTCGACGAACGCCAGGTGTTCGCCGCCGACGCCAATTTCGATTGGGGTACCTTGTTGCAGGCCGGCGCCAGCATGTCGTTGTTCGCCGAAAAACGTCTGCTGGAACTGCGCCTGCCTTCGGGCAAGCCCGGTGACAAGGGCGCTGCCGCACTGATCGAATACTGCTCACGCCCCGCCGAAGACACCGTGCTGCTGATCAGCTTGCCCAAGCTCGACGGCAGTGCGCAGAAGACCAAGTGGGGCAAGGCGCTGGTCGAAGGTCAGCAGACCCAGTTCATTCAGATCTGGCCGGTGGATGCCAATCAGCTGCCGAGCTGGATTCGTCAGCGCCTCTCCCAGGCCGGGTTATCGGCCAGTCAGGATGCGGTCGAACTGATTGCCGCACGCGTGGAGGGCAACCTGCTCGCCGCCGCGCAGGAAATCGAAAAGCTCAAGCTGATGGCCGAAGGTGGGCAGATCACCGTCGAAACCGTGCAGGCCGCGGTGGCCGACAGTGCGCGCTTCGACGTGTTCGGCCTGACCGATGCCGTACTCAACGGCGAACCGGCCCACGCCTTGCGCATGCTCGAAGGCCTGCGCGGTGAAGGCGTCGAGCCACCGGTGATTCTCTGGGCTCTGGCACGGGAGTTGCGCCTGCTGGCCAATATCTCGCTGCAGTACAGCCAGGGCACGCCGCTGGACAAGTGCTTCAGTCAGGCGAAACCGCCGGTCTGGGACAAACGCAAACCGCTGATGAGCAAAGCCCTGCAACGCTACTCGGCGCCACGCTGGGCGCAGTTGCTGCTTGAAGCCCAGCGCATCGATGCGCAGATCAAGGGTCAGGCCGCCGGCTCGCCATGGATGAGCCTGAGCCGATTGGCGTTGTTGATGGCGGGCCAACGCCTTTCGCTGCCCGCCGAATAATCTGTCATACCGCAAACGACTCTTCGCGAGCAGGCTCGCTCCCACATTGAAACGCATTCAAATGTGGGAGCGAGTCTGCTCGCGAAAGCGTCAGAACATTCCTACCTATCAGGGACTGGACAGGCGTCCAACATCGGCAGATTATTTCCCCCGCAAAACCACTCACTCTAGAGAATCATCATGAGCAAAAAGCCATCAAAACATGGCCCGAACAAGGCCAAATCCATCGTCGCCCAACCCCTGTTCCGCAGCCGCCAGGAACGACCGTCCAAGGGCAAAGGCAGCTACCGCCGCGAAGCCTTCCAGTCTGACAGCTGGGAGGCTTCTTACTTTCTGGCTGCCTGAAGCGCAGTACCCCCCGGTCATGTTAAGGTCTGTACCTGAATCGTATCCCCTGGAACCGTGCATGCCCTTTCGTCTTTCCCGTCGTTGGCCCGTTCGCCAACTGATCGCTGCCTCCAGCTTCATTCTGCTTGTCGCCTGCGCGGAAAAACCTACCGCCGCCGATGCGCAACCTCTCCAAGCCGCCCCTGTCGCAACAGCCCCGGCAATCATCCCGCCGGTAGTGCCGTCCGCCGACCCTCTTGATCTTCAGCCCACCCAGACCTTTGCCGAATGGCAGGCCGGTTTCCGCAAGGATGCCCTGGCGGCCGGGATCCGCGCCGAGCTGTTCGATCGCGCGTTTGCCAATGTCAGCTTCGATGCCAGCGTGATCAAGGCCGACCGCAGCCAGCCGGAGTTCTCACGTCCGGTGTGGGAATACCTCGACGGCGCCCTCTCGCCACTGCGAGTGCGCAAGGGCCAGGCGCTGATCAGTCAGTACGCCGACATCCTGCAAAGCATCGAACAGCGATATGGCGTCGATCGTCAGGCACTGGTGTCGGTGTGGGGCATGGAAAGCAATTTCGGCCAGTTCCAGGGCACCAAGTCAGTGATCAACTCGCTGGCGACCCTGGCCTACGAAGGTCGTCGTCCGGGCTTTGCCCATGCGCAACTGATTGCGGCGCTGCAGATCCTGCAACAGGGCGATATCACCCCAGAGAAGATGTTGGGCTCGTGGGCCGGTGCGATGGGCCAGACCCAGTTCATTCCGACCACCTACAATACCCACGCGGTGGATTTCGACGGTGACGGTCGCCGCGACATCTGGGGCAGCCCGGCCGATGCTCTGGCCTCTACCGCGCACTACCTGCAAAGCTCCGGCTGGCAGCGTGGTCAACCGTGGGGCTTCGAAGTGCAATTGCCGAGCAGCTTCAACTACACCCTGGCCGATGGCGCGATTCGCAAAACTGTCGCCGAATGGCGTCAACTGGGCGTGAGCCTGCCCAATGGCAGTCAGGCACCGGCCGGCTCGGAACAATTGTCCGCCGCCCTGCTGCTACCAGCCGGTTATCGTGGCCCGGCGTTTCTGATCCTCGACAACTTCCGGGCGATCCTCAAATACAACAACTCGTCGTCCTATGCACTGGCGGTGAGCCTGTTGTCCGAGCGCTTCAATGGCGCTGGCCTGATCAACGGCACGTGGCCGAAAGATGACCTGCCACTGAGCCGTACCGAGCGTATCGAATTGCAGACCCTGCTGAGCGCACGCAATTACGATGCGGGTATGGCTGACGGGATCATCGGCGCCAATACGCGCAAGGCGATCCGCAGTGCCCAGCAGGCGTTTGGCTGGCCCGCGGACGGGTACCCGACGCATAAGTTGCTTGAGAGCCTGCGTACTCAATAAAACAAAATCAAAAGATCGCAGCCTTCGGCAGCTCCTACAGGGTATGTATCAATCCCATATAGGAGCTGCCGAACGCTGCGATCTTTTTGCGTCACCCGAGCATTATCGGGTGACCACATCCTGCTCCAGCATCAATTCCTTCTTCCCTGCATCCAAGCGAACCAGCGCCCCCATCGGCAGGGTCAGGTTCGGATCACAATGCCCGCTGCGCCACCCCGACAGCACCGGAATCCGCAACGGCTCGAACGTCTGCTTGAGCAGACGGTTCAACGCATCGATATCGACCCCGGCCACATCACCGACCAGCACCCCGCGCAATCGGGCCAGTTTGCCGGCCAGACGCATCTGCGTGAGCAAACGGTCGATGCGATACAGCGGCTCGTTGACGTCCTCGATCAGCAGAATCACCCCTTCCACGTCGATTTCATAAGGCGTCCCCAGCGTCGAGGCAATCATCGCCAGATTGCCGCCGAGCAAGCGCCCGTGAGCGATGCCCGGTTCGACCGTGGTCAACGGATAAGCCACTGGATGGCTCAGCACACTGCCCGCCTTCAACTGACCGCGCAGCATGGCGAAGAATGAGGTGACGGTCGGTGGT
Organism: Pseudomonas sp. AN-B15; assembly: GCF_019056475.1. NCBI lineage: Bacteria > Pseudomonadati > Pseudomonadota > Gammaproteobacteria > Pseudomonadales > Pseudomonadaceae > Pseudomonas > Pseudomonas sp. AN-B15. The sequence goes on from NZ_CP049737.1 coordinate 5,335,415, forward strand.
TCCTTGTCGCCCAACAGATCGGCGTTGAGCAGCGGGCCGTGGAAGGTCACGAACCCGGCGTAGCGACTGATTGCCAGATGCAGCGCGGTGATGTCGCTGTAGCCGACAAACGGCTTGGCGTGACGACTCAGCAGGTCGTAATCGATCCGGTCCAGCAAGCGCGGCGTACCGTAGCCGCCACGCAGGCAGATGATCGCGTCGACTTCTGAGTCGGCGAATGCCGCGTGCAGGTCATGGAGGCGTACGTCATCGCTGCCGGCCAGGTAGCCGTCCTTCTCGTAAACACCGGGGAATACCTTCAGCGCATAACCGCGGGTGCGCATCCACTGCACAGCCTTTTGCGTGTCCAGCGCGCCGGGGCCGGCGGGGGCAATCACGCCGATCAGCCCTTCGGATGGTAGCGCCGGTACGGGTTTATGCGGAAAAAGGCTGTGGGTCGGTCGAACGGTCATCCATGGTCTCCCTGTGAACTCATGCACACACAGTAGTCAGGTACAAAGACAAACAAAAGAGTGCGCGGCAGGCGCAAACAAAAATACCCGCCGAGGCGGGTATTTTCGCAAAGCGCTCAGCGCCGGATCAGGAACCGAGCAGCTCGGCCTTGACCAGTTTCGCCTGCTCATCGGCGTGGTACGACGAACGTACCAGCGGACCGGAAGCGACGTTCTTGAAGCCCATCTTGTAGCCTTCTTCGGCGAACCAGGCGAAGGTGTCCGGGTGCACGAAACGCTGCACCGGCAAGTGGCTGCGGGACGGTTGCAGGTACTGGCCCAGCGTCAGCATGTCGATGTCGTGTTCACGCATGCGCTTCATCACTTCGATGACTTCGTCGTCGGTCTCGCCCAGACCCAGCATCAGGCCGGATTTGGTCGGAATGTGCGGCATCATCTGCTTGAAACGCTGCAGCAGGGTCAACGACCACTGGTAGTCCGAACCCGGACGCGCAGCCTTGTACAGGCGCGGCACGGTTTCCAGGTTGTGGTTGAACACATCCGGCGGCTCGGCGGCAGTGATTTCCAGGGCGATGTCCATGCGGCCACGGTAGTCCGGGACCAGGGTTTCCAGTTGCACATTCGGCGACAGCTTGCGGATTTCGCGAATGCAGTCGGCAAAGTGCTGGGCACCGCCGTCACGCAGGTCGTCGCGGTCAACCGAGGTGATCACCACGTACTTGAGTTTCAGATCGGCGATGGCGATGGCCAGGCTTTCCGGCTCGTTGACGTCCAGTGGTTTCGGACGACCGTGGCCAACATCGCAGAACGGGCAACGACGGGTGCAGATGTCACCCATGATCATGAAGGTCGCGGTGCCGCCGGAGAAGCACTCGCCCAGGTTCGGGCAGGACGCTTCTTCACAGACGCTGTGCAATTTGTGTTTGCGCAGCAGGCTCTTGATCCGGTCGACTTCCGGCGAAACCGGAATGCGTACGCGAATCCAGTCGGGCTTCTTCGGCAGTTCGGTGGTCGGAATGATCTTTACCGGGATGCGTGCAACCTTCTCGGCGCCGCGCAGCTTGACGCCGGCTTCAACCTTGGGACGCGGGGCCGGGCGCTCGGTCACGTCGAGCGTCGGGATCATGGTTTGCACTGCATCAGTAGTCATATCAGTCGATTCCGCCCGTCAGGGTCGTCTGCTCAGCATAGTCGAGGTGTTTGACGAGCTGCGCGCGCAGCCGGGCACTTACCTCGGCAAATTCAATCGATCCTGCGTGATCGCTCAGCTGGGTCATCGCCAGCCCGGCATAGCCGCAGGGATTAATCCGTCGAAACGGTTCCAGGTTCATATCCACGTTCAAGGCCAGGCCATGAAAGGAGCAACCGTGGCGAATCCGCAAACCCAGAGACGCGATTTTCGCTCCGTCGACGTAGACGCCGGGAGCATCTGGCTTGGCGGCGGCGGTGACGCCGTAGCTGGCCAGCAGTTCGATCAGGCACTGTTCCATGCGCGTGACCAGATCACGTACGCCGAAACCCAGCTTGCGCACATCCAGCAACAGGTAGGCGACCAACTGGCCCGGGCCATGATAAGTCACTTGCCCGCCGCGATCGACCTGTACTACCGGGATATCACCCGGCAGCAGCAGGTGTTCGGCCTTGCCGGCCTGACCCTGGGTGAACACCGGAGGGTGCTCGACCAGCCAGATTTCGTCGGCGGCATTGCTGCCGCGTTCGTTGGTGAAGCGTTGCATGGCATGCCAGACCGGCTCGTAAGCCATCTGGCCAAGTTCGCGAAAGCCCAGCGTGCCCGGCATCACAACACCATGTGCACGAAACCGGAAGCCCGCAGTTCGCTGTTGATGTTGTACAGCTGATCCTGGTCTGTCGCGACGATGTGCAACTGGATGGTGGTGTACTTGCCGTTGCTGCTTTGACGCTCGTCGATGCGCTCATCATTGATGGTCGCGTGTTTCTTGACGATGTCGATGATCTTGTCTTTGTTGCCGACGCCCGTATCGCTGATCACCTTAATCGGGTAATCAGTTTGCGGAAATTCGATCTTTGGCGCCTTTACTTCGGTATCGGTCATGGCGTAACGGCCTCTAGAGCGCAAGCCGTGGTAACGCACATGGCCCCGCACCGGAACGGGGCGGGGCCATGCAGGTCAACACAAATCAGTTGAACAAGCCGTAGAAGAATAGACGGATGCTATCCCACATGCGGCGGAAGATACCACCCTCCTCGACAGCGTCCAGAGCGATCAGGTCGGCGCTGTGCACCACCTTGTCGTCCAGTTTCACTTCGACTTTACCGATCACGTCGCCCTTGGCGATTGGCGCGGTCAGTTGCGGGTTCATGGTCATGCTGGCAGCGAGTTTTTTCAGCTGGCCTTTTGGCAGGGTCATGGTCAGGTCCTCAGCCAGGCCGGCCTTGACCTGGCTGGTGGTGCCTTTCCACACCGGGGCCTGAGCCAGCTCGGTGCCCTTCTGGTAGAAGGTCTGGGTTTCGAAGAAGCGGAAGCCGTAGGTCAGCAGCTTCTGGGTTTCAGCGGCGCGGGCCACTTCGCTGTTGGTGCCGAACACCACAGCAATCAGACGCTGGCCGTCACGTACAGCCGAGGACACCATGCAGTAGCCGGCTTCGTCGGTGTGACCGGTTTTCAGACCGTCAACGGTCTTGTCGCGCCACAGCAGCAGGTTGCGGTTAGGCTGCTTGATGCCGTTCCAGAAGAACTCTTTCTGCGAGTAGATCGCGTAGTGAGCCGGGTCTTCGTGGATGATCGCACGGGCCAGGATCGCCATGTCGTGAGCCGACGAGTAGTGCTCAGGGTTCGGCAGACCGGTCGGGTTCATGAAGTGCGAGTTGGTCATGCCCAGATCGGCGACCGTCTTGTTCATCAGGTCGGCGAACGCGTCTTCGCTGCCGGCGATGTGCTCGGACAGCGCCACGCTGGCGTCGTTGCCGGACTGAATGATGATGCCGTGCAGCAGGTCGCTGACGGTCACCTGCGAGCCGACCTTGATGAACATCCGCGAACCGCCGGTACGCCAGGCGTTTTCGCTGACGGTCACCGGGTCGTTTTCACCGATCTGGCCGCGACGGATTTCCAGCGTAGCGATGTACGCGGTCATCAGTTTGGTCAGGCTGGCTGGCGGCAGACGCTGGTCACCGTTGTTCTCCACCAGCACGTTGCCGCTGCTGGCGTCCATGAGCACGTAGGCTTTTGCAGCCAGTTGAGGTGGCGACGGCATCATCTCGGCCGCGAAGGCGGCTGGCGAGAGGAGCAGCGGGACTAGCAGACACAGGCGTTTGGCAAAGGTGGTGATGTTCATCCGTCTCTCGAAATCGCTAATGGAAACTTGCCCGAAGGCAAAACTATTCAGACAGCCTTCTAACGGGCCATCGCGTGTTCAGTTGCTCACTCCAGTCACCCTTGCCGGGCTTTTGTTCTTCGACGAGCCAACAACCTGGTCCACCCCCCAAAACCGCAAGTGAACCGTCAATCAAGTGCTACGTTTCTTACTCGGTGACCACGCTCGGCGAGCCGAGATTGGCCAGGCGCACACTGTTCTGCACCTGGGCGATCTCACCCGGCGAACCGATCGGCCCCAGGCGTACCCGGTGCAGGGTCTGCTGATTGCGCACGATCGAGCTGATGAACACCGGAGCGCTCACCATCCCGCTGAGCTTCGACCTCAGGAGTTCTGCAGCGTCCGGGTTGGCGAACGCGCCCACCTGCAGATACTGGCCAGACGCTGGTGCAGAAGCGTTTTTTTTTGCGCTGATCTGTACAGGGACAGTGTCAGAGGCATGTTGTTGCGGCGGCGGGGTCCACTGCTCGATGGTACCGGCCGACGCCGTGATCACCGGGGCGCTATTCTGCGCGACTTGCGGCTCGTTGAGCATCAGCGGCGCCGGACGGCCCTTGGCGGCCCACCATTGTTGCGGATCGATACCCTCGACCTTGACCCGCGCGGTGCCGATTTCGGCATAACCGAGCTTCTTCGCGGCCGCGTAGGACAAGTCGATGATCCGGTCCGAATAGAACGGCCCGCGATCATTGACCCGCAGGATCACGCTCCGGTTGTTGTCCAGGTTGGTCACACGCACGTAACTGGGCAGTGGCAGAGTCTTGTGGGCGGCACTCATGCCGTACAGGTCATACACTTCGCCGTTGGCGGTGTTCTGCCCGTGGAACTTGGTGCCGTACCAGGAAGCGGTGCCCGAGGCGACGTAGGTCTTGGATTCCTGCAACGGGAAATAGGTCTTGCCCAGCACGGTGTACGGGTTGGCCTTGTAAGGACCGGTGTGCAGGGTCGGCGTGGCGTCGGGGATGCGCGAAACATCGACATCCCACCACGGCGCGCCATCTTTGTGCGCGCGGTTGATGTCCAGCCCCGGCTGCGCACGCACCGCAGTGGACGGGGTCTTCTGGGTCGGCGCGCGGCTGGTCGAACAGCTGGCGACCAGCACCGCCAACGCGGCGAATGCCACCAGCTTCAGGGGTTTATTGATAGGCAATGCCCGCATTACTTGACGCCCCGTGCTTTTACCAGCTCTTCAGACAGTTGATGTACGGCCATGGCGTACATCACGCTGCGGTTATAACGCGTGATCGCGTAGAAATTCTTCAGGCCCATCCAGTATTCAGGGCCGTTGTCGCCTTCGAGGCGAAATGCAGTAACCGGCATATCATCGCGCAGCGCATCATGACTTGACCAGCCCAGCGCCCGCAACTCTCCAACCGTTTTCGTCGGCTCGATGCCGGTGGTCAGACCTTCGTCGACCTGTTCGCCGCGCACGTCGGCGCGGCTCACCACCGGTTCCCCGGCGACCCAGCCGTGACGCTTGAAATAGCTGGCCACGCTGCCGATCGCATCATCCGGATTGGTCCAGATATTGATGTGACCGTCACCGTCAAAATCCACCGCATAGGCGCGAAAGCTGCTCGGCATGAATTGCGGCAAGCCCATCGCCCCGGCGTACGAGCCCTTGAGGGTCAATGGATCGACCTGTTCCTCACGGGCCAGCAGCAGGAACTCACGCAATTCCTTGCGGAAAAATTCGGCACGGGGAGGATAGTCGAATCCGAGCGTGGACAATGCATCAATCACCCGGTAATTGCCGGTATTGCGTCCGAAAAAGGTCTCGACGCCGATGATCGACACGATGACTTGTGCCGGTACGCCGTATTCCTGCTCGGCACGGGCCAGTACGGCCTCGTGCTGGCGCCAGAAGTCCACACCACGGGCGATGCGCGCGTCGGTGATGAACATCGGGCGATATTCTTTCCACTGTTTGACCCGCTCGGCGGGCTTGGAGATGGCGTCGAGAATCGCCTGCTTGCGCTGGGCCTCGCGGAACACGGCCATCAGTTGCTCGCCGGCAAAACCGTAGTCGCGGGTCATTTCGCCGACGAATTCAGCCACCTGTGGCGAGCCTTCGTAATCGCCGGCCAGCACTTCCTGCGCGCTGCCAAGGATGCCGACCAGGCCGACCCACGGCGCGTAACGAGTCGCCCAGCTGCGCATGACTTGCATTGAACTCTTCACCTTATTCAAACCTGTGCGATCCACTTGCGATGCGTATGAATCGACATCAAAACCCCAAACGCTGACAGCAGTGTCACCAGCGAAGTTCCTCCGTAGCTAATGAAGGGCAACGGCACCCCCACCACCGGCAACAGGCCACTGACCATACCGATGTTGACGAAAACGTAAACAAAAAACGTCATGGTCAACGCACCGGCGAGCAATTTGCCGAACAGCGTCTGCGCCTGGGCGGTGATCACCAGGCCGCGACCGATCAGCAACAGATAGATCAGCAGCAGCGCGCAGATGCCGACCAGACCAAACTCTTCGCCGAGTACCGCGATGATGAAGTCGGTATGGCTCTCCGGCAGAAAGTCCAGGTGCGACTGGGTGCCCAGCAGCCAGCCCTTGCCGAACACGCCGCCGGAACCGATCGCGGCTTTCGACTGGATGATGTTCCAGCCAGTGCCCAGTGGATCACTTTCCGGATCGAGGAACGTGAGGATCCGCTGCTTCTGGTAGTCGTGCATGATGAAGAACCACATGGCGATCGCCACCGGCACGGCCGCAGCCAGCACGCTGAGGATCCAGCGCCAGCGCAGCCCGCCCATGAACAGCACGAACGCGCCGCCGGCCAGAATCAGCAGCGACGTCCCGAGGTCGGGTTGGCGCACGATCAGAATGAACGGCACACCGATCAGCATCAGGCTGATGCCGACGTGCTTGAGCTGCGGCGGCAGCGTGCGCTTGGACAGATACCAGGCAATCGTTGCCGGCATCAGGATCTTCATGAACTCCGAAGGCTGGAAGCGGATCACTCCGGGGATGTTGATCCAGCGCGTCGCACCCATGGCGTTGTGGCCCATGATGTCCACCACCATCAGCAGCACCACGCCGACCACATAACCGAGCGGCACCCAGCGGGCCATGAAACGCGGTTCGAACTGGGCGATGACGATCATCGACACCAGGCCGATGCCGAACGAAGTGGCTTGTTTGCCCAGCAGATCCCAGCTCTTGCCGCTCGCCGAATACAGCACGAACAGACTGCCCGCGGCGAGAATCAGCAGCAGGATCAACAGCGGGCCATCGATATGCAGACGTTGCAGCAGCGTCGCACGACGACGCATCACATCCTCACTGGAGAGCATGCGATCAAAATTATTCATCACGGGCCGTAGCCTCCGCACTGATAGGACCGGCGTATTCGGCCTTCAATCGACCCTCCTGATCCAGAAGCCAGGCATCCATGACCTGACGCACGACCGGCGCGGCGACACCGGAGCCGGACTCACCGTTCTCGACCATCACCGAAACAACGATTTTCGGGTTGTCGGCCGGAGCGAAACCGACGAACAAGGCGTGGTCGCGGTGGCGCTCCTGAACCTTGGACCGGTCGTATTTTTCACCTTGCTTGATCGCGACCACCTGAGCCGTACCGGACTTGCCGGCGATGCGGTATTGCGCACCGATTGCCGCCTTGCGCGCGGTCCCTCTGGCGCCGTGCATCACTTGCTGCATGCCGTGGTTGACCTTGGTCCAGTCCGACGGATCGCGCAGGACGATATCCGGCATCGGGTTTTCATCTACCGGTTTGGCACCTTCTATGGTCTTGGCCAGGTGCGGCCGGTTCCAGATGCCTTTGTTGGCCACCAGCGCCGTGGCCTGCGCCAGTTGCAAGGGTGTGGACTGCATGTAGCCCTGGCCGATCCCCAGAATCAGGGTCTCGCCCGGGAACCACGCCTGTTTGCGCGTCGCACGCTTCCACTCGCGGGACGGCATCAGGCCGGGAGATTCTTCGAACATGTCCAGCGAGACCTTCTGGCCGATGCCGAACTTGTTCATGTAAGCCGACAACCGATCAATGCCCAGCTTGTGCGCCAGGTCATAGAAGTAGGTGTCGTTGGAACGCATGATCGCCGTGTCGAGGTCGACGAAGCCGTCACCGGTGCGGTTCCAGTTGCGGTACTTGTGATCGTAGTTGGGCAGCATGTAGTAACCGGGGTCGAACACCCGGCTCGACGCCGTCACCACACCGGCATCGAGACCGGCAATCGCCACCGCCGGCTTGATCGTCGAACCCGGCGGGTACAGACCGCGCAGCACCCGGTTGAACAGCGGCCGGTCGATGGAATCGCGCAGCTCGGCATAGGCCTTGAAGCTGATGCCGGTGACGAACAGGTTCGGGTCGAAACTCGGCTGACTGACCATTGCCAAGACTTCACCGGTGTTCGGATCGAGCGCCACCACCGCGCCGCGCCGCCCGCCCAGTGCAGCTTCCGCCGCTTCCTGCAGTTTGATGTCCAGACTCAGGACGATGTCCTTGCCGGGAATCGGATCGGTCCGCTTGAGCACGCGCAGCACGCGGCCGCGGGCGTTGGTCTCGACTTCCTCGTAACCCACCTGCCCGTGCAGTTCCGGCTCGTAAAAACGCTCGATGCCGGTCTTGCCGATGTGATGGGTGCCGCTGTAGTTGACCGGGTCGAGGGTCTTCAGCTCTTTCTCGTTGATCCGCCCCATGTAACCCACCGAGTGCGCAAAATGCGCGCCCTGCGGGTAATGACGCACCAACTGCGCGACCACTTCCACCCCGGGCAGGCGGAACTGGTTCACCGCGATCCGGGCGATCTGCTCTTCGGTCAGCTCGAACAGAATCGGCACTGGCTCGAACGGCCGACGCCCCTGGCGCATGCGTTTTTCGAAGATTACCCGGTCCTCGGGCGTCAGTTGCAGCACTTCGACGATCACGTCGAGCACTTGCTGCCAGTCGCCGGAGCGCTCGCGGGTCATGCTCAGGCTGAAGCTCGGACGGTTGTCCGCCACCACCACGCCGTTGCGGTCGAAGATCAACCCGCGGGTCGGCGGAATCGGCTGCACGTGGACGCGGTTGTTTTCCGAGAGTGTCGAGTGGTACTCGTACTGGATCACCTGCAAGTAGTACAGCCGCGCAATCAGTACGCCGATCAACAGCATGACCGCAACAGCCCCGAACACGACGCGGCTACGCACCAGGCGGGCGTCCTTTTCGTGGTCCTTGATGCGGATCGGCTGAGACATGAGGGCAGGACTACTTGTGGTAAGGGTGACCGGACAGCACGGTCCAGGCACGGTACAGCTGTTCGCCGATCAGGATCCGCACCAGCGGGTGCGGCAAGGTCAGCGGCGACAACGACCAGCGCTGGTCGGCGCGAGCGCAGACTTCCGGCGCCAGCCCTTCGGGGCCACCGACCATGAAGTTGACCGTGCGCGAATCCAGCCGCCAACGGTCGAGTTCGACCGCCAGTTGCTCGGTGCTCCAGGGCTTGCCATGCACTTCCAGCGTGACGATCCGCTCGTTCGGCCCGACCTTGGCCAGCATGGCTTCGCCTTCCTGGCGGATGAAACGGGCCACGTCGGCGTTCTTGCCACGGGTATTGAGCGGAATTTCCACCAGTTCCAGCGCCAGCTCGGACGGAAGACGCTTGGCATACTCATGCCAGCCTTCTTCCACCCACTTGGGCATGCGTGAACCGACGGCGATCAGTCGCAGTCGCACAGCAATCCCTTACAGCTGGTCTTTGTTGAGCTTGGTGAAATGCTCGTGGGTGTTTTCCGGGCTGTGGTGCTTGGCGTCTGCCGCACGGCTTTGCTCGGCACCGGCCCACAGGCGCTCCAGGTCGTAGAACTGACGTGCCGAGGCAGTCATCATGTGCACGATCACCAGGTCCAGATCGAGCAGCACCCAGTCGCTGTCGCCCTTGCCTTCTTCGCCCAGCGGCCTGGCGCCTTGCTTTTTGACCTCTTCACGGACCTTGTCCAGCATCGCGTTGATCTGGCGATTGGAGGTACCGGTGGCGATGATCATGTAATCGGTGATGCTCTGCTTGTCGCGAACATCGATGATCTGGATGTCTTGTGCCTTGACGTCTTCCAGGGCTGCCACGGCAACCTTGACCAGCTCGTCGCCCTTGAGCGGCTCATTGGTGTTGGCGACTTCCGGCAGCGGCGCGCTCTTGAACGTGCCTTTGCGCTTAACTTTGCTTACATCTTTGTCGGTCATATAAAACTCGTTTTGCTCATGTATTCGGCGGCTTGGCGATACGTGGATTCGTATCAGTGAAGCACGCCTTGTTCAGTTCGACGCACGGTACAGACCGTGCGCATCGATGTAGGCCAGGACCGCGTCGGGCACCAGGAAACGTACCGACTTACCGCTGGCCAGCAGTTGACGGATCTGGGTGGCGGAAACCGCGAGCGGTGTCTGCCAGACGAATGCAATCTGTCCGCTCGGCCCTTTGACGGCCAGCGGGTCGCTCACCGAACGCGCTGCCAGCAGGTTGCGCAAGGCATCCGGCGGTTCGCTGTCGGCGTCCGGGCGCTGTAGCACCAGGATATGGCAATGCTGGAGCAACTCCTCCCAGCGGTGCCAAGTGGGCAGGCCGCAAAATGCGTCCCAGCCCAAAAGCAGAAAAACCTGGGTCTCGGCGGCCATTTCGGCACGCATCAACTCCAGGGTATCGATGGTCCAGGACGGTTTGTCCCGCTGCAATTCGCGGGCGTCCACCACCAGCGGCGGCACTCCGGCCACCGCGCACTCAACCATGGCCAGCCGATCCTGCGCCGACACCTGCGGCGTATCGCGATGCGGCGGCCGGGCGCTGGGCATCATGCGCAGCTCGTCGAGCCCGAGCGCTTCAGCGACTTCCAGCGCACCGCGCAAATGGCCGATGTGCACCGGATCGAACGTGCCGCCCAGCACGCCAATGCGTTGCGGGCGAGACTCGCTGCCGGTTTGCGGCGCTGTCAGGTCGAGGTCGGTCAAGTCAGACCGTCGCCTGGCCGCGCAGCTGGCCATCACCGACCACGATGTACTTCTCGCAGGTCAGCCCTTCGAGACCCACCGGGCCGCGGGCGTGCAGCTTATCAGTAGAAATGCCGATCTCGGCACCCAATCCGTATTCGAATCCATCGGCGAAGCAGGTCGGGGTGTTGATCATCACCGATGCCGAGTCGACTTCCGCGACGAAACGTCGGGTGTCGGCGAGGTTTTCGCTGACGATCGAGTCGGTGTGGTGCGAGCCGTAATGGTTGATGTGTTCAATGGCTTGATCCAGTCCGTCGACCACGCGAATCGACAGGATCGGCGCCAGATACTCGGTACTCCAGTCGTCCTCGCTGGCCGCATTCGCGTCAATGATCGCCCGGGTGCGCTCGCAGCCACGCAGCTCGACGCCTTTTTCGCGGAACTGGGCTGCCATCGACGGCAGGAAATCCTTGGCAACACTTTGATCGACGAGCAGGGTCTCCATCGCGCCACAGATGCCATAACGGTAAGTCTTGGCATTGAAGGCGATGCGCTGGGCTTTCGCCAGATCGGCGTGGGCACTGACATAAACGTGGCAGATGCCGTCCAGGTGCTTGATCACCGGCACGCGGGCGTCACGGCTGATGCGCTCGATCAGGCCACGGCCACCGCGCGGCACGATCACGTCGACGTACTCAGGCATGGTGATCATCGCGCCGACGGCGGCACGGTCGGTGGTTTCGACCACTTGCACCACGGCTGCCGGCAATTCGGCCTCGGCCAGACCGCGCTGGATGCACGCGGCAATCGCCCGGTTGGAATGAATCGCCTCGGAACCACCGCGCAGGATGGTCGCGTTACCGGACTTCAGGCACAGGCTGGCGGCATCGATGGTCACGTTGGGCCGGGATTCGTAGATGATCCCGATCACACCCAGCGGCACGCGCATCTTGCCGACTTGAATGCCGGACGGGCGGAAGCTCATGTCACGGATCGCACCGACCGGATCCGGCAGTGCTGCCACCTGGCGCAGGCCGACGATCATGCCATCGATGCGCGCGGGAGTCAGTTCCAGACGTTCCAGCAAGGCTGGCTCCAGACCATTGGCGCGACCAGCGGCCAGATCCTGTTCGTTGGCTGCGGCCAGCTCGGCGCGCGCAGCGTCCAGCGCATTGGCAGCAGCCTGCAAGGCGCGGTTTTTCTGCGCGGTGCTGGCACGGCCGATGACCCGGGAAGCTTCGCGGGCGGCGCGACCCAATCGGGTCATGTAGTCAAGAACGGACTCAGTCATGGTCTGCTGGGGTCTTGGCAAAGAGGAAAGCGGCAGATTATAGCTGTCGCGTCCCGGGACTAACAGCGGTGACGGGCGGATGGTCGAAATGGACTGCAATTTGCCGACGTTCAGCCGTAATTAAGCCGGGGATTGTTATCATCGCGACCTCCTTCGCCTGGATAACCACCGTTTGCCATGTCCAACCTGACCGTTCGCGCCACCGCCGAGCGCCTGCCACTGGGCCTTCCGGACACTTTTTTCGACCGTGACGCGCAAGTGCTGGCGCGCGATCTGCTCGGCAAAGTCATCCGCCACCGGGTCGGCGATCTGTGGCTCAGTGCCCGGATCATCGAAACCGAAGCCTATTACTGCGCGGAAAAAGGCAGTCATGCCTCCCTCGGCTACACGGAAAAGCGTAAGGCTTTGTTTCTGGATGGTGGACACATTTATATGTATTACGCCCGTGGCGGCGATTCACTGAACTTCAGCGCTCAGGGGCCGGGCAATGCGGTGTTGATCAAATCCGCCTACCCATGGGTCGATGAGGTCAGCGGGCCGGCGAGCCTGGCGCAGATGCTGTTGAACAATCCCGATGCCCAAGGCCGCCCGCGTCCTTCGCAAAAACTGTGCGCCGGCCAGACGTTGCTGTGCAAGGCGCTGGGCTTGAAGGTACCGATGTGGGACGCCAAGCGTTTCGACCATGAACTGCTGCTGGTGGAAGACACCGGCCCGACGCCGACGCAGATCATTCAGACCACACGCCTGGGCATTCCCCAGGGCCGCGACGAGCACCTGATGTACCGGTTCGTCGACGCCACGTATGCCCAGTGGTGCACGCGGAACCCGTTGCGCCGGGGTCAGGTCGAAGGTCGCGATTATTTCCTGCTGTAAACACGTAACCCTGCAGGAGCTGCCGCAGGCTGCGATCTTTTGATCTTTTAACAGCAAAGATCGCAGCCTGCGGCAGCTCCTACAGGGATCATCAATGGTTTGGAGTTTTTTGGTATGGGCCCATGGCTCGATAGCGTAACCGGATGGCTGGCGGCCAATCCGCAGTGGCTGGCCGCTGCGGTGTTTATCGTCGCATTCGTGGAGTGTCTGGCCATTGCCGGAATAATCGTGCCGGGCACCGTGCTGTTGTTTGCCGTCGCCGTACTGGCCGGCAGCGGTGCACTGTCGTTGAGTGAAACCCTGCTGCTGGGCTTTCTCGGCGGGATTCTGGGCGATGCGGTGTCGTATTACCTGGGCCGTCACTTCCACCAGAACATCCGCCGCCTGCCGGGCTTGCGCCACCATCCGGAATGGATGGCCGGGGCTGAAACCTACTTCCAGCGTTACGGCATCGCCAGTCTGCTGGTCGGGCGCTTCATCGGTCCGCTGCGACCGATGCTGCCTATGGTCGCCGGGATGTGCGACATGCCCTTCCCGCGCTTCGCCGCCGTCAGCCTGCTGGCGGCGGCCGGCTGGAGCGTCGCCTACCTGCTGCCGGGCTGGGCCACCGGCGCGGCGATCCGTTTGCCGCTGCCGGAAGGTTTCTGGCTGCAGGCCGGCATCGTCGCCGCCAGTATCGCAGTGATGGTCGGCCTGAGCGTCAACAGCAGCTTGCGCCAGCATCGTCGGGCGACGATCTGGATCAGCAGCATGAGCCTGTTGATTCTGATCGGCCTGTTTATTGGCTATCCGTATCTGCACGCCCTCGACCAGGGCGTGATGACCCTGGTGCAGGAACATCGCCAACCGATGCTGGACGAGATTGCGGTGACGTTCACCCTGATCGGTGAATTCCGCAACATGCTGATGTTCAGCGCCCTGCTCACCGGCCTGTTGCTGCTGTGCCGGCAATGGCGTCAGGCAATCTTTGCCGGCGGCACGCTGCTGTGTACCGCGCTACTGAACACCGTCACCAAACAGTTTTTCGCCCGGGTCCGCCCGGAGGTGCTGACCGATCCACTGACCAGCTACAGCATGCCCAGCGGCCATGCCTCGGGTTCGTTTGCATTGTTTCTGGTACTCGCAGTCCTCGCCGGTCGCGGCCAACCGCCGCGCATGCGCCTGACCTGGCTGCTGCTCGGCTGCATTCCGGCGCTGTCGATTGCGTTGTCACGAGTCTATCTGGGCGCGCACTGGCCGACAGATATTCTGGCGGGTGCGATGCTGGCGGCATGCGTGTGTGCGGCGGGCCTGTGGCTGAGTCAGCGCAAGGCGCCGCTCAACGCCATGCCGTTCAAGGTCTGGTGGCTGATTCTGCCGGCACTGCTGTTGCTGTTCAGCCTGTTTGTCTTCAGACATCTGCCGCAAACGATGCTGCGATACGCTTATTGAAAATCAAAAGATCGCAGCCTGCGGCAGCTCCTACATGAGATATCATTTCACTCCCACGCCATCGCGCGAATGTGAAACCAAAACCCTGTAGGAGCTGCCGCAGGCTGCGATCTTTTTCGCTCAGGCGAACAGCTCGCCCTGCAGCTCATCGAGCAGCGCCTGGATCGCATCCAGTCGCTGCTGCGGATCGTCGAGTTGCAGCAGGTCGATCTTGTCTTCTTCGGCGAACGGCAGCAGATACGCCAGTTGATTGGCCAGCGACTGCTGCCCCAGCGCTTCGGTGCCCATGTTCAGCGCCTCGACCATCGGGTGCTCGGCCAAGGCCTTGAGCAACGCCACCAGATCGGCGTCTTCGTCCTGCAGTGGTTGCTCCGGCTCATCGTCCAGCCATTCGACGTCGGCGAGGATCAACTGATCGCGCTGCACCTCTGTGCGCAACACCTGAAAACGCCGCCCGCCCTGCACCCGGATCCCGAGCAGACCGTTGTCCTGTTGCTGGAAATCGGTGATCCGCGCCTCGCAGCCGACCAGGGCAAAGCCTTCGGGCGCAACGCCGACTTCGTGGCCGTCGAGGATGCACACTACGCCGAAACCGCCACCCTGTTTCATGCAGCGGCCGATCATGTCCAGGTAGCGCGCCTCGAAGATCTGCAAGTCGAGGTTGCAGCCGGGAAACAGCACTGTGTTCAGCGGGAAAAGCGGCAGACTCATAGACATTTCCTTAGACCACCATCGACACCGCCAACGGCAGGAACACCGCCGTGGCCACGCCCATCAGACTCATCGCCAGCGCCGCGAAGGCGCCGCACTCATCGCTTTCCTGCAGCGCCACCGAGGTGCCAACCGCGTGTGCGGTCATGCCCAGCGCCATGCCGCGCGCTTCAGGACTGTGCACGCCGAGCCGGGTCAGCAACGCCGGGCCGAAGATCGCGCCGATCACCCCGGTGATCAACACGAACACCGCCGCCAGCGCCGCCACGCCACCGATCTGCTCGGCCACCAGCATCGCAATCGGCGAAGTCACCGACTTTGGCGCCATGGTCATCAAAATCATGTGCTCGGCACCGAACCACCAGCCGAGCAACACGCCCATGCCCGTGGCGACCACGCCGCCTATCACCAGCGTAGTAAAAATCGGCCAGAACAATTGGCGGATGCGCTTGAGGTTCAGATACAGCGGCACCGCCAACGCCACCGTCGCCGGGCCCAGCAGAATGCTGAGGATCTCGGTGCTCTTGCGGTACTCGGCGTACGTCAGACCGCAGCCGACCAACACGCCGATCACCAACAGCATGGAGACCAGCACCGGCTGCAGAAAGATCCAGCGGGTTTTCTCGAACGCCGCCAGCACCAGTTGATAGGCACCGAGGGTGATGCCGATGCCGAACAGCGGATGATGAATGACCGAAGCCCAGGCACCTTGCCAATCGAAGAGCATCAAGCGTCCTCCGAGTTCGGTGCGTGTCGCTTGACCAGCCGTTGCATCAGCACCCCGGCGAAGGCCATCGACAGGATCAACGACAGCACCAGCGCGCCGACAATCGCCCAGAAATCAGCAGCAATGTCGCTCGCATACACCATCACGCCCACCGCTGGCGGCACCAGCAGCAACGGCAGATAACGCAACAGACTGCCGGCCGCGAGGTTCAGCGGCTCGCCGACTTCACCACGCATGATCAGGAACACCAGCAACAGCAGCAGGCCGATGATCGGCCCCGGCAGCACCGGCAACAGCAAATGGTTGAGTGCCGTGCCGAGCAGTTGAAACAGCACCAGCATGGTCAGGCCACGTAACAACATCAGACATCTCCCCCGCAAGTCCTCGGCATTATAAGCACGGCGGCGCTATGGATCGGCATTCGCCAAAAGCATGGTCGGTTGACCGGAGCAAAACGCCATGATGATCTACAGTGGTTCGCAGGGCGGACAAATCCCCCACCTGAAAAACTATAAAACCGATGAACCCAAGGAGAGTCTCAATGCCCTATGTTCCCGTTGCAGAGCTCAAAGATTATGTCGGCAAGGAACTCGGACGTTCCGAATGGCTCACCATCGATCAGGAGCGCATCAACCTGTTCGCCGAAGCCACCGGGGATTATCAGTTCATCCATGTCGATCCGGTCAAAGCCGCGCAAACGCCATTTGGCAGCACCATTGCCCACGGTTTCCTGTCGCTGTCGCTGATCCCGAAACTGATGGAAGACATCCTCGTGCTGCCGCAAGGCCTGAAGATGGTGGTCAATTACGGCCTGGACAGCGTGCGTTTCATCCAGCCGGTGAAGGTCAATTCAAAAGTGCGCCTGAAAGTCGACCTGGCCGAAGTCACCGAGAAAAAACCCGGTCAATGGCTGCTCAAGGCCACCGCAACGCTTGAGATAGAAGGCTCGGACAAACCGGCTTATATCGCCGAACCGCTGTCGCTCTGCTTCGTTTAAGTCACCGGATGCGAAACAGCGCACGCTGTTTCGCATCCGCGCTGTTTTCCCGGCTGTATAAGGTCACATGGCTGCGGCATACTCGGTCGCCTAATTGCCCGGATCCCGCTATGCGCCCACTCGCTTCTCTTGCACCCCTTGCCCTGACCCTGATGCTCACCGCGTGCGGCGACGGCGAATCGCTGTTGCCCCCGGATGCAAGGCTGCCGGACGGCGGACGCTATCGCGGTGAACTGGTCAACGGCTTGCTGCAAGGCCAGGGCCGCGTCGACTATCCCAACGGCAGTTGGTACGCCGGACAATTCGACAAGGGCCAATGGCATGGCCAAGGCGAATGGCACGGTAGCAACGGCGAGGTTTACCGCGGCCAGTTCCAACAGGGCCTGTTCGACGGCCAAGGCAGTCTGACCACCAACGCCAGCAGTTACAACGGCGGTTTCAAGCAGGGCCGACGCGATGGCGAAGGCACGCTGAAAGAAAACGGCATGACTTACCGTGGCGAGTTCAAGGCTGACCAGTATTCCGGGCTGGGGCGTCTGGAAATGGACGACGGCAGTTCCTATCAGGGCCAGTTCGCCCACGGCAAACCCAACGGCGAAGGCCAGCGCGGCGATGCCAGCGGCAACACCTTCAGCGGCCATTTCGTCAACGGCCAGCTCGAAGGCAATGGCACCTTCAACAGCGCCGATGGCGACATCTATGTCGGCGGCTTCAAGAACAGCCAACTGCACGGCAAGGGCCGCTATGAAAACGCCGACGGCGACGTCTGGCTCGGCCAGTTCAAGGAAGGCGCGCTGACCGGCAAGGGCGAATTGATCGGCGCCGACGGCAGCCACTACATCGGCTATTTCAATGACTGGCGCTTCAGCGGCCAGGGCCGTTTGAACCTGTCTGACGGCAGCTTCTACATCGGCGAGTTCGACAGCGACAGCTACGCCGGGCGCGGCACCCTGGTGCTGACCGACGGCACCGTACTCAGCGGCACCTGGATCAACGGCCAGCGCGTGCGTGACGCCGACGGCAAGCTGCTGCCCGACACCCTCGAACTCGGCTTGCTGGCCCAGGGCCGCCTGCTCGATAACGCGCTGGCCGCCGTGCCCGCCTCGACCCCGGCGGTGGAGTTGTACACCCTGACCCTCGGTGGCGACGGCAAGCAAAGCGTGTTCCTGCGCGAGTCCGACTACGTCGCCAACATGCTCACCACACGTTTCGGCGCTTACGGCCAGATCCGTCTGGTCAACCACCGTGACCACCTCACCGACCGGCCGATGGCCACCCGCGAAAACCTGCGCCGCGCCGCGCAGACCCTGGCCGAGCGCAGCGGCCCGGAAGACCTGGTGTTCATCTACCTGACCAGCCACGGCACCGCCGAACACGAACTGGTGCTCGACCAGCCGCGCATGGAACTGGCCGACCTGCCCGCCGACGAACTCGCCACGGTGCTGGCGCCGCTGAAGAATCGCGACAAGGTGATCGTGATTTCATCGTGCTATTCCGGTGGTTTCATCCCCGCGCTGAAAGATGAGCGCACCCTGATCATGACCGCCTCGCGCGCCGACCGCGTGTCGTTCGGTTGCTCGGAAGAAGCCAACTTCACCTACTTCGGCGACGCCTTGTTCGCTCAGGCGCTGAACCAGACCGACGACCTGGAGCAAGCCTTCAAACTGGCCAAGGCCACCGTCGCCGAGCGCGAACTAGCGGACAACTTCGAAGCCTCGGAGCCGCAGATCTGGGCACCGAAAACCGTGCTGGCGCACTGGCAACTGCTGCGTAAGCAGCAGGCCAGAAAAGCGTTGCAGAGTGCTGCGTTGAACGACGGAGCCACAAACAGCAACTAAGCTGAACAGTATCAAGGGAGAAACACTATGTACTTGACGCCTCAGCACGTATTGCTTGCCGGAGCCACCGGACTGACCGGTGAGCACCTGCTCGACCGTTTGCTCAACGAGCCGACGATCACCCGCGTGCTCGCCCCGTCCCGCCGGCCGCTGGCGGAACATCCGCACCTGGAAAACCCGGTGGGCGACCCACAGGCGTTTCTGCCGCAGCTCAGTGGTCGCGTCGATATCGCCTATTGCTGCCTCGGCACCACCATCAAACAGGCGGGTTCCGAAGCCGCGTTCCGCGCGGTGGATCTGGACATGGTCGTTGCGTTCGCCAAACGCGCGCGGGAGATGGGCGCGCGACACCTGATCGTGATCAGCGCACTGGGCGCCGATCCGAAATCGTCGATTTTCTACAACCGGGTCAAAGGTGAGATGGAGCAGGCGTTGCGCGCGCAGGACTGGCCGCAATTGACCATCTGCCGACCATCGCTGTTGCTGGGCGATCGCACCGAGCCGCGCCTGGGCGAACAGCTGGCCGCGCCGTTTTCCAAATTGATTCCCGGCAAATACCGCGGCATCGAAGCCTGCCAACTGGCCCGGGCGATGTGGCGTCTGGCACTGGAAGAACAGGATGGGGTGCGGATCGTCGAGTCGGATGAGCTGCGCAAGCTCGGCAAGTAGTTTTGTGGTGCCTGGGCTGGCCTCTTCGCGGGCAAGCCCGCTCCCACAGTAGTCTCCAGCGAACACAAACCTGTCGCACGACATCAATCACTGTGGGAGCGTGGCTTGCCCGCGAATGGAGTGCGCAGCACTCCCCTAAAATCCACCCGTCGCCTGGAACCCGACGCCGATCACGGTCAGCAACGACAGCGGCAACAGCACCGTATCGAGCAACGCACTCGCCGGCAGGTCCACCCCCGGATAGCTCGGCGCCTCAGCGCCGAAGCGATCCATCGCACAACATCCGCCATTCATCGCATACAAATCCAGACGCGTTCCGGAATACACCACTGGCGCGCCAGGTTTGGCTGCATCCAGCGTGCGCGCGGTGGCGCAGCCGGCCAGTTGCAGCGCCAGCACAATCGTCAGCAGCTTATTCATCGCTGCTCAGATGATGCTCGCCCCAACGCGGCAGCATGTCCTGAGGAATACCCAGCAGATTGAGAATCCGCGCGACAACGAAATCAATCAGGTCGTCGATGGTCTGCGGCTGATGATAGAAGCCCGGCGACGCTGGCAGGATGGTCACGCCCATGTTCGACAGCTTGAGCATGTGTTCCAGATGAATGCTCGAATACGGCGCCTCGCGCGGCACCAGAATCAACTGGCGACGCTCCTTCAAGGTGACGTCCGCTGCGCGTTCGATCAGATTGTTGCAGGCACCGGTGGCAATCGCCGACAAGGTACCGGTGGAACACGGCACCACAACCATCGCCGCTGGCGCGCCGGAGCCCGAGGCCACCGGCGACATCCAGTCTTCCTTGCCGTACACACGGATCTGCCCGGCAGCCGCTCCGGTGTACTCGGTGAGAAAAGCCTGCATCATCTGCGGTTTTGGCGGCAGCGTGACATCGGTCTCGGTGGCCATCACCAGCTGCGCAGCCTTGGAGATCAGGAAGTGCACCTCACGATCTTCGCGCACCAGGCAATCGAGCAGGCGCAACCCGTACTGCGCGCCGGACGCGCCGGTCATCGCCAGCGTGATGCGTTCCGGACCGCCGCTCTGGGCAAACGAGTTCATTGCAGTGCCTCGGCGAGCTTGCCGTGCAGGCCGCCGAAGCCGCCGTTGCTCATGATCACCACATGGGTGCCGGGCTGAGCCTGGCTCTTCACCCGTTCGATGATGCCTTCGAGCGAATCGCTGACAATCGACGGCACGCTGCACAGTGCCGCGGTGGCTGCCAGATCCCAACCGAGGTTGGCCGGGGCATACCAGATCACCTGATCGGCATCGACCACGCTGTCCGGCAGACCGTCACGGTGCGCGCCGAGCTTCATCGAGTTGGAGCGCGGTTCGATAATCGCAATCAGCGGTGCGTCGCCGATGCGCTTGCGCAAACCGTCGAGGGTGGTGGCGATGGCCGTCGGGTGGTGGGCGAAGTCGTCGTAGATGGTGATGCCGCGCACTTCGGCGACCTTCTCCATCCGGCGCTTGACGTTCTTGAACGCGCTCAGCCCGGCAATGCCCATCGCAGGCACCACACCGACATGCCGCGCCGCGGCCAGAGCAGCCAGGGCGTTGGCGACGTTGTGCTGACCGGTCAATTCCCATTCAACGGTGCCTTGGGACTCACCTTCGAACAGCACTTCGAACGCCGAGCCATCGTCCTTGAGCAACTTGACCTGCCACTGACCGCCGGCACCGGTGGTTTGCACCGGGGTCCAGCAACCCATCTCGATCACGCGCTGCAAGGCCGGTTCGGTGGTCGGGTGAATCACCAGACCTTCACTCGGAATAGTGCGCACCAAGTGGTGGAACTGTCGCTCGATCGCTGGCAGATCGGGGAAGATGTCCGCGTGATCGAACTCAAGGTTGTTGAGGATCGCGGTACGCGGGCGGTAATGGACGAATTTCGAACGTTTGTCGAAGAACGCGCTGTCGTATTCGTCAGCCTCGATCACGAAGAACGGCGTACCGCCCAGACGGGCCGACACCGAGAAATTCTGCGGCACGCCGCCGATCAGGAACCCCGGGCTCATGCCGGCGTGTTCCAGCACCCAGGCGAGCATGCTGCTGGTGGTGGTTTTGCCGTGCGTACCGGCGACCGCCAGCACCCAGCGCCCTTGCAGCACGTGATCGGCCAGCCATTGCGGGCCGGAGACGTACGGCAGGCCTTTGTTCAGCACATATTCCACCGCCGGGTTGCCGCGCGACATGGCATTGCCGATCACCACCAGATCCGGTGCCGGATCAAGTTGGGCCGGGTCGTAGCCCTGGGTCAGTTGAATGCCCTGGGCCTCAAGCTGCGTGCTCATCGGCGGATAGACGTTGGCGTCGGAGCCGGTCACGTGGTGGCCCAGCTCTTTGGCCAGAACCGCCATCGAGCCCATGAAAGTCCCGCAGATACCCAGAATATGAATGTGCATAGTCGACCTCGTAAAACATCGCCGCAGGTTAGCGCAGGGAGGGGGAAATCGCACTCTTTAGCTGATCACCATCACCCCACCTGTAGGAGCTGACGAGTGCAACGAGGCTGCGATCTTTTGATCCTGTAAAGAACAAGATCAAAAGATCGCAGCCTCCGGCAGCTCCTACAGGGGGATTTATGCGGTTCGGGCGATTCCGTGTTTGCGCAGCTTTCTGTAGAGGGTGTTGCGGCTGACCCCGAGCTGCTGCGCGGTCTGGGTCATGTGCCAGCGCGCTTGCTCCAGGGCATTGAGCAACGCCAGGCGTTCGGCGTCCTCCAGCGGATGCTCGGACTCAACCGTCTTCAGCGCAAGCGGCGGCTGCGCCTGGCGAATCATCGCCGGCAAGTCCTCCACCCCGATCCGCCCTTCATCGCACAACGCCGCCAGCGTACGCAGGACATTGCGCAACTGCCGCACGTTGCCCGGCCAGTTGAACGCCAGCAACGCCTGACGGGCCGCCTCGTCAATCACGATTGTCTCGCCGCCGGCCTCCTCGGCCAGCAGGAAATCCAGCAACTGCGATTTATCACTGCGTTCGCGCAGCGCCGGTAGCGCAACTTCGAGGCCATTGAGCCGGTAATACAGGTCTTCACGGAAGCTGCCGTCTTCGACCCGCTCCAGCAGATGGCGATGCGTGGCGCTGATGATCCGCACGTTGACCGCCTCCGGCTCGCCGCCGATCGGCACCACCTGCCGGTCTTCCAGCACACGCAGCAAACGGGTTTGCAGCGCCAGCGGCATGTCACCGATTTCATCGAGAAACAAGGTGCCGCCATCGGCCTGCTGCAGCTTGCCGCGCATGCCGTCCTTGCGCGCGCCAGTGAAACTGCCACCGCGATAACCGAACAGCTCGCTCTCGATCAGGCTCTCGGGGATCGCCGCACAGTTGAGGGCGACGAAGGCTTTGTTGGCACGCTGGCTGGCATGATGCACAGCTTTGGCGAAGGCTTCCTTGCCGGAGCCGGTTTCGCCATTGATCAGCAGCGGCACGTCGCGCTCGAACACGCGCAGCGCCTTGTGAAAATCCGCTTGCAGCGCGGCGTCACCGAGGCAGATGCCCGCCAGTGGCTGAGCTTTGGCCACGACCGGGGCCGGCATGATTTTCGCCGGTTTGCGCGACTCGCCACGCAGCAAGGCAAACAGATGCCGCCCATCGCGGGTGCGCAGCGGCCAACTGGCGCTGGCATTGGCGCTGGCACGGCCGAGCAACTCGTCCAGCGAGCAATCGAAAAACGCTTCCACCGGCTTGCCGAGCAAACCACCGCGAATATGCCCCAACAGGTTCAGCGCACTCTGGTTGACCGCGCTGATCCGCCCTTCGCCGTCAAACGCCAGCAGCCCTTCGCTGAACAAGCCGACGGATTCGGCCTGCAGATGAAAACGCAGCAACCACTGGTTATCGAAGCAACGCAGGAAATAGCAGCTCTCGATCATCTTCGCCGACAGATTGACCAGCGCCATGGTGTGGAACTGGCTCTGGCGCGAAACGTCGTGGCGCGCCGAGGATACGTCGAGCACTGCGAGCAATTCGCCGTGCGGGTCGAACACCGGGCTCGCCGAGCAGGTCAGGCCGGTGTGGCGACCGCGAAAGTGTTCGTCCTGATGGATGGTCAGCGCCTGGCGCTCGACCAGGCAGGTGCCGATACCGTTGGTGCCTTCGCAGGCTTCGCTCCAGTCGGCGCCGAGCCAAAGCCCGGCGCGTTCGAATATCTTGCGCTCGGCGGGTGCGGTGACGCAGTTGAGGATCACTCCTCGCGCGTCGGTCAACAGCACCGCATGACCGGCGCCGGACAGTTGTTGATGCAGGCTGCTCATTTCATTGCCGGCAATCTGTAACACCTGTTGCAGGCGCTCGCGGCTTTCAAGCACACGCCCGTGTTCGAGCACCGTAGGCGCCATGGTCAGGGCCGGATCGAGGTGGTAGTCCTCGAGACAGCGCAGCCACGAACGGGCAATCGACGGATCGGCACCCGGCCCGTGCAGGTGCGGCTTGCCCTGACTGACGGTGAGAACCTGCTGGGCATGGCGACTCAAATGGTTGTCGTGCATTTCTTATTATTCTCCCCGAAAGGTCGACGCAAACCTCGTGTAGGAGCTGCCGAAGGCTGCGATCTTTTGATCTTCAAAAACAAGGTCAAAAGATCGCAGCCTTCGGCAGCTCCTACAGGGTTTCTGTTGGCTGAGGATCCTCCAGGCAGGCCGGCATTGCAATGCTGGCAAGACCAGCCGGTCACAGGCTGTGCCAAAAGCGGTACAAACTGTCACCCGCTCTGTACCGAAACCATCACAAGCTGCGCCCGCCCGTCCGACACAAACCACGCAAGGCCTTGATTTGCCTGCCCTGCGCGGCAATGGCCCGACCTTTGCTCTACGCTTATAGCAAGCGCACTTGCGCGTTTCTCTAATAAGTACAAAGCCAAGGAGAACAACATCATGCGTTACGCTCACCCCGGTACTGAAGGCGCCAAAGTCTCGTTCAAGAGCAAGTACGGTAACTACATCGGCGGCGAGTTCGTCGCGCCTGTCAAAGGTCAGTACTTCACCAATACCTCGCCAGTGAATGGCCAGCCGATTGCCGAATTCCCCCGCTCCACTGCCGAAGACATCGACAAGGCACTGGACGCCGCCCATGCCGCTGCCGACGCGTGGGGTGCGACCTCGGTGCAGGCGCGCTCGCTGATCCTGCTGAAAATCGCCGACCGCATCGAACAGAACCTCGAAACCCTGGCGATCACCGAAACCTGGGACAACGGCAAAGCCATCCGCGAAACCCTCAACGCCGACATCCCGCTGGCGGCCGACCACTTCCGCTACTTCGCCGGGTGCCTGCGCGCCCAGGAAGGCAGCGCGGCCGAAATCGACGGCAACACCGTGGCCTATCACATCCATGAACCGCTGGGCGTGGTCGGCCAGATCATCCCGTGGAACTTCCCGCTGCTGATGGCCGCATGGAAACTCGCCCCGGCCCTGGCCGCCGGCAACTGCGTGGTGCTCAAACCTGCCGAGCAGACACCGTTGGGCATCTGCGTGCTGATGGAGCTGATCGGTGATCTGCTGCCACCGGGCGTGCTCAACGTGGTGCAAGGTTTCGGCAAAGAAGCCGGCGAAGCACTGGCCACCAGCAAACGCATCGCCAAGATCGCCTTCACCGGCTCGACCCCGGTCGGCTCGCACATCATGAAGTGCGCCGCCGAGAACATCATTCCTTCCACCGTGGAACTGGGCGGCAAGTCGCCGAACATCTTCTTCGAAGACATCATGCAGGCCGAGCCGAGCTTCATCGAGAAGGCTGCCGAAGGTCTGGTGCTGGCGTTCTTCAACCAGGGCGAAGTCTGCACCTGCCCGTCCCGTGCCCTGGTCCAGGAATCGATCTATGACGAATTCATGCAAGCGGTGATGAAGAAAGTCAGCCAGATCAAACGCGGTGACCCGCTGGACACCGACACCATGGTTGGCGCCCAGGCGTCCGAGCAGCAATTCGACAAGATCCTGTCGTACCTGGAAATCGCCAAGGGTGAAGGCGCCGAGCTGCTGACCGGCGGCCAGGTGGAAAAACTCGAGGGCAATCTGGCGACCGGCTATTACATCCAGCCGACCCTGCTCAAGGGCACCAACAAAATGCGCGTGTTCCAGGAAGAAATCTTCGGCCCGGTGGTGAGCATCACCACGTTCAAGGACGAAGCCGAAGCCCTGGCGATCGCCAACGACACCGAGTTCGGCCTCGGCGCAGGTCTCTGGACCCGCGACATCAACCGCGCGTACCGCATGGGCCGCGCGATCAAGGCCGGTCGCGTATGGACCAACTGCTACCACCTGTACCCGGCGCACGCCGCGTTCGGCGGGTACAAGAAGTCCGGCGTCGGCCGTGAAACCCACAAGATGATGCTCGATCACTATCAGCAGACAAAAAACCTGCTGGTGAGCTACGACATCAATCCGTTGGGCTTCTTCTAAAACCCGGGGCAACACAGATGTTTCTGTGTTGCCCTCCCAATAGCTATCGCTGGCAAGCCAGCTCCCACAGGGATCTTTGCAGATCTCGATAACGGGCACACCACAGATACCTGTGGGAGCTGGCTTGCCAGCGATGGCGTCCTCAATGACACAACACAAGGCCTGGCCGCTCTGGCACGGCACTTGCGTACCCGTCATTCAGGTTTTGCAAAAAAACTGCCGCTGCGTGAACAGCTTCCATCCACCTCAACCGCTGCACCCGAAAGTCCAACAGATCGAACAATAAAAAACAGAGAGGACTTATGACTTCCACCACACAGCTCAAACCCACACTCGGCACACTGCACCTCTGGGGCATTGCCGTCGGCCTGGTGATTTCCGGCGAATACTTCGGCTGGAGTTACGGCTGGGGCACTGCCGGCACCCTCGGATTTCTGGTCACGGCGCTGATGGTCGCGACCATGTACACCTGCTTCATCTTCAGTTTCACCGAACTGACCACCGCAATTCCCCACGCAGGTGGGCCGTTTGCCTACAGCCGCCGAGCGTTCGGCGAAAAAGGCGGGTTGATCGCCGGCATCGCCACGCTGATCGAATTCGTCTTTGCCCCACCGGCGATTGCCATGGCCATCGGCGCCTACCTCAACGTGCAATATCCGGGACTCGACCCGAAAATCGCGGCGGTCGGCGCGTATTTCGTGTTCATGATCCTGAACATCCTCGGTGTCAGCATCGCCGCCACCTTTGAACTGGTGGTCACGGTGCTGGCGGTCGCTGAATTGCTGGTGTTCATGGGCGTGGTTGCGCCAGGCTTCAGCTTCAGCAACTTCGTACTCAACGGCTGGTCCGGCGCCAACGAGTTCACACTGGGTTCGATCCCCGGGATTTTCGCAGCGATTCCGTTCGCCATCTGGTTCTTCCTCGCCATCGAAGGCGCGGCCATGGCCGCCGAAGAAGCCAAGGATCCGAAACGCACGATTCCCAGGGCCTATGTCAGCGGCATTCTGACCCTGGTATTCCTCGCCATCGGCGTAATGGTGATGGCCGGCGGTGTCGGCGACTGGCGCCAGCTGTCGAACATCAACGATCCACTGCCGCAGGCAATGAAAGCGGTGGTCGGCAACAACTCCTCGTGGATGCACATGCTGGTGTGGATCGGCCTGTTTGGCCTGGTGGCGAGTTTCCACGGGATCATCCTCGGCTACTCGCGACAGTTCTTTGCCCTCGCCCGCGCCGGTTACCTGCCGAAAAGCCTGGCCAAGCTGTCGCGCTTCCAGACCCCGCACCGGGCGATTCTGGCTGGCGGCGTGATCGGCATCGCGGCGATCTACAGCGACGGCCTGGTCAACCTGCAAGGCATGACCCTGACCGCCGCGATGATCACCATGTCGGTGTTCGGCGCAATCGTGATGTACATCATCAGCATGCTCAGCCTGTTCAAACTGCGCAAAACCGAACCGCACCTGGAACGCACCTTCCGCGCCCCGGGCTACCCGGTGGTGCCGGCGATTGCGTTGTTTCTGGCGGTGGTGTGCCTGGTGGCGATGGCGTGGTTCAACACGCTGATCGGCTGCGTGTTCCTCGGCTTCATGGCCGCTGGTTACCTGTACTTCCAGCTGACCGCCAAACAACGCGCCGACGCCCCGGCAGACGCTATGCTCGAAGGTATCTGAACTGCCATATAAAAGTGCACAGCGCCCATCCAGGCACTGTGCTGGAACTCTGTAGGAGCTGCCGAAGGCTCGGGCCGCGTTCGGACGATCTTTTGATCTTGTTTTTAGAAAATCAAAGTCAAAAGATCGCAGCCTGCGGCAGCTCCTACAGGGGGTTTATCGTTTACAGGAGGATATTGTGGCCGCATTTACCCATTCCGTCGGCGCCCAGACCTATCGCTTCGACAGCCTCAAGGACGTCATGGCCAAAGCCAGCCCGGCGCGCTCGGGGGACTTCCTGGCTGGCGTTGCCGCGCTCAACGACGGTGAACGCGTGGCCGCGCAAATGGCGCTGGCCGACATTCCGCTCACGCATTTTCTGCAGGAAGCGCTGATTCCCTACGAAGCCGATGAGGTCACCCGACTGATCATCGACACCCACGACAAACAAGCCTTCGCCGTGGTCAGCCACCTCACCGTCGGTGGTTTCCGTGACTGGCTGCTCAGCGATGCGGCGGACGAGACCAGCCTGCGCAAGCTCGCCCCCGGCCTGACCCCGGAAATGGTCGCCGCCGTGTCGAAAATCATGCGCGTGCAGGATCTGGTGCTGGTGGCGCAGAAGATCCGCGTGGTCACAAAATTTCGCGGCACACTCGGCCTGCGCGGACGCCTGTCGACCCGCCTGCAACCGAACCATCCGACCGACGAACCTTCCGGCATCGCCGCCAGCATTCTCGACGGCCTGCTGTACGGCAACGGCGACGCGATGATCGGGATCAACCCGGCCACCGACAGCATCGCCTCGATCTGCGCGATGCTGGAGATGCTCGACGCGATCATCCAGCGTTACGACATTCCGACTCAGGCCTGTGTGCTGACCCACGTCACCACCTCGATCGAAGCGATCAATCGTGGTGTGCCGCTGGATCTGGTGTTCCAGTCGATCGCCGGCACCGAAGCGGCCAACGCCAGTTTCGGCATCAATCTCAATGTACTGCAGGAAGGCTATGACGCGGGGCTGAGCCTGAAGCGCGGCACCCTCGGGCAGAACCTGATGTATTTCGAGACTGGCCAGGGCAGCGCGCTGTCGGCCAACGCCCACCACGGTGTCGACCAGCAGACCTGCGAAACCCGGGCCTACGCCGTCGCGCGGCACTTCAAGCCGTTTCTGGTGAACACCGTGGTCGGCTTTATCGGCCCGGAATATCTGTACAACGGCAAGCAGATCATCCGCGCCGGCCTCGAAGATCATTTTTGCGGCAAGTTGCTCGGCGTGCCGATGGGTTGCGACATCTGCTACACCAACCACGCCGAAGCCGATCAGGACGACATGGACACCTTGCTGACGTTACTCGGCGTAGCCGGGATCAACTTCATCATGGGCATCCCCGGTTCCGACGACATCATGCTCAACTACCAGACCACCTCGTTCCACGACGCGCTCTACGCCCGTCAGACTTTGGGCCTGAAGCCGGCGCCGGAGTTCGAGCAATGGCTGGCGAACATGGGTATTTTCACCCAGGCGGACGGCAAGGTCCGCTTTGGCAACAACCTGCCGCCGGCCTTCCGCCAGGCGCTGGCGCAACTGGGATGAGTGTGATGGAAAAACCGCCTGTGGACCCGCAAAACCCGTGGCTGGAGTTGCGCCGCCTGACCCCGGCGCGCATTGCCTTGGGCCGTACCGGCACCAGCCTGCCAACCCGCGCCCAGCTGGATTTCCAGTTCGCCCACGCTCAGGCGCGGGATGCGGTGCATCTGCCGTTCGATCATGCCGGGCTCAGTGCGCAGCTGAGCGAACGCGGGCGCGACAGTTTATTGCTGCACAGCGCGGCGACTGATCGCAACAGCTACCTGCAACGTCCGGATCTGGGGCGCAAGCTCAGCGACACCTCGGCGCAGGCCCTGCATGAGCACGCGCAGGCCAATCCCGGCGGGGTCGACGTGGCGATTGTGGTGGCGGACGGTTTGTCGGCGCTGGCGGTGCATCGCCATACCTTGCCGTTTCTGAGCCGTCTGGAGGAGCAGATGAGCACCGACGGCTGGTCACTTGCCCCCGTGGTGCTGGTGGAACAGGGTCGAGTGGCCATCGGTGACGAGATCGGTCAGTTGCTGGGCGCAAAAATGGTCGTGATGCTGATCGGCGAGCGTCCGGGCCTCAGCTCGCCCGACAGCCTCGG
Source organism: Pseudomonas sp. AN-B15 (assembly GCF_019056475.1). Classification (NCBI taxonomy): domain Bacteria; kingdom Pseudomonadati; phylum Pseudomonadota; class Gammaproteobacteria; order Pseudomonadales; family Pseudomonadaceae; genus Pseudomonas; species Pseudomonas sp. AN-B15. The sequence goes on from NZ_CP049737.1 coordinate 5,364,934, forward strand.
TGTGTATTTCACCTACAATCCAAAAGTCGGGCTGACCGATGCCTACCGCAATTGCATCTCCAATGTGCGGCTTGAGGGCTTGAGCTATGGCATGGCGGCGCATCGCTTGTTGTATCTGATGCGCGAAGCCTGTCGGCGGCAGCTGTCGGGTGTCAACCTGAAGGATGAAGCGCAAGTACAGACGCTGGAGTCGGACACCGGTGCGGACATGAAGGGAAACTTCCTGCTTGATCCACCCACAACCTGAACCGTTTCCGCATTGCGTTTCTGCGCTGCTTTAAGGCAGGATCGAAGCACGGCCGCAGGGTTTCCCATCGCCGTCAGAGCAGTTGAAGACAGCCACTTGAAGACGAGACCTATCATGCGGATTATTCAAGCGACCCTCGAACACCTGGATTTGCTGACCCCGTTGTTCGTCAAGTATCGCGAGTTCTACGGTTCCCTGCCTTACCCGGATTCCTCCCGCGCGTTTCTCGAAAAGCGCCTGCGACGCAAGGAATCGGTGATTTATCTGGCCCTGGCCGATGATGACGACAAGAAACTGATGGGGTTCTGCCAGCTGTATCCAAGTTTCTCCTCGCTGTCGCTCAAGCGCGTGTGGATTCTCAACGACATCTATGTCGCCGAAGATGCCCGCCGCCAGCTGGTGGCCGACAACCTGATCCGCACCGCGAAGAAAATGGCCAAGGAAACCCAGGCCGTGCGCATGCGCGTGTCCACCAGTGCTGACAATGAGGTGGCGCAGAAGACCTACGAATCCATTGGCTTCAAGGAAGACACCGAGTTCAAGAACTACGTGTTGCCGATCAGCGACGAGCTCTGAAATCAAAAGATCGCAGCCTTCGGCAGCTCCTGCAGGGATCACGCATTCCAAAGGTAGGAGCTGCCGCAGGCTGCGATCTTTTGATCTTTTATCAAACCCGAAGTCTGCCTGACATTTATTCACCCCCCGACATCCCTCGCTACAAAACCAACGCGCTTTTCACCTCTCAGACCGTATAATCCCGAGCTTTCCGGCTTGTAAGAAAAACTACACCCCGCTGTAGGCTTACACCCGAATCATCCGCACAGGCCTGCCGAGTCGGGCCGTCACCACAGGTGCCCCCATGGATTTCAACCCGCTCGACCTTATCCTGCATCTCGATGTGTACCTCGATTTGCTGGTGACCAACTACGGGCCGTGGATCTACGCGATTCTGTTCGCTGTCATCTTCTGTGAAACCGGTCTGGTGGTGATGCCGTTCCTGCCGGGTGATTCGCTGCTGTTCATCGCCGGTGCCGTGGCGGCGGGCGGTGGCATGGATCCGGTGCTATTGGGCGGTCTGTTGATGCTCGCGGCGATCCTCGGCGACAGCACCAACTACGTGATTGGCCGAACGGCGGGCGAAAAACTGTTCAGCAACCCGAATTCGAAAATCTTCCGTCGCGATTACCTGCAAAAAACCCACGATTTCTACGACAGGCACGGCGGCAAAACCGTGACCCTGGCGCGCTTCCTGCCGATCATCCGCACGTTTGCACCGTTCGTCGCCGGCGTCGGGAAAATGCCTTATCCGCGTTTCTTCGCGTTCAGCGTGTTCGGCACCGTGCTGTGGGTCGGCGGTCTGGTGACCCTGGGTTATTTCTTCGGCAACGTGCCGTTCATCAAAAAGAACCTGTCGCTGCTGGTGGTGGCCATCATCCTGCTGTCGCTGGTACCGATGATCATCGGTGTGGTGCGCAGCCGTTTCGGCGGCGCCAAAGTCGAAACCCACTGATCCGATGTGGTCACTGAGCGCCTGGCGTCGCCGGCGCATTCTGGCCAGGCACCCGATTGCCGACGAGATGTGGCAACGGGTGCGCCATCACCTGAGTTTTCTCGACGGCATCAGCGCCGCCGAAGACCAGTGGTTGCGTGAAGCCTGCGTCCTGTTCCTCGAAGAAAAACACCTGACCGCCCTGCCCGGTGTCGAACTGCATCAGGAACAACGCCTGTTGCTCGCCGCCCAGGCCCAATTGCCGCTGCTCAATCTCGGCGACTTGAACTGGTATCAGGGTTTCCACGAAATCGTCCTTTATCCCGATGACTTTCTCAGCCCGCAACGGCATCGCGATGCCAGCGGTGTCGAGCACGAGTGGGACGGTGAACACAGCGGCGAAGCCTGGCAACAGGGCCCGATCATCCTCGCCTGGCCGGGGGTGATGGCCAGTGGTGGCTGGGAAGGCTACAACCTGGTGATCCACGAACTGGCGCACAAACTCGACATGCTCAACGGCGACGCCAACGGCCTGCCGCCGCTGCACGCCGACATGCGCGTCAGCGACTGGGCCGAGGTCATGCAACACGCCTACGATGACCTCAACCGCCAGCTCGACCGCAACCCCGACGCCGAAACCGCCATCGACCCGTACGCCGCCGAAAACCCGGCGGAGTTTTTCGCGGTCACCAGCGAATACTTTTTCAGCGCCCCGGATCTGCTGCACGCGGCTTATCCACAGGTCTACTTGCAACTGCAGCTTTTCTACCGGCAGGATCCGTTGGGCAGGCTGCGGCAACTTCAGGCCACAGACCCGGTCTATCAGGCGCACGCGTAAGCGCTGCACGACTTCTGGTACGTGGCGTCGGCGTAGGAATATGCCTATAATCGCCGCCACTTTTTGGTCAATCCGGCCAAGTGTTTTTGGTCAACTACGGGGGCAACGCCCAATGAGCTACAGCAAGATTCCGGCTGGCAAAGACCTGCCGAACGACATCTACGTCGCGATCGAGATCCCGGCCAACCACGCGCCGATCAAATACGAAATCGACAAAGACAGCGATTGCCTGTTCGTTGACCGTTTCATGGCCACCCCAATGTTCTACCCGGCCAACTACGGTTACATCCCGAACACCCTGGCTGACGACGGTGACCCCCTCGACGTGCTGGTTGTGACCCCTTACCCGGTTGCTCCAGGCTCGGTGATCCGCGCGCGCCCAGTCGGCATCCTGAACATGACCGACGACGGCGGCGGCGATGCCAAAGTCATCGCAGTGCCACACGACAAGCTGTCCCAGCTGTACGTCGACGTGAAGGAATACACCGACCTGCCACCGCTGCTGATCCAGCAGATCGAGCACTTCTTCGCGAACTACAAAGATCTCGAAAAAGGCAAGTGGGTCAAGATCGAAGGCTGGGCTGGCGCTGACGCCGCTCGCGAAGCGATCACCAAGTCGGTTGCTGCCTACAAGGGCTAAGCACCTGCTGACTGCAAGATGCCTGAAGAAAACCCCGGTTGATCCGGGGTTTTTTGTGCCTGAGCAATGGCGTTTTAAACAGTGTGTTTATCACGGACTACAGAAAAGTTTCGATGTGAGTGATTTCCCACAAGCACGTCTTACATCCAGTCGCAAAATACAGCCTTTTTTTGAACACCCGGTTTATTCAAACCGCTCTGGCACGGCCGTAGACTCGGTGTTTATGAGAAAGAACACTAGCGGTCCAAGATTCAAGGCACTCCTGGAAGCAGCGAACATCACCACCACGGGATTCGCAAAGTTCTGGGGCACGGAAGCCCAAAACATTCATAACTGGTACACCCGGGGTGTCCCGGCGTATCGCATGGAGGAAGTCTCGCGCCTGCTCTCGGTCAACAGCGAGTGGCTGAAGACCGGCGAAGGCAGCAAGGAGTTACCGCGCCTGCAGACGCCTGCCAGCAACGGCGACACCTTTGATGCCGAGGCCATCTGCGGCGTCTACACCGTCATAGACCCCAGGGACATCGAACTGCCGTTTTTCAAGGAAACGCCGATCACCAACGGCGCCGGCAAAACCCACGTCATCCTCGACCCCGAACAAACCATCCGCCTGCCCCGCGCCCACCTCGATCAACTGGAAATCCGCCACACCGACGCCATCTGCGCACACATGATCGGCAACAGCATGGCCGAGCGCATCGAAGACGGCTCTATCGTCGGCATCGACCGCGGCCTGACCCAAGTCGTCGATGGCGAAATCTACGCCATCGAACACGACGGCATGCTGCGCATCAAATACCTGCACCGTATGCCCGGCAACGCCCTGCGCCTGCGCAGCCATAACAGCGCCGAACACCCGGACGAAATCTTTCGCGCCGCGCAGATCGAAGAGCAACGAATCCATATCCTGGGCTGGGTATTCTGGTGGTCGACCCTGGGCAAACGCCGGCCGGTGGTGCCGTTTCTCTGATCGGATACGGACCTTCGACCCTGCACCAACACCTGTGGGCGCGAGCCTGCTCGCGAAGAGGCCCCGAAAATCAGTACAAATTACGAATTTTGCCCCCCGCAGTGGCTCTATTCCGCACTTGAGGCTGGGAATCCCCGACAAAACTCAGTATCCTGCGCCCCACATTTGCGCATCGCCCCGCTCCCGCGGCCCAGATGACGCCTGACGCGGCAGACCAACGTCTGACCAAGTCCCACAGCCGGACGCAGATCCGGGTGTACGTTTTGAAGGCTGACGCGGTTTACCAAAAATAAACCAAGCCAGTCCCCGAGAAGCCGGCCACAAGCCGGCTTTTTAATGCCTGCCTGAAAGCCCCCCCCCCTCAGCGATTAGCGAGGTAGATCAACATTCCTTGCTGATCCAACTCTTCAGCCGATGGCAAATCAGACGGCAGCAGCTTGTTCTCGTGCATGAAATCAAGCTGCAGCACATTCCCCTTCAATACTTGATGCACTTGTGTTGCCTGACTGGCTAGGTCGATCAAACTGGCGCTGGCCTGCTGGTCGTAGTTTCCGGGAACGAAACGTCGCAATGGGTCGCTCAAAATCGCCGTAAGGGTCTTCCCAAACTCAGCGTGATCAGTGGTGAGTTTCTGAGCGACAGTGAGAGCAGCTTTTTTCTCACCCAGTTCCGACAGCGCCTGAATTCGCCCCTGCCCTGAAGCCAACCATGAGCGATAGCTCATCGAAAGCTCAAAGGCACGTAGATACTCCTTGTTATCGGCTGTGAGCTTGCGAACCACACCATGAAAATAATTCTGGCCAACAGCGCATTGAGTTTCAGCTGTGGATAACTTCTCATGAACAAGTTTGGGCGAAACGTAATGCTGAAGATCAGCCAGCGTATTCATCGCTGCACTCACAGGTGCAAAGTTGGCGATCCACTGCTTGTCATCAAACCACTTCTGATTTCCCTTTACCTCATTTACAGCATCGCCAATAACGGAAAGTTGCCGCTCAATTCCCTGTAGCTTTCGATAAATCATGGCAAAGCCAACAGCACTCACAACCAAGTTGGCGACCTGAAGTCCCATCAACACTTGGCCTTGCATCATCAACTTCGACAACTGCCCATTGAGCACTTCTGATGGCGGCTCAGTACTGACAGAATCACCCTCTCTCAACCAAGCAACGACCTTTTTCGTGACCTTATCCCGGATCACACCGCCGACACGCTCAAGCTCACCAGACTGAAGTCCAGCCGCGAGCCACTCCGGCACTTTAAATACAACGCTCAAATCAATCATCGAAAGCGTCCTCAAATACCGAGCTCATCTGAGCACACATCATTTTCTGCCTGAGCATCGCGATATGCAGAACGCAGGGCACAGTCACTCGGAACGCGGGGCCAGCCAAATCAATGGCAGTCCAGATGCCGGTGAGGATCCATCCGATTGGCCCCATGAAAACAGCTAAACCACGGCCGAGCGCCGCGCTAGCTGCACCACCGACGGCCAATGTGATGCCATAGCCCAAAAGCTGTTTGGCCATCGCACTGGCAATGATTGCCGACAATTGGTAGGTGACTACGCCTGCTGCCCTGGCTCCCAATAGAGTCAGGAGAGACGCGCCAGAGAGCAACGCACTCAGATCACTTTTACCAAGACCTGCCTCTTTGAGAATAGCTTCCATGTCCGCACGCTCTTGCCCTTCAGCTTTTTTCAGCGCGTCACGCAAAATTTTCTGAATCAGTTCTTCCTCGAGTTGAACCAGACTAAAGGAGTCGATTTCTTTTACGCCAAATTTGCTGGCTACATCCTTCACAACCTCATGGTATTCCGGCCCCTCGCTGCGGAAGAGATTGACGAAACTATTGCCTCCGAACAAACGGATCTCATTGAATATCAGACCGGTATAGCGTTGATGATTGGGGTTATGCGCTTTATAGAGTTCTTTCCCAGACAAGCTTTCGGTCGTACTGGCTTTAAGAATGTATTCGACCAGAGGTTTTAGATCCTCATTCGAAGCTTTTGCCATCACGTCTTTGGTTGAAATTGAAGTCATCGTGCAGCTCCTTTTAATCCTTTTAATCCATTTCTATAAATGCAGTGATGAGCCTTAAGCTACGCGGGCACCTGCCTCAATCTTTTGAAGCGCCGCAAACAACTCATCCACCTGTTTTGAGTCGAACAAGTCATCTGGCCCTTTAGGGGTGATATCGGTGAACGGCGATTTATAGAGCAGATTCGCATCCATCGCCCCATGTTCCGTGAGGTGCTGTATCACCAAATTGCTGAACTCGATCTGGCTGGCATTCAGTGCTCTTCCTGCCAAAAACCCCGATAGCGCATCAGTTGCCGCGTCGCGATCCAATCCAACCAAGGAGCGAATGAACAGACCCAAGCCTTTAGCTTGTTCACGCGCTCGACTGATCTCGCCTGCACCCGCCCCGCTTTCAACCAACATCTGCTCAAGCGCTTCAAGATCCAGCGCAGTTAGCGGCTGATTCCGTCGCAGCTTCTGCAAGGACAAATGGTCCTGATGCGCCCTCAGAAACGCACGGGCCTTGTCACGAAAACGCTCGAAACTTGCCGGGTTCACCATCGAAGGCATGATCACTTCGTCGATTTGGCCCAGCTCATCTTCAAAATCGGTATAGACGCGAACACCTCGTCCCTTTTCCAGCAACTTGATCAAGCTCCGTAGTTTGCGACGTGCCTGCTCGAGCATAGAAACCGTTACGTCTTCCCACCATTCCTGACTCGCCACGGCCTCGACCATCAGCAAATGCTCAGCAATTGCCGGGATGTTGCTTTGGCCCAACAGCGCCTCCGCCAGCTCCCGAACCTTTTCGCTCAAGTTGGCGAAGCCTGGCTCGGCATTGAGAACGCAAAGCTGCAGTCTCAGTAGCAAAAGGTCGAAACGTTTGGCTTCCTCATCCTCCTCCGCCAACTGAGTCGGTAGCCCGGACAGATGCTCGGCAAGCTCCTGCAGTTGGGTGTCACCGAGATCCTTCCAGATACTGGCAGCGGAGAACCGCTCAACCCAGTAACGCTTTGGTCGAACCACAAAGTTATCCAGCGTCATGGCAATGACTCGCTCGTGTAAACCACGGGCAATGTCATCACGCAGTTCATCGTCGCTATAGATGATGGAGTAGGTGCCGCAAGACTCTCTGGCATCAACACTCTTTCGGCGTCGATCCAGCGCCGCCAACACCTGCAAGCGCGCTTTGAACAAACGCTGCCCCAGTGGCTCGCTCAACGTGCCCTCAGTTGGCTCAGGGTTCTGATTGAAATATTCCAGGTTCTGGCAGAAATCAAAGATGAAGAAGTCCTCTTTGTCCTGATCTGGCCCGAACAAGTCATCGCACAATCGCGTACCACGTCCAACCATTTGCCAGAACTTGGCTTTAGAGCGAACGATCTTGAAGAACACCAGATTGACCACTTCCGGCACATCAATCCCGGTGTCGAGCATGTCCACCGAAATGGCAATGTGCGGCGCTTTGTCCTTGATCGAGAAGTCATCGATCAAGGACTGTGCGTAATCGGTTTTGTAAGTCACCACCCGAGCGAAAGCACCCTTCTTGTCCGGATAGCTCGCGTCGAACCGCTCGGCGATGAACTCAGCATGTGCGTTGTTCTTGGCGAAAATAATGGTCTTGCCCAACCGATCGCCGCCCGCCACTTTGTGGCCGCGCTCCATCAGTGTCTGCAGCACCTTGTCGACCGTGTCGGTGTTGAACAACCAACGGTTGACCGCATCAGCGCTGACCTCGTCCGGAACTTCTTGCTCTTCGCCCCATTCGAGTTCGTCCCACTGGTCTTTCTCTTCTTCAGACAGTTCGTCGTAGCTGATCCCTTCGCGCTGGAATTTCAGCGGCACCGAAACACCACGCGGTTTGACCAGATAACCCTCGGCAATCGCATCATCCAAAGTGTAGGCATCGGTCGGGACGCCACTTTCAAGGTTGAACAGGCTGTATGTGTTCCGATCGATTTCGTCTTTAGGCGTCGCGGTCAGGCCAACCAGCAACGCATCGAAGTAGGAAAAGATCGCGCCGTACTTTTGATAAACCGAACGGTGCGCCTCATCGATGATGATCAGATCGAAATGACCGACACCGAAGCGCCGCTGCCCTTCCTGCTTTTCATCGATCAGGCCCATCATCGTTGGGTAGGTCGAGACGTAGACGCGGCCCTCGGTGTTTTTCTCGGTCACCAGATTGACCGGCGCCGCGTTGGGCAAAAACTTTTTGAAAGCATTCGCAGCCTGATTGACCAAAGCCACGCGATCGGCCAGAAACAGAATGCGTTTGGCCCAGTTACAGCGCATCAGCAAATCGCTCAAAGCGATGACTGTCCGGGTCTTGCCGGCCCCAGTCGCCATAACCACCAACGCTTTGCGCTGGTGATCCTGCTCGAAGGTCTCACCGATACGGCGAATGGCCCGTTGCTGGTAGTGCCGCTCGACAATAAGCGGATCAATTGACGCCTCGCCCAATTTCTTGCGGCTGCTGCGACGCTGAATCAGCAGCGCCAATTCCGCCTTCTTGTGGAAGCCCTGAATGAGGCGTGGCGGGTAAAGCAAGTCATCCCACAGCCAATGTTCGTAGCCATTGGTGAAATAGATCAGTGGGCGCTGGCCGAACATCGCCTCCAGGCAATCGGCGTACAACTTGGCCTGCTGCTGGCCCTTGCGGGCATCGTGCTGCGTTCGCTTGGCTTCTATCAACGCCAGCGGCTTGCCGTCGTCGCCCCACAGCACATAATCGACAAAACCTTGTTCTTTACTATTCGGCATGCCCGCGACTTCAAACTCACGATCACGGGCGGCATTCAGTGGCCAGCCTGCCTCGTGCAGCAACTGATCGATAAATAGGTCACGGGTTTGTGCTTCGTTGTAATCGTGGTTATCGGGCTGACTGGCGTTCGCGGCTTTGGCAGCGGCCACATCAGCACGTAACTGAGCCAGTTCTTGATCCAGCGCGGCGTTTTTCTTCTGTGCTTGCGCCAGCGCGGCGTCTCGTTGAGCGAGTTCGCGTTCAAGCTTTTGCAGTTGCGCCTGAGTTTGCGTGGCAGCGATTTGCGGCGGTTTGGGCAATAACGCCGAGTCGAACTTCAGCGCGCCATCCGGTTTGCCCGCTGCGCTGCGTGCGTAATGCCGCCCCAACCAATAGGCCACATGAAACAGTTCGCTGAGCACTGCTTTGGCGTCTTGCTCGCGCACTTGCCGGGCGCTGTGCACGGCATCGTTACCGCGCTTGCGGATGACTTCCATTTTGGCGTGGAGCATCGGCCCGGTCAGGGTCTTGAACGTTGGCTCAAACAGGAACGCCGACAGGTCGCTTTTGTACGGCAGCTTCAGGCTGCGATCAGCCTGGAACAGCCACGCCACCAACAACTCCAGCGTGCGCCGGGCGTAGAAGCAGGACGTACGTGGATCCGCCAGCACATTGGCTTCAGCCTTCAGCGCCTCGGCATGCAGCCCGGGCCATTCAGCGCGCAAGAAGGCAAAGTTACTCATATCAACGTCCTTGAAATATGGCGGCAACGTCCAGCCGATCGGTCAGGTAGGGAGTGAATCCGGTGAATAGGATACAAAGTGCCAGCATATCGCGCATCTCTATATTGCCTTCCACGCTACCGGGCTTACCGCCATGGCGGATGCCGGGATAGTCGCAGGTGAAACCATAGAGGCTTTTCAGCGCTTGGCGAACCTTGGCGTGAGGCCAATGCGGGAGCTGATCGCAGATGCTCGACAGTGCGTATTCATTGACCTGCGGATTATTGCGACCTAGGGCTTCCAGCAGATTGATCTGTTTCTGCAGGCAGGTTTTGATCCGCCCTTCTCCGCCCCTGTCGTGCAGGTCGCGAAAGGCTTCGTCGAAATCCCTTTGCAGGGTATGCAGGTGCGGATGCTCGGCGTTGCTGTTGCGCAGGCCTTGAACCAGATTGGCGAACAGGCCGGGGACGGTCGGGTACAACCGACAGGGGCGGCGCAGTTCGTAGTTGAGGTTGTAGGTGTCGATGAAGTTGGCGAGGCGATTGAAATACGCATTGGCCAGTGCGTCACCGGCCAGTTCGTCGAGTACTTCGTAGGCGGTTTGCAGGAAGCTAAGCAGGGACGATTCGTCGATCAGGTCATCGGCGCTGATCTGCCGGAAGGCTCGAACGCTCTGAGGCGGGTCGTCGATGATCTCGGCCAGAGCGGCCATGGATGGGGGCGTTTTTAAGGTTGGCACCAACGCCCGGTACAACTCGCAGAACAGATCGGCAGGCGCCGATCCGTGCCGCGCCAAGGGGCTCCAGAGCTCGCGCCAGGTTCGGGACCAGACGGGAAGCAGGGAGCCGCGCATAGGTTAGAGTTCGCCTCGGAAGGCGCGATGCTGAAGAGACGAACACAGTGATTCCAATTCATTTAAGTGCTGAAGATAACGTTTTTTTAAACTGTCTATTTTCTCCCAACGATTAGCAAATTCATTCTGCAACTCTAACGGCGGCATAGGAATTTCAGCCATCTTCAAGGAGCCCACATTCAAATGCTGCTGAATCTGACCTCTAGCCTGCCCCAAAACCAAACTACGCCCGGCACTAGAATTAAAGAAAAAACTCAAATATCTGGAGTTAACTTTATTTTTATCCGGAGTAACAATAAGTATATCTATCGCGTTCACCCCATCTAAGCTTGAGGGAATAACAGTCGCAGTGCCTGGCCGCCCGGTCCTAACAAGTACCACATCGCCCTGCCAAACCCTAGTCTTACTCAGCTTCTCATTGTCCAACTCAGAAAAATAAACCAGATCATTTAACATCAACCCATCAGGCTTAATATTCAAAGAACGCAAAGCAGGGACCCCGCCATCCGTATAATATGACGATGGCTGAACTACGATACCCACAGTTACACGACTACATACGTTTTTGCATAACTGCACTGGCCAATTGAAAGGGTTCGATAAAGAATCACCAAACATTTTGACAAAAGTAGTGCGAGCCAGCTCATCGAGTTTTTCAATCGAAGTTGCACGCTTTGAACGCAAAAGTTCGGCATGATCCAAAATCTTAGAAATCCGCCATTGCTCCCGCATCGAAAAAATCGGGACTTGGAGCTTTTGCAAATCACTCTTTCTAATCGCAGGAACAGTTGTAGATGGCGCCAAAGAATAAAAATTTACAGACTTCAAGTAATGATAAAGATATTTAAAATAAATTCGCTCATTGGGAATAGCCGCCATAGCGTTATTATCAACCAACATCTCACAACCGGAAAGAACTCGGAAATTCTGTCGTATTGCCTCTCCAATCTTTGCAAACAGTATACTTTCCTTTGGAACAACCTTCGCACCAAGAGTTACAAGATCACTAGCATCAACATAATTTTCAGACGAGGATATATATATTTCTCCAGAGCGGGCAGCCCGCGATATATCTCCAACCTTGGCAAATGGATAATCGCCTGCAACCTTCCCTTGCAATGCGATTGGAAATCCAACTCCAGCTCTTAGCTCCGCCACATCACCAAGTTGCACCCAATTCATATCATTCAAGCTAACATCCCCCGAAGACTTTTCATCTCCTGTTGGATCTCACTCTCCAACCCTTCCAACTCAACAAGTATATCCTGCGGTGCACGATGCTCAATTCTCTCATGAATAACTTTTTTATAGCGGCTAATGCTCAAATCATAACCCTGTTCAACAATCTCGGATTTAGGCACACAGAAACTTTGCGCCGTACGCGGTCGTTCAAGCTCCGCTCTGTCGCGTTGATGCCAATGTGCAAGCGTATCAGGAAGGTTATTCTTTGCGTGTTCCTCGTCACTCAAACCAATATCTGGGGTAACACCCAACTTATTTTCACTCAATAACGGCAAGCGCTTGTCATCTAGGCTCATTCCATCTGCTTGCAGATCGTAGAACCAAACGTGATCGGTGCCGCCAGAATTTGTTTTTGTAAAAAGTAAAATTGAAGTTGCAACGCCTGCATACGGCTTGAATACGCCACTCGGCAGCTTTACTACACCGTCTAACTTATGATCTTCAACAATCATACGGCGCAACTCCTTATGCGCTTTACTAGAGCCAAACATCACACCATCTGGCACAATTACTGCTGCACGACCACCAGGCTTTAGAAACCGTAAAAATAAAGCCAAAAACAACAATTCAGTCTTTTTGGTTTTAACAATCTTCTGCAAATCCTTCGCCGTACTTTCATAATCCAGACTCCCCGCAAACGGCGGGTTCGCCAGAATCAAGCTGTAATGCTCAGCCTCCCCCGCGGTATTCTCCGCCAGAGAATCGCGATAGCGAATATCTGGATTCTCCACCCCGTGCAACATCATGTTCATGCTGCCAATCCGCAACATGGTGTTGTCGAAGTCGAAGCCATGGAACATGCCATGGTGAAAGTGTTCACGCTGTGCAGCATCCAGCAGCAGGCTCGGATTCTTCTCACGCAAATATTCACCCGCCGCGACCAAAAAGCCGCAAGTACCGCTAGCCGGATCGCAGATTACGTCGTTCGGCTGCGGCGCGGTGAGTTCAACCATCAACTGAATGATGTGTCGTGGCGTGCGGAACTGACCGTTCTGCCCGGCGCTGGCGATTTTGCCGAGCATGTATTCGTAAACGTCGCCCTTGGTGTCGCGATCTTCCATCGGGATGTCGTCGAGCAAGTCCACCACTTTGGCCAGCAGCCCCGGCGTCGGAATGGTGAAGCGCGCATCACGCATGTGGTGGCTGTAGGTGGAGTCATCGCTGCCGATGGTTTTCAGGAACGGGAATACGTGATCGGCAATGACTTCAAACATGTCCGCCGGGGCCAGGTTCTTGAAGTGCGACCAGCGGTAATCGTTGTAATTGCAGCCCCGCGCGTCGAGGCCTTCAGGGAAGATGCGGCGCTCCATCGGCTGCTTCAGACGATTGGACTTGTTCTCTTCCAGGGTGTGCAACTCATCCAGACGACGCAGGAACAGCAAATAGGTCAGTTGCTCCATGACCTCCATCGGGTTGGAGATACCGCCCGACCAGAAGGCATTCCAGATAACGTCGATTTTGCTTTTGAGTTCGCCGGTGATCACCGTGTGTTGCTCCATAGCTCACGCGCCCGATCAGCAGGCGCTAAAAAGTGGGGGATGATAGCGTCTGGACAAAGCTTGCGTATGCCAGACGGCGGAATTTATTGCGCAGGGATGTTCTGTAGGACGAAACGTCTGTCGGATTGACATAAGGCCTAGGAGTGAACCGATACACAGCGGCTTACGTTTTCATAGCACCAGCGCTTACTCTCCAAGGCATCCTCAGCGAGCGTTAACTTATACTCGCCCGCCCATCAGTTCAAAAACACCATCAGCACAGGGATGCGCCATGTCCGTTCCAACCTACGATCAGTTCATTGAGCCGATCCTTCGCTTTCTCGCCACAAAACCCGAGGGGGCAATCGCTCGGGACGCTCAAGAAGCGGCAGCCAAAATGCTGCAACTAACAGAAGCGCAGCGTGAAGAGCTGATCGCGAGTGGTCAGGCCACCTACAAGAACCGATCAGGCTGGGCGCACGACCGTCTCAAGCGTGCCGGTCTTTCCAGCAGTGCCAAACGCGGCTACTGGAAATTGACCGATGCAGGCGTGCAGTACGCCAAGGAGCATGCATTTCCGCTGTCGGCCAAGGATGTGGAGCATTTAGCAATCGGCTACATGAATGTGAAGCTGAAAGTCGCGCCTGATGCCGAGCCACTCGATGACCAACCAAATGTGGAGCCAGATCTGGCCTCCGCCACCGAAAGCCCCGACGACCGACTGGAGCGAGCGCTAAAGGAATTGCGCGATGCCACGGCGGTCGACCTTTTGGATAACTTGCTGCAAGTCAGTCCCAACCGCTTCGAAGTGATCGTGCTGGATGTACTTCATCGCCTGGGTTACGGCGCCAGTCGTAATGATCTGCAACGTGTCGGCGGTTCCGGTGATGCCGGCATCGACGGCATTATTTCGCTCGATAAATTGGGGCTGGAGAAGGTTTACGTTCAGGCCAAGCGCTGGCAGAACACGGTTGGCCGGCCTGAACTGCAGGCGTTCTACGGAGCGCTCGCTGGGCAAAAAGCCAAGCGTGGCGTTTTCATCACTACGTCCGGCTTCACAGCGCACGCTGTCGACTTTGCCAAATCGGTGGACGGTATTGTGTTGGTAGACGGCACGCGGCTCGTGCATCTGATGATGGATCATGAGGTGGGCGTGACATCACGTTTGTTGCGGTTGCCGACGCTGGATCGCGATTATTTTGATGAGGAATGAGTTCAGTGGTGAGTCAATTTGGCCCGGTTATTCGATTCCTATATTGGGCTTGCCGTGAAAAGTGATGGCACATTAGAATCACGACAATTGTTCTACCAACCCCCACGGATCGAGGGTTACATCAGCACGGGGCGAGGCCGGGACTGAATTCAGTATAGGTTGATGTGCAGGTCAAGGAGACCACTATGTCGGACGTTAAAAGCATCAAGGATCAGAAGCTTCTCTACCATCTCACTTCAGTTGAAAACCTGGATGGGATTTTCAGGGATGGCTTGAAACCTCGCGCCGGCCTCTCGGGTTTCAAAGACGTCGCAGATGCTGAAATCCTGAAAAAGCGGCAGGCTCTGCAGCTCGACAACTACGTCCCCTTCCACTGGTTTGCGAAGAATCCATTTGACGGAAGCGTTCAGCGCAGTAGGCCAGAGGCACAATTTGTGTTGATCTCGGTCTACAGATCAACAGCCAAGCAATACGGCTGGAAAGTCATTCCACGCCACCCGTTAGCAGGCGACTCAATACAGCTACTTGATTACGAACAGGGTTTCGAAGCCATCGAGTGGAATGTCATGAGCAGTCGCGATTACCTAGACCCTCATTGCAAAAGCATCTGCATGGCAGAGTGTCTCGCACCGGGGGTTGTTAAACCTGATGCCTTCTTCAAAATCTTCACCCCCAGCGAAGAAGTTGATGCACTTTGCGTAGCTAAATTACAGGCGGCCGATGTTAATGTGCAGACCAGCGTAAACCAGAGAATGTTTTATCAATGATCTATACCAACCTGAATCCAGAGAAAGCTCTGATTTGGCGTATCGTCCATCGCGATAACCTGCCCTGGATTCTGGACAACGGTCTGCATTGTGCAAACTCGGAAGTACAGGCACCTCAGTACGTGAATATCGGCAACGTCGAATTGATCGACAAGCGCCGTACCCGTCAGGTGCCTATTGCGCCCGAAGGCGTTCTGGCCGACTACGTGCCCTTCTATTTCACACCTTTCTCGGTGATGATGCAGAACATTCACTCTGGGTGGAGTGTTCAGCAACGCAGCAACGACGAGATCGTGATTCTGGTCTCGAGCCTTTATCGCGTTGAAGAGCTTGGCCTACCGTTTGTCTTCACAAACGCACATGCTTACCCGAGTTGGACAAACTACTACAGCGATCTGGCGAATCTCGACCAGGTCGATTGGTCTATCCTTCAACGGCGCGACTTCAAGCGCGATCCTGACGACCCTCGCAAAATGGAGCGTTATCAGGCTGAGGCGCTGATCCACCATCATTTACCGATTACGGGACTACTGGGCATCATGTGCCACACCGATGCAATGAAAGTACGCATAGAAGCAGACGTTGCCGCCAGAGGCCTGACGTTGCCGGTTCATGCGCGCCCCACATGGTATTTCCAATGATCAGATTCACCCAAGGCAACCTGCTGGAAGCCAAAACCGAAGCCCTCGTCAACACGGTGAACACCGTTGGCGTGATGGGTAAGGGCATCGCGCTGATGTTCAAAGAGCGCTTTGCGCAGAATTACCGCGTGTATGCAGCGGCATGTAAGGCCGGGGAAGTAGAAACCGGCAAGATGCATGTGACGGCCACCAACGAACTCGATGGCCCCCGCTGGATCGTGAATTTCCCGACCAAGCGCCATTGGCGTTCTCCGTCGCAAATGGCGTGGATAACCGAAGGTTTGCATGACCTGCGACGGTTCCTGCTTGAAAACGATGTGAAGTCCGTTGCTGTTCCTCCGCTGGGCGCTGGTAACGGTGGTTTGAAGTGGCCCGAAGTGCGCGAGCAGATTGTAGAAGTGCTGGGTGACCTGGATGTCGATATATTAGTGTTCGAACCCTCCAATCAGTATCTGAATGTCGCTAAGCGCGATGGCGTTGAGCAGCTCACTCCGGCACGCGCACTGATTGCTGAACTGGTTCGGCGTTATTGGGTTCTGGGCATGGAATGCAGCCTGCTTGAAATTCAGAAACTGGCTTGGTTTCTTGAGCGTGCAATCGAGAAAACTCCAGATACCGAGAATCCGCTAAACCTCAAATTTGTCGCTCATAAATTCGGTCCGTATGCCAATCGATTGGAGCATCTGCTCAACAATCTGGATGGCAGCTATCTACATTGCGACAAGCGCATCAGTGATGCTGGAATCACCGATGTCATTTGGTTTGATCAAGATCGCAAAACGTTTTTGCAGACCTACCTCAAGACCGAAGCCAAGGAATACTCCCAGGCTTTAGAGCGAACGGCCGAATTGATCGATGGTTTTGAGTCACCTTTCGGCATGGAGTTGCTGGCGACCGTTGATTGGTTGCTGATTCGGGAAAGGATTGCTCCAACCATTCCTGCGGTACGTAAAGCAATGAAGAATTGGGACGGCGGAGCCGCAGCTGCGGTGCGTAAAAACAAGTTATTCGATGATCAGGCACTAGGCATTGCGATCGCTCGTCTGACATCCACCAGCTTCAGCCCGGAAATAGCGGCCTGACATCGTTATGAAATGGGGCAAGAAGTACTTGCCCCCTTACCATGCCCTGACTGAAACGGGCATCGCAATAAGCCATTAGCACATCCGCCCTAATTGCCCCGCGCCCAACCTCACCACTAAATTTCCATTCTGTTTTTGTGCATTACAAAAGCGCCAAGGAATGGAGCAACACCATGTCGTCGTTTTTCAAACTCAATCAATTCGCTGTTCTACTGACCGTACTCCTGACCGCTACCACTTCAGCCTTGGCAGACGAGCCGAAGCTCGTTGGTGACTGGTGGATCATTTACGGCAACGGTATTCCCCACAAGAACATCATGTATGTCGCCGACAGCACTTCAGTCGTGCCGTCGAAGCACACCAAGGGGGCCAAGTTGGTCGCCGTGACACTGGTGTATGAAGAACCCGGCAAACCGATGATCGATGCCTACAACCTCGAAGTTCAGTGTTCGACGAATAAGGTCCGAATGCTCAATGGCCAGTCGGTTGATCGCATCGCCTACATGATGCGCAACCTGAAAGTTAATGACCAATGGCAGCAGCCGAAGGAGTTCTGGGTGCAGCGCACCAGCGAGTTCGTTTGCTCACCCAATAAAAAGGACATGATTGCGCTGGGCAAGATGGAGTACCTGCAGATGATTCAGGGTATGCAGCAGATGTTCTTCAAACTGGCGCCGATTCAGGAGAAAGGCCAGATGATGGATAACCTCGACTCGATCCTGGGCAACAAGTAAGCGGCGGGAATCACGATGAACCCATGGACTAAAACGTTATTGGCGCTGCTGATAACGCCCGCCGTTTTGCTGATCAATGGCTGCCACTTGATTGCGCAGTCGCGCTGGGAAGGACGCGATGTTCAGGAAGCGCTCGATCTGTTTGGCAAACCCGACTCGATGAAAAAACAGACCGGGGCCAACGGCGAGAATCTGGCTGTGCTCACCTGGTATAAATCGTCCAGTTGGACCACCACGGAAGCGGCCGGTACTTCAATGAATCACACCGGTAACGGCATGGTTTACACCGAGTATTACCAGACGGTCGGCCACAGTTCCGATTGCAAACTCGAAGCCACCGTCAACAAGGCGAAAAAGATCGTGCTGTTCAGGATCGAGGATGGAAAGATCATTCACGGCAAGTGCATCAACGTGCCGTTCGTGCCCGGTTACATTCCGCCTGGTTTCTAGTGCAACCCTGAGCAGGTACCTGCTCAGGGATAACTGAACGACTTCACCAACGTCAATTCCCCCACCGCCCGCATCGGCACCACAAACGTCTCCATCTTCTCGCTCGGCGTGCCTTCCTCGGTAATCACCGAAACTTGCGCCGTGGTCAGCGGCTGCACCGCCTCTTCCCCGCCTTCCTCATCCCCGCGATAACCACCGCCGAAGTAGTTCACATACACCAGATACTGGCCCTTGATCGGTGCCGGCATGGCGAAGATTTCCGGGCCGTAGCCGGTGGTGACGTCGACATCGAGCGCCGCGCCATTGGGCGCGACTCGATCGCCGTACCAGATGTGCGCGCCGTCGGGGGTGATCAGGTGCAGGTCGAGGTCGGTACCGTCGCTGTCCCACGACAGCAACACGCGCAGTTTGGCCGGAGTCGCGCCGCCGCTGGCGTTGAGGAACTGCGTGCGATGGCGTTGCTGGCCGTCGGGGCTGCGCACTTCGACGCTGTTGCTGCCGTTGGGGAAGGAGAACGGACGGTCGAAGCGGCCGCTGTCGTCGATTTTCAGCGGCATGCTGACGCCGTTGACGATCAGTCGCCCAGGCTCCTTGTTCTTGGGGGTGGCTTTGATTTCGCCGCTGATGCGTGCGGTGTTGGCCTGGCCGACCGGGGTGTTGACCGAAGAGGCCGGGTAGTTGACGGTCTGGCGGAAGTTTTCGCCTTCGCCCTCGGGCGCGCCGGTGCGCCAGCCGCCGACCGGGGTGTCGAGTTTGACGCTGTCGGCGGCCATCGCCATCGGCCATGCATTGAACGCGCAGAGCAACAGCAAGACCTGTGGATAACGGAGTGTCATGGTCTATTCCAGCAAGAGGTGACGGGCGAGCCCTTCGATGTAGGTTTCATCCTGGCCGTTGGGATGTGCTTCAAAGGCCAGGTGCAGGTATTCGTGAGTCAGATCGAGGCGATCCTGCAGCGTGAGCACGCCGCGCACATAAATGCGCTGGCGTTCGCGATCGACAAACGGGCGGCCGAACGCCAGTTTGCACACGGCGAACGTGCTGACTTCGTTGTAGCCGGTTTCGCTTTCCAGGGTCGGACGCCAGCCGCGACGCTGCTTTTGCAGCCAGTCTTGCGCGGCAGGCAGCGCTTCGCAGGAAGCGACCGGGTTGTCCCAACGGCTGAGGCTGGCGCGCGGATAAGCGTGCAGCAGAATCGCGTCATAGCGCTGGCCGGCGCTGGCCTGCTCGACGGCTTGTTGCCAGGCGAGTTTGTCCGGGCCGGGTTGATCGGAGTGATAGGTGACGGTGCTGCCGGCCAACACCAGATCCGCGGTCCACGCCGCAATGTTGCGCGACTCGGCGGAGGCCGGGCGCGGAGCGACGCGCTGACGGTTGCTGCTGTCGTCAATGCTCAGGCAATCGCCGTTGCGCGTGGCGTTTTGCAGCAGATAGGTGCGGATCGCCACGGCCAAGGCTTTGGCAGCTTCGGCGGGTTCGGGTTTGGCTTCGCGCTCAAGGACGCGGGCGACGTATTCTTCGCGATCAAGTCTGGCGACCAGTTTGTCGTTGAGCAGAAACAGTTCGCCGGAACTGTGGATATCCAGCGCATTGCCGTTGGCGAATTCGACGCGGTAGTCGCCCTGCAAAGGCCCGGAACCAGCAACGCGCTCACCCGACAGAACTCGCGAAACCGGATAACGCGAGAACAGTCCGACCTCAACACAACGCCCCGCTTCCGCCGGCCAGGAAGCAGGCAACACCGTCGCCAACGCCTGCCCGTAGTGGCGCAAAACCATCTGACTGGTGCCCCGGCCACCGGCCCAGATCGGCGAGCCGTCCGCCGTCCAACCGGCGAAACCACCCTGGCGCGACTGCGGATCCTGATCGCCGAGCCAGCTCCAGGTCTTCACCCGCAAGCGCCCGCCCAGCTCACCGACGACATTGCCGTCCGCCGCGTTCAGCACGACGTCGAGCAACACGCGGCGCATCTGCTCCTGTGCCGGCAGCAACGACAACACTTTCAGCAAATCAGCCACGGAAACCCGGGTAGCCGGTTGCACGGTTGGCAAATCCAGCAACCACGCCGGCGCCTGCCGCGCCTGCCAATACGTGCGCCAATCGGCAGCTGTGATGCCCAACCGCGCAGGCTCGAAGTACAAGCCGCAGGATTTCACCAACGCCTGATCACGCTCGATCCTGCCGCCCGCCGAACAGCAATAAACCTCGTCCTTCGACTGTCCGCGACACTCATACGCCGGCTCGCGGGCACCGTTATCCACCAGCCACGCATAGACGAACAATTTCCACAGACTGCCCAGCGGCGTCTCCAGCGTCGGCGGCAACGGCTCGCGAGCGATCAGTTGCGTGTGATTCAACGACAGCAACTCACCCTTGTACGCCAGCCGCAGCGGCTCATCCTGCGCCGTCGCCAGCGCAGGCATCACACACATCAGCAGCCACAGCAGCGGCCGGTTCATGTCAGTTGACCGTGACCTGACCGAGGGCGGCTTTCGCTTCCCGGGCCTGATGCTGCGGCGCGTAGACCTGAGTGAAACGCACCGGCGGCAGGTTGAACTGGCCCTTCTGCGAGAAGCGCACCAGATGGCGCAAACGCAATTCGCCGCTCAGCGCATCCACCGGCACCGCGTAGGCCAGTTGCCCCGGCTCGAAGCGCGCCTTCTCCAGCGCGGTCGGCTCGGTGCCGTCCTTGCCCTGCAACTTGATGCCCCAGGTAGTGCGCTCGACATCGGCACCCGGTGGCAGCGGCACTTCAAGCATGCCGTAGCGCAGCGGTTTCGGCGCCTTGCTGGTGAGGATCACCTCGTCCAGGTACAGGCTGTCACTGGACAGCGGTTTAGCGCCGACCGGCTCCAGTTTGAAGGTGAACGCTTCGTCGCCCGGCACCAGTCGCGACAGACGCCGGGTGATCGTCACGGCCATTGGATCGACCGCCGGTTGCTGGGTCTGGAAGCTCAACGCCGCGCGCAGCGGACGCTCCTGAGTGCCGGACACCGACAACACGCTCGGCACCGGCGTCGCACCCTGCCAAGTCCAGTACATCTCGCCGGTGGTGCCGTAGTTTTTCTTCCAGCCTTCACCCGGCAGCAGCGCGATGGTCGGCGAGGCCTGAGCGATGCTGCGTTGCAACCAGCTCAACGCCAGCGCCCGTTCGAGGGTCGATTGCTGCGGCAACAGACGTTGCAGCAACGCCGTCGCGCGGGCCTGATCGAACGCTTGCAGCGACAAATTCAGCGCTTCGGCAAACGGCTGCGAACTGACCGCCAGACGCTGTTGCGCCGCACCGACCTGTCGATTGAACGCCTCCGGCAACGCGACTTTCGACTGGGTCGCCAGCGCCGCAGTCAATACCCGCGCCGCCGCCAGCCCTAGCGCCGAATCCGGATCGCTCATCACCAGGCTGTCTTCACCGTCGTCCATCAGGGTTTCGGCGTTGCCCTCACCGGCCTTGGCCAGATCGTCCATCAAACCGCTGAGCAAGGTGTTCACCGGCAAGTGCATCTGCCGGGCGAACGACAGAATCAGCGCCCGCTGCAGCAATGGCGTGTTCGGCGCTTGTTTGGCGTAGACCTCCAGCACCCGCTGCCAATGCTCCGGCGGCAGAGTCAGTTCCAGCACCTGACTGGCGTTCCAGTCGGCGTAGTAAGCGTAAGCAGTGAGGAAGGCGTCCGGCTCACCGTCAAAGCCCCACCATGTAAAGCTCGCCGACGGTCCGGCCATCTGCACCAGACGCAGGCGGCTGTTCTGCATGATCAGGCGCAGTCGATCGCGGATCTGCGGGTTCGACGCCAGCGACGGATAAGCAATGCTCAGCGGCAGCAAGCGGCTGGCGGTCTGCTCGACGCCACCGTACGGGTAGCTCAGCAGATCATCGAGCGCGGAACGGAACAGCGCTTGCGGACTGTCATCCAGACGCAGGCGAATATCGGTGGCATCTGCTGGCAAACTCAACGGTGTGTCGCCGCTGGCCACGTCGAGGCTCTGGGTTTGCGTGACTTGCCAGCCGTCACCCGTCGCACTCAGGCGCACGGCGAGGGCGTCAGCGGTTTTGCCGTCCTGTACCAGTTCGGCAGTCCACTCACCCGAGGCCAGGGCGAACGCTGGCAGCGGCACATAGTTGATGCCGTTGTTCAGCGTCACCGGCAGGCGTTGTTCGGCGCCGGCGTAATGGCTGACCAGCTCAGCCTTGACCGGTTTCTCGGCCTGGCTGAAAGCGAATACACCGAGTTGTGGCTGATCGCCCTTGCGGAATTTGCTCGGCCCGCTCCATTTCAGGTACAGCGGTTTTTCCGAACGAACAAACTGCTTCTTCTGCCCGACCTGACCGTCATCGGCGATGGCCCGCGCGGTGATGCGCCAGCGGGTCAGCGAGTCCGGCATCTTGAAGGTGAAGCGGGTTTTGCCGTCAGCACCGGTCAACAACTCTGGCTGCCATGCGGCGGTGTCGACGTCTTCACGACGCGGACGCTCCAGCACTTTCACCCCGCGTTCGCTGCGGTTGGCCTTGCCCGGCGCGCCGGGGCTGCCCGGCAACGCCACGTCGTAACTGATGAACGACAGGCTGGCGCTGGTGCGCACGTTGTTGCGCCGTGGGTGGTAGAAGAACTGGTCGATGGTCGGCGCGACTTCCGGTTGCAGCGCGTAGACCATTTCATCGACCACGCTGACGGTCAGGTGCGCCGGTACGGCTTTGCCGGCGAACTGCGTGGTCAGGTCGACGGTGACGGTGTCGCCCGGCTGATACACCGCTTTGTCGGTGCTGATCGCCACGTCGATTTGCGGTGCGACCACCTTGATCCCGGCGTTCTGGAAGCTGTACTGCCCGCCCTTGGTGTACAGCACCGAGAAGGTCAGGTTCGGCGCGAAATTGTCTTTCACCGGAATCCGCGCGCGGTATTGGGTGTCGCTGAGTTTTTCCAGCTTCAGCCAGTCGCCGCCCTTGGCCAGCAGCGCGGTGGCTTCGACCTTGTCGCGCTCCAGCGACAGCAGGGCATCGTTGACCGGCTCCGGGAAGGTGATCAGCGCCAGCGCTTCATCGCCAGCCTTGTACTCAGGCTTGTCGAGGACGATTTCCACAGTGCCCGGCACCGCTTTGACACCCTCCCCCGTAACCGAATGACCGGTGGCGCCGATGACCCGACCGTGTTGATCTTTCAGCGTCAGGTTGTAGGTACCCGGACGCTCGAAGGCAATGCTGAAGCCCTTGTCGGTCGCCGCCAGTTTGCCTTCACCGGTACTCTGGTCTTCCAGACGCACCCAGCTGTAGCTGCTCGGGGTCACGGCTTTGCTCTGCTCGCTGCCGCCCTCGTTGACGTAGCGGAACGCAACTTTGTCGTTGACCGCGCTGAAGCGTTGCGGCGCGCTCAGGCGGAAGCTCGCGGCGCCACGGTCGATGAGGATCTCCTTGGTGGTCTTGACCCGATACGCCGCGCCATCACTGGCAAACACGGTGAGCATGTAGCGGCTCGGTTTCTCGGCGGCCGGCAGGTCGAGGGTCGCGTTGCCCTTGCTGTCGGTGGTCAGTTCGGTGCTGGTCAGCTCCACCGGGAATTGCCCGAGATATTGCAACTCGTTGTCGACCATCGACAGTTGTTGGGCACGCAGGCTCAGGCTCAGTTTGGCGTTGGCCACTGGTTTGCCGTCCGGGTACAGCAGCACCAGACTGCCCTTCACCGGCTCACCAGTGCGGTAATCCTGCTTGGCCAGATTCAGCGAAATTTCGAAGTGCGGCTTGATGTATTCGGCCACACGGAAAGCGCTGCTGTAGGCCTGATCCTTGTAGTTGAAGCGGATCTCGTAACCACCGGCCACGGCATTGTCCGGCAACTGGAACCGGCCTTGTGTACCGGCCTTGGAATCGAGTTTCAGGTCGAGGTGTTGCAGCTCGGTGCCGGTGGCATCCAGTACGCTGACCGTTACGTCAGCCGCACCCGGCAATACCGAATCCCGCGCATTCTTGAATTCGCGACCGACGATTTTCAGCGACACCCAATCACCCGGGCGATACAGCGGCCGGTCGGTGAACGCGTAGAGTTTGGTGTCGTAGATTTCGCTGTCGTAGTAGAAGTTTTCCGAGACAAACACCCCGCCCTCTTCGTCCTCGCCAATGACGAAGGAACGCTCGGGGCTGACGTGTTTCAGACGCAGCAAACCATCGGCATCGGTGGCACCGCTGCTCATCACGCCGAGGCCGTCAGTCCACAGCACATTGACCTTCGGCACCGAACTGCCTTCGTGTTTGCGCGCGGCCCAGACCAGCAATTCATCACCGGCAATCTTGCTCACCGCCACGGTGTTGGAAACGAAGACCATGGTGGTCGCGCGGTACTTGCCGATCAGCGCTTCGACCAGGTACAGACCCGGCTTCAGGTTGCCCAGCGGGATGTACACGTTACCCGGCGCAACGCTGACGAACTCGCTGGACGACCCGGCCAGATTGACGCCGGCCGGCGGCTGGATCGGTTTGGCCTGCCACAGCGGATAACGGAACTGGCTGACCACCGGCAGACCCGGAATCAGCGCGAATTGCGGCTGCGCGTCGTACGGCGTCGGCGCAGCGATGGCGGTGCCCATCTTCAGCTCCGGCACTTCCTCGGTGACCTGCTTGCGCGACTCGTAGGAGAACGCGCGCTGCATCACCCGCCGCGATTTGCGGTACCAGTTGTCCCACAGGTACGCGAGGGTGTTGGACAGGCCTTCGCCCTTGAATTGGCCGTCGCTGACCACCCGGTGCAGGTTCTTCTGGCGCTTGAGGAAATCCAGCGGTTTGTCGATGCGGTACACGCGAATGTCGGCGCCGCCATACGGCTCCATGCGGAAACGGCGGTAGTCGCGGCCCGGTGCTTCGAGACGCACCATCGCCTGCTCGTCGGCGGCGAAACTGCTGTCGGCCAGCAGGAAGAAGCTTTCACCGGCGACTGGCGTGTAGCCGCTTGGCTCCACCGAATCTTCAGCGTTGACGGTCGCCAATGGCAGCAACAGCGCCAGCAGCAGAGGAATTCGAGCGCAGAGTCGCAGCATGCGGGCACCGGTCATTGGGAGAGAAAGTTCAGTCGATAGACGCCGATGAAGTTGGGGTTGGCTGCGTCGGGTATCCATCGGGTGTCCTTCCATGTCATGAGTTGCTGCAGGCTTGCCGAACGCATGCCGTTGTCAGTGGGGGTGGTCGTGCCGGTGTGATAGGCGATATAGCGGCCCATCCAGATCATCAGGTGCTGGTCGTCGCCCTGATCGAAAAACATCAGGTCGCCGGGGCGTGCCTGGGACACGTCGCGGCTGACCAGATGGCTGTTGAACTGAATCAGTTTGATCGCGTTGACGTACGGCCCGACCTTGCCGCCGCCCTGCTGCCATTGCTGGGCGAGCTTGCGCTGCTCATCGCTGAGCGACAGTTCCGGCGGCAGGTAGCGATTGGACAGGCCATTGCTGCGCAGCCATTTGTCGTCGTGGACCTTCAGCGCTTCGTTGGCGGCAAAACGCACGAGGCCTGCGCAGTCCTGCTGATACCAGCGCGGGCTCGGGCCCTGGCTCAGTTGCTCCTGAGCGATGCGCACGAACCAGGCGCGGAATACCTGGGACTGCGCCGGATCCAGCGCAGGCGTTTCGATGGCTCGGGCACTGGCGCTGAGCAACAGCGCGAGCAGGCCGAGGTTGCGGATCAATGCCGTCACAGCGCTTTCCATTCCAGCGGCAGCCATTGCCAGTGGCCGTCTGGCTCACTGCCTTCGGGCAAGGTCAGGGCGTATTTGCCCATACCGCCGAGGGTGCGCAGTTTCGGGATCAGGTAGGTTTGCGCGGCGTTGTAGAACACCGGCTCCATGTCCTGCGGCAGGCTGTCGAGGGTTTCCTGCTGCATCAGTTGCGCCATCGAATCCGGGCCGAAGTAGATCGGCATCAACACATCTTTCGGCAGCACGTCAGCCATCGGCGGGAAGCGCTTGTCGAGGGTGCCAAGGGCCTTGTCGACCAGTTTGTCGTCGAGGGAGAACAGCAGCGTCGAACCGTGACGCGCGAGGCTGACTTTCATGAAAGCGCGGCCGCTGATCGCGTCCGGGTTCTCGGCAGTCTTGGCGGCGTACGGACCGAAGTTGGAGCTGACCTGACGCTGCCAGACATGACTTTCACCTTCCTGTTTCTCGACCACCGGGAACGCGTGTTCATCGACATTCGTCTCGTAGGCACCGACCATCGAACCGAACAACGTGCCCAGGTCGCCATCGAGCTTGCTGCTGCCCTCATCCTTCAAGCTGGCGACCAGCAACGGCGTGTACAACCGCGAATCGGCGTACCAGCACAGGCCTGCCGCGCCGGCGACGTGCTCGGTGAGTTTCTGCGCCACGGCTTCGTCAGCGCCAAGTTTCACCAGCAGCGGTTTCTGCGGTTCGGCCGCCACCGGCAAGGTCACGCAGGCACTGGCGCCCAGCGGCATGGCTTGCCACACCGGTTTGAAATCGAAGTCCGGCTGGTTATCCAGCTCATCCATGGCGAGATAGCTGTGCCAGCCTTTGTCGTCCATGTCGAAACGCAGCCCGGCGAAGTTCGGGATGAAGCGCTGATAGCCCATCGCAAGGACGCTGGAATTGACCGACAGACGCTGTTTGATCTCCGGCGCCCTGGCCGGCAGACCGAAGGCCTCGGGGAACAGTTTGTCGCCGTTGAGCAGCGCGGCCAGCGCCTGCGGCGAGACGTGCCCGGACTCTTCCGATTCGCCATTGGCGGGGTCGTAATATTTGTTCGGGTTGGACAGCACCACCAGTTTGTCGCCACGCGACGCGAACAGCAGTGATTTGCTGGCGTTGTAGCTGAGCTGGTACAGCGGCACTTCGTCACCGCCGACCTTGAGGCTGCCGAACACGCTGAGCTGCGCATCGTCCAGCGCGACTTTCGCCAACGGCTCAAGCAGCTTCGCCAACCCGCCGCGATCCATCACCAGCAGGAAATCCTTGAGCCGGCCGTCGGCACCGCGCCACAACGCTACATCGGCCGGTTGGTCGAAAAGCTGCTCGATCAGGCTGTCCTGCAGCTTCAAGTCGTGTTCGTAGATGATCCGGCGCAGGCTGCCGATCAGGCCGAGACGGTCGGCGTGGGTTTCGTAATAGAAGACGAAATCTTCGGTGAGCGTGGCCTTGAGGAACGGCACCGTCAGCAGGTCCTTGGGCAGCTGGCTCAGGGAGCGGGTTTCCAGCAGCGCATCCGGACGGCTCAGGCCGAGCTTGTCGCTGGCCAATGCCGCCGCCGGCACCTTGGGCTTGTGCAGCAGCCAGCCGAGACCACCGGCCACCCCGGCCACCAGGGCCAGGCCGATCAGCAGCGCCGGCCAGCGCCGGGAAGGTTGGCCGGCAGGAGTCGGGACAGCCGGAGAAGCAGCGTTATCACTCATGTTCACAAAACCCGAAGTTCATCCGTGGAGCGGGATGCTTAATAGTTGAAAGTCTTGACCAGCAGCAGATCACCGATCGCCCGCAGGGGCACGATGAATGTTTCGCGTTTTTCGTCGACCGTGTTTTCGTTGAGCACCAGCGTGATTTGCGAGGTGATGACCTCGTTCTGGTTGCTGGCCTCCTCGAAGTTATAGCCGCCGTCGCCGAAGTTGCCCCAATAGTTGACGTAAACCAGATAGGTGCCATGCAGCGGCGCGGTCATGGTGAACATTTCCGGGCCGGGGCCATCGACGCCATCCGGATCCAGACCGCCGCCGTTGGTCAACGCCGTGTGGGCGAAAAACGCATGCTGGCCGTCCGGGGTAATGATGTGCAGATCGAGTTCGGCCTTGGGATCATCCCAGCCGAGCACCACGCGGATCTTCGCCGGAGTGCGCAAGTTGTTCGCTTCATAGAACTGCACACGCTTGAGCGACTGCCCCTCGGCACTGCGCACTTCGACACTGTTGGAGCCGGCGCCAAACGCATAAGGCCGGGCGAAACGCCCGTCATCGTCGGTGTACAGATTCAATGGATTGCCGTTGACCGCCAGCGTATGCGGCCCGCGCTGATGACCGATAGCCTTGAGCTGGCCCTGGATCATCGTGCGATTGCGCTGGATGCCACGATCGATTGGCGGGGTGGGATAGGCGACTTGCGGGTTTTCACTGCGATCAAGCAGGCCGTGATAACGCCAGCCACCGGACGGCTCTGACAGCTCGGCAGTCGGCGCCGCCAGCAGCGCGGGCGCGCAAGCCCAACCGATCAGCAGCCAAAGAAATGAACGCATGTAATGCCTCCTGCCATGCCTGAACGAAACCTTGCACCCGATCCTCGGTACTTCACAGCGGTGGAAACTGCGTTTCGTCTGAAAGACCCCGTGACTAGCGGGTCGTAGAAGGCGCGAAGATTAGCGATTCGGCAGTTTTTTAACAATCGGATACATCTGGATTTGCGGCGAGAATCACGCAGGTTTGTTAGGCGTGAGCCGAATAGCGGCGTTATTCGGCTCACAAAATGAGCCGAATAAGCTCCAACCTTCCTGAAATCACCACAAATCCTGTGGCGAGGGAGCTTGCTCCCGCTGGACTGCGCAGCAGGCCCAAACCGGTCCATGCAATCTGCCTGAATAAGTGCAGTGGGGATTTTGGAGTTGCTGCGTAACCCATCGGGAGCAAGCTCCCTCGCCACAGTAAAATGGGAACGTCCGGGGAGGCTCATTTGCCCATAAACCCCCTATCTGCTAGTGTCGCGCCGGTTTAACGTCAACCGGAAATCGCCGCCATGGCCCGCAAAAAAGCTGCACTGGATTTCGAACAGTCCCTCGCCGACCTGCAAACACTGGTCGAGCGTCTGGAGAACGGTGAATTGTCGCTGGAAGACTCGCTGACCGCTTTCGAGCAGGGCATCGGTCTGACCCGTGACTGCCAGGCAGCGCTGGCCCAGGCCGAGCAGAAAGTGCAAGTGCTGCTGGAGCGCGATGGCGAACTCGCCGAGGAACCCTTCGACGCGGACCAGCCAGAATGATTGCGGCCTATTCGGCGACCAGCCAGGCGCGAGTCAATGCGGCACTGGAAATCCTCTTCAAGGCACCGCTGCCGGAACTGTCGCGCCTGTATGAGGCGATGCACTACAGCGTGATGATCGGCGGCAAACGCGTGCGCCCGCTGCTGGCCTACGCCGCGTGCGAAGCGCTGGGCGGCAAGGCTGAGCAAGCCAACGGCGCGGCCTGCGCGGTTGAGCTGATCCACGCTTATTCGCTGGTGCACGACGATTTGCCGGCGATGGACGACGACGATCTGCGTCGCGGCCAGCCCACCACCCACAAGAGATTCGACGAAGCCTGCGCGATCCTCGCCGGTGACGGCCTGCAGAGTCTGGCCTTCAGCGCCCTGCTCGATCCGCGCCTGAGCAATCTGGATGCCGACATCCGCCTGCAACAGGTCACGGCGCTGGCGCACGCCGCAGGCCCGGCGGGCATGGTCGGCGGTCAGGCCATCGACCTCGGTTCGGTCGGTCTGAAGCTCGATCAACAAGCGCTGGAGCAGATGCACCGGCACAAGACCGGCGCGCTGATCGAGGTCAGCGTCAAACTCGGCGCTCTGGCCAGCGGCCGTGCCGAGCAGGATGAACTCAAGGCCCTGCAGACTTATGCACAGGCCATCGGTCTAGCCTTTCAGGTGCAGGACGACATTCTCGACGTCGAAAGCGATACCGAGACCCTCGGCAAGCGCCAGGGCGCCGACATCGCCCGCGACAAGCCGACCTACCCGGCCCTGCTGGGGCTGGAGGCGGCCAAAGCCTATGCCCTTGAGCTGCGCGATCAAGCCCTGCAAGCGCTGCGACCGTTTGACGCGGCCGCCGAGCCTTTGCGCGACCTGGCCCGGTATATTGTCGAGCGGCGCAACTGACGGCTAATCCGCCAAAAAAGACCAACGCGTGGGCAGGGGGCGATGCATCAGGTAAACTGCCGCATCTTTTATACCTATAACGATTCGCCTGATGCCCACGACGTTTCATGAGATTCCCCGCAAGCGCCCGACCACGCCCCTGCTCGACCGCGCGAACACGCCGGACGGCCTGCGCCGGTTAGGCGAAGCCGAGCTGGAAACCCTGGCCGATGAGTTGCGCCTGGAATTGCTCTACACGGTCGGCCAGACCGGTGGGCATTTCGGTGCCGGCCTGGGCGTCATCGAGCTGACCATCGCGCTGCATTACGTGTTCGACACCCCGGATGACCGGCTGGTGTGGGACGTCGGGCATCAGGCGTATCCGCACAAGATCCTCACCGGTCGTCGCCAGCGCATGGAAACCTTGCGCCAGAAGGACGGCATCGCGGCCTTCCCGCGTCGCGCCGAGAGCGAGTACGACACCTTTGGCGTCGGCCACTCCAGCACCTCGATCAGCGCAGCGCTGGGCATGGCCATTGCCGCCCGCCTGCAAAACAGCGAGCGCAAGGCGATTGCGGTGATCGGTGACGGCGCGCTGACCGCCGGCATGGCCTTCGAAGCGCTGAACCACGCGCCGGAAGTCAACGCCAACATGCTGGTGATCCTCAACGACAACGACATGTCGATCTCGCGCAACGTTGGTGGCCTGTCGAATTATCTGGCGAAGATCCTTTCCAGCCGCACCTACGCAAGCATGCGTGAGGGCAGCAAGAAAGTCCTGTCGCGCCTGCCCGGCGCCTGGGAAATCGCCCGTCGCACCGAAGAATACGCCAAGGGCATGCTGGTTCCCGGCACCCTGTTCGAAGAGCTGGGCTGGAACTACATTGGCCCGATCGACGGCCACGACCTGCCGACCCTGATCGCCACCCTGCGCAACATGCGCGATCTGAAAGGCCCGCAGTTCCTGCACATCGTCACCAAGAAAGGCAAAGGCTTCGCTCCGGCGGAAGTCGACCCGATCGGTTACCACGCGATCACCAAGCTCGAACCGGTCGACGCTCCGGCCGCCGCGCCGAAAAAGGCCGGTGGGCCGAAGTATTCGGCGGTGTTCGGCGAGTGGCTGTGCGACATGGCGGCGGCTGACCCGCGTCTGGTCGGGATCACCCCGGCGATGAAGGAAGGCTCGGACCTGGTGGCGTTCAGCGAACGTTTCCCGCTGCGCTATTTCGACGTGGCAATTGCCGAACAGCACGCCGTGACGTTCGCCGCCGGCATGGCCTGCGAAGGTGCCAAACCGGTGGTGGCGATCTACTCGACATTCCTGCAACGCGGCTACGACCAGTTGGTGCACGACGTCGCGGTGCAGAACCTCGACGTGCTGTTCGCCATCGACCGCGCCGGCCTGGTGGGCGAAGACGGCCCGACCCACGCCGGCAGCTTCGACCTGTCGTACCTGCGCTGCATCCCGGGCATGGTCATCATGACCCCGAGCGATGAAAACGAACTGCGCAAGATGCTCACCACCGGCCACCTGTACAACGGCCCGGCGGCGGTGCGTTACCCACGCGGCACCGGCCCGAATGCGACCATCGACAAAGACCTCGAGCCGATCGAGATCGGCAAGGGCATTGTTCGTCGTCAGGGCAGCAAAGTCGCTCTGCTGGTGTTCGGCGTGCAACTGACCGAAGCGCTGAAAGTCGCCGAGAAGCTGGATGCGACCGTTGTCGACATGCGCTTCGTCAAGCCGCTGGATGAAGCGCTGGTACGCGAGGTCGCCGGCAGCCACGAGCTGCTGGTGACCATTGAAGAGAACGCGATCATGGGCGGCGCCGGTGGTGCGATCAGCGAATTCCTGGCGCGCGAGAACATCCTCAGGTCGATGCTGCACCTGGGCTTGCCGGACATTTACGTCGAGCACGCCAAACCGGCGCAAATGCTGGCCGAGTGCGGGCTGGATGAAGTGGGCATCGAAGCCTCTATTCGTGAGCGCCTGACTCTGCTCAACAAGTAATCACCATCCCTGTGGGAGCGGGCTTGCCCGCGATGAGGTCGGCACAGTCAACATTGATGTTGGATGTACCGACGCCATCGCGGGCAAGCCCGCTCCCACAGTGTTTTGTGTCGCTAGAAATTTTGTGCACACCAGAAATACGAACGGAACACCGATGAACCTCTCGCGCCTCGCCCTGCCCCTCCTCCTGCTGCCAGCCGCCAGTGCCCTCGCCGACACCTTCGAACGCGACGAAGCGCTGAAACTGCCGGACACGCTGATCAGTGCAAACCGCCAGGTCGAAGCGCGCAACGACAGCAGCGCCGCCAACACGGTGTTCACCCGCGAAGACATCGACCGCCTGCAACCGGGCAGCGTCACCGACCTGCTGCAACGGGTGCCGGGCGTGCAGGTGGCGCAGGCCGGCGGGCGCGGCAGTCTGCCGGGGATCTACATTCGCGGCACGCAGTCGGCGCAGAGTCTGGTGCTGGTCGATGGCCAGCGCATCGGCAGTTCGACCTCCGGCGACAGCAACCTGCAGCACCTGAACATCGATCAGATCGAACGTGTGGAAGTGCTGCGCGGTTCGCGCTCGGTGATTTACGGCAGCGATGCGATTGGCGGGGTGATTCAGATCTTCACCCGGCGCGGCAACGAGCAAGGCCTGCAACCACGCCTGCACGTCGGCTTCGGCAGTAACCAGACCTGGGAACGCAGCCTCGGCCTGTCCGGTGGCGACGAGAAGACCCGCTTCAACCTTGGCGCCAGCCTCGATGACACCGCCGGTATAGACCGTACCCACGAGTCGTACCCAAGCGACAGCGATCATGATGCCTATCGCAATAAATCCGTCAGCCTGAGCCTCAGCCATGCGCTGGCCGATGACATAGAAGTCGGCGCCAACCTGCTGGATAACCGTGGCAAGAGCGAGTTTGACAACCCGTTCGGCCGCTTTGACACGAGCACCTTCGAGTCGGTGCAGCAACAGCCTTACAGCGACTTCAACGTCAGCAGTGTCAGCAGCTACGTCGATGCGCGGGTCAACGAAACCTGGAAAACCCGCGTCGAATTCGGTCACAGCGAGAACCGCGAGAAAACCTTCGACAAGCTCAGCGACGAGCGCACGGTGTTCAATACCTATCGCGACTCGGTGAACTGGCAGAACGACCTGACTCTGGATGCGCGCAACAGCCTGATCCTCGGCGGCGACTGGTACGAGGACCGGGTCAACAGCAGCACCGCATTCAACGAAGACAGCCGCTGGAATCGCGCCGCGTTCATTCAGCATCGCTATCAGGCCGACAGCTTCTCCACCGAACTGGGTCTGCGTCACGACGATAATCAGCAGTTCGGCAGTCAGAACACCTGGAGCGGCACCTTTACCCTGCCGCTGAACCCGGACAACGACCTGCTGCTGAGCTACAGCGAAGGCTTCCGCGCGCCGACCTTCAACGACCTGTACTACCCGGACTTCAGCAACCCGGATCTTAAACCGGAAACCTCGAAAAGCTACGAATTGCAATGGCGCAGTCAGTTGGGCGATAGCAGTCGGCTGGAAGCGTCGATCTACCGCACGGATCTGCAAGACGCGATCATCTTCGGCAGCAACTCGCGCCCGGAGAACGTGGCCTCGGCGCGGATCAATGGTTTCGAAGCCGCGCTGAAACAGGAACTGTTCGGCTGGCAGAGCAATCTCGGTGTGGCGATTATCGACCCGCGCGATCGTGATAGCGGGCACACGTTAGCGCGTCGTGCGCGGCGTACATTGAGCTGGGATTTGGATCGGCAGTTTGACCAGATCGGCGTCGGTGCGAGTTGGCAGGCTGTCAGCAACAGTTATGACGACCTGAAAAATGAAAACCCGCTGGGTGGCTACGCCTTGTTCGGCTTGCGCAGCAGTTGGGCGCTGAACCGCGAGATCAAGCTGGATCTGAAGGTCGATAACGTTTTCGACAAAGGCTACAGCCGGGCGAATTACAGCTATGACGGCAGCCAGTATGGCTATCGCGAGGAAGGGCGAGTCTGGATGTTTGGGGTCACCTGGACTCCAGGACTTAACTGATCTCCCTGTAGGAGCTGCCGAAGGCTGCGATCTTTTGATCTTGATCTTCAGCGACTCCAAGTCAGCCACAAGCAAGATCAAAAGATCGCAGCCTTCGGCAGCTCCTACAGGGGTCAGCGGTGTGGCTGAATGAGTTGGCAGAGTCTGGCGGTGGCATCGATCATTTGGCCGCTTGGGCGCTCAAGGCCTTTATCGGTAATCAACAGCAGTTTCCCCTGCTTCACTGCTGCTACCTGCGGCCAGGCTTTCCACGCATCCAGCTGGGCCTGATCACCGGCCAGAATCACCTGCGGATCGCGCTGTAACACTGCCTCGATACTCACCTGCGGCGCCGGCACACTCAGGTCGGCAAACACATTGCGTGCGCCACACACCTCAAGCGCATCGCTGATGATCTGCCCGCCACCGACGGTGTACAGCGGTTTGTCCCAGACTTGATAAAACACGTTCAGCGGCGTGTCCCGGCGGTAGCGCTGGCGCAGGTCATCGAGTTTCTGGCGCAGGTCTGCCGCCAGTTTCCTCCCACGCTCGGGTCGCCCCAGTTGCGCGGCAATCGTCTCGATCTGCGCTGACAACTGTTGGAGATTGTGCGGTTCGGCAACGTAGGTCGGGATGTTCAGGCGTTTGAGCTGGTCGCGCTGCGCCGCGCCGACACTGCCGGGCCACAACAGCAGCACATCAGGCTTGAGGCTGAGCAGGCGCTCCATGTCGAGTTGCCCATAGCGCCCCACCGAGGGAACACCGGCAATGGCGGCAGGACGCTCGCCAGCATCGAGTACGCCCACCAGCAGATCAGCCGAATCCAGCTCAACGACGATTTCCGACAGCGAAGGCGCGAGGCTGACCACCCGCAGACTCGCCAGCACCGGGCCCGCGCAGGCCAGCAGCAGAACCGCCAGCCACAGACGGCGCATCAGCCGAGTTGACGCGGGATACGGTAGAGGTAGAACAGCACGGCCGTGGACAGCGCCAGCAACATCAGCGGTACGGCTTCAAGACCGACGAACACCGCCAGCGCACCGATCCATGCCGGCAACGATGCCGCGAGCAATGCAATACGGCGCTGGGTGGCCAAAGCAATCCAGGCCGCCGGTTCATCAGGGGTGTCGAGGGCTTTCTGCGTGGTGATCAGCGCGTGTTTGTAGCGCCCGAAGAACTTCAGGCTGACAAACATCGACGCAACGCCGGCGATGAACAATGGCATGGTCAGCACCGGCACAATGCCCTCGCCCTGACCGAACAGCAGGTTCAGGACAAACAGCGGCAGCAGCGCCAACGCCAGATACTTCCACCAGTCGACCGCCAGGCGGCGTCGCACCTGACCGCGGGTCACGCGCGGTCTACCTCGCCCTGATGCTCGTTGCCCATCATGTGGTCGAGCTTGCTGGCCTTGGTTGCCAGGTACAGTTTGTTGTGCGGGTTGTGCCCGGTGTGCAGCGGCACACGCTCGGCAACGACGATGCCCATGTCGGTCAGGGCTTTGACCTTGCGCGGGTTGTTGGTCATCAGACGCAGCGACTTCACGCCCAGATGCTCGAGCATCGGCAGGCACATGGCGTAGTCACGCTGATCGGCGGCAAACCCCAGACGTTCGTTGGCTTCAACGGTGTCGGCGCCGCCGTCTTGCAACTCGTAGGCGCGGATCTTGTTCAGCAGACCGATGCCACGACCTTCCTGACGCAGGTACAGCAGCACGCCACGGCCTTCACGGGCGATGGCCTTGAGTGCCGCTTCGAGTTGCGAGCCGCAGTCGCAGCGCTGGCTGAACAGCGCGTCACCGGTCAGGCACTCGGAGTGCAACCGGCCGAGCACCGGGGCACCGTCGGCGAAATCACCCAGGCTCAGCACAACGTGCTCGCGGCCGGTGGCCTCATCGAGAAAACCGTGCATGGTGAATTGTGCAAAAGGCGTTGGCAGCTTGGAAGCGGCGACAAAAACGACAGGCACCGGTGTGCTCCTGATCTAAAAGTCTGAAGATTCGCAGGCCGGCATTGTAACAGCAGGTTCCTGCAGACGCTTAGGCTGAATTATCGGGCATAACGATCAAAATGTTTGATGACTCCTCGGACAACCGGGATCCCTGCAGGAGCTGTCGAGTGAAACGAGGCTGCGATCTTTTTGACGGGTTGTATTGGTTCAAGATCAAAAAATCGCAGCGTGCCGCAGCTCCTACAGGGGTTCGCATCAGGGCGCCTCAAACGGATACGGCTGCTTCCACTGCTCGAAAACCGGCTTCAGCTCCCCGCTCTTGACCAGTTGCTCCATGCGCCTGTCGAACAGCGCCAACAGTGTGCGCGCTTGCGGCGTGTCGGCGAAGCACAGGTACAGCGGCAATTCGGCGATTGGCGTCTTGCGAAACTGCGTCGGATCCTTGGCCCGGCCAAGCACGTAATCGATTTCGGTCAAGGCATCGATGTAATAGTCAGCGCGGTTGTGGGTGAGCATCGACAGGATCCCGGTACGCCGCACGACCTCATTGTAGTTGCGCACATTGGGCAAATAATCCTGATAGTCGTAACCGCGTACCCACGCCAGGCGATAGTTGCCGAGGGTCTCCGGGGTCGGTGACGGATTGCTCGCCAGGCCCAGGGCGTAGATGTGATCGGTGTCGAAGTTCCAGCGTGGGTATAGCAGGTCGCTGGCCTCGTTTTTATACGAACCGACGCAGGCATCGACTTCACCGCGCTCGGCCAGACCTACGGAGCGCGTATAGGGTTCAGTGCGGATGTCGAGCTTCACCCCGGCCGGTTCGAACACCTTGCGCAGCACGTCCCAGCCCAGGCCGTGGCCGTCGGCGGCGGTGTAGTCTTCCCAGTCTTCGCTGGCCAGATGGATGACCACGGGCGTCGGCGCAGCTTCCTGCGCACTGGCAACAGTGCCCAGCAAGGTCAAAAACACAAGCGCCAGCCAGCGTCGAGCCATCCCTCGTTTCCTCACTTAACCCTGACGATTCGGATCAGGCGAAAATCCACACCAGCCCCTGCATCGCCAGCCAGGCAAACACGCCGGCCAGCACGTCGTCGAGCATGATGCCGACGCCGCCGTGGACATGCCGGTCGATCCAGCGAATCGGCCATGGCTTGAGAATGTCGAAGAAGCGGAACACCAGGAACCCCGCGAGCAACCAGTACCAGCCTTCCGGCACCAGCCACAGGGTGATCCACATCCCGACCATTTCATCCCAGACGATGCCTTCGTGGTCGTGCACCCGCAGATCGTCGGCAACCTTGCCGCACAGCCAGAAGCCGAACAGCATGGTGATCCCGAGCATCAGCCAGTAACCCCAGTCGGGCAGCATCTGCCACAACGGGATAAAGGGTAGCGCAACTAACGAACCCCACGTGCCCGGTGCTTTCGGCAAGGTGCCGGAGCCAAAGCCGAATGCGAGGAAATGCCAGGGATTGCGCCAGACCGACGGCGGAACGAATTCGGCCGGAACCTGTTTCGGGTGATCTGTCACGGTGTCTCCTGAAAATGTTGATAACCGCGGATTTGCGGGGTGATATCGTGGCCTTCGCGATCCAGCAGCACCACACCCTGGCCCTGCGCCACACGCCCGATCACATGGATCGGCCAACCATCGGCCAGCAGCGCCGGCAACTCGACGGACGGTAGCGTGAAGGCCAGCACATAGTCATCGCCGCCGCTCAACGCTGCCCGTTCGGCACCACGCTGACCGAGAAACGCCACTAAAGCATCGGACAACGGTACGCGCTCGCGTTCAACTTCGAGTCGAACCCCCGAAGCCAGAGCGATATGCCCGCAGTCGGCGAGCAGGCCGTCAGAGATATCGAGGGCCGATGTGGCCTTGCCACGCAAGGCCTGACCGAGCGCCAGTTGCGGTTGCGGCGACCAGTAATGATCGAGCAACGGCTGGGCGATA
Organism: Pseudomonas sp. AN-B15; assembly: GCF_019056475.1. Lineage (NCBI taxonomy): Bacteria > Pseudomonadati > Pseudomonadota > Gammaproteobacteria > Pseudomonadales > Pseudomonadaceae > Pseudomonas > Pseudomonas sp. AN-B15. The sequence goes on from NZ_CP049737.1 coordinate 5,402,808, forward strand.
TCTGCTTCGGCCTCGCGCTGGCCAAGCACCAGCGGCAACGCCCCGGCGGCATTGCCCAGCTCACCGCCAACACAGAGCAGATCGCCCGGTTGTGCGCCGCTGCGGGTCAAGGCCTGCCCGACCGGAACGCGACCGAATACGGTCACCGTCAGGCTCAACGGCCCCCGCGTGGTGTCACCGCCGACCAGCGCGATGCCGCAGCTCTGCGCCATGCGGTTCAAACCGCGGGCGTAGGCTTGCAGCCAATCGGTGGTCACCGTCAGCACAGTCAGGGCAAGGGTAAAGGCAACGGGCGTGGCGCCCATGGCGGCCAGGTCGCTGACCGCGACGGCCAGCGAGCGCTGACCGAGCAGAAACGGATCGCAAGGGTCGGCGAAATGCACGCCGGCCACCAGCGTATCGGTGGAAATCGCCAGCTGTTCCCCGGGGGGAACCGCCAGCAAGGCGCAGTCATCGCCGATCCCCAGAGCAACGCCCTCGCCGCCCTGCGCACAAGGCGCGGCGGCGAAGAAATTGCGGATCAGCTCAAACTCGCCCATGAGGTCTCAAGCGCGTATCAGCGCTTGAACGCCTTCACTTCAGCTTCACGCAGGCGCGGAGCCAGCTTGTCGAGTACGCCGTTGACGAACTTGTGGCCGTCGGTCGAACCGAAGACTTTCGCCAGCTCGATACCTTCGTTGATCACCACACGATACGGCACGTCAACGCGCTTGAGCAGTTCCCAGGTGGACAGGCGCAGAACCGCCAGTTCAACCGGGTCCAGCTCTTCGATTTCGATGTCCAGGCATGGCTTGAGCGCGGTGTCGATTTCAGTCTTGAACTGCGGAACCCCGTGCAGGATCTCGCGGAAGTAGGCGCCATCGACATCGGTGAAATCGTTATCAACGCGAAACTGCGCTTCGATCTCGTTCAGCGATTGCCGGGCCATGTGCCACTGATACAGGGCCTGAGTCGCGAGCTGACGGGCTTCGCGGCGCTTGGCGCTCTTCGATGGCTTGCCGGCATCCGCAGGTTTCGGATCGCGCGGGTTGAAACGATCGCTATCGTCGCTAATCACTTGGCCTCCAACTGCGCCAGCAGGCTGACCATTTCCAGAGCGGACAGGGCAGCCTCAGCACCTTTGTTGCCGGCCTTGGTACCGGAACGTTCGATGGCTTGCTCGATGGAATCAACGGTCAGGACGCCGAACGCGACCGGTACGCCGAATTCCATGGACACCTGGGCCAGACCCTTGGTGCACTCGCCTGCCACGTATTCGAAGTGCGGAGTGCCGCCACGAATGACCGCGCCGAGGGCGATGATGGCTGCGAACTCGCCTTTCTGGGCGACTTTCTGCGCAACCAGCGGGATTTCGAAGGCGCCAGGTGCGCGGATGATGGTGATGTCGCTTTCGCTCACGCCGTGGCGAACCAGGGCATCAACTGCACCGCTGACCAGGCTTTCAACCACGAAGCTGTTGAAACGGCCCACTACCAGAGCGTAGCGGCCTTTAGGGGCGATGAAGGTACCTTCGATGGTCTTCAGGGTCATTCGTCAGATCTCTTAAAGAGCCGGGACGCGTCTCGTACGCATCCCTCAGTGATATTAGCCACAAATTCATGACCGGAAACACCGCATTGCTGTTTGACTACACCCTGTGGCGAGGGGATTCATCCCCGATGGACTGCGCAGCAGTCCCAACCAAATAGGGCCGCTACGCAGCCCGTCGGGGATGAATCCCCTCACCACAAGGATCTACATCAACAATGCCGAATTCACCGGGCCATTATTCGGAGGGCACGTATTCTACAACTTCCAGATCGAAACCGGATATCGCATTAAATTTCATTGGCGCCGACATCAGGCGCATTTTGCGCACACCGAGGTCACGCAGGATCTGCGAACCGGCACCGACGATGCTGTAGGTGGTCGGTTTTTTCACCGCCGCCTGATCAGCAGTTTCGCGGATGTGCGCCAGCAACACGTCGCCATCAAGCGGGTGCCCGAGCAACAGCACCACACCGCTGCCGGCCTCGGCCACCGCAGCCATCGCGGCACGGAGGCTCCAGCGGCCAGGTTGCTTGACCATCAGCAGGTCGCGCAGCGGGTCCATGTTGTGCACGCGAACCAGGGTCGGTTCCTCGGCGCAAACGGTGCCCAGCGTGAGCGCCATGTGCACGTCGCCTTCCACCGAATCACGATAGGTCACCAGGTTGAATTGGCCCAGTTCGCTGTCCAGCGGCTGCTCGGCAATCCGCTGAACGGTACGTTCGTGGATCATCCGGTAATGAATCAGGTCGGCGATGGTGCCGATCTTGATGTTGTGTTCGGCGGCAAACGCTTCCAGCTCGGCGCGACGGGACATGGTGCCGTCGTCGTTCATCACTTCGCAGATCACCCCGCTTGGCTCGAAACCGGCCATGCGCGCCAGGTCGCAGGCGGCTTCGGTGTGGCCGGCACGGGCCAGCGTACCGCCGGCCTGGGCCATCAGCGGGAAGATGTGGCCCGGGCTGACGATGTCTTCAGCCTTGGCATCTTTGGCCGCCGCCGCTTGCACGGTGCGCGCACGGTCGGCGGCGGAGATACCGGTGGTGACGCCTTCGGCGGCTTCGATCGACACGGTGAACTTGGTGCCGAAACCGGAACCGTTGCGCGGAGCCATCAGCGGCAGCTTCAACAGCTCGCAGCGCTCGCGGCTCATCGGCATGCAGATCAGGCCACGGGCGTGCTTGGCCATGAAGTTGATGTGCTCGGCCTTGCAGCATTCGGCGGCCATGATCAGGTCGCCTTCGTTCTCGCGGTCTTCGTCATCCATGAGGATGACCATCTTGCCTTGGCGGATGTCTTCAACCAGTTCTTCGATGCTATTGAGCGCCACAAGGCACCCCCTTCAGTCAGGATTTGAGATAGCCGTTGGCGGCCAGAAAGCTTTCAGTGATACCACCGGACGTCGGCTCTGCAGCCTTGTCGCCCAACAGCAAACGCTCCAGATAACGCGCCAGCAAATCGACTTCCAGGTTCACCCGGCGGCCTGGCTTGTAGGAGGCCATGATGGTTTCGCTCAGGGTGTGCGGAATGATCGTCAGCAGGAATTCGGCGCCATCCACCGCGTTCACGGTCAGGCTGGTGCCGTCGACGGTGATCGAGCCTTTATGGGCGATGTACTTGGCCAGCTCTTTCGGCGCGCGGATGCGAAATTCCACGGCGCGGGCATTGTCGCTGCGCGACACCACTTCGCCGACACCGTCGACGTGACCGCTGACCAGATGCCCGCCGAGACGGGTGGTCGGGGTCAGGGCTTTTTCCAGATTGACCGGGCTGCCGCTTTTCAGGTCATTCATCGCGGTGCAATCGAGGGTTTCGCGGCTGACGTCAGCAGCAAAACCGTTGCCCGGCAATTCAACCGCGGTCAGGCACACGCCGTTGACGGCGATGCTGTCGCCGAGTTTGACGTCGCTCAGGTCGAGCTTGCCGGTTTCGACATGCACCCGCACATCACCGCCCTTGGGGGTCAGTGCACGGATACTGCCGATGGATTCGATGATGCCGGTAAACATGGGGTTCTCCTTGAGAACGAAGCCAGCGCTAAGGCGATGGCCGGGAATTATACGCTCGCCGAAACGACTGGCGTCGCAGTGACTCGCCAGTCATCGCCAACCGCGCGGATTTCAGTGATTTTCAGCTCCGGAGCGTCCTTCATATAGACCAGCGGCCAGTCCAGCAGCGGCCGCGCCGTGGAACCGAGAAACTTGCCGGCGATGAAGATCACGAACTCGTCGACCAGACCGCGCTGCGCGAACGCGCCGGCCAGACGCGGGCCGGCCTCGACCAGCACTTCGTTGACGCCACGGTTGGCCAGTTCGATGAGCAGTTGATGCAGATCGACCTGACCGTCATCGCCCGGCACGATCAGACACTCCGGGCCATTGGCGTATTGCTCTTCGACCGCCATGCAGGTGGCGACCAGCGCCGGGCCGGCCTTGAAGAACGGCGCATCCAGCGGCACCCGCAGGCGCCCGTCGATCAGCACCCGCAGCGGCGGACGGCTCATGGCCTGTGCGGTTTGTTCCGCATCCAGACCCAGTTCGTCGGCGCGCACGGTCAGGCGCGCACCGTCGGCCAGCACCGTGTCGGCCCCGGTCAGCACCACAGCAGCCTGCGCGCGCAGACGCTGCACGGCGGAACGCGCAGCCGGGCCGGTGATCCATTGGCTTTCGCCACTGTCCATCGCCGTACGACCGTCGAGACTCATGGCCAGCTTGACCCGCACGAACGGCAAGCCGTGTTCCATGCGCTTCAGAAAACCTTGATTGAGTTGACGTGCTGCGGCTTCCAGCACGCCGCTTTCGGTGGCGATGCCGGCATCGGCCAGGCGCTGCAAGCCACGTCCGGCGACCTGCGGATTCGGATCGCGCATCGCGGCGACCACCCGGGCAACTCCGGCATTTACCAGCGCATCGGCGCACGGCGGCGTGCGGCCATGGTGGCTGCACGGTTCGAGGGTCACGTAAGCCGTGGCGCCCCGGGCCAGCTCACCGGCTGCGCGCAAGGCGTGGACTTCAGCGTGGGGTTCACCGGCACGCTCGTGAAAGCCTTCGCCGACAATCTGCCCGTCCTTGACGATCACGCAGCCAACCCGGGGATTGGGATGGGTGGTGTAGTGGCCCTTGCGCGCCAGTTCCAGCGCGCGGGTCATGAAACGGGCGTCAAGGATCGCCTGCTCGGCGGCACTGGTCATTCTTTCACCGGTTCGCGGGCGAGGCGGTCGATCTCTTCGCGGAATTCGTTGAGGTCCTGAAAGCGTCGGTAAACCGAAGCGAAACGGATATAGGCGACTTCATCAAGCTTTTGCAGCTCGGCCATCACCAGTTCGCCGACCACGAGGGATTTGACCTCGCGCTCGCCGGTGGCGCGCAGCTTGTGCTTGATGTGGACCAGGGAGGATTCGAGACGCTCGACGCTCACCGGACGTTTCTCCAGGGCGCGTTGCATGCCGGCGCGGAGTTTTTCTTCGTCGAACGGTTGGCGGCTGCCGTCGGTTTTGATCAGGCGCGGCAACACCAGTTCGGCCGTCTCGAATGTCGTGAAACGTTCGCCGCAGGCCAGGCATTCACGCCGGCGGCGCACCTGTTCGCCCTCGGCGACCAGACGCGAGTCGATGACCTTGGTGTCGTTGGCACCGCAGAAGGGACAGTGCATGGTGGCTGGCAACAAAAAAAGGGAGGGCCATGGTAGCGCATCCCGGTGGCAAGACAAGCCATAGGGTTTGCGGTATACAGACTGCCATGATCGTTTGATCCACGGATTTCATTTTCTGGAGCTGCCAATGTCGCTACGACCGCTCGTTTTGCTCAGTCTTTTCGCCCTGCTGGTGGCCTGCGGTAGCGATAAACCCAAACCGCAACCGCCAACACCAGGCCCGGCGCCGCAACAGGCGCAGAAAAAAGCCAAAGAAGCCGCCGACCTGGGTCCGCTGCCTGCCTATCAACGGGAACTGAGCGGTACCCTGCAAGGCGTGCCGGCCGGAGCCGAAGTCGAACTGGCGCTGCTGGTGATCGATGAAAAATCGCGTCCGCAGCAATTGCTCGCCAGTTCCAGCCTGATTGGCAACAACCAGATCCTGCCGTTCCGCCTGCGCTTCAATCCGGAAGCCTTTCCGGCTGGCGCACGGGTTGAACTGCGCGGTCGTGCCACGCAATCGGGCCAGTTGATCCTGCACCTGCCGTCGCAAACCATTACTCAGCCGACCACTCAGGCGCTGGGCCAGCTGCAATTTGTCAAAGCACCATGATCGTACCGCTCGAGCTGCAACAGGCGCTGGGTGAATTGCTCGGTGATGCGCGGCTCAAGGCCTGCGGATTGCCGGGCACCGATTTGCAGTTGTGGCTGATCGACGGCGATAACATGGATCGCGAATTCAGCCCGGATGAAACCCGGCGCATCCTCCACGAACCGCCCTACTGGAGCTTCTGCTGGGCCAGCGGCCTGGCGGTGGCGCGTTATCTGGCGGAGTTTCCCGAGTGGGTGCGTGGCAAACGGGTGCTGGATTTCGGCGCCGGCTCCGGGATCGCCGCGATTGCGGCAGTCAAGGCCGGGGCGTTGGAAGTGGTGGCCTGTGATCTGGATCCGCTGGCGATTGCTGCGTGTCGGGCCAACGCTGAACTCAATGATGTGCAGATGAGTTATTCGACGGACTTCTTTGCCGAGGCTGATCGCTTTGATCTGATTCTGGTGGCGGACGTGCTCTACGACCGCGAGAACCTGCCGCTACTCGATGCATTTCTCAGCCGTGGCCGTGAGGCGCTGGTGGCGGATTCGCGGGTTCGGGACTTTCGTCATCCGCTGTATGAGCGGATCGAAATGCTTGAGGCGATGACCTTGCCGGATCTGGCGGAGCCGGAAGAGTTCAGACATGTCAGTCTTTACCATGCGCGGCGCTAACCAAAAGCATCGCGGGCAAGCCCGCTCCCACAGTGACCGAGTCGAACCAACATTTCTTCTACGACACAGAATCCTGTGGGAGCTGGCTTGCCAGCGATGGCGTCCTGCCTAGCGGTACACCTCTCAAATCTGCCCCGCTTCCGGCCACACCCCGCCAAGCCGTATAGTTGCCCCATCCACGCTTTTACGAGATCCCCCATGAGTCAGCAAACGCCGTACATCTTCGACGCCACGACTGCCGATTTCGACCAGTCGGTGATCGAAGCTTCCTTCAACAAACCGGTGCTGGTGGATTTCTGGGCCGAATGGTGTGCGCCGTGCAAGGCGTTGATGCCGATGCTGCAAGGCATTGCCGAGAGCTATCAGGGCGAACTGCTGCTGGCCAAGGTCAACTGCGACATCGAACAGGACATCGTCGCCCGCTTCGGCATTCGCAGCCTGCCGACCGTGGTGCTGTTCAAGGACGGCCAACCGGTCGACGGTTTTGCCGGTGCGCAGCCGGAGTCGGCCGTGCGTGCCCTGCTCGAACCGCATGTACAGATGCCACCGCCGGCCGCCGCCGATCCGTTCGAACAGGCTCAGGCATTGTTCGATGAAGGTCGTTACGCGGAAGCAGAAGCCGCGCTGGTAGTGATGCTCACCGAAGACAACAGCAACGCCAAAGCGCTGATCCTCTACGCCCGCTGCCTGACCGAACGCGGCGAACTGGGTGAGGCGCAAACCGTGCTCGACGCAGTCAAGAGCGATGAGCACAAGGCTGCACTGGCCGGCGCCAAAGCGCAGATCAAATTCCTTGGCCTGGCCCGCGACCTGCCGGATGCCGCCGACCTCAAGGCGCGCCTTGCACAGAACCCGCAGGACGACGAAGCGGTGTATCAACTGGCGATCCAGCAACTGGCGCGTCAGCAATACGAAGCGGCGCTGGAGGCCTTGCTCAAGCTGTTCATCCGTAACCGCAGCTACGGTGAAGGCCTGCCGCACAAGACCTTGCTGCAGGTGTTCGAACTGTTGGGCAATGATCATCCGCTGGTGACTGCATACCGCCGTAAAGTGTTCGCTGCGCTTTATTAAGATCAAAAGATCGCAGCCTGCGGCAGCTCCTACAGGTTCATCCGCAAAACATGGATGAAACTGTAGGAGCTGCCGCAGGCTGCGATCTTTTTCGTTTCACTCGATCCAGCTGTAAAGCGGCGTATCGCCGCCGCTCGCCACTTTCACCTGTGAACTGTGGCGCAGGCGCACCAGCAGGCGCTTGCCCGCCGAGGCGCTGCCGGTCAGCCCCTCAAGCTGCTCCAGCAGATCCGGCCCGCTGAGCTGCCCGGCCTTGCGCAACAGATCCTGCGTGACCTGCCACAACGCATCGTCCTGGTTCAGTGGTTTCGCTGCCGGCGTGCTCAATGCCGCTTCAGGCTGATCACCCTGCGGCTGCGCGCCAAGGGCTGCGCCGAGCTTCGCCCAATCACTGTCATCCAGCTCCACCGTCAAATCCACCGGGATCACACCGACGGTTCCGCGTATCCGCAACATCTGCTTCGCTCCTGCACATTTCTGACCTGCATGCTCCCACGGGACTTGTGCAACGCCAAGCGCACGGGCAAACTCTGCGCACTTTCGTTATAAGATTACATAACAAACTCTTCACTTTACTTCCCGGAGACCGCCATGCGTCGTCTGCTCCTCGCTTTGCCGTTTGCCCTGTTGCCGCTGGCCATCGCCCATGCCGCCGATGAGCACGATCACGACCACGAGCACGGCAGCCTGGGTGCCCACGAACATGGCGTCGGCCGCCTGAATGCTGCACTCGACGGCCAGACTCTGGAGCTGGAACTGGAAAGCCCGGCGATGAACCTGGTGGGCTTCGAACATGCCGCCACCAGCGATGCCGACAAGGCCAAGGTCGCCGCCTCCCGCGCCAAACTGGAAAACCCGCTGGCGCTGTTCAGCCTGCCAGCCGCCGCCGGTTGCAAAGTGGTCAGCCAGGAACTGCAAAGCCCGCTGTTCGGCGACAAGCCGGCGGCCGACGAGCATGACGATGATGACCACGACGAAGATGCCAAGGGCGGTGAGGCGCATCACCACGATCACAGCGAAATCCATGCGCACTATCAATTCACCTGCGCTACACCGGGTGCGTTGAAGACGCTGGATCTGGCGACGCTCTTCAATACCTTCCCGGCGACCCAGAAAATTCAGGTACAACTGATCGGCCCGAGCGGCCAGCAAGGCACCGAAGTGACCGCCAAGGCTGCCGCCCTGAAATTCTGATTGCCTGAAATATCCCCTGTAGGAGCTGCCGAAGGCTGCGATCTTTTGATCTTGCCTTTAAAAACAGGATCAAAAGATCGCAGCCTTCGGCAGCTCCTACACGGGCCCGTGATCAAACATGAAACTGGTGCCATGACCCAAGCACTCATCGAACTGTCCGACCTGGGCTTCAACTGGCCCGGCCACCCGCCGCTGCTGGACATCCCGGCGTTTCGCCTGGAGCCCGGCGAAACCCTGTTCCTCAAAGGCCCCAGCGGCAGTGGCAAGACCACCCTGCTCGGTCTGCTCGGTGGCGTGCAGAAGCCCGGGCGCGGCAGCATTCGCCTGCTCGGCCAGGAACTGACCGAACTCGGTGCCGGCGCCCGCGACCGCTTTCGTGTCGATCACACCGGCTACATCTTCCAGCAATTCAACCTGCTGCCGTTTCTTTCGGTGCGCGAGAACGTCGAGTTGCCCTGCCACTTCTCCAGGCTGCGTGCCGAGCGGGCGAAACAGCGTCACGGCAGCGTCGACCAGGCTGCCGCCACCCTGCTCGCCCACCTGGGTCTGAAGGATGAAAGCATCCTCGGCCGTCGCGCCGATTCGCTGTCGATCGGTCAGCAGCAACGGGTCGCCGCCGCTCGTGCGTTGATCGGCCAGCCGGAACTGGTGATCGCCGACGAACCGACCTCGGCGCTGGATTACGACGCCCGGGAAAACTTCATTCGTCTGTTGTTCGCCGAATGCCGCGAGGCCGGCTCCAGCCTGTTGTTCGTCAGCCACGACCAGAGCCTGGCGCCGCTGTTCGACCGTCACCTGTCCCTGGCCGAGCTCAATCGCGCCGCCACGTCTGCCGAGGTCTGAGATGTATCTGTTTCGTCTGGCCATGGCCAGCCTGGCCAACCGCCGCTTCACCGCCCTGCTCACCGCGTTCGCCATTGCCCTGTCGGTGTGCCTGTTGCTCGCGGTCGAGCGCGTGCGCACCGAGGCCAAAGCCAGTTTCGCCAGCACCATCAGCGGCACCGACCTGATCGTCGGCGCCCGCTCCGGTTCGGTGAACTTGCTGCTGTACTCGGTGTTCCGCATCGGCAACGCGACCAACAACATTCGTTGGGACAGCTTCGAACATTTCGCCAGCAACCCGAAGGTAAAGTGGGCGATCCCGATGTCCCTCGGCGACTCCCATCGCGGCTACCGGGTGATGGGCACCACCGAAGCCTATTTCGAGCATTACCAGTACGGTCGTCAGCAACATCTGGAACTGGCCGACGGCCGTGCCTTCGCCACCGACCCGTTCGAAGTGGTGCTCGGCGCCGAAGTCGCCGAAGCGCTGCATTACAAGCTCGGCGACCAACTGGTGCTGGCCCACGGCGTAGCGGCGATCAGTCTGGTCAAGCACGATGACAAACCGTTCACCGTGGTCGGCATTCTCAAGCGCACCGGCACGCCAGTAGATCGCACGCTGCACATCAGCCTCGGCGGTATGGAGGCGATTCACATCGACTGGCACAACGGCGTGCCGGCACGCGGCAACGGCCGAATCACGGCGGATCAGGCACGCAACATGGATCTGACGCCACAGGCGATCACCGCGTTCATGCTAGGCCTCAACAGCAAGATTTCCACCTTCGCCCTGCAACGCGAAATCAACGAATTCCGTGGCGAGCCAATGCTGGCGATCCTCCCGGGCGTGGCTTTGCAGGAGCTGTGGAGCCTGATGAGCACCGCTGAAAAGGCCCTGTTTGTGGTCTCGCTGTTCGTGGTGCTGACCGGGTTGATCGGCATGCTCACGGCGATTCTCACCAGCCTTAACGAGCGCCGCCGGGAGATGGCGATTTTGCGTTCGGTCGGTGCGCGACCGTGGCACATCGCAAGTCTGCTGGTGCTGGAAGCTTTCGCGCTGGCACTGACCGGCGTAATCGCCGGACTGGCGTTGCTGTACCTCGGCATCGCCGCCGCGCAGGGTTACGTACAGGCCAATTACGGGCTGTATCTGCCGTTGGCGTGGCCGAGCGAGTATGAATGGACGCTGCTCGGTGGCATTCTGGCGGCCGCGCTGCTGATGGGCAGCGTGCCGGCCTGGCGCGCGTATCGCCAATCCCTGGCCGATGGCCTGTCGATCCGTTTATGAGGATGTTCACCATGCCCCGCGCTGTGCTTGCGCTGCTGTTGCTGGTCGCCCTGCCCGTGTGGGCAGCGGCACCGAAAGACCTGACCTGGTCGGAGATGATCCCGCCGGACGCCGCGCCTGAGGTGCCGAACATGACGCCGTTGCACGACCTGTCGAAGATGGGCGACGCGCTCTCCGCCGAGTCGGCGCCAGCGGCAAAACAGGACATGCCCAACGCGCCGGTCGTGCAAAGTCTCGACGGGCAGAACATCCGCCTGCCGGGCTACATCGTGCCGCTGGAAGTCAATGAAGAAGGACGCACCACCGACTTCCTGCTGGTGCCGTACTTCGGCGCCTGCATCCACGTGCCGCCACCGCCGTCGAACCAGATCGTGCATGTGAAAAGCGAGCTGGGCGTGAAGCTCGACGAGCTGTATCAGCCGTACTGGGTCGAGGGACCGCTGCAGGTCAAGGCGTCCACCAGCGAACTGGCGGATGCCGGGTATCAGATGGCGGCGGACAAGATTTATGTGTATGAGCTGCCGGAGTAGTTCCGGCACTTCTGTGATGTTTTTAATGGCCCCTTCGCTGGCAAGCCAGCTCCCACAGTGATCGAGTCGTTCACCGATTTTTTGAACACCAACGAAACCTGTGGGAGCTGGCTTGCCAGCGAAGGGGCCGGCCAAGGTTCCACAAAAAACCGGGGCATCACTGTTTCATTGAGCTGAGTCAAAAGACCGTATCAGTTGGCTTCATACCATAGGACATCAGACATTTTTAACGTCCTTTTGGAGCTCCCATGAACAAGTCCTTGCTCAGCGCCTCGCTGTTTGCAGTCGCGCTCGCAGCCCCGCTCGCCCAAGCCCACGAAGCCGGTGACATCATCGTTCGCGCCGGTGCGATTACCGTCAACCCGAAGGCCGACAGCTCCAGCGTCAAAGTCGATCAGGGTCCGTTGAGCGGCACCAACCTGGGCGGCAAGGCGACCATGAGCAGCGACACCCAACTGGGTCTGAACTTCGCTTACATGCTGACCAACAACATCGGGATCGAGTTGCTGGCCGCCTCGCCGTTCGAGCATGACGTAAAAATCAAAGGCACCGCACTGCCAGCCGCCAACGGCAAACTCGGCACCCTGAAACACCTGCCGCCCACCCTCAGCGTCGTGTACTACCCGCTGGATGCGAAGTCGCCATTCCAGCCGTACATCGGCGGCGGCATCAATTACACCTGGATCTACGACGAGCACGTCGGCAGCGAAGCCCAGTCCAACGGCTTCAGCAACTTCAAAGCGAAAAACTCCTGGGGCCTGGCCTGGCAGGTCGGCGCCGACTACATGCTGACCGACAACATCATGCTCAACGCCCAGGTGCGCTACATCGACATCGATACTCGCGCTACCGTCGAGAACAACGCCGTGGCACCGGGCACCCGTGCCAAGGTGAATGTTGATGTCGATCCGTTTGTGTACATGGTGGGTCTGGGCTACAAGTTCTAAGCAACATTCGAACATTTGCGTGGTGGTGAATGCGGGCTAATGTGGCGAGGGAGCTTGCTCCCGCTGGGCTGCGAAGCAGCCCTGAACAAGGCAAAAGCGGTGCTTCAGAAAAACCGCGTTGACTGAATTTGCGACTGCTGCGCAGTCGAGCGGGACGGTGCGACGATTCGACGAGCTCCCTCGCCACAGGGATTGCACAAGCGTCAAAGCGATACCCCGCCCACAAAAAAGGCGCCTGCAAAGGCGCCTTTTTTGTTTTTTCGATTTAGCGTCCCAGCAACCGCGCCAGTCCCACACGCATCGGCGTCGGCTCTGGCAGCTTGAAGCGTTGCAACAAACGCGCGTTGTTCGCCCGCGAATGACGGATGTCGCCGGCGCGCGCCGGGCCATAGCTGACCGGTGGCAGTTCGCCGACCACTTCCTGCAGCGTTTGCAACATCTGCTTGAGGTTCATCGCCTGATTCCAGCCGACGTTCATCGCGCCCACTTCCACCTCAGGCTTGTCGATTGCCTGCACCAGCACATCGACCAGATCCTCGACATAGAGGAAATCGCGGGTCTGTTCACCATCGCCGAACACGGTGATCGGCAGACCTTTCTGCGCCCGCTCGCTGAAGATGCTGATGACCCCGGAATACGGCGAGGACGGATCCTGGCGTGGGCCGAAGATGTTGAAGAAGCGGAAGATCACCGGCTCCAGACCATGCTGGCGACGATAGAAATCGAAGTAGTGCTCGCCGGCCAGTTTGTCCGAGGCGTACGGCGTCAGCGGGGCTTTTGGCGTGTCTTCGTCAATCGACTCGCCTTCGCCATTGTTGCCGTATACCGCTGCGCTCGACGCGTAGAGCACACGCTTGACCCCGGCCTGGCGCATGGCTTCGCAGACATTCAGGGTGCCGATGAAATTGCTCTGATGCGTCTTCACCGGATCGTCCACCGACGCCTGCACCGAAGCGACTGCCGCCAAATGCGCAACGGCGCTGCAGCCTTGCATGGCCTGCGCGACCAGCGCGGCATCGGCGACGTCACCGACGATCAGTTCGACCTTCGGGTTGTCCAGCGGCAGGTTGGCGCGTTTGCCGGTCGACAGATCATCGAGAATCCGCACCGAATGGCCGGTGGCGAGCAATGCATCCGTCAGGTGCGAGCCGATGAAACCGGCGCCGCCGGTGATTAAAACAGGGCCTTCAGCCATGACGATAAAACCTATCCAGTAAAGCCGGGAGTGCGGCGCGCCAGGCGCGAGGCTTGATCCCGAAAGTGTGCAGAATTTTCTTGCAGGCGAGGACCGCGTGCTGCGGTTCCTCGGCGGCATCCGGCCGCGCGGCATGGGCCTGAGCGGTCGGCGCTTCGATCGCCAGCGGATGCAGGCTGCGTGCTTCGGTCAGAATCGCCTGACCGAGCGCGAGCGGTGTGGTCGCCTCGTGGCCGGCGTAATGGTAAGTGCCCCACAGCGGCGCCGCGCAATCGAGTTGCTTGAGCACCGAAATGATCACTCGCGCCGCATCGTCCACCGGGGTCGGATTGCCCCGGCGATCATCGGCCATCAGCAATTCATCCGGCTGTTCGGCGCGGGCGAGGAAGCGTCCGAGGGTGCCTTCAGGGCTGTCGTCGAGCAGCCAGCCGAAGCGCAGCAACACATGTTGCGGGCAGGTCGCGCGGACACTTTGCTCGATGCGCCACAGCGCCTGGCCGCGCAGGCCCAGCGGCACCGGCTCGTCTTTTTCGCTGTAGGCAGTCGCCCGCGAACCGTCGAACACCCGGTAACTGGACGGTTGCACAAGAATGATGTTGTGGTGCTGGCACAGTTCGGCCAGCCGTTCGATGGCGCGCTCCTGGCCGGCCAGACGGCTTTCGCTGACGGTCTCGGCCTGGAACCAGTCGAAATAGTAGGCGAGGTTGATCAACGCATCCGGACGGGTATCGTCGAGCAGTTGCGTCAGGCTCGCGGCATCCCAGCCGTCTTCTGGCGGGCGGGGGGCGAGGAAACCGATGTCTTCTTCCGCACCGAGGCGAATCAGCGCCTGCCCAAGGGCATTTCCGCCGCCCAGTAACATAAGGCGCATTCGCATAGAGTCAGCAGGCCCAGTCTGATTGGAACGATGGCTTTAGCGACGGTGCGGGTGACACCGTCATCGATAATTGCCGGAATCGTTGCATTTTGCGGGTTTAGTGCGCAACCGTCACCCGTAAAGTGTAGATCGCCGGGAATTGTGCTGAATCAACTGGCTCCATCGCTGGCAAGCCAGCGCCCACAGGGTTCAGTGTTGATTGCCGAACTTTTGAACAACAACAAACACTGTGGGAGCTGGCTGGCCAGCGATGAGGCCCTGATGAACAGCGCAGATCCCCCAGCGGTACTTGCATCTTGCCGCCCCCACCCGCATAACTTGAGCATGAATCTGCCCATCCCCAAGGACGCCGCCCTGACTGGCTTTCACCCCGCCGTCAGCGCCTGGTTCAGCAGCACCTTCCCGTCGGTCACCGCCGCCCAGGCCCGCGCATGGCCGTTGATCCGCCAGCGCCGCTCGACGCTGATCGCCGCGCCCACCGGCTCCGGTAAAACCCTCACCGCGTTTCTCGCGGTGCTCGACGACCTCGTCCACCGTGGCCTGGAAAACCCCGAGGGCCTGCCCGACGAAACCCTGGTGGTCTACGTTTCACCGCTCAAGGCGCTGTCCAACGACATCCGCATCAACCTGCAAAATCCGCTGGCCGGAATCAGCGAGCAGTTGCGCCAGATGGGCCTGGCCGAATTGCACATCACCACGGCAGTGCGCACCGGCGACACGCCACAGAAAGACCGCGCCGCCATGCGCAAAAGTGCGCCGCACATTCTGGTAACCACGCCGGAATCGCTGTACGTGCTGCTCGGCTCCGAGTCCGGGCGCAAAATGCTCGGCAACACACGCACGGTGATCATCGACGAGATTCACGCCATCGCGGCTGGCAAACGCGGCAGTCATCTGGCGCTAAGCCTCGAGCGCCTGCAGGCGCTGTGCGCCGAACCCTTGACCCGCATCGGCTTGTCCGCCACACAAAAGCCGATCGAGGCCGTGGCGCGGTTTCTGGTCGGCACTGATCGCCCCTGCGAGATCATCGACATCGGCCACGCCCGGCCACGGGATCTGGGCATCGAAGTGCCGCCGGTGCCGTTGTCGGCGGTGATGGCTAACGATGTCTGGGAGCTGGTTTATGACCGGCTCGCCGAACTGGCCCGCGAACATCGCACCACGCTGATTTTCGTCAATACCCGGCGCCTCGCCGAACGCCTGAGCCGACACCTCAGCGAACGTCTCGGCAAGCACGCAGTGGCCGCGCACCACGGCAGTCTGGCCAAGGAATTCCGCCTCGACGCCGAACAGCGGCTCAAGCGCGGCGAGTTGCAAGTGCTGATCGCCACTGCGTCGCTGGAATTGGGCATCGATATCGGTGAAGTCGATCTGGTCTGCCAGATCGCCTCGCCACGTTCGATTGCCGGGTTTCTGCAAAGAGTCGGTCGCTCGGGGCACCAGGTTGGCGGCACGCCCAAGGGCCGCTTGTTCGCCACCACCCGCGACGACCTGATCGAGTGCGCCGCGCTGCTCGACTGCGTGCGCCGTGGCGAACTCGACACCCTGCACATCCCCGAAGCGCCGCTGGATGTACTGGCGCAGCAGATCATCGCCGAAGTCAGTTGTCAGGAGTGGCCCGAAGACGCTTTGCTCGCGCTGTTCCGCCAAGCCTCGCCGTACCGCGATCTCGACGAGAAACACTATCAGGCGCTGCTGACCATGCTCGCCGAAGGCTACAACGGTCGTCAGGGCATCCGCAGCGCCTACTTGCACCGCGACGCCGTCAGCCGCACCCTGCGTGGCCGTCGCGGCGCGCAACTGACCGCCGTGACCAGTGGCGGCACCATCCCCGACAATGCCGACTACAGCGTGTTGCTCGAACCGCAGGGTCTGAACATCGGCAGCGTCAATGAAGACTTCGCCGTGGAAAGCATCGCCGGTGATGTGTTCCAGCTCGGCAACACCTCCTACCGCATCCTGCGGGTTGAAACCGGCAAGGTGCGGGTCGAGGATGCCCAGGGCCAGCCGCCGACCATTCCGTTCTGGCTCGGCGAAGCCCCGGGGCGCAGCGATGAATTGTCGGCGGCGGTGGCGCGCCTGCAAGCGACTCTCGACCTGTTGCTCGGCGCCAGCCCCGGCGATCTGCAACCGGCGCTCGACTGGCTGACCGCAACCCTCGGCCTGAACCGTGCCAGCGCCGAACAACTGGTGGAGTATCTCGCCCGCGCTCGCCTGACCCTCGGCGCCCTGCCCTCGCAGGACACGCTGCTGATGGAGCGGTTTTTCGATGAGTCCGGCGGTACTCAGTTGATCATCCATTCACCGTTCGGCAGCCGCATCAACCGAGCCTGGGGCCTGGCCTTGCGCAAGCGTTTCTGCCGCACGTTCAACTTCGAGTTGCAGGCAGCCGCCAGCGAAGACGCGATTGTCCTGTCGCTGTCCACCAGCCACAGTTTCGAACTGGATGATGTCTGGCGGTACCTGCACAGCAACAGTGCCGAGCACATCCTGATTCAGGCGATTCTCGACGCGCCGCTGTTCGGCGTGCGCTGGCGCTGGAATGCCGGCGTGGCCCTGGCGTTGCCGCGTTTTACCGGCGGGCGCAAAGTCGCGCCGCAGTTGCAGCGGATGAAAAGCGAAGACCTGATCGCCAGCGTGTTCCCCGATCAGATCGCCTGCCTGGAAAACCTCGCCGGCGAGCGGGAGGTTCCCGAGCATCCGCTGGTGGAACAGACCCTCGACGATTGCCTGCACGAGGCCATGGACAGCGACGGCTGGCTCACGCTGCTACGGCGCATGGAGCGTGGCGAGGTGCGGTTGATCAGCCGCGATCTGCCGGCACCCTCGCCGCTCGCGGCGGAAATTCTCAGCGCGCGGCCGTACAGTTTTCTCGACGATGCACCGCTGGAAGAACGCCGCACCCAAGCGGTGATCAACCGACGCTGGAGCGATCCGCAATCCACCGATGATCTCGGGGCACTGGACGCCGACGCCATCAACGCGGTGCGCGAGGAAGCATGGCCGACGCCGGCCAACGTCGATGAAATGCACGAGGCGCTGATGAGCCTGTCCTGCGCCAGCGAGGCGGAGGCGCAGGTCAACGCCTCCTGGCGCGAATGGCTGGATACATTGACTGACAGTGGTCGAGCCTGTCGCCTGAAGCTCAACCCTCAACATTCGTTGTGGCTGGCACGCGAACGCCTGACCTGCCTGCAGGCGCTTTATCCACACGCCACGCTACACCCGCCGCAGGAGGCTCTGCCCGGCTTCAACGAGCCGTGGACCTTCGAGGACGCGCTGGTCGAAGTGGTCCGCGCACGCCTCGGTGCGTTCGGCCCGCTGCCGCTCCCGGCAATTGCCGAGCCGCTGGCGCTGCCCACTGCACAAATAGCACAAGCGCTCGCCCGGCTGGAGCGCGAAGGCTATGTGCTGCGTGGTCATTTCACTCCGGGCGAAGCAGTTAAAGAATGGTGCGAACGGCATCTGCTGGCGCGCATTCATCGCTACACGGTCAAGCGTCTGCGCCGGGAAATCGAGCCGGTGGCGTTGCAGGATTTCATGCGCTTTCTGTTCGACTGGCAGCACCTGTCCGCTGCTACGCGCGGTCAGGGGCACGCGGTGCTGCCGGCGATTGTCGGCCAGTTCGAAGGTTACCCGGCAGCGGCTTCGGCGTGGGACAGCGACCTTCTCCCGGCGCGCCTGAAAGATTATTCGCCGAGCTGGCTTGATGACCTGTGTCGCAACGGCAAACTGGTGTGGACGCGCCTCAGCGCCCGACAGAAAGTCAGCGGCACGGCGTTGCGCAGTACGCCGATTGTGCTGCTGCCGCGCAGTCAGGTCGGCTTGTGGGGTGCGCTGGCCGAGCAGACGCCGGTCAGTGAACTGTCGCCCAAAACGCAAAAGGTTTATGAGGCGCTGAGTCAGCACGGCGCGCTGTTTTTCGATGAGCTGATTCACGAGGCGCATCTGCTGCGCACCGAGCTGGAAATCGCCTTGCAGGAACTGGTCGGCGCCGGCCTGGTAAACGCCGACAGCTTCGCCGGCTTGCGCGCCTTGATCACCCCGGCGAGCAAGCGCCAGCAACGCAGCAGTCGTCGTGGGCGCGGTGCGTTTGTCGGTGGCATGGACGATGCCGGGCGCTGGGCATTGTTGCGCCGCGGGCCACGGCAGGAAAGCGCTGAGATAGCGTCACCGGAAACCCTCGAACATGTCGCCATGACGTTGCTGCGCCGCTATGGCGTGGTGTTCTGGCGCCTGCTGGAGCGCGAAGCGGATTGGCTGCCGAGCTGGCGCGAATTGCTGCGCACGTTTCATCGGCTGGAAGCCCGTGGCGAGATACGCGGCGGGCGCTTTGTCAGTGGTCTGGCGGGGGAGCAGTTTGCCTTGCCGGAGGCGATTCCATTGCTGCGCGAGGTTCGGCGCCGGGCGCATGACGGCAGTCTGGTTGCGGTGTGCGGGGTTGATCCGCTGAACCTGGCAGGGACGTTGTTGCCAGGGGCGAAAGTGCCGGCACTGGTGAGTAATCGGCTGGTGTATCAAGATGGTTTGCCGGTTGCTGCCGAGATTGCCGGCAAGCAGGTGTTCTGGACTGAGCTGGATCAGATGGCCATGGAGCAGGTGCGCAGCAAGCTGATCCGGCATTGATGTCGACAGTTCCGGCCCTTTCGCGAGCAAGCTCGCTCCCACAGTGATTTTTGGTGTGCCTACTATTTCAACATCACCCAGAACGCTGTGGGAGCGGGCTTGCCCGCGAAGAGGCCGGAAACCCCACTACACAATCCGCCCATCAAGTACTCGACTTTTGTGGCACCTCGCTCGCTACCCAGTCCCCCTCACCCTGCCGCCTGGGCAACAAAACCTGCTGTGGATAAGTCTGCGCGAAATGCACCTCGGCGCTGTTATCCACAAGCTTTTTCAAACGCTGATTGAACGCCCGGCTCACCGCATACTGCCCGCCCGACACGGTACGGAATTGCGCGGTCAGCACTACGCCGTTCAAGTCCATCCTGTCCACGCCAAATACATCCAGCGGCCCCTGCAGGTTGTACTTGAGGAACGGGTCTTCACGGATCGAATCGCCGGTCTGGCGGATCAGTTCGATGGCCTTGTCGACATCGGTGTCGTAGGTGAACTGCACCGAGAAAAACGCGAAGGCAAACTGGCGTGACTGGTTGGTGACTGCCTTGATCTGACCGAACGGCACCGAGTGCACAAACCCCTTGCCGTCACGCAGGCGCAGGGTGCGAATGGTCAGGCCTTCGACGGTGCCGGCATGCCCGGAATCGAGCACCACCCAGTCGCCGATCGACAGCGTGTCTTCAATGATGATGAACAGCCCGGTGATCACATCCTGCACCAGTTGTTGCGAGCCAAAACCGATGGCCAGACCGGCCACCCCGGCACCGGCCAACAGTGGCGCAACGTTGATCCCGAGGTTAGCCATGGTGGTGATCGCGCAGATCACCACCAGGATGATTTTGATTGCGTTGCGCAGCAGCGGCAGGATGGTTTTCACCCGGGTGCTGGGCTGGCGCGACGAGCGTTTGCTGACCGGTGGTTTCAGCGCTTCCTGAATCGCCGTGTCGAGCACCACCCACAACAGCCAGGTGACGAGGAAGATCAGGCCGATGCTGCTCAACGCATTGCTGATCGCCCGGCCGACGGTGCTGCTCTGGGCAAAGTCGAGCAGCGAAACACCCCAGATCCGCCCGAGAATATCGATGAAAGCAATCGCAATGACGATCCGCAGCAAGGCGTGCAACAGGCTGAGAAAGCGTTCCTTGTAAGCGCTGCTGCGCTGGATCGCTTCGGCTTTGCGCGACTTGAACAGGTGCTGGAGGATGGTGCTGAGGAACACCGTGCCGATCAGCAGCACGGTGGTGAACAACGCGCAGCGCAGAGCCTTTTGATTGTCCTCGCCGATGCCGATCAGATTGACCACCGAAACGAGCACCATCAACACGATAGGCCAGTACCAGAGCCCGGAAAAAATCCGCAGTGACTCCTGCAACGACGGCTGCTTCAGGCGCTGTTCCAGTGGCCGGTTGCGAATCAGATGTGCCACCGGCCGGCGCAGGCGAATCACCAGCAGACCGAAGATGATCGAGGCGATCAGCCCGGTGAACACCGCGACGCTGCTGGTGATGTTGCCGCCCAGCTGACGGGCGATCTGCGGGCTGGTCAACGCGTCACTGAGGGCCGCGAGGAAACCGATCAGGAACAGCGGTTTCGGGCAGTAGTGGCGGATGATCCGCGCGGCAGGCCGTTTGTGCCCGACGTTGAACATCACCACCACGCACAACAACATTGAAGTGGAGAAAATACCGCTGCTGGTGGCGTACGCCAGACACAGCGCCAGCGCCCGTCCCACCGAGGCTTGCAGAAAGTGGCTGACGTACAGCGTCAGCGGCAGACAGATCAGCGCCGGCAGCGTGTACGGCAGCAGGTAGCCGACCAGGTCCTGACTGCGCTGCCGGGTCCGCAGCCAACGGCCCTGACTCAGCCGCTTGGCCAGCAGGCTGCCGAGCACGGTCAGCAGCGCAAACGCGCCGAGCCAGACGCCGGACAACATCAGGAAATCACCGGCGACGCTCCAGCCGGACCGGTTCGACGGCTGGTTGACCAGTTTGTCGACCTCGTCCGCCGCGCGGTCGGCACGCAGGCGCCAGGCATCGACCAGATGTTCATTGAGGTCGAGTTTGTCCTGCACGTCGTCGATGCTCGAACTGATCGCGCCGAGCAGACCGCCCTGCACAATCGGCTCGGGTTTGGCCGGCTCTTCAGCGGCAGCCGGAACCCCCGGCAGCGCGGCGGCTTCGAGTTCGCTGGCGCCGAGAAACAGTAGCGCTCCCAGCAGAATGGCGATCCTGAACTTGATCAAAACTGCGATCCCTCTTGGCTGAACCTTTAAGGAACTGATCGGTGAATGGCGGACAAGTTCGGTTTTTGCCTGAATAACCCCAGTGCCCACTGCATTCCCCTCACCACAGGGTTCACAGCAGACTGTGGATATTTGCGTCAGCGGCAAATATCAAATACCTGGCCCCGTATTTTTCCGCAGGAGCCAAACCCCGACACTGCGCTCCATTCAAACCTCTACCGGAGTGCTGTCATGCCCATTGCCTTGCTCGCGCTGACCCTCAGCGCCTTCGCCATCGGGACGACCGAGTTCGTCATCGTTGGCCTGTTACCCACCATCGGCGCCGACCTCGGCGTCAGTCTGCCGTCCGCCGGCCTGCTGGTCAGCCTGTATGCGCTGGGCGTTGCCATTGGCGCGCCGGTGCTGACCGCCCTGACCGGCAAAGTCCCGCGCAAACTGTTGCTGTTGTCGCTGATGGTGCTGTTCACCCTCGGCAACCTGCTGGCCTGGCTGGCGCCCAGTTATGAATCGCTGGTGCTGGCGCGGATCGTCACGGGCCTGGCGCACGGGGTGTTCTTTTCCATCGGCTCGACCATCGCCACCAGCCTGGTGCCCAAGGAAAAAGCCGCCAGCGCGATTGCGATCATGTTCACCGGCCTCACCGTGGCGCTGGTCACCGGCGTACCACTGGGCACGTTCATCGGTCAGCATTTCGGCTGGCGTGAAACCTTCCTCGCGGTCTCGGCGCTGGGTGTGATCGCCTTCATCGGCAGCCTGCTGTATGTGCCGAACAACATCGCCCACAGCAAACCGGCGTCGCTGTTGCAACAACTGCAAGTGCTGAAACAACCGCGCCTGTTGCTGGTGTACGCCATGACCGCGATCGGTTACGGCGGCTCGTTCATCGCCTTCACCTTCCTGGCACCGATCCTGCAGGACATCTCCGGTTTCAGCGCCAGTACCGTCAGCCTGGTGCTGCTGGTGTACGGCGTCTCGGTGGCGGCCGGCAATATCTGGGGCGGCAAAATGGCGGACAAGCGTGGGCCGATCAGCGCCCTGAAAATCATCTTCGCCCTGCTCGCCGCCGTGCTGTTCGTACTGACCTTCACCGCGGGCAACCCATGGCTGGCGCTGGCCACGGTGCTGGTGTGGGGCGCGGTGGCGTTCGGCAATGTGCCGGGGCTGCAAGTGTACGTGGTGCGTCAGGCTGAACATCACACGCCGCAGGCGGTGGACGTGGCATCGGGGCTGAACATCGCGGCGTTCAACCTGGGGATTGCCGGTGGCGCATGGGGCGGCGGGCTGATCGTCGAACACCTTGGCCTGATTCACACAGCATGGATCGGCGGGCTGGTGGTGTTGGTGGCGCTCGCGCTGACGGCGTGGAGCGGGCGACTGGATCGGCTCGGCCCGACCTATGCCGAAAGCACCAGACGAGTCGTCACCGGTCACTGATCAAATAGCTGTCTCAATGAGATCCCCTGTAGGAGCTGCCGAAGGCTGCGATCTTTTGATCTTGAAAAACAACATCAAAAGATCGCAGCCTTCGGCAGCTCCTACAGACTACCGTCCGTAACGCCGTCGAAACTTTCCAGAACCGCCCACAGTCATCAACAGACACAGGCTGTATGAGGACTGACGACGGGAGGGCGGCATGGCAACGATTCACATCGGTATTTCCGGCTGGCGCTACGCTCCGTGGCGCGGGGATTTCTACCCGAAGGGACTGACCCAGAAGCGCGAACTGCAATTCGCATCACGGGCGGTCAACAGCATCGAAATCAATGGATCGTTCTACGCCCTGCAACGGCCCGAACGTTATGCGCAGTGGTACAGCGAAACGCCGGACGACTTCGTCTTCAGCGTCAAGGCGCCGCGCTTCATCACTCACGTGCGCCGCTTGCGCGAGATCGAAAAACCGCTGGCGAATTTCTTCGCCTCCGGGGTGCTGGAGCTCAAGGAAAAGCTCGGGCCGATCCTCTGGCAGTTTCCGCCGAACTTCAAATTCGACCCCGAGCGCTTCGAACACTTCCTCTCATTGTTGCCCCACGATACCGAGGCGGCCGCCGCCCTCGCCCGCCAGCACGACGCGCACCTGCACGGCCACGCCAGCCTGAAAGCCTGGCGCAAAAAACCGCTGCGCCATGCCGTCGAAATTCGCAACGACAGCTTCATCGATCCCGACTTCGTGCGCTTGTTGAAACGCTACAACACCGCCCTGGTGATCGCCGACACCGCCGGCAAATGGCCGTATCGCGAAGACCTTACCAGCGACTTCGTCTACCTGCGCCTGCATGGTGCCGAAGAACTCTACGCCAGCGGCTACAGCGAATCGGCGCTGCAGCACTGGGCCAAACGCATCGACGCCTGGCACCACGGTCAACAGCCCGGCGATGCGCACCTGATCGCGCCACGCCTCAAGCCCCGGGCGCGCAAGTCCCGCGAAGTGTTCTGCTATTTCGACAACGACATCAAAGTCCGCGCGCCCTACGACGCGCGCCGGTTGCTCCACTGTTTTGAGCTGGATAAAACACTCGCCACCGCCCCCGGCGAACACGCTGCCGAAGGGGTGCTGACATGAGTATTCCAGAACCGGTCGGGTTCACCGACGAGCAGACCCGTGTCGAAGCCTCGGTGCGCCGTTTCACCGTGCTGACGGTCAACACTCACAAGGGTTTCACCGCACTCAATCGACGTTTCATCCTCCCGGAGTTGCGCGAAGCCGTGCGCAGCGTGGCCGCCGACGTGGTGTTTCTGCAAGAAGTCCACGGCACCCATGAACATCATCCCAAGCGCTACAGCAACTGGCCGACGATGCCGCAGTACGAGTTCCTCGCCGACAGCCTGTGGCCGCAATTCGCCTATGGACGCAACGCGGTGTACCCGGAGGGCGATCACGGCAATGCGCTGCTGTCGAAATTCCAGATCATCCGCCACGACAACCTCGACGTTTCGATCAGCGGCCATGAGAACCGTGGCGTGTTGCATTGCGTGCTGCGCCTGCCGGGCGATGGCGTCGAGGTGCATGCGATCTGCGTGCATCTGGGCCTGCGCGAAAGCCATCGCAATGCGCAACTGAAGCTGCTGCGCGAGCGCATCGCGCAACTGCCGGCTGATGCTCCCGTGATCGTCGCCGGTGACTTCAATGACTGGCGCCAGCGCGCCGATGCGCTGCTCGAGCCCTGCGGCCTGCGCGAAGTGTTCGCCGAACATCACGGCAAACCGGCGCGCAGTTTTCCGGCACGTCTGCCGATCCTGCGCCTGGACCGCATCTACGTACGTAACCTCAAGGCCAGCCAGCCAAACGTGTTGACAACACGGCCTTGGTCACACCTTTCCGACCACGCCCCGTTATCGGTGGAGATCGAACTATGAGCAGCGCACCGCTGGAGAAATCCGCCGTGGAACCGATCAGCATCAACCCGCCGGTACGCGAGCCCGGACCTGTCGATGTCGAGTACAACTGGCAGGGCAACAACCGTGTCGAGTTGCTGGAAAACGGCGAGGAATATTTCCCTCGGGTGTTCGACGCCATGCGTGCGGCGAAGAGTGAAATCCTGCTGGAGACCTTCATCGTTTTCGAAGACAAGGTCGGCGCAGAGTTGCAGCAGATCCTGATCGACGCCGCCCGGCGCGGCGTGCGCACCACCGTCAGCCTCGACGGTTTCGGCTGTGGTGAGTTGACCACCGGTTATCTCGCGGCATTGAGCGACGCCGGCGTGCACCTGCAGATGTTTGATCCGGCGCCCAAGCACCTGGGTTTTCGCACCAACTGGTTCCGCCGTCTGCACCGCAAGATCGTGGTGGTCGACGGACTGATCGCGTTCATTGGCGGGATCAACTTTTCCGGCGATCACCTGGCCGACTTCGGCCCCGAAGCGAAGCAGGATTACGCGGTGCAGGTTCAAGGGCCGGCGGTCGCTGACATCCATCATTTCGCCCTGCTGCAAAGCGGTCGGCCGGGCCGCGCACGCTTCTGGTGGCAACGTCGGCGCCAGCGTCGGGCAGACATGGCTTTCAACGATCACGACGGTCAGGTGCGCCTGGTGTTTCGTGACAACGATCAGCACCACACCGACATCGAAGATGTGTATTTGCACGCATTGCGCCGGGCCAAACGCCGGGTGGTGATCGCCAACGCCTATTTCTTCCCCGGCTACCGCCTGCTGCGCGAGATCCGCAACGCGGCGCGCCGTGGCGTCGAGGTGCGCCTGATCCTGCAAGGTCAACCGGACATGCTGGTGGCCAAACTGGCGGCGCGCATGACCTACGACTACCTGCTCAAGGCCGGGGTGCAGATCCACGAATATTGCCAGCGCCCGCTGCACGGCAAAGTCGCCTTGGTGGATGAGGAATGGAGCACGGTCGGTTCGAGCAATCTCGACCCGTTGAGCCTGTCATTGAATCTTGAAGCCAACGTGCTGATCCGCGATCGCACGTTCAATCAGCACTTGTTCCAGCGTCTCGAAGACCTGAGCCACAACCACTGCAAGGCGATGGACCCGAGCAAGGTGCCACGCGGACGGATCTGGCACATGACCGTGGGGTTTCTGGTGTTCCACTTCCTGCGGCATTTCCCGGCGATGGCCGGTTGGCTGCCGGCGCACAAACCACGGCTCAAGCCGTTTCGGGGGCACATGTCATGAGCCAATCCCCAGCGCAAGCAGCGCCCGCCGTGCATTCTCGATGGAGTCGCTGGAAACGCCCACTGACGCTGCTGTTCTTCCTCGCGTTGATCGTGTTGCTGACGATGTTTGCCACCCGCATCGAATGGGCGGAAGTGCTGCAGACCCTGGCCGACTTCAAGGTGCGCACACTGCTCATTGCCGCCGGCGTGACCCTGTTGAGTTTTCTCACCTACGCCAGCTTCGACCTGATCGGGCGCACCTACATCCGCCAGGACCTGACCTGGAAACAGATCCTCCCGGTGGGGATCATCAGCTATGCGTTCAACCTCAACCTCAGCGCCTGGGTCGGCGGGATCGCCATGCGCTATCGGCTGTATTCGCGCCTGGGGGTGAGCAAAAGCAACATCGCCAAGATTCTCGGTTTGAGCCTGGCCACCAACTGGTTCGGCTACATGACGATTGCCGGCGTGGTGTTCAGCAGTGGCCTGGTGAGCATGCCGCCGGGCTGGAAAATCAGCAGCGATGCGTTGCAGGGTATTGGCGTGCTGTTGCTGCTGCTGAGTGCCGGTTACCTCGCCGCGTGCCAGTTCTCCAAGCGCCGCGAGTGGTCGATTCGCGGGGTGGAAATCAACCTGCCGTCCCTGCGCATGGCCGTCCTGCAACTGCTGCTGGGGGCGCTGAACTGGTCGTTGATGGCGGCGGTGATTTTCACCTTGCTGCCGGGCAAGCTGGATTATCCATTGGTGCTTGGCGTGCTGTTGATCAGTGCGATTGCCGGGGTCATCACGCACATTCCGGCGGGGCTTGGAGTGTTGGAAGCGGTGTTCGTCGCGCTGCTGCAGCACGAAGTTTCGCGGGGCAGTCTGGTGGCGGGATTGCTGGCGTATCGGGCGATTTATTTTCTTTTGCCGTTGTTGATCACCGTGGTGATGTACCTGCTGGTCGAGGCCAAGGCGAAGGCGTTGCGGATCGAGAAGACGCCCTCCTGAGTTTTTGGTAATGGCTTGCTCGCGAAGGCATCCGAAAAGACAAAACACACTATGTGGACTGAATAATGCTCAACCGCTCACCCACCACCATCTCGGTAATCCAGTCCACCAGAATCGAGGTGTAGGCCTGCTGCGAAACCGGGTCGCTCAGCGCATGGTCAGCACCGTCGATGATCCGGTGCGTCAGCGAATGCGTCTGCTGACACGCGGCGCGGTAACTCATGATCGTGGCGTGCGGCACGTAGTCGTCGGTTTCCGATTCCACCAACAACACATCCCCGGTGAACTGCGAACAGGCGTGCAAGGCGCGGTTACTGTCGGCACGCACCAGCGTCGCCCGATAGTCACGCAGATCAGCCTTGTCCAGATCCCGCTTGGGTGTATGCCATTGCTCGTCGCGATACAGCGCCGGCACTCGCAGCGCCAGCCAGCGCACCGGGCGCAGCGAGGTGAGAATCGACGCGAGATAGCCGCCATAACTGGTGCCGACTACCGCAATCGCCGAGGTGTCGAGCGCCGGATGCGCCAACAGGCGATCGTAGGCCGCGAGCAAGTCACGCAGGTTGTCTTCGCGCGTCACCCGGGTCAGCGGAATGCCGGTGCCACCGGTGTGTCCGCGCAGGTCGAAGGTCAGGCACACACAACCCAGCCCGGCGATGCCCTTGGCGCGCTCCAGATCACGCTCCTGGCTGCCACCCCAGCCGTGCACAAACAACACGCCGGGGACTTTCGATTTGGGACTGAGAAACGTCCCGCTCATCTGTTCGTCATCAATGTCGATCTGAATGCTTTCGCTTCTAGCCGTCATAGGATTTGACCGTTACGTATTTGAGGAGAAAGTCGCTGTTCTCGGCCGGGCCGCGATAGATTTCGATGGCGTCCGCCGGCAGGCTTTGATCACCGTAGGTTTCTACGGTCGACACACGGATCGCCCGCATCTGCGGAGCGTTGACAAAGCTCTGCAGCGCGGCCAGTTCAGCGCTGCTGGCACCGCCCATGCGCCAGGATTGTTCGAGCACACCGCTGCGCGGTTTGCCATTGCTGTCCAGGCCTTGAGCGATGTCGTAGTTGCGCCGCGAGGCGTAGAAATCTGGATAAGCCTCATCCGCCGCCCGGTCGAAAATCTGGGCCTGCTTGATGGCCAGTCGCACGTCATCCGGCAAGTCCAACGCCAGCAGATCTTCGTAGCCGCCCTGCACTACCAACAGATTCGAACCACCATATACGTCTTCGCCATGGGCATCCTTGGTCAAGTATTGATCACCGCAGTAGCTCAGCACCTTGCCGCCGATGAATGACTGACCGACGCTGTGGGTGACGACCTTGCTCAAGTCCTGCTCCAGCACCACGCCATCGCGGAACAACGCTGCTGCATCCACTCGAGCGAGGACCTCGTCGAACGCGTCGAGGCTGTTGATAACTTCCTGACCGCGACCGGCACAGGCGTGAATCGGCTTGAGGCGAATGGGGCCGCTGTACAGCAGGTGTTCGGCGGCGGGCCGCGCGTCCTCCAGGGCAAACACGGTCAAGCCATCGAGCACCACGTCGCGCACACGCTCGCAGAACTGCGGCGCCCAGCCTTGCGGCGCGTAGGCCAGATGGCTGCGCAGGCCGTGACTGATGGCTTTGGTGCAGATGAAATCGTGTTCGACGAATCCGCCCCATAAATCATCCGCGCTTTTGATGCCCAAGGCCTGTGCCTGTCCGGCGCCGACAATGGTTTGCGTCGGCACCCAGTACAGATCACGACCGCGGTGTTTTTCCGGGTCGTAGCTGCCAGCAAATCTGAGCCCGAGAATCTGCGCCAGCCAACGGGCCAGCGCCTTGTTGGTCTGCACTTCATGGTGTGGCGCGCCAGCGCGCACCGAGTGCGCGACGACGATTTTTCTGCCTGGCGTCGGGGTCATGCGTCCCCCTTGCAGCGATGGGTGAATGGAGTGATGAACGGTGCAGAGATCAGGCCAATCGGGGGGCTGTGGAAAACTTCGGCAGATCAAATGCTTGCCGAAAACGTGATGGCATCACGCCCGTTTCAATCTGCACGACCGGGCGTCAGGATCCGGTAATTTGCACGATTTCAGCAGCCCCAGATTTCAATGCGGGTGGGGGCTTGCTTCCACAGGTCATGGCGTGTCTGGACTATCCCGAGACACCAAACCGCGCCCGATAATCACTTGGCGTCAGTCCGGTGATTTTCTTGAAGATCGCGCGAAACGCGCCGGGGTCCTGATAGCCCACAGTCCATGCAATGTGATCGATAGTGCCGTTGCTGTATTCCAGCAACTCTC
Organism: Pseudomonas sp. AN-B15; assembly: GCF_019056475.1. Taxonomy (NCBI): domain Bacteria; kingdom Pseudomonadati; phylum Pseudomonadota; class Gammaproteobacteria; order Pseudomonadales; family Pseudomonadaceae; genus Pseudomonas; species Pseudomonas sp. AN-B15. Next base: position 5,431,898 of record NZ_CP049737.1, read on the forward strand.
GTGCCTTGCCGACCCGCAGATGCTGGCAATACTCGGTCGGTTTCAACCCGGTCGCCGCACGGAAGCGCCGCAAAAATGTGCGCTCCTCCAGGCCTGCCCGCTCTGCCATCGAGGTCAGCGAAACATCAGTGGCGCCGGTGCTCTGCAGCCAATGCTGAACCTTGAGAATCGCCGCGTCGCCATGACTGAGGATCGGTGCAAAATTGCTCCCGCAGGCACTGGCGCTGTCGCTGTGCTCCATCACCAGAAAGCGCGCGGTGCCGCTGGCGATGCTCGGCCCGAGCAGCCGGTCGACCAGGCGCAAGCCCAGTTCCGACCAGGCCATCAGCCCGGCGGTGGTGATCAAGTCGCCGTCATCGACAATCGGCGTATCCGCCTTGAGCCGGATGTTCGGATAACGCTCGGCAAACGCCTTGGCCGAGGTCCAGTGCGTGGTGGCGCTACGCCCGTCGAGCAGACCGCTTTCGGCCAGCAGCATCGACCCCACACAGACACCGCCGAGGGTTGCACCACGGGCATGCTGATCACGTAGCCATTGCAACCATTGCGCTGAAACGCTGGCCGCAGAAAAGCTGCCGAGGGACGGTGGAATCAGCACTGCCAGCAAATGACTGTCAGCGCCGGGATGACTGTCGTACACCCGCTGCGGCGTCTGCTCGGCGTCGGCTTTCCAGTGACTGACGCGCAGCACCGGTAACTGCGCCGCCTGACGCTCGGCAGCGATCCGGTTGGCGACCGCAAACAGATCGTTCAGCCCATGCACCGCCGCCAGTTGCACGCCCGGGTACATCAGTACGCCCAGTTCCACCGTGGCGGCCCTTTCTGCGCCCATGTCAGTTTTCCCCTGCTTATTGTCGGTCCGGCCAATCCTCGAAACGTCGGCCAGCGCCAATACTGAATCCACTTCCAGCCCATGCATCGAGGACACACCATGACCAGACAAGCGCTCATCGTAGTCGATATCCAGAACGACTACTTCCCCCAAGGCAAGTGGCCGCTGGTGGGGGCTGAAGCCGCCGCCGACAACGCCGCACGGCTGCTCGCCGCGTTCCGCGAAGCGGGCGATCCGGTGGTGCACATTCGCCACGAATTCACTTCGGCCGACGCGCCGTTTTTTACCCCGGGCTCGGACGGCGCAAAACTGCATCCCAAAGTACTCAATCGTCCGGACGAACCGGTGGTGCTCAAGCACTTCGTCAATTCGTTCCGGGAGACCGAGTTGCAATCGATTCTCGATGAACAAGGCATCAGGGATCTGGTGATTGTCGGCAGCATGAGCCACATGTGCATCGACGGCATCGCCCGTGCGGCAGCGGACCTGGGCTACGGCGTCACGGTAATCCACGACGCCTGCGCCTGCCGTGACCTGGAATTCAACGGGGTCACGGTGCCTGCCGCTCAGGTCCACGCGGCATTCATGTCGGCACTGGGTTTCGCTTACGCCAGCGTGGTCTCGGCGGAGGAGTTTCTGGGGCGCTGATCCATCACGACACACCCGGTAAAAACTTGCGCCCGCCACGTTGCGGGCGTTTTTTCGTCTGTCATGAAAATCTCACGCGTGAGCCATTGATGGCACTCTGAATTGGTTGTAGTGTGGCTCACGCGTGAGATGTTCATAACGGAGTCATTGCCATGAAAAGCCGCTCCCCCACTGTTGCGTCAGAGAGCCCAAAGGGAGAGCGCTCGAAATCGTCCGCGAAAAAACCGTCGAGCTTCTACATGAAGCAGATGCGCGCGGGCCTGGCTGCCGCCGGTTATGTGAAACACGAAACTTGGGTGCTTCCGGAAAACCGAAGCTTGCTCAAGCAGATGGAGCAACAGCTACGCCAACCGATTCTGGCTGGCTCATTCATGTCGGAGAATTACATGAGCGCAGGCAACAACTGGAACATCGATAGCCTCTTCAACGCCCTCAAGGCACTGGACGAGGTGGCTTCGCACGAGATCACGCTGTCTCTGATCCAGAGCTCCGAACCCAGCATCAAGCTGGAAATGAACGAATTCGGCGGTCTGCCGATTCACATCGCCGTGGCCGGTCAGCAGATCATCGTCGACACCGTGCTGGTGGACATCGATTCGATCACTGACGTGCGCGCCTTCAACGACGCCGTGCTGCGCAGCCGGGAAATGTTCCCGCTGTCATCGATCGGCATCGAGTCGATGCCCAATGGTCAGACCGTTTACAACATGTTTGGCGCTCTCAGCGCCGACTCGAGCCTGACCAACGTCGTCACCGAGGTGAAAACCCTGGTCGACAACGTGCAGCGCGCGAGCGAAGCCTTCGAACACTTCTTCAAGTAATCAACAGGGAATATCCAATGACTCAGTCCATCTGGAGCAAGTTGTTCACCGCTCTGCGCGGCGGCGCCAATGAAGTCGGCGAAGCGATCGTCGACCAGCAGGCCCTGCGCATCCTCGATCAGGAGATCCGCGACGCTGACACCGCGCTGTCGAACGCGCGCCGCGAGCTGGTCACCATCATGGCCAAGCACAAGCTGGCCGCCGACCGCGTGAGCGAGTACGACGCCAAGATCAAGGACCTGGAAGCCAAGGCGGTTGCCGCGCTGAACGCCGGCCGCGAAGACCTGGCCATGGAAGTGGCCGAAGCGATTTCGACCCTGACCAACGATCTGACCGCCGAGAAAGCCCAGAGCGACGAGTTCGGCACCTACGCCGAAAACATGCGCAAGGACATTACCAAGGCCGAGTCGCGGATCAAGAGCCTGCGCCAGCAAGTGGACATGGCCAAGGCCCGTGAAAGCGTGCAGAAGGCGCAGGTCAGCGCGTCCATCGCCAGCGGCGGCGCCAACGGCAAACTGGAAACCGCCGTCGGCACGCTGAACCGTCTGCAGGCCAAGCAGCAGCAACGCGCTGCCGAGCTGAGCGCCGCCGACGAACTGGCCGACGCTTCGACCGGCAACGACCTGGAGCGCAAACTGCGCGACGCCGGCATCACGCCGAACGAAGGCAGCGCCAATGCGATTCTTGAGCGGCTGAAACAGAAGTCCGCGCAGTAAAATCGCTCTCCTGTAGGAGCTGCCGCAGGCTGCGATCTTTTGATCTTCAATCCAGATCAAAAGATCGCAGCCTGCGGCAGCTCCTACAGGTTTTTTGCACCCGGAATATTTGCATTGTGCCTGCTCGTTCGTCGCCCGGCCCGGTACACTAGCGACGTTTTTTTTACCGACGAATACCTCCACCCGCCTCAAGGAATGTACCCATGGGATGGTTAAAAGATTTGCTGGGCACCAGCAACTGGCAGCCGGCTGCGCCCGCTCCGGTAGCCGGCGGCCCACTCGGAATGGCACAGGGCAAAGGCGTGCGATTCGATTCGACCCTGGCCTTGCTGCTTGATGGCAGCACCTCAGTGCAGGTTCCGGCGGCAGAGGCAATCTGGAGCGCTGGCTGGATCGACCTTGGCCAATCCAACAAACTGCATCGCTACTACCTCAACAACGAGGATTTCTGGCTGCAGATCCACGTCACCGGTGACGACCAGATCGAGTCGGTCACCCTGTTCAACTACCTCAACTACGTGACCGTCAACAGTGACGCCGAGCTCCAGCGCCTGGCCGGTCCTGCAAGCCCGATCGGCCTGCCGACCTACACCCACGACGGCGTCCAGTACAGCCGCGAATGGGGCACCGAACAAGGCCAGACCGAACTGGTCCCGCTGACCGAACACGTGGTCAATCCGGACGAGAGTTACACCATCGAACACCACTCCATGCTTTATGCGCGCGAGACCGGCCTGACCGATCGCCGCGAATTGCTGCTGTTCTCCGTCGAACAGGACGAAGAAGGCACCGTCAGCCTGAGCACCTCGCTGGGCATTTCGCTGTACACGACTGATCTGAGCACCATTTAAAAAGGAAGTTTTCCATGCTGGAAGTGCTGGCCGTTTCCCTGAACAAGACCGCGCTGGTCGGTTTCGTCGTCTACCTGATCGGCGCTGTGCTGCTGTTCATGCTGTTTCAGTTCGTCTACACGCGCATCACGCCCCACAAGGAATTTGAGCTGATCCGCTCCGGCAACATCGCTGCCGCGATCGCCCTGTCCGGCGCGATCATCGGTTTTGCGATTCCGGCCAGCAATGTCATCGCGTTTTCGGTCAACGTCCTCGATTTCGTGCTGTGGGCAGTGATTGCGGCGGTGGTGCAATTGCTCGCGTTCCTCGCCACCGGCCTGGTTCTCAAAGGCACCTCCAGGCGGATCGCCAACGGTGAAATCGCTTCGGGTATCTACGTGGCCGCAGTGGCCATCAGTGTCGGCATGCTCAATGCCGCGTGCATGACCCCGTCCAACTGATCGGCAGGAAGCCTTCGATGAAACGCAGCAAGTACGTTCAACTGTCCCTCGCCGCTTCGGTGGCGCTGGCGATTTCCGGCGAGGTTGCCGCGCAGGATCAGCAACGCTTTCAATCGGTCGAGGAGTGCGTCGGCGCCGAAGTGGCGGCCGATGTCTGCTCCAACGCCTACGTCGCGGCATTGACCGAGCACCGACGCATTGCCCCGGCCTACGCCGACAAGGCCACGTGCGACGCTGACTTCGCCGCCGACTGGTGCCAGAAAAACTCCGACGGCCGCTTCGTGCCCAAACTCGGCGGTTTCAAGGTACCGCAGAACGGCGAGCCCCCGCAGGACCTGAATGCGCTTGCCAACGCGCAGATACCTGCCGGTGAAGCAGCGGCTGCGCAGAACGCGCAAAGCACTTCCCACGCCTCTGGTGGCGGCGGCAACGGTTGGCTCACGGGCTGGCTGATCGGCAATGCGATGAGCAACAACGCCAACCGCACCGTTTACCGCGATCGCGACACGCGTCAGACCTACAACACCTCGACGCAGTACCGCAAAATCGAATCGGCGCCGCGCAGTCAACCGGACTACGAGAGCAGCAAAAGCAAACCGGTGAACGTCGCCTCGTCGACCTCCCGTGGCGGCTTCGGCAGCCAGTCTTCCGCTCGCAGCGGCTGGGGTGGCTGGGGCAGCAGTTCCGGACGCTCGAGCAGCTGACCATGAAAAAGATCCACTGCGCCGAGCGCCCCGACTGGAAACAGACAGCCGAAAGTCTCGGCTTTCTGTTCCACACCATTGACGACGAGCCGTACTGGGACGAACGCGCCTACTACCAGTTCACGCTCGCGCAGATCGAAAACGACCTGGAGGACCCGACCACCGAACTGCACGAGATGTGCATGGATCTGGTCGACCGCGTGGTGCACAGCGAAGAGCTGCTGGATCGCCTGAGCATCCCGGCGTCGTACTACGACATGATTCGTACTTCCTGGCTGGAAGGTCATCCGCATCTGTACGGACGCATGGACTTTTCCTACAGCGGCAATGGCCCTGCCAAACTGCTGGAGCTCAACTACGACACGCCGACCAGCCTCTATGAGGCGGCGGCGTTTCAGTGGGGTTGGCTGGAGCAATGCATCGATCGCGGAATGTTGCCGCGCCACGCCGACCAGTTCAACAGCATCGATACCAGGCTGCATCAGGCGTTTGCCGAGTTGCAGCTCAAGCGTCCGTTCTACTTTGCCTCGATGAAAGACTCGGTCGAGGACAAAGGCACGACCGACTACCTGCGCCTGATCGCGGAAAAGGTCGGCATCGAATCCCGGCACATCGACATCGAAGACATCGGCCTGACCGCCGAGGGTCGCTTCGTTGACCTTGAGGATCGCTGGATCCCGCACCTGTTCAAACTGCACGCCTGGGAATTCATCTTCCACGAGCCGTTCGGTGCGGCGATCGCCGAGTGCGATACACAGTTTTTCGAACCGGCATGGAAGTCGATCCTGTCGAACAAAGGCGCGCTGCCGCTGCTGTGGGAACTCCACCAGGGCCACCCGAACCTGCTGGCGGCGCACCTTGATCCGAATCCGGCCAGTGCGGTGCCCAAGGGTTGGGTGCGCAAACCGTACTTCTCCCGCGAAGGCGCCAATATCGAACTGCACACGGCAGAAGGTCTGATCGTCAAAGAAGACGGGCCCTACACCGATGCGCCATTCATCCTGCAGGAATTTGCGCCATTGCCGAAGTTCGACGACAGCTACACGCTGATCGGCTCCTGGGTGATTGGTGATCAGGCGGCGGGGATCGGCGTGCGGGAGGACAATAGTCTGATTACCAAGGATTCGAGCCGGTTTCTGCCGCACCTGATCCTCGACTGAGGCATGCATCCGCGCCCACAAAAAAGGCCCGTCGTTTTGAACGACGGGCCTTTTTTATCCAGCGTGGATGCAACATCCAATCAGAACGGAATATCGTCATCGAAACTGTCGAAATCCGGAGCCGGTTGCGGTGCAGCCTGCTGTGGAGCCGGGGCTGGACGCTGTTGCGGAGCCGATTGCTGCGGACGCGGAGCCTGTTGACGTGGCGCCTGCTGCTGATAGTTGTTGCCACCGCCTTGCTGGTCGCCCTGTTGTGGACGGCCACCGAGCAGTTGCATGGTGCCTTGCATGTCGACCACGATTTCAGTGGTGTAACGCTTGATACCGTCTTTTTCCCACTCGCGGGTCTGCAGTTTGCCTTCGATGTACACCTGCGAACCTTTACGCAGGTATTCGCCGGCGATTTCCGCAACCTTGCCGAACATCGAAACACGGTGCCACTCGGTCTTCTCGACCTTCTGACCGGTTTGCTTGTCGGTCCACTGTTCGCTGGTTGCCAGACTCAGGTTGGTCACGGCGTTACCGTTAGGCAGGTAGCGAACTTCGGGATCCTGGCCGCAAGTGCCGACCAATATGACTTTGTTAACCCCACGGGCCATAACGTTCTCCTAGGCTTCGCAAGCAGCCCCGGCCGGGTTGTTCACCAGGCGTTCGAGGGTGTCGCGATCCACTAATTCTTTGTCCAGTTTGATGTAAACAGCTGCTTCATCAGCAACTATCACTGCATCTGTTACCCCTACGAGGGCCTTGAGGCGCTCGACCAGACCCGCTTCGCGGATCGCCTCGGGCGACAACGGCAAGCGCAGGCTCGTCACATAGGGTGGTTCGCGCATGGTAACAGCAAAGGCCAGCCAGATGGCAGCCAGACCGGCACATCCAAGGAACACAACCGACAGACCGCCATGCTGAAACAGCCAGCCGCCGAGTATCCCGCCGAGTGCCGAACCGAGGAATTGGCTGGTGGAATACACGCCCATCGCCGTGCCCTTCCCGCCTGCCGGTGAAACCTTGCTGATCAGCGACGGCAGCGAAGCCTCCAGCAGGTTGAACGCGGTGAAGAATACCACCGTGCCGATCACCAGCGCCCGCAAGCTGTCACCGAACTGCCAGAAGAATAGCTCAGTGAGCATCAGCGTCAGGACGGCGCCGAGCAAGATTCGTTTCATTTTGCGTTTCTTCTCGCCGTAGATGATGAACGGAATCATGGCGAAGAAAGAGATCAGCAGCGCGGTGAGATAGACCCACCAGTGCTGCTCCTTGGGCAACCCGGCTTTTTCCACCAGTGCCAGCGGCAAGGCAACGAAGCTGGACATCAACATGGCATGTAACACAAAGATGCCGAGGTCCAGGCGCAACAGATCCGGATGCTTGAGTGTCGGCATCAAGGCCTGACGCGCCACGCCGGATTCACGATGGCTCAGCGGCCCGGTGGATTTCGGCACCATGAACATAATGATCAGGATGCCGACCAGCGCCATGCCGCCAGTGGCCAGAAACAGTCCGGACAGGCCAAAGGCCCGGGTCAACAACGGCCCGACCACCATCGCCACCGCGAACGACAGACCGATGGTCATGCCAATCATGGCCATGGCTTTGGTGCGGTGTTGTTCACGGGTCAGGTCGGAAAGCAACGCCATCACCGCCGCAGAAATTGCCCCGGCCCCCTGCAGGATGCGTCCGGCAATCACGCCCCAGATCGAATCGGCCTGAGCCGCCAGCACACTGCCGAGGGCGAAAACGATCAGCCCGAGGAAAATCACCGGACGCCGGCCGATGCGGTCGGAAATGATCCCGAACGGAATCTGGAAAATCGCCTGGGTCAGGCCGTAAGCGCCAATCGCCAGCCCGATCAGGGCCGGGGTCGCTCCCGCCAGGTCCATGCCGTAGGTCGCCAGGACCGGCAACACCATGAACATGCCAAGCATACGGGAGGCGAACACCAGGGCCAGGCCGCTCGCTGCGCGGGTCTCGCTGCCACTCATGCGTTCGCTGTGGGGATCGTGCATGGAAAAACCTCGTGTGAACCGGCGGCGATTCTACCAGTCCCATCGAAAGACGGGGTATATCGCGACGCTATGACGCGTATAGATGAAACTCTCTTCATGCAAGGCAAAAAACCCTTCGTTTGATAGTGTGCATCCATCCAGTATTTGCCCGTATACTCCTACGTTTTCGACGCCCGCCGAGCGAGGCCACTTTGGACAAGATCCTGATACGTGGGGCCCGTACCCACAACCTGAAGAACATCGACCTGACCCTGCCACGGGACAAACTGATCGTCATCACCGGCCTGTCCGGATCCGGCAAGTCGTCCCTGGCCTTCGACACGCTGTACGCCGAAGGTCAGCGCCGCTATGTCGAATCCCTGTCGGCCTACGCCCGACAGTTCCTGTCGATGATGGAAAAACCCGACGTCGACACCATTGAAGGTTTGTCGCCGGCCATCTCCATCGAGCAGAAGTCGACCTCGCACAACCCGCGCTCCACGGTCGGCACCATCACTGAAATCTACGATTACCTGCGTTTGCTGTATGCACGCGTCGGTACGCCACGCTGCCCGGATCACGACATTCCGCTGGAAGCGCAGACCGTCAGCCAGATGGTTGACCTGGTGCTGGCGCAGCCGGAAGGCAGCAAGCTGATGTTGCTGGCGCCGGTTGTTCGCGAACGCAAAGGTGAACACCTGTCGGTGTTCGAAGAGCTGCGCGCCCAAGGCTTCGTCCGGGCGCGGGTCAATGGCCGCATCTGCGAGCTCGACGAGCTGCCGAAACTGGACAAACAGAAGAAGCACTCGATCGATGTCATCGTCGACCGTTTCAAGGTCCGTGCCGACCTGCAGCAGCGTCTGGCCGAATCGTTCGAAACCGCTCTCAAGCTGGCGGACGGCATTGCCCTGGTGGCGCCGATGGACGATGAGCCGGGCGAAGAGATGATCTTCTCTGCGCGTTTTGCCTGCCCGATCTGCGGCCACGCGATCAGCGAGCTCGAGCCGAAGCTGTTCTCTTTCAACAACCCGGCTGGCGCCTGCCCGACCTGTGATGGTCTGGGTGTGAAACAGTTCTTCGACATCAAGCGCCTGGTCAACGGTGAACTGACCCTGGCCGAGGGCGCGATTCGCGGCTGGGACCGGCGCAACGTCTATTACTTCCAGATGCTCGGCTCACTGGCCTCGCACTACAAGTTCAGTCTTGAGAAGCCATTCAACGAGCTGACCGCCGAACAGCAGAAGCACATCCTGCACGGCAGCGGCTCACAGAATGTCGACTTCAAGTACCTCAACGACCGCGGCGACATCGTCAAACGTTCGCATCCGTTCGAAGGCATCGTGCCGAACCTTGAGCGCCGCTACCGCGAAACCGAATCGGCCAGCGTCCGCGAAGAGTTGGCCAAGTTCCTCAGCACCCAGGCCTGCCCGGATTGCCGTGGCACCCGTCTGCGTCGTGAAGCGCGGCACGTTTGGGTCGGCGAGAAAACCTTGCCGGCGGTGACCAACCTGCCGATCGGCGATGCCTGCGAGTACTTCGGCGAGCTGAAGATGACCGGCCGGCGTGGCGAGATCGCCGACAAGATCCTCAAGGAAATCCGCGAGCGCCTGCAGTTTCTGGTCAACGTCGGCCTCGACTATCTGTCCCTCGACCGCAGCGCTGACACATTGTCCGGCGGCGAGGCACAGCGGATTCGTCTGGCCAGCCAGATCGGCGCCGGTCTGGTCGGAGTGCTGTACATCCTCGACGAACCCTCCATTGGCTTGCACCAGCGCGATAACGACCGCTTGCTCGGCACCCTCAAGCACCTGCGCGATATCGGCAACACGGTGATTGTGGTCGAACACGATGAAGACGCGATTCGCCTGGCCGACTATGTAGTGGATATCGGCCCGGGTGCCGGCGTGCATGGCGGGCAGATCGTGGCGGAAGGAACGCCCGCCGAAGTCATGGCGCACCCGGACTCGTTGACCGGTAAATATCTGTCGGGCCGGGTGAAGATCGAAGTACCGGCCAAACGCACGCCGCGCAACAAGAAGCTGACGCTGTCGCTCAAAGGCGCGCGCGGCAACAACCTGCGCAATGTCGATCTGGAAATTCCGATCGGCCTGCTGACCTGCGTGACCGGCGTTTCCGGCTCCGGCAAATCCACGCTGATCAACAACACGCTGTTCCCGTTGAGCGCTACCGCACTCAACGGTGCCACCACGCTGGAAGCGGCCGCGCACGACAGCATCAAGGGCCTGGAGCATCTCGACAAGGTCGTCGATATCGACCAGAGCCCGATCGGCCGCACGCCGCGCTCCAACCCGGCGACCTACACCGGGCTGTTCACCCCCATCCGCGAACTGTTTGCCGGTGTGCCCGAATCGCGCTCCCGTGGTTACGGCCCTGGGCGTTTCTCGTTCAACGTCAAGGGCGGGCGCTGCGAGGCCTGTCAGGGCGATGGTCTGATCAAGGTCGAAATGCACTTTCTGCCGGATATCTACGTGCCGTGCGATGTGTGCAAGAGCAAGCGCTACAACCGCGAAACCCTTGAGATCAAATACAAGGGCAAGAGCATCCACGAAACCCTCGAGATGACTATCGAGGAGGCACGGGAGTTCTTCGACGCGGTGCCTGCGCTGGCGCGCAAGCTGCAGACGTTGATGGATGTGGGCCTGTCGTACATCAAGCTCGGGCAGTCTGCGACCACGCTGTCCGGTGGTGAAGCACAACGGGTCAAGCTGTCTCGCGAACTGTCCAAGCGTGACACCGGCAAGACCCTGTATATCCTCGACGAGCCGACCACCGGCCTGCATTTCGCGGATATCCAGCAACTGCTCGACGTGTTGCATCGCCTGCGCGACCACGGCAACACGGTGGTGGTGATCGAACACAACCTGGACGTGATCAAGACCGCCGACTGGCTGGTGGACCTGGGGCCGGAAGGCGGCTCCAAGGGTGGGCAGATCATCGCCACCGGCACGCCGGAGGAAGTGGCCGAGATGAAGCAATCTCACACCGGTCACTACCTCAAGCCATTGCTGATTCGCGATCGGGCCTGATCTCCGGGCATGAAAAAGCCCCTGTCACTTCAACCGTGACAGGGGCTTTTTTGTATCTGGCAATCAGGTGTGGGATTGCAGGTAATTCTCGAGACCGATGAGTTTGATCAGTCCCAACTGCTTTTCCAGCCAATAGGTGTGATCTTCTTCGGTGTCGTTGAGCTGAACACGCAGGATCTCGCGACTGACGTAATCCTTGTGCTGCTCGCACAACTCAATGCCTTTGCACAGAGCGGCGCGAACTTTGTACTCGAGACGCAGATCGGCTTCGAGCATCTCCGGAACGGTGGTACCGACGTCGAGATCGTCCGGGCGCATGCGCGGCGTGCCTTCGAGCATCAGGATCCGGCGCATCAGTGCGTCGGCGTGACCGGCTTCTTCTTCCATCTCATGGTTGATTCGTTCGTAGAGCTTGGTGAAACCCCAGTCCTCATACATCCGCGAGTGAACAAAATATTGGTCACGCGCGGCCAATTCGCCGGTCAGCAACGTGTTGAGGTAATCGATAACATCTGGGTGGCCTTGCATCGCCCTACATCTCCCTGCTTGAAAGTCGGTAGTTTGAACCAAGCCGACCGGAAGGTCACCCGTTTTGCGCAATAAAAGCGAAGATGTTCTGAGAAAAGCTGGCGAAATAACGCAAAAACCGCCCTCAATGAGGGCGGTTCTGCTTCTCGTTTAGACTTCGTTAAGCTGTACGTCGAGCAGCTTTGCGATTGCTTCTCCATACGCCGGATCGGCTTTGAAGAAATGCTGCAACTGACGGTCAACCACGTCGGGTGAAACACCGCTCATGGCGCCGGCGATGTTGCTGACCAGAAGCGCTTTCTGTTCGTCATTCATCAATCGGAACAACGCACCCGCATGGCTGTAGTAATCGCTGTCCTCGCGATGATCGTAACGATCTGCCGGACCGCTCAAGGCCAACGAAGGCTCAGCGTAACGCGGCGCCTGCTTCGGTGATTCCACGTAGCTGTTGGGCTCGTAGTTAGGCGCTGCACCACCGTTGCTGCCGAACGCCATCGAGCCGTCGCGCTGGTAGGTATTGACCGGGCTGCGCGGCGCATTCACCGGCAATTGCTGGTGGTTGGTGCCGACGCGATAGCGGTGTGCATCGGCGTAAGCGAATACGCGACCTTGCAGCATGCGATCCGGCGACAGACCAACACCTGGCACCATATTGCTTGGACCGAATGCGGCTTGCTCGACTTCTGCGAAGTAGTTCAGCGGGTTGCGGTTCAGTTCCAGTTCGCCGACTTCTATCAGCGGGAACTCCTTCTGCGACCAAGTCTTGGTCACGTCGAACGGGTTCTCGTAATGCGCTGCAGCTTGAGCCTCAGTCATGATCTGAATGCACACGCGCCATTTCGGGAAGTCACCACGCTCGATGGCCTCGAACAGGTCACGCTGAGCGTAATCCGGGTCGGTACCCGCGAGACGCGCGGCCTCGGCCGGCGCGAGGTTTTTGATCCCTTGCCGGGTCTTGTAGTGCCATTTCACCCAGTGACGCTCGCCTCGAGCGTTGATCAGGCTGTAGGTGTGGCTGCCAAAGCCATGCATATGACGATAGCCGTCGGGAATCCCACGATCCGAAAACAGAATGGTCACTTGGTGCAGCGCTTCAGGCGAATGCGACCAGAAGTCCCACATCATTTGCGCGCTTTTCAGGTTGCTTTGCGGCAGACGCTTCTGGGTGTGGATAAAGTCAGGAAACTTCAGCGGGTCACGAATGAAGAACACCGGAGTGTTGTTGCCAACGATGTCCCAGTTGCCTTCTTCGGTGTAGAACTTCAGGGCGAAACCACGTGGATCACGCTCGGTGTCAGCCGAGCCGCGTTCACCGCCTACAGTGGAGAAGCGCAGGAATGTTGGGGTTTGCTTGCCCACGGACTCAAACAGTTTGGCACTGGTGTATTCAGTGATATCGCGAGTGACGGTGAACGTACCGTAAGCACCTGAGCCCTTGGCGTGCACACGACGCTCAGGAATGTTTTCACGGTTGAAGTGGGCAAGTTTCTCGATCAGGTGAAAATCGTCGAGCAGCAGCGGGCCACGAGGGCCGGCGGAGCGAGAATTCTGGTTATCAGCGACAGGTGCGCCACTGGCGGTCGTAAGCGTTTTGAACTGGCTCATACGGTGTTCTTCCTCTGTCAGTCTTGAAACTGCCGGCTAATCGGCTTGCTGGGAAGTATTGATCATCGATGTAACACCTACAAATTCATTAATCTGTAGTCATCGATAGATAATTACTAATTATGTTTCCCAACACATAGTGACAACAGAACAATGTCAGAAGCTTGTACGAACAGCGCATTTTCTTGCGGGCACAAAAAACCGGGCACTAGGCCCGGTTTTTCGTTTCAGACTGACGTCTTACTCGGCGGATACAGCTTCGCCAGCAGTAGCACGATCAACCAACTCGACGTACGCCATAGGCGCGTTGTCGCCAGCGCGGAAACCGCACTTGAGGATGCGCAGGTAGCCACCCTCACGGGTAGCGTAACGCTTGCCCAGGTCGTTGAAGAGCTTACCAACGATAGCTTTCGAACGAGTACGGTCGAAAGCCAGACGGCGGTTAGCCAGGCTGTCTGTCTTGGCCAGAGTGATCAGCGGCTCGGCAACGCGGCGCAGTTCTTTGGCTTTTGGCAGAGTAGTCTTGATCAGCTCGTGCTCGAACAACGACACCGCCATGTTCTGGAACATGGCCTTGCGGTGCGAGCTGGTGCGGCTCAGGTGACGCCCACTTTTACGATGACGCATGGTTCATTCCTTACCAAACACTACGTTCGGTGATTATGACGATCAGGCAGTCGCCTTGTCGTCCTTCTTAAGACTTGCAGGCGGCCAGTTGTCGAGGCGCATGCCGAGGGACAGACCGCGGGAGGCCAGAACGTCCTTGATTTCAGTCAAGGATTTCTTGCCCAGGTTCGGAGTCTTCAACAGCTCTACTTCGGTACGCTGAATCAGGTCGCCGATGTAGTAGATGTTTTCCGCCTTAAGGCAGTTAGCCGAACGTACAGTCAGTTCCAGATCGTCAACCGGGCGAAGCAGGATCGGATCGATCTCGTCTTCCTGCTCGACAACCACTGGCTCACTGTCACCTTTGAGGTCGACGAACGCAGCCAACTGCTGTTGCAGGATGGTTGCAGCGCGGCGGATAGCCTCTTCAGGATCCAGAGTACCGTTGGTTTCCAGATCAATAACCAGCTTGTCCAGGTTGGTACGCTGCTCGACACGGGCGTTTTCAACCACGTATGCGATACGGCGAACCGGGCTGAACGAAGAGTCGAGCTGCAAGCGACCAATGCTGCGGCTTTCGTCTTCATCGCTCTGACGCGAGTCGGCTGGTTCATAACCACGACCACGAGCTACGGTGAGCTTCATGTTCAGGGCGCCGTTAGACGCCAGGTTAGCGATTACGTGATCGGGGTTAACGATCTCGACATCATGATCCAGCTGAATATCGGCAGCGGTAACCACCCCCGAACCCTTCTTCGACAAGGTCAGCGTAACTTCGTCACGACCGTGCAGCTTGATGGCCAGACCTTTAAGGTTCAACAGGATTTCAATTACGTCTTCCTGTACACCTTCGATGGCGCTGTACTCGTGGAGCACACCGTCAATCTCGGCCTCGACTACTGCGCAGCCGGGCATTGAGGACAACAGGATGCGGCGCAGCGCGTTGCCCAGGGTGTGGCCAAAACCACGCTCGAGAGGCTCGAGAGTGATCTTGGCGCGGGTTGGACTGACAACCTGCACATCAATGTGGCGGGGTGTCAGGAACTCATTTACCGAAATCTGCATGGATGCACCTATTTTCTAGCCCTTACTTGGAGTAGAGCTCGACAATCAGGCTTTCGTTGATGTCGGCGGACAGATCACTGCGAGCAGGAACGTTCTTGAAAACGCCCGACTTCTTCTCAGTGTCTACTTCTACCCATTCTACGCGGCCACGTTGGGCACACAGATCGAGAGCTTGGACAATGCGAAGTTGGTTTTTTGCTTTCTCGCGAACTGCGACCACGTCACCAGCACGAACCTGATACGACGGAACGTTTACGGTCTGACCGTTAACGCTGATCGACTTGTGCGATACCAGCTGACGGGATTCGGCACGAGTCGAACCAAAGCCCATACGGTATACAACGTTGTCCAGACGGCATTCGAGCAGTTGCAGCAGGTTTTCACCGGTTGCACCTTTCTTGCCAGCCGCTTCTTTGTAGTAGCCGCTGAACTGACGCTCGAGAACGCCGTAGATACGACGGACCTTCTGCTTTTCACGCAGTTGGGTGCCGTAGTCGGACTGGCGACCGCGGCGTTGGCCGTGGATACCAGGTGCTGCTTCAATGTTGCACTTCGATTCGATCGCGCGCACGCCGCTCTTCAGGAAGAGATCGGTGCCTTCGCGACGAGCGAGTTTGCATTTTGGACCAATGTAACGAGCCATTCTTTACAATCTCCTGGATTACACGCGGCGCTTCTTCGGCGGACGGCACCCGTTGTGCGGGATTGGCGTCACGTCGGTGATGCTGGCGATCTTGTAGCCACAGCCGTTCAAAGCGCGGACTGCGGATTCACGACCTGGACCTGGACCCTTGACGTTAACGTCGAGGTTTTTCAGGCCGTATTCCAGCGCAGCTTGACCAGCACGCTCAGCAGCTACTTGAGCAGCGAACGGGGTGGACTTGCGGGAACCGCGGAAACCCGAACCACCGGAGGTAGCCCAGGAAAGAGCGTTACCTTGACGGTCGGTAATGGTCACGATGGTGTTGTTAAAAGAAGCATGGATGTGGGCGATGCCATCAACCACTGTCTTTTTAACTTTTTTACGAGGACGAGCAGCAGGTTTTGCCATGATTAAATTCCTGTCGATTCGCTGGGGCGATTACTTGCGGATCGGCTTACGCGGACCTTTACGGGTACGCGCGTTGGTCTTGGTACGCTGACCGCGTACTGGAAGACCGCGACGATGACGCAGACCGCGATAGCAACCGAGGTCCATCAAGCGCTTGATTTTCATGTTGATTTCGCGACGCAGGTCACCTTCAGTGGTGAACTTCGCCACTTCGCCACGCAGCTGTTCAATTTGCTCGTCGCTCAGATCTTTGATCTTTGCTGCTGGGTTTACCCCAGTGTCTGCACAGATTTTCTGCGCAGTAGTGCGACCGACACCATAGATGTAGGTCAGCGAGATAACAGTATGCTTGTTATCTGGAATGTTAACGCCTGCAATACGGGCCATTCAGTGGGACTCCAATTGACAGCTACCTACGCCCCGGAAGCCAAGAAATAGGGCGCGAGATAATATCGCTGTAATAACAAATAATCAACCCGGCAGCGCACTAGCTGCCGGGCTTGAAGCACAATCACACTCAGCCTTGGCGCTGTTTGTGACGCGGTTCCGCGCTGCAAATTACTCGAACAACACCTTCGCGGCGAATAATCTTGCAGTTACGGCACAGCTTTTTCACCGATGCACGAACTTTCATCACCAACTCCTCGAACCTTATGGGTACTCAGCGCAACATGCCGCTGCCGTAACCCTTCAGGTTGGCTTTCTTCATCAGGGATTCGTACTGGTGCGAAACGAGGTGCGATTGTACTTGGGACATGAAGTCCATCACAACCACGACCACGATCAGCAACGAGGTCCCGCCAAGGTAGAACGGAACGTTTGCTGCAACCACCAGGAACTGGGGCAACAGGCACACGGCCGTCATGTAAAGAGCACCGAACATGGTCAAGCGAGTCAGAACGCCATCAATATAGCGCGCAGACTGCTCACCTGGACGGATGCCCGGAATAAAGGCACCGGACTTCTTCAGGTTTTCCGCTACGTCTTTCGGATTGAACATCAACGCCGTATAGAAGAAGCAGAAGAAAATAATCCCTGCACTAAACAGCAGAATATTCAACGGCTGACCAGGAGCGATCGACTGCGAGATGTCCTGCAACCAGCCCATACCTTCAGACTGACCAAACCAGGCACCCAACGAAGCCGGGAACAGCAGAATGCTGCTCGCGAAAATAGCCGGAATAACACCGGCCATGTTCACCTTCAGCGGCAAGTGGCTTGTCTGCGCAGCAAAAACCTTGCGGCCCTGCTGACGCTTGGCGTAGTGAACAGCGATACGACGCTGACCACGCTCAATGAACACCACGAAACCGATAATCGCTACTGCCAGCAAACCGATGGCAACCAGGGCGAAGATATTGATATCACCCTGACGCGCAGACTCGAAAGACTGCCCGATTGCTCTCGGAAGACCGGCGACGATACCCGAAAAAATCAACATCGAGATACCGTTGCCTACACCACGCTCAGTAATCTGCTCACCCAGCCACATCATGAACATCGCACCAGCCACAAAAGTGGATACCGCGACGAAATGGAAGCCAAAGTCACCAGTGAACGCAACGCCCTGCCCCGCCAGGCCAATGGACATGCCAATAGCCTGAACGAGAGCGAGGACGACGGTGCCGTAGCGGGTGTACTGGCTGATCTTGCGACGGCCAGCTTCACCTTCCTTCTTCAACTGCTCCAGCTGCGGGCTGACGGCGGTCATCAGTTGCATGATGATCGATGCCGAAATGTACGGCATGATCCCCAGTGCAAAGATGCTCATCCGTTCCAGCGCGCCGCCGGAGAACATGTTGAACAAGCTAAGAATGGTCCCCTCATTCTGTCGAAACAGGTCTGCGAGTCGGTCCGGGTTGATACCTGGAACCGGGATGTGTGCGCCTATTCGGTAGACGATAATCGCCAGGAACAGAAAACGCAGACGAGCCCAGAGTTCAGACATACCGCCTTTGCCGAGCGCAGAGAGAGCACCTTGCTTAGCCATTTATTCCTCGAACTTGCCGCCAGCTGCTTCGATAGCCGCACGCGCACCTTTGGTGGCGCCGATTCCCTTGCCGATAGTGACAGCGCGAGTCACTTCACCGGACAGCATGATTTTCACACGCTGTACGTTGACGTTGATCACGTTGGCATCTTTCAGGGACTGCACGGTGACGATGTCGCCTTCCACTTTGGCCAGCTCGGACAGACGCACTTCTGCGCGGTCCATGGCTTTCAGGGAAACGAAACCGAACTTCGGCAGGCGACGATGCAGCGGCTGTTGACCGCCTTCAAAGCCTGGAGCAATGGTGCCACCGGAGCGGGAGGTTTGACCTTTGTGACCACGGCCACCAGTCTTACCCAAACCACTACCGATACCACGGCCCGGACGATGCTTTTCGCGACGGGAACCCGGCGCTGGACTCAGATCATTGAGTTTCATCGATTAACCCTCGACACGCAGCATGTAGTAAGCCTTGTTGATCATCCCGCGATTCTCGGGAGTATCCTGGACTTCTACAGTGTGACCGATGCGACGCAGACCCAGACCCTTAACGCACAGTTTGTGGTTAGGGATGCGGCCGGTCATGCTTTTGATCAGCGTAACTTTAACGGTAGCCATGATCAGAAGATCTCCTTGACAGTCAGGCCACGCTTGGCAGCAATGGACTCAGGAGATTGCATAGCCTTCAGACCCTTGAAAGTGGCGTGAACCACGTTTACCGGGTTAGTCGAGCCGTAGCACTTGGCCAGAACGTTCTGAACGCCAGCAACTTCGAGGACAGCACGCATAGCGCCGCCAGCGATGATACCGGTACCTTCAGAAGCAGGCTGCATGTACACCTTCGAAGCGCCGTGAGCGGACTTCATTGCGTACTGCAGGGTGGTGCCGTTCAGGTCAACTTGAATCATGTTGCGGCGAGCAGCTTCCATTGCCTTCTGGATCGCAGCAGGCACTTCACGCGACTTGCCACGGCCGAAGCCAACACGCCCTTTACCATCACCAACCACGGTCAACGCGGTGAAAGTGAAGATACGGCCGCCTTTAACGGTTTTGGCTACGCGGTTAACTTGAACCAGCTTCTCGATGTAGCCTTCGTCGCGCTTTTGGTCGTTATTTGACATAACTTAGAACTCCAGCCCAGCTTCACGAGCAGCATCAGCCAGCGCTTTAACGCGGCCATGGTACTTGAAGCCAGAGCGGTCGAAAGCCACTTGCGAGACGCCAGCGGCCTTAGCACGCGTAGCGACCAGCTGGCCAACCTTTGTGGCCGCGTCGATGTTGCCAGTGGCACCATCACGCAGTTCTTTATCCAAAGTCGAGGCACTTGCCAGGACTTTGTTGCCGTCGGCCGAGATGACCTGGGCGTAGATGTGCTGCGACGAGCGGAACACGCAGAGACGCACGACTTCGAGTTCGTGCATTTTCAGGCGTGCTTTGCGAGCGCGACGCAGTCGAGTAACTTTTTTGTCGGTCATTTGCTATGCCCTACTTCTTCTTGGCTTCTTTACGACGGACGACTTCGTCCGCGTAGCGCACACCTTTGCCTTTGTACGGCTCTGGTGGACGGAAGTCGCGGATCTCAGCGGCCACTTGACCTACCAGCTGCTTGTCGATGCCCTTGATCAGGATATCGGTCTGGCTAGGAGTCTCAGCGGTGATGCCTTGCGGCAGTTCGTAATCCACTGGGTGCGAGAAGCCAAGAGCCAGGTTCAGCACCTGACCTTTTGCTTGCGCCTTGTAACCAACACCGACCAGCTGGAGCTTGCGCTCGAAGCCTTGGCTTACGCCTTGGACCATGTTGTTTACCAACGCACGCGTGGTACCGGCCATTGCGCGAGTCTGTTGATCGCCATTGCGAGCAGCGAAACGCAGCTCACCAGCTTCTTCAACGATCTCAACGGACGAATGGATGTTCAGTTCAAGAGTACCCTTGGCACCCTTCACCGAAAGCTGTTGGCCTGCGAATTTGACTTCGACACCGGCTGGCAGCTTAACGGGGTTCTTAGCGACGCGAGACATGCTTATCCCCCCTTAGAACACAGTGCAAAGAACTTCGCCGCCGACACCGGCAGCGCGCGCAGCACGATCCGTCATCACACCTTTGTTGGTGGAGACGATAGACACGCCAAGACCGCCACGAACTTTCGGCAGATCTTCAACGGACTTGTACTGACGCAGGCCTGGACGACTAACGCGCTTGACTTCCTCGATGACCGGACGGCCTTCGAAGTATTTCAGCGAGATGGACAACGACGGCTTAGCGTCGGTGGTGATCTGAAAATCCGCGATGTAACCTTCGTCCTTCAGGACTTTTGCTACAGCCACCTTCAACGTGGAAGACGGCATGCTTACGACAGACTTTTCAGCCATCTGGGCATTACGGATTCGAGTTAGCATGTCCGCTAACGGGTCCTGCATACTCATGGGCTAGACGCTCCTAATACAGAAAAATTAGCCTTGCGGCTACTACTTGTCGCCGAGAAATTCCGGGCACGAAAAACACGGGCTCAGGCGAGCCGGTCATTCTAGACACACCCCAGAAATGAATCAAGCCCCAAAAGGGGCTTGATTCAAATTCAAGGCCACCGATGGTCAGGTTCTTGCGACCCCGACCATCAAGGCTTTGACAGCGATTACCAGCTGGCTTTAACCAGACCTGGAACGTCACCACGCATTGCCGCTTCACGCAGTTTGTTACGGCCCAGGCCGAACTTGCGGTAAACGCCGTGCGGACGACCAGTCAGGCGGCAACGGTTACGCATGCGCGAAGCGCTTGCGTCACGTGGTTGCTTCTGCAGAGCTACGGTCGCTTCCCAACGCGCTTCTGGACTTGCGTTCAGATCAACGATGATAGCTTTCAGCGCTGCACGCTTGACGGCGTACTTGGCAACAGTGAGCTGACGCTTCAGCTCACGGTTTTTCATGCTCTTCTTGGCCATTTTCCTACTCCAATCAGTTGCGGAACGGGAATTTGAAAGCACGCAGCAGAGCGCGGCCTTCATCATCGTTCTTGGCAGTGGTGGTCAGGGTAATGTCCAGACCGCGGAGAGCATCGATCTTGTCGTAGTCGATTTCCGGGAAAATGATCTGCTCTTTCACGCCCATGCTGTAGTTGCCACGACCATCGAAGGACTTGGCATTCAGGCCGCGGAAGTCGCGAACCCGAGGCAGGGAGATCGACAGCAGACGATCCAGGAACTCGTACATACGCTCACGGCGCAGAGTCACTTTGACACCGATCGGCCATCCTTCACGGACTTTAAAGCCAGCGATGGATTTACGAGCGTAGGTCACAACGACTTTTTGGCCGGTGATCTTTTCCAGGTCAGCAACAGCGTGCTCGATGACTTTTTTGTCGCCGATCGCTTCGCCCAGACCCATGTTCAGGGTGATTTTGGTAACGCGCGGAACTTCCATCACGTTCGAAAGCTTAAGTTCTTCCTTAAGTTTCGGAGCGATTTCCTTCCGGTAAATCTCTTTTAGTCGTGCCATGGTCTTCTACCTAGCAGTGTTCAAGCATCAACCGCTTTTTGGGTCGACTTGAAGACACGAATTTTCTTACCGTCTTCTACTTTGAAACCAACGCGGTCAGCCTTGTTGGTTTCGCCGTTGAAGATGGCGACGTTGGAAGCGTGCAGTGGCGCTTCTTTCTCGACGATACCGCCCTGTACGCCCGACATCGGGTTAGGCTTGGTATGACGCTTGACCAGGTTCAGACCACCAACAACCAGACGGTTGTCAGCAAGAACCTTCAGCACCTTACCGCGCTTACCTTTGTCTTTGCCGGCGATCACGATGATCTCGTCGTCACGACGAATCTTTTGCATGTCGGATCTCCTTACAGCACTTCTGGGGCGAGCGAGACGATCTTCATGAACTTCTCAGTACGAAGCTCACGGGTCACTGGCCCAAAGATACGGGTGCCGATCGGCTCTTGCTTGTTGTTCAGAAGAACAGCAGCGTTGCCATCAAAGCGGATAATGGAGCCATCAGCACGACGTACGCCGTGACGAGTGCGGACTACAACAGCAGTCATCACTTGGCCTTTTTTCACTTTACCGCGAGGAATTGCTTCCTTCACGGTAACTTTGATGATGTCACCGATACCAGCGTAACGACGATGGGAGCCACCCAGCACCTTGATGCACATAACACGGCGAGCGCCGCTGTTATCGGCCACATCGAGCATGGATTGAGTCTGAATCATATAATTTCTCCGACCCCTAGCCCTTAGACTTCCACAGCGCGTTCGAGAACATCAACCAGCGCCCAAGACTTGGTCTTGGCCATCGGACGAGTTTCACGAATAGTGACTTTGTCGCCGATGTGGCACTGATTGGTTTCGTCGTGCGCGTGCAGCTTAGTCGAACGCTTAACGTATTTACCGTAGATCGGGTGCTTAACGCGACGCTCGATCAGAACGGTGATGGTTTTGTCCATCTTGTCGCTGACAACACGGCCAGTCAGCGTACGGACAGTTTTTTCGGCTTCAGCCATGATCACTTACCTGCCTGCTGGTTGAGCACAGTCTTCACGCGAGCGATGTCACGCTTAACTTGCGAGAGCAGATGAGACTGCCCCAACTGGCCAGTTGCTTTCTGCATGCGCAGATTGAACTGGTCGCGCAGCAAGCCGAGCAGTTGCTCGTTCAGCTGCTGTGCGGATTTTTCACGAAGTTCATTCGCTTTCATCACATCACCGTCCGTTTAACAAAGGAGGTGGCGAGCGGCAGCTTTGCAGCAGCCAGGGCGAAAGCCTCACGCGCCAGCTCTTCAGAAACACCCTCGATTTCATACAGGACTTTGCCTGGCTGAATCTGGGCAACCCAGTATTCCACGTTACCCTTACCTTTACCCATACGAACCTCGAGAGGCTTTTTGGAGATCGGCTTGTCCGGGAATACACGGATCCAGATCTTGCCGCCACGTTTTACGTGACGGGTCAGAGCACGACGCGCTGACTCGATCTGACGAGCGGTGAGACGACCACGAGCAACAGACTTCAGCGCGAACTCGCCGAAGCTGACTTTGCTACCGCGCAGTGCCAGACCACGGTTGTGGCCGGTCATCTGCTTGCGGAACTTCGTACGCTTAGGTTGCAACATTTGGCGTACCCCTTACTTAGCAGCTTTTTTACGAGGCGCTGGTGCTTGCGGCTTCAGCTCTTCTTGGCGACCACCAATTACTTCGCCTTTGAAGATCCAAACCTTTACACCGATCACACCGTAAGTGGTGTGAGCTTCGTAGTTGGCATAGTCGATGTCGGCACGCAGGGTGTGCAGTGGCACACGACCTTCGCGATACCATTCAGTACGTGCGATTTCAGCACCGCCGAGACGACCGCTCACTTGGATTTTGATGCCTTTGGCACCAATGCGCATGGCGTTCTGTACTGCGCGCTTCATAGCGCGACGGAACATTACACGACGCTCCAGCTGCTGAGCTACGCTCTGCGCAACCAGCATACCGTCGAGCTCCGGCTTGCGGATCTCTTCGATATTGATGTGCACAGGCACACCCATTTGCTTGGTCAGGTCCTGACGCAGTTTCTCAACATCTTCACCCTTCTTCCCGATAACGATACCTGGACGAGCGGTGTGGATGGTGATGCGTGCAGTTTGAGCCGGACGATGGATATCGATACGGCTTACGGACGCGCTTTTTAGTTTGTCTTGGAGATACTCACGCACCTTCAGATCTGCGAACAAGTAGTCCGCATAAGTCCGACCGTCTGCGTACCAGACGGAGGTGTGCTCCTTGACGATTCCCAGGCGAATGCCAATGGGATGTACTTTCTGACCCATCTCTTCGACTCCGTTACTTGTCAGCAACCTTGACAGTGATATGGCAAGACCGCTTGACGATGCGATCAGCACGGCCTTTGGCACGTGGCATGATGCGCTTCAGCGAACGCCCTTCGTTGACGAAAACGGTGCTGACCTTCAGGTCATCAACGTCTGCGCCTTCGTTATGCTCGGCGTTGGCTACGGCCGACTCCAGCACTTTTTTCATGATCTCGGCGGCTTTCTTACTGCTGAAAGCCAACAGGTTGAGCGCTTCGCCCACCTTCTTCCCGCGGATCTGGTCGGCGACCAAGCGGGCTTTCTGGGCGGAGATTCGAGCGCCCGACAACTTAGCGGCTACTTCCATTTCCTTACCCCTTAACGCTTGGCTTTCTTGTCAGCCACGTGCCCACGATAAGTGCGGGTACCGGCGAACTCGCCCAGTTTATGGCCAACCATGTCTTCGTTCACGAGAACTGGGACGTGCTGACGGCCGTTGTGTACTGCAATGGTCAGACCGACCATTTGTGGCAGGATCATCGAACGACGCGACCAAGTCTTAATTGGTTTGCGATCGTTCTTTTCCGCCGCCACTTCGATCTTCTTCAGTAGGTGAAGATCAATAAAAGGACCTTTTTTCAGAGAACGTGGCACTGTCGTATCCCTCTATTTACTTGCGACGACGGACGATCATTTTGTCGGTACGCTTATTACCACGAGTCTTCGCGCCCTTAGTCGGGAAGCCCCATGGCGATACCGGATGACGACCACCAGAGGTACGACCTTCACCACCACCATGTGGGTGGTCAACCGGGTTCATGGCAACACCACGAACGGTTGGGCGAACGCCACGCCAGCGTTTGGCACCAGCTTTACCCAGCGAACGCAGGCTGTGCTCGGAGTTCGAGACTTCGCCCAGGGTCGCACGGCATTCAGCCAGGACTTTACGCATTTCACCGGAACGCAGACGCAGGGTAACGTACACGCCTTCACGAGCGATCAGCTGAGCCGAAGCACCAGCGGAACGAGCGATCTGTGCGCCTTTACCTGGCTTCAGTTCGATGCCGTGTACGGTAGAACCGACTGGAATGTTGCGCAGTTGCAGAGCGTTGCCTGGCTTGATTGGAGCCAGAGCGCCTGCGATCAGCTGGTCGCCAGCACTCACGCCTTTAGGGGCGATAATGTAGCGACGCTCGCCGTCTGCGTAGCAGAGCAGTGCGATGTGAGCGGTACGGTTTGGATCGTATTCGATACGCTCGACAGTGGCGACGATGCCATCTTTGTCGTTGCGACGGAAATCGACCATACGGTAATGCTGCTTATGACCACCACCGATGTGACGAGTGGTAATACGGCCATTGTTGTTACGACCACCAGTCTTCGATTTTTTCTCGAGCAGCGGTGCGTGAGGAGCGCCTTTGTGCAGCTCCTGGTTGACCACCTTGACCACAAAACGGCGGCCAGGGGAAGTCGGTTTGCATTTAACGATTGCCATGATGCACCCCTTCCTTACTCAGCACTGCTGCTGAAATCGAGATCTTGGCCTGGCTGAAGGGAGATAACTGCCTTCTTCCAGTCATTACGCTTGCCCAGACCGCGAGCAGTGCGCTTGCTCTTACCCAGAACGTTCAGGGTAGTGACGCGCTCTACTTTCACGCTGAACAGGCTTTCGACGGCCTTCTTGATTTCCAGCTTGGTTGCATCAGTAGCAACCTTGAAAACGAACTGGCCTTTCTTGTCTGCCAGAACCGTAGCCTTCTCGGAAACGTGCGGGCCAAGCAGAACTTTAAATACGCGTTCCTGGTTCATCCCAGCAGCTCCTCGAATTTCTTCACGGCCGACACGGTGATCAACACCTTGTCGTATGCGATCAGACTAACTGGATCGGAACCTTGCACGTCACGTACATCTACGTGTGGCAGGTTACGAGCAGCCAGGTACAGGTTCTGATCAACAGCGTCCGACACGATCAGAACGTCGGTCAGGCTCATGTTGTTCAGTTTGCCCAGCAGATCTTTGGTTTTCGGAGTTTCAACAGCGAAATCCTGAACCACGACCAGACGATCAGTACGCACCAGCTCAGCAAGGATGGAACGCATTGCTGCGCGATACATCTTCTTGTTCAGCTTCTGGGAGTGATCTTGTGGACGAGCTGCGAAAGTGGTACCGCCGCCACGCCAGATTGGGCTACGGATAGTACCGGCACGAGCACGGCCAGTACCTTTCTGACGCCATGGGCGCTTGCCGCCACCACGAACGTCGGAACGGGTCTTCTGCTGCTTGCTACCTTGACGGCCGCCGGCCATGTAGGCCACGACTGCTTGGTGAACCAGCGTCTCGTTGAATTCGCCGCCAAATGTCAGTTCGGAAACTTCGATCGCTTGAGCGTCATTTACATTTAATTGCATGTCAGCTTCCCCTTAACCGCGAGCCTTGGCTGCTGGACGTACAACCAGGTTGCCGCCAGTAGCGCCAGGAACAGCGCCCTTGACCAACAACAGATTGCGTTCAGCGTCCACGCGCACTACTTCCAGGGACTGCACGGTCACGCGCTCAGCGCCCATATGACCGGACATTTTTTTGCCCTTGAATACACGACCAGGAGTCTGGCACTGGCCGATAGAGCCTGGGACGCGGTGGGATACGGAGTTACCGTGGGTGTTATCTTGCCCGCGGAAATTCCAACGCTTGATCGTACCCTGGAAGCCTTTACCCTTGGACTGACCGGTTACATCAACCAGTTGACCAGCGGCGAAGATTTCAGCGTTGATCAGATCGCCAGCCTGGTACTCGCCTTCTTCAAGACGGAATTCCATGGTGGTGCGACCAGCGGCAACGTTCGCTTTAGCGAAGTGGCCAGCCTGAGCTGCTGTTACACGCGAAGCGCGACGCTCGCCGACAGTGACTTGCACTGCACGATAGCCATCGGTCTCTTCAGTTTTGAACTGGGTGACGCGATTCGGCTCGATCTCAATGACCGTGACCGGAATGGAGACACCTTCTTCGGTGAAAATACGGGTCATACCGCATTTACGACCGACTACACCAATAGTCATGTTGTAAACCTCATGAGTGTACGGGGCTTTCACCCGCTATGGCCGCCCATTTCAGAGCGTTACACGACCAAGACCGAGTCTTAGCCGAGGCTGATCTGCACTTCCACACCGGCCGCAAGATCAAGCTTCATAAGTGCATCAACGGTTTTATCCGTTGGCTGGACGATGTCCAGAACGCGCTTATGAGTGCGGATTTCGTACTGGTCACGCGCGTCTTTGTTGACGTGCGGGGAAACCAGAACGGTGAACCGCTCTTTACGGGTAGGCAGTGGAATTGGACCACGCACTTGAGCACCAGTACGTTTCGCGGTTTCCACGATTTCCTGGGTTGATTGGTCGATCAGGCGATGGTCGAAAGCCTTCAACCTGATACGGATTTGCTGATTTTGCATTGGATTTCAGACTCCGGCTGCTATTCCCACCGGGCGCAATACGCCCGTTAAAAGGAGGCGCAATTCTATAGACGCCCCAGATAGGTGTCAACCCAATAAAAAAGCCCCCGCTGAGCGGGGGCTTTTTCAATTCATCAAGCAGACTCTATAAAAGAGAATTACTCGATGATTTTGGCTACGACGCCAGCGCCGACGGTACGACCGCCTTCACGGATAGCGAAACGCAGACCGTCTTCCATCGCGATGGTTTTGATCAGGGTAACAGTCATCTGAATGTTGTCACCTGGCATTACCATTTCAACGCCTTCTGGCAGCTCGCAGTTACCAGTCACGTCAGTAGTACGGAAGTAGAACTGTGGACGGTAGCCTTTGAAGAACGGAGTATGACGACCGCCTTCTTCCTTGCTCAGAACGTAAACTTCTGCGGTGAACTTGGTGTGCGGCTTAACCGAACCTGGCTTGACCAGAACCTGACCACGCTCAACGTCGTCACGCTTGGTACCACGCAGCAGAACGCCGCAGTTCTCACCAGCACGACCTTCGTCGAGCAGCTTGCGGAACATCTCAACACCGGTGCAGGTGGTGGTGGTGGTGTCACGCAGA
The DNA here is from genome assembly GCF_019056475.1 of Pseudomonas sp. AN-B15. Lineage (NCBI taxonomy): Bacteria > Pseudomonadati > Pseudomonadota > Gammaproteobacteria > Pseudomonadales > Pseudomonadaceae > Pseudomonas > Pseudomonas sp. AN-B15. The sequence goes on from NZ_CP049737.1 coordinate 5,459,780, forward strand.
CCAACGATTTCCAGTGCATCTTGAACGCGAACGATACCGCGCTCGATACGACCAGTCACAACAGTACCGCGACCCGAGATCGAGAATACGTCTTCGATTGGCATCAGGAATGGCTTGTCGATCATACGAACTGGTTCTGGGATGTAGCTGTCCAGAGTTTCAACCAGCTTCTTGACGGCAGTGGTGCCCATCTCGTTGTCGTCTTTGCCTTCCAGCGCCATACGAGCCGAACCGATGATGATTGGGGTGTCATCGCCCGGGAAGTCGTAGGTGGACAGCAGGTCGCGAACTTCCATCTCAACCAGTTCCAGCAGCTCAGCGTCGTCTACCAGGTCAGCCTTGTTCAGGAAAACCACGATGTACGGAACGCCTACCTGACGGGACAGCAGGATGTGCTCACGGGTTTGTGGCATCGGACCATCAGCGGCCGAGCAAACCAGGATAGCGCCGTCCATTTGAGCAGCACCGGTGATCATGTTCTTCACATAGTCAGCGTGACCTGGGCAGTCAACGTGAGCGTAGTGACGAATGTTCGAGTTGTACTCAACGTGCGCGGTGTTGATGGTGATACCGCGAGCTTTTTCTTCTGGAGCGCTGTCGATCTTGTCGAATTCAACTACGGCCGAACCGAAAACTTCGGAGCAGACGCGAGTCAGAGCAGCGGTCAGAGTGGTTTTACCGTGGTCAACGTGACCGATGGTGCCAACGTTGACGTGCGGTAGGGAACGATCAAATTTTTCTTTAGCCACGACAATTAACTCCTAGCCTAAAGGGGCTGAATCAGCCTTGTTTTTTGGTTACGGATTCGACGATGTGCGACGGAGCCGTATCGTATTTTTTGAATTCCATAGAGTAGCTTGCGCGACCCTGGGACATGGAACGAACGTCGGTCGCATAACCGAACATCTCACCCAGTGGAACCTCGGCACGGATAACCTTGCCGGACACTGTGTCTTCCATACCCTGGATCATGCCGCGACGACGGTTAAGGTCGCCCATTACATCACCCATATAGTCTTCAGGCGTAACAACCTCTACCGCCATGATCGGCTCGAGCAACTCACCACCACCCTTCTGGGCCAGTTGCTTGGTCGCCATGGAAGCAGCCACTTTAAACGCCATCTCGTTGGAGTCGACGTCGTGGTAAGAACCATCGAACACGGTAGCCTTCAGGCCGATCAGCGGATAGCCGGCAACAACGCCGTTCTTCATCTGCTCTTCGATACCCTTCTGGATAGCCGGGATGTATTCCTTAGGAACCACACCACCTACTACTTCGTTCAGGAATTGCAGACCTTCCTGACCTTCGTCAGCAGGAGCAAAACGGATCCAGCAGTGACCGAACTGGCCGCGACCGCCGGACTGGCGAACGAACTTGCCTTCGATTTCGCAGTTCTTCGTGATGCGCTCACGGTACGAAACTTGAGGCTTGCCGATGTTGGCTTCGACGTTGAACTCACGGCGCATCCGGTCAACCAGGATGTCCAGGTGCAGCTCGCCCATGCCGGAGATGATCGTCTGACCAGTCTCTTCATCAGTCTTAACGCGGAAAGACGGGTCTTCCTGAGCCAGTTTGCCCAGTGCGATACCCATTTTTTCCTGGTCATCCTTGGTCTTAGGCTCTACGGCAACCGAAATAACCGGCTCCGGGAAGTCCATACGAACCAGGATGATTGGCTTGTCAGCGTTGCAGAGGGTTTCACCAGTGGTGACGTCCTTCATGCCGATCAGGGCCGCGATGTCGCCAGCGCGCACTTCCTTGATCTCTTCACGGGCGTTTGCGTGCATTTGCACCATACGACCCACGCGCTCTTTCTTGCCTTTAACCGAGTTGATCACACCGTCGCCGGAGTTCAACACGCCCGAGTAAACACGGACGAAGGTCAAGGTACCCACGAATGGGTCAGTAGCGATTTTGAACGCCAGTGCCGCGAACGGCTCGTCGTCACTTGCGTGACGCTCCATTTCCTCTTCCTCGTTATCAGGGTTGGAGCCCTTGATCGCAGGAATGTCGGTTGGAGCAGGCAGGAAGTCGATAACGGCGTCGAGAACCAGGGGAACGCCCTTGTTCTTGAACGAAGAACCGCACACAGCCAGAACGATTTCGCCAGCGATAGTGCGCTGACGCAGAGCAGCCTTGATCTCTTCGATCGACAGCTCTTCACCTTCCAGGTACTTGTTCATCAGCTCTTCACTGGCTTCGGCCGCAGCCTCAACCATGTTGCTGCGCCACTCAGTAGCCAGCTCGAGCATGTCCGCAGGGATTTCCTTGCGAACAGGAACCATACCCTTGTCAGAGTCGTTCCAGTAAACAGCCTGCATGTTGATCAGGTCGATCTGGCCCTGGAAGTTGTCTTCCGAACCGATAGCCAGCTGGATCGGCACCGGAGTGTGACCCAGACGCTGTTTGATCTGACCGATCACGCGCAGGAAGTTGGCACCAGCACGGTCCATCTTGTTTACGTAAACAAGACGTGGAACGCCGTATTTGTTGGCTTGACGCCATACGGTTTCCGACTGAGGCTCAACACCCGAGGTACCGCAGAATACAACCACAGCGCCGTCGAGTACGCGCAGGGAACGCTCAACTTCAATGGTGAAGTCTACGTGGCCCGGGGTATCGATGACGTTGAAGCGGTGTTCGTGAGGATACTGCTTCTCGGAACCTTTCCAGAAGGCGGTGATGGCAGCAGAAGTAATGGTAATACCACGCTCCTGCTCCTGCACCATCCAGTCTGTGGTCGCGGCGCCGTCATGCACCTCGCCCATTTTGTGACTTTTGCCAGTGTAAAAAAGGACGCGCTCGGTGGTGGTGGTTTTACCAGCATCCACGTGAGCGACGATACCGATGTTACGGTAGCGACTAATCGGAGTAGTACGAGCCATAAAGCCCTCGCAAAATTAGTGAAGCTAAAATTAGAAGCGGTAGTGCGAGAAAGCTTTGTTGGCTTCGGCCATACGGTGCACGTCTTCACGCTTCTTAACAGCAGCACCTTTACCTTCAGCAGCATCCAGCAGTTCGCCAGCCAAGCGCAGAGCCATAGACTTCTCGCCACGCTTACGTGCGAAGTCTACCAACCAGCGCATTGCCAGAGCGTTACGGCGGGAAGGACGAACCTCGACCGGGACCTGGTAAGTAGCACCACCAACGCGGCGCGACTTCACTTCGACCAGCGGAGCGATGGCGTCGAGTGCTTTTTCGAAGAGTTCCAGGGGATCGGTGCCGGCCTTACGAGCCTTCACGGTTTCCAGGGCACCATAAACGATACGCTCGGCAACGGCTTTCTTGCCGCTTTCCATAACGTGGTTCATGAATTTGGCGAGGATCTGGCTTCCGTATTTCGGATCGTCCAGAATCTCACGCTTTGCTGCTACGCGACGTCTTGGCATGATAAGCCCTCAAGCGGTCTTCAGGTTAGTTCGGGACAGATCCAGTGGATGCAAGCCCGACCTTACTCTTATCGACTCAATAAAATGAAAATCTGCAAAACGGCCGATTACTTCGGACGCTTGGTACCGTACTTCGAACGACCCTGGTTACGGCCTTTAACGCCGGAAGTATCCAAGGAGCCGCGAACGGTGTGGTAACGAACACCTGGCAAGTCTTTTACACGACCGCCGCGGATCAGTACCACGCTGTGCTCTTGCAGGTTGTGGCCTTCACCACCGATGTACGAGGAAACCTCGAAACCGTTGGTCAGACGCACACGGCATACTTTACGCAGTGCCGAGTTAGGTTTTTTCGGCGTAGTGGTGTACACACGGGTGCACACGCCACGACGTTGCGGGCAGTTCTGCAGCGCAGGTACGTCGGATTTCTCGACGATACGCTTACGCGGCTGACGTACCAGCTGGTTGATAGTTGCCATCTACTAGCTCCACTGTTGTCTTGCGACGCTATTGTCTTGCAAGAAAAGCAAAATGACAGGAACGGATTCCCGCCAAATTTAGGGGATCAAGAGTCTAAAGAGGATCTTGCCCCCAGTCAAGGCAAGGCCCCGACCACCCCGCCCGTCGAACCTTGACAATTTGTCTCGATTCGACGAACGGAGCGATCAGGGCCTCAGCTTATTTACCGCAGAACTCAGTTACCGCTCGAGTTCAGCGCTTCGGTCAGTGCAGCTTCCACTTCACTGGCGCTTACGCGCAACGGCTTGTCTGCATCACGACGACGCTTGCGCTCGCTGTGATAAGCCAGACCGGTACCGGCCGGGATCAGACGACCCACGACCACGTTTTCTTTCAGGCCGCGCAGGTAGTCGCGCTTGCCGGTGACTGCCGCTTCGGTCAGTACGCGGGTGGTTTCCTGGAAGGAAGCCGCCGAGATGAACGATTCGGTCGACAACGACGCCTTGGTGATACCCAGCAGAACGCGGGTGAACTTGGAGACAAACTTGTCTTCCGCGTTCAGACGCTCGTTCTCTACCAGTACGTGAGTCAGTTCCATCTGGTCGCCCTTGATGAAGCTGGAATCGCCGGACTCGGAGATCTCAACTTTACGCAGCATCTGACGCAGGATGGTCTCGATGTGCTTATCGTTGATCTTCACGCCTTGCAGACGGTAAACGTCCTGGATCTCGTTCACGATGTACTTGGCCAGCGCGCTCACACCCAGCAGACGCAGGATGTCGTGCGGATCGCTTGGACCGTCGGAGATAACTTCGCCGCGGTTAACCTGTTCGCCTTCGAACACGTTCAGGTGACGCCACTTCGGAATCAGCTCTTCGTACGGATCGCTACCGTCGTTCGGGGTAATAACCAGACGGCGCTTGCCTTTGGTCTCTTTACCGAATGCGATGGTACCGCTGACTTCAGCCAGAATCGACGCTTCTTTCGGACGACGAGCTTCGAACAGGTCGGCAACACGCGGCAGACCACCGGTGATGTCGCGGGTTTTCGAAGTTTCTTGCGGGATACGAGCGATAACATCACCGATCGCAATCTTCGCACCGTCTGCAACACCGACCAGGGCGTTGGCTGGCAGGAAGTACTGAGCGATAACGTCAGTGCCTGGCAGCAACAGATCCTTGCCGTTGTCGTCGACCATCTTCACTGCTGGACGGATTTCCTTGCCCGCAGCTGGACGATCTTTCGCGTCGAGTACTTCAATGTTGGTCATACCGGTCAATTCGTCAGTCTGACGCTTGATCGTGATGCCTTCTTCCATGCCCACGTAGGTCACGGTACCTTTCATTTCGGTAACGATCGGGTGAGTGTGCGGATCCCACTTGGCGACGATTGCGCCAGCGTCGACCTTGTCACCTTCTTTAACCGAAATCACAGCACCGTACGGCAGCTTGTAACGCTCACGCTCACGACCGAAGTCATCAGCGATGGCCAGCTCACCGGAACGGGACACGGCAACCAGGTGGCCATCCACTCGCTCAACGTGTTTCAGGTTGTGCAGACGGACAGTACCGCCATTTTTCACCTGAACGCTGTCGGCTGCGGAAGTACGGCTTGCCGCACCACCGATGTGGAACGTACGCATCGTCAGCTGGGTACCCGGCTCACCGATGGACTGGGCAGCAATAACGCCGACCGCTTCACCGATGTTCACCTGGTGACCACGAGCCAGATCACGGCCGTAGCACTTGGCGCAAATACCATAGCGGGTTTCGCAGCTGATCGGCGAACGCACGATCACTTCGTCGATGCTGTTCAGCTCGATGAACTCGACCCACTTCTCGTCCACCAGAGTACCGGCAGGAACGATAACGTCCTCGGTGCCTGGCTTGAATACGTCACGAGCAATAACACGACCCAATACGCGCTCACCCAACGGCTCTACAACGTCACCGCCCTCAATGTGCGGAGTCATCAGCAGACCGTGTTCGGTGCCGCAATCGATCTCGGTTACAACCAGATCCTGCGCCACGTCTACCAGACGACGAGTCAGGTAACCGGAGTTCGCAGTTTTCAACGCGGTATCCGCCAGACCTTTACGAGCACCGTGAGTCGAGATGAAGTACTGGAGTACGCTCAGACCTTCACGGAAGTTCGCGGTAATCGGCGTTTCAATGATGGAACCGTCCGGCTTGGCCATCAGACCACGCATACCGGCCAGCTGACGAATCTGTGCTGCGGAACCCCGCGCACCCGAGTCGGCCATCATGTACATCGAGTTGAAGGACTCTTGGTCAACTTCGTCGCCGTGACGGTCGATGACTTTCTCTTTCGAGAGGTTGGCCATCATCGCCTTGGAAACTTCGTCGTTCGCCTTCGACCAAAGGTCGATCACTTTGTTGTACTTCTCGCCCTGGGTTACCAGGCCGGAGGCGTACTGGCTCTCGATCTCTTTCACTTCGTCGGTGGCTGCACCGATGATGCGGGCTTTTTCGTCCGGGATAACGAAGTCGTTAACACCGATGGAAACGCCGGAGATGGTCGAGTAAGCGAAACCGGTGTACATCAACTGGTCAGCAAAGATCACGGTCTCTTTCAGACCAACCACGCGGTAGCACTGGTTGATCAGCTTGGAGATCGCCTTTTTCTTCATTGGCAGGTTGACGACATCGAACGACAGACCTTTCGGCACCACCTGGAACAGCAGCGCACGGCCGACAGTGGTGTCGACGATACGAGTGTTGCTCACGCTGTTGCCGTCACGGTCGTTGACGGTTTCGTTGATGCGCACTTTAACCTTGGCGTGCAGTGCGGCCTCGCCGGCACGGAACACACGGTCAACTTCCTGCAGATCCGCGAACACACGACCTTCGCCCTTGGCGTTGATCGCTTCGCGAGTCATGTAGTACAGACCCAATACAACGTCCTGCGACGGAACGATGATTGGCTCACCGTTGGCTGGCGACAGAATGTTGTTGGTCGACATCATCAACGCACGCGCTTCGAGCTGGGCTTCCAGCGTCAGCGGTACGTGCACGGCCATTTGGTCGCCGTCGAAGTCGGCGTTGTACGCGGCGCAGACCAGCGGGTGCAGCTGGATAGCCTTACCTTCGATCAGTACCGGTTCAAACGCCTGGATACCCAGACGGTGAAGGGTCGGTGCACGGTTGAGAAGAACCGGGTGTTCGCGAATCACTTCAGCGAGAACGTCCCAAACCTCTGGCAGCTCGCGCTCGACCATCTTCTTGGCCGCTTTGATGGTGGTCGCCAGACCACGCATTTCCAGCTTGCCGAAAATGAACGGTTTGAACAGCTCGAGAGCCATCTTCTTCGGCAGACCGCACTGGTGCAGACGCAGGGTCGGGCCTACGGTAATTACCGAACGACCGGAGTAGTCAACACGCTTGCCGAGCAAGTTCTGACGGAAACGACCTTGCTTACCCTTGATCATGTCAGCCAGGGATTTCAGAGGACGCTTGTTCGAACCGGTGATAGCGCGGCCACGACGACCGTTGTCGAGCAGTGCATCGACAGCTTCCTGCAACATACGCTTTTCGTTGCGCACGATGATGTCCGGAGCGGACAGATCCAGCAGGCGCTTCAAACGGTTGTTACGGTTGATCACTCGACGATACAGATCGTTGAGGTCGGAAGTCGCGAAACGACCGCCATCCAGCGGGACCAGTGGACGCAGATCTGGCGGCAGAACCGGCAGAACGGTCAGCACCATCCACTCTGGCAGGTTGCCGGAACCTTGGAAGGCTTCCATCAACTTCAGACGCTTGGACAGCTTCTTGATCTTGGTTTCCGAGTTGGTTTGCGGAATTTCTTCGCGCAGACGGCCAATCTCGTGTTCCAGGTCGATAGCGTGCAGCAGTTCACGGACAGCTTCAGCACCCATGCGGGCGTCGAAGTCATCACCGAACTCTTCCAGCGCTTCGAAGTACTGCTCGTCGTTCAGCAGCTGACCTTTTTCAAGGGTAGTCATACCCGGATCGATAACGACGTAGCTCTCGAAGTAGAGAACGCGTTCGATATCACGCAGGGTCATGTCCATCAGCAGGCCGATACGGGACGGCAGCGATTTGAGGAACCAGATGTGGGCAACCGGCGAAGCCAGTTCGATGTGCGCCATGCGCTCACGACGAACCTTGGCCAGTGCGACTTCAACGCCGCACTTCTCGCAGATCACACCACGGTGCTTCAAGCGCTTGTACTTACCGCACAGGCACTCGTAATCCTTCACCGGGCCAAAGATCTTGGCGCAGAACAGACCGTCACGCTCAGGTTTGAACGTACGGTAGTTGATGGTTTCCGGCTTTTTAACTTCACCGAACGACCACGAGCGGATCATCTCAGGCGAGGCCAATCCGATACGGATGGCGTCGAACTCTTCGACTTGACCCTGGTTTTTCAGCAAATTCAGTAGGTCTTTCAAGGCCTTTCCTCCTGGCGGAGCAGAGAGCGGGCAGTCCTGCCCCGCTCTCGATCGCGTCACGTGTTATTCGGTTTCCAGATCGATATCGATGCCGAGGGAACGAATTTCCTTGATCAACACGTTGAAGGACTCGGGCATGCCCGGCTCCATACGGTGATCGCCATCCACGATGTTTTTGTACATCTTGGTACGGCCGTTCACATCGTCCGACTTCACTGTGAGCATTTCTTGCAGAGTGTATGCAGCACCGTATGCTTCCAGTGCCCAGACCTCCATCTCCCCGAAACGCTGACCACCGAACTGCGCCTTACCACCCAGCGGCTGCTGGGTAACCAGGCTGTACGAACCGGTAGAACGCGCGTGCATCTTGTCGTCTACCAAGTGGTTCAGCTTCAGCATGTACATGTAGCCAACGGTAACTGGACGCTCGAACTTGTTGCCGGTACGGCCGTCAGTCAGCTGCATCTGGCCGCTTTCCGGCAGGTCTGCCAGTTTCAGCATGGCCTTGATTTCGCTTTCCTTGGCACCGTCGAACACTGGAGTGGCCATTGGAACACCGCCACGCAGGTTCTTCGCCAAATCCAGGATTTCCTGATCGGAGAAGCTGTCCAGATCTTCGTTACGACCACCGATCTGGTTGTAGATCTCGTCCAGGAAGGTGCGCAGCTCAGCGACTTTACGCTGCTCTTCGACCATCCGGTTGATCTTCTCGCCCAGACCTTTGGCCGCGAGGCCCAGGTGGGTTTCAAGGATCTGACCAACGTTCATACGCGAAGGTACGCCCAACGGGTTGAGGACGACGTCGACCGGGGTGCCATTGGCATCGTGCGGCATGTCTTCAACCGGCATGATCACGGAGACCACACCCTTGTTACCGTGACGACCGGCCATCTTGTCGCCCGGCTGGATGCGACGACGGATTGCCAGGTAAACCTTGACGATTTTCAGCACGCCCGGAGCCAGGTCATCGCCCTGCTGCAGTTTGCGCTTCTTGTCTTCGAACTTGTCGTCCAGCAGACGGCGACGATCAACGATGTAGGCCTGAGCCTTCTCGAGCTGCTCGTTCAGAGCATCTTCAGCCATGCGCAGTTTGAACCACTGACCATGCTCAAGACCGTCGAGTACTTCGTCGGTGATGTCCTGACCTTTCTTCAGACCGGCGCCGCCTTCAGCCTTGTGGCCTACCAGAGCGGAGCGCAGACGTTCGAAGGTCGCGCCTTCTACGATACGGAACTCTTCGTTCAGATCCTTGCGGATCTCGTCCAGCTGGGACTTCTCGATCGACAGTGCACGAGCATCACGCTCAACGCCGTCACGGGTGAAGACCTGTACGTCGATGACAGTACCTTTGGTACCGGTAGGTACACGCAGGGAGGTGTCTTTAACGTCGCTGGCTTTTTCACCGAAGATCGCACGCAGCAGTTTTTCTTCCGGAGTCAGTTGGGTCTCGCCTTTCGGAGTGACCTTACCCACCAGGATGTCGCCTGCGCCTACTTCAGCACCTACGTAAACGATACCGGCTTCGTCCAGCTTGTTCAGTGCAGCTTCACCCACGTTCGGGATGTCCGCAGTGATTTCCTCTGGGCCAAGCTTGGTGTCACGCGCCACACAGGTCAGTTCCTGAATGTGGATCGTGGTGAAACGGTCTTCCTGAACCACACGCTCGGACAGGCAGATGGAGTCTTCGAAGTTGAAGCCGTTCCATGCCATGAACGCGATGCGCATGTTCTGACCCAGTGCCAGCTCACCCATGTCGGTGGACGGGCCGTCGGCCATGATGTCGCTACGCTGAACGCGATCACCCTTGCTCACCAGCGGACGCTGGTTGATGCAGGTGTTCTGGTTCGAGCGGGTGTATTTGGTCAGGTTGTAGATGTCGACACCGGCTTCACCGGTTTCAACTTCATCATCAGCAACACGAACCACGATACGGCTGGCATCAACGGAGTCGATCACGCCGCCACGACGAGCCACGACGCAAACGCCGGAGTCGCGAGCCACGTTACGTTCCATGCCGGTACCTACCAGCGGCTTGTCAGCGCGCAGGGTTGGTACAGCTTGACGCTGCATGTTCGAACCCATCAACGCACGGTTGGCGTCGTCGTGCTCGAGGAACGGAATCAGCGACGCTGCAACCGAAACTACCTGCTTCGGCGAAACGTCCATCAGGGTGACGTCTTCCGGCGCCTTGACGGTGAATTCGTTCAGGTGACGTACGGCTACCAGTTCGTCGATCAGGACTTTCTGCTCGTTCATGGTCGCCGAAGCCTGCGCGATCACGTGATCGGCCTCTTCAATGGCGGACAGGAACACGATCTCGTCGGTGACCACACCCTCTTTCACCACACGGTACGGGCTTTCCAGGAAGCCGTACTGGTTGGTGCGGGCGTAAGCAGCCAGGGAGTTGATCAGACCGATGTTCGGACCTTCCGGCGTTTCAATCGGGCAGACACGACCGTAGTGAGTCGGGTGTACGTCACGAACTTCGAAGCCTGCACGCTCACGAGTCAGACCGCCAGGGCCGAGTGCAGAGACACGACGCTTGTGGGTGATCTCGGACAGCGGGTTGTTCTGGTCCATGAACTGCGAGAGCTGGCTGGAACCGAAGAACTCCTTCACCGCCGCAGCCACTGGCTTGGCGTTGATCAGGTCTTGCGGCATCAGGCCTTCGCTTTCAGCCATCGACAGACGCTCTTTGACCGCACGCTCAACACGTACCAGGCCAACGCGGAACTGGTTCTCGGCCATTTCGCCTACGCAGCGAACACGACGGTTACCCAGGTGGTCGATGTCATCGACAATGCCTTTACCGTTACGGATGTCGACCAGAGTCTTCAGGACCGCGACGATGTCTTCCTTGCACAGCACGCCCGAACCTTCGATTTCGGTACGACCGATACGACGGTTGAACTTCATCCGGCCGACCGCAGACAGGTCATAGCGCTCAGGGCTGAAGAACAGGTTGTTGAACAGGGTTTCGGCAGCGTCTTTGGTTGGCGGCTCGCCTGGACGCATCATGCGATAGATTTCGACCAGCGCCTCCAATTGGTTGCTGGTGGAGTCGATCTTCAGCGTGTCGGAGATGAACGGACCGCAGTCGATGTCGTTGGTGTACAGAGTTTCAATGCGAACAACGCCGGCCTTGGCAATTTTCGCCAGGACTTCGGTCGACAGCTCGGTGTTGCACTCTGCCAGGATTTCGCCGGTAGCCGGATGCACGATGACCTTGGCGGTAGTGCGGCCCAGAACGTAGTCCAGAGGCACGTCCAGCTCTTTGATCCCGGCTTTTTCCAGCTGGTTGATGTGGCGGGCAGTAATACGACGGCCCTGCTCTACAATCACCTTGCCTTTATCATCCTGGATATCGAGGACAGCCACTTCACCGCGCAGACGCTGAGGCACCAGTTCCAGGCTCAGGCCTTCGCCTTTAACGTGGAATACGTTGGTGGTGTAGAACGCGTCCAGCACTTCTTCGGTGGTGTAGCCGAGCGCGCGCAGCAGTACCGAGGCCGGCAGCTTGCGACGACGGTCGATACGCACGAATACGCAGTCTTTCGGGTCGAACTCGAAATCCAGCCACGAACCGCGGTAAGGAATGATGCGCGCGGAGTACAGCAGTTTACCGGAGCTGTGCGTCTTGCCGCGGTCGTGGTCGAAGAACACGCCCGGGGAACGGTGCAGCTGGGAAACGATAACACGCTCGGTACCGTTGATTACGAAGGTACCGTTCTCAGTCATCAATGGGATTTCGCCCATGTAGACTTCTTGCTCTTTGATGTCCTTGATCGCTTTGTTCGACGATTCTTTGTCGAAAATGATCAGGCGCACTTTTACCCGCAAAGGTACGGCGAAAGTTACACCGCGCAATACGCATTCTTTGACATCAAATGCCGGTTCGCCCAAGCGATAACCGACGTACTCCAGCGCAGCATTGCCGGAGTAGCTGATGATCGGGAAAACGGATTTGAAGGCCGCATGCAGGCCCACGTCGCGGAACTGATCTTTAGTCGCTCCCGCTTGCAAGAATTCACGATACGAATCCAGCTGGATGGCCAGGAGGTACGGCACATCCATGACGTCCGGCAACTTGCTAAAGTCCTTGCGGATACGTTTTTTCTCAGTATATGAGTAAGCCATCAGCGTTCCCCAGCTTGGTCACCTGCTTGTTTGGCCCCTCCCGACGGGAGCAGCCAGAAAATCGTGCAAACCCCATGGTTTGCGCCACCGCATCGGGTGGTTACAGCGCCTTTATCAGCACCGACCCAGTCGGCTGCCAATAACGGAAAAAGGCCGGTGGCAAGAGCCACCAGCCATCAGCCTGTCGCTTGACGCTCGGGCTGGAGGAGCAAAGTCGATACTTATTTCAGCTCGACTTTAGCGCCTGCTTCTTCCAGCTTCTTCTTAGCGTCTTCAGCAGCTTCTTTCGAAACGCCTTCAGCTACAACCTGAGGAGCGCCATCTACTTTCTCTTTGGCTTCTTTCAGGCCCAGACCGGTCAGTTCACGAACTGCCTTGATCACGTTTACTTTCTTCTCGCCGGCTTCAACCAGAACAACGTTGAACTCGGTTTGCTCTTCAACAGCAGCAGCAGCTACAGCTGGGCCAGCCGAAGCGGCAGCAGCGGTAACGCCGAAGGTTTCTTCCATCGCTTTGATCAGCTCAACGATTTCCACTACGGATTTCTGGCCGATTGCTTCGATGATTTGTTCGTTAGTCAGAGACATGACTCAATTCCTGAATTGGGGGACGGCCTACGCGACCATCGAAATAAACAAAAAACGCGAGAAGTCGACGAGCCTTAGGCTGCGGCAGCTTCTTTCTGGTCGCGAATTGCCGCCAGAGTACGAGCCAATTTGCTGGTAGCGCCTTGAATCACGCTCATCAGCTGAGAAATTGCTTCGTCACGGGTCGGCAGAGTTGCCAGTACGTCGATCTGATTAGCTGCGAGGAACTTGCCCTCGAACGCAGCTGCCTTGATCTCGAACTTGTCCTGACCCTTGGCAAACTCTTTGAAGATACGGGCAGCAGCGCCCGGATGTTCGTTCGAGAATGCAATCAGGGTCGGGCCGGTGAACACGTCGTTGAGGACACTGTATTCAGTGTCAGCAACAGCGCGCTTGAGCAGGGTGTTACGTACAACACGTACGTAAACGCCAGCTTCACGAGCCTCTTTACGGAGTCCGGTCATTGCGCCTACTGTTACGCCACGGGCATCAACCACGACAGCGGACAGAGCGACTTTGGCAGCCTCGTTGACTTCAGCGACGATGGCCTTCTTGTCTTCGAGATTAATTGCCACGGGTTTAACTCCTGCTTGTTACCGTTTCACTCGGTCGAAACCGAATGTCGTTTTGGTGTCTGATTCGGTAAGGAACCGGGAGCACCATCTGCGTAGGCTTATGGTTTAAGACTTGCGTCGCCTACGGTCTTGGATAGCCCCCGCCAGGCAGGGACCCCAATCTTTCAATTGGCGCAATCAAACGCGCCAATCTTTGTCTTACGCGTCCAGCGAGCTCTGATCGATAACCAGACCTGGGCCCATAGTGGTGCTCAGGGTAACGCGCTTGACGTAGATACCTTTCGAAGAAGCTGGCTTGATACGCTTCAGATCAGCGATCAGGGCTTCAACGTTTTCCTTCAGCTTGACGGCATCGAAGCCGATCTTGCCAACGGAAGTGTGGATGATGCCGTTTTTGTCGGTGCGATAACGAACCTGGCCAGCCTTGGCGTTTTTAACCGCGGTAGCTACGTCTGGAGTTACGGTGCCGACTTTCGGGTTAGGCATCAGGCCACGTGGACCGAGGATCTGACCCAGTTGACCTACAACGCGCATGGCATCCGGGGATGCGATCACTACGTCATAGTTCAGGTCGCCGCCTTTCATTTCAGCAGCCAGGTCGTCCATACCTACACGGTCAGCGCCGGCAGCCAGAGCGGCCTCAGCAGCTGGACCCTGGGTGAACACAGCAACGCGAACGGTCTTGCCAGTGCCGTGTGGCAGCACAGTAGCGCTACGAACAACCTGGTCGGATTTGCGCGGGTCTACACCCAGGTTTACAGCAACGTCGAACGACTCGCTGAACTTGACAGTCGACAGCTCAGCCAGCAGAGCAGCAGCGTCTACAATGTTGTAGGCCTTGCCTGCTTCGATTTTGCCGGCGATAGCCTTTTGACGCTTGGTCAGCTTAGCCATTACACACCCTCCACGTTAAGGCCCATGCTACGAGCAGAACCGGCGATAGTACGCACGGCTGCATCCATATCAGCTGCAGTCAGATCCGCGTTTTTGGTTTTCGCGATTTCTTCCAGCTGAGCACGGGTAACAGTGCCAACCTTAACGGTGTTCGGACGAGCGGAACCGCTGGTCAGACCGGCCGCCTTCTTCAGCAGAACCGAAGCAGGGGTGGATTTGGTTTCGAAAGTGAAGCTACGGTCGCTGTAGACAGTGATGATCACTGGAGTCGGCAGACCTGCTTCAAGACCCTGAGTACGGGCGTTGAAAGCCTTGCAGAATTCCATGATGTTCACGCCGTGCTGACCCAGAGCAGGACCAACAGGTGGGCTTGGGTTAGCCTGAGCGGCCTTCACTTGCAGCTTGATGTAAGCGGTAATCTTCTTGGCCATGAGGCACTCCAATTACGGGTTCGAACGCCTCGAAAGGCTCCCCGGTTACTTGCGCGTTTATCCCAGTGACGACAAAACCCCACAGCCTAGGGCTGCGGGGTTGGGATGCTTGTTCAGTTAGACCTTTTCGACCTGACTGAACTCCAACTCTACCGGAGTAGAGCGACCGAAAATAAGCACTGCCACCTGGACACGGCTCTTTTCGTAATTAACTTCTTCGACAGTGCCGTTAAAGTCAGCGAATGGACCATCGGTAACCCGAACCACCTCACCCGGCTCAAACAGAGTCTTCGGCTTCGGCTTATCACTACCATCGGCCACGCGACGCAGAATGGCTTCCGCCTCTTTGTCGGTGATTGGAGCAGGCTTGTCGGCGGTACCGCCAATAAAGCCCATCACCCGAGGAGTATCCTTGACCAAGTGCCAAGTACCCTCGTTCATATCCATCTGTACCAGCACATAGCCTGGGAAGAACTTGCGTTCGCTTTTGCGCTTCTGGCCATTACGCATTTCAACCACTTCTTCAGTGGGAACCAGAATTTCGCCGAAGCCATCTTCCATGCCAGCCAGCTTAACGCGCTCAATCAGCGAGCGCATGACATGCTTCTCGTAACCCGAGTAAGCATGCACAACGTACCAACGCTTAGCCACGGGACACCCTTAGCCGACAATCAAGGAAACAAGCCAGCCGAGCAGGGAATCAACCCCCCACAACAGCAACGCCATAACGATAACCACAGCAACAACAATTAGCGTTGTCTGCGTAGTTTCCTGGCGAGTTGGCCATACGACTTTACGAATCTCGGTGCGCGCTTCCTTAACCAGTACAAAGAACGACTTGCCCTTTGCAGTCTGCAGGCCTACAAAGGCAGCTACAGCAGCAATCACGAGCAATGCGAGTACACGGTACAGGATCGGCGAAGCAGCGTAATACTGATTGCCAACTACACCCACAACTACCAAAGCGGCTACCACAAGCCACTTTAGCAGATCGAAGCGAGAGCCTTGAGCTTCAGCCTTAGGAGTCATCTATGAAGATCCTGTGAAAAGAAAGCCAGACACACCGAGTGAATCTGGCAGGTCAGGAGGGAATCGAACCCCCAA
Source organism: Pseudomonas sp. AN-B15 (assembly GCF_019056475.1). NCBI lineage: Bacteria > Pseudomonadati > Pseudomonadota > Gammaproteobacteria > Pseudomonadales > Pseudomonadaceae > Pseudomonas > Pseudomonas sp. AN-B15. Next base: position 5,475,792 of record NZ_CP049737.1, read on the forward strand.
CCTACGGTTTTGGAGACCGTCGCTCTGCCAATTGAGCTACTGACCTAAAACAAAATCAGGCCGACCATTATGCCGGCCCGAAAAATACATTACAACTGCTTATTCGATGATTTTGGCCACTACACCAGCGCCGACGGTACGACCGCCTTCACGGATAGCGAAACGCAGACCGTCTTCCATCGCGATGGTTTTGATCAGGGTAACAGTCATCTGAATGTTGTCACCTGGCATTACCATTTCAACGCCTTCTGGCAGCTCGCAGTTACCAGTCACGTCAGTAGTACGGAAGTAGAACTGTGGACGGTAGCCTTTGAAGAACGGAGTATGACGACCGCCTTCTTCCTTGCTCAGAACGTAAACTTCTGCGGTGAACTTGGTGTGCGGCTTAACCGAACCTGGCTTGACCAGAACCTGACCACGCTCAACGTCGTCACGCTTGGTACCACGCAGCAGAACGCCGCAGTTCTCACCAGCACGACCTTCGTCGAGCAGCTTGCGGAACATCTCAACACCGGTGCAGGTGGTGGTGGTGGTGTCACGCAGACCAACGATTTCCAGTGCATCTTGAACGCGAACGATACCGCGCTCGATACGACCAGTCACAACAGTACCGCGACCCGAGATCGAGAATACGTCTTCGATTGGCATCAGGAATGGCTTGTCGATCATACGAACTGGTTCTGGGATGTAGCTGTCCAGAGTTTCAACCAGCTTCTTGACGGCAGTGGTGCCCATCTCGTTGTCGTCTTTGCCTTCCAGCGCCATACGAGCCGAACCGATGATGATTGGGGTGTCATCGCCCGGGAAGTCGTAGGTGGACAGCAGGTCGCGAACTTCCATCTCAACCAGTTCCAGCAGCTCAGCGTCGTCTACCAGGTCAGCCTTGTTCAGGAAAACCACGATGTACGGAACGCCTACCTGACGGGACAGCAGGATGTGCTCACGGGTTTGTGGCATCGGACCATCAGCGGCCGAGCAAACCAGGATAGCGCCGTCCATTTGAGCAGCACCGGTGATCATGTTCTTCACATAGTCAGCGTGACCTGGGCAGTCAACGTGAGCGTAGTGACGAATGTTCGAGTTGTACTCAACGTGCGCGGTATTGATGGTGATACCGCGAGCTTTTTCTTCTGGAGCGCTGTCGATCTTGTCGAATTCAACTACGGCCGAACCGAAAACTTCGGAGCAGACGCGAGTCAGAGCAGCGGTCAGAGTGGTTTTACCGTGGTCAACGTGACCAATGGTCCCTACGTTGACGTGGGGCAGGGAACGATCAAATTTTTCCTTAGCCATCGATAACACCCTCAACAGAAGAATTAGACGAACGATATCTACCATTAAAACAAAGGCAGATATTTTCATATCTGCCTTGTTATATGGAGCTCTTGAGCGGATTTGAACCGCTGACCTCACCCTTACCAAGGGTGTGCTCTACCAACTGAGCTACAAGAGCGTAACACTTTGCACAACCTGCAAACTTGGAGCGGGTAGCGGGAATCGAACCCGCATCATCAGCTTGGAAGGCTGAGGTTCTACCACTAAACTATACCCGCGGAGCTTGCAGCTCACGCTAAAAATGGTGGAGGGGGAAGGATTCGAACCTTCGAAGTCGTAGACGTCAGATTTACAGTCTGATCCCTTTGGCCGCTCGGGAACCCCTCCTAAGCGAGCCGGCATTCTATACTATGCCGACCTTCTGTCAAGCATTTTCTCATTAAAAACCTGAGGTTAGCTGCGTTGACACCACTCCGCGCTGACCACCTGCTTAGGTGTTCGCTGTGGAGCGGGCGCCATTCTATGCAAACTATTCCAGCGGTGCAACCCCCTCACACAGCATTATTTTATGTTTTAACTCATTGAATTCCTTGGAAAGGTTCTGCAACTGCACATCCCCTAATAAACGCTGGCTTTCGGGCGCAATGCGCAACCAATAACCAGGCTCGGAGAGATCTTTTTGCGACGCCTGAACCTTCACCCCCATGGCCGCTAAACGCAGCTGCAGCGCGGAAATGATGCTTTCTTGAGTCAAACCACCCAAAAATAGACACTCTTGCCCAGCTCGGAGCACGCCCTGCCCTCCCCCAGAGCCACCATTCGCCTCACTCAATAAGCGAATATCTTGTTGAGACCCGCGGTACATGCTGAGGGGCGTGACATCTTTCGCACGCAAGGGAGCTTCCTGCTGATGCCAGACGTAATAAAACACATTGAGAACAACGAGCAGCAGGAACAACCAACGCATACAAACCTCAAGTTAACGGACAGGCCATCGCCAACCCTATGAATACCAGGTCAGGGACGATCCGCGCTTCAGGCACGATGTCCGCCACCAACCCAGCATCGCCACCGGTAATAAAAACAGTAAAGCGCTCTCCCCAATAGGATCGAGCCATTTCCATCTGGGTCAGGACAAAGCCTCTCAACATTAAAGAGCATCCACGCTCCACCGCTTCGACGGTACTGCGCCCCGGAGCATGGCTCGCCAGCGCTCTTTCGGCAGCCGAGTCCCCATAACGGATTTTCCGGGTATGTGTACGCAATTGGTTACGCATTAAGGGCATCCCTGGGCAAATGAATCCCCCAAGGTGCTCACCTTCGGCATTAATAAAGTCAGCCGTCACTGCAGTGCCGAAATCCAGAATCAAACAGGCGCCCGCAGCCAAATGAAAGCCACCAAGCATCGCCAACCAGCGATCCAGCCCCAAGCGTTCATAGTCGTGATAGCCATTCCTGACACCAGCCATTTCACTGGACGACGTGGCGCACACAACCGAGACACCGAACGCCTGCTCGAGAATCCGGGTGAGCGCGGCAGTTTCTTCGCTGGTTCTTACGCTGACCAACCGACATTTACGCAACGACAGGCTATCAAATGCGCATAGGCTATCCACCAGAGCTTGATCCGAGTCGACAACACCCTCCGCGAAAAGACCGCCAGCGGCCGTATTCAATACACGCCACTTGATAAAGCTATTCCCACAGTCGAGCTCAAGAATCATCACGCAACCTCAGGCTGAGCTCACCACCACTAAAAACCTTTTCCACGCCGTCCACCTTCAAGCGCAGCGCACCTTGGCTATCGATGCCAAGCACAACGCCTTCTATATGACTAACCCCGGCAATCAAAGAAACCGGGCGACCTTGCCACATGTGATCCTTTTCCCACTCTTCCTGGAGCGCAGAGAAACCATCAACCTGATGGCGCTGGATATAGCCGCGCAGCTGCTCGTTCAACTCAGCCACCAAGACGTTGCGATCGCAGCTTTTGCCGGTCTCGAGTCGAATCGACGTCCATTGTTGGCCAACCGCCTCAGCAACCTGCATGTTCACGTTAATACCTATACCCAGCACCACGTGGCAAACATCTGCCGGATCCCCTACTAGCTCAAGAAGAATACCGGCGATTTTCTTGTTTCCGACCAGCACATCGTTGGGCCACTTTAATCCTGCGCCCGCCACCCCCAACTTTCGCAAGGCGTGCATAACAGCCAAACCGACCACCAGACTCAAGCCTTCAAGCTGACGCATGCCACCATCTATGCGCAGAACGAGGCTGTAGTAGAGATTTTCAGCAAAAGGGCTTACCCACTTGCGTCCCCGGCGGCCACGACCGGAAATCTGTCGCTCTGCCAATACCAGAAACGGCGCCGCTCGACCCTGATTGATCGCGCGAAGCGCCTCTGCGTTAGTGGAGTCAATGGAGTCAAAGACTGTAATCGGCCAAACCGCTGCCAAGGCGCCAATCTTCAAGGGGTCGAGCAGCGTCAGGGGTGCAGCCAGTTGATAGCCTCTGCCCCGGACTTTGTTAATTGACAATCCGAGCTCGGCCTCAAGATGCTGAAGCTGCTTCCACACCGCACTTCGACTGATTCCCAGAGCAATCCCCAAAGCCTCGCCGGAATGGAATCGACCATCCTTCAAAAGATTCAACAACGTCAACATGCAGGTCTCGCCTCACAATGAGGCCCGAATAATAGCCATGACCCGGGCAATTGCATAGAAATCAAGCAAGCCACTTTCCTGCGGGCAAAACAAAACCCCAACTGCTTTCGCAATTGGGGTTTCGGAATTTAATCTTGACGATGACCTACTCTCACATGGGGAAACCCCACACTACCATCGGCGATGCATCGTTTCACTTCTGAGTTCGGGATGGGATCAGGTGGTTCCAACGCTCTATGGTCGTCAAGAAATTCGGGTACTGACTCGTGACCAACTGGCCTCGCTTCAGCAAATCGGGTATGTGATACAGGTGTTTTGTGAGTAGCGCGAACTTTCGGTTCATTGCGTCTTCACACACCGCAATCTGGTCTCTTTCGAGCATTCAGATTGCTTGGGTGTTATATGGTCAAGCCTCACGGGCAATTAGTATTGGTTAGCTCAACGCCTCACAGCGCTTACACACCCAACCTATCAACGTCGTAGTCTTCGACGGCCCTTCAGGGAACTCAAGGTTCCAGTGAGATCTCATCTTGAGGCAAGTTTCCCGCTTAGATGCTTTCAGCGGTTATCTTTCCCGAACATAGCTACCCGGCAATGCCACTGGCGTGACAACCGGAACACCAGAGGTTCGTCCACTCCGGTCCTCTCGTACTAGGAGCAGCCCCTCTCAAATCTCAAACGTCCACGGCAGATAGGGACCGAACTGTCTCACGACGTTCTAAACCCAGCTCGCGTACCACTTTAAATGGCGAACAGCCATACCCTTGGGACCGGCTTCAGCCCCAGGATGTGATGAGCCGACATCGAGGTGCCAAACACCGCCGTCGATATGAACTCTTGGGCGGTATCAGCCTGTTATCCCCGGAGTACCTTTTATCCGTTGAGCGATGGCCCTTCCATACAGAACCACCGGATCACTAAGACCTACTTTCGTACCTGCTCGACGTGTCTGTCTCGCAGTCAAGCGCGCTTTTGCCTTTATACTCTACGACCGATTTCCGACCGGTCTGAGCGCACCTTCGTACTCCTCCGTTACTCTTTAGGAGGAGACCGCCCCAGTCAAACTACCCACCATACACTGTCCTCGATCCGGATAACGGACCTGAGTTAGAACCTCAAAGTTGCCAGGGTGGTATTTCAAGGATGGCTCCACGCGAACTGGCGTCCACGCTTCAAAGCCTCCCACCTATCCTACACAAGCAAATTCAAAGTCCAGTGCAAAGCTATAGTAAAGGTTCACGGGGTCTTTCCGTCTAGCCGCGGATACACTGCATCTTCACAGCGATTTCAATTTCACTGAGTCTCGGGTGGAGACAGCGCCGCCATCGTTACGCCATTCGTGCAGGTCGGAACTTACCCGACAAGGAATTTCGCTACCTTAGGACCGTTATAGTTACGGCCGCCGTTTACCGGGGCTTCGATCAAGAGCTTCGCGTTAGCTAACCCCATCAATTAACCTTCCGGCACCGGGCAGGCGTCACACCCTATACGTCCACTTTCGTGTTTGCAGAGTGCTGTGTTTTTAATAAACAGTCGCAGCGGCCTGGTATCTTCGACCGGCATGAGCTTACGGAGCAAGTCCTTCACCCTCACCGGCGCACCTTCTCCCGAAGTTACGGTGCCATTTTGCCTAGTTCCTTCACCCGAGTTCTCTCAAGCGCCTTGGTATTCTCTACCCAACCACCTGTGTCGGTTTGGGGTACGGTTCCTGGTTATCTGAAGCTTAGAAGCTTTTCTTGGAAGCATGGCATCAACCACTTCGTCACCTGAAAGGTAACTCGTCATCAGCTCTCGGCCTTAAGATCCCGGATTTACCTAAGATCTCAGCCTACCACCTTAAACTTGGACAACCAACGCCAAGCTGGCCTAGCCTTCTCCGTCCCTCCATCGCAATAACCAGAAGTACAGGAATATTAACCTGTTTTCCATCGACTACGCTTTTCAGCCTCGCCTTAGGGACCGACTAACCCTGCGTCGATTAACGTTGCGCAGGAAACCTTGGTCTTTCGGCGTGGGTGTTTTTCACACCCATTGTCGTTACTCATGTCAGCATTCGCACTTCTGATACCTCCAGCAAGCTTCTCAACTCACCTTCACAGGCTTACAGAACGCTCCTCTACCGCATCACTTGCGTGATACCCGTAGCTTCGGTGTATGGTTTGAGCCCCGTTACATCTTCCGCGCAGGCCGACTCGACTAGTGAGCTATTACGCTTTCTTTAAAGGGTGGCTGCTTCTAAGCCAACCTCCTAGCTGTCTAAGCCTTCCCACATCGTTTCCCACTTAACCATAACTTTGGGACCTTAGCTGACGGTCTGGGTTGTTTCCCTTTTCACGACGGACGTTAGCACCCGCCGTGTGTCTCCCATGCTCGGCACTTGTAGGTATTCGGAGTTTGCATCGGTTTGGTAAGTCGGGATGACCCCCTAGCCGAAACAGTGCTCTACCCCCTACAGTGATACATGAGGCGCTACCTAAATAGCTTTCGAGGAGAACCAGCTATCTCCGAGCTTGATTAGCCTTTCACTCCGATCCACAGGTCATCCGCTAACTTTTCAACGGTAGTCGGTTCGGTCCTCCAGTCAGTGTTACCTAACCTTCAACCTGCCCATGGATAGATCGCCCGGTTTCGGGTCTATTCCCAGCGACTAGACGCCCTATTAAGACTCGCTTTCGCTACGCCTCCCCTATTCGGTTAAGCTCGCCACTGAAAATAAGTCGCTGACCCATTATACAAAAGGTACGCAGTCACAGAACAAAGTCTGCTCCCACTGCTTGTACGCATACGGTTTCAGGATCTATTTCACTCCCCTCTCCGGGGTTCTTTTCGCCTTTCCCTCACGGTACTAGTTCACTATCGGTCAGTCAGTAGTATTTAGCCTTGGAGGATGGTCCCCCCATATTCAGACAAAGTTTCTCGTGCTCCGTCCTACTCGATTTCATGACTAAGAGACTTTCGCGTACAGGGCTATCACCCACTATGGCCGCACTTTCCAGAGCGTTCCGCTAATCTCAAAGCCACTTAAGGGCTAGTCCCCGTTCGCTCGCCACTACTAAGGGAATCTCGGTTGATTTCTTTTCCTCAGGGTACTTAGATGTTTCAGTTCCCCTGGTTCGCCTCTTGCACCTATGTATTCAGTACAAGATAACCATCTTATGATGGCTGGGTTCCCCCATTCAGACATCTCCGGATCAAAGTCTGTTTGCCGACTCCCCGAAGCTTTTCGCAGGCTACCACGTCTTTCATCGCCTCTGACTGCCAAGGCATCCACCGTATGCGCTTCTTCACTTGACCATATAACCCCAAGCAATCTGGTTATACTGTGAAGACGACATTCGCCGAAAATTCGCAAAACTCTTAAGAGTCACTCACAAATTTTACCTTAGCCTGATCCGTTACCAGTGAAAGTAACGTTCAGTCTATCTTTCTATCACATACCCAAATTTTTAAAGAACGATCTAATCAAAGACTAGAAATCAATATTCACGCCGGAATATTCATTTCTAAGCTCTAACAAGTAGAAGCAGTTAATGGTGGAGCCAAGCGGGATCGAACCGCTGACCTCCTGCGTGCAAGGCAGGCGCTCTCCCAGCTGAGCTATGGCCCCATACAAAATTGGTGGGTCTGGGCAGATTCGAACTGCCGACCTCACCCTTATCAGGGGTGCGCTCTAACCAACTGAGCTACAGACCCAATTTCGAGCGCGTAACTGATTAGCTCAGAGCTATCAGCTTGGAGCTTAAAGCTGCTTCTATCGTCTTCTTCAATGAATCAAGCAATTCGTGTGGGAACTTATGGAGCAGCTGATGTCGTCGATTAAGGAGGTGATCCAGCCGCAGGTTCCCCTACGGCTACCTTGTTACGACTTCACCCCAGTCATGAATCACACCGTGGTAACCGTCCTCCCGAAGGTTAGACTAGCTACTTCTGGTGCAACCCACTCCCATGGTGTGACGGGCGGTGTGTACAAGGCCCGGGAACGTATTCACCGCGACATTCTGATTCGCGATTACTAGCGATTCCGACTTCACGCAGTCGAGTTGCAGACTGCGATCCGGACTACGATCGGTTTTGTGGGATTAGCTCCACCTCGCGGCTTGGCAACCCTCTGTACCGACCATTGTAGCACGTGTGTAGCCCAGGCCGTAAGGGCCATGATGACTTGACGTCATCCCCACCTTCCTCCGGTTTGTCACCGGCAGTCTCCTTAGAGTGCCCACCATAACGTGCTGGTAACTAAGGACAAGGGTTGCGCTCGTTACGGGACTTAACCCAACATCTCACGACACGAGCTGACGACAGCCATGCAGCACCTGTCTCAATGTTCCCGAAGGCACCAATCCATCTCTGGAAAGTTCATTGGATGTCAAGGCCTGGTAAGGTTCTTCGCGTTGCTTCGAATTAAACCACATGCTCCACCGCTTGTGCGGGCCCCCGTCAATTCATTTGAGTTTTAACCTTGCGGCCGTACTCCCCAGGCGGTCAACTTAATGCGTTAGCTGCGCCACTAAGAGCTCAAGGCTCCCAACGGCTAGTTGACATCGTTTACGGCGTGGACTACCAGGGTATCTAATCCTGTTTGCTCCCCACGCTTTCGCACCTCAGTGTCAGTATCAGTCCAGGTGGTCGCCTTCGCCACTGGTGTTCCTTCCTATATCTACGCATTTCACCGCTACACAGGAAATTCCACCACCCTCTACCATACTCTAGCTTGCCAGTTTTGGATGCAGTTCCCAGGTTGAGCCCGGGGATTTCACATCCAACTTAACAAACCACCTACGCGCGCTTTACGCCCAGTAATTCCGATTAACGCTTGCACCCTCTGTATTACCGCGGCTGCTGGCACAGAGTTAGCCGGTGCTTATTCTGTCGGTAACGTCAAAATTGCAGAGTATTAATCTACAACCCTTCCTCCCAACTTAAAGTGCTTTACAATCCGAAGACCTTCTTCACACACGCGGCATGGCTGGATCAGGCTTTCGCCCATTGTCCAATATTCCCCACTGCTGCCTCCCGTAGGAGTCTGGACCGTGTCTCAGTTCCAGTGTGACTGATCATCCTCTCAGACCAGTTACGGATCGTCGCCTTGGTGAGCCATTACCTCACCAACTAGCTAATCCGACCTAGGCTCATCTGATAGCGCAAGGCCCGAAGGTCCCCTGCTTTCTCCCGTAGGACGTATGCGGTATTAGCGTTCCTTTCGAAACGTTGTCCCCCACTACCAGGCAGATTCCTAGGCATTACTCACCCGTCCGCCGCTGAATCCAGGAGCAAGCTCCTCTCATCCGCTCGACTTGCATGTGTTAGGCCTGCCGCCAGCGTTCAATCTGAGCCATGATCAAACTCTTCAGTTCAAACATCTTTGGGTTTTTAAGAAACCCTAAACTTGGCTCAGCAATCGTTGGTTACATCTTTGATTTCTCGCGGAGTAACTTGTGATGCTGATAATCTTGTTGACTACCAGTCTGACTCCACAAGCACCCACACGAATTGCTTGATTCAGTTGTTAAAGAGCGGTTGGTTAAGATCTTTCGTCTCAACCGAGGCGCGCATTCTACAGCAGCCTCATTTGCTGTCAAGTGATTATTTTCAGAAGTTTTCGAAGAATTCTTCAACAACTTCAACCACTTGCGCTTCCGATCTCTCGTTAGCGGGAGGCGAATTCTACAGCGTTACACGCTGCTGTCAACACCTCTTTTTCACCGCTTTCGACCGAGAAGACCGAACCGTCAAAAGAGCCAAACATCACCGCTCCTTCAACTCCTTCCAGGCTTCGATGAACTGAAGCGATCTGCCGTCGAAAACTGCGTAACTCGTTGAATCTCAAGGAGTTTTCCGTTTCGACTGCGCCGGAAGTGGGGCGAATTATAGGCTTCTAAAATTCGCCGTCAACCCTTATTTCAAACTTTATTCCGATTTCAGCGTGATGCGCGCAAACGCCTTCTTGCCGGCCTGACAGACGTGAGTCGCACCCAGTACATATATAAAGGAGCGATCAACCACCTCACCATCGACACGCACACCACCGGAAGCCAACAGATCGCGCGCCGCCGCCGAGTTCTTCACCAAGCCCGCCTTATTAAGGACAGCAGCAATTGGCATATCCTCAACAGAGGCCAGCTCGATCTCCGGCAGATCATCCGGCAACTCACCATCCTTCATACGATTACCCGCAGCCCGATGAGCATTGGCCGCAGCCTCCTCACCGTGGAAACGCGCAACAATCTCTTCCGCCAGCTTGATCTTGATATCGCGCGGATTGGCCCCCGCCTCAACATCCGCACGGAAGGCATCGATCTCATCCATCGAACGGAAGCTGAGCAGCTCAAAGTAACGCCACATCAGCACATCCGGAATCGAAACAAGCTTGCCGTACATCACACCTGGCGCTTCCTGAATACCGACGTAATTGCCCAACGACTTGGACATCTTCTTCACGCCATCCAGGCCCTCGAGCAACGGCATGGTCAGAATGCACTGAGCTTCCTGACCATAACCACGCTGCAGCTCTCGCCCCATCAGCAGGTTGAACTTCTGATCGGTACCGCCCAGCTCGACATCCGCGCGCAGAGCAACCGAGTCATAACCCTGAACCAGCGGATAGAGGAACTCATGAATAGCGATCGGCTGATTGGTGGTGTAACGCTTGTCGAAGTCATCACGCTCTAGCATGCGCGCGACGGTGTATTGCGAAGTCAGACGAATGAAGTCCGCCGGCCCCATCTGATCCATCCAGGTGGAGTTGAATGCGACTTCGGTTTTCGCCGGATCAAGAATCTTGAACACTTGAGTCTTGTACGTTTCGGCGTTTTCCAGAACCTGCTCGCGAGTCAAGGGAGGACGAGTCGCACTCTTGCCGCTTGGATCACCGATCATTCCAGTGAAGTCACCAATGAGGAAAATCACCTGATGCCCCAATTCCTGGAACTGGCGCAGCTTATTAATAAGCACGGTGTGACCCAAGTGCAGATCCGGGGCGGTTGGATCGAAACCAGCCTTGATACGCAGCGGCTGGCCGCGCTTGAGCTTCTCGATCAGCTCGGACTCGACCAATAGTTCTTCCGCACCACGTTTAATCAGCGCTAGCTGCTCTTCAACCGACTTCATAACAGACCCGCAAGGCTCAGATTCAAAGGGAACCAACCATACAAGATCGTGCACCAATTACAAGTTTTGCCCGGCGCACGGACACCAATCTGCAGACAGGGTGTCTGTAGACTTGCTTCGGGGATGATTTGGTTATATTTTATACAGTTATTTCATCTTCATCATGTCATTCATCTTTTCCAATTCATCTTTTTTCAAAGTCAAAAATACTTATGACCACTGAACCGTCTAAAGCGCCACCGCTTTACCCGAAGACCCACCTGCTCGCCGCAAGTGGAATCGCCGCCCTTCTCAGCCTGGCGCTCCTGGTATTCCCTTCCAGTGATGTTGAAGCCAAAAAGACGACCCTGAGCCTTGAACTGGAAAGTCCTGCTGAACAACTGACACAAGATCAAGACGCTGCTGACGCGGCTCAAGCCACAAATGAGCCAGTAGCCTCACCTTTCGCCCAGATCGAAAACAGCACCGAAGACACTCCGCAAGCCGCTGAAGCCGCACCTGCGCCCGCTCCGGTTGCCGAAAAGCCAAAAGCTCCAGGACACCGCGAAGTCGTTGTCTCCAAAGGCGATACGCTCTCTACATTGTTCGAGAAAGTCGGTCTGCCAGCCGCCGCCGTGCATGAAGTCCTGGCGAGCGACAAGCAAGCCAAACAATTCAGCCAGCTCAAGCACGGCCAGAAGCTTGAGTTCGAACTGAACTCGCAAGGCCAACTGACCAGCCTGCACAGCAAAGTCAGCGACGTTGAAACCATCACCCTGACCAAGAACGACAAGGGCTATGCATTCAACCGCGTCACCGCAAAACCGACTGTTCGCACGGCTTACGTGCACGGCGTGATCAATAGCTCCCTGTCACAATCCGCTGCCCGCGCAGGCCTGTCCCACAGTCTGACCATGGACATGGCCAGCGTATTTGGCTACGACGTCGACTTCGCTCAGGATATCCGTCAGGGCGACGAATTCGACGTGATCTACGAGCAGAAAGTGGTTAACGGCAAAGCCGTCGGTAATGGCCCGATTCTGTCGGCGCGCTTCACCAACCGCGGCAAGACTTACACCGCCGTGCGTTACACCAACAAGCAAGGCAACAGCAGCTATTACACCGCTGATGGCAACAGCATGCGCAAAGCGTTCATCCGTACCCCGGTGGACTTCGCCCGCATCAGTTCCAAATTCTCCATGGGCCGCAAACATCCGATCCTCAACAAAATCCGCGCCCACAAGGGCGTCGATTACGCAGCGCCACGCGGCACGCCGATCAAGGCTGCCGGCGACGGCAAAGTGCTGTTGGCCGGTCGCCGCGGTGGCTACGGCAACACGGTGATCATCCAGCACGGCAACACCTACCGCACCTTGTATGGCCACATGCAGGGTTTCGCCAAGGGCGTGAAGACCGGCGGTAACGTCAAGCAGGGTCAGGTGATCGGTTATATCGGGACTACCGGTCTGTCCACCGGCCCGCACTTGCACTATGAGTTCCAGGTCAACGGTGTTCACGTCGACCCATTGGGCCAGAAGCTGCCAATGGCGGATCCGATCGCCAAGTCCGAACGCGCACGTTTCCTTGCGCAGAGCCAGCCGCTGATGGCGCGCATGGATCAAGAGAAGGCCACCATGCTGGCTTCGAGCAAGCGCTAAGCCATGGCGCTTTATATTGGCGTGATGTCCGGCACCAGTCTCGACGGGCTGGACATCGCCCTGATCGAGCAAACCTCGGCGATCAAACTGATCGCCACGCACTACATCCCCATGCCTGAATCCCTGCGCGCCGAGCTGCTTGGCTTGTGCGCCAGCGGCCCCGACGAGATCGCACGCTCGGCGATCGCCCAACAGCACTGGGTGAAACTCGCCGCACAGGGCATCCATACCCTCCTCGATCAGCAGCAGCTCAAGCCCGACGCCATTCGTGCAATCGGCAGCCACGGCCAGACCATTCGCCATGAGCCCGCTCGCGGCTTCACCGTACAGATCGGCAATCCTGCGCTTCTTACAGAGCTGACCGGTATCACCGTGGTCAGCGACTTCCGCAGCCGCGACGTGGCTGCCGGCGGCCAGGGCGCGCCGCTGGTGCCAGCCTTCCATGAAGCTTTGTTCGAAGAGCGTAGCGGCAACCGTGCAGTCTTGAATGTCGGCGGTTTCAGCAATCTGAGCCTGATAGAGCCGACGCGGCCTGTAGCCGGTTTCGACTGCGGCCCCGGAAATGTGCTGATGGATGCCTGGATTCATCAGCAACGCGGTGAGAATTATGATCGCGCCGGTCAGTGGGCAGCCAGCGGTACGGTCCAGCCCGCCTTGCTGTCAGCGCTGCTCAGCGACCCGTTCTTCGTCACAAAGGGCCCGAAGAGCACCGGCCGCGAAGTGTTCAACCTGCCGTGGCTGCAACAACACCTATCCAGACTGCCGACCTTTGCTGCTGAAAACGTCCAGGCAACATTGCTGGAACTGACGGCACTGACCATCGTCGAGTCGCTGCAAAGCGCTCAATCTGATACCCGGGAAATGCTGGTCTGCGGCGGCGGCGCTCATAACGCCACGCTGATGAAGCGTCTGGCCGATCTGCTGCCGAACGCTATCGTCGCCAGCACCGCGACTCACGGTGTCGATCCGGACTGGGTCGAGGCCATGGCCTTCGCCTGGCTGGCCCATTGCTGCCTCGAAGGCATTGCCGCCAATCGCCCGAGCGTCACCGGCGCCAAAGGCCTGCGGGTACTCGGCGCCATCTACCCCAACTGAGCAAAACGCCGGCAACAAAAAACGCCGCAGAACCGTAAGGCTCTGCGGCGTTTTGTTGCGTGCAGCGAGGCGCGATCAGATCGAGAACGAAGAGCCGCAACCACAAGTAGTGGTGGCGTTCGGGTTCTTGATCACGAAGCGCGAACCTTCCAGACCTTCCTGGTAATCCACTTCGGCACCCGCCAGATACTGGAAGCTCATCGGATCCACCACCAGGCTCACGCCTTCGCGCTCGACGATGGTGTCGTCCTCGGCCACATCTTCATCGAAGGTGAAGCCGTACTGAAACCCTGAACAACCGCCGCCCGTAACGAATACGCGCAGCTTCAAGCGATCATTCCCCTCTTCATCGACCAGGCTCTTCACTTTGTGCGCAGCACCTTGAGTGAATTGCAAAGCCGTGGGGGTGAAGGATTCGACGCTCATGCTGACTATCTCCCGGCGTTACGCCGCCATAATGCGTGATGACGCGCATTATCCGCTTGTCCTAGAAAATCGGTCAACTATTGTTACGGTATATCAATAAACCCGACCAACTGCCCAGAATGCAAAAAGGCCCGGTTGACGGGCCTTTTTGCTGTGTTGACGAACGTGTTACGGCAGCATACCGGCGTGGGACAGGCCGAAACGCTCATCCAGCCCGAACAGGATGTTCATGTTCTGCACCGCCTGACCCGACGCGCCTTTGACCAGGTTGTCGATCACCGACAGCACCACCACCAGATCGCCATCCTGCGGGCGGTGCACGGCGATGCGGCAGACGTTGGCACCACGCACGCTGCGAGTTTCCGGATGGCTGCCGGCCGGCATCACATCGACGAACGGTTCGTTGGCATAACGCTTTTCGAACAGAGCCTGCAGATCCACCGAACGATCAACCACGGTCGCGTAGAGCGTGGAGTGAATACCACGGATCATCGGCGTCAGGTGCGGCACAAAAGTCAGACCGACATCCTTGCCCGCCGCGCGACGCAGACCCTGGCGAATTTCCGGCAAATGACGGTGACCTTTGACCGCATAAGCCTTCATGCTTTCCGAGGTCTCAGAGTACAGCGAGCCTACAGATGCGCCGCGACCGGCACCGCTGACACCTGATTTGCAGTCGGCGATCAGCCGCGAAGTGTCAGCCAGACCCGCTTCAAGCAGCGGCAGGAAACCCAACTGCGTAGCGGTTGGGTAGCAACCCGGCACAGCGATCAGACGCGCTTTCTTGATCTGCTCGCGATTGACTTCCGGCAGGCCGTAGACCGCCTCGTCCAGCAACTCGGGCGCGCCGTGTGGTTGGCCGTACCATTTGGCCCATTCTTCAGCGTCCTGCAAACGGAAGTCCGCGGACAGGTCGATGACCTTGGTGCCCGCCGCCAGCAGTTCACCGGCCAACGCATGAGCAACGCCGTGCGGGGTGGCGAAGAACACCACATCACATGCGCCCAGGGTTTTGATGTCCGGCACGCTGAACGCCAGACCGTCGTAGTGACCGCGCAGGTTCGGGTACATGTCAGCCACGGCCAGACCGGCCTCGGATCGGGAAGTGATCACCACCACTTCTGCCTGCGGATGCTGTGCCAACAGACGCAGCAGTTCGACACCGGTGTAACCCGTGCCGCCGACGATACCGACCTTGACCATAAACCTGCCCTCAACGAACCCACTGGAAAGCCGTCGATAATAGGGGCCGCGCGGCCCTGCGACAACCATCAAGGTGACGTGCGGACGCTCAAGCCTCTACTATCCCGGCTACCGTGAACCTGGGAATAACCAAAATGCTCTATCTATGGATCAAAGCGCTTCATATTGTCAGCGTCGTCTGCTGGTTTGCCGGGCTGTTCTACTTGCCACGGCTGTTCGTTTATCACGCACAAAGTGAAGACACGATCAGCAAGGAACGCTTCAGCCTCATGGAACGCAAGCTGTATCGCGGCATCATGGGCCCGGCGATGATCGCCACGTTGATCTTCGGCGGCTGGCTGATCTACCTCAATCCGGGCATCTTCAGCATGGGCGGCTGGATTCACGCCAAGCTGACCCTGGTGGTCCTGCTGATCGGCTACCACCACATGTGCGGCGCGCAGGTAAAACGCTTCGCCCGTGGCGAGAACACCCGCAGCCATGTCTTTTATCGCTGGTTCAATGAAGTGCCGGTTCTGATATTGCTGGCTATCGTAATTCTGGTCGTGGTCAAGCCGTTCTAATTTCATAACAGGCATCACACCTCGGGGGATTTCCAATGTCACTGCCCGCTCTGCTCGAACAACGTCTGCGCTTGCCGGTAGTGGCGGCGCCGATGTTCCTGATCTCCAACCCGGAACTGGTGCTCGCCTGCTGCCGTAACGGCGTGGTCGGCAGCTTCCCGGCGCTGAACCAGCGTGAAAGCAGCGGTTTCAAGGCCTGGCTGGAGGAGATTGAAGCGGGCCTGGCGACACTGGACAACCCGGCGCCGTATGCCGTGAATCTGATCGTGCACAACAGCAATCCGCGCTTGCAGGCGGATCTGAACATCTGCGTCGAGCACAAGGTGCCGATTGTCATCACCAGCCTCGGTGCGGTGAAGGAACTGGTCGATGCCGTGCACAGCTACGGCGGCCTGGTGTTCCACGACGTGACCACGCGCCGGCATGCCGAGAAAGCCGCCGAAGCCGGCGTCGACGGTTTGATCGCGGTTGCGGCGGGTGCCGGTGGCCATGCCGGCACCTGGAGTCCGTTTGCGCTGATCGCCGAGATCCGCGAGTTCTTCGATAAAACCCTGCTGCTTGCCGGATGTCTGAACCACGGCCATGAGATTTTGGCTGCACAACTGCTTGGCGCGGATCTGGCCTACTTCGGCACGCGATTTATCGGCACCACCGAAAGTCATGCGCCTGACGCCTACAAGGACATGCTGCTGACGGCCAAAGCGGCGGACATCATTCATACGCCTGCGGTCTCTGGCGTACCCGCAAGCTTCATGCGCCAAAGTCTGGAAGCTGCGGGTTTCGACATGGCCGCGCTGCAAGGCAAAGGCGAGGTCAATTTCGGTGACAAGCTCAAACCGATCAACGACGAAGCCAAGGCCTGGAAGACCGTGTGGTCGGCCGGCCAGGGCGTTGGCCAGATTGACGACCTGCCGAGCGTGGATCAGTTGATCGCCCGGCTCGACGCGGAATACCGTCAGGCGCTGGAGCGTGCGGCGCAGTTGCCGAAGCGTTGGCCACGCTGAGAAAAATCAGGCCAGTCTTAGAGTGACTGGCCTTACACTTGCTGACCCTCAATTAATTCGCGACAAGGATGCCTCGGCCATGAGCGAACCTCGTTACAAGATCGTTTTCGCCGGAGCTCTACAGCCCGGTGTCGATCTCACCACCGCCAAGCTCAATCTCGCGGCCCTGTTCAAAAGCGATGTCGCCGCCATAGAGCGCCTGTTCAATGGCAGCACCGTCGCCCTCAAACGCGACCTGACCTACAGCGATGCGCAAACCTATCTGCAAGCACTGAACAAGACCGGGATCGATGCACGGATCGAAAGCGAAACGGCGATCGAACTGAGTCTGTCGGACGTGCATGAGCAACCGGCAACCTTCAACGACTCCGCATCACCTTATGCGCCCCCTCAGGCCAACGTCGGCGAAAACCTGCCAGCCTTCGCCACCCTCAAGCCCTTCAGCGTCGAGGGCCGGATCGGTCGCCTGCGCTTTCTGGCCTGGACCATGGTCCTGAGCCTGGTGACTCTGCCGATCGTGGCTATATTCGCGTTTATCGGGCTCGGACTGGTCAGTGGCGACTCCACCACCGGCCTGATCATCGGCGGGCTATTCGCGTTCTTCCTGTTCCTCGGTTTCATCATTGTCAGCATTCTGTTCAGCGTGCAGCGCCTGCACGACATCGGCTGGTCCGGCTGGCTCTGGCTGCTGAATCTGGTGCCGTTCGTGGGCAGCTTCTTCCCGCTGGTGATCATGGTCGTGCCGGGCAACACCGGGGCCAACCGCTACGGCCCGCCGCCCCCGCCCAACAGCACCGCGGTCAAAGTGCTGTGCTCGTTGTGGATCGTGTTCTTCGCCCTGGTATTTGCCGGCGGCATGCTCGGCGGTATTTCGGCCATTCAGCAAGAATATGAAACCAACCTCGAGAGCAGCTATGAAAGTGGCTCGGTCACCACGGATGAAGTCGAGGTCGAAACTGAACCTGCGAATTCCGTGGACGATGCAGCCGAAGCGGCCCCGGCCCCTGTAGACTCTGCGAAAGAATGAACAACGCTCCCCGCCGTGACACCTGCGTCGCTGGCGCGGGGCTGTTGCGATGGAGAAATGCATGACCCGTTACGCTCTGATCACCGGCGCCTCCAGCGGCATCGGCCTGGCCATGGCCGAAGCGCTGGCCCGACGCGGACGCAGCTTGATTCTGGTGGCTCGACAGCGTGATCAGCTGGAAAGTATCGCGATCGAACTGACCCAGCGCTTTGGCGTGGAAGTGTTGTTCCGCGCCTGCGATCTGGGCGAGCCATTGCGCCTGTCCGGCTTCCTGCTGGAGCTGGAAGAAGGCGACCGGCAGATCGATCTGTTGGTCAATTGCGCCGGTATCGGCACCTGCGGCCCATTCCTCGCCCAGGACTGGATGACCGAGCAGGACCTGATCGAAGTCAACATCCTCGCCCTCACCCGTCTGTGCCATGCCATCGGCAACAGCATGGCGCTGCAGGGCGGCGGACAGATCCTCAACGTCGCCTCAGTGGCAGCGTTCAATCCCGGTCCGTGGATGAGCACTTACTACGCCAGCAAGGCTTACGTTCTGCACTTCTCCGAGGCGCTGCGGGTTGAACTGAAACAGAGCGCGGTCAAGGTTTCGGTGCTCTGCCCCGGCCCGACACGCACCGCTTTCTTCCGCACCGCTCAGCTCAACAGCGACAAACTCAAGGACAGCAAACTGCTGATGAGCCCCGAGGAAGTCGCGCTGTACACCGTGCGTGCGCTGGAGAAAAACCGCGCAATCATTATCCCGGGACGACGCAACCGCTGGCTGGCGTTCCTGCCGCGCCTCGGCTCGCGCTGGCTCAATCGCACCCTCGTCGGCATGGTCAACAAGGCTTACTGCCCGCGCTGAACTGTCCTACGGCAAATCACTGGGCGCGGTCATTTCCCATGAGTACACTCAGGCCAGCCCCCACAACGGAGAAAACAGCAGTGGATACTCTGTTCACCAAGATCATTAACCGGGAAATCCCGGCCAAGATCATTTACGAGGACGACCAGGTTCTGGCGTTCCACGACATCGCCCCTCAGGCACCGGTGCACTTTCTGGTGATCCCGAAGAAACCGGTGCGCACCCTCAACGACCTGACCGAAGACGACAAGGCACTGGCCGGGCACATCCTGTTCACCGCCCAGCGTCTGGCGCTGGAACTGGGCTGCGAGGAAGGCTTCCGGGTGGTGATGAACTGCAATGAAAAAGGTGGGCAGACCGTCTATCACATTCATATGCATGTACTCGGTCAGCGCCAGATGAACTGGCCGCCGGGCTGATATCAGCAAACCTGTGCAGGAGCTGCCGAAGGCTGCGATCTTTTGATCTTGATCCTGAAAAAACAAGATCAAAAGATCGCAGCCTTCGGCAGCTCCTGCATAAAGCAAAAAGCACATCCAGTGTGACTGATGACCCAGCGCAAACCTTCCCCGGCCGATTCGGTTAAACTGGCGGTCGAGATTTTTCCCGGAGGTCAGCATGACTACCCAACGTCACTACTCGCCGATTGACCGTCTTCTGCTGCAAGCCGATGCCGCGATGCGTACCCTGCTGCCCTTCAGTGGTCAGCCGTACCGTCCGTCTCCAGCCATTGTGCAGCCGGAAGTGCAGATGAGCGATGAAGACACCCGCCACGTCGCCGGCCTGATGCGCATCAACCACACCGGTGAAGTGTGCGCCCAAGCGTTGTACCAAGGTCAGGCGCTGACCGCCAAGTTGCCGCAGGTGCGTGCTGCCATGGAACACGCCGCCGAAGAGGAAATTGATCATCTGGTGTGGTGCGAACAGCGCATTCATCAACTGGGTAGCCATACCAGTGTGCTCAATCCACTGTTCTATGGAATGTCGTTCGGCATCGGCGCT
Source organism: Pseudomonas sp. AN-B15 (assembly GCF_019056475.1). Taxonomy (NCBI): domain Bacteria; kingdom Pseudomonadati; phylum Pseudomonadota; class Gammaproteobacteria; order Pseudomonadales; family Pseudomonadaceae; genus Pseudomonas; species Pseudomonas sp. AN-B15. The sequence goes on from NZ_CP049737.1 coordinate 5,495,648, forward strand.
GTGGCCGGTCTGATCAGTGACAAGGTCAGCCTTGGCTTCGTCGCAGCTACCGAGCATCAGGTGTGCAAGCACCTGAACGAGCACCTGGAGCAATTGCCGGCCGAGGACGAGAAGTCCCGGGCAATTCTGGAACAGATGCGCATTGATGAACAACATCATGCGGAGAGTGCACTGGATGCGGGTGGTTTCCGTTTTCCGGCGCCGGTGAAGTTCGGGATGAGTCTGTTGGCGAAGGTGATGACCAAGAGTACTTATCGGATCTGAGATCAGTATTGCTGCTGAGGGCCCCTTCGCGAGCAGGCTCGCTCCCACAGGGCTCTGTTTCGGTAATAAAAAAGGCGACTACCGCAAAGTAGTCGCCTTTTTTGTGCCCGGGAATCTTACGCCGGCATGTTGCGCGCGTAGAAGATTTCCAGCATTTCGTGTTTCACACGTTCAGTTACCTGTGCCCGCTGTTCAGCGGACAGGTTGCTGGTGGCGTCGCCGAACAGGTAGTTATCCAGCTCGAAGTTCTTAAGCAGCATTTTGGTGTGGAACAGGTTTTCCTGGTACACGTTCACGTCGGTCATCTGGTACGCGTCGCGGGTGTCTTCGGAAAGGTAGTTCTGGATCGAGTTGATCTCGTGGTCGATGAAGTGCTTGTTGCCTTCAACGTCACGGGTGAAACCGCGCACACGGTAATCCACAGTCACGATGTCCGAATCGAACTGGTGAATGAGGAAGTTGAGCGCTTTAAGCGGTGAAATGACACCACAGGTCGACACGTCGATGTCCACACGGAACGTCGCAATACCGGCGTCCGGATGGATTTCCGGATAGGTATGCACCGTGATGTGGCTCTTGTCGAGGTGGGCAAGGATGATTTCGGGCAATGGGCCCGGGGACTCCTCGATCTGGCTGTCAGTCGGGGTCACCGGCTCTTCCGAGATCAGAATCGTGACGCTGGCACCCTGAGGCTCATAGTTCTGACTCGCGATGTTCAGAATGTTGGCACCAATGATTTCGACAACTTCCGTGAGGATCTGCGTCAGGCGTTCGGCGTTGTACTCTTGATTGATGTACTCGACGTAAGCCTGCTGGTCTTGCGGGGTTTCCGCGTAGCAGATGTCATAGATGTTGAAGCTCAAGGTCTTTGTCAGGTTGTTGAACCCGTGGAGCTTGAGTTTGCTTTTCACCGTTAAAAACTCTCTATGTATGCGGCGCAGCCGCGTGATCAAGCATGCCCGTCAAGTGCGAACAACGCACCTGCGTAGGACGGTTAACACCTCTTCGCGATGGCGATTTTGGTTATCTGTTCAGGCGGATGATCCGTCGGCTGACCGATCACTGCCCTGAAAAAAGTGGCGCATTATGCAGACGTCAGCGAGGGATCGCCAGAGTCTGCACTGCTTTTATGATAGTTGAATGTCGGTTCAACCGAGTTCGACGATTTCATAATCGTGAGTGATCGCCACGCCGGCCGCGCCGAGCATGATCGAGGCCGAGCAATACTTCTCGGCAGACAGTTCGATGGCGCGTTTGACCTGGGCTTCTTTCAGGCCTCGGCCCTTGACCACGAAGTGCATGTGGATCTTGGTGAACACCTTCGGGTCTTCGGTCGCGCGCTCGGCGTCAAGGAACGCTTCGCAGCTTTCAACCGCCTGACGCGACTTCTTCAGGATGCTCACCACGTCGAAGTTGCTGCAACCACCCACGCCCAGCAGAAGCATTTCCATCGGGCGAACACCCAGGTTACGACCACCGGCGTCGGGCGGACCGTCCATCACCACGACATGACCGCTACCGGATTCGCCGAGGAACATGGCTTCGCCAGCCCATTGGATGCGTGCCTTCATCGCCAAGACTCCACTGTAGAAAAAAGGGTCGCCAGCTTAACACAGGCCTTTGCTCTGACAGCGCCCGGCGTTCCTGGGAAAGATGCCTAAGCTGCGTAGGTAATTTCTCGAATTTTCGACGAAGTGTCTGGTAAGCTGGCGCCAATTCGCTGGCGCCAATTGTCAGCCTGTGTAGCGACCGCCTTCAGCGCCTCATATAAAAATCAAACATCACCGTGCAGTCTTTTCGGGATACAACCATGGTTGCTATTACCCCCACACCCAAAATCAAAAACCTCGACAAACTGTTGATGCATTGCCAACGCCGTCGCCATGCGGCCAAAAGCAACATCATCTGCGCCGGCGATCGCTCGGACACGCTGTACTTCATCATCAAGGGTTCGGTCACGATCCTGATTGAAGATGACGACGGCCGCGAAATGATCATTGCCTACCTCAACGCCGGGGATTTCTTTGGCGAACTGGGTTTGTTCGAACAAGCGGGTCAGGAACAACAACGCAGCGCCTGGGTGCGGGCCAAGGTTGAAAGTGAAATCGCCGAAATCAGCTATGTGAAGTTCCGCGAACTGTCACAGCAGGATCCCGACATTCTTTACGTCCTCAGCGGACAAATCGCACAACGTCTGCGCAATACCACGCGCAAGGTCGGCGACCTGGCGTTCTTCGACGTTACCGGTCGCGTTGCCCGTTGCCTGCTGGAGTTGTGCAAACAGCCTGACGCAATGACCCACCCGGACGGCATGCAGATCAAGGTGACCCGTCAGGAAATCGGGCGAATTGTCGGTTGTTCGCGGGAAATGGTCGGTCGCGTGCTCAAGGATCTTGAAGAACGCAACCTGGTCGATGTGAAAGGCAAGACCATGGTGGTCTTCGGCACCCGCTAAGCGCGCAAGCTCAGGCGCTGTAGACCTGCGCCAGCATCCGTCGAAACAGCTCATCCAGACGCGCCAAAGCATTTGGCGCGACGAACTTCTCATGCAGGGCAATGTGGCTTTCAGCCCGCACTCGCTGCTCCAGACCGCAAGCCTCGTTGAAGCGATTGACCGCCGCGACCATCGATTCGCGCTCGTTATCGATCAACATCGCCCCGTGCACCAACCCCACCGGACGCTGACCGCCCTGACTCTGGCGCCAGCGTTGAGCAGTGCCGACCATCTTGCGGCCGTCGAGATTGACGTTGAACCGGCCGTCACAGAACGCACCGTCGATTTCGCCCAACGACGATGTGCCGCCCAACTCATCCAGCAACTCACAGATTGGATCGCACAGACGCCGATAGCCAGTTTCGATGCGATTCAGATCGCCCTCGCTGCGGGGCGGAGCGTAGACCAGTGCGATGTTGATGGTTGAGGAGGACTGCGGGACGGGTTCACCGCCGGTTTCCCGCAGCAATACTGGCCAACCAGCAGTGGCGGAGACTTCGCAGGCGTGATCAAAACCGGGCAGACGATTAAGGCGGCGCGGCATGACCAGGGCGTTATCGCTGGGTTGCCAGAACAGCAGGCCGAACTCGGCGTCGCCGGCGCAGACGGAAGCGAGCAAGTCTTGTTCGGCTTGCAGGCCGGCCTCGATGGTCAGGAAGGTGGGCAGCGACATGGAGGGCTCCGGCAGATCTGGAATCTTTAGGGATTTTGAGGGCCTTTTCGCGAGCAGGCTCGCTCCCACAGGGGAAATGCATTCCAATGTGGGAGCGAGCCTGCTCACGAATGAGGTCGACTCGGTCAGTCGAGGGTCGAACCACTGACCGGTACGCCGCGTTCAGGGAAGAACAGGCGTTGCAGTTCGGTGCCCGGGCTTTCCGCGCGCATGAACGCTTCGCCCACCAGAAAGGCATACACATCGCTGATTTCCATCAGCTCGACATCGGCACGGTTGAGGATGCCACTCTCGGTAATCACCAGTCGGTCGCGCGGAATGCGCGGCAGCAGGTCGAGGGTGGTTTCCAGGCTGACGTCGAACGTGTGCAGGTTGCGGTTATTGACCCCGACCAGTGGTGTGTCGAGGGTTTTCAGTGCGCGCTCCAGCTCATCGCCGTCGTGCACTTCCACCAGCACATCGAGACCGACACCTTTGGCCACCGAGGCCAGCTCGGCCATTTTTACGTCGTCCAGTGCGGAGACGATCAACAGTACGCAGTCGGCGCCCAGCGCGCGAGCTTCGACGATCTGGTACGGATCGATCATGAAGTCTTTGCGGATCACCGGCAATTTGCACGCGGCGCGGGCCTGTTGCAGGTAGATATCAGCGCCCTGGAAGTAGTCGATATCGGTCAGCACCGAAAGACAGGTCGCCCCGCCCTTCTCGTAGCTCTTGGCGATATCGGCAGGCACGAAGTTCTCGCGTATCACGCCTTTGCTCGGCGAAGCCTTCTTGATTTCGGCGATCACCGCCGGTTGCTTCTTCTTGGCCTGCGCCAGCAATGCCTGGGCAAAACCACGGGGTGCATCGGCCGCCTTGGCCAGACTTTCCAGCTCGCTCAGGCTGACGCGAGCGCTGCGCTCGGCGACTTCCTGGACTTTGCGCGCCAGAATGTTTTCCAGAACCGTCGGTACACTCATCCCTCATTCTCCACTTTGAATACCGCGGTAAAGGCACCCAACTCCTCGAGTTTTTCCCGAGCAAGACCGGTGTGCAGTGCGTCGTGCGCGAGCGCCACGCCTTCTTTGAGACTGGTCGCCAGGTCGGCGGCATACAGCGCCGCACCGGCATTGAGCACGATCATTTCAGCAGCTTTCTGGCCACTTTCGGTTTTGCGCTTGCCCAACGCATCACGGATCAATGCCAGCGATGCCTCCGGACCTTCGACCGACAGACCGTGCAGGCTCTGGCTCTTCATGCCGAGATCTTCCGGCTCGACCCAATATTCAGTGATCTCGTTGTTTTTCAGCTCAGCGACGAAGGTCGGCGCGGCAAGGCTGAACTCGTCCAGGCCATCCTTCGAATGCACTACCAGCACATGTTTGCTGCCCAGGCGCTGCAAGACTTCGGCCAATGGCCGGCACAGCGCTGGAGTGAACACGCCCACCACCTGATGTTTGACACCGGCCGGATTCGTAAGCGGGCCGAGCATGTTGAACAGCGTACGCAAGCCAAGATCGCGGCGTGGGCCGGCGGCGTACTTCATCGCTTTGTGGTGAGTCTGGGCAAACATGAAACCGATGCCGACGTTGTCGATGCAACGGGCAACCTGCACCGGGGTCAGGTTCAGGTAGATACCGGCGGCCTCCAGCAAGTCGGCGCTGCCGCTCTTGCCCGACACCGCACGGTTACCGTGCTTGGCCACGGTACAACCGGCTGCCGCGACAACGAACGCCGAAGCCGTCGATACGTTGAAGATGTTCGCACCGTCACCGCCGGTGCCGACTACATCGACCACGCCGTCGAGGGTCTTGAGTTCGACCTGATCGGCCAGCTCACGCATCACCGACACGGCGCCGACGATTTCATCGATGCTCTCGCTCTTCATGCGCATGGCCATCATGAATGCGCCGATCTGTGCGTCGGTGCATTGCCCGGTCATGATTTCGCGCATCACGTCGCGCATTTCTTCGGTACTGAGGTCGAGGTGTTCGACGATACGGCTCAGGGCTGTCTTGATATTCATGGGAGTCCTTAGCGCGTGCCGCCGGTTTGTTTGAGGAAGTTGGCAAACAGTTCATGACCCTGCTCGGTGAGGATCGACTCGGGGTGGAACTGTACGCCCTCAATGTTCAGGGTCTTGTGCCGCAGGCCCATGATTTCATCGACGCTGCCGTCATCGTGCTGCGTCCACGCGGTCAGCTCCAGGCAATCGGGCAAAGTACCGTGCTTGACGATCAGCGAGTGGTAACGGGTAACCGTCAGCGGATGATTCAGACCGGCGAAAACGCCCTTGTCCTCGTGGAATACCGGACTAGTCTTACCGTGCATCACCTGACGGGCGCGCACCACGTCGCCGCCGAACGCTTGGCCAATCGATTGATGGCCGAGGCAGACGCCGAGGATTGGCAGTTTGCCGGCGAAGTATTTGATGGCCTCAATGGAGATGCCGGCTTCAGTCGGCGTGCACGGACCTGGCGAGACCACGATGCGCTCGGGGTTGAGCGCTTCGATTTCGGCGACAGTCAGTTCGTCGTTGCGCACCACTTTGACCTCGGCACCCAGCTCGCCGAGGTATTGCACAACGTTGTAAGTAAAGGAGTCGTAGTTGTCGATCATCAGCAACATGGCGTTTCGAACCTCTTGAATTCTGACTTGAAGACAGCCTTCAGATGACTTGCCCGCAGGGCGCTGCACGATGTCGGACGCACAGAGAGCGTCGGCACAGCGGCATTTCAAACGGGCGAGGAAGGCAAAGCGATACAGATCCGGCCGGGCCGGCAGAAAAGATTCAGGCGCGCCAACGCCAACGGGCGTGTGCCTTGATGACTTGATCCAGAAGTTTGCTGACGATCAACACGGGGAAGGTCTCGTTCATACGTTCCGGCACAGTAACTTAGCTGGGCAGAGCGTGCAATATGGCGGGGCTGACGGGGGACAAAACTATGGGAGGCTTCGCGACCGATGGCAAAACGCCGGGAGTTTTTGGTACTGTCGTTTCGTTCACCTACAACAATAAATAAACGGACTTGCTCATGATCAAACAGACGTTGTTTGTACCGCTCGCCGGTTGCCTGCTCGCCATGGCTTGCGCCCAGGCCTACGCAGCCCCCGCACCCTATTCGAACTTCATCGTGTTCGGCGACAGCCTGAACGATGCCGGGACTTTCAAGGACACCGGCGGCCCGGCCGGCGCCACGCAGCGCTACACCAACCGCACCGGCCCGTTGTACAAGGATGGCACCGGGGAAAACCGCGACCTCAACGCCACCCAGATCATCGGCGGCAAACTCGGTTTCAGCCCGGATCAGACCGCCTCCGCGTCCTCGGCCGTGCGTGCCGGTGAAGGTCTGGCCGATGGCAACAACTGGGCGGTGGGTGGTTACCGTACCGACCAGATCCTCGACTCGATCACTACCCAGTCCGCCACCGGTGAACGCACGCGCAGCGGTTACCTGCCGTCGAATGGCTTCCGCGCTGATCCGAACGCGCTGTATTACCTGTCCGGGGGCGGCAACGACTTCCTTCAGGGCCGCGTGCTCAGCCTCGATCAGGCCAGCTCGGCGGCCGACCGACTGGCCGACAGCGTGCGCACGCTGCAAGGTGCCGGCGCCAAATACATCATGGTCTGGCTGCTGCCAGACATCGGCCTGACCCCGGCGATCAACGGCTCACCGCTGCAGAGCTTCACCTCGCAGCTCAGCGCCCAATTCAACACCGAACTGGTCAGCCAGTTGCAGGGCATCAACGCCGAAATCATTCCACTGAACATTCCGGTGCTGCTCAAAGAAGCGTTCGCCAACCCGGCGCAGTTCGGCCTCGCGACCGACCAGAACCTGACGGCCACCTGCTTCAGCGGCAACAGTTGCACCGAGAACGCCCGATACGGCATCAACAGCGCCACGCCGGATCCGACCAAGCTGATCTACAACGACTCGGTGCACCCCACCGAAGCTGGCCAGCGCCTGATTGCCGACTACGCCTACTCGCTGCTCGCCGCCCCGTGGGAACTGACCCTGCTGCCGGAAATGGCCCAAGGTTCGTTGCGCGCGCATCAGGATGAACTGCGCAATCAATGGCTGGCCGACTGGGAAAACTGGCAGGCCGTGGGCCAATGGCGCGCTATCGTCGCCGGTGGCGGACAGCATCAGGACTTCGACGGCCAGCACAGCGCCGCCAGTGCCGACGGCAACGGCTACAACCTGAACATCGGCGGCAGCTATCGCGTCAACGACGCCTGGCGTGTCGGATTGGCCGCTGGTTTCTATAACCAGAAACTCGAGGCCGGCGACGCCGATTCGGAATACAAACTCAACTCCTACATGGGCACCGCGTTCGCCCAGTATCAACAAAACCGCTGGTGGGGCGATCTGGCAATGACCGCCGGCAAACTCGACTACGACAGCCTCAAGCGTAAATTTCAACTCGGGGTCAACGAGCGCGGGGAGAAAGGCGATACCGATGGCTACGTGCTGGCGATCAGCGGCCGTATCGGCTACGACATCGCACAGCAGGCCAGCAGTCCGTGGCACCTGTCGCCGTTCGTCAGCGCCGACTTTGGCAAGGTCGAGGTCGACGGTTACTCGGAAAAAGGCGCGGATTCCACCGCGCTGACCTTCGATGACCAGTCGCGCAACTCGCGGCGTCTGGGCCTGGGTATTCAGGGCAAGTACCAGATCACGGCGCAGACCGAAGTGTTTGGCGAGTTCGCTCACGAACGTGAGTACAACGATGACCGTCAGGATCTGACCATCAACCTCAACAGCTTGCCGAACAACCGCTTCACGCTCGAAGGCTACGAGCCGCAGACCAACCTCAATCGCCTGAACCTGGGCGTGAGCCACAAGCTCACGCAGGATTTGGCGTTGCGCGCCAGCTACAACGTGCGCAAGGATGATGACTTTACCCAGCAAGGGGTGAACGTCGGGGTCAGTCTCGATTTCTGAGGCTGAAAAGCAAAAGATCGCAGGCTGCGCCAGCTCCTACAGGGGCCTGGCAGGTACAAAAAACGCGGCGCCCTTGCGGGTGTCGCGTTTTTTATGCCTGACCATAAAGCCCATGTGGGTCAGGCGTCCGGAGTCTGCTCAGCCAGGGCCACGGCGCGGAACATCGCGCGGCGCTTGTTCAGGGTTTCTTCCCATTCCAGCGCCGGCACGGAGTCGGCCACGATGCCGCCACCGGCCTGCACGTGCAGTTCGCCGTTCTTGATCACCGCGGTACGAATCGCAATCGCGGTGTCCATGTTGCCGTTCCAGGCGAAGTAACCGACCGCACCGCCATACACCCCACGCTTGACCGGCTCCAGTTCGTCGATGATTTCCATCGCACGGATCTTCGGTGCGCCAGACAAGGTGCCCGCCGGCAGAATCGCCCGCAGCGCGTCCATCGCGGTCAGCCCGGCCTTCAACTGGCCGGTGACGTTGGAGACGATGTGCATCACGTTGGAATAACGCTCGATGACCATTTTCTCGGTGAGCTTCACCGATCCGATTTCCGAAACACGACCGGTGTCGTTACGACCGAGGTCGATCAGCATCAAGTGTTCGGCGATCTCTTTGTCGTCCGACAGCAGATCCTCTTCCAGCGCCAGATCCGCCTCTTCGGTAGCTCCGCGTGGACGAGTGCCGGCGATCGGGCGCACGGTGATCAGGTTGTCTTCGACCCGCACCAGCACTTCCGGCGAACTGCCGACGACGTGGAAGTCGCCGAAGTTGAAGAAGTACATGTACGGCGTCGGGTTGAAGCAACGCAGGGCGCGGTACAGATCGATCGGCGCGGCCTTGAAGTCGATCGACATGCGCTGCGACGGCACCACTTGCATGCAGTCGCCTGCGAGGATGTATTCCTTGATGGTGTCGACGGCTTTTTCGTAGTCGCTCTGGGTGAAACTGGAGCGGAACAGCGGATCAGCCGCTTGTTGCTTGCTGAAATCCAGGCCACGGCGCGGGGTGATCGGCTGGCGCAGTTTCTCCAGCAGTGCCTGCAATTGCGCCTGACCCTGCTCGTAAGCATCGGCGTGCGCCGGGTCGGCGAGGACAATCGCGTGCATCTTGCCGGCGAGGTTGTCGAACACCACTACCGCATCGGACACCATCAGCAGAATGTCCGGCACGCCCAGCGGATCCGGGTTCGGGCATTTGCCCAGACGCTTCTCGACATAGCGCACGCAGTCATAACCGAAGTAACCGACCAGGCCACCGTTGAAACGCGGCAGACCGGCAATGGTCGGCACGTTGTAGCGGGCCTTGAAGGTTTCGACGAAGGCCAGCGGGTCTTCGACGTCATGGCTTTCGGTCTCGACACCATCGACGGTGATGCTTACGTGATGGTCGTGCACCCGCAGTACGGTGCGGCACGGCAGGCCGATGATCGAGTAACGGCCCCATTTCTCGCCGCCCTGCACCGATTCGAGCAGGTAGGAGTTGGGCTGGTCGGCCAGTTTCAGGTAGATCGACAGCGGCGTATCGAAGTCGGCCAGGGTTTCGCAGGCCAACGGAATGCGGTTGTAGCCGTCAGCGGCCAGGCGCAGGAATTCTTCGCGGATCATGGGGTGCCTCGTGGTGTGAGGGGCAAATCAGTCAGGTGTGCAAACGCGCCGGCAAGCCGGCCAGGAACCCGTCAGGCGCGCCAACGCCAGCGGGCCAGGGCCTTGATGACTTTCATCCAGAGTTTGCGGGTGACCACCACGATGGCGTTTCCAGAATGGGATTGAGATGCGTCGGGCAACGTTATCTCAGCGGCTGTACCGAGGCAACCGGGAATTAGCTTGCGCAGATCGTCGATCACCAGTGCCGGGGATTCTTCGGCAATCGGCCGGCCATGGTTGTAGCCGTAGCTCAGCGCCACGCACTTGACCCCCGCCGCCTTCGCCGCCAGCACGTCGCTGCGCGAGTCGCCGACGAACAGCGATTGCGAGGCCGGGATGTTGGCCATCTTCATCACGAAGAACAGCGCGGCCGGATCAGGCTTCTTCTGCGGCAGGGTATCGCCGCCGATGATCCACTTGAAGTAGCGGCCGATCTTCATCTGATCCAGCAGCGGCGCGACAAAGCGCTCCGGCTTGTTGGTGATCAGCGCCATGGCCACACCCTGCTTGTGCAGCCACTTGAGGGTGTCGCGCACACCCGGATAGACCACGGTCAGCTCGTGGCTCGCGCCATAGGCCTCCATGAACACTTCCAGCGCGTGCTCGGCCTCGACGTCATCCACCGCCGAATGATCGATGCCGCCGGCCAGCGCCCGGCGCACCAGCACCGGTGCGCCGTTACCGACCCACTCGCGTACCGCCTCGATGCCGGCAGGCTTGCGGCCGAGGGAGAGCAGCATGGTGTCCACCGCCGCCGCCAGGTCGGGAACCGAGTCGATCAGCGTGCCATCCAGATCGAACATCACCAACCGTGGCAGTTGCCCCGGGAACAGCTGCTCAAAACCGCTCATGGGCGGGCCAGCGCCAGTTCGGAACGCATCTTGTCGATGACTTCCTGATAGTTCGGCGCATTGAAGATCGCCGAGCCGGCCACAAAGGTGTCAGCGCCAGCGGCCGCGATTTCGCGAATGTTGTTGACGTTGACGCCGCCATCGATTTCCAGACGGATATCACGCCCCGAGGCATCGATGATCGCCCGCGCTTCGCGCAGTTTGTCGAGGGTGCCGGGGATGAACTTCTGCCCGCCAAAGCCCGGGTTGACGCTCATCAGCAGCACCATGTCGACCTTGTCGATCACGTACTTGAGCACATCCAGCGGGGTCGCCGGGTTGAACACCAGGCCGGATTTGCAGCCGCCTTCACGGATCAGTTGCAGCGAACGATCGACGTGCAGCGTGGCTTCCGGGTGGAAGGTGATGTAGGTGGCGCCGGCCTCGATGAAGTCGCCGACGATGCGATCCACCGGGCTGACCATCAGGTGCGCGTCGATCGGCGCGGTGATGCCGTACTTGCGCAATGCGGCGCAGACCATCGGGCCGATGGTCAGATTCGGCACGTAGTGGTTGTCCATGACATCGAAGTGAACGAAGTCGGCACCGGCGGCCAGAACGTTGTCCACTTCTTCGCCGAGGCGGGCGAAGTCGGCGGAGAGAATCGACGGAGCAATTACGAAGGGCTGCATGACGCACCTTTTCTGAGCTAAATCACGATGGCGCGCATTGTATACCTCAAGTTTCCGTGCGCGCACCGTGACCGCGATGATCAGTACGCCGCTCGGTAGATCTTCTCGATATCCGCAGCGCTGAGCTTGCGCGGGTTGTTGCGCATCAGACGCTCGATTCCCGCGGCCTCCACGGCCATGGCCGGGATCGCCTCTTGCGGGACGCCAAAACTGCGCAACCCGGCAGGAATTTCCACCGCCGCGCACAACTCGGTCATCGCCTGCACGGCTTTGTCCGCCGCCTCGGTGGCGCTCAAATGAGCGGTCTTCACTCCCATGGCTTCGGCGATATCCTGCATGCGCTCGACGCAGGCCATCTTGTTCCAGGTCATGACATACGGCAGCAGCAAGGCGTTACTGACGCCGTGGGCGATGTTGAAACGCCCGCCCAGCGGATAGGCCAACGCATGCACCGCGCCGACCCCGGCATTGCCGAACGCCATGCCGGCCATCAGGCTGGCGGTGGCCATGTCTTCACGGGCCTGGAGATTGGCGCCATTGGCGTAGGCCTTGGGCAGGGCTTTGGCGATCAACTTGATTGCGCCGATGGCCAGTGAGTCGGTAATGGGCGAGGCATTGACCGACAGATAGGATTCGATGGCGTGCACCAGCGCATCGACGCCACTGGCGGCGGTGACGCTGCGCGGGCAGGTCAGGGTCATCTGCGGACTGACCAGCGCCACATCCGGTAACAGGTAGTCGCTGACGATGCCTTTCTTCAGTTGCGCGACCTTGTCCGAGAGAATGGCGACGTTGGTCACTTCCGAACCGGTGCCAGCGGTGGTCGGGATGGCGATCAGCGGCGGGCCTTTGCGCGGCACCTGATCGACGCCGAACAGGTCTTCCAGCGCGCCGTGGTACCCGGCATACGCGGCGACACTCTTGGCAATATCGATGGCACTGCCGCCACCGAGGCCGATCAAACCGTCATGCCCGCCCTCGCGGTACACGCGCATGCAATCTTCGACAATGGCGATTTCCGGGTCCGGCAGCACCCGATCAAAAATCTCGTACTCGCGCCCGCCCAATTGGCACAGCGCCAGCTCCACAGTGCCGGACTTGACCAGCGCGGCGTCGGTGACAATCAGCGGGTTGTCGATATCGAGGCGGGTGAGTTCCGCTGCCAGTTGCTCAATGGCCCCGGCGCCGGTGATCAGTTTGTGAGCAATTTTGAACTGGGACAGACTCATCGTGCGCAGCCTCTTATAGATGTGGGAGCTGAGCACAAGCGTAGCTGGGGAAACCGGGTTGTCTGCCATTCACCCCATGAATGACAACCACACATAGATTTGCTGTACGCACGAACATTCCTATATAGGAGCTGCGTCAGACCTGAGCGGTACGTAGTTTTTCGCTGCGCCCACGCAGCCATTCAAGGGTCAGCAACAGGATGACGGAGAACGCGATCAGCAAGGTTGCCGCAGCAGCAATCGTCGGGCTGAGGTTCTCGCGAATCCCGCTGAACATCTGCCGGGGCAGCGTCGCTTGCTCGGGGCCGGCGAGGAACAGCGTCACCACCACTTCATCGAACGACGTGGCGAAGGCGAACAGCGCCCCGGAAATCACCCCCGGTGCGATCAGCGGCAGAGTCACCCGGCGGAACGTGGTCAATGGCGAAGCCCCTAGGCTGGCCGCCGCCCGTACCAGGTTGTGGTTGAACCCTTGCAGCGTTGCCGACACGGTGATGATCACGAACGGCACGCCGAGCACCGCGTGCACCACGATCAGCGAGAAGAAGCTGTTACCCAGCCCCAGCGGCGCGAAGAACAGGTAACTCGCCACACCAATGATCACCACCGGCACCACCATCGGCGAAATCACCAGCGCCATCACCAGCGCCTTGCCGGGGAAATCGCCGCGGGTCAGGCCGATCGCGGCCAGGGTGCCGAAAACCATCGCCAGCACGGTCGCGGCGGGGGCGACGATGATGCTGTTCTTCAGCGAGCGCATCCATTCCGCCGAGGCGAAGAAGTCCTGATACCAGTGCAGCGAGAAGCCTTGCAGCGGATACACCAGGAAACTGCCCGAGTTGAACGACAGCGGCACGATGACCAGCACCGGCAGGATCAGGAACAGCAGGATCAGGCCGCAGAGGATCCGCAAGCTGTAGAACCACACCCGTTCAATGGGCGACATGTAAGGACTCAGCATTTCAAATTCCCCTTAGCTCAGGCGCAGGCGGCTGGCGCCTACCAGCCAGCTGTAGATCAGATAAAGCACCACGGTCGCCAGCAGCAACAAGCCGCCGAGTGCAGTGGCCATGCCCCAGTTGATGCTGGTGTTGGTGTAGAACGCGACGAAGTAGCTGACCATCTGATCGTTCGGACTGCCGAGCAGCGCCGGGGTGATGTAGTAGCCGATGGCGAGGATGAACACCAACAGGCAACCGGCGCCGACACCGGCGTAGGTCTGCGGGAAATACACCCGCCAGAAACTGGCGAACGGATGGCAGCCCAACGATATGGCGGCGCGCATGTAGGTCGGCGAGATGCCTTTCATCACGCTGTAGATCGGCAGGATCATGAACGGCAGCAGAATGTGCACCATCGAGATGTAGACCCCGGTGCGGTTGAACACCAGCTCCAGCGGTTTATCGATGATGCCCATGGCCATCAGCGCGCTGTTGATCAGCCCGCCCGACTGCAGCAACACGATCCACGCCGCAACCCGCACCAGAATCGAGGTCCAGAACGGCAGCAACACCAGAATCATCAGCAGGTTGCTCTGCCGCGATGGCAGGTTGGCCAGCAGGTAAGCCAATGGATAAGCGAGGAACAGGCAGATCACGGTGATGACCAGGCCCATCCAGAAAGTCCGGGCGAAGATGTCGAGGTAGATCGCCTGATCCGGGGTGGCCGGGGCCAGTTCGCCGAGATCGTCGATACGGTGATCAACCGCCGCCAGCAGGTAATACGGGGTGATGCTGCTGGTGTTGCGTTTGACCGCTTGCCAATAGGCCGGATCGCCCCAGCGCTCGTCGAGCGCTTCGAGGGCTTCTTTATAGGAGGCCGGTTCGCTGGCGAAAGGCAGCGCCCGGGCGGTTTTGGTCAACAGGCTGCGATAGCCGGCCAACTCCATGTTCAAGCGCTTGGACAAATCGCCCAGCGTCTGGTTTTTGCGCGCTTCAGCGAGGTCTTCGCCAGCCGCTTTGTACACCGGTTCAGCAGGCAGGCCACGGCCATCCCAACTGGCGATGGCCGCCACGGTGCGCGGCATGCCGCCAACCACTTCCGGGTTGCCGACGCTTTTATAGAGCAGCGCCACGATCGGCACCAGAAACACCAGCAACAGAAACAGCACCAGCGGCGCAATCAACGCCTGGGCCTTCCAGCGGTTGACCCGCTCGGCGTGCTTGAGCTTCTGCTTCAAGGTGGGGCTGGCGCCCTCGTTCAGGGGAACGGCGATGGCCATGACGTACTCCGCAAATCTTTGGATGGGCGGCACCCCACAAAACGATGCCGCATTACCTCAACACACAAGAAACACCTCACTCCTGTAGGAGCTGTCGAGTGCAACGAGGCTGCGATCTCTTGATATTCAAAGGCAAAGTCAAAAGATCGCAGCCTGCGGCAGCTCCTACAGGGCGAAGGATTACTTCGCAGCCCAGGAGTTGAAGCGCTGCTCCAGTTGCTCGCCGTTGTCAGCCCAGAAGCTGACGTCGATCTGCACCTGGTTGGCGATGTTTTCCGGAGTGGTCGGCATGTCTTTCAGCACGTCTTTGCTCAGCAGTGGGACTGCCTGAGTGTTGGCCGGGCCGTAGGCGATGTTTTCCGAGTAGGTCTTTTGCTGTTGCGGCTGGACCGAGTAGGCGATGAATTTCTTCGCTGCATCGGCGCGGGTCTTGTCCAGACCTTTCGGGATTGCCCAGGCGTCGAAGTCGTAGATGCCGCCGTTCCACACCACTTTCAGGTTGGATTCTTTCTGCACGGCGGCGATGCGACCGTTGTAGGCCGAGCTCATCACCACGTCACCGGAAGCGAGGTACTGCGGTGGCTGGGCGCCGGCTTCCCACCACTGAATGTTCGGTTTGAGCTCATCCAGTTTCTTGAATGCACGATCCTGACCACCCTTGCTCGCCAGTTCTTTGTAGACGTCTTTCGGCGCTACACCGTCGGCCATCAGCGCGAATTCCAGGGTGTACTTGGCGCCTTTGCGCAGGCCACGCTTGCCCGGGAATTTCTTGGTGTCCCAGAAATCGGCCCAGCTGGTTGGCGCGGTTTTCAGCTTGTCAGCGTTGTACGCGAGCACGGTCGACCAGACGAAGAAGCCCACGCCGCAAGGCTGAATCGCACCTTTGACGTAATCTTCGGTTTTGCCGAACAGCGCCGGGTCGAGTTGTTCGAACATGTCTTCATCGCAACCACGGGACAGCTCCGGCGATTCAACTTCCACCAGATCCCACGACACACTCTTGGTGTCGACCATGGCTTTGACCTTGGCCATTTCGCCGTTGTACTCGCCGGCCACGATCTTGCCGTTGCCCGCGGCTTCCCACGGTGCGTAGAAGGCTTTGACTTGCGCCGCCTTGTTCGCCCCGCCAAACGACACCACAGTCAAATCGGGACCGGCGGCCATCGCGCTGGCCGCACCCATCAGGCCCAGGGTCAGGGCGGTGAACTTCAGGGATCTCAACATTTATTGTTCTCTCCACGTGCAGGGTTGGTGTTGGTATTGCCGGGGCGATCAATGCGCCTCTAGAAGTGGGTCGAGTGCACGAACGTGCTCGACCTGCCAGCCAAGCGGTACCACGTCGCCGACCGCGAGCCCGGGATCGAGCTCGGCAATCGGCTGTTTCACGAAGAAGTCGGTCTTGCCGCAGACTTCCAGGCGCACCCGGACGTGGTCGCCCAGATAGATGAATTCCGCCACCCTCCCTGAGAAGCGGTTGACGCATTGGTCGCTCGAGCCATTGAGGCTGACGCGCTCCGGGCGGATCGACAGCGTCACCGGCTCGCCGGTCTGGCCGACGTTGACCGCCAGCGCCTCGACCTTCTCGCCCCGACCCAACTCGACCACGCAACGCTCGCCGCTCTGGCTGAGCAGACGGCCGTTGAGGCGGTTGTTCTCGCCGATGAAGTTGGCGACGAAGGTGTTTTTCGGTTCTTCGTAGAGGGTGCGCGGCGGCGCGATCTGCTGGATCTCGCCCTGATGAAACACGGCGACGCGATCGGACATGGTCAGCGCTTCACCCTGATCGTGGGTTACGTAGACCACGGTCACGCCGAGACGCTGGTGCAGGTGCTTGATCTCCATCTGCATGTGTTCGCGCAGTTGCTTGTCGAGCGCGCCCAGCGGTTCGTCCATCAGCACCAGTTGTGGTTCGAACACCAGCGCCCGGGCAAGCGCCACCCGCTGCTGCTGACCGCCGGAGAGTTGCGCCGGATAACGTGAGGCGAACGCGTCGAGCTGGACCATGCTCAGGACTTTCTTGACCTTGTCGCTGACGTCGCTCTTGTTCAGGCCGCGCACGGTCAGCGGGAAGGCCAGGTTCTCGGCCACAGTCATGTGCGGGAACAGCGCGTAGTTCTGGAACACCATGCCGATGTCGCGCTTGTGCGGCGGCACGTTGTTGATTGCACGGCCGGCGAGGAGGATTTCGCCGGCGGTCGGCGTTTCGAACCCGGCGAGCATCATCAGGCTGGTGGTCTTGCCCGAGCCGGACGGCCCGAGCAGGGTCAGGAACTCGCCTTTGCGAATGTCCAGGTTGAGGTCTTTGACAATCAGGTTCTCGCCGTCGTAGCTCTTCTGCACTCCACGAAAGCTGACCAGCACGTCACTGGCCCCTGCGTTTGAATCGACCTGGCTCATACCCACACCTTTGTTATTGGTAACTGCTGTGGATTAAGCCTAGTGGCTGGCGCCAGCCACGCAAATCGGGGCGCAGGAGAGAATCGCCTCAGCGGGATGGAAGGTTGGGGGTAGGGATTGCCCTACAAGGATGGCGCGTTTTGGCAAGCGAGCGACGAGCGCCAAGCTGCGAGCCGCAAGAACAAGCAAAAGCGGTTGTCGCTGATGGATATGCCCACACGGTTCTAACTGTAGGAGCTGCCGAAGGCTGCGATCTTTTGATCTTGATCTTATGAAAACAAGATCAAAAGATCGCAGCCTTCGGCAGCTCCTACACACGGGATCAATGTGCTTAGAGGAGTTTGTGCTCCATCGCGTATTTGACCAGTTCGGCCAGCGAGGTGATGTTGAGCTTCTGCATCAGCCGCGCCTTGTGCGTGCTGATGGTCTTGCTGCTCAGCGCCAGTTGCTGGGCGATGTCGTTGACGTTGGCGCCTTGGGCCAGGCGTTCGAACACTGAGAATTCGCGCTCGGACAGCAACGAATGCAACGGTCGCGTGTCGGTCAGGCCGACCTCGAAGACCATCCGGTCGGCCAGCTCCGGGTCAATGTAGCGCCCACCCGCCGCGACCTTGCGAATCGCCGTCAGCAGCAACGCGGGATCACTGTCTTTGGTCGCATAACCAGCAGCGCCGACCTTTAGCGCGCGAGCGGCCATTTGCGCTTCATCGTGCATCGAAAGCACCAGAATCGCCGGTGGATTGTTCAACGCGCGAATCCGCGGGATCGCCTCCAGACCGTTGACGCCAGGCATCGAGATGTCCAGCAGCACCACCTCGCACGGCACACTGCGCAGGGTTTCGAGCAACTGCTCGCCATTGCTCGCCTCCCCCACCACTTGCAGGTCCTTGGCCAGGCCGATCAATTGCTTGATGCCTTCCCGGACGATGGTGTGGTCTTCGGCTACCAGTACACGGATCAAATTTTTTCTCCAGATTTCAGGTACACACCAAACCCTGTGGGAGCGAGCCTGGTCGCGATAGCGTCAGCTCAAACACCACAAACCTTCAAACCTCACTCACCGGCACCCACACCTTCAGACTGGTGCCCTCACCCGGCTCACTCTCAAGCACCAGCCGCCCGCCCATGATCAACACCCGCTCGCGCATTCCGACCAGGCCAAAGGATGTCGGCCGCTGCGCCGTCGCGACAAAGCCTGCGCCATCGTCGCTGACCGTCAGACACAACTCGTCGCCTTTCAGCGCCAGCGTCAGCTCCACAGTATGCGCTTGGGCGTGGCGCATCACATTGGTCAGCGCCTCCTGCAGGATGCGGAACAGCCCGATCGCCTTGGCGTCGCTGAGCACCGGCAGATTGTCCGGCACCTGCACCAGACATGGAATCTGCGTGCGCGCCTCGAATCGCCGCGCCTGCCACTCAATCGCCGAAGCGATCCCGGCATCGAGGATCGGCGGGCGCAGCGCCGTCGCCACATCGCGCACCAGCTGGAACAACTGGGCGATCAGGCGTTTCATGCTGTTCAACCGTTCGTGCAGGCCCGGATCGAGTTGCGCGTAGGCCAGCTCGCACATCGAGGTTTCCAGTTTCAGCACCGTGAGCATCTGCCCCAGCTCATCGTGCACTTCGCGGGCAATGCGCGCCTTCTCTTCTTCGCGCACGCTTTCCAGGTGCGCCGACAGCTCGCGCAGTTGCTCGCGGGACGCCGCCAGTTCCAGTTCGATGCGCTTGCTTTCGCTGATGTCCCAGACGATGCCGTCCCAGACATAGGCACCATCCTCCAGCTGGCGGGTGATTGCCTTGATCTCGGCCCAGCGTTGTTCGCCCTGACGGGTGAGGATGCGGCCCTGCCACGACCAGTCACTGTCGGTGTCCAGTGCCTGGTCCTGGGTCTGGTGGTAACTGGCCTTGTCGTCCGGGTGCACCAGGCTGCGCAAGCCCATGTCGCGGTGCGCAATGGCGGCCGGCGCGTAGCCGACCAGAGTCTCGCTGCCCTCGCTGATGTAGGCGAAATCGATCTGCCCGGTCACTGGCGCCCGCTCCAGGCGAAACACCAGCCCCGGTACGTTGGCGGCGATGCCTTGCAGGCGCGCTTCACTTTCCTGTAACGCGGCCAGCGCGCGGCGACGCTCGGTGACGTCGGTGAGATAAACCACCAGATACTCGCTGTCGCGAAAGCGCAGAAAACTCAGCGAAACGTCCGCCGGCAGGACGCTGCCATCAGCGCGCACGCAGCTGGTTTCAAAGCTCAGCGGTCCCTCTTCACTGGCCCGCGCGCGTTTCCACAGGTTGAGCCAGCGGTCCATGTGCAGACCGGGTTCGAAATCGATCAGCGGCCGTTCGATCAACGCGCCCTGTGGATAACCGAGCATGCTTTCCGCCGCGCGGTTGGCGTAACGCACATGGCTGTCCCAGTTGACCCAAAGAATGCCGACAGTACTTTGATCGATGGAAAACTGGGTCAGGCGCAAGGCTTCTTCGCTGGCCGTGCGCAGGGCGATGTCTTCCCGGGCGGTCAACAGACGGTGTTCGAGGCTGTGTTGCTGGCGTCGTTGCCAGACCACAATGGCCACACAACTGAGCAACAACACCGCAAACAGCAAACTGAGGTTCTGCCAGAACCCCGGCGACTCCGACAGACGCGGGTATTTGGGTTGCAGCCATTGCGTGTGCAGGCGTTCCAGATCCTTCGCGGGAATCGCCCGCAGAGCAGTTTCAACAATGCCGGCCAACGCCGGCCAGTCGCGCCGTGTGGCAATGCGCAACAGCTGCGGCAAGCCGATATCGCCGACCACCACCAACCCGGCGAACTCAGGTTCGGCAGACAACCGTCCGAGTTGCGCTTCATCTACCACGGCGTAGGACGCCTGCTGGGTCAACAGCAGTTGCAGCGCCTGGCGCTCCAGCGGCACGCCTTGCAGATTCAGATGGGGATAGGTGCTGCGCAAATAGTCTGCCGTCACGCTGGGCATGCGCACGGCGACGCGCGACAGGCTGTCGAGTTTTTCCAGCTCGACCACGCCGCCGCTCTTCTGGTCGCTGACCACCAGCTGCGGCACCCGCATGTAGGGATCGGAAAACTGCCACAGGCGCAGTGCACCCGGGGTCTGGGTCAGGCCCGGGGCGATGTCGATTTCGCCTTCGCGGGCGGCCTCCTCCAGTTGCGCCAGATCCTGAAAATTGCGCCAGCTCAGCTCGACGTTCAAGGTCTTGGCCAGTGATTTCATCAATTCGACATTGGCCCCGGACAAGCGCTGCAGACGTCGGTCGTATTGCGCGTACGGCGCCTGCAGCACCAGGCCCACACGCAACTCACGGTGCTGCGCCAGCCATTGCTGCTCGGCGGGCGTCAACAGCGCTGCATGCGCCGCCGGCGCAGACGCCGCCCAGCCCATCAAGGGAAAACACAACCAGCCGATAACCCACAGGCAGCAAAAACGCATCATTGAAGTCTCTTGCACTGACAAATTCTGACCAACCCATTAGGCTGCCGGGATACTTTTCTGGCCTGGAATAACCGATGCCCTCTGTCTATCGCCTGGCAATGCCAGCATTGTGCCTGTCGCTGATCCTGCCTTGTGCGTTTTCCGTCGAAGCCGCCGATCCGGCGCCCGCCTCCACCGCCGAGCAACCGGCCGCCGAAAAACCCGCCGAACGCCAGCCACTGCTTGAGCGTAGTCAGGAAGAAGCCGCAGCACTCGAACGTAAAGTCCCGGCGCAAGAGCAGCAGCAACTGCAGGCCGGCGCCGACACTTTCCTCGCCCTGTGGAAACCGGCCAACACTGCCGAACCCAAAGGTGCGGTCATTATTGTGCCGGGCGCCGGCGAAACCGCTGACTGGCCGCAAGTGATCGCCCCGCTGCGCAACAAATTGCCCGACGTCGAGTGGAGCAGCCTGAGTATCACCCTGCCGGATCTGCAAAGCGATGTCATCGCTCCACGCGTGATTGCGCCCGCCGCCGCGCCAAAAGCCGCGGAAAGTGGCAGCAAGGATTCCACCACCGCGCAACCAATCGAACAGGCGGCGGGCGGCGAAGCGGACGTGGCGGATCAGGTCGTGGCCGAAACGACTGAAGAACAATCCAAGGCGGATGCCGAGCGAATCTTTGCGCGGATCGACGCGGCCATTGCCTACGCCGAGCAACAAAGCGCACGCCGGGTCGTGATCCTCGGTCACGGTACGGGCGCGTACTGGGCGGCGCGTTTCCTCAGCGAGCGGCAGAGTTCGCAGGTCGAGAAGCTAGTGATGGTCGATGCGCAAACGCCAAGTAAAGCCAAGCCGCAACTGGCCGAGCTGACGCCGACCCTGAAGTTGCCGACGGCTGACATTTTCTACATGGACAAGGCGCTGGATCGTAACGCGGCGCTGGAGCGCATGCAGGCCAGCAAGCGCCTGAAGACTTCGGCGTTCAGCCAGGTGGCGCTCAAGGCGTTGCCGGATAAAAAGGCTGAGCAGGAACAGTTGTTTCGGCGGGTGCGTGGCTGGTTGAATCCGCAGAAGACTGACTGACTCGAAGACCGAGTCGCCCCATTCGCGAGCAGGCTCGCTCCCACACTGATCGCATTCCTACAGACGGAATGCATTCAACTGTGGGAGCGAGCCTGCTCGCGATGAGGCCATTTCAGCCAACCCATATTTAACGGCAACGATCAGCGAAAATCCCGCCGCGCCCGAATCAGGGTAAACGCGTTGTGCAACTCACGGGTTTTCTCGGTCGCCTCGCGCACCTGCTCAGGCGTCGCACCGCTGCCGGCGATCTTGTCCGGGTGATGACGACTGAGCAGCCGTCGATAGGCGCGCTTGATCTGTGCCGGCTCGCTGGTCGCCGACACGCCGAGCAGGCGCATCGCTTCCTGATAACTCACCGCCGCACTGACAATCGGCCGTTTATTCGGCTCGTAATCATTGGCCAGCGCCTGGATCTGGTGCGTCGTCCAGCCCAGCCACTTGCCCCACTGCGCCAATAATTCGCGCTCACTGACACCCGCACGACCGTCGGCCCAGACCATCCGCCAGCAGGCACGCAACACGCCTTCGGCGGCATGCGGCTGAGCACTCAGGCGCCGCAGATAACCGCGCAGGCGGTCACCGCCGGACTTGCCACGATTGAACGCCGCAATCGCCCGCCGCCGCGCCGGCTCGCTCATTTCCAACGCGTTCATTTCGTTGCGCGCCTGCTGGATATGGCCGTCCGTCACCCGCCCGTCACTCTTGGCCAGACGCCCGAGCAGCACGAACAACAGTTCGTCGTTGCGCAACATCGGTCGCCCGCCGAGCTTTTCCCGCAGATGCCCCCAGCTTTGCAAGTGCAGGCGCCGATCCAGCGCCTGCCCCAACAATGCCCCAAGCATGGCCCCCGGAATGCTGGCGATCGCAAAACCCGCTCCGGCTCCAATCAGAGTCCCTGGCCACAACATATCAACGACTCGCTTCTATCAATGCTTCAGCTTCGGCCAGACGCTCATGCGTGCCGACATCCACCCAATGGCCTTTCAGACGTTCACCGCTGACCTGCCCGTTTGCCATGGCTATGCGCAGCAACGGTGCAAGCTTGAATGCGCCGTCCGCGCAACCATCGAACAACTGCGGATGCAGGACGGCGATGCCGCTGTAGGTCAGAGTTGCCGCGTCCGGTTGGCCATCGATCACCTGACCGTCGGTCAAGGTGAAATCGCCTTGCGGGTGGTGGGCCGGGTTGTCCGCCAGCACCAGATGCGCCAGACCGTTGATCGGTTGGTGCAGTACGCTGAAGTCGTAGTCGGTCCAGATATCGCCGTTGACCACCAAAAAGGCGTCGTCACCGAGCAATGGCAAAGCACGGAAAATCCCGCCGCCGGTTTCCAGCGGCTCGCCTTCCGGCGAGTACTGGATGCTCACGCCAAACTGCGAACCGTCGCCCAGGTAATCCTCGATCTGCTGACCGAGCCAGGCATGGTTGATCACGATTTCACTGAAACCGGCCGCCGCCAGCGCCCGCAGGTGGTATTCGATCAACGGCACGCCACCGGCACGCACCAGCGGTTTCGGGGTGGTCAGGGTCAGGGGGCGCATGCGCTCGCCCTTGCCTGCTGCCAGTATCATCGCCTTCATGCGATCGCTCCACCACGCAGACTGGCGAGCAATGCCTGCAGATCCGCCAGTTCAGGACGACGCGCAATCACCGCTTCTATATAGGCGAAGAAACGCGGCACATCGGCCAGGTAGCGCGGTTTGCCATCGCGATGGCAGATGCGGGCGAAGATACCGATGACTTTCAGGTGCCGCTGTACGCCCATCAGGTCGCTGGCACGCAGGAAGTCTTCGAAGTCGGCCTGCACCGGAATGTCCAGCGCCGAGGCTTGCTGCCAATAACTTTCCAGCCAGCCGCGCACGCGCTCTTCAGGCCAACTGAGGAAGGCGTCCTTGAACAGGCAGGTGACGTCGTAGGTGACCGGGCCGTAGACCGCATCCTGAAAGTCCAGCACGCCGGGATTCGGCTCGCTGAGCATCAGATTGCGCGGCATGTAGTCGCGGTGCACCAGAACTTTCGGCTGGGCCAGTGCGCTGTCGATCAGCAGTTCGCTGACGGACTGCCATTGTTGCTGCTGTGCTGCGTCGAACTCGATGCCGAGTTCGCGTTTCACGTACCACTCGGGGAACAATTCCAGCTCACGGCGCAGCAGCGCGACGTCGTAGCTCGGCAGCGGTGCGACCATCGGTAATTGCTGAAAAGCCAACAGCGCCTGCAGGGCATCGCTGAACAAAGCATCGGCATTTTCGCCGTCGATCACGTCGAGATAGGTCTTGTTGCCCAGGTCATTGAGCAAAAGAAAACCGCGTTCGAGGTCTTCTGCATAAATTTTCGGCACGTTAATTCCGGATTTCGCCAGCAAAAAGGCGATATCCACGAACGGTTTGCAGTTTTCCTGGGGCGGTGGCGCGTCCATCACGACGAAACTGCGACCCGCGCCTTCCCAACGGAAATACCGGCGGAAACTCGCGTCGCTGCTGGCCGCGGTCAACGTGGCCGGGGGCACGGTGCCCCAGCCTTGATCTGCAAACAGGATTGCCAACTGCTCATCGAGCCAAACTTTCAGGTGTTGCAAGCGTACATCTTGGTCAGGCATTGCAAGGGTCTCCGACGGCGCTAGCCGTCAAGCGGGTCATGCTTTATTATCCAGCATCTTTTTCAGACCATCGAGAGGCGTGCGGCCCACACCGCGGGCAGATGGCACGCAGGAAGCCCGGACTAATAAGATGGCATTGAAATCCCCCGCGTTTCGTAAAAAATTTCCGTTGTTGGTAACCGGCAGTCTGCTGGCTATGCAACCTCTGGCCAGTCAATTCGTTGTTGCCGCCGAGCAGTATGACTGCGCCGTCTCGGCAACGGGTGGCTGGGCCTGTGCGCCCAAGACGCCGGCAGCTGCATTGCCGCCGCGTCCGGTGCATGACGGCAGCGCTGTCAGCGCTGTCAGCGCCGCCGGCGAAGCCCCGGCCCAGAACGGTTCCACTGCCGACACCGGCGCCAAGCCTGTGCTGGTCACCGAAGCCAAGGGCCGCGGCCTGAAATCCCGTAGCGAAGACTACAGTCACCTCGACTGGGTTCCGCGCGAGAAGCTCACCGCCGCCCAATTGGCCGAGACCGGTCCTTACTGCTCTGGTTCCTATATCGAACCGATTCGTCCTGGCATGAATGACAAGACGAATAAAAGTGACGCACCGACCTTTATCGGCGCCAAGGCCTCGCGCTACAACACCGAAGATCAGGTGGGTACGCTGGCCGGCGACGTGGTCCTGCGTCAGGGCAGCATGCAGGTCGAGTCCGACGAGGCCAGCCTCTATCAGGCCGAAAGCCGCGCCGAACTCAATGGCGACGTGCGCATACGCGACAACGGTGCACTGATTGTCGGCGACCACGCCGATGTGCAGCTCGACACCGGTGAAGCCAAGGTCGACAACGCCGAATACGTAATGCACAAATCGCGCATCCGCGGTAACGCGCTGTACGCCAAGCGTGCCGAGAACGCGATCATCCGCTTGAAGGACGGCACGTACACCACGTGCGAACCGAACAGCAACGCGTGGCAGCTCAAGGGCAACAACATCACCCTGAACCCGGCCACCGGCTTTGGTACTGCGACCAACGTGACACTGCGGGTCAAAGACATTCCGATCCTGTACACGCCGTACATCTACTTCCCGATCGACGATCGTCGCCAATCGGGTTTCCTGCCGCCGACCATCGGTACCGGCAGCGATACCGGCTTCATGCTGGTCACCCCGTACTACTTCAACCTGGCGCCGAACTACGATGCCACGTTGTACCCGCGTTACATGAGCAAGCGCGGCATGCTGGTCGAAGGCGAGTTCCGTTACCTGACCAAGTCCAGCGAAGGCCAGTTCGGTGCGGCGTATCTGAACGACGAAGATACCGATCGCAGCAAGCAGACCGATTACGAAAAAAATCGCTACATGTACAACTGGCAGCACAAGGGCGGACTCGACTCCCGTGTGATGACTCAGGTTGACTACACCAAGATCAGCGATCCGTACTACTTCCAGGACCTGACCACCGATCAGATCGGTGTGAAGAGCGCTGACTATGTGAATCAGCAGGGTTCGGTGACCTACCGCGGTGACAGCTATACCGCACGCCTGAATGCTCAGCAGTACCAATTGGCTACTGTTTCGAACATCACGCCGTACGGCCGTCTGCCGCAGATCACCTTTAATGGTCAACTGCCGTATCACCCGGAAGGTCTGAATTTCGATTACGAGACCGAGATCGTTCGGTTTGATCGTGATCTGGAAAAAGGAAACTTCACGGACGAGGACGGCAACGTCTCGCCACGCCTCGATACCAACGTACAGGGTCTGGCGCGCGCCAACGGCGACCGTCTGAATCTGAAGCCGGGCGTCAGCCTGCCGATGAACTGGACCTATGGTTTCCTGAAGCCATCGCTCAAGTACCAGTACACCCAGTATCAGCTGGATCTGGACGGTACCGGCAAGTCCCAGATTGCTGCACAAACCGCTGAGCAGAACAAACTCAACGGCACCTTCGACAGCAATCAGAGTCGTGGCGTACCGATCGCCAGCGTCGACAGCGGCCTGTACTTCGACCGCAACACGTCGTACTTCGGCAAGAACTATCGCCAGACTCTGGAACCGCGCCTGTTCTACCTGTATGTACCCAAGGTTGATCAGGAAGACATTCCGGTATTCGACACCAGTGAATACACCTTCAACTACGCGTCACTGTTCCGTGACAACCGCTTCTCTGGCTCCGACCGTGTCGGCGACGAGAACAAGCTGTCGCTGGGTGTGACCAGCCGCTGGATCGAAGACGACGGTTTCGAGCGTCAACGTATCAGCGTCGGTCAGGCGTACTACTTCAAGGATCGTGAAGTACAACTGCCAGGCATCGCGTTCAAGGATCGCAAGGATGCCCAGTCCGACGTGTCGCCATACGCGCTGGAATACGAATACCGCTGGAACCGCGATTGGCGCACCACGGCCGACTACAACTGGGACCCGGACAGCCGCAGCCCGCGTTCCGGCAGCGCGATGTTCCATTACCAGCCTGAAGACAACCCGAACAAGGTGGTCAACGTCGGTTATCGCTATCGCAACGACCAGGTTCGTTACGACCAGACCACCGGCAAATGGTCGGTGGGTGGTGGCGACTACGGCACCCCGGGTCAGCCTGGCTACGTGAAGGACTACTACAAGATCCAGCAGCATGACTTCTCGGTCATCTGGCCGATCGTTCCGCAGTGGAGCGCGATCAGCCGCTGGCAGTACGACTACAACCGCAACCGTACGCTGGAAGCCTTTGGTGGTTTCGAGTACGACAACTGCTGCTGGAAACTGCGCCTGATCAACCGTTACTGGGTTTCCTACGACGAATTCAGTCAGGAAGCTCCACAAAACGAAAAAGGCGACCACGGCGTCTTCCTCCAAATTGTTCTGAAGGGACTCGGCGGCCTGACTGGCGCCAAGGTAGAGAGCTTCCTCGACAAAGGCATCCAAGGTTATCGTCAACGTGAAGACCAAGCTTTCTGATTCTCTGCGCCCGCTGTTGCTGGGCGCGCTGTTCCTGGGTACTGCGGCCAACGCCGCAGTACAGTCCATCGATAAAGTGGTTGCGATCGTTGATAACGACGTGGTCATGCAGAGCCAGCTGGACCAGCGTGTCCATGAAGTTCAGCAGACCATCGCCAAGCGCGGCGGCGGCATGCCGCCGCCGGGCGTGCTGGATCAGCAGGTGCTCGAGCGCCTGATCGTCGAAAACCTGCAACTGCAGATCGGCGAACGTTCCGGGATCCGCATTACCGACGAAGAGCTGAACCAGGCAGTCGGCACCATCGCCCAGCGCAACAACATGACCGTGGATCAATTCCGCGCCGCCCTGGCTCACGACGGTTTGTCCTATGACGACGCCCGTGACCAGATCAAGCGCGAGATGATCATCAGCCGTGTGCGTCAGCGCCGCGTGGCAGAACGCATTCAGGTCTCCGAGCAGGAAGTGAAGAACTTCCTCGCTTCCGACCTGGGCAAGATGCAACTGTCCGAAGAACTGCACCTGGCCAACATCCTGATTCCTACACCGGAAAGCGCCAACTCTGATGCGATTCAGAGCGCTTACCGTCAGGCGATGGATGTTTACCAGCAACTCAAGCAAGGCGCTGACTTCGGTCAACTGGCCGTGGCCAAATCCGGCAGCGACAACGCGCTGGAAGGCGGCGACATGGGCTGGCGTAAAGCCGCGCAACTGCCACCGCCGTTCGACCGCGAGTTGAGCAGCATGGCGGTGGGCGACATCACTCAGCCTGCGCGCACGCCGAGTGGTTTCATCATCCTCAAGCTGCTGGCCAAACGGGGTGGCGAAACCCAGATGCGTGATGAGGTGCATGTGCGCCACATCCTGGTCAAGCCAAGCCCGATCCGCGACGAAGCCAAGACCAAAGCCCTGGTGCAATCGCTGTACGAGCGCATCCTGGCCGGTGAAGACTTCGCTGAACTGGCGAAGAACTACTCCGAAGACCCGGGCTCGGCGCTCAACGGCGGCGACCTGAACTGGATCGACCCGAACGCACTGGTACCGGAATTCCGCGAAGTGATGGCCAAGACCCCACAAGGTCAGCTGTCCAAGCCGTTCCAGACCCAGTACGGCTGGCACGTGCTGGAAGTCCTTGGCCGCCGCGCCACCGACAGCACCGAATCGGCACGCGAGCAACAGGCTATGAATGTTCTGCGTAACAAAAAATACGATGAAGAGCTGCAAAACTGGCTGCGTCAGATTCGTGAAGAAGCCTACGTAGAAATCAAACTCCCTGGTGCAGACCAGGCAGCGCAGTGAAACCCAAGCGTTTCGCGCTGACACCCGGCGAACCAGCCGGCATCGGTCCCGATCTGTGCCTGCTGCTCGCCTCGCAAGCCCAGCCACATCCCCTGATTGCCATCACCAGCCGCGACCTGCTCACCGAGCGGGCCGCGCAGTTGGGGCTGGCCGTCAATTTGCTTGAGGTTGCGCCTGACAACTGGCCGGCTGTTCCAGCTCCCGCTGGTAGCCTGTATGTCTGGGACACTCCACTCAGCACTCCCGTGGTCGCTGGTCAACTGAACAAGGCTAACGCCGCCTTCGTCCTCGACACCCTGACCCGTGCCGGCAACGGCTGCCTGAACGGCGACTTCGCCGGGATGATCACCGCACCGGTACACAAGGGCGTGATCAACGAATCCGGTATCCCGTTCTCCGGACACACGGAGTTCCTCGCCGACCTGACCCACACCGCCCAAGTGGTGATGATGCTCGCTACTCGCGGCTTGCGCGTGGCACTGGTGACCACTCACCTGCCCCTGCGCGAGATTGCCGATGCAATCACCCCGGAGCGGCTGGAGCGGGTCACGCGAATTCTGCACGCCGACCTGCAAGACAAATTCGGCATCGCCCGGCCACGCATTCTGGTCTGCGGACTCAACCCGCACGCCGGCGAAGGCGGACACCTGGGCCATGAAGAAATCGACATCATCGAACCGACATTGGAGCGCCTGCGCGGCGAGGGCATGGACCTCCGTGGCCCGCTGCCTGCCGACACTCTGTTTACCCCCAAATATCTGGAGCACTGCGACGCAGTGCTGGCGATGTACCACGACCAGGGCCTGCCCGTGCTGAAGTACAAAGGCTTCGGCGCGGCGGTCAACGTGACCCTCGGCCTGCCGATCATCCGCACGTCGGTCGACCACGGCACTGCCCTGGATCTGGCTGGCAGCGGCAAGATCGACACCGGCAGCCTGCAGGTCGCCTTGGAAACCGCCTACCAGATGGCCGAGACCCGTTTATGACCGAGCAATACCAACACAAGGCGCGCAAACGCTTTGGCCAGAACTTCCTGCACGATGCCGGCGTCATCGACCGCATCCTGCGCTCCATCAGCGCCAAGCCTGACGACCGCATGCTGGAAATCGGCCCGGGCCAGGGCGCACTGACCGCCGGCATCCTCAATTCCGGCGCGCAACTCGACGTGGTGGAACTGGACAAGGACCTGATCCCGATCCTCAATCAGCAGTTCGCCGGCAAGAGCAACTTCAACCTGCATCAGGGCGATGCGCTGAAGTTCGACTTCAACACCCTCAACGCCGCGCCGAACAGCCTGCGTGTGGTGGGCAACCTGCCTTACAACATTTCCACGCCGCTGATTTTCCATCTGCTGAACAACGCCGGCATCATTCGCGACATGCACTTCATGCTGCAGAAAGAAGTGGTCGAGCGTCTGGCGGCCGGCCCGGGCGGCGGCGACTGGGGGCGTCTGTCGATCATGGTTCAGTACCACTGCCGCGTGGAACACCTGTTCAACGTCGGCCCGGGCGCGTTCAACCCGCCGCCGAAGGTCGACTCGGCCATCGTCCGTCTGGTGCCGCACGCGGTGCTGCCGCACCCGGCCAAGGATCATCGCCTGCTGGAGCGCGTCGTTCGCGAAGCCTTCAACCAGCGTCGCAAGACCCTGCGCAACACCCTCAAGCAATTGATGACCGCCGCCGAGATCGAAGCCGCCGGCGTCGATGGCAGCCTGCGCCCCGAACAACTGGACCTGGCCGCGTTCGTGCGCCTGGCCGACAAGCTCGCCGAGCAGGTTTCTGCCGCGCCTGCCGCCGACTGACCGGCGATGAACGCTATCGGGCAGGACGCCACTCTGGTTTACTGCCCGATACTTGCCTAGACTGACTCTTCATCAGCTACGCCACGCGTTCCGCTTCGTTAAGGCCCTTTTGCATGTCCGATTCCCGTTACCAGGTCGATGTCAGCGTCGTTACCCATTATCTGGCAGACCAGTCGCAACCCGAGCACGACCGCTTCGCCTTCGCCTACACCATCACCGTACAGAACAATGGCGAAAAGCCCGCCCGCCTGAT
This sequence comes from Pseudomonas sp. AN-B15, assembly GCF_019056475.1. NCBI lineage: Bacteria > Pseudomonadati > Pseudomonadota > Gammaproteobacteria > Pseudomonadales > Pseudomonadaceae > Pseudomonas > Pseudomonas sp. AN-B15. The sequence continues at coordinate 5,526,409 of NZ_CP049737.1, forward strand.
GTCGCGGCACTGGGTGATCACCGACGGTGACGGACATGTCGAAGAGGTTCGCGGCGCCGGTGTTGTCGGCCAGCAACCGCTGATCGAGGTCGGCAAAAGTCACACTTACAGCAGCGGCACAGTGATGACCACCAAGGTCGGCACCATGCAGGGCTCTTACGAAATGGTCGCCGACGATGGCAAGCATTTCGATGCGATCATCAAGCCTTTTCGCCTCGCCGTGCCTGGAGCCCTGCACTGATGACGACGTACGCCGTCGGCGACCTGCAAGGCTGCCTTGATCCGCTCAAGTGCTTGCTCAAGCAAGTCGCGTTCGACCCCAGGCTTGATCGGCTGTGGCTGGTCGGTGATCTGGTCAATCGCGGACCTCAGTCGCTGGAGACTCTGCGCTTTCTCTATGGCATGCGCGACTCACTGGTCTGCGTACTCGGCAACCACGATCTGCATCTGCTCGCCGCCGCCAACAACATCGAGCGCCTGAAGAAATCCGACACCCTGCGCGAGATTCTCGAAGCCCCCGATGCGGCTGACCTGCTCGAATGGCTGCGCCAACAGAAACTCATGCACTATGACGAACAGCGCGAAGTCGCCATGGTGCACGCGGGCATCCCCCCGCAGTGGTCCTTGCGCAAGGCCTTGAAGTACGCCGCCGAAGCCGAAGCCGCGCTGCGTGACGACAACCTGTTTCCGTTGTACCTCGATGGCATGTACGGCAACGAGCCGGCGAAGTGGGACAGCGATCTCACCGGCGTGACCCGCCTGCGCGTGATCACCAACTATTTCACCCGCATGCGCTTCTGCACCGCCGACGGCAAGCTCGACCTCAAGAGCAAGGAAGGCCTCGACACCGCGCCACCGGGCTACAAACCGTGGTTTCAGCACAAGGAGCGCAAAACCCGTGGCCTGCGGATCATTTTCGGCCACTGGGCCGCACTGGAAGGCGATGTCCGTGAACCAGGCGTCTCGGCACTGGACACCGGTTGTGTCTGGGGCGGCAGCCTGACCCTGATGAACGTCGACAGCGGCGAGCGCGTGTCGTGCAAATGCGATGAGCACGGCGGACTTGCCCCGACCGTCGCGCCACTTATCCCCGAAACGTCGCCAGTCAGCGTCCCGCGTTAGACTGCGCATTCTGCCGAGCTACAGGAACCCGCCATGAGCGAATTCAAACGAATCCCCCCGGAACAGGCCCAGGCCCTGCGTGAACAAGGCGCAGTGGTGGTCGACATCCGCGACCCGCAAACCTATGCCGCGCTGCACATCGCCGGCTCGACCCATCTGGATAACCACTCGATCTCGGAATTCATCCGTAACGCCGATCTCGACGCACCGTTGGTGGTGGTCTGCTATCACGGCAACTCCAGCCAGAACGCTGCGGCTTACCTGATCAGCCAGGGCTTCTCCGACGTCTACAGCATGGACGGCGGCTTCGAGCTGTGGCGTACGACTTATCCTGCGGAAACCGCGCAAGGCGGCGCCGAATAATTTTTTTGTCACGCGCAGGCCCCGGCTCACGCGGGCCTGCGCGTGACAGACGAACGGTCTGCCACAACTAATTACGTATCTCGCCTTTACCTCTCGAATTCCCAACTATCCTTAAGCCCAGGCCATCCAAAACAGGGGAGAGCCGGTACACCGGCGCACGGGTCATCGGGAGTGACTTTCAAGGTTGTCGACCGCGAAAGTGTTCTGGGGGGTAAACAAGTGGCCACCACGGCTGCTTGCCAGCATCGACTGAGTGATCCGGCGTCGGCTCCACGTATCGAGCGAGGTGACGTCATGAGTATCTTTAGCCACTTCCAACAACGCTTCGAGTCCACACGCCAGGAAGAACTCTCGCTGCAGGAGTACCTGGAGCTGTGCAAAAAGGATCGCAGCGCTTACGTTTCCGCCGCCGAGCGTCTACTGATGGCTATTGGCGAACCCGAGCTGCTCGATACGTCGACCAACTCGCGGCTGTCGCGGATCTTCTCCAACAAGGTGATTCGTCGCTATCCGGCCTTTGAAGACTTCCACGGGATGGAAGAATGCATCGACCAGATCGTTTCGTATTTCCGCCATGCCGCCCAAGGCCTGGAAGAGAAGAAACAGATTCTCTACCTGCTCGGCCCCGTCGGTGGCGGTAAATCGTCCCTGGCCGAGAAGCTGAAACAGTTGATGGAAAAAGTGCCGTTCTATGCGATCAAGGGCTCGCCGGTATTCGAATCACCTCTGGGTCTGTTCAACGCCACCGAAGATGGCGCGATCCTCGAGGAAGACTTCGGCATCCCGCGGCGCTATCTGAACACCATCATGTCGCCGTGGGCGACCAAACGCCTGGCTGAATTTGGCGGCGACATCAGCCAGTTCCGCGTGGTCAAGCTGTACCCGTCGATCCTCAATCAGATCGCCGTGGCCAAGACCGAACCGGGCGACGAGAACAACCAGGACATCTCCGCACTGGTGGGCAAGGTCGACATCCGCAAACTCGAGGAATACCCACAGAACGACGCCGACGCCTATAGCTACTCCGGCGCGCTGTGCCGGGCCAACCAGGGCCTGATGGAATTCGTCGAAATGTTCAAGGCACCGATCAAGGTGCTGCACCCATTGCTGACCGCCACCCAGGAAGGCAACTACAACAGTACCGAGGGTCTTGGGGCGATTCCGTTCACCGGGATCCTGCTCGCCCACTCCAACGAATCGGAATGGCACACCTTCCGCAACAACAAGAACAACGAAGCCTTCATCGACCGGATCTATATCGTCAAAGTGCCGTACTGCCTGCGGGTCAGTGACGAAGTGAAGATCTACGACAAATTGCTGTTCAACAGTTCGCTGGCGAAGGCCCACTGCGCGCCAGACACCCTGAAGATGCTGGCGCAGTTCACTGTGCTGTCGCGCCTCAAGGAGCCGGAAAACTCCAACATCTATTCGAAGATGCGCGTCTACGACGGGGAAAACCTCAAGGACACCGATCCGAAGGCCAAGTCGATTCAGGAATACCGCGACTCGGCGGGCGTCGACGAAGGCATGAACGGTCTGTCGACCCGCTTTGCCTTCAAGATCCTGTCCAAAGTGTTCAACTTCGATCCGCATGAAATCGCCGCCAACCCGGTACACCTGCTGTACGTGCTGGAACAGCAGATCGAACAGGAACAGTTCCAGGCTGAAACCCGTGAACGCTACCTGCGCTACCTCAAGGAGTACCTGGCGCCGCGTTATATCGAATTCATCGGCAAGGAGATCCAGACCGCTTACCTGGAGTCTTACAGCGAGTACGGGCAGAACATCTTCGACCGCTACGTGCTGTATGCGGACTTCTGGATTCAGGATCAGGAATACCGCGATCCGGAAACCGGCGAGATTCTCAACCGTGTCGCCCTGAACGAAGAACTGGAGAAAATCGAGAAACCGGCCGGCATCAGCAATCCGAAGGACTTCCGCAACGAGATCGTCAACTTCGTGTTGCGCGCCCGAGCCAACAACAACGGCAAGAATCCGACCTGGCTCAGCTACGAGAAACTGCGGGTGGTCATCGAGAAGAAAATGTTCTCCAACACCGAAGACCTGCTGCCAGTCATCAGCTTCAATGCCAAGGCCAGCAAAGAGGATCAACAGAAACACAACGACTTCGTTACTCGAATGGTCGAACGCGGCTACACCGACAAACAGGTACGACTGCTGTCCGAGTGGTACCTGCGAGTCAGAAAGTCACAGTAAACCGCGGCCGGTAAGACCGGTTGTCGTCAGCCCGAGGCCTGTGCCCGCATTTTCTGCTACACAGGCCTCTGGAAGGTGTCCGCAAGTCGGTAGCGAGGTACAGGCAGCATCCAGAGCGCTTGGGGGAGCGTTTCCGTCCCCTGGCATTCGGCTCCATGCTGCATGACCGCTCCCGCCTTTGCAGGACAGCTTCTAAGGAGCAGTCATGAGCTATGTGATCGACCGACGTCTCAATGGCAAGAACAAGAGCACGGTGAACCGCCAGCGCTTTCTGCGGCGTTACCGTGATCACATCAAGAAGGCTGTCGAAGAGGCGGTCAGCCGGCGTTCCATCACGGACATGGAACACGGTGAACAAATCAGCATTCCCGGTCGCGACATCGACGAACCGGTGCTTCACCACGGTCGCGGCGGCAAGCAGACCGTGGTTCACCCCGGCAACAAGGAATTCACTGCCGGCGAACACATCGCCCGGCCACCGGGAGGTGGCGGCGGACGCGGCCCCGGCAAGGCTGGCAATTCCGGCGAGGGCATGGACGAATTCGTTTTCCAGATCACTCAGGAAGAATTCCTCGAATTCATGTTCGAAGACCTCGAACTGCCGAATCTGGTGAAACGCAATCTCAGCGGGACTGACACGTTCAAGACCGTGCGCGCCGGGATCAGCAACGAAGGCAACCCGTCGCGGATCAATATCATCCGCACCCTGCGCTCGGCCCATGCCCGGCGCATTGCCCTGTCCGGCAGCAGCCGCGCCAAGCTGCGCGAGGCCAAAGAAGAACTGGCGCGATTAAAACGCGAAGAGCCGGACAACTTCGGCGATATTCAGGAACTCGAGGCAGAAATCGAAAAACTCAGCGCGCGCATCCACCGGGTGCCGTTTCTCGATACGTTCGACCTCAAATACAACCTGCTGGTCAAGCAGCCCAACCCCAGCTCCAAAGCGGTGATGTTCTGCCTGATGGACGTTTCCGGTTCGATGACCCAGGCCACCAAGGACATCGCCAAACGCTTTTTCATCCTGCTGTACCTGTTCCTCAAACGTAACTACGACAAGATCGATGTGGTGTTCATCCGCCACCACACCAGCGCCCGGGAAGTGGACGAGGAAGAGTTCTTCTACTCGCGGGAAACCGGCGGCACCATCGTCTCCAGCGCCCTGAAACTGATGCAGGAGATCATGGCCGAGCGTTATCCGAGCAACGAATGGAACATCTACGCCGCGCAGGCTTCCGACGGTGACAACTGGAACGACGACTCACCGATCTGCCGCGACATCCTGATCAACCAGATCATGCCGTTTGTGCAGTACTACACTTATGTGGAAATCACCCCACGCGAACACCAGGCCCTCTGGTACGAATACGAACGCATCGCCGAAGCCTTTTCCGACACGTTTGCCCAGCAGCAGCTGGTCTCGGCCGGGGATATCTATCCGGTCTTCCGTGAACTCTTCCAGCGCAGGTTAGTGACATGACCGCCAAAGAGCAGAAGCGCCAACCCATTTCCACCGGCTCCGAATGGACGTTCGAGCTGATTCAGGCCTACGACCGCGAGATCGCCCGGATTGCGGCCCGGTATGCTCTGGATACTTACCCCAACCAGATCGAAGTGATCACCGCCGAGCAGATGATGGACGCCTATGCCTCGGTTGGCATGCCACTGGGCTATCACCACTGGTCCTACGGCAAACACTTCCTCAGCACCGAGAAATCCTACAGCCGCGGACAGATGGGGCTGGCCTACGAGATCGTGATCAACTCCGATCCGTGCATCGCCTACCTGATGGAGGAAAACACCATCTGCATGCAGGCGCTGGTGGTGGCGCACGCGTGCTATGGCCACAACAGCTTCTTCAAGGGCAACTACCTGTTCCGCACCTGGACCGACGCCAGCTCGATCATCGATTACCTGGTGTTCGCCAAGCAGTACATCATGCAGTGCGAGGAGCGCCACGGTATCGATGCGGTAGAAGACCTGCTCGATTCCTGCCATGCGCTGATGAACTACGGCGTCGACCGCTACAAGCGTCCGTATCCGATTTCTGCTGAAGAGGAACGTCGGCGGCAGAAGGACCGCGAAGAGCACATGCAAAAGCAGATCAACGATCTGTGGCGCACCATTCCCAAAGGCGCAGACAAATACAGCGACAAGGACAACGCCCGCTTCCCGGCCGAACCGCAGGAAAACATCCTGTATTTCATCGAGAAGCACGCACCGTTGCTGGAGCCGTGGCAGCGGGAAATCGTGCGCATCGTGCGCAAGATCGCCCAGTATTTTTATCCACAGCGTCAGACGCAGGTGATGAACGAAGGCTGGGCCACGTTCTGGCACTACACGCTGATGAACGACCTGTATGACGAAGGCCTGGTGACCGACGGCTTCATGATGGAATTCCTTACCTCGCACACCAGCGTGGTGTTCCAGCCAGGTTTCGACAGCCCGTATTACAGCGGAATCAACCCCTACGCACTGGGCTTTGCGATGTATCGCGACATCCGCCGCATGTGCGAAAACCCTACCGAGGAAGACCGGCGCTGGTTCCCGGACATTGCCGGTTCCGACTGGCTCTCGACCATCAAGTTCGCCATGAGCAGCTTCAAGGACGAAAGCTTCATCCTGCAGTACTTGTCACCCAAGGTCATCCGCGACCTCAAGCTGTTCAGCATCCTCGATGACGACCAGAAGGACGATTTGCTGGTGCCGGCGATCCACGACGAAACCGGTTACCGGATCATCCGTGAAACTCTGGCGGCGCAGTACAACCTCGGCAACCGTGAGCCGAATGTGCAGATCTACAGCATCGACCGACGCGGCGACCGCTCGCTGACCTTGCGTCACCAGCAACACGACCGTAAACCGCTTGGCGACTCCACCGATGAGGTACTCAAGCATCTGCACCGGCTGTGGGGCTTCGACATTCATCTGGAAACCCTGCAGGGCGACCAGATCATGAAAACCCATCACGTGCCGCCACGCAGTGAACACAGCGAGGGTGATTACGGTCGGCTCGACCTGGCCGTGATTCATCTCTAGTTGCGGTTCTGACCTCCGAAAGTCCGGCACAAGGTTTATCCTGTCGGGCTAACGGAGGTTTTTTATGCAGATTTTCAAGGTTGGCGGTGCGGTACGCGATCGCTTGCTCGGGTTACCGGTGACCGATATTGATTGGGTAGTGGTCGGCGCCACGGCGGACGAGATGCTCGCCAAGGGTTATCGCCCGGTTGGCGCGGATTTTCCGGTATTCCTTCACCCGCAAACCGGCGAGGAATACGCTCTCGCCCGCACCGAACGCAAAAGCGGTCGCGGTTATGGCGGCTTCACCTTTCACGCCAGCCCCGAAGTCACCCTTGAAGAGGACCTGATCCGCCGCGACCTGACCATCAATGCAATGGCCGAGGATGATCAACAGAATCTGACCGATCCCTATCATGGCAAGCGCGATCTCGAAGCGCGCATCCTGCGTCACGTTTCCCCCGCATTTGCCGAAGATCCGCTCCGGGTACTGCGCGTTGCGCGCTTTGCCGCGCGTTATGCCGGACTGGGTTTTACCGTCGCCCCAGAAACGCTGGAACTGATGCGTCAGCTCAGCGAATCCGGCGAGCTGGAAGCGTTGACCGCCGAGCGCAGCTGGAAAGAAATCTCCCGCGCGCTTATGGAGGATCAGCCACAGGTATTCATTCAGGTACTTCGCGACTGCGGCGCGCTGAAAGTACTGATGCCGGAAGTTGACGCGCTGTTTGGTGTGCCGCAACCGGAGGCGCATCACCCGGAAATCGATACCGGGCTCCACACACTCAGCGTGCTGGAACAGTCAGCGCTGCACAAGCAACCGCTAACCGTACGCTGGGCCTGTCTGCTCCACGATCTTGGCAAAGGCCTGACTCCTGAAGAAGCCTGGCCACGGCACATCGCCCACGAACACACGGGGTTGAAGCTGATCAAAGCGGTCAACGAACGCTTCAAGGCGCCAAAGGACTGTCAGGAACTGGCGTTGCTGGTTGGCCAGTACCACACCCACGGCCACCGCGCCCTGGAGCTGAAGGCATCGACCTTGCTGGAGCTTTTGCAGAGCTTTGACGTGTATCGTCGCCCGCAGCGTTTCGAGGAGTTCATCGTCGCGTGCGAGATGGATGCGCGCGGACGCAAGGGGCTGGAACAGCGCAGTTATCCACAGGCCGATTATCTGCGTGGAGCAGCCAATGTGGCACGCGGGGTGGCGGTGCAGCCGCTGCTGGAGAAGGGCTTTAAAGGGCCGGAGCTTGGGGAAGCGCTCAAGCGTGAGCGACTCAAGGCGTTGAAAGCGTACAAGGAAAACCGCTGAAGCAAGATCAAAAGATCGCAGCCTGCGGCAGCTCCTACATGGAAACGCGCGTCCCCGTGTAAGAGCCGCCGCAGGCTGCGATCTTTTGCTTCAAAGGTTCAAAGGCGTGAGCTGTTCGCCACGCCATTCAAATCCCACCGGTGCCAACACCTGATCAATCTGCGCCTCGGCCCACAATGTCGCGAAGTTTTTTCCCACACCCGGATGCACCCGATCCGGCGCAATCAGCGACAGCGGCCACAGCACAAAGGCGTTTTTCAGAATTTCGGCACGCGGCAGGATCAAACCATCGAAATTACCCGTCAGATCGCCGTACAACAACACGTCGATATCCAGCGGCAGCCCTTTGCGATCAGGGGCATAGCGACCATTATCGGCCTCGATGAATTTCAGGCGTCGATCCAATTCCACCAACGGCAGATCGGTAAACGCCGAGACCACGAAATTGAAGAACGGCCCGCTCTTGATTCCCACCGGCTGGCTCTCGAACACCGCCGAACAGTGGATATCCACCAGAAATGTCGCCAAAGCGTCGAGCCCGGCGCGCAAATGGGTTTCGCGCTCGATATTGCTACCGAGCCCGAGGTACACCTGAGTCAGCGACATCCGCGCTCGATCTCCACACCCACGCCACCCTTGGCGGCCGGCACGGCGCCCGGCTTGGTCAGTTTCAGGCGAACCCAGGTAATCTTGAACTCGGTCATCAGCACTTCGACCAGACGCTCGGCAAAGGTCTCGACCAATTGATATTGCGCTTGTTCGGCAAAGGCCTGGATGCGCGTGGAAACGCTGGCGTAATCGAGCGCCAGGGTCAGGTCGTCACCGGCCGCAGCCGGACGATTGTCCCAGGCGAAGCTCAGATCAAGACGCAAGCACTGACGGATGCCGCGCTCCCAGTCATAGGCACCGATCACGGTGTCGACTTCCAGGCCCTCGATAAACACTCTGTCCAAGCACTTTTCTCCGCTGCACGACAAGGGCGCAATGCGCCGTTAGAATCAGGGCGTCCTCGCCCGGAATAGTTAGCATGTTTTGGTTACTGGCGACCCTCGCCTACCTGCTCGGCTCTCTGTCCTTCGCCATTTTGCTCAGCCGCCTGACCGGAAATCCGGACCCGCGAATGAGTGGCTCGGGTAATGCCGGCGCCACCAACATGCTGCGCCTGGCCGGTCGCAAACTGGCGATCCTGACCTTGCTCGGTGATCTGTGCAAAGGCCTGTTGCCGGTGCTGATCGCAGCAGCCGCTGGCCTTTCGCTGCAGGATCAGGCCTGGATCGGCGTGTGCGCCGTGATCGGTCACCTGTTCCCGCTGTATTTCCGTTTTCGCGGTGGCAAAGGCGTCGCCACGGCTGCCGGCATGCTGCTGGGCCTGTATCCACCCGCCGCGCTGCTGGCGGTGTGCGCCTGGCTGCTGACGTTCTACCTGACCCGTACCAGCTCGCTGGCGGCGCTGATCGCCACGCCACTGACCTTGCCCCTACTTGCATGGCAAGAGCCGGAGGCGCTGCTGCCGATGAGCGCGCTGACGCTTCTGATCGTCTGGCGCCACCGCGGCAATCTACGCGACCTGTTTGCCGGGCGCGAACGGCATTTTTAAATACCGCCCATGAGCGCCGCACATTACAGCGCCGACAACTGCTCCATCGGCCAGCGCGCCTGCACGCTGATCGCCAGACTTTCCTGCTGACCGGCCTGCAAACGCTGACAACCGGCAAACGCGATCATCGCGCCATTGTCGGTGCAAAACTCGGGACGGGCGTAAAACACATCGCCCTTCATATCGCCGAGCATCTTTTCCAGCGAAACACGCAACGCCTTGTTGGCACTGACGCCGCCAGCGATCACCAGACGTTTCATGCCTGCCTGTTTCAGGGCCCGCTTGCATTTGATGGTCAAAGTCTCCACCACGGCCTGCTGGAACGCCAGCGCAATGTCGCAACGGGCTTGCTCGCTGTCGTCCCCGGCGCTGACGCATTGCTGCCAGGTGTTGAGGGCAAAGGTCTTCAAGCCACTGAAGCTGAAATCCAGACCCGGGCGATCACACATCGGACGCGGGAAGGTGAAACGTCCCGCAACGCCCTTCTCGGCCAGCTTGGCGATTTCCGGCCCGCCCGGATAATTGAGGCCCATCATTTTCGCGGTTTTGTCGAACGCTTCACCGGCGGCATCGTCGAGGGTCTCGCCGAGCAGGCTGTATTGGCCAATGCCATCGACCTGAACCAGTTGCGTGTGCCCACCGGACACCAACAAAGCGACGAACGGAAATTCCGGCGGTTTGGGCTCCAGCATCGGCGCCAGCAAGTGGCCCTCCATGTGGTGCACACCGAGTGCCGGAATACCCCAGGCAAACGCCAGCGCCTGAGCGCACGAGGCACCGACCAGCAGCGCGCCGACCAGGCCCGGGCCCGCGGTGTAGGCGATCGCATCGATCTCGGTCGGCACGCAGTCGGCCTCGGCCAACACCTGACGAATCAAGGGCAGCATGCGTTTGACGTGGTCACGCGAGGCCAGCTCCGGCACTACGCCGCCATAGACGCGGTGCAGGTCGATCTGGCTGAACAGCGCGTCGGCCAGCAGGCCGCGTTCACTGTCGTATAATGCGACGCCGGTTTCGTCGCAGGAGGTTTCTAATCCCAGTACTAGCATGGGTTTGCGCCTTGTTTAGGCTGAATTCGAAGGCGCGCATAATAGTCGCCACGCGATGCCCCGACTAGCGGTTTTCGATCAGAGGCTTTGCATTCCGAGCGATGAGGGGTTAACATCCGCAACCCTTAAAAACCGACGTCTTCAAGTGCTCTTTTGCCGCGAGGATGTTGACCCCGGTAATGAATGAAGGTAGCTCTGGATGCCAGCCGTCAAAGTTAAAGAGAACGAACCCTTCGACGTAGCTCTGCGTCGTTTCAAGCGCTCCTGCGAAAAAGCCGGTGTACTGGCTGAAGTTCGTAGCCGCGAATTTTACGAGAAGCCAACTTCTGAGCGTAAGCGCAAAGCAGCAGCCGCTGTTAAGCGTCACGCCAAGAAAGTTCAGCGCGAACAGCGCCGCGCCGTTCGTCTGTACTAATACACAGACGTTCGTAGCAAGCTTCTTGCCTAAGCCCGGCCTTCAGCCGGGCTAATGGCATTTGCGTAAAACGCTTGATGCTTCACCGTCGAAGCCGCACACGCGACCGAGACAAATCTGCTTCACGCGTCAGACCTGGCTCTTTTGCCAGCGGTGCACGTCTTTTCTGACGAGCCTTTCAAGGCTACTGACGAGCACACCCACTGATTCCTCTCACGACGATCAGCCCAAGGCACCTCCATGCGTGCCCGCTTTATTGAGCTATCCGAGGCCATTTATCGGCCGTCAGCGGATTCAGCGCAACACTTTCAAATAGTCGAAGACTGATGGTTACTAACGTCAGTGGATTTTCGGCAGATACACTTCCCGACAGCGAATATGCACCGACCGGTCGAACCGCCCATTTTGTGCGCTTCACTCAAGACCTGTGTCCGGCCGCCCTTCGCATCGGACTCATTACAGCGCAGACGAGAACGCCATGGCCGGGCTGATTCCCCAGAGCTTTATTGACGACCTCCTGAACCGCACCGACATCGTCGACGTGGTCAGCTCGCGCGTGCAACTGAAAAAGGCCGGCAAGAACTACACCGCCTGCTGCCCGTTCCACAAAGAGAAAACCCCGTCGTTCAGCGTCAGCCCCGACAAGCAGTTCTATTACTGCTTCGGCTGCGGCGCCGGCGGCAATGCCCTCGGCTTTCTCATGGACCACGACAACCTGGATTTCCCCCAGGCTGTCGAGGACCTGGCCAAAGCCGCTGGCATGGAAGTCCCCCGCGAAGAAAGCGGCCGCCCGCACAAACCGCGGCAGCCAACCGACTCGCCGCTGTATCCGCTGCTCACCGCCGCCGCCGACTTCTACCGCCAGGCGCTCAAGAGCCATCCGGCGCGCAAGGCTGCGGTGGATTACCTCAAGGGCCGCGGTCTGACCGGCGAGATCGCCCGGGACTTCGGTCTCGGCTTTGCGCCGCCGGGCTGGGACAATCTGTTCAAGCACTTGAGCAGCGACACGTTGCAGCAGAAGGCCATGATCGACGCCGGCCTGCTGATCGAGAACGCCGAAACCGGCAAACGCTATGACCGCTTCCGCGATCGCGTGATGTTCCCGATCCGCGATACCCGTGGCCGGATCATCGCTTTCGGTGGCCGGGTACTGGGTGACGACAAGCCGAAATACCTGAACTCGCCGGAAACCCCGGTCTTCCATAAAGGCCAGGAACTCTACGGCCTCTATGAAGCACGCAAGAACAACCGCAACCTCGACGAAATCATCGTCGTCGAGGGTTACATGGACGTCATCGCCCTCGCCCAGCAAGGCTTGCGCAATGCCGTCGCAACCTTGGGCACGGCGACCAGCGAAGAGCACCTCAAGCGCCTGTTTCGCGTCGTGCCCAACGTTCTGTTCTGCTTCGATGGCGACCAGGCTGGCCGCAATGCTGCATGGCGCGCACTGGAAGCGACACTGCCGTGCCTGCAGGACGGGCGCCGTGCGCGCTTCCTGTTTCTACCCGAAGGCGAAGACCCGGATACGCTGGTTCGCGCCGAAGGCACTGACGCCTTCAAGGCTCGCATCAATCAGCATGCGCAGCCGCTGGCAGACTATTTCTTCCAGCAACTGACCGAGGAAGCCGATCCGCGCTCGCTCGAAGGCAAGGCCCACATGGCTACCCTCGCCGCGCCGCTGATCGACAAAGTGCCCGGCGCCAACTTGCGCATTCTGATGCGTCAGCGCCTGACCGAAATCACCGGCCTGAGCAGCGAAACGGTCAGCCAGCTTGCGCAAAGTGCGCCGCAGGAAGCTCCTCCGACCTACGATCCGGGCATCGATTACGACGCAATGCCGGACTACAGCGACTACCATCAGCCGCAGGCACAGGACATGTATGTGCCGCAGCAGGAGTGGACGCCAAAGAAACCCGGCGCCGGCGGCAAGAAATGGGACAAGAAACCTTGGGACAAGAACGGCAAGCGTGGCGGCGATCGCGATCAACAGCGCCCACGCACGCCGATTGGTGTCGAGTCGCCGACGCTGACCGCCCTGCGTACATTGCTGCACCACCCGCAACTGGCCGAACGCGTCGAAGACGCCGGACACATTGCGGACGAAAATCAGACCAATGCCCAGTTGCTTGTGGCGCTGCTCGAAGCCGTACAGAAGAATCCCAAGCTAAACTCATTTCAGTTGATCGCGCGATGGCATGGCACTGAACAGGGTCGCTTGCTCAAGGCGTTGGCGGAAAAGGAGTGGCTGATTGACGGAGAAAACCTTGAACAACAGTTTTTCGACACCATTACTAGCTTGTCAGCCCGCCAACGCGAGCGAAATCTGGAACAGTTGCTCAGGAAAGCGCGTCAAAGCGAACTGAGCGCCGAAGAGAAAAATCAACTGCGCGACCTATTAAGTCGCAATGTTTCCGCATCAAACCCGACCTCAACTGGCGCGTGAGGTCATAGCTCAGGTATAATCCTCGGCTTGTTTTTTGCCCGCCAAGACCTTCAGTGGATAGGGTGTTATGTCCGGAAAAGCGCAACAGCAGTCTCGTATTATTGAGTTGATCAAACTGGGTCGTGAGCAGAAGTATCTGACTTACGCCGAGGTCAACGACCACCTGCCCGAGGATATTTCAGATCCGGAGCAGGTGGAAGACATCATCCGCATGATTAACGACATGGGGATCCCCGTACACGAGAGTGCTCCGGATGCGGACGCCCTTATGTTGGCCGACGCCGATACCGACGAGGCCGCTGCGGAAGAAGCAGCCGCCGCGTTGGCCGCGGTGGAGACCGATATCGGTCGCACCACTGACCCGGTGCGCATGTACATGCGTGAAATGGGTACGGTCGAGCTTCTGACTCGTGAAGGCGAAATCGAAATCGCCAAGCGTATCGAAGAAGGCATCCGTGAAGTGATGAGCGCTATCGCGCACTTCCCAGGCACGGTTGACCACATTCTCTCCGAGTACACTCGCGTCACCACCGAAGGTGGTCGCCTGTCCGACGTTCTGAGCGGTTACATCGACCCGGACGACGGTATTGCGCCGCCTGCTGCCGAAGTGCCACCGCCGATCGACGCGAAAGCCGCCAAGGCTGACGACGATACCGACGACGATGACGCCGAAGCTTCGGATGACGAAGAAGAAGCCGAAAGCGGTCCGGATCCGGTCATCGCTGCGCAGCGTTTCGGCGCTGTCTCCGACCAGATGGAAATCACCCGCAAGGCCCTGAAAAAGCACGGTCGTCACAACAAGGCCGCCGTTGCCGAGTTGCTGGCCCTGGCCGAGCTGTTCATGCCGATCAAATTGGTGCCGAAGCAATTCGAAGCCCTGGTCGAGCGTGTTCGCAGTGCTTTGGATCGCCTGCGTCAGCAAGAGCGCGCGATCATGCAACTGTGCGTCCGTGATGCACGTATGCCACGCGCCGATTTCCTGCGTCAGTTCCCGGGCAATGAAGTCGACGAAAGCTGGTCCGACGCACTGGCGAAAGGCAAGAGCAAATACGCCGAAGCCATTGGTCGCGTGCAGCCAGACATCATCCGTTGCCAGCAGAAGCTGATTGCGCTGGAAACCGAAACCGGTCTGACCATCGCTGAAATCAAGGACATCAACCGTCGCATGTCGATCGGTGAGGCCAAGGCCCGCCGCGCGAAGAAAGAGATGGTTGAAGCCAACTTGCGTCTGGTGATCTCGATCGCCAAGAAGTACACCAACCGCGGCCTGCAATTCCTCGATCTGATCCAGGAAGGCAACATCGGTCTGATGAAAGCGGTGGACAAGTTCGAATACCGTCGTGGTTACAAGTTCTCGACTTATGCCACCTGGTGGATCCGTCAGGCGATCACTCGCTCGATCGCCGACCAGGCTCGCACCATTCGTATTCCGGTGCACATGATCGAGACGATCAACAAGCTCAACCGTATTTCCCGCCAGATGTTGCAGGAAATGGGTCGTGAACCGACTCCGGAAGAACTGGGCGAACGCATGGAAATGCCTGAGGACAAGATCCGCAAGGTGTTGAAGATCGCTAAAGAGCCGATCTCCATGGAAACCCCGATCGGTGATGACGAAGACTCTCATCTGGGTGACTTCATCGAAGACTCGACCATGCAGTCGCCAATCGATGTGGCAACCGTTGAAAGCCTGAAAGAAGCAACCCGCGAAGTGCTGTCCGGCCTCACTGCCCGTGAAGCCAAAGTACTGCGCATGCGCTTCGGTATCGACATGAACACCGACCACACACTCGAAGAAGTGGGCAAACAGTTTGACGTAACGCGCGAGCGGATCCGTCAGATCGAAGCCAAGGCGCTGCGCAAGCTGCGCCATCCGACGCGAAGCGAGCATCTGCGCTCCTTCCTCGACGAGTGATACCAGAACCCCCGGCCCAGGCCGGGGGTTTTGTTTATACGGCAGATTAAATCCCTCGCACCGCCCCTCCCCCGCATACCCCGTCTACACTCGAAACAATGAATCCCGTGCCCTAACGAGACGGTTATGCCCAGACTGGCGCCCGTGCTTTTCTTGCTGTCACTGATGATCTGGACCGCAACGGCTAACGCGCTGACTCTGACCGATGAAGAACGTAGCTGGCTCGCGGCTCACCCGGACTTGCGCCTGGGTGTAGACGCCTCGTGGCCGCCGTTCGAGTTCCGTGATGAACAGAATCACTATCAAGGTCTGGCCGCTGATTACATCGACGTGATCCGCCAGCGCCTGGCCGTCAAACTCACCCCGGTCGAGCCGTCGAGCTGGACTGAGGTGCTGGCGCAGGTGAAAACCGGCAAGATCGATCTGCTGCCTGGGATCATGTCCACGCCCGAGCGCCAGAACTATCTGTCGTTTACTCGCCCTTATCTCGATTTCCCGATCGTGACCCTCGCCCATATCGGCGGCGCGCAACCGCGCAAAATCGAAGACCTGTACGGACTGAAGATCGCCGTGGTGGAAAACTACGCCCCCCACGAACTGCTGCGCACCCACCATCCGGACCTGAATCTGGTGGCCATGCCCAATGTCAGCTCGGCCTTGCAGGCCCTGGCTACCGATGAAGTAGATGCGGTCGTCGGCGATCTCGCCTCCAGCGTCTGGAGCCTGCGCCAACTCAAGCTCGACGGTTTATACGTAAGCGGCGAAACCCCGTATCGCTACCAGTTGGCCATGGGCGTGCCCCGTGACAACAAAATGCTGGTGGGCATTCTGGACAAGGTCCTGGCGGACATGAGCCCGGAGGAAATCAGCAGCATTCAGGAACATTGGGTCGGCAATGTCCTCGATCATCGGACATTCTGGTCGGATTTGCTGATTTACGGCCTGCCGGGCCTGTTATTGCTGATGATCATCCTGGCTGTGGTCATTCGCATCAATCGCCGCCTGAGTTCGGAAATTGCCCGCCGCGTCGACCTCGAACAGGAATTGCGCAGCAGCGAATACCACTACCGCGGACTGGTGGAGAGCCTGTCGGCCATCGCCTGGGAAGCACGCATGAGCGACTTCACCTACAGCTATGTGTCGCCGCATGCCGAGGATCTGCTCGGTTATCCACAGGCGCACTGGCTGATTCCGGGTTTCTGGCGCAACATCATCCACCCTGCCGACCTGACGCGTGCCCAGGCCATCTGCGATGAGGCAGTGCGCGAAGGGCGCGATCACACCCTCGATTATCGGGTGATTACCGCAGACGGGCGCTGCCTGTGGGTGCGCGATATTGTCAGCCTGATCGAGCACGGCCATGAGCCGGTGATGCGCGGGCTGATGATCGACATCAGCGAGACCAAACGTACAGAAGAAGCATTGCGGCTGTCGGAGCAGAAGTTCGCTTCGGTGTTCCAGCAATGCCCGGACATTCTGGTCATCGCGAGGCTGTCCGATGGCTGCCTGTTGGAGGTCAACGAAGCCTTTGAGGAACAGATCGGCCTGAAGGCCGAAGACGTCATAGGCCAGACCGCCACGGAACTCAATATCTGGGGCATTCCCGGAGTCGGTCCGGGACTGCTCCAGCGCTTGCAGGCCGGTAGCATCCGCAACCTGGAGATGCCCTTTCGCCGCAACAACGGTCAGGTATTCACCGGCCTGATCTCCGCCGAACCCTTCGACCTCGACACCACTCCAGCGCTGGTGGTGGTGGTGCGCGACATCACTCAGCTCAAGGAAACCCAACAACAACTGCAAACCTCCGAAGAGAAGTTCGCCAAGGCTTTTCATGCCTCACCGGACGGCTTGCTGCTGTCGCGTCAGAGCGATGGCTTGCTGCTGGAAGTCAACGAGGGCTTCAGCCGCATCACCGGATTCAATAGCGCGATGTCGGTGGATCGCTCGGCGCTGGACCTGGGGATCTGGGTCAACCTCAACGAACGCAAGCAGATGCTCGACCTGCTGCACCGCGACGGCTTCGTGCGCGACTTCACCTGCCATATCCGCCGCAGCGACGGGCAGATCCGCCTGTGCGAAGTGTCCAGCCGACCGCTGCCGATCGGCGAAGAAGACTGTATGCTGACCATCGCCCGGGACATCACCGAACGCCATCTGATGCAGGAAAAGCTGCAACAGGCCGCCACCGTTTTCGAGAGCACCGCCGAGGGCGTGCTGATCACCGACACCCAGCAGCACATCAGCGCGGTGAACCGTGCGTTCACCGAAATTACCGGCTACAGCGAAAGCGAAGCCCTCGGCCACACCCCGCGCCTGCTCGCCTCCGGCCTGCATGACAGCGCGTTTTACGCGGCGATGTGGCACCAGTTGACCGACGAGGGTCACTGGCAAGGCGAGATTTCCAACCGGCGCAAGAACGGCGAGCTGTACCCGAGCTGGCTGACCATTAGCGCCGTGCGCAACCGCGACAAATTCATCACCCACTTCGTCGCGGTGTTTGCTGACATCTCCAGCCTCAAACACGCGCAAGCCAAACTCGACTATCAAGCGCACCACGACCCCCTCACCGGCCTGCCGAATCGCACCCTGTTCGAAAGTCGCCTGCTCACCGCGCTGAACAGTCAGCAGGAAAATGGCGGTCAGGGCGCCGTGCTGTTTCTCGATCTCGACCGTTTCAAACACATCAACGACAGCCTTGGTCACCCGGTTGGCGACCTGTTGCTCAAAGGCATTGCGGTACGCCTGAAGGAGCAATTGCGCGATATCGACACCGTCGCCCGACTGGGCGGGGATGAATTCATTATCCTGCTGCCGGGCCTGCAACAAGCCAGTGATGCCGACAACATCGCAATCAAACTGCTCAACTGCTTTGGCGCACCGTTTCAGGCCGGTGAGCACGAGTTTTTCATTAGTGCCAGCATCGGCACCAGCCTCTACCCACGGGATGGCTGCGACGTTGCAACTCTGGTGAAAAACGCCGACGCCGCGATGTACCGCTCCAAGGCCAAGGGCCGCAACCGCGTCGAAAGCTACACCCGCGACCTCACCGCCCAAGCCAGCGAACGCGTGGCACTGGAACACGAACTGCGCCGGGCCATCGAACGCGAAGAGTTGTTCCTCTACTACCAGCCGAAAATCAGCCTCGACGACCATCGCCTGGTCGGCGCCGAAGCACTGATCCGCTGGCGCCACCCGACCTTCGGCGAAGTGCCGCCCGAGCACTTCATTCCGCTGGCCGAAGAGAACGGCATGATCTTGCAGATCGGTGATTGGGTACTCGAGACCGCCTGCCGGCAGATGTTCGAGTGGAATCAGATCTACGACAGCCTCGGCCCGCTGTCAGTCAACCTCGCCGGTGCGCAACTGCGCCAGCCGAATCTGCTCGGGCGTATCGAACAACTGCTCAGGGACAACCGTTTGCAGCCGGATTTACTGCAACTGGAAATTACCGAAAACTTCATCATGAGTCAGGCCGAAGAGGCCTTGGCGGTGCTGCACCAGCTCAAACACCTGGGTGTACAACTGGCGATCGACGACTTCGGCACCGGTTATTCATCACTCAGTTACCTCAAACGCCTGCCGCTGGACATCCTCAAGATCGACCAGTCTTTTGTTCGCGGACTGCCCGACGACCCGCACGACGCGGCGATCGTCCGCGCGATCATCGCCCTGGGCCGGAGCATGCAATTCACCGTGATTGCCGAGGGCGTGGAAACCCAGGCGCAACAGCAATTTCTGGCGGCTGAGGGCTGCGAACAGATTCAGGGCTACATCGTCAGCCTGCCACTGCCCCCGGAAGAATTCGCCGCAACGTTTCTTCGTGTAACCGTATCGGATTATTCGGATAGCACAGCCGAGAAACCGTCGTTATAATCCGCGACCTACTGAGGGCCTATAGCTCAGTTGGTTAGAGCAGAGGACTCATAATCCTTTGGTCCACGGTTCAAGTCCGTGTGGGCCCACCACATTTGAAAGCCGCGCTACATGCGCGGCTTTTTCTTGGGCGATCGGTTGGGGGGACTATCTTTGCGAGCGCAATGTTCGGAAGACTTCCCCGAAGGCTGTAGGAATGTTCCGAAGCTGTTTTTTCTCCCCTCCCCGCGCCTTGTTGACTGTTTCCCCAGACAAGTAATCTCCGGACGCCACTGCCCGTCCAGGATTGTTTTTATGCTTGTGAATGCTGCGCCACTGATAAAGGAAGCAGCCGACCAACCAACCTGGATCGACCTTGCTCTGCCAGATCTAAGAACATTGCCAAGAGAAATTCGGTCAGCCGCAATCGAAGAAGTAAAAAGGGCTGACGACGCCGAAGGTGCTCTCAAAATCCTTCTGAATCACTTTGGGTTCGTCGACGATTCCGTACTAGCCGTTACTATCCTCACGCCTATTGGAAACGTTGCAGTCATGCGAGACAAACTGGCCCATATCGTCGAGAAACGTCCAGACTCCCGAGAACGCTATGTTTGACATGCCATCGACACGCTGGCGGGACCTTTCGAAGTATGGAAAGTCCTCTACGATAATGGCGGATTCCGATTGGCATTCATCAACGCCTATGAGGCAAAAAACGACATGCTCGTCGTGGTCGATGTGCGGAACGGGCACGTCCTCTGGAATTTCATGCACGCTCCGTCAAGAGCAATGAACAAGCACCGCCAAGGCGATCTTTTGTACAAGCGGTACATTCTTGAAGACAAAGAAAAGGGCAGCCAGTTGGCTGCCCTTGATATTTGAATCCTGATATTTGCATCCTCAGGAAATGGGATGAAGAGGTCTCACCTTACACCGATGTTGCAGCATCGCTGAGGTACCTACGTCCGCTAAAGCCCTGCAAGGCAGCAGATTTCGCGCTCTTGTTGGCATTCTTGATAAATAGGCCCGGCAAGTCAAACCAAATATTTGATGTTTGTTTTGGCGCAACGATTGCCTCCACGCATAAGTGACGTGCTCAGTCATCGTCAGCAGCGTGTCGCAGATAGTGCCTGTAACATGCGAACTCATCCGCACTCGACAGTCATGGAGCCGCCCCTTTGCCCGACACCCGCCCCCCCGCCCTCGACGAAATCGACCGCCAGCTGATCGCCGCTCTGCAGATCAACGCCCGCGAAAGCGTGGCGATGCTTGCCCGGCAACTGGGCATTGCGCGCACCACCGTGACTTCGCGGTTGGCGCGGCTGGAGAAGGCTAAGGTGATCACCGGTTATGGCGTGCGTCTGGGGCAGCGCGTGGTCGATGGCGGGTTGCAGGCGTATGTCGGGATCAAGGTGCAGCCGCGTTCCGGCAAGGAAGTGCTGCGCCGGCTGAGCGCGATGGCGCAGGTGCAGCAGTTGTGTGCGGTGAGTGGCGAATTTGATTATGTGGCGTGGTTGCGCACCGACTCGCCGGAGCAGCTGGATCAGTTGCTGGATCAGATTGGCAGTGTGGATGGGGTGGAGAAGACGACAACGTCGATCATTTTGAGTAGCAAGATCGATCGGGGGCAGCCGGTTTAAATGTGTTGGCTGAGAGGGACTCTTCGCGAGCAGGTTCGCTTCTACATCTGGTCGATATGCAGTCACCCATCGTCATATTGATCAGTTAAATGGCAAAACGACGACACATTGCGTCTTATTAACGTGTTCCACGCTCCCTAGAATGGCTGGCATCTTTTCCTATACTCAGACGCGCGTCCTGCGTCGGGTCGCCAACAGGGTCAGCCATGAACAAGAACAATCGCCATCCTGCAGACGGTAAGAAACCCGTCACCATTTTTGGTCCGGACTTTCCGTTCGCCTTCGACGACTGGATCGAACACCCGGCCGGTCTCGGCAGCATTCCTGAACACCACCATGGCGCTGAAGTGGCGATTGTCGGCGCCGGTATCGCTGGTCTGGTGGCCGCGTACGAGCTGATGAAGCTCGGCCTGAAACCGGTGGTATACGAAGCTTCGAAGCTCGGTGGACGCCTGCGTTCGCAGGCGTTCAACGGTACCGACGGCATCGTTGCGGAACTGGGCGGCATGCGTTTCCCGGTGTCCTCCACGGCGTTCTACCACTACGTCGACAAGCTTGGCCTTGAGACCAAACCGTTCCCGAACCCGCTGACGCCAGCCTCCGGCAGCACGGTGATCGACCTGGAAGGTAAAACCCATTACGCACAAAGCCTGAAGGATCTTCCTGCCCTGTTTCAGGAAGTGGCTGACGCCTGGGCGGATGCGCTGGAGGCGGGCTCGCAGTTCGCCGATATCCAGCAAGCCATCCGTGACCGCGATGTGCCACGCCTCAAAGAACTGTGGAACAAACTCGTGCCGCTGTGGGACGACCGCACGTTCTACGACTTCGTGGCCACCTCCAAGGCCTTCGCCAAACTGTCGTTTCATCACCGCGAAGTGTTCGGTCAAGTCGGTTTCGGTACCGGCGGCTGGGATTCGGACTTCCCCAACTCGATGCTGGAAATTTTCCGCGTGGTGATGACCAACTGCGACGATCACCAGCACCTGGTGGTCGGCGGTGTGGAGCAAGTGCCGCAGGGCATCTGGCGGCACGTACCGGAGCGCTGCGTGCACTGGCCACAAGGCACCAGTCTGAAATCCCTGCACCGTGGCGCGCCGCGTTCCGGCGTGAAGAAAATCGCCCACGCGCCGGACGGCCGTTTCGCTGTCACCGACAACAACGGCGACACCCGCGAATACGCCGCCGTGTTGACCACCTGCCAGAGCTGGCTGCTGACCACCCAGATCGAATGCGACGAAACCCTGTTCTCGCAGAAGATGTGGATGGCACTGGATCGCACGCGCTACATGCAGTCGTCGAAGACCTTCGTCATGGTCGACCGCCCGTTCTGGAAGGACAAGGACCCGGAAACCGGTCGCGATCTGATGAGCATGACCCTCACCGATCGCCTGACTCGCGGCACCTATTTGTTCGACAACGGTGACGACAAGCCGGGCGTGATCTGCCTGTCGTATTCGTGGATGAGCGACGCGCTGAAAATGCTCCCGCATCCTGTTGAAAAACGCGTAGAGCTGGCGTTGAACGCGCTGAAGAAGATCTACCCGAAAGTCGATATCGCCGCGCGGATCATCGGCGATCCGATCACCGTGTCGTGGGAAGCCGATCCGTACTTCCTCGGCGCATTCAAAGGCGCCCTGCCCGGCCACTATCGCTATAACCAGCGGATGTACGCGCACTTCATGCAGGACGACATGCCAGCCGAGCAGCGCGGAATCTTCATCGCCGGTGACGATGTGTCGTGGACCCCGGCGTGGGTCGAAGGCGCGGTGCAGACGTCGCTCAACGCAGTGTGGGGCATCATGAAGCATTTCGGCGGTTCGACACATAAAGAGAACCCGGGCCCGGGTGATGTGTTCAAAGACATCGGCCCTATCGCCCTGCCCGAGTAAGAGGAATCCCCGATGCGTGTAGCCCTTTACCAATGTCCACCGCTGCCCCTGGACCCCGCCGCCAACCTGCATCGCCTGCAGCAACTGGCGATGGAAGCCAAGGGTGCCGACCTGCTGGTGCTGCCGGAAATGTTTCTGAGCGGCTACAACATCGGCAAGGAAGCGGTCAGCACCTTGGCCGAGGTCTACAACGGCGAATGGGCGCAACAGATCGGTCGAATCGCCAAAGCCGCCGGGCTGGCGATCGCTTACGGATACCCCGAGCGCACGGCCGACGGGCAGATCTACAACGCCGTGCAGTTGATCGACGCGCACGGCGAGCGCTTGTGCAATTACCGCAAGACCCACCTGTTCGGTGATCTGGATCGGTCGATGTTCAGCCCCGGGGAGGATGACTTTCCAATCGTCGAACTCAACGGCTGGAAAATCGGTTTCCTGATCTGCTACGACCTGGAGTTTCCGGAGAATGCGCGGCGTTTGGCGTTGGCCGGCGCCGAGCTGATTCTGGTACCGACGGCGAACATGATTCCGTTCGATTTCATCGCCGACGTCACCGTGCGTTCCCGCGCCTTCGAAAACCAATGCTACGTGGCGTACGCCAATTACTGCGGACAGGAAGGCGAGATTCACTATTGCGGGCAAAGCAGCATCGCTGCGCCGGACGGCAGCCGTATCGCCCAGGCCGGCCTCGATGAAGCGTTGATCGTCGGTGAGCTGGATCGGCAGTTGATGGCCGATTCCCGCGCCGCCAACCGCTACCTCAACGACCGTCGCCCCGAGCTTTACCACGCGTTGAACAAGCGCTGACCCTACGCAATCCGCTAGCATGGGCACTTCACTGTTCTGGAAGTGCCCATGCCTGCGCCGACTCACACCCGCCCCCACACTGAAACCCTGGCCAACGGCTTGCGCGTGACCCTGCGTCAGGTGCCCGGTTTGAAGCGCAGTGCCGCTGCATTGCGGGTGGCCGCCGGTAGTCATGACGTGCCGCTGGAGTGGCCGGGACTGGCGCATTTTCTCGAGCATTTGTTGTTTCTCGGCACTGAGCGTTTTCCTGCGAGTCAGGCGCTGATGGCCTACGTGCGAAGTCACGGTGGCCAAGTGAACGCCAGCACCCGTGAACGCACCACCGACTTCTTTTTCGAACTGCCGACCTCCGCCTTCAGTGCCGGGCTTGAGCGTCTGTCAGATATGCTCACGCACCCGCGTATGAATCCGGACGATCAGTTGCGCGAACGCGAAGTGCTGGACGCGGAATTTGTCGCGTGGTCGCAAGATCCCACGGCCCTGCAGGAATTGGCGTTGTACGAAGGGTTGCCAGCCACGCATCCGTTGCGCGGGTTTCATGCCGGGAATCGCGACAGCCTGAAAGTTGAGTTACCAGCCTTTCAACAGGCGCTGAAGGATTTCCACCGGCAGTTTTATCGCACCGGGCAAATGACGCTGAGCCTGGTCGGACCGCATAGCATCGAGGAATTGCGTGTACTGGCGCAGCAGTTCGCCGCCGTGCTGCCGGTTGGGGATAAGCTCGAACAGGCAGCGACCGTGCCATTGGCGGTGAACAGTTATCAACAGGTCGGCGAGCGAAGCAGCCATCTGCTGTTCGCTTTCGAAGCGCTGCCCGACTCGTCCGCCGAAGCGCTGGCGTTTCTCTGCCATTGGCTGAACAGCGCCAAGCCCGGCGGTTTGCTCGTCCATTTGCAGCAACAACGCCTCGCGGACGGTTTGAAAGGGGTGCCGCTGTATCAGTTCGCCGGGCAAGCGTTGCTGCACCTGCAATTCACCGCCCCCGCCGACTCCCTCAGCGCCATTCGTGAACAGCTGCTGGACTGGCTGAGCTTCTTCGCCGCGCAACAGGACTGGGCAGCGCTACGCGAGGAATACGCCAAATTGCTGGAACGTCAGCAGCAAGTCAGTGGCGCACTGCTACTGGCGCGCCGCGACAGCGAACAGCTTGAACACGGCTTGTCGGAAAACGGCGTGGCCGCCCTCAAACACATCCTGCGCGACTTCGGCGTTGTGGATAACTTCAGCGACCATTGGCACCTGCCTGCCGCCAATCCTTTTCTAGGCTCCAACGAGCCGCTGGCCAACGCCGGCCTGATTCGCGGCCAGACCAGCGCCCATCGTGGCTTGCGGACTTTCGCTCAGGATCGCTCGCGCGGTCGGCGTGAGCGTTCGCCGATGCAATTCAGCCAGGCGTTGCCGGATCATAGCGACCACGGCGCGATTTACTTGCGTTGGCAAACGCAGGCGGCGGCCGGCACAGATCTGCAAGGCAAGCAGCAACGCAGTCTGCAGGAAACTCAGGAAGATGCACGGCAGGCCGGCGTCGAAATCGCGTTCAGTGCCACCGGCACTCAGTGGCTGCTGAAACTGACGGGACTGCAGGAGCCGATGCCCGGTGTCCTGGAACACGCGCTGAAATGTCTGACGCAAATCGACGCCGATTCAACTAACGCTGGGCCGGAAGCGCCGTTGATACCGATCCGTCAGTTGCTCAAGGCGTTGCCTGAACATTGCCTGCCATCGGCCGTCGAGTCGAACGACGCCAGACAGGTGTGGACAACGTCGCGCTGGGACGGACTGGCGCTTGGTCTCAACGCAAAAACTCAATCGGCCATGGGTCTGGCCCTGAGCCGCATCCCCGGCACACCGGACAATCAACTGCCGACAGTGCCGACGATCACTACGCAACATTTGTGGAGCCACATCGACACCGCCTCCAGCGAGCATGCGCTGCTGCTGTTCTGCCCGACCGCAGGCCACGAAATCGCTGACGAAGCCGCCTGGCGACTGTTCGCGCAGCTGTGCCAGACCCCGTTCTATCAGCGCCTGCGCGTCGAATTGCAATTGGGCTACGCGGTGTTCAGTGCCTTGCGGCAGGTACATGGTCAGAGTGGATTGCTGTTCGGAGTGCAGTCGCCAGAAACTACGCCCGTGGAGCTGCTCGGCCATATCCAGCAGTTCCTCAAGGGCATTCCTGCGCTGATCGAAAACCTCGACGACATGCATTTCACCCAGCAACGCCAGTCACTCGCCGATCAGTTCGATGAGCGTCAGCTGTCCGGCAAAGACGCCGCCGAATTGTTGTGGCAGGCCAGACTCGCGGGCCACTCGTCGGATTATCTGGCACAACTGCACACGGCCATTGGTCAACTGCAACGCTCGGCATTGCTGGCGGCAGCGCAGCGCTTGCTCAACGCCGAGGGCGGCTGGCGCTGCCTGGCCAGCGCACCGTCACCCGGCGCACCGTGGCAAGCGACAAAATGATCATTACCAAGGCTGCAAGGAGCTTTCTCAAAGATTCACGGGCAATACCGTTGAAATTTTGAGTAACATAGCAGCCTAACTATTTGGAACATCCCTGCGCTGCCGTGGACTATAACTATGGACAGCGCTATCCCACCCACCCTGAAGGAGACACCCATGTCCTGGACAAAACCGGCTTACACCGACCTGCGTATCGGCTTCGAAGTCACCATGTACTTCGCCAGCCGCTGAGTTCTGCCTACGCAGACTTGCAGTGCAACGCCTCGGCTCGCCGGGGCGTTTTATTTTCAGCGTTGAAAGATGGGAGCGTTCATGTTCGTCCAGATTCTGGGTTCGGCCGCCGGTGGCGGATTTCCGCAGTGGAACTGCAACTGCGTCAATTGCGCAGGCTTTCGCGACGGCAGCCTGAATGCCAAGGCCCGCACCCAGTCGTCCATCGCGATTTCCGACGACGGCGTGAACTGGGTGCTGTGCAACGCCTCGCCAGACATCCGCGCGCAACTGCAGAGCTTCGCGCCAATGCAACCGGGCCGCGCCCTGCGTGACACCGGGATCAGCGCGATCATCCTGATGGACAGCCAGATCGACCACACCACCGGCCTGCTCAGCCTGCGCGAAGGCTGCCCGCATCAGGTCTGGTGCACAGACATGGTTCACGAGGATTTGAGCACCGGTTTCCCGCTGTTCAAGATGCTCACCCACTGGAACGGCGGGTTGAACTGGAACCGCATCGAACTCGACCAGAGCTTCACCGTCGCTGCCTGCCCGAACCTGCGCTTCACTCCGCTGCCGTTGCGCAGCGCCGCACCGCCGTATTCGCCGCACCGTTTCGACCCGCACCCGGGCGACAACATCGGCCTGATCGTCGAAGACCTCAACACCGGCGGCAAACTGTTCTATGCACCGGGGCTGGGCAAGGTCGACGCGCCGCTGCTGGAAATCATGGCCGGCAGCGACTGCCTGCTGGTGGACGGCACGCTGTGGGATGACGATGAAATGCAGCGCCGTGGCGTCGGCACCCGCACCGGTCGTGAAATGGGCCACTTGGCGCAGAACGGCCCCGGCGGCATGCTCGAAGTGCTGGAGCAGTTGCCTGAGCAACGCAAGGTGCTTATCCACATCAACAACACCAACCCGATTCTCGATGAGGATTCGCCGGAGCGCGCGGAGCTCGCGCGGCGTAATGTTGAAGTGGCGTTCGATGGCATGAGTATTGTGCTGTAGCGGATGGCCCCATCGCTGGCAAGCCAGCTCCCACAGTGTTCTGTGGTGTACACAAAAACTGTGGGAGCTGGCTTGCCAGCGATGACGTCCGACCAGACACCCAAGATTTTAACGGTTGTTCCCCGGAGAACCGCAATGACCGACACCCCGCTGTCCCCCACCGAATTCGAAGCCGCACTGCGCGCCAAAGGCGCCTACTACCACATCTACCACCCGTACCACGTGGCGATGTACGAAGGGCGTGCCACCCGCGAGCAGATTCAGGGCTGGGTCGCCAACCGCTTTTACTATCAGGTGAACATCCCCCTGAAAGACGCGGCGATCCTCGCCAATTGCCCGGATCGCGAGATCCGTCGCGAGTGGATTCAACGCCTGCTCGACCACGACGGCGCCCCCGGTGAAGACGGCGGGATTGAAGCCTGGCTGCGCCTCGGGCAAGCGGTCGGCCTCGATCCGGATCAGTTGCGTTCCCAGGAGCTGGTGCTGCCCGGCGTGCGTTTCGCTGTCGATGCCTACGTCAACTTCGCCCGCCGCGCCAGTTGGCAGGAAGCCGCCAGCAGCTCGTTGACCGAGCTGTTCGCGCCGCAGATCCACCAGTCGCGCCTCGACAGCTGGCCGCAGCATTACCCGTGGATCGACCCGGCCGGTTACGAATATTTCCGCACCCGCCTCGGTCAGGCGCGGCGCGATGTCGAGCATGGTCTGGCGATCACGCTCGAGCACTACAAGACCCGCGAGGGTCAGGAGCGCATGCTGGAAATTCTCCAGTTCAAACTGGACATTCTTTGGAGCATGCTCGATGCCATGAGCATGGCTTACGAACTGAACCGCCCGCCGTACCACAGCGTCACCGAACAACGGGTCTGGCACAAAGGAATCACCTTATGAGTTTCGATCGCAGCAAGATCCCGACCTGGCGTCCCGGCTACCGCTTCCAGTACGAACCGGCGCAAAAAGGCTACGTGCTGCTCTACCCCGAGGGCATGATCAAGCTCAACGACAGCGCCGCGCTGATCGGCGGTTTGATCGACGGTGAGCGTGATGTCGCGGCGATCATCGCCAAACTCGATGAGCAGTTCCCCGGCGTGCCCGAGCTCGGTGACGACATCGAGCAATTCATGGAGGTTGCCCGTGCGCAACACTGGATCGAACTTGCCTGAGACATCGGTGCAAGTACCGCCAAAACCTGAAGTCGGCCTGCCGCTGTGGCTGCTCGCCGAGCTGACCTACCGCTGCCCGCTGCAATGTCCGTACTGCTCCAATCCGCTGGATTTTGCCGAGCAGGGCAAAGAGCTGAGCACCGAGCAGTGGATCAAGGTGTTCCGCGAAGCGCGGGAGATGGGCGCAGCGCAATTGGGGTTTTCCGGTGGTGAGCCATTGGTGCGCCAGGATCTTGCCGAGCTGATTCGTGAAGCGCGGCAGCTGGGTTTCTACACCAACCTGATTACCTCGGGCATCGGCCTGACCGAGCAGAAGATCAGTGACTTCAAGAAGGCCGGTCTCGATCACATCCAGATCAGTTTCCAGGCCAGCGACGAGCAGGTGAACAACCTGCTCGCCGGCTCGAAAAAGGCTTTCGCGCAGAAGCTGGAAATGGCTCGCGCGGTGAAGGCCCACGGCTATCCGATGGTGCTGAACTTTGTCACCCATCGGCACAACATCGACAAGATCGACCGCATTATCGAGCTGTGCATCGCGCTCGAAGCGGACTTCGTCGAGCTCGCCACCTGCCAGTTCTACGGCTGGGCCCAACTCAACCGTGTCGGCCTGCTGCCGACCAAGGAACAACTGGTGCGTGCCGAACGCATCACCAACGAATACCGCGCCAAACTGGAAGCCGAAGGACATCCCTGCAAGTTGATTTTCGTCACCCCGGATTACTACGAAGAACGCCCGAAAGCCTGCATGAACGGCTGGGGCAGCGTCTTTCTGACGGTGACTCCGGACGGCACCGCCTTGCCCTGTCATGGCGCCCGACAGCTGCCGGTGCAATTTCCCAATGTGCGCGACCACAGCATGCAGCACATCTGGTACGACTCGTTCGGCTTCAACCGCTTTCGCGGCTATGACTGGATGCCCGAGCCGTGCCGCTCCTGCGACGAGAAGGAACAGGACTTCGGCGGCTGCCGCTGTCAGGCGTTCATGCTCACGGGGGACGCGAATAACGCCGATCCGGTGTGCAGCAAGTCCGACCATCACGGCGTGATTCTCAAGGCCCGCGAAGAAGCCGAGACCGCCACCCAGACCATCGAACAACTGGCCTTCCGTAATGAACGAAACTCACGCCTCATCGCCAAGGGCTGAGCCTTTCAGCGCCACCCAGGCCGTCGCCGCCGGAATGGACTTCGCCGAACTGCAACTCGGTGCCAACGGTTTATTCTGGAATGAATATCGCCCCGAAGACGCCGCGTGCCGGATCTGGCACTGGCGCGACGGCGTGGCGAAATGTCTGACGCCGAATGGCTTCAGCGTGCGTAGCCGGGTGTACGAATATGGCGGTGGCGCGTTTTGTCTGACGCCGGACGGGGTGGTTTTCGTCAATGAGGCGGATCAGCAGTTGTATCGGCAGACGCTGGATGGCGCGCCCGAGGTGCTGACTTCTGGCGAGTGTCGTTATGGCGATCTGCATTGTGCTTTCGGCCAGGTACTGGCGGTTGAGGAGCAGCAAGATCAGCATCGACTCGTCGCCATTGATCTGGCTGACGGTACCCGGCATTTGCTGGCTGAAGGCGCGGATTTCTATGCCGCGCCCACCATCAGCCCGGATGGCCGACGTTTGGCGTGGATCGAGTGGAGCCGGCCGCATCAGCCGTGGACTTCAACTCGCTTGATGGTGACTGAGCGTCTGACCGACGACGCATTTGCGCCCCCGGTATGCGTGGCTGGCATCGAGCGTGAAGAGTCGATCCAGCAACCGCGATTCGACACTGAAAATCGCTTGTACTGCCTGACCGATCGCGGCGGTTTCTGGCAGCCGTGGGGCGAAACGTCCGACGGTTTGCAGCGACTGCCCTGCGCCGAGGCCGATCATGCGCCCGCCCCTTGGCAAATGGGTGGCTGCACTTGGTTGCCGGTGGGTGATTCGTTTCTGGCGAGCTGGACCGAGGGCGGTTTTGGTCGCCTGGCGCTCGACGGCGACGACTTCACCGGCGACTACAGTCGTTTCCGGCACCTGGCGCTGGATCAGCAACTCATCTATTGCATCGCCGCCTCGCCAATCAGCCCCTCGGCGGTGATAGCCATTGACCGTTCCAGCCGCGAAGTGAACGTGCTGGCCGGTGGTATTGCGCCACTGCCGACGGAGCGCATCAGTCGTCCGCAGACCTTGCGCTACCCGAGCGGCAGCGGTGAGGCTCATGGGTTCTTTTATCCGGCAATGAACGACGAAGCACAGCCACCACTGGTGGTGTTCATCCACGGCGGCCCGACCTCGGCCTGCTACCCGATGCTCGACCCGCGCATTCAGTACTGGACGCAACGCGGTTTTGCTGTCGCCGACCTCAACTACCGCGGCAGCAGCGGTTATGGCCGCGAATACCGTCAAGCGTTGCATCTGAGCTGGGGCGAGGTGGACGTCGAGGACGCCTGCGCGGTGGTGGCGTATCTGGCCAGACAAGGTCTGATCGACGGCGAGCGCGCGTTTATCCGCGGCGGCAGCGCGGGGGGTTACACCACGTTGTGTGCGCTGGCGTTTCATCAGGTGTTCCGCGCGGGCGCCAGCCTCTACGGCGTCAGCGACCCGGTGGCACTGGCCCGGGCGACGCACAAATTTGAAGGCGATTATCTCGACTGGCTGATCGGCGATCCCCAGCAGGACGTCGAGCGCTACGCCGCACGCACACCTTTGCTACACGCGAACAACATCCGGGTGCCGGTGATCTTCTTTCAGGGTGAACTGGATGTCGTGGTGGTGCCGCAACAGACCCGCGACATGGTCACGGCGCTGGAACGCAATGGCATCCCGGTCGAGGCGCATTACTACGCCGAGGAGCGCCATGGCTTTCGCCGGGCGGTGAATCAGGCACATGCGCTGGAGCAGGAGTGGACGTTTTATCGGCGGGTGATGGGGTTGGCGGACTGAATACCGCACTTTTTTCAAAATGACGCCGCCCCCATCGCGGGCAAGCCCGCTCCCACAGGTTCTTTGGTGTACACAAAATGTGTGACCTACCGAAAACACTGTGGGAGCGGGCTTGCCCGCGATAGCAATCTATCTCGCGCCGCTGAACTCAGCGTTTGGCGATGATATACACCGCATGCACGATCCCCGGGATATAACCACACAACGTCAGCAGAATGTTCAGCCAGAACGCCCCGCCGAACCCGACCTGCAGAAACACACCCAGTGGCGGTAACAGAATGGCGATGATGATACGAATGAAGTCCATGGGTCAGCTCCTGATTGGGGGTTGGCTCACTTGAGCCATACAAGCTAATCGACCTGCGCCGTTCGTCAGGGTTCAGTGCAAACGCCATTTGATCGCCACTATCGGGCATAAAAAAACGCCCCACGCCAAAAGAATCAGGCGTGAGGCGTGCGTTACACCGCGAGACGGTTCTTGAAATCGGGCAGGAAACTTCAGTTCAGACGGCAATCCCTTTGCGGCATTGCAGTTGCGCGGTGCGCACCCGCGAAAAGGCGCGGGCCAGGCGCAGGAGCATTTCGTCGATATTGGCCTTGCTGACAGTGAGTGCCGGGGTGAAACGCAGGCAATCGGCTTGCGGCGCATTGAGCAGCAGGCCTTCATGCAGGGCGGCACTGACTACGGCATCGGCGCAATCCTCTGACAGGCTCAGTCCCCAGAACAGGCCTTGACCACGCAGTTCGCCATGGCCGTAACGGTGCGCCAGACGCGCAAGTCCCTCGCGCAAGTGCTGACCGTGGTCTTTGACCTGTTCGAGAAATGCCCGGTCCTGCACGCTGTCGAGCACCACCAGACCGGCCGCGGTCATCAGTGCGTTGCCGTGATGAGTGCCGCCCAGTTCCCCGGCATCAAAGCAGCAGGCCTTGCCTCGGGCCAACAGCGCTGCCAGCGGCACACCACCACCGAGGCCCTTGCCGAGTACGACAATATCGGCGCGCACACCGTAGGACTGCTCGGCGAGCAAACTGCCGCAGCGGCCGATACCGGTCTGCACTTCGTCGAGGATCAGCAGAATGCCCAGTTCGCGGCACAGCCGTTCAACGCCTTTGAGGTAATGCTCAGTGGCCGGAATAACCCCGGCATCGCTCTGAATCGGCTCGAGCATGATCGCCACGGTTTGCGCATCGACAGCCGCGTGCAGCGCCGGCAAGTCGTTGAATGGCACCAGATCGAAACCTGGCAGCAGCGGAGCGAAACGGTTGTGCAGGTTGCAACTGTCTGACGCGGAAATCGTCGCCAGACTACGGCCGTGACAACCTTGTCTGGCAACAATGATCCGCGACGCCCCACCACGATGCAGTTGGCCCCACTTGCGCGCCAGTTTGATTGCCGCTTCACAGGCCTCGCTGCCACTGTTGAGCAAGTAAGCCTGGTCGCTGGAAGTGCTGGCACACAAACGTTCGGCAAGGTTGAGCATGCCGCGATTGTGCAGATTGAAACCAGGATTGATCAGTGCCTGAGCCTGACTGGCAATCGCTTTGACCAGCGCCGAGGGGCTGTGCCCGAGGCTGTTGGCACCGCCGGCCTGGGAGAAGTCGAGGTAGGCGCGATCATGACTGTCCCACAGCCAGGAACCCTGACCACGAACGAACACCTGCAGCGGGCGCTCGACGCTGGGCATCAAGCGCTCGGCATTCAGACTGTCGCCTGCCCCGGAGGGATGGATCTCGAACGCAAGGTCATCAAGACTCGGC
The DNA here is from genome assembly GCF_019056475.1 of Pseudomonas sp. AN-B15. Lineage (NCBI taxonomy): Bacteria > Pseudomonadati > Pseudomonadota > Gammaproteobacteria > Pseudomonadales > Pseudomonadaceae > Pseudomonas > Pseudomonas sp. AN-B15. Next base: position 5,559,571 of record NZ_CP049737.1, read on the forward strand.
GCCTGGCGCCGCAAACTGAACAGATTCATTGAAAAAAACCTCGTTTGAGGTTTTTTGAACTGCCTATGCAAACACTGTCGAAGCAAACGCTATTCATCGCGCTCTTTGGCCCTGTAAGCCTTGTAATTGCGGTTAGACTAGGCTCACAGCGGGCTTCGGGCCATTTCGATTTACCAGCATTTTCGATAAGCATTACTTATGGATTTCAAACAACTGCGTTATTTCGTCGCGGTCTACGAAGAAGGCCATGTGGGCCGGGCCGCTGAGCGTCTGTCGATCTCGCAACCGGCGCTCTCGCAACAGATCCGCCAGCTCGAGCAGAACCTCGACGTCACCCTGTTCGAACGCAGCAGCAAACGCCTGCTGCCGACCCTCGCCGCGCACACCCTGTACAACCACGCTCTGCCACTGCTCGATGGATTGCAGCGAGCGCGCGAGGCCTTGGGCAATTTCAAGGGCCAGGCTTTGCGCACCTTGGCGATCGGCGTACTGCAAACCGTGCACACCAGCCTCGTCCCGCAAATGCTCGAGCGGGTGCGCAAGGCGCAGCCGCATCTGGTGGTGCAGATTTACGAGCTGACCGGTCTGGAGATCGAGCGCCGCCTGCTCAACGGCTCGCTGGATATCGGCATCAGCTACCTGCCACCGCGACAACCCGGGCTGCATGGCGTGATGCTGTATGAAGATGAGCTGACGTTGGTGATCCCGGCGGATCATCCGCTGCGTGAATTCAAGAAGGTCTCGATGCGACAGGCAGCGGAATTGCCGATGTTGCTGCTGGGCGAAGAGTTTCAGATCCGGCAGATCTGGCAGGCGCAACTGACCAGCCTGGGGCGACGCCCCCAAGTGCAGGCCGAGCTGAACAATATGCTGGGGATTCTCGACAGTTTGCCGCACACCAGACTGGCGACGGTGCTGCCCGGGCGCTCACAGAGGGAATACGACGATCAGGATCTGCTGTGGAAACCGCTGAGCGAGCCACGGGTGCCCCTGCAGGTTGGCCTGGTGTGTCGCGATGTGCAGCGCCAGCAGGCGTCTTTGGCATTGCTGCGCACGTTGCTGGAAGAGGTGATTCAGCGTGAAGACAAACCGCTGAAAGCCGCGCCACCACTGGATCCGTTGCCCTGAGAACTTTTCTTCAGACAAAAGAAAACCCCGCCGAAGCGGGGCTTTGCAGACTGTTTCCCTGACATCCATTTCACTCCGCCACCCTGGCAGAATCCTACGTGTCCGTGTTGTTGCTTTGCGCTTCCTGCGCGACGTCCATGAGTTGTAGATTAGCTGTGGATCCAATCTACGCCTATGGGAGAACAGCAGCACGTCATGTAAGAGAATGCTTACATGACGTTACATCATCAGAACTGCTCAGCACTCAGCAGGAACAGCGACTCGCTGCCGGCCTTCACCGATGCGCTCAGCGAGTGGATACGCGGCAGCAGACGGGCGAAATAGAAGCGCGCGGTGCCTAGCTTGCTGGCGTAAAAATCGTCCTGCGCTTCTTTGCCCAGCGCGGCTTTCGCCATCAGTGCCCACATGTAGGCATAAGCGGTGTAGCCGAACGCTTGCAAATATTCGACCGAAGCCGCGCCGATTTCGTTCGGATTGGTTTTCGCCCGATCCAGCAGCCACGCTGTCAGCTCGTCGAGGGTGCTGACGGCATCGTTCAATGGCTTGGTGAATTCGCTGAGGTCAGCGCTGGCGGTTGCGGTGAAGTGGCGGATCTCGTCAGCGAACAGCTTGTAGAACGCGCCGCCGCTGCCGACGATCTTGCGCCCGACCAGGTCCAGGGCCTGAATGCCGTTGGTGCCTTCGTAGATCTGGGTGATGCGCACGTCACGCACCAGTTGCTCCTGACCCCACTCGCGGATGTAACCGTGGCCGCCGAAAATCTGCTGGCCGTGGACGGTGGTTTCCAGGCCCAGGTCGGTGAGGAATGCCTTGGCCACCGGGGTCAGCAACGCGACCAGATCTTCTGCGCGCTTGCGGGTGGTGGCGTCTTCGCTGAACTTGGCGGTGTCGAGTTGCATTGCCACGTAGGTGGAGAACGCGCGACCGCCCTCGTTCGAGGCTTTCATGGTCAGCAGCATGCGACGTACGTCCGGATGAACGATGATCGGGTCGGCAACCTTGTCCTTGTTCTGCGCGCCGGTCGGCGAACGGCTCTGCAGACGATCGCGCGCGTATTCGACGGCGTTCTGATAGGAACGTTCGCCGCTGGCCAGGCCTTGAATGCCGACGCCCAGACGTTCGTAGTTCATCATGGTGAACATCGCCGCCAGGCCCTTGTTCGGCTCGCCGACCAGATAACCCACGGCTTCGTCGAAGTTCATCACGCAGGTCGCGGATGCCTGGATGCCCATCTTGTGTTCGATCGAACCGCAGTTTGCCGGGTTGCGCGCGCCCAGGCTGCCATCGGCATTGACCATGAACTTCGGCACCAGGAACAGCGAAATGCCTTTCGGACCGGCCGGGGCGTCCGGCAGTTTCGCCAGCACCAGGTGGATGATGTTCTCGGTCAGATCGTGCTCACCGCCGGTGATGAAAATCTTGGTGCCGCTGACCTTGTAGGTACCGTCAGCCTGCGGTTCGGCCTTGGTGCGGATGATGCCCAGGTCGGTGCCGGCGTGCGGCTCGGTCAGGCACATGGAGCCGGCCCAGATCCCGGCATACATGTTCGGCAGGTACGCGGCTTTCAGCTCTTCGCTGGCGTGGGCGTTGATCGACAGGCAAGCGCCGGCAGTCAGCATCGGATACAGACCGAACGACAGGCTGGCGGAGTTGACCATTTCTTCGACCTGCGCCGAAACGGCTTTGGGCATGCCCATGCCGCCGTAGGCCGGATCGCCACCGACACCGACCCAGCCGCCCTCAGCGTAAGTCTGATAGGCCTGTGGGAAACCGGCCGGCGTGGTGACAGCACCGTCCTTCCAGTGGCAGCCTTCTTCGTCGGCAGCCCGGCTCAGCGGTGCGATGCTTTTGCTGGTGACCTTGCCGGCCTCTTCGAGAATGGCTTCTACAGTTTCTGCATCGACAGTCTCGGCCAACGCCGGCAATTCGGCCCAGAGTTTGGCGACTTCGAATACTTCATTGAGGACGAAGCGCATATCGCGCAGCGGCGCTTTGTAGTCAGCCATGGCAAACCTCGCAAGATCTAAACAGGTGATTCGTGGAAGAGTGTTTTCGTTGAGGCCGAGTGTACCTCAACAACTTTTGCGACACATAGGGTCAACCGGTGACTGATTTGTTATTTTTGGTCACCAGCATTCAGCGATAAAACAAAGCCCGCAATCAGCGGGCTTTTGAGCGATGGCGTGTGGCTTGACTCAGCCCGCGGCGCTGTCCATGCGCACCGCGCCGCGACGGTTCTGACCGAACGCCATGACGCAGTTACGCCCGGCACCCTTGGCGCTGTACAACGCCTGGTCGGCAGACTTGAGGACTTCTTCCGGGGTGCGCTGCTCGACGCGTTCGGCGACGCCGATACTGACCGTGACTGAGACACTGGAAGCACCGCTGCCGCCACGCCGCTGGCGACCTTGCTGGTCGTCCTGCGGGCGGTTCTCCTGATTGCGCAACTGGATGTTGTAGGAGGCAATCGACTCGCGGATCACTTCCAGGTGCGGCATGCATTCCTCGAGGGTTTTGCCCGCAAACACCAAGGCGAATTCCTCACCACCATAGCGATATGCCCTGCCGCCACCGCTGATTTTCGACAGTTTGCTCGCGACCAGGCGCAGCACCTGATCACCAACGTCATGACCGTGAGTGTCGTTGAATTTCTTGAAGTGATCGACGTCGCTCATCGCCAACACATAATTGCGACCCAGGCGCTGCATGCGCTCATTAAGCGCACGCCTCCCCGGCAAACCAGTCAGCTCATCGCGGAAGGCCATTTGGTAGGCCTCATGCGCCACGGCGGCGGCAATCATCAGCATCACCTGACTGCACATGATGTTCAGGGTGAACGGCAGGATGAAGGTTTTCGGCAGCATCCAGAACAACCCGAGCAAGCCGACCAGTTGTGCCGCATGCAACGGGCGCGGGTTGCGCCAGTATTGCCAGGCCAGCAACAGGAACGCCGAGAGAAACACCGGATAGGACATCTGGATCAGGCTCATCCAGGCGCCGTGCAGCGCTGGCCAGCGGATTTCCGAGAGCCACATCAGCAACGCCTGGGGATAACTTTGCTCAAGACCGAGGGCGACGCTGCCAAAGGCCAGCAGCACGGCGAATCGCGCGACCATGTCCTGAAAAAGATGGGTGCGCTCCTGCCACGCGGCGAACAGCCCGAACAACAACGGCAACAGCAGACAGACAAGGTGGAACACCACCGCAGCGTCTTCGCGCACTTTGCCGTTATCGCGGTAATAGTCAGTCTGGGTGTCGAGCAGAAAGTAGGCGATGTACACCGTGAGCATCAGAAACAGTTCGCGCTGACGTCGGTAAACCGCACAGTAGGCGCCGCCCAATAGCAGCACCAGGGTCGGCAGCACGTTGAACAGCGAAGTGAAGAACACATTGAGGTCTTTGACGTACGCAGCCGCCAACCCCGCGAGCAACAACAGGAGTGAAGGCAGGAAATGACTGAAACGTACAGCGGAAGAACGCGGCAAGGGTAAAGCTCCGACCCGTCATATCAAAGAGATGGCATTGTGCCTGCAATGTGGTCAGTTAAGCACACACAATGTGATCCAGATCACAGGCAGTCTCTTTAACGGCAGAAAAGCCGGGTTGCTGAGCGATTCAGCAACAAAAAAACCGCTGCCCCCGGAGGAGCAGCGGTTTGGTCAGACCGCGTTGAGGCTTAGTAGCCCAGTGCGAAGTCTTCTTCCTTCATGTCCATCAGGTTATTGGCGCCCGACAGCATGGTGGCCACGTGGGTACGGGTACGTGGCAGGATGCGCTGGAAGTAGAAGCGCGCGGTTTGCAGCTTGGCAGTGTAGAACGCCTCGTCGGTGGTGCCGGCAGCCAGTTTTTCAGCAGCCAGGCGCGCCATGTCAGCCCAGAAGTAGGCCAGGCAGGCGTAACCGGAGTACATCAGGTAGTCCACGGAGGCCGCGCCGACTTCTTCACGGTCTTTCATGGCTGCCATACCGACCTTCATGGTCAGCTCGCCCCACTCTTTGTTCAGTGCAGCCAGCGGTGCAACGAATTCTTTGACGGCTTCGTTGCCTTCGTTGTTCTGGCAGAACTTGTGAACGATCTTGGTGAAGCCTTTCAAAGCCTCGCCTTGAGTCATCAGCACTTTACGGCCCAGCAGGTCGAGTGCCTGGATACCGGTGGTGCCTTCGTACAGCATCGAAATGCGGCTGTCGCGAACATTCTGCTCCATGCCCCACTCGGCGATGAAACCGTGACCACCGTAGATCTGCACACCGTGGTTGGCGGCTTCGAAACCGACTTCGGTCATGAACGCCTTGGCAATCGGCGTCATGAACGCCAGCAGTGCGTCGGCCTTCTTCTTCTCTTCTTCGTCGACGCCGTACTTGACGATGTCGACCTGTTTGGCGGTGAAGTACACCATCGCGCGGTTGCCTTCGGCGAAGGCCTTCATGGTCAGCAGCATGCGACGTACGTCAGGGTGCACGATGATCGGGTCAGCGGCCTTGTCCGGCGCTTTCGGGCCAGTCAGAGAGCGCATTTGCAGACGGTCGCGAGCATATTTCAGGCCGCCCTGGAAGCCGATTTCGGCGTGGGCCAGACCTTGCAGCGCGGTACCCAGGCGTGCGGTGTTCATGAAGGTGAACATGCAGTTCAGGCCTTTGTTCGCCGGGCCGATCAGGAAACCGGTGGCGCCGTCGAAGTTCATCACGCAAGTGGCGTTACCGTGGATACCCATCTTGTGTTCCAGCGAACCGCAGCTCACTGCGTTGCGCGCACCGACGGTGCCATCGGCGTTCGGCAGGAATTTTGGAACGATGAACAGGGAAATGCCTTTGGTGCCAGCCGGTGCGTCCGGCAGGCGGGCCAGTACGATGTGGACGATGTTGTCGGCCATGTCGTGTTCACCGGCCGAGATGAAGATCTTGGTCCCGGAAACCTTGTAGGAGCCATCGGCCTGAGGCTCGGCCTTGGTGCGCAGCATGCCCAGGTCGGTGCCGCAGTGCGGTTCGGTCAGGCACATGGTGCCGGTCCACTCGCCGGAAACCAGTTTGGTCAAATAGGCTTCTTGCTGCTCAGGGGTGCCGTGCTCGGAGATGGTGTTCATCGCACCGTGCGACAGGCCCGGGTACATGCCCCACGACCAGTTGGCTTCACCGACCATTTCGCTCACAGCCAGACCCAGCGACTCCGGCAGGCCCTGACCGCCGTGCTCGACGTCGTGTGCAAGGCTCGGCCAGCCGCCTTCGACGAATTGCTTGTAAGCCTCTTTGAAGCCCGTCGGGGTTTTCACACCGGACTCGCTCCAGGTGCAGCCTTCGAGGTCGCCCACGCGGTTCAGCGGTGCCAATACCTGCTCACAAAACTTGGCGCCTTCTTCGAGGATGGCGTCAACCATGTCCGGCGTTGCTTCGGAGCAAGCTGGAAGGCTCTGATAGTGCGCTTCGTAGCCGAGCAGTTCGTCACGAACGAAGCGAATATCACGCAAGGGGGCCTTGTAGTCAGGCATAGCGATAAACCTCTGCTGATGTAACCGGGAATGAACGACCGCGTTGATTTGTTGTGACGGTCAAACAGTTGTTTGAAACATACGTTTACGCCGAAATCTTGTCAAGCGTCGATCTTTTGCCGTTCGTCATGACTTTTTTCAAACGCCGGACACAGCAAACGGCCATGGGCTGCAAAGCGCCACGGGTAATGAAAAAAGATTAGTTGAGAGAGAAGGACTTACAACGAAAAACGCCGCGACAAAGCGCGGCGTTCGGCAAACGATGAACGTGAAAAATCAGGCAAACGTATCAATGATCGTACCGAGCATTTCATCGGAAGCCTTGGCGACCTTGGTGCCCAGTTCCACCTGAAACTTGCCCTGCGCCATTTCGGCCATGGCGCTGCCCGGATCCATTTGCTGACTGCGGTCGATACCGCGCAGGCGATCGATCTGCGCCTCGGAAGACTGGCTGGTAACCGAACGCTCGATCGTATTATTGGCGATCTGGCTGGCGGCCTGATCGACACGATTCTGCCCGGTTTGAATGGTGCTCAAACCCGCATAAAAAGCTGTGTTACCGGTGATTTCCATGGGAGTTCTCATCCTTGGGAAGGATCAATGGTTGCCATTGAAGCAGAGGCGTCAGAAAAACACCCGTCAAAAATACTGATGGCACAGTGCCCTGTCATAGCAAAAGCATTAGTCCAGCAGATCGAGCTGCAAGTGGGCAGCCACCGCTTCGGCATTGAGTGCCTTGAGTTTCGGCACGCGCCCCAGACACGGCGCCGGCAGCCGTTCGGCCAGCGTCGCCAGATTCTCTTCCAGCCGCGACGTCTTCGGGTCGATGATATTCGCCACCCAACCGGCCAGTTGCAGGCCATCGCGGGCAATTGCCTCGGCCGTCAGCAAGGCATGACTGATACAGCCCAGGCGCACGCCCACCACCAGAATCACCGGCAGCTTCAACGCGATGGCCAGATCCGATAGATTGTCCTGATCCGCCAACGGTACCCGCCAGCCACCGGCCCCTTCAATCAAGGTGAAATCGGCATTCAGCGCCAGAATTTCGCGCATCGGCGCCAACAGCGATTGCACGGTCAGCGCGACACCCGCCTCGCGCGCCGCCAGATGCGGCGCGATGGCCGGCTCGAACGCCACCGGATTGACCTGTTGATAAGTCAGCGGCACCGAACATTCAGCCAACAACGCCAGCGCGTCCGCATTACGCAAACCCTTGGCGGTTACCTCGCACCCCGAAGCCACCGGTTTGCCCGCCGCCGTACTCAGCCCCGCCAAGCGCGCAGCATGCAGTAACCCGGCAGCCACGGTGGTCTTGCCGACATCGGTGTCAGTCCCGGTGATGAAATAGGCTGCGCTCATAAGGGTTTCTCCAACACGGCGTAAACCACCTGGTAAGTCGCTGGCAATCCCTGCGGCTGACGGAACTGTTCGTACGCCTCGATCAGGCCGAGGATCCGCGCCCGCCCGGTCAAACCGCCCGGCCGCCCGGGGTTCAGATTGTGCGCACCGAGCGCCTTGAGTTCGTGGGTCAGGCTGCGCACATCCGGGTAGTGCAGCACATGCGCCTGGTTCCGCAGACTCACCGTACGCAAGCCGCTGGCGGCACACAACTGCTCATACCGGACGAATTCACGGAAGCGGTTGACGTGCACCAGCCCATCGACCTGCCGCCAACTGTCGCGCAATTCGTACAACGTCCCGACACAAAGACTAGCAAACGCGAAAATCCCGCCCGGCTTGAGCACACGAAAAGCTTCGCTGAGCACCGATTCGAAGTCCGCACACCACTGCACCGCGAGGCTGGAGAAGATCAGCTCGCAGGTCGAATCCTGCAATGGCAGACGCTCCGCATCACCCGCGATGAAATGCTGCGCGCCGCCCAGTGGCCGTGCGTGATCGAGCATGCCCTCGGCGATATCCAGTGCCAGCCCCTGACCCTCGACATATCGATGGGCCAATGCGCGAGTGAAATAGCCGGTGCCGCAGCCAAGATCCAGCCAGCGTGACGGCAGAAAATCTTCCGGCAACCGCTGCAGCAACTGTGAGCCGACGTCACGCTGCAATTCGGCAACACTGTCGTAGCTGGCCGCCGCACGGGAGAAAGAGGCCGCGACCTGGCGCTTGTCGGGCAAGCCGCCGGGCAGCGCAACTAGAGACAAATCAGTCATCACCGCACTCGTGTAGAAAAGCCTGGATCGCACCCGCCACGCCATGGGGGTCTTCCAGAAGAAACGCATGACTGGCCTGTTCGATCAGACCAATTTCGATATCCGGCAACCGCGCGAACAACGCCCCCGCCGCTTCCGCCGGCACCAGGCCGTCCTGCCCGGCGAACAGGTGCAACTGCGGGCCGCGAAACGCCTGCAACGCTTCCCGGGTATCCAGTTGGGCGAGCAGTCCCAGCCCGGCCAACAAGGTTTCGGGGTTCGTATTCGGCGCGCCGCCCAGCATCAACCGCGACAAACCGCGCGGCTCTTGCGCGCCCTGAGCACACAACAACGAGAACCGTTTGAGGGTCAGCCGTGGATCGGACTGGCAGCCGCCGAGAAATGCATCGAACGTCTCGCCCGGCATCGCACTCGGCCAATGCTCGTGAGCCACGAAAGAAGGATTGCTCGCCAGCGTCAGCAGACCGCAGCAACGCTCGCCGCGCCGTGCCGCCAATTCGGAGGCAAGCATGCCGCCCAGCGACCAGCCGCCCAGCCACACATCCTGAGGAATACGTTCATCGAGATCGTCGAGCCACTCCTGCACGTCGCTTGAATCAAGCTCGGGCAACGGCTCGATCTCGACATACAGATGCTCGTCGAGTCCCTGTAACGCTGCGGTCAAAGGCTCCAGCGGCGAAATACCAAGGCCCCAGCCCGGCAGCAGAATCAGACGATCACGCATGGCTTGGCTCCGGCGGCAGTTGGGCAAAGCAATCGGCCAGTCCTTCCAACAATAGCTGCACCTGCGCCTCGCTGTGGGCAGCGGTCAGGGTCACGCGCAGGCGTGCGCTACCCGCCGGGACAGTCGGCGGACGGATTGCCGTGACCATCAAGCCGCGCTCGCGCAGCATCTGCGACAGGCGCACGGCGCGACCGGCATCGCCGATCAGGATCGGCTGGATCGGGGTGAAGCTGTCCATCAATTGCAGACCGATCTGCTCGGCGCCGTGGCGGAACTGGCGGATCAGCGTCTGCAGATGTTCACGACGCCAGTGTTCCGTGCGCAGCAGTTCCAGACTTTTCAGCGTTGCGCAGGCCAGCGCCGGTGGCTGGCTGGTGGTGTAGATGTAGGGCCGGGCGAACTGGATCAGGCTTTCGATCAGCTCCTCACTGCCGGCGACAAAAGCACCCGCCGTGCCGAACGCCTTGCCGAGGGTGCCGACCAGCACCGGCACATCGTCCTGACTCAGGCCGAAATGCTCGACGATTCCGCCACCATTGACGCCGAGCGGGCCGAAGCCATGGGCATCATCGACCATCAGCCACGCGCCCTTGGCCTTGGCTTCCCGGGCCAGCGCGGGCAGATCGGCAATGTCGCCGTCCATGCTGAACACGCCATCGGTGACCACCAGCGTGTTGCCCGTGGCTTTCTCCAGACGCGTGGCCAGACTACCGGCGTCGTTGTGCAGATAACGATTGAAACGCGCGCCGGACAACAGACCGGCATCCAGCAACGAGGCATGATTGAGGCGGTCTTCCAACACCGTATCGCCCTGCCCGACCAGTGCCGTGACCGCACCGAGGTTGGCCATGTAGCCAGTGGTGAACAACAAAGCACGCGGCCGGCCGGTGAGGTCCGCCAGCGCTTCCTCCAGTGCATGATGCGGGCCGCTGTGGCCGATCACCAGATGTGACGCTCCGCCACCCACGCCCCAGCGCTCGGCACCCGCGCGCCAGGCTTCGATCACCTGCGGGTGATTGGCCAGGCCGAGGTAGTCGTTATTGCAGAACGCCAGCAACGGCTGACCGTCGACCACCACTTCAGGCCCCTGCGGGGACTCGAGCAACGGCCGCTGGCGATAGAGATTTTCAGCACGGCGGGCAGCAAGGCGTGCGGCGAGATCGAAAGACATGCAGGCCTCACATTTGAAAAATGACTGTGTAGGAGCTGCCGAAGGCTGCGATCTTTTGAGCTTGTCTTTTAAAAAACAACATCAAAAGATCGCAGCCTGCGGCAGCTCCTACAGGGTTTTGCATTTCAAGCGAAGATCAGACCGCAGCGTTATAGAACTGCTCGCTGCTCTTCTGCTCCACCAACGCCTGCTCGATCGCGGCCTGATGCACCTCATCGGCATGCTCTTCACGGGCTTCTGGCTGAATACCCAGACGCGCGAACAGTTGCATGTCCTTGTCGGCCTGCGGGTTGGCAGTGGTCAGCAGTTTGTCGCCGTAAAAAATCGAGTTGGCACCGGCAAAGAATGCCAACGCCTGCATCTGCTCGTTCATCGCTTCGCGGCCGGCGGACAGGCGCACGTGGGATTGCGGCATGAGGATGCGCGCCACGGCGAGCATGCGGATGAAATCGAACGGATCGACGTCGTCGGCGTTTTCCAGCGGCGTACCGGCCACTTTCACCAGCATGTTGATCGGCACCGACTCCGGATGCTCCGGCAGGTTAGCCAGCTGGATCAGCAGGTTGGCGCGGTCGTCCAGCGACTCGCCCATGCCGAGAATGCCGCCGGAGCAGATCTTCATCCCCGACTCACGCACGTAGGCCAGAGTCTGCAGGCGCTCGCTGTAAGTGCGGGTGGTGATGATGCTGCCGTAGAACTCCGGCGAGGTGTCGAGGTTGTGGTTGTAGTAATCCAGGCCAGCCTTGGCCAGCGCCTCGGTCTGCTCCTGATCGAGACGCCCGAGGGTCATGCAGGTTTCCAGACCCATGGCTTTCACGCCTTCGACCATCTTCAGCACGTACGGCATGTCTTTGGCGGACGGGTGCTTCCACGCCGCGCCCATGCAGAAACGCGTGGAGCCGATGGCTTTGGCGCGGGCAGCCTCCTCGAGGACTTTCTGCACCTCCATCAGCTTTTCTTTTTCCAGGCCGGTGTTGTAGTGACCGGACTGCGGGCAGTACTTGCAGTCTTCCGGGCAGGCACCAGTCTTGATCGACAGCAGGGTCGAAACCTGCACCCGGTTGGCGTTGAAATGTGCGCGGTGCACCGTCTGCGCCTGGAACAGCAAGTCGTTGAATGGCTGTACGAAGAGCGCTTTGACTTCGGCTAAAGACCAATCGTGACGCAGGGTGGCAGAGGTGCTGGCGCTCATGGGCAGTTCCTTGGTTATGCTTGGCTGGCGGCTGCGGGAACGTAATACCCACAGGCGCGACACGGATGTTCGGCATATTTAAGGAAGAGTCATGCGCTGTCAACCACGATACGAACAGCAGGTTTACATCTGTTTAAAAAACGTACAGACCTGCTTGCTGTGCGATGAACCCGCAGAAGCAGAATTGCCAATGTGCGTCGCCTGCGAAACCGAGCTGCCCTGGCTCGGCGACCAGTGCCAGACGTGCGCTTTGCCGATGCCGGCTGTCGGTCTGACCTGCAGCGAGTGCCTGCTAGAGCCGCCGGCGTTCGAACAGGTGGTCGTGCCGTGGCGCTATGACTTCCCGGTGGACAGTCTGATTACACGCTTTAAACACAAGGCGAAATGGCCGTTTGGCCACCTGCTTGCCGACGTTGCCGGACAATACCTGCAACATCGCTTCGATGAAGGGTTGCCGCGACCCGATGTGTTGTTGCCGGTGCCACTGGCGATCAAACGTCTGCGCCAACGCGGGTTCAATCAAGCCGCGATGCTCGGGCGATGGTTAAGCCAACAGCTGAATCTGCCTTTTGAGGAACAGGCGCTACGGCGGGTCCACGACACCAGCGCCCAGCAGGATCTCGACGCCAAGGCGCGCAAGCGCAATTTGCGTCATGCCTTCGCGCTGAACCCTGACACCGATGTGAAAGGTCGGCACTTCGCATTGATCGATGACGTGCTGACCACCGGCGCCACGGCCCAGGCATTGGCGCGACTGCTAAAAAATGCAGGCGCAGCGCGGGTTGACGTGTATTGCCTGGCGCGCACGCCAAAACCGGGAAATTGAAAGTCAGCACAATCCCCTTGTGGGAGCGAGCCTGCTCGCGAAGCTCAGTGTCGGTCATCATCAGCGTTGAATATGCTGACGCCTTCGCGAGCAGGCTCGCTCCCACAGGGTTCTATGTCAGGCTTGACTCCGGCGTTGCAAGCCGCCAATTTCCCCCCACCGCCACCGTGAAAAAGCCCCCACCCATGTCCCTGCCCACCCTGCTCTCCCAGCACATCGTCCGCCGTCCGCAGCGCATCGCCCTGCTGCAACACATTGCCGAACAGGGCTCGATCACCCGCGCCGCAAAAAGCGCCGGGCTGAGTTACAAGGCCGCTTGGGATGCGATCGATGAGTTGAACAACCTGGCGCAGAAGCCACTGGTGGAACGTGCGGTCGGCGGCAAGGGCGGCGGTGGCGCCAGATTGTCCAGCGAAGGCGAGCGGGTGTTGCGCCTTTATCAAAAGCTGCAGGCTTTGCAGGCGCAGGTGCTGGAAGCGGCTGAAGACGCCAGTGATCTGGATCTGCTCGGGCGATTGATGCTCAGAACCAGCGCCCGCAATCAACTGCACGGCAAAGTCGTGAGCATCGAAGGTCAGGGCCGCAATGACGTGATCCGCCTCGAACTGGCTGAAGGTTTGTGGATCAACGCACAGATCACCCACGACAGCACCGTGCACCTGGAACTGCAACCGGGCACTGAAGTAGTGGCATTGATCAAGGCCGGCTGGCTTGAACTGCTGGCGGCGGATCAAGCGGCAACATCTGGACACAATCTACTGAGCGGCACGCTCGAAGCCATTCTCGATGCCGAGGACGGCCCCAGCGAAGTGCGCATCGCTTTGCCCAACGGCCAGACGCTCTGCGCTCTGGCTGAGCCGCTGCAGCTTCGCACCCGCGGGCTGAGTGTCGGGCAACTGGTGCAGGTGCAGTTTTCGCCGTCCAATGTACTGATCGGCACGCCGCTGTAATCAGACGCTGCAACGAAAGCGTAATCGACGCTCATTAAGGTGGCTGCCAAAACCAAGCAGGGAGCCTGATGTGAGCCTATTAGAAGAAAACCAATCGACAGACCTGGAAAAAATGGTCGGCCTCAGCCGTCGCGGTTTCATCAGCGCCGGCGCGCTGTGCGGCGCCGCCATGTTTCTCGGCGGCAACCTGCTCAGCCGCAGCGCGCTGGCCACCGGCATCAGCGCCGGCAACAGCCGCCTGCTCGGTTTCGAGAGCATTCCCGCCGCCACCACAGACGTCATCAGCCTGCCGAAGGGCTACAAGTCCTCGGTGCTGATCAGTTGGGGTCAGCCATTGCACAAGAACGGCCCGGCGTTCGACCCGAGCGGCAATGGCACCGCCGCCGCACAGGAAGTGCAATTCGGCGACAACAACGACGGCATGAGCCTGTTCGAATTCCCCGACGACAGAAACCGCGCGTTGATGGCGATCAACAACGAATACACCAACTACCGCTACCTCTACCCGCACGGCGGCATGCCGCAATCGGCCGAAGACGTGCGCAAGGCGCTGGCCTGCGAAGGTGTGTCGGTGATCGAAGTGCAGCGCAAGAACGGCCAATGGCAGTTCGTCCAGGGCTCGCGTTACAACCGGCGCATCCACGGCAACTCGCCGCTGCGCATCAGCGGCCCGGCCGCCGGTCACGAGCTGATGAAGACGGCCGCCGACAAGCACGGCAAGAGAGTCCTTGGCACCTTCCAGAACTGCGCCAACGGCAAGACACCGTGGGGTACCTATCTGACCTGCGAAGAAAACTTCACCGACTGCTTTGGCAGCAGCAACGCCCAGCAGCAGTTCGACCCGGCGCAAAAGCGTTACGGTGTGTCGGCGGCCAGCCGCGAGATCAACTGGCATCCGTTCGACCCGCGTTTCGACATGGCCAAGAACCCCAACGAGCTCAACCGTCACGGCTGGGTGGTCGAGATCGATCCGTTCGATCCGCAATCGACCCCGGTCAAGCGCACCGCGCTGGGTCGCTTCAAACATGAAAACGCCGCACTGGCCGAGACCGACGACGGCCGCGCCGTGGTGTACATGGGCGACGACGAACGCGGCGAGTTCATCTACAAATTCGTCAGCCGCGACCGCATCAACCACCGCAACGCCAAGGCCAACCGCAACATCCTCGACCACGGCACTTTGTACGTGGCGAAATTCGATGCCGGTGACGGCAACCCGGATCACCCGAAAGGCCAGGGCCAGTGGATCGAACTGACCCATGGCAAGAACGGCATCGACGCCAGCAGCGGTTTCGCCGATCAGGCCGAAGTGCTGATCCATGCCCGCCTCGCCGCCAGCGTGGTCGGCGCCACGCGCATGGACCGCCCGGAATGGATCGTCGTCAGCCCGAAGGACGGCCAGGTCTATTGCACCCTGACCAACAACGCCAAACGCGGCGAAGACGGGCAGCCGGTGGGCGGGCCGAACCCGCGCGCGAAGAACGTCTACGGGCAGATCCTGCGCTGGCGCACCGACCGCGACGATCACGCCTCGAAGACGTTTGCCTGGGATCTGTTTGTGGTCGCCGGCAATCCAGGTGTCCATGCCGGTACGCCGAAGGGCGGTTCGTCGAACATCACCCCGCAGAACATGTTCAACAGCCCGGACGGGCTGGGCTTCGACAAGGCCGGGCGGCTGTGGATTCTGACTGACGGCGACTCGAGCAATGCCGGCGACTTTGCCGGGATGGGCAACAACCAGATGCTCTGTGCCGACCCCAAGACCGGCGAAATTCGCCGCTTCATGGTCGGGCCGATTGGTTGCGAAGTTACCGGGATCAGCTTCTCACCGGATCAGAAGACCCTGTTTGTCGGGATTCAGCACCCGGGCGAGAACGGTGGTTCGACCTTCCCCGAGCATCTGCCGAATGGCAAGCCGCGCTCGTCGGTGATGGCGATTACCCGTGAGGACGGTGGAATCGTCGGCGCCTGACAGGCCCTAATCGCTGGCAAGCCAGCTCCCACAGGTTCTGCGCTGATTTGAAAATAGTGCAAGACTTTGTGGGAGCTGGCTTGCCAGCGATAGCGTCCTCCCAGACACCAACCCACTCCCCCCCTGCCATCTGCGCTACCATGCTGGGCCGGACGCGGCAGCCTGCTGCGCGCAGGAGTCAGCATGGCCCACCCGTTTGAAACCCTTACACCCGATCTCGTGCTCGATGCCGTCGAAAGCATCGGTTTCCTCAGCGATGCGCGCATTCTCGCGCTCAACAGCTATGAGAACCGCGTCTATCAGGTAGGCATCGAAGACTCCGAACCGCTGATCGCCAAGTTCTATCGCCCGCAGCGCTGGACCAATGACGCCATCCTCGAAGAACACCAGTTCACCTTCGAACTGGCCGACGTCGAAATCCCGGTGGTGGCGCCGCTGATCCACAACGGTGAAACCCTGCACGAGCATGCCGGTTTCCGTTTCACCCTGTTCCCCCGTCGCGGCGGCCGTGCGCCGGAGCCGGGCAATCTCGATCAGTTGTATCGCCTCGGCCAGTTGCTCGGGCGCATTCATGCGGTCGGCGCCACCAAGCCGTTCGAACACCGTGAAGCCCTCGCCGTGCAGAACTTCGGCCACGCCTCGCTGGCAACATTGCTTGAAGGCAACTTCATCCCCAAGAGCCTCCTGCCAGCCTACGAGTCCGTGGCCCGCGACTTGCTCAAGCGTGTCGAAGACGTCTACGCCGCCACGCCGCACCAGAACATCCGCATGCACGGCGACTGTCACCCCGGCAACATGATGTGCCGCGATGAAATGTTCCACATCGTCGACCTCGACGACTGCCGCATGGGCCCGGCCGTGCAGGACATCTGGATGATGCTGGCGGGCGATCGTCAGGAATGCCTCGGCCAGCTCTCGGAACTGATGGATGGCTACAACGAATTCCACGACTTCGATCCGCGCGAACTGGCGCTGATCGAACCGCTGCGCGCCCTGCGGCTGATGCACTACAGCGCGTGGCTGGCGCGGCGCTGGGACGACCCGGCGTTTCCGCACAGCTTTCCTTGGTTCGGCACCGAACGGTATTGGGGCGATCAGGTGTTGGCGCTGCGGGAGCAACTGTCGGCGCTCAACGAAGAACCTTTGAAATTGTTCTGAATTCAATATCAAAAGATCGCAGCCTTCGGCAGCTCCTACATGGATCGCATTCCCCTGCAGGAGCTGCCGAAGGCTGCGATCTTTTCGCTTTCTGACACGACACATCTATACAACCTCCTTACAATCCCTCCTTTGTTAGCTGCCTAAGCAAGGATTCTGCATGCAAGCCGCCAACCCGCGTCGCGGGTACATTCTGGGCCTGAGTGCCTACATCATCTGGGGCCTGTTCCCGATCTACTTCAAAGCCATCGCCGAAGTCCCCGCTGTCGAGATCATCATTCACCGCGTGCTGTGGTCGGCGCTGTTCGGCGCCCTGTTGCTGATGGTGTGGAAGCATCCGGGCTGGTTGCGCGAATTGCTCGACAACCCCAAACGCCTGGCGATTCTGGCGCTGAGCGGTACCTTGATCGCAGCCAACTGGCTGACCTACGTGTGGTCGGTGAACAACGGACGCATGCTCGAAGCGAGTCTCGGTTACTACATCAACCCGCTGGTCAACGTGCTGCTGGGGATGCTGATTCTCGGCGAACGCCTGCGGCGCATGCAGTGGATCGCCGTGGGGCTGGCGGCCATCGGCGTGGCGCAGCAGGTGTGGCAGGTCGGCAGTCTGCCGTGGGTGTCGCTGGTGCTGGCGCTGACCTTTGGCTTTTACGGTTTGATCCGCAAACAGGCGCCGGTCAAAGCCTTGCCGGGGCTGGTAGTGGAAACCTGGATGCTGGTGCCGATCGCCATTGCCTGGCTGTTGTTCAACCAGACCGCGACTAGCGCGCAACCGGAGTTCTGGACCACCTCGCAAGCCTGGTGGCTGGTAGCCGCCGGCCCGGTGACGCTGGTGCCGCTGGTGTGCTTCAACGCTGCCACGCGCCACTTGCCTTACACCACCATCGGCTTCCTGCAATACCTGGCACCAACCCTGGTGCTGCTGCAGGCAGTGCTGCTGTTCGGCGAACATTTGTCGTCGAGCACGCTGATCGCGTTCATCTTTATCTGGGCCGGTCTGGCCGTTTATAGCGTCGATGCGGTGATCAGTTTGCGCCGGCGCAGCTGATCAAAAAACGCACAAACCTTCGCAGACCACGATTCTCGTGGTCTGCAACGTTCCTTCCCAAGGTTATCCACAGCGTGATCCCCGCCGTTTGTGCGCAAGTCACTGAATGCTGGCGGTTTTTTGATAAGTTCCCGGCAAGCCACAGCCGGCGTGGCGTTGCGCCCGGTCTCTACAGGTTATCCACAGGCAGGTGCACGTTAAAACTGGATAACCCCAGCGGCGCTTAAACGTCAGTGCGTAACACCAGTTCGACCATCAGATCATCGGCCAGGGTTTCCAGGCGCGATTGCAGTACGTCCAGCGACAGGGTCAGCGGCACCGCGAGAATTGCTTCAGCGTGGAATAACGGCTCGCTGCTCATCGGTGCCGGGCGCACTTCGGTCACCAGCCGTTCGAGGTTCACCCCCTGCTCGCTGAGCAAACGGGTGATGTCGCGCACGATGCCCGGACGGTCGTTGCCCACCAGCTCCATGGCGATCGGTTTCCAGGTACAAGACTGCTCGATGCCGCTCTCGGCAATCAGCACGCGAATGCCCTGTGCCGACAGTGCTTGTAGGGAATCGACTAATTCGTCGTAAGCCTCCGCCGGCACGCCCACCCGCAGAATCCCGGCGAACTGCCCGGCCATCCGTGACATGCGGCTTTCCAGCCAGTTACCGCCATGCTCGGCGATGCATTGGGCGATGCGCTCGACCTGCCCGGGCTTGTCCGGAGCAAACACAGTGAGTACGAGATGGTCCATGGCGCAGCCCCTCTTTTCATGACTTTTGTTATAGAAAGGCAAGTATAGGCAAGGGTTTGATTCAGCCCAGGCAGCAGACCTGTGTCCTGGTTTTGGATGCAACCTGTGGCGAGGGGATTTATCCCCGATCGGTTGCGCAGCAGCCGTAAACCCCTGTCAGCTCGGTCTACCTGTCAGCGCGCAGGGGGCGGCTTCGCCACCCATCGGGGATAAATCCCCTCACTACAGAAGTGCGCACCACAGGGGGATGCCATAGCAGGCAGAAAGCATTTATGTGTACAACTTTTTATATTTAACTGGAACAATCTGCTGGTTTTTTGAGAACATCCCGTTCCGCGACGTGACCGCAATGCGTCATGAGGTCGCAGAACGACGTAATTAGTCTGATTTTCACAAGCGCAACTCATCATGTAGTATGCCGCAGCGCGCACTACATAACGCTGGATCGATGTCTGCCCAAGGCACGTTCGCAATCCTGAAAGCCCCGTCAGCAAGGCCCCCAAGCCGTTGATTGGTCCCAGCCCAGCCGCCAGCAATGGCATGTACTGGTCGGAAGGTTTGTGGTTTAAATGGCCAGAGGCTTCATTGTTAAATTGAAGAGCTGAAAAGCGAAATAGCTGAGCAGAGTGAGGCAAGCAATGACTGAACACGTTCAAGTCGGTGGCCTGCAGGTCGCCAAAGTCCTGTTCGACTTCGTGAACAACGAAGCCATTCCCGGTACCGGCCTCACCGCCGAAAAATTCTGGGAAGGTGCCGACAAGGTCATTCATGACCTGGCGCCGAAGAACAAAGCCCTACTCGCCAAACGCGATGACTTCCAGGCTCGTCTTGATGCCTGGCATCAGGAACACGCCGGCCAGGCGCACGACGCCGTGGCCTACAAAGCCTTCCTGCAAGAAATCGGTTATCTGCTGCCAGAAGCGGCTGATTTCCAGGCAACGACGCAAAACGTCGATGATGAAATCGCCCGCACCGCCGGCCCGCAACTCGTGGTGCCGGTGATGAACGCCCGCTTCGCCCTCAATGCCTCGAACGCCCGCTGGGGTTCGCTGTACGACGCCCTGTATGGCACCGACGCGATCAGCGAAGACGGTGGCGCGGAAAAGGGCAAAGGCTACAACAAGGTGCGTGGCGACAAAGTCATCGCCTTCGCCCGTGCGTTCCTCGACGAAGCGGCGCCACTGGCTGCCGGCTCCCACGCCGACTCCACCGGTTACAAGATCGCTGACGGCAAACTGCTGGTCTCCCTAAAGGGCGGCAGCAACACCGGCCTGCGCGACGATGCTCAGCTGATCGGTTTTCAGGGCGATGCCAATGCCCCGATCGCGATCCTGCTGAAAAACCACGGTCTGCATTTCGAAATCCAGATCGACGCCAGCACCCCGGTCGGCCAGACCGACGCCGCCGGCGTCAAAGACATCCTGATGGAAGCGGCACTGACCACCATCATGGACTGCGAAGACTCCGTGGCTGCCGTCGATGCCGACGACAAAGTGGTGATCTACCGCAACTGGCTCGGCCTGATGAAGGGCGACCTGTCCGAAGAAGTCGCCAAGGGCGGCCAGACCTTCACCCGCACCATGAACCCGGATCGCACCTACACCAAGGTCGATGGCAGTGAACTGACCCTGCACGGGCGCTCGCTGTTGTTCGTGCGTAACGTCGGTCACCTGATGACCATCGATGCGATCCTCGACAAGCACGGCAACGAAGTGCCGGAAGGCATTCTCGACGGTCTGGTGACGTGTCTGGCAGCGATGCACAACCTCAACGGCAACACCTCGCGCAAGAACACTCGCACCGGCTCGGTCTACATCGTTAAACCGAAGATGCACGGCCCGGAAGAAGCGGCGTTCACCAACGAGCTGTTCGGTCGCATCGAAGACGTGCTGGGCCTTGCCCGCAACACCCTGAAAGTCGGGATCATGGACGAGGAGCGCCGTACCACGGTCAACCTCAAGGCCTGCATCAAGGCTGCCAGCGAGCGCGTGGTGTTCATCAACACCGGCTTCCTCGACCGCACCGGTGACGAAATCCACACCTCGATGGAAGCCGGCCCGATGGTGCGCAAGGCCGACATGAAGGCCGAGAAGTGGATCGGCGCCTACGAGAACTGGAACGTCGATATCGGTCTGAGCACCGGCCTGCAAGGTCGCGCGCAAATCGGGAAAGGCATGTGGGCGATGCCCGACCTGATGGCGGCAATGCTCGAACAGAAAATCGCTCACCCGCTGGCCGGCGCCAACACGGCCTGGGTACCGTCGCCGACCGCCGCTGCACTGCACGCGCTGCATTATCACAAGGTTGACGTGTTCGCTCGTCAGGCCGAACTGGCCAAACGTGCCCGCGCTTCGGTGGACGACATCCTGACCATTCCGCTGGCGGTCAACCCGAGCTGGACGCCGGAACAAATCAAGAACGAACTGGACAACAACGCCCAGGGCATTCTCGGTTACGTGGTGCGCTGGATCGACCAGGGCGTGGGTTGCTCGAAAGTGCCGGACATCAACGACGTGGGCCTGATGGAAGACCGTGCGACGCTGCGCATCTCCAGCCAGCACATCGCCAACTGGCTGCGCCACGGTATCGTCACCGAGGCGCAAGTGATGGAAAGCCTCAAGCGCATGGCGCCGGTGGTTGACCGGCAGAACGCCAACGACCCGCTGTACCGTCCGCTGGCACCGGACTTCGACAGCAACATCGCCTTCCAGGCGGCGGTGGAACTGGTGATCGAAGGCACCAAACAGCCGAACGGCTACACCGAGCCGGTCCTGCACCGTCGTCGTCGCGAGTTCAAGAAGGCCAACGGCCTGTAACTTTGCGCTGATGTGAAAAAGCCCTGGTCGAGAGATCAGGGCTTTTTCTTTGGAAAGCAGAATCAAAAGATCGCAGCCTTCGGCAGCTCCTACATGAGATCACCTGTAGGAGCTACCGAAGGCTGCGATCTTTTGATCTGCAAAAAGTCAGGGCTCGATGCCCAATTCGTGTTTGACCAGGCCCAGCAACTGGGCCGTATCAAACGGCTTGAGCAGAAAATCCACCACGCTCAGGTGCATCGCGGCAATGGCGTCTTTCACATCGGCATCGCCGGAAACAATGATGATCGGCAACGCCGCCCGCTCCGACTCACGCACCTGCCGAATCAAATCCAGCCCACCAACATTGCCCATGCGCAAATCAGTGATCACCAGCCCGATCGAAGGTTTTTCGTCGAGCATCTTCAGCGCGGTTTCGCCACTGGCCGCGGTCATGCAACGAATGCCTTCCAACGCGAGAATCTCCGACAACAGCTCCCGGGCGTCCTTGTCGTCATCGACGATCAGTACACGTTGCGGCGGCAAGTCGGGTTCGAGCATGACAGCGCTGAGCGCTTCACGCTCGGCGTCGCTCAAAATATCGTGGTCGGACATGGCACTCTCTACGTTTTCAATTCAGTCACCTGGCACAGTCGTCAGACATCGCTAAGCACAGCTTCAATGTGCACTTCGTCGGATTTTTTTCCAAGAGGCTGACGCGAGAATTTCCGACTGTTTTTGTAGGGCTCTTCCCAAATGTGCCGAACGGCAACCCCAACCTAGACTTACGTCCAATGGGCACCCTGCACGCAGGGGCCGACCATGACTGCATCGATCCGACAACAACAATTCAAAAAAGACTGCGGTAATGGTTATGAGTAAAGCGGACGCCTTCACCCAGGCAGGGAAAACCGCGGTGTTGCAGAACATTCAGGGCACCCTGCAATTCCTCCAGCGCTTCCCGCCTTTCAATCAGATGGAACACGCCCACCTGGCTTTTCTGGTGGAGCAATGTCAACTGCGCTTCTATGGCCAGGGCGAAAGCATCATCAAACCTGCCGACGGGCCGGTCGAATATTTCTACATCGTCAAACAGGGCCGCGTGATCGGCGAGCGTCAGCACATCACCCGGCCCGGTACCGAAACCACTTTCGAGATCACCACCGGAGAATGCTTCCCGTTGGCCGCACTGATTGGCGAACGGGCAACCCGTACCGAACACCTGGCCGGCGAAGACACCTTCTGCCTGCAGCTGAACAAACCGGCGTTCATCAAACTGTTTGCCCTGTCCGGCAGCTTCCGCGATTTCGCCCTGCGCGGGGTCAGCAGCCTGCTCGATCAGGTCAACCAGCAAGTCCAGCAGAAAGCCGTGGAAACCCTCGGAACCCAGTATTCGCTCAACACCCGCCTCGGCGAATTGGCGATGCGCCATCCGGTGACCTGCAGCCCCGACACGCCACTGCGCGAAGCAGTGAAGCTGATGCACGAGCAACAAGTCGGCAGCATCGTTGCGGTGGATAAACACAAGGCGCCGCTGGGGATCTTCACCCTGCGCGATCTGCGCGAGGTGGTCGCCAATGGCAGCGGTGATTTCAGCGAAGCCATCGAGCGCCACATGACCTGCTCGCCGTTCTTTCTGTCGCCGGATCACAGCGCCTTCGACGCGGCGATCGCCATGACCGAACGGCACATCGCCCACGTCTGTCTGGTCAAGGATCAGCGCTTGTGTGGCGTGGTCTCCGAGCGCGATCTGTTCTCGCTGCAACGGGTCGATCTGGTGCATCTGGCCCGGACCATCCGCAGCGCCCAGCGCATCGAGCAACTGGTGAGCCTGCGCGGCGAGATCGGCCAACTGGTCGAACGCATGCTGGCTCACGGTGCGTCTTCGACGCAGATCACTCACATCATCACCCTGCTCAACGACCACACCGTGTGCCGGGTGATCGAACTGACCCTCGCCGAAAAAGGCGACCCCGGCGTGCCGTTCAGTTGGTTGTGCTTCGGCAGCGAGGGCCGGCGCGAACAGACGCTGCACACCGATCAGGACAACGGCATTCTCTTCGAAGCGAGGGACGCGGCGCAGGCGGCGGAAATTCGCGGCAAGCTGCTGCCAATCGCCCAGCAGATCAACCAGAGTCTGGCGCAGTGCGGCTTCAGCCTGTGCAAGGGCAACATCATGGCCGGCAACCCCGAGCTGTGCCTGTCCCGGGCAGAATGGGCGCGACGCTTTGCAGCGTTCATTCGCGAGGCGACGCCGGAGAACCTGCTCGGTTCGAGCATCTATTTCGACCTGCGGGTGGTCTGGGGTGACGAGAAAGGCTGTGCGCAACTGCGCCGCGGGATTCTCGAGCAGGTCGGCGACAACCGTTTGTTCCAGCGCATGATGGCCGAGAACGCGCTACGCAATCGCCCGCCCGTGGGGCGTTTCCGCGAGTTTGTGCTGGCGCGCAAAAACGGCGAGAAAGCCACCCTCGACCTCAAGGTCCAGGGCCTGACGCCCTTCGTCGATGGCGCGCGCCTGTTGGCGCTGGCCCATGGCATCGAAACCAACAACACCCTCGAACGCTTGCGTCAGCTGGTCGAAAAACAAGTCATCGAACGGCTCGACGGCGCGGCGTATGAAGAGGCCTACCACTTCATCCAACAGACGCGCATGCAGCAGCATCAGATCCAGACCCGTGAAAATCTGCCCTGGTCCAACCGCGTCGACCCGGACAGCCTCAATCATCTGGACCGGCGCATCCTGCGTGAATCGCTGCGCCAGGCGCAGCGCCTGCAAAGCAGCCTGGCCTTGCGGTATCAGCTATGAGCCTGTTTTCGTGGCTGCGGCCGGCCAGCCCACTGCTGTCGGCAGACCTGCAACAGCGCCTGGCAAAACTGCCGACCATTGGCGAACTGAAAGAATGCAGCCTGCGCGAGCAGCGCTGGGTGGTGCTCGATCTGGAAACCACCGGGCTGAACCTGAACAAGGATCGCGTGTTGTCGATCGGTGCAGTGGTCATCGAGGACGGCGCAATCGACTTCAGCCAGCAGTTCGAACGCACCCTGCAATGCCGGGAGCTGAAGCTCAGCCCCAGTGTGTTGATTCATGGCCTGGGGCCGAACGCGATTGCCGCCGGCAGCGACCCGGCCGAAGCGCTGCTGGAGCTCATGGAGTTTATCGGCGACAGCCCGGTGCTGGCGTTTCATGCGCCCTTCGATCAGCACATGCTCGGACGCGCCCTGAAGGAGCACTTGGGCTACAAGCTGCAGAACGTGTTTCTGGATGTCGCGGACATGGCGCCGTTGTTGTGCCCGCAGGCGAGTATTCGCGAGGCCGGGCTGGATGAATGGATCGACTGGTTCAAACTTGAGGTGTTCGAGCGGCACAACGCGAGTGCCGATGCGCTGGCCACGGCGGAGCTGGCGTTGATCCTGTTCAGCCGGGCGCGGCAGCAGCAGATTCATAGTCCGTTGAATTTGCAGCAGCGTTTGAGTCAATGGAAACGCCGTCAGCAGGCGCCCTCCTTCTAGATTTTCGGCCGAACCACATCCCCTGTAGGAGCTGCCGCAGGCTGCGATCTTTTGATCTTGCTTTTAAAAACAAGATCAAAAGATCGCAGCCTGCGGCAGCTCCTACAGGGCTTACCATTAACCTCATCTGACCAGTGGCCAATTGCTAACCATTCCCACCTCTGCGAGAATCGCGAACAATTCTCGTTGGTTAACATTTCCCAATCGGTGCGTCTGGTGTCGTCAGTCCCAAGCCCTCACAGTGAACTCGTCGGTGCGTTGTATCGCGACCATCGCGGTTGGCTGCTGAGCTGGCTACGGCGCAATGTGGCGTGCCCGCAACGGGCCGAAGACCTGAGCCAGGACACCTTCGTGCGCCTGCTCGGTCGCGATCAACTGCTGACCCCGCGCGAACCCCGAGCGTTTCTGGTGGCGATCGCCAAGGGCCTGTTGTTCGACTACTTCCGCCGCGCCGCGCTGGAACAGGCCTATCTCGCCGAATTGATGCTGATCCCCGAAGGCGAACAACCTTCGGTGGAGGAACAGCAGTTGATCCTGGAAGACCTCAAGGCCATCGACCGACTGCTCGGCAAACTCTCGACCAAGGCCCGCGCCGCTTTCCTGTATAACCGCCTCGACGGCCTCGGCCACGCCGAAATCGCCGCGAAGCTCGGCGTCTCGGTGCCCCGCGTGCGGCAATACCTCGCGC
This sequence comes from Pseudomonas sp. AN-B15, assembly GCF_019056475.1. Lineage (NCBI taxonomy): Bacteria > Pseudomonadati > Pseudomonadota > Gammaproteobacteria > Pseudomonadales > Pseudomonadaceae > Pseudomonas > Pseudomonas sp. AN-B15. Next base: position 5,585,131 of record NZ_CP049737.1, read on the forward strand.
AAGGCATTCGCCAGTGCTACATCGCCCTCTACGGTGAGCCGACATGAATCCGGCCAGCTCCAAACCGGTCTCGGCCCAGGTGCTGGACGCGGCGATTGCCTGGCAATTGTCGCTGGATTCCGGCAGTCCGCTGGAGCGCGAGGAGTTCGCCAAATGGCATGCGGCCCATGAAGAACACGCCCGCGCCTGGCGCCAACTGGGCATGCTCGATCAGCGCTTCAACGTCGCCAACGGCCCGGCTCGCGCTGCGTTACTGCAATCGCGCGAAGGCATTCGGCGGCGCGTGCGCATGCTCGGCAGCGGATTGGCCAGCGTGGTGGCGGTGATCGGTCTGGCGCTGTTTGCCGGTGATCAGTATTTGCCGCTGGATTACTGGCTTGCCGATCAACGCACCGCCACCGGCGAACAGCGCACGGTACGCCTGGCCGATGGCACCGTGCTCAATCTCAACACCCACAGCGCGGTGGATGTGCGCTTCGATGCCAGGCAGCGGCTGATCGTATTGCAGGAAGGCGAGATCTTGGTCGAGACCGGTCACGGTGATGCGCGGCCGTTCATCGTCGAAACCCGCGAAGGCAGCATGCGCGCATTGGGGACACGGTTTCTGGTCAAGCGTGAAGACCAAGGCACGCGTCTGAGCGTCCTGCAATCGGCGGTGGCGGCGCATCCGCAAAGCCATCCTGAAGAACAGATCCTGCGCGAAGGCCAGCAAGTACTGATCCGCAATAACGGCCTCGACGCGGTCGCGGCGCTTACGCCCGGCGCCGATGCCTGGACCCGCGGCATGCTGGTGGTGGACAACGCTCGATTGGAAGATCTGGTGCGTGAGCTTGGACGCTACCGGCGCGGGCATCTGGACGTGGCGCCGGAAGTCGCTGACCTGCGCATCACCGGCAGTTTCCCGCTGCACGACACCGACAAGGCCTTGAGCGCCCTGCTGCCGACCCTGCCGGTGCAGATCGAGCAGCACACGCCGTATTGGGTCACGGTGGCCAAAGCAGATACAAAGCCCTGATTTATCTGGTGCCCGAGCGGCCGCCATCGCTGGCAAGCCAGCTCCCACAGAGATCGATGGTGAATATCAATTCTGTGAGCTGCGCTGAACCTGTGGGAGCTGGCTTGCCAGCGATGGGGCCGCCCGCAACTGCACAAAACCAATGTTGCCACGCGAATCGGCTGCCCCACTCCCAGTTAATCGACATTATTTTCATCCAGCCCTATCACTTTTCAATTCTCGTCCGGCACACAGGCAATTGAGAAATATTTCCATTCAGGAGCCTTCGCATGTCCCGTTCGCTAGACACCTTGTTGCGCCCCAGTCTGCTGGCCATCGCCATTGCCTTCAGCGCGCCGCTGCTCAGCAGCCCGTTGCTCGCTGCTGAACAGGCCTCCAGCGTGCGTGCCTACAACCTGCCGGCGGCGCCGCTGTCGACCACGCTGAACCAGATCGCCAGCCAGGGTGGCCTCGCGCTGTCGCTCAATCCGTCGCTGGCGGCGGGCAAGACCTCGTCGCCGGTCAACGGACAATACGACGCCGCCGGCGCTCTGCGCGTGGCGCTGCAAGGCACCGGTCTGCAACTGGAACAAAGCAGCACTGGCACCTACAGCCTGGTAGCCGTGCCTGAAGGGACACTGGCGCTGCCGGAAACTGCCGTGATCGGCGTGGAAAACCTGGAAACGGCCTGGGGCCCGGTCGAGGGCTACACCGCCACCCGCACCGCCGCCGGTACCAAGACCGACACCGCGCTGGTCGAAGCACCGCGCTCGATCTCGGTCGCCACCCGTCAGCAAATGGACGACCGCAGCGTGCACAGCCTCGATGACGCCGTGCGTTATATGCCGGGCATCACCGCCAGCAGCTACGGCAGCGACACCCGCGCCGACTGGCTGCGCGTGCGTGGCTTCGAGCCGACCCAGTTCCTCGATGGGCTGCCACTGCCAAAAGGCGTGTACGCCAACCCGAAACAGGAAACCTGGAACCTCGATCGCCTCGCCCTGTTGCGCGGCCCGGCCTCCTCCGTCTACGGCCAGACCCCACCGGGCGGCCTGCTGGACATGGTCAGCCGGCGCCCGAGCAGCGACGCCAGCAGCGAAATCCAGCTGCAGTACGGCAGCGACAACCACCGCCAGATCAACTTCGCCAGCACCGGCAAGATCGACGATGCCGGCCAGTTTCTCTACGGCATCAGTGGGGTGGTGCGCGACAGCGACACGCAGATCGATCACATCGAAAACAAGCGCTACAACATCGCGCCGAGCCTGACCTGGAATATTGACGACGACACCAGGTTCACCCTGCTGAGCCAGTTCACCCGCGACGATACCGGCATTACCAGCCAGTTCCTGCCGGTGCAGGGCACCAAGATCGACATGCCGTTCGGTAGCGTCTCGCACCACAAAAACCTCGGCGACCCGGATTGGGAATATTACGACCGCACTTACTACGCGCTCGGCTATGCGTTTGAACACCGGCTGAACGATGTCTGGCAGTTCAAGCAGAACCTGCGTTACACCAAGTCGGATCTGTCGTTCCAGGCCCTGACTGTCGGTTCTTATCCGTACACCCTGGTGGACGATCAAGGCAACGTCGGGCGCACCAGCACCAGCGTTGACGAAGACATCAGCCAGTTCGCGGTGGACAACAACTTCCAGGCCGACTTCGCCACCGGTGACATTCGCCACACCGTACTGTTGGGGCTGGATCACCAGCGCAGCAACACCAACTACCTGTCGATCTACGGTGACGGCCTGAAAACCAATGTGCTGAAGCCGATCTACGGCCAGCCCATCGTTCGTCCGGATCGCTCGACGGCGTATTACGACTACGACCAGAAGACCTACCAGACCGGCCTCTACGTGCAGGACCAGATGGCCCTCGACCAATGGCGCCTGACGCTGGGCGGTCGTGAAGACTGGGTCCACACCGGCACCAAATTCTTCAACAAGGCCGACGCGACCAACACCCAGCGCGACAAGAACTTCAGCGGTAACGCAGCGCTCAGCTACGTGTTCGATTCGGGCTTCGTCCCGTACATTTCCTACGCCGAATCCTTCCAGCCCACCACCGGCGCCGACGCCTCCTCCACCGGTTCGCTGAAGCCGACCGAAGGCAAGCAGTGGGAAATGGGCGTCAAGTACCAGCCACCGGGCAGCAAGACCCTGCTGACCGCCGCCGTGTATGACCTGACGCAGAAAAACGTCGCAGTCACCACCACCGTCGGCAACACCCCGATCACCAGCCAGACCGGCGAAGTGAAAGTCAAAGGCCTGGAACTGGAGGCGACCTCGGACGTCACCGATAACCTGAAAGTGATCGCCGCCTACACCCTGGCCAAGTCCGAAGTGCAGAAAGGCGACTACAAAGGCAACCGCCTGCAGCTGATGCCGAACCAGCAGGCCTCGCTGTGGACCGATTACACCTGGCACAACGGCGTGCTCGACGGCTTCGGTATCGGCGGTGGCGTGCGTTATACCGGCAACACCTACGGCGATCAGGGCAACACTTGGCTGGGCAAGGCCGATGCTTACACCGTGTTCGATGCCTCCGTGCATTACGATCTCGGTCGCCTGGACAACAGCCTCAAAGGTGCATCGGTGGCGGTCAATGCCACCAACCTGTTCGACAAGGACTACATCTCCACCTGCGACGGCTTCTATTGCTACTACGGCGACCAGCGCAGCGTCGTCGCCAGCGCCACCTACAAGTGGTAAGCGCGTGAGCTGAAACAGGTCCTGTCACCAGGCCGTCCCCCGTGGACGGCTTCGGTGTTTTTGAAGGTCATGAAATGAAAAGTAAAACAATTCGCCGCTGGTCGTTCATCCACACCTGGACCAGCCTGATCTGCACCGTGTTTTTGCTGCTGTTGGCACTGACCGGTCTGCCGCTGATTTTCCATCACGAGATCGAGCACCTGCTCGGCGATGCCCCGCAAGTGCGCGAAATGCCCGCCGACACCCCGCGCCTGAACCTGGCGCAACTGGTCGAGGCCGCAGAAAAGCATCGTCCCGGCGAAGTGGTGCAGTACTTCGGTTTCGAGGACGACGAGCCCAACGCCGTGCTGACCATCATGGCGAAAACCGCCGGTACCGAGCCGAATTCTTCGCACACGTTCATGCTCGATGCGCGCACCGGTGAAGCACTGGAAACCCCGTCGGCCAACGGAGGCCTGATGTTGTTCATCCTGCGCCTGCATGTGGACATGTTCGCCGGCCTGCCGGGCAAGTTGCTGCTGGCGTTCATGGGTTTGCTGTTCGTGGTCGCGATCATTTCGGGGACTGTGTTGTACCTGCCGTTCATGCGCCGCTTGCAGTTCGGCACCGTGCGCCAGGACAAGTCTTCCCGCCTGCGCTGGCTCGACCTGCACAACCTGATCGGCGTGGTTACATTGACTTGGGCGCTGGTGGTCGGTGTCACCGGAGTGATCAGCGCCTGTGCTGATCTGATCATCGCCGCGTGGCGCAATGACTCGCTGACTGCCATGGTTGCGCCCTACCGCGATGCCCCGCCGCTGACCCGACTGGCCCCGGCCACCCGCCTGCTCGACATCGCCCGGGACGTGGCACCGGGGATGAACCCGGACTTCATCGCCTTCCCCGGTACGCGCTTTTCCAGCGAGCATCATTACGCGGTGTTCATGAAGGGCGGCACGCACCTGACCTCGCACCTGCTGACGCCGGTGCTGATCGACGCCGGCACCCTGCAGGTCACCGCCGTGGCCGAGCGCCCGTGGTACATGGACGCCATGGGCCTGTCGCAGCCATTGCACTTCGGTGACTACGGCGGCATGCCGATGAAAATCCTCTGGGCGACCCTCGACGTGCTGACCATCATCGTCCTTGGCAGTGGCGTGTATCTGTGGATGGTGCGGCGTAAAGCGGCGAAACCGGTGACGGTGGAGGCGGCCGCATGAAGCCGCGTCAGAGCAATTTCTGGAAGGTCTTCAGCACGCCGCTGGTGATTGCGCTGCTGAGTGCGGCGGGGTTGTTTGCGGCGTTGTTGGGGGATGGGATCTGGGATGCGTTGAGCTGGGTCGGGCTGGGTGTACCGGCGTTTCTGGCCATTAGAGGTTTGTTGCAGCGCAGGTAGTTTTTGTGTTGTCGGTGATGGCCTCATCGCTGGCAAGCCAGCTCCCACGGGGGTTAATGCTGAATCTGAAATTTGTGTTCGCTGCAAAAACTGTGGGAGCTGGCTTGCCAGCGATGGCGATCTCACGAACACCATCAATTCCTCGCCAGCCACAGTGGTTGTAGCTAGGCTAACGTCCTGCTCTTCGATGACCACCGAGGTTTGCCAATGTCCGCCCCCAGCATGACCCTGTTCCACAACACGCTCTCCCCGTTCGTGCGCAAAGTGATGGTGCTGCTGCATGAGACCGGCCAGCAGGATCGCGTCGCCCTGCAAGACTGCGTGCTCAGCCCGGTCAGCCCGGATGCTGCGCTCAACGCCGACAATCCGCTGGGCAAGATCCCGGCCCTGCGTCTGGCCGACGGCAGCGTGATCCATGACAGCCGCGTAATCCTCGAATACCTCGACCAGCAGCATGTCGGCAACCCGCTGATCCCCCGCGACGGCGCGGCCCGGTGGCGGCGTCTGACCCTGGCCTCGCTGGCCGACGGAATCATGGATGCCTCGGTGATGGTGCGTTACGAACTGGTATTGCGCGCCCCGGAAAAGCACTGGGACGAATGGCTCGAGGCCCAGCGCGAGAAGATCCGCCGCGCCCTGGCCTATCTGGAAGCTGACGCCATCGCCGAGCTGACCAGCCATTTCGACGTGGCCGCCATCAGCGTCGCCTGTGCGTTGGGTTACCTTGATCTGCGTCATCCGGATCTGGACTGGCGCAGCGCCAATCCGCAATTGGCCAACTGGTTCTTTGAAGTGAGTCAGCGACCGTCCATGGTCGCCACCCTGCCCAAGCCTTAAATCGGCGGAACCTGTTCTGGCCTCATCGCTGGCAAGCCAGCTCCCACAATGGATTTGGGTATGACAGAACCCTCTGTTTCAGCACAAATCCTGTGGGAGCTGGCTTGCCAGCGATGGCACCACCTGGGTTGCGGCGGCAGTGCTGCAACAATCAGCGTCACCAAAACCTCCACCTCTCGCTGATCTTCACGCAATCCCAACCCGCTCATTGCATCGCCCCCACATCAAACGCCAGCGGCTTGGCCGGTTTCTGCCCGATCCCGTACCAGTCGAGTTCGCGTGTCAGCACCATGAACACCCCGAGCAGGCCGAACAGCAACAGCGAACCCATCAGCAACGCATAGTCCTCGGCGCTCAGCAGCCCATACAGCAGGCCATACAACGCTGCCAATCCCGCGGAAAAACTCAGGCCGTGGCGCACGTTGTGCAGCACGTGACAGACATAAAATCCGATCAACAACACACAGCCACTGGCCGACAGCAGATAGGCCAAAGCAAAGTCGATGTGCTCCGACAGCGACAGCAACAACAGGTAGAAGAACGCCAGCGCCACCCCGACCAATGCGTATTGCACCGGGTGCACCGCAAGACTCTTGAGCACTTCGAACAAGAAGAAACCGGCGAAGGTCAGGACGATAAACAACAGCGCATATTTGATCGCCCGGTCACTCTTCAAGTACTGATCCACCGGGTCGATGAAGCTCACGCCAAAACTGCGCCCGTTGAACGCCTCGCAATCATTGCCCATCACACAGCGGTTCATCGCTTCTTGCAGGTTGGTGGAGAAAAACGAAGTCTGCCAATCGGCGCTGAAACCTTGATCATTGATTTCGCGTTTGGCGGGCAGGAAGTTGCCGATGAAGCTGGGGTGCGGCCAGTTCGCCGCCAGGCTGACGTGGCTGGCCTTGCCTACTGGCAGCACTTGCAACGAACCGGTGCCTTGCAGGCGCAGGTCGAAACCGAAGGTCAGCTCCGTGGCGTTGCGGGTGTCCAGTGTCGGCAACGTGACCCGCACACCTTCGCCGAGCCAGCCCACCTGGGTGCCAGGTACAAAGTCCAGACGCTGGCCGTCGAGTTCCAGTTTCAGCGCGTTTTCAATACCGCGAATATCACTGATGCCCACCGCCAGAAACGGCGCGTCGAACTGGTAATCGGCAAAGTCTTCTTTGATGCCTAACTGCGCCGGCAACGAGAAATGCCCGTTGATGCGATTGTCAGCATGGAACAATCGCGCTTGGTAAATGCCCCGGGCGCGCAGCTCGGTCTGCACCTGTCCGTCGAGCTCGAAGCGTTCCGGCAGAAAGTACAAACGACCGCGTTCCTCACCGAGTTCTTCATAGCGCTGACTGGTTTTCTCGTTGGTCTTCCAGGTACGCACCACTTTGCGATACGGCACCACCATCACGGGCCCGCTCAGTTGCTGGCTGTAGCTGGAACTGCGGGCGATGTCTTCGAGCACACCATCGCGCAGTTGCTGGCGATCATCGATGATGCCGTCGATCATCAACAGCGGGATCAGCAACAGCAGGATCAACAGGGCAATGGCCCCGAGCTTTATGGTCAGATTTTTGTTCATGGGACTCTCCCTGTTTGGATGGGCGGAGTCTGGTTGGGCTGTGTGGGAGGAATGTGGGGCGATTGTGGAGATTGTGTGGAAAGATCAAAAGATCGCAGCTTCGGCAGCTCCTTGGGATTGCGTTCCCTGTAGGAGCTGCCGAAGGCTGCGATCTTTTTAGGGTTTCAAGGCAGGCGCAATGTCACTTCCACACCGCCCTCGACATTGCGAATCTGCATCGACCCACCATGCAACTTCACCACCTCTTCAACAAAGTTCAGCCCCAACCCGGTGCTCTTGCGCCCACTGTCCGGACGCGGCAACGAATAAAATCGCTCACTCAAGCGCGGCAAGGCGTACTCGGGAATCGCCGTCGCTTGGTTGAACAAGCGCAACTCGACCTGCTCCCCGACACGTTCGGCACTGAAACGCAGCAACCCGGCGACCGGGGTGAAATCCAGTGCATTGTCCAGCAGATTGCCCAGCGCCTGACGCAGCAGAAACGGCTCGCCGATCAGCAGCAGATCCGGCGCAATCGTCTGCTCGACCGTGAGCCGCCGGCCTTCGATCCGAGCTGCCTGCGCGCGCAATAATTCATCGATCAGCGCCGCCAGCGGCACCGCCACGCGCTCCTCGAGACCCTGGCGCTGTTCCACCTGAGCCAGATTCAACAGGCGCTCGATCAACTGCTGCATCCGCGCGCTTTCGCTGTCGATATTGCCGACAAAGCGCAGGCGCTGAATCGCTGGCATTTCATCCTGCAGCAACTCTGCGGCACCGCGAATGGCCGCCAGCGGACTCTTCAATTCATGGGTCAGGGTGTGCACGTAGCGCTCGACGTAAGCCTTGCCTTCGAGCTGGGTGCGCATCTGTTCCACCGCCGTCGCCAGTTGCTCCAGTTCGCCGCCACGGTAATGCGGCACTTCCACTCGCCGGCCTTCGCTCACCGCCTGCGCATACCCGGTCAAACGGTGCAGCGCGCGGCTCAGCCACCACGACAGCAAAGCGCCGAACAGCAGACCGAGGCCGATCAGCCCGGCACCGTAAAACAGCAAGCGCCGCTCGGTGCGATCGACGTAAGGCTGCAAGGAGCTATTGGGCTTGGCCACGGTGACCACGCCGATGATTTTGCCGTTGTCGCGGATCGGCGCGCCGACGTGCATCACCGACGACGCCGGGTCGTTCGGATCGCTGCGGGTTGAGCGCGCACCGTATGCGCCGCGCAGGGTCAGGTAGACGTCGTTCCAGCGCGAGTAATCCTGCCCGACCGCCACGCCACTGGAATCCAGGACCACGATGCCTTTGACGTCGGTGACGTAGATGCGATGGTTGACCTGATTTTTCGGCAACCCCCAGATGGTCGCCTGCGGCTGGCGTTCGCCGTAGGCACGCAACAATTCGGGCCAGCGGTTCTCGCTGAGCGTGCCGGCCTTGAAATCATCACGCAAAATCTCCGCCATCAGGTTGGCGGTGTCGACCAGGGTTTCTTCGGTGGACTGACGCACACCGGGGCGGATTTCTTCCATCACCGTGTTGAGCACGAAGTAACCGGTCAGGCCGATAAACAGCACATACACCAGAAAGATCCGCAGCCCCAGCGACATCAGCTGTGCCCCGGGCTGTAGCTGTAGCCGAGGCCGCGATGGGTCTGGATCGGCTCGGCGTCGGCCCGCACCAGACGCAATTTGGCGCGCACGCTTTTGATGTGGCTGTCGATGCTGCGCTCGTAGCCAGCGTCGGCGGCAACGCCTAGCGCGTCGAGCAGTTGCTCGCGGCTGAACACCCGCTGCGGTTGTTCGAGCAGGCATTGCAACAGGCGAAATTCATGGCGGGTCAGGCTCAACGGCTGTCCCCGATAGACGATCTGCACACGTTCGGCATCGATGCGAAACAGCGTCGAGGACGCTTCAACCGCAGGACGCGGCGCCATGCGCTTGAGAATCGCCCGGACCCGCGCCGCCACCTCACGCGGGCTGAACGGCTTGACCACGTAATCGTCGGCGCCGATCTCCAGCCCCACCACCCGGTCGATCTCGGCGTCCCGGGCGCTGAGGAACAGCACCGGCACTTCACTGAAGCGCCGCAGCTGTTTGCAGGTTTCGAAACCGCTGATGTCCGGCAGGCCGATATCGAGAATGATCAAGTCGGCCGGGGTCTGTCGTTGATGCTCCAGCGCCGCGGCGCCCAGGCTCAGCCACGTGGTCGTGAACCCCTCGCCCTGCAGGGCAAAAATCAGCGTATCGGCAATCGCCGCTTCGTCTTCGACAATCAGGATATGAGGCATGGCGTCCGAGCCCATGGGTTAAGTGCGCGAACGGTGCCCCAAGCCTGACCTTACGTCAATGAGACCACTTAGCAGTCTGGCTTGTCGGCGGTGAAACGCCGCGCCGGGTTCACTGCGGCGCCAAACTCGCGCAAGGCCTTGGCACCGATCAGCAGCGGGTAGTTGAAGTTGCTGCGGTCGGTCAGGTTGACCTCAACGGTACGCTTGACGTTGCCCAGGCACAGTTCCAGATCGACCACCGGGCGTTTGGCGACTTCAGTGCTGTCGCCTTCGTCCTCTTCGTCCGAGCGGCTCTTGATCTTGCTGATCCGTGCGATCTTGTGCTCGTACACTTTGTTGCTGGCGTCCTTGGTGCCGAGGCGGAAGCGCACCCAGTTTTCACCGTCGCGGGTGAAGGTCTCAATGTCCTTGGCCGACAGCGAGGCGGTCAGCGCGCCAGTGTCCATCTTGGCTTTGAGCACCTCGCCACCGATTTCCGGCAGCGCGATGTATTCATAACGCCCGTACAGGGTCGGTTCGGCGGCCATGACCGGCAGGGCGACGAGGGCAAACAGTGCAAGGAGGGATTTCACGTAGAGGGCTTCCTTGGAAAATGAGGGCGTCAGACGCGAGTTTTTAGACAGCCATCAAGGAATTCGTTCGCCCTTGATATCGCATCGCTGGCAAGCCAGCTCCCACAGGTTTCTCTGCCATTCACGGAAATCACATGCACTGGAGATCCTTGTGGGAGCTGGCTTGCCAGCGATGGGGCCAGCACAAGCCTCACTAATTGGCTCCAGCATAGCCGCCCAAAAGTGAAACATTCGTCACCGCCGATTTGGCCTGTCGCCCGAAGCCACTTATCATGGCGCGCCCATCCGCCTTCATAGAGTTGCTTATGCGCCGCCTGCTCACCGGCTGTTTCGTCACCCTGCTGCTATTGCTCAACACCCTGATCCTGATCGGGCCGTTGATGGTCTTTGCCCTGCTCAAACTGATTGCGCCCGGGCGCTGGCGCGATTACGCCTCGTGGGCGGTGATGTGGATTGCCGAGACCTGGGCGGAAATCGACAAGCTGATCTTTCGTCTGTGCATCCCCACTCAGTGGGACATCCGCGGCGGCGCAGACCTGCGCGGTGACACCTCGTATCTGGTGGTCAGCAACCACCAGTCGTGGGTCGACATTCCGGCGCTGATCCAGACCCTCAACCGGCGCACGCCGTTCTTCAAGTTTTTCCTCAAGAAAGAGCTGATCTGGGTGCCGTTCCTCGGTCTGGCGTGGTGGGCGCTGGATTACCCATTCATGAAGCGCTACAGCAAGGCGTTTCTGGCGAAGCATCCGGAGCTGGCGGGCAAAGATCTGGAAATCACCAAACAGGCCTGTGAGCTGTTCAAGCGCCAGCCGGTAACGGTCGTGAACTATCTGGAAGGTACTCGCTACACCGCGGCGAAAAGCGCGCAGCAGCAGTCACCGTTCAAGCACCTGCTCAAACCCAAGGCGGGCGGCGTGGCGTTTGTGCTGGCGGCGATGGGGGAGCAGCTGGATGCGTTGCTCGACGTGACCGTGGTTTATCCACAGGAGAACATTCCGGGGTTCTGGGATCTGATCAGCGGCAGCGTGCCGCGGGTGATCGTCGACATCCAGACCCGCGAACTCGACCCGGCGCTGTCGCAGGGCGATTACGAGAACGATCCGCAGTTTCGCCAGCAGGTCCAGAACTGGGTCAACCAGCTCTGGACCGAGAAGGATCAGCGCATCAGCGAACTGCGCGGTGAGCGCAGCTGAATCAGCTGCCGCTGCCGGCGCCCCAGATGTTGCCCAGACTGCTCAACAGCGAACCGCCAACACCCTGTTGACCCAGGTATTGCAGGATCACCGGGGCAAACTGGCCCACCATGCCGCTGTCCATGCCCAGCGCACTGAAAGCGTTGTTCAGGTCGCTGGTGGTCTTGACGTTGCCCAGCGCATTTTCCAGCCCGGCTGACTTGCCCGACGAGCCCAGCAACCCGCTCAATGCCGCCAGATTACCGCTACCGCCCGACAGTTTGTCGATGCCCGGCACTTCTTTGGCCAACTGCGAATAATCGGTGCTGCTCAATTGGTTCTTGGCCAGGCCCAACATCGCACTGGTTCCCCCTACAGCTTGCTGGGGCGTGACGTTCAGCGCACTCAAGGCACTCAGCAATCCAGCGGTTTCCGAAGTCGGTGCAGCGGCGGCAGCCTTGTCCCCCCCTTGCATCCCCGAGACTGCACCGGCGACATCGTTCAAGCTGAAACCGGCAAACACCGGGCTCGCTGCGAGGGTCATCAGTGAAGCAAAGGCCATACCGCGTGAAATCTTCATTCAGACATCCTCTTGCGCTGTGGTAACCGCCCGCTTATGGGCGGCAAAACTGCCGATTTGACCGGGTTTGCGCTGGCATGTTCCTCGCCGGCGCATCCATTTTCAGGATAGCCACGTATATAAAACGTGAAACCGTGGATAATCCGAGATGAATGGCACAAGCGCTGTCGCTGAACTAGCCTGTGAACAGCCCGAGCAGCGCCCTCGCCACCGGCACATGGTCTGGAGAAACGTCATTTCCACCGCCGACACCGATCAGTTGCGCCAATTGTTGGCTCAGTGTTCACTGGGCGATCGGCGTGCATTCGAAACCCTCTATCGCAGCGTCGGCCCGCGCTTGCACGGTGTCGCCTTGCGTTTCATGGGCCGGGCAGATCTGGCCGAGGACGTGCTGCAGGAAAGCTTTGTGCGCATCTGGAACAACGCCTCGCGCTACGAAGCCCATTTGTCGGCGCCGCTGACCTGGATGATCAACATCACTCGCCACCAGGCCATCGACCAGTTACGCAAACAGCGTGACCGGCCGCTGACCGACTTCGAACAGGACACCCTGCCGGACGAAGGCCCTTCGGCCCACGACCTGTTGAACAGCAGCCGCGAAGCCAGCGCGTTGCACCGTTGCCTGGACACCCTCGACGGCATGCAGCGCCAGTCGATCAGCGTCGCCTACTTTCAGGGCCTGTCCTGCGCGGAACTCGCCGAACACCTGGCCGCGCCGCTGGGTTCGGTGAAATCGTGGATTCGCCGTGGCATGGAACGTCTGCGCAGGTGCCTTGAATCATGAAATACCAGACCCCTGCCCTGCGCCGCGCCCTCGCTGCCGATTACGCCATCGGCCTGATGTCGTCGGCGGCGCGTCGGCGCTTTGAACAATTGCTGCTGGACGATGCAGCACTGCGAACCGAGTTGGCGCAGTGGCAGGAGAGCCTCGCCAGCCTTACCGATACATTGCCGGAGCAACCGGTGCCGGATCGGGTGTGGCAAGGTATTACTGCACGCATCGAACCGCAAGTGCTGCACGTCCCGGAAAAACGTCCGTTCTGGAACTGGCTGCGAGTCACCGCCGCACTCTGCTCAATCGTGGTCCTGGTATTCCTCGGCTCCCTGTACAACCGCGACGACGCCCGCTACCGCGCCACCCTGCTGAGCGCCGACGCGCAACCGGCGCTGAAGGTCGAGGCGCATGCGGACTATCTGCAAGTCGAACCGCTGACATTGGCGGCAGTCGGGCCAGATCGCAGCCTGGAACTGTGGGCGATACCCGCCGATGGCAAGCCGATTTCGCTGGGGGTGATTCCTGCAGGCGGCAAAGGCAAGGTTGAACTGAGCGCGGCGCAGAAAGCCTTGATCGGCCAGCCGATTGCGCTGGCGGTGAGTCTGGAGCCGCAAGGTGGGTCGCCGACCGGGCAGCCGACCGGGCCAGTGCTGTATCAGGGCGCTTTGGCAGCCCTCTGATTGCAAAAATCAAAGATCGCAGCCTTCGACAGCTCCTCCATCGATCCCTGTAGGAGCTGCCGAAGGCTGCGATCTTTTGATCTAAAAAAGGCGACCCGTGGGTCGCCCTTTTTACTTACGCCGCACTGAACAACCGATGCGGATCGATCACAAACTTCTTCGGCACACCGGCATCGAACTCGCCGTAACCTTCGGGCGCCTGGTCAAGGCTGATGACTTGCACACCCACCACTTCGGCGATGTTGATGCGGTCCCACATGATCGCCTGCATCAGCTGGCGGTTATATTTCATCACCGGGGTCTGGCCGGTGTGGAAGCTGTGGGATTTGGCCCAGCCCAGACCGAAGCGGATGCTCAGGCTGCCCATTTTCGCGGCGGCGTCGACGGCACCCGGATCTTCGGTCACGTACAGGCCCGGAATACCGATCTTGCCGGCGACGCGCACCACCCCCATCAGCGAGTTGAGCACGGTGGCCGGGGCTTCGGATTTGACGCCGTCGTGACCATGACCACGGGCTTCGAAGCCCACACAGTCCACCGCGCAATCCACTTCAGGCTCGCCCAGCAGCGCGGCGATCTGTTCGTGCAGCGGGGTGTCTTTCGACAGGTCGACGATTTCAAAACCCTGAGCCTTGGCGTGCGCCAGGCGGATGGTGTTGACGTCGCCGACGATCACCACCGCAGCGCCGAGCAAACGGGCGGAGGCGGCAGCGGCCAGACCGACCGGACCGGCGCCGGCAATGTAAACAGTGCTGCCCGGACCGACGCCAGCGGTGACGGCACCGTGATAGCCGGTCGGCAGAATGTCGGAAAGGCAGGTCAGGTCGCGGATTTTCTCCATGGCCTTGTCGCGATCCGGCAGTTTCAGCAGGTTGAAGTCGGCGTACGGCACCAGCACGTATTCAGCCTGGCCGCCAGTCCAGTCGCCCATGTCGACATAACCGTAAGCACCGCCGGCGCGGGCCGGGTTGACGGTCAGGCAGACACCGGTGTGTTGCTCCTTGCAGGAACGGCAGCGCCCGCAAGCCACGTTGAACGGTACGGAGACTAGGTCGCCGATTTTCAGGTTCTCGACATCGGAACCCTTCTCGATCACTTCGCCAGTGATTTCATGGCCCAGCACCAGACCTGTCTGCGCCGTGGTCCGGCCGCGCACCATGTGCTGGTCGGAGCCACAAATGTTGGTGGACACCACACGCAGGATCACCCCGTGTTCGATCTTCCTGCCGCGCGGGTCCTGCATTTTCGGATAGTCGATTTTCTGTACTTCGACCTTGCCAGCGCCGAGATACACCACACCACGATTGCCAGACATGCTTTCACCTCGCTGTTGTTTTTATGGAACCGCGTTGCCCAGGCAGGCAGCGCGTTAAGTGCTCGGGTACAGATGCTGATTGTTGTGTTGCCTGTTATGGCCTCATCGCTGGCAAGCCAGCTCCCACGGGTTTCGGGTGGAACTCAAAAATTGTGTACGACACAAATCCCTGTGGGAGCTGGCTTGCCAGCGATGGCGATCTAAAGAACAACGGTTCTGTTGGCGTTCAAAAACACCCTTCTTTCGATGTGATAACCCACGGCCCGGGCCAAAGTCAGGCCCTCGATATCACGCCCCTTGGCGATCAAATCTTCCGGGTAATGACTGTGATCCACGGCCTCGACACCCTGGGCGATGATCGGCCCTTCATCGAGGTCGTTGTTGATGTAGTGCGCCGTGGCGCCGACCAGTTTCACACCCTTGTTGTAGGCCTGGTGATACGGCTTGGCACCCTTGAACCCCGGCAGCAACGAGTGATGGATGTTGATCGCCTTGCCATCGAGCTTGCGGCACAACTCCGGTGACAGCACCTGCATGTAACGGGCGAGGATTACCAGTTCGGCGCCGGACTCTTCGATCACCTGCCACACCTGACGCTCCTGCGACGGCTTGTCGTTGGGGTCGAGGGGGAAATGGTAGTAGGGAATCTGGTGCCAGTCGGCCAGCGGCTTGAGGTCCGGATGGTTGGACACCACCGCCGCCACGTCCATCGACAACTGGCCGATGCGCTGGCGGTAAAGCAAATCGTTGAGGCAGTGATCGGCCTTGGAGACCATGATCACCACTTTCGGCCGGTAGTTCGGCGCAGTCAGCTCGAAGATCATGCCAAACGCCTGACCACGCTCGGCGAGGCCGGCGCGGAAGGACTGTTCGTCAAAGCCGTCGGGCTGACGGAATTCCACGCGAATGAAGAAGCGACCCGAGAGCCGGTCATCGAACGAATGGTGCTCGGTGACGTAGCAACCCTGCTCGAACAGAAAACGCGTCACCGCGTCCACCGTGCCGAGCACGCTGGGGCAGTCGGCGGTCAGAATCCATGTGTCTGGTGCGCGGCTCATGGTGCGGTGACTCCTGTTTCAACATCTGTGAGCAGAGTGAACTCTGTGGCGAATGAGTTCTGTGGCGAGGGAGCTTGCTCCCGCTGGGTTGCGAAGCGACCCTAAAATCAGCAACCGCGTTCTTCCAGAAAGAATGCGCTCGCAGTTTTTTGCGACTGCTTCGCAGCCGAGCGGGAGCAAGCTCCCTCGCCACAAGAAGCAATCGCGGCAACCACTTAGTGTTACGCCTGCACGCTCAGGCCGTACTCGGCCGAAGCATCCTGCAACCACAACCACCAGTAATCCGAGAAGCTGCGGCGGATCAGCAGTTCCCAGGTGTCTTCAGCGGTGTGGCGAATCATCAGCTGCGACTTGGCGAACACCGTGCCCACTGCTTTGCCGACCGGGAAGTTGTTCGGGTGCACGTCGTAACTGGTGGATTTCATCAGCACCTGACGCACGTTCGGCCCGCTCAGTTCGAGCACTTGCTGGCCGCCGCTGACGTTGACGATCGCGATGTGCAGGTCGCCCAGCGCTTCGCGCAGTTTCTGTTCGGCCGCAAATTCTTCACCGCTTGGCACGATCAGCAGCCACTCGTCCGGGCCCATCCATTGCAGGCTGGTTTCGCCTTTGACGATCACGCTCAGGGCGCCGGGCAATTCGATGCCCAGTGCCTTGTGTACACCGGCGGCGAATGCGGCATCGTGACCATCGCCACGAATCGTCAGGTGACCGAGGAGTTTCTTTTCACGCACGATGACGCCGGCGTTCTTGCGCCCCTTGCCGACCAGGCTGGCGAGGTCGGCATGGTGCAGCGACGACTCGGCACGGGCACCGGTGGTCGGGCGTTGTTGGTACACGTTGGCTGTGGTCATAAAGCACCTTCCTGAATTCTGTTGGTTCCTGCGGTGGCTGAACTGCCGCTTTCGCGAGCAGGCTCGCTCCCACAGGGGAACGCGGTCGAATGTGGGAGCGAGCCTGCTCGCGAATAGCCGCCCGCCCACAATTCCTGAGGCCATCAGATATTCTGCCGATCCCCCTTCGGATCGAAGAACACCGAAGAAACGATCTCTGCCTCGATCACGCTGCCATCGGCCAGCGGTGCAAACACCCGCTCGCCCATGCGCTTCAGACCGCCCTTGACCACACCCATGGCAAACGAATAACCGAGGGAGTTGTGCGCGTAGCTGGAGGTCACGTGGCCGACCATGGTCATCGGGATCGCCTGCTTGGTGTTGAACACCAGTTGCGCGCCTTCCGGCAGCCAGACGTTCGGGTCGATCGGCTTCAGGCCCACCAGTTGCTTACGCTGATCCTTCACGCAGTCTTCACGGTTCATGCCGCGCTGGCCGATCCACGAGAACGGTTTGGTGCGACCGACGCACCAGCCCATGTTCAGGTCGTCCGGGGTCATCGAGCCGTCGGTGTCCTGACCGACGATGATGAAACCCTTCTCGGCGCGCAGGACGTGCATGGTTTCAGTGCCGTACGGGGTCAGGTTGTACTGTTTGCCGGCCTCGACGATTTTTTCCAGCACGCCCATCGCGTAGTCGGCCTGGACGTTGACTTCGTACGACAGTTCACCGGTAAACGAGATACGGAACACCCGCGCCGGCACACCGCCGACCAGACCTTCTTTCCAGGTCATGAACGGGAAGGCTTCGTTGGCCAGGTCGATGTCGGTCACGGCGCTGAGCAGCTTGCGGCTGTTCGGCCCGGACAAGGTCATGGTCGCCCAGTGATCGGTGACCGAGGTGAAGTACACCTTCATCTCCGGCCATTCGGTCTGGTGGTACAGCTCCAGCCATTGCAGCACGCGAGCCGCGCCGCCAGTGGTGGTGGTCATGACGAAATGGTTGTCGGCCAGGCAGGCCGTGACGCCATCGTCGAAGACCATGCCGTCTTCTTTGCACATCAGGCCGTAACGTGCCTTGCCCACGTCGAGCTTGGTCCAGGCGTTGGTGTACACGCGGTTAAGGAACTCGCGGGCATCCGGGCCTTGAATGTCGATCTTGCCCAGGGTCGAGGCGTCGAGCAGGCCGACGCTGTCGCGCACGGCTTTGCATTCGCGCTTCACTGCGGCGTGCATGTCTTCACCGTTTTTCGGGAAGTACCATGGACGTTTCCACTGGCCGACGTCTTCGAACTCGGCGCCGTTTTTCAGGTGCCATTGATGCAGCGCGGTGTAGCGCACCGGCTCGAAGATGTGCCCACAGTGACGACCGGCCACGGCGCCGAAGGTTACAGGCGTGTAGTTCGGGCGGAACATCGTGGTGCCCATTTGCGGAATGGTCACGTTCAGCGAACGGGCGGCGATGGCCAGACCGTTGACGTTGCCGAGCTTGCCCTGATCGGTGCCGAAGCCCAGCGCGGTGTAGCGCTTGACGTGTTCGACCGACTCGAAACCTTCGCGGGTCGCCAGTTCGATGGCGGCAGCGGTGACGTCGTTCTGCAGGTCGACGAATTGCTTCGGCGCACGCGAGGTGCCCTTCTCGTGCGGCACCTGGAACAGCGCCAGGGTCGCTTCTTCGAGACGGCTCAGGGCTTTTGGCAGCGTGCCTTCGACCACACCGAAACCGGCTTCACTGGCCGCGCGTGCGCCACCTTCGAAACCATCGGCCAGCGAATCACCGAGGCCGTAAACGCCGTTGATGCCGCCGACGCACACACGCTTCTGCGGTGCTTCGCCCGGAACGAAACCGAGGATGTCTTCGCGCCAGACCGGCTTGCCACCGAGGTGCGAAGCCAGGTGCACCACCGGGCTGTAACCGCCGGAACTGGCGATCACGTCGCAGTCGAGCCATTCGCCCGGGCTGGTCACGGTGTGCGCTTTGACGTCAATCGCGGCAACGCGGGCTGCGGTGACGCGCTTGCTGCCACGGGCCTCGATCACGGCGCTGCCGGTGAGGATGCGAATGCCTTTGGCGCGGGCCTCTTCCACCAGCGCACCACGCGGATTGCTGCGGGCGTCGGCGATGGCGACCACTTGCAGGCTGGCGTCGAGCCAGTCCAGCGCCACGCGATAGGCGTGATCGTTGTTGGTGGTCAGCACCAGCTTCTTGCCCGGTGCCACGCCGTAACGGCGCACGTAAGTCGAGACCGCACCGGCGAGCATGTTGCCCGGCACGTCGTTGTTGCCGTAGACCAGCGGACGCTCGTGGGCGCCGGTCGCCAGCACTACACGCTTGGCGCGAACACGGTGAATGCGCTGACGCACCTGACCGATTGGCGCGCGGTCGCCGAGGTGATCGGTGAGGCGTTCGTGAATGGTCAGGAAGTTGTGGTCGTGATAGCCGTTAACGGTGGCGCGCGGCAACAGCAGCACGTCAGGAGTGTTCTTCAACTCAGCGATAACGCTGGCCACCCACTCCATCGCCGGTTTGCCGTCGAGGCTTTCGCGGGAATCGAGCAGGCTGCCGCCGAACTCTTCCTGCTCATCGGCGAGGATCACCCGCGCACCGCTGCGCGCAGCGGCCAGGGCAGCCGCCAGACCGGCAGGGCCGGCGCCGACGATCAGCACGTCGCAATGCTGGTTCATGTAGTCGTAGGTGTCCGGATCGACTTCGGTCGGCGAACGGCCCAGACCGGCTGCCTTGCGAATGTACTTCTCGTACGTCATCCAGAACGATTGCGGGTACATGAAGGTTTTGTAGTAGAAACCCGGCGGCATCAGCTTGCCGCCGACCTTGCCGAGAATCCCCATCATGTCGTTGTTGACGCTCGGCCAGCCGTTGGTGCTGGTGGCGACCAGGCCTTGGTACAGCGCCTGTTGCGTCGCGCGCACGTTGGGGATCTGCGTGGCTTCGGTGGCACCGATCTGCAGCACGGCGTTCGGCTCTTCGGCACCGGCGGCGAAGATTCCGCGAGGGCGCGAATACTTGAAGCTGCGGCCGATGATGTCGACGCCGTTGGCGATCAATGCCGAGGCCAGCGAGTCGCCCTCGAAGCCTTTGTAGCTCTGACCGTTGAAGGTGAAGCTCAGCACTTTATTGCGGTCGATCCGTCCACCGTTGGACAGGCGATTGGTCTGGCTCATACCTTCTCTCCCAGCGCCGTCGTGGCTGTTTTTGCCGTATCAGCCTTGTCGGTGAATTGCGGCTTGGTGCCGATCTTGTAGGTTTCGAGAATCTCGTAGGTCACGGTGTCGCGGGTGACGTTGAAGTACTGGCGGCAACCGGCGACGTGATCCCACAGCTCGTGGTGCAGACCGCGCGGGTTGTCGCGGAAAAACATGTAGTCGCCCCACTCTTCATCGGTGCAGGCGTTCGGATCCAGCGGACGCGGAATATGCGCCTGACCGGATGCGTGGAATTCCTCTTCGGAGCGCAGTTCGCCGCAGTGAGGACAGAAGATATGCAACATGGGAATTTCTCCTGTTAGTGGGCGACGGCAGCAGCGCCGTGTTCGTCGATGAGTGCGCCGTTGTGGAAACGGTCGATGGAAAACGGTGCTGCCAATGGGTGCATTTCACCCTTGGCCAGACTCGCGGCAAACACGTTGCCCGAGCCAGGTGTGGCCTTGAAGCCGCCGGTGCCCCAACCGCAGTTGAAGAACATGTTCGGTACCGGGGTTTTCGAAATGATCGGGCAAGCGTCCGGCGTGGTGTCGACGATGCCGCCCCACTGGCGGTTCATGCGCACCCGCGACAGCACCGGGAACATCTCGACGATGGCCTGGATGGTATGCTCGATCACCGGGTACGAACCGCGCTGGCCATAGCCGTTGTAGCCGTCGATACCGGCGCCGATCACCAGGTCGCCCTTGTCCGACTGGCTGATGTAGCCGTGCACGGCGTTGGACATGATCACGCTGTCGATAATCGGTTTGATCGGCTCGGACACCAGTGCCTGCAGCGGGTGGGATTCGATCGGCAGACGGAAACCGGCGAGCTTGGCCATGTGCCCGGAGTTACCGGCGGTGACCACGCCGACGCGTTTGGCGCCGATGAAACCCTTATTGGTTTCAACGCCGATGCACACGCCGTTTTCCTTGCGGAAACCGATGACTTCGGTCTGCTGGATCAAGTCCACGCCCAAGGCGTCGGCGGCACGGGCAAAGCCCCAGGCCACGGCATCGTGACGGGCAACGCCGCCACGACGTTGAACGGTCGCGCCCATCACCGGGTAGCGGGTGTTTTTCGAGCAGTCGAGGTACGGGATCTCGTCCGCCACTTGCTTGGCGTTGAGCAGTTCGCCGTCGACGCCGTTGAGGCGGTTGGCGCTGACCCGACGCTCGGAATCACGGATGTCCTGCAGGGTGTGGCACAGGTTGTAGACGCCGCGTTGGGAGAACATCACGTTGTAGTTCAGATCCTGCGACAGGCCTTCCCACAGTTTCATCGCGTGTTCGTAGAGGTGCGCCGACTCGTCCCACAGGTAGTTGGAGCGCACGATGGTGGTGTTGCGCGCGGTGTTGCCGCCGCCCAGCCAGCCCTTCTCGACCACGGCCACGTTGGTGATGCCGTGCTCTTTCGCCAAATAGTAGGCGGTCGCCAGGCCGTGCCCGCCACCGCCGACGATGACCACGTCGTAGACCTTCTTCGGCGTTGGCGTGCGCCACATGCGCTGCCAGTTCTCATGGTGGCTGAGGGAGTGTTTGAAGAGGCCGAAGCCCGAATAGCGTTGCATAGTCATTTACTCCAAACCGCTCAGCGATAAACCGGGTAGTCGGCGCACAGTGCCGCGACGTTCTTGGCCACATTCGCTTCAACGTCGGCGTCACCGAGGTTGTCGAGGATGTCGCAGATCCAGCTGGCCAGCGCTTCGCACTGGGCGACCTTGAAGCCACGCGTGGTGACGGCCGGGGTGCCGATGCGCAGGCCCGAGGTCACGAACGGCGACTGCGGGTCGTTCGGCACGGCGTTCTTGTTGACGGTGATGTGCGCGCGGCCGAGGGCGGCGTCAGCATCTTTGCCGGTCAGGCCCTGGCGGATCAGGCTGACCAGGAACAGGTGGTTGTCGGTACCGCCGGACACTACATCGTAGCCACGTTTGATAAACACGCTGGCCATGGCCTTGGCGTTGTCGATCACTTGCTGCTGATAGGCTTTGAAGCCGGGCTCCAGCGCCTCCTTGAAGCACACCGCTTTACCGGCGATGACGTGCATCAGCGGGCCGCCCTGGGCGCCAGGGAATACCGCGGCGTTGAGCTTTTTCTCGATCTCTTCGTTGGACTTGGCCAGGATCAGCCCGCCACGTGGACCGCGCAGGGTCTTGTGGGTGGTGGTGGTGACCACGTCGGCGTAAGGCAGCGGGTTCGGGTACAGGCCAGCAGCGACCAGACCGGCGACGTGGGCCATGTCGACGAACAGCAGCGCACCCACTTTGTCGGCAATCTGGCGGAAGCGCGGGAAATCCAGTGTTTTCGAGTAGGCGGAGAACCCGGCAACGATCATCTTCGGTTTGCACTCGACGGCCAGACGCTCGACTTCGTCGTAATCGATCAGCCCGGTGTCGGTGTTGATCCCGTACTGCACCGCGTTGTAGAGCTTGCCCGAGGACGAGACTTTCGCGCCGTGGGTCAGGTGACCGCCATGAGCGAGGCTCATACCGAGAATGGTGTCGCCCGGCTGGATCAGTGCCAGATACACGGCGCTGTTGGCCGAGGAACCGGAGTGCGGCTGGACGTTGGCGTAATCGGCACCGAACAGTTGCTTGGCGCGTTCGATGGCCAGCGCTTCGACTTTATCCACATGCTCGCAGCCACCGTAGTAGCGCTTGCCCGGATAACCTTCGGCGTATTTGTTGGTCAGGCCGCTGCCCTGCGCTTGCATCACGCGTTTGCTGGTGTAGTTCTCCGACGCGATCAGCTCGATGTGATCTTCCTGACGTTGCTCCTCGGCATTCATCGCCGCCAGCAGTGCATCGTCGTAACCCTGGATCTGGTCTTGCTTGCTGAACATCGCGTCTCTCCCAGCGGCGTCGGTGCGCCATTTCGTCTTGGTCAGGCACGCGGCTTGCGGAGGTGCCCTTTGATGCGATGGTATGGCCGGCGCAGACAGCCCAGATGCCTACGGACGCCACACAAAGGTGCGTTTACGACATGGCGGGAAATGGTCTTGCCAGACTCGATCTCGAAAACACTGAAGAACCCTGTGGGAGCTGGCTTGCCAGCGATGGCGAGAGCACATCTGGTATTGATGACGACTGACCCACCGCTATCGCTGGCAAGCCAGCTCCCACAGGGTTACGCGGCGACTTGGCGGATAAGTAGCAGCAAGAGGAAATGTGCAGGATAGAGGGCGTAGCCCCAGCGCCGCATCGGTGGCGGCTGGAGATGTCGCGCGTGTCGCAACAGGAACACCCCGAGCAGTGGCGCAATCAGACACGCCGCGATACCAAACACCGCCACGTAGTTACCGAACTCCGCCGCCTCATACAGCACCCGCCACTGATTGCCCGCCAGACACACCAGCCCCGGCAGCACGCCAAAATACCAGGGGCAACGGATCACCCACAGCAGCGCCAGCGGCAACAGCACGCCAAACATGCCGAACATCAGCCACTGCGCAAACAACGCCGCCAGCAGCAAGGCGCCCACGCCCAAAAGCCGCGACAACAAGCTGCGATCCTGCCAGCCCCGCGCCACCAGCAATCCGAGCGCCAGGGTGGGCATCACGTTCAAGGTGTCGGGATCAGGAATGTACAAACGGTAGGGAATTTCACTCACAGCGCTGAACAGCAGCAACCAGCCCAGATAGCGCCATTCGGTCTTGCGTGCGCCGTCCCGCGTCAGATTCGCCGCCATCGCCAGGCAGAACCACGGAAACGCCAGACGCCCCGGCACATACAGCCAATCGGCGCTGATCCCGACATATCGCAGGTGATCGAGCAGCATGCTCAGCAGCGCCAGCCACTTGAGCAGATCGAGTGCGCCGTCGCGCTGGCTCAGGTGCATAATCGGCTCGCATCCTTGTAAAGTTCTGACAGCGACATCCCGTGTGCTCCCCGGAAGATCTTCGGTAAAGTGCGCACCCTCATTGACCACGAGCCTTCACAAGAGTCTCGACCACGGAAGCCGGCCATGACCGACAAGAGCCAACAATTCGCCAGCGACAACTACTCCGGTATCTGCCCTGAAGCCTGGGCTGCCATGGAACAGGCCAACCACGGCCACCAGCGCGCTTATGGCGACGATGAATGGACCGCACGCGCGGCCGACCATTTCCGCAAGCTGTTCGAAACCGACTGCGAAGTGTTCTTCGCCTTCAACGGCACCGCCGCCAACTCGCTCGCGCTGTCGTCGCTGTGCCAGAGTTACCACAGCGTGATCTGCTCGGAAACCGCTCACGTCGAAACCGACGAATGCGGCGCCCCGGAATTCTTCTCCAACGGCTCGAAACTGCTGATCGCCGGTACCGAAAACGGCAAGATCACCCCGCAGTCGATCCGCGAAGTCGCGCTCAAGCGCCAGGACATCCACTACCCGAAACCACGGGTCGTGACCCTGACCCAGGCCACCGAAGTCGGCAGCGTCTACACCCCGGAAGAAGTCCGTGCCATCAGCGCCACCTGCAAGGAACTGGGCCTGCACCTGCACATGGACGGCGCGCGCTTCTCCAACGCCTGCGCGTTCCTCGGCTGCTCGCCAGCCGACCTGACCTGGAAAGCAGGTGTCGATGTGCTGTGCTTCGGCGGCACCAAAAACGGCATGGCGGTGGGTGAGGCAATCCTGTTCTTCAACCACAAACTGGCCGAAGACTTCGATTACCGCTGCAAACAGGCCGGGCAACTGGCGTCGAAAATGCGTTTCCTGTCGGCACCGTGGGTCGGCATCCTCGAAAACGACGCCTGGCTCAAATACGCCCGCCACGCCAACCACTGCGCGCAATTGCTGGCCGAGCTGGTCAGCGACATCCCGGGCGTGGAACTGATGTTCCCGGTGCAGGCCAACGGCGTGTTCCTGCAACTCTCGGAACCGGCCATCGCCGCACTGACCGCAAAGCACTGGCGCTTCTACACCTTCATCGGCAAGGGCGGCGCGCGTTTCATGTGCTCGTGGGACACCGAAGAAGAACGTGTGCGCGAACTGGCGCGCGATATCCGCGAAGTGATGTCCGCCTGATTCTTCCTCTGTAGGAGCTGCCGCAGGCTGCGATCTTTTGATCTTGATCTTAAAAACAAAATCAAAAGATCGCAGCCTGCGGCAGCTCCTACAGGGATTGCGATGTTCCTTGGTCTACATTGTCTGTCGAGCCCTCCGCTCACATAACAACAAGCAGGAGCATCGGCATGTCGCTACAAGGCAAAACCCTGTTCATCACCGGCGCCAGCCGTGGCATCGGGCGTGAGATTGCGCTGCGGGCCGCGAAGGACGGGGCCAATATCGTGATTGCGGCCAAGAGCGCCGAAGCCCATCCGAAATTGCCGGGCACCATCCACAGCGTCGCCGCAGAAGTCGAAGCGGCCGGCGGCAACGCCCTGGCGCTGCAACTGGATGTACGTGATGAAGACGCGGTGCGCCGTGCGCTGGCCCAGGCCAACGAACATTTCGGCGGCATCGATGCGCTGGTGAACAATGCCGGGGCGATCAAGTTGACCGGTGTGCAACACATCGAACTCAAGCGGTTCGACCTGATGCACCAGATCAACACCCGTGCGGTGCTGCTGTGCAGCCAGGCCGCCCTGCCCTATCTGAAGAAATCCGCCGGACACATCCTCAACCTGTCGCCGCCGCTGAATATGGCGAGCAAATGGTTCGCCCAATACAGCCCCTACACCGTGACCAAATACGGCATGAGCATGCTGACGGTAGGCATGAGCGAGGAATTCGCCAGTTACGGCATCAGCGTCAATTCGCTGTGGCCGCAGACGATGATTGCCACGGCGGCGATCGAGTTTCAGTTGGGCAATCGCGAGTCGTTCAAGCAGGCGCGCCTGCCTTCGATCATGGCGGATGCGGCGCATGTGATTCTGAGCAGCAGCGGGCGACAGATCAGCGGGCGGTTATTGATAGATGAGGAGATTTTGCGCGAGAGCGGCGTGACCGAATTCGATCACTACCGATTTGATCCGGACAGCACCGCCCCCCTTATGCCTGACTTGTTCGTCGACTGAAAATACCTACCCCTGTAGGAGCTGCCGAAGGCTGCGATCTTTTGATCTTGTTTTTAGGATCTAAAGATCGCAGCCTTCGGCAGCTCCTACAGGGATCCGGCTCAGAATTCGATTCTGACGTCGCCTTTCGGCACGCTGCAGCACGACAGAATGTACCCCTCGGCCTCGTCGTCCTCGGTAATCCCGCCGTTGTGCTCCATCTCTACTTCGCCGCCCAGTTTCATCACCTTGCACGTGCCGCAGATCCCCATGCCGCAAGCTTTCGGGATCATCAGGCCCAGCTTGGCCGCCGCCGCATGCACGGTTTCGCCCGGGGCCACGCGAATGCTCTTGCCGGAAGCGGTGAACTCGACCTGATGCAGATCCGCCGCATCGATTTCCGGTGCTTCGGCCGCTTGTTCGGCTTGCTCCACTGCATCGGCGCGAGCTTCCGGTGGCGTGGCGCCGAAGGATTCCTCGTGATAACGCGACATGTCGTAGCCGGCGGCTTCGAGCAGGCGCTTGACGGCGGTCATGTACGGCGTCGGGCCGCAGCAGAACACTTCACGCTCGAGGAAGTCGGGAACCATCAGCTCCAGCATCTTGTGATTGAGGTAGCCGCGATAGCCGGCCCACGGCTCGTCCAGCCCGTGTTTCTCGCAGATCAGGTGCAGGCTGAAGTTGTCGATCCGCGACGCCATGTGCTCCAGCTCGCGGTGATAAATGATGTCTTTCGGCGAGCGGGCGCTGTGGATAAAGGTCATGTCGACATTGGCGTTGGTGTCGTAGAACCAGCGCGCCATCGACATGCACGGGGTGATCCCCACACCACCGCTGAGATACAGCACTTTCGGGCTCGGGAAGTCGATGGCATTGAACAGCCCGACCGGCCCGTGCACCGCCAGCTCCTGGCCTTCATGCAGGGTGTCGTGCAACCAGTTGGAAACCTTGCCGCCCGGCACGCGTTTGATGGTCACCGAGAAGCTGTACGGCACCGACGGCGAACTGGAAATGGTGTACGAACGCATGATCGGCTGACCGTCGATTTCCAGCTCCAGGGTTACAAACTGCCCAGGCTTGAAGAAGAACAGGATCGGCTGGTCGGCCATGAAGCAGAAGGTGCGTACGTCCCAGGTTTCCTGGATGACTTTGACGCAACGGACGATGTGTCGGCCATTGGCCCAGGTCTGGGTGGTGACCGGATTCAGGAAGCTGTTGGACATGCTGTTCTCCACGGCCGACTGTCGGCCTTCATGTGGCGATTCTGCGTATAGCGTGAACCGCCCGTTTACCTATCCGCGACATCGGCATACTTATCGCGACCAGCCCCCAACCACCGGGGGTTGCGCGTCGGGAACAGATTGCACCATGTCGCCCATGGATAAGGTTCCGGGCAGCGCCGGCCCCACACTCGTCTCACACCAAGACAACTTCTTTACACCTTGCGTAGCAACCCTGATCAGCCACTTTCGCCGGCCACGCAGATGGCCTTGAGGATCACATTGATGGACACCGCAAAAATCAGCCTGGGCGACCCGCTGGAACCCGCACGCAAGGCCACCGCACAGATGCTGCAGGAGCGCGAACGTACCTTTTCGCTGCCGCAGCCGTTCTATAACGATGAGCGCCTGTTCGATATCGATATGCAGGAGATCTTCCAGAAGGAATGGTTGATCGCCGGCATGACCTGCGAGATCCCGGCCAAGGGCAACTACATCACCCTGCAGATCGGCAAGAACCCGATCATCGTCATTCGTGGCGCCGAGGGTGTGGTGCATGCGTTCCACAACGTCTGTCGCCACCGAGGCTCGCGCCTGTGCACCAGCGACAAGGGCAAGGTTGCCAAACTGGTCTGCCACTACCACCAGTGGACCTACGAGCTGGACGGTCGCCTGCTGTTCGCCGGTACCGAGATGGGCGCCGACTTCGACATGAAGCAGTACGGCCTCAAACCGGTGAACGTGAAGACGGCCGGCGGCTACATCTTCATCAGCCTGGCGGAAAACCCGCCGGCCATCGATGACTTCCTGTCGACGCTGAACCACTACATGGAACCGTACGACATGGAGAACACCAAGGTGGCGGTGCAAACCACCTTGATGGAAAAGGCCAACTGGAAACTGGTGCTGGAAAACAACCGCGAGTGCTACCACTGCGGCGGCTCGCACCCTGAATTGCTGAAAACCCTGCTGGAATGGGACGACGTGACCGACCCGCGCGCCGATCAGGCGTTCAAGGATCACGTCGCCGCGTCTGCTGCTGCCTGGGAAGCCGAGAAAATCCCTTACGCCCACGCCAGTTTCGGCCTGCGCAACCGCATCGTGCGCATGCCGCTGCTCAAGGGCACCGTGTCGATGACCCTGGACGGCAAACAGGGCTGCGCCAAGCTGATGGGCCGGATCAAGAATCCGGACCTGGGTTCGATGCGCATCCTGCACCTGCCGCACTCGTGGAACCACTGCATGGGCGACCACATCATCGTGTTCACCGTGTGGCCGATCAGCGCCCAGGAAACCATGGTCACCACCAAATGGCTGGTGCACAAGGACGCCGTCGAAGGCGTGGATTACGACGTCGAACGCATGCGCCAGGTGTGGGACGCAACCAACGACCAGGACCGGCGTCTGGCCGAAGAAAACCAGCGCGGGATCAACTCCACGGCTTATCAGCCGGGGCCGTACTCCAAGACCTATGAGTTTGGCGTGGTCAACTTCGTGGACTGGTACAGCGAGCGGATGCTGAACAACCTCGGGGCGGAGCCAGCGCCGTACCTCAAGGGCGTGCCTGTCCAAGGCTAAAAACATCGCTGGCAAGCCAGCTCCCACAGTGGTCGATGGTGCTCACAGATACCGTGTACACCGCAAAACCTGTGGGAGCTGGCTTGCCAGCGATGGCGTCAGAACATTCACCGCCTCACGTCGATGACCACCTCAAACTGCCATCCTCCCCAATAAACTCCTCAAAAATCTCCTCCCCCACCAACCTGATTTTCGCGTAGCCGTTCAACACCCGCAGCGGATAGTCCGGATCGTTCGCATCCTGCGTCTCCGAAAACAGCACCCGCGAATGGCCGTTCAGCTCGCTGGTGGTGCCGTAGGGAATCGCTCCGTGTCCGGCGCAGCGCGCATGCAGTCCACCTTGTGGCGCATAGACGATGCCGTTGTGCAGATGCCCCCAATACCAGTAATCCGGCTCGCGCCCCAGCGCATCACACACCGGTTGATACAGCGCGGTCTTGTGGTGCCCGGTGATGTCGAAGCCCTGATGGTGGCTGAGCACCATGAGTTTCTTGCGTTTCGGCAGGCCCTTCATCCACTCGATCTGCGGTTTGTTGAGGGTGCCGTCCATGTACAGGTTCATGACATCCGAAGCGTACGCGGTGTCCAGCCCGACAATCAGCCAGTCGTCGTTGATCAGGGCAAAGTAGCTGGTGCCTTGCTGCCGCGGAAAACGCGCGGCCAGTTCCTTGAAGTAACCGTGGGCGCCGCTGTACATCTCGTGATTGGAGTTGAGGGTGAACGAGCCGTGGGTGCCCATCGGCCAGCCGGCCATGTCGGTGTCTTCCTGGGAATGGCTGCCGGCGTAATAAACATCCCCCAAATGAATGGTGAAATCAGCGTTCGCCAGTTGCATCTGATTGGCCACCGACACCGCCGGCGCGTGGCTGTTGAACGGCCCGGTGCCCCAGTCACCGGCAATCGCCAGCGTCACTTCGCGATCCATGGTCACCATCGCCGGGTCAGTGCCGAAAGTCGCGTGATGGCGCAGGTTTTCGATCCACTTGAGCAGCGCCTCGCTCCACAGCAGATCCAGCAGTTCCCATTTGCGACATCCCAGCAGCGTGCCGTCCTTGAGCACCTTGGTCTGCAATTGATCGGGCGATTGCGGCAACGGCGTGGCATTGCCGATGCGCAGGATCGACAGACCATGGGACAACTCCCACGGCACCGCCGGTTCGTCGTCCGGCAGCTCGCCATTTTTCAGCACGTATTGCGCCTGATCGTGGCCGCGCTGCAGCAGCTTGATGATTGCCTGAAACTCCTGCGGCTCCAATTCGCTGATGAGCTTCATCCAGGCCATTTCCATGCGCGTGAACAAGCCGTGAATGCGCACCTTGACCTTGTCGTATTCATGCTTCAGATGACCGACCGCTGACATGGCGTAATCCTCTATCCGTAAGGGTTCACAGGGTTTTCATGAATTCGATCAACGCACGCTTGTCGTCGTCCGACAGCGTGGTGCCATACAGGTGACCGCTGTTGTGGTTGCCCTCCAGCCGCGTGTCGTATGTGAAATCGGCCGAGGCTTTGGCCTGGGCACCCGTGGTAACGAAACCGACGTTGACCGGGTCGTAGACGTCGGAACCGGTGATGAACACCACCGGGCGTTTTTCCGGCGGTTGCAGCAGGTCCCACAGGGTTGGCACCGAACCGTTGTGCAGGTACGGCGCGCGCAGCCAGATGCCGTCGGTCGGCGTGTTGCTGTAGCTCTGGGTCTTGCGATACGCGCCGAAGTCGAACGGCGGTTTCTTGAAGGTGTGGAACGCCGTCACCAGACCGGTGGTGAATGAGTCCAGCCGATGTGGATCGGTGCCGAGCTGATCGATGTTGGTGGTCACTTGCCCGGTGTCGGCGCGACCGAAGTCGTGGCACGCGGCACAATTGGCGTCCCAGAGTGGTTTGCCCTGGACGACCTTGGCCTGATCCAGTGCCCACGGCCACGCCGGTGCCTTGTGCCCGAGCAGCCAGTTGGTCACCCGGTTGAAGCTTGGCGGCAGCACCGATTCCGGGGTCGCGCCCACGGCCATTGCCGCGGCGTAGTTGCGTTCGTGGATCTTGTTGTTATTGCCGTCCCAGTGCAGGTACATCGACTCCCGCGGTTTCTGGTTCCACACTTGCGGCAGGTCGACGGTGCCGATGGTCGAGTCATCCGGGAAGCCGAACACCACCATTTTCGTCGGATTGAAGGTGTCGGTGCGGCCCGGGCCCTGTTGCGGACGCAGCTTTTGCCAGGCGTAGGCCTGTTTCTGTTTGAGCAAAGCGCTTTTCGCCATCGGGATGATCAGGTAGCGGTTGTAGAGCTTCTCGAAAAAGCCCAGCTGGAACTTGCCGTTGATCGCCGCCATTACCGCATCGGTGGTGAATGTCGGATCGCTGGCGCAATCGTAGGCGAACCACTGGAAGGCCTGCAGTTGCAGGGTGTTGGCCGGCGCGCTGGGCACGTTGACCGCGACGTCGCTGGCATTGGCCCGATAGGATCCTGTGTGACACAGCGCGCAGTTCGGTTCCACGGTCGGGTAGCCGATCTGCCGTTTGGCCATGCCGATCGGCAGGTCCTTGCCGTTCTCATAGAGAAAGCCGAAGACCTCCCAGCCGCCGGGCTTGGGCAGTTTTTCCGGGCACATCTGCGGCAGTACGGCGAACAGGTAATACGGGATCCGCGCTTCGATACCCAGGCCAATCGCGGCGTATTTGTAGTGATCTTCGTCGGACGCGTATTCCTCCTCCGGCACCACCCGCAGCATCTGGTACCAGGTCTCGTAACCGATAAACCCCAACACCGCGACAACCACCAGCGTGCCGACCTTGAAGGCGTGACGCTGCCATTGCCGCGCCCAGGCCGCGCGCCACTCGCGACAGCCATCGCACAGCAGCGCCCATGGCCGGTTCGCGGGCGTGGTGCCGAGGTACAGCAGAATGCCGAGGATCAGGAAAAAGCTCAGATCGCCCAGCAGCATCGGCACGAACACCGAACCTTGGCTGCTGGTGTTGATCAGGTAAATCCAGAACACCACGGCGATCAGCCGCGTCAGTACGCACAGCCAGGAATGCACCACATAGCGCGGCGCGTTGAAGCCCGACGGCATGTAAAACACGCTGATGCCCACCAGCAGCATCCCGGCGTTTTCCAGCCACGGGTCGGAGAGTTGCGGCGGCAGACCGACCACCAATGTCAGCAACCCCGGCGCAAACAGCGCCGGGATCGCGAACACCATGTTCATCGCAATGCCGAGCCAGATGAAGCGTTGAAACCAGCGGATGTAGCTGTCCATGTCTTCCATTTCCTTCTGACCACCAACCTGCAATGTCCCTTGTGGTGAGGGGATTTATCCCCGACGGGTCGCGAAGCGGCCCCAAACCTGCCAGCGCGGTCTGTCAGGATCACCGCGCGCTCAGGTTTACGACTGCTGCGCAGCCGATCGGGGATGAATCCCCTCGCCACAGAGAATCTCCTCAACGCAGAGATCAGTAATCGATCTCAACCGAGGGCCGTTTTCTCCAGGTGCTCAAGGATGATCGGATACACATCCACCACCGCGTTCTTGCCGAACATGCAATCGATGTGGCCGTAACCCGGCACCACATGCCGGCTGTAATGTTCCGGCCCGTGGACTGCGCAGACGCGCTGGTAGGTCTTGAGCGTGCTTTCCGGCAGGTAACACTGGTTCTCCGCGCCGCTGATAAAGCAGATCGGCATGGTCAGCCGCTCAAAGTGCGGCATGTACACATCGTTGCCCTTGAAATCCACCAGATGCCCTTTGCGCACGATCAGCGCCAAATGCTCGAAAGTCTCGATGTTCGACTCGCCGAACAGTTCGTGCAGGTTGTCGTGCAGGGTTTCGTTAAGGGTGTCGTGGCGATACAGCGAGGCGTACATGAAGGTGATGCGGTGGCACACCGGGTTGGTGCAGTAGCCCTGCGCTTCGATCCGCGCGTAGCCGTTGAGGGCCTTGTCATAGAGCCGGTTGAACCAGTTTTCCTTGCTGTCGGCGTAAGCGGTCATCGATTTGATACCGATGGCGTCGAGCATTCCCGGCAAGTGCAGACCCGCCTTCAGTCCCGTGGCCGTGGCGACCACGGTGTCAGCGGCAATCTGCGAGCAGACCACCGAACGCACGCCTTGCAACCCCGCCAACAGCGACATGAAGAACGTCGTCGCGCCGTAGCAATGCACCACGCATTGCACGTCTTTGGCCTGGGTTTCTTGCTGAATTTGCGCGATGGCAGCCTTGAAGTCGTACTGGGCGATCTGGTCGCCGTTCCATTCTTTCTTGCTCGCCGGCAGCAGAATGCTCACCCGGAAATCCAGCAGCCACACGTCGTAATCGTGCTTGCACAAATACTCCAGCAGGTTGGTCTGGATGGTGTCGGTGGAGAAGATATTCGAACCGACACCCAAGCCATGCACCAGCATCACCGGGCCTTTGCTGCCGGCCTGATAACGGGTCAGGCGCAGTTCGACGCCGTCCTCGGTGGGGAAGAAATGCACCGCCGGGGTTGGCGCATCCAGCGGCCGTTTCAGCCGTGGCGGCGCGTCGGGATTGAAGTATTTGTCCCCTGCAAACACCCCGCCGTAACTCTCCCAGAGAATCCCGGCGAAGAACTTGCCGAAGCGCGCCAGGCCTTCGATGCGCTCACGCTCGTTGCGCGCGTTGAGCACTTTCATGGTAGTCATCTGCTTGGCGAAATCGGTCGGATGAATGTGCATCACCCCGGAGCCGATCACCTCGCCCGACTTGTCCGGCCCGCGGTACAGCGTCACGTACAGGGTGCTGGTGTCGTGCCAGATATTCAGCACGCCGTTGTCTTCCGGCACGGTTTTGAAAGCGCTGAAGAAATAGTCGGTGCCGTCCTCGGCGCTCAGCTTCATGTCGTATTTCATGTGCCGCGTATCGACCTGCTGCTCGAACTGTTCGAACAGGTTGAACACGCCGTTGCTGGCGGTCAGCGGTTGCGGCGACAGCGCCGGGGCATTGACCGTACCGACAATGGTCGCGGCGTGCTCCGGCTCCTTGATCATCCGGTTGAGGTCGTTGGCGGTGATGGTCAGGGTGAAGTCGATCGGCGAGTTGTCCGCCTCACCGCGTTTGGCCGCCGCTTCGTAGACTTTCAGATCGGTGCTTTGTGCGGCGGTGAAAGCGCGGGAGAAATAGCCCTTCATGGTTTCGGTGAACTGCACGCCGAGGGTCGGCGGTGCCACCTGTTTGCGCGGTGCCGAGGGCAGTGTGTAGTCGATGTGCCAACCGCGGTCAGCGGCGAGCAGGCCCATGTTGCGCTCGCTCACGGCAGAGATGGTCAGCAGCGGATTGACCGCCAATGATGTCGGAATCACCGCGCCGTCCGTCACGTACAGATTGGCGTAAACATCGGTGCCACTGGCGCCGCTGAACACCTGACCCTTGTGATTGACCACGCCCTGCCCGGCGTCTTCACCCATCACGCAACCGCCCAGCGGATGCACCGAAACGATGCTGTGCTTGAGCAGCTGGGTCCAGATCGGGTTCTCGACCCAGACCCCGCCGAGTGCCTTGGTGCTCTGGTACAGCCGCTCGTTGCCGAGCTTGAAGTTTTCCTGCTCGCCGACACCCGGCCAGTCGATGCGCAACTGATCCTTGCTGTCGAGCAGCATCCGGCCCTGGCCACTGTCGTGGCTCATGATCAGGTAGGTCTGCATGTTGTGCAGCGCGCCGTAATACGGGCCGCGCAGGAAGCTTTCGGCCTCGCGCTCCTTGTAGCCAAGCTTGCCGCTGAAACTGTCGTCGGTGGCCTTGCCGATCATCTCGGCAAACCCGGCCATCGCCGGCACCATTGGCCGGCCGAGCGCGCCGGGGATCGAACCTTCCTCGATGACCATGCGGCTGCGCCAGTCACCTTCGGTGCGCATGTCGATGACCGAGGTGATGCACGGGCCAACGGGGTGCAGTTCCTTGGCCGAATGCGCGCCGAAGCCGATGCCGTTGATAGTCTGCTCGCAGTTGTGGCCGAAGCCGAGGATGTCGCCATTGCCGCTCATGTTCTCGCCGAGCTGGCCGGACATCACCAGGCCTTTGTCCCGCGAACGCAACAGAATCTCGGTGGAACCCAGGGTGCCGGCAGACACCACCACGATGTCGGCTTTCACGAACAGCGTCGGTGCGTCGAATTTCTCGCGACCGCTGTCGAGGTACTGGAAATGCACGATCCAGCCATCGCCGACGCGCTCCAGATGACGCACTTCGGCCTGGCAAAAAATCTCCGCGCCGTGGTTCCAGGCATCCGGCAGATAGTTCATCAGCGTGGTGTTTTTGGCCTTGTTGTTACAGCCCGAGACGCAGTCGCCGCACTGGTTGCACGGCAACTGTTCAACGCCGACGTGGTTGAGATTGTTCGGCAGTTTGTCGAAGGTCACGTTGATCGGTGGCTTGTAGAAGTGCGCGCCTTGCTTGAGGTAGTCAGCAGACTTTTTATTGGCGTCGAGCTTGGGCAGGTTCGGTGCGCTGTTCGGGTACGGATTGGGCTTGAGCATTTCCCGGGCGCGGGCGTAACCGTCCTTGAGCAACGTATCGCGGTGTTCGCGTACCGCTTGCGGCCAGCGCGGGTCGTCGAACACCCCGGGCTCAGGCTCCAGTGCCACGTTGGCGTTGATCAACGACGTACCGCCGAGGCCACAACCCACCACCACATTCTGCTGGGCATTCACGTGCAGATCGAACAGGCCGGTGCGCGAGCCAATGTGGCCGTCCGGGTCGTGGATCTGCAACTCCTCAGTCGCGGCAATCATGGTGTTGGGGTATTCACCGGGCTGAATTTCCCGCCCGCGTTCAAGCAGGCACACCTGCTTGCCGGCCCGGGACAGCCGCGACGCAGCAATGCCGCCGCCATAGCCGGAGCCGATAACGATCACGTCATAGTGTTCCTTGATCTCACTGATGGGCGTTGCGATGCGTGTCATGAGGGTGTTCCTCTCTCAGGCAGATGGGGGGCAACTCTGCGGTTGCCTGCAATCAATGGGCGAACGGGCACCTGGCCTCCGGGCGAGCCCGGCGACAGCACAACGGTCGGAGCAGCAGGTCGCTACAGACGAGCGTGTTGATTGGCCGCACGTCGTAACGTGCGCTTGCGGGGCGTGGGGGGATGGCGGTGTGGGCGGCTATCCATCATGCGTTCTCCCAGAACCTGATGTGGATAAGTGACGGCTGTCCTTGTGCCATTGCAGTGAAGACAGCGCAGTAATCGAAGTCAAGGCCGCGCCTTAGAACTGTATGAAATCTGATCAATTGCCGTTTGGACTATACCCGGCAAGGCCTGCAGGGTTTGGCGAACAAGTTATCCACATAGCCATGCACAGCAAATGGGGGTAACTGTGGATGAACCGAAAAATAACGGGCTGACTTGTGAAGAAAAATCATGACTTATCCAGAAGGATGGTTTGCACGAGTGATTGAGTGTTTTTTGATCAAGTCTCTACATGCCACGTTTCACAAGGCCTGTAGAGGATGGCGAACACGTTATCCACAGAAGCGCCAACAGAGTTCGGGGGTAACTTTGTTGCAGCTGTGGAAAAGCGCTGAATGCTGCGCAATTCGTGGGTTTGCGCGGGGATTATCAGCTTTAAATGCATAATCGATCATTTATTGAGCAATTCTCTACAAGCCATGTTTCATAAGGCTCACAGCGTATAGCGAACATCTTATCCACAGAAGCGCCAACAGAGATTGGGGGCAACTCTTGAACTTATTCAGGAGAAAACGTCTGGAAAAACCGTGACTTAGGCTGGTTGTTTTTTGATCTTGGGCCTGAAGGGCTTGATTGGCGTGGGGTACAGGGATGGGCGAACACGTTATCCACAGATCCGCCAACAGGGATTGTGGGTAAACAACACCAAATCGTCGAACCACATCCTGTAGGAGCTGCGGCACGCTGCGATCTTTTGATCTTGATCTTGAAGATCTAAAGATCGCAGCCTCGTTTCACTCGACAGCTCCTACAGGGGTCAGCGGACGACGCCTTCTTCAATCAGCAGTTTGAGGATCGCTTCAGCGCCGGCCTGCGCGGTGACGCCTTTAAGCACTTGTCCCCCACCGCCACTGGCCTTGGCCGTCGCCGCTTTCATCCGGTCCGCACCGCTCTTGGCCTTGATCACCTTCAGACGTTTCGGCCGTGGTTTGGCCGGTTGCAAGGTGGCGACGGTCAGCAGTTCATCGTCCAGCACTGCCACATCTTCGGCATTGAGCACACCCCGTCGTGCCGGGCCGTAGGCGCTCTGCCGTGGCTTGGGTGCAGCGTTATCCACAGTTGCCAGAAACGGCAGCTTCACCTTGAGACGCCGCCGCTGCCCACGGGGCAAGGCTTGCAGCACCAGCGCCGAGCCGTCGCTGATCGATTCGACCTGCGCCAGTCCTACCACCAGCGGCCAGCCCAGTCCTTCGGCGAGCAGGAACGGCAACATGCCCGAGCCTTCGCCGGTTTCCGCCTGCGTGCCGGTCAGCACCACCTGGGCGCCGGCATCGCGCAGATACGCGGTCAGCGCCGGCAAGGCGTCGGCGCCAGCGGGTTGCTCCAGCACGTGCATCTGCGCAAGTCCCATGCCCAAATAGGCGCGCAGTGCCGGTTCGGCAACGTCCCCGGCATGCAGCACTTGCAGGTTATCCCCAGCCAGTTGCAGGCCCAGTTCCACGGCGCGCGCGTCCTGTTCGGCACGGCGTGGCCGGCCCGAGGTCGGGTGGGCGCCGATGGAGACCAGGCTGATGACATTGGTGTTCATAACTGTGTCCTTCCCTTAAGCCGCATCGCGCTTGGCGTCGTTGCGGTAAGCCGCTACCGCCGCGATCAAGGCTTGAAGAATCTCCGCGCTCTCGCCGATCACCGACAGGTCGGCGCGTTTGATCATGTCGCATCCCGGGTCGAGGTTGATCGCCACCACCTTGTCGCAGGCACCGATGCCCTGCAGGTGCTGGATCGCCCCGGAGATACCCACAGCCACATAAACCCGTGCGGTGACCCAGGTACCGGACGCGCCGACCTGCCGGTCACGGGCCATGAAGCCGTCGTCCACCGCCACCCGCGAGGCGCCTTCGGTGGCGCCGAGCGCCGCCGCCGTCTGGTGAAACAGCGACCAGTCCTTGACCCCGTTGCCGCCGGAGAAAATGAACTCGGCTTCGGCCATCGGAATGGCCGCCGGATCCACCGCCACCGCACCCAGATCCTCGATCCGCGACAGGCTACGCGCCACCGTTGTGGATAACTCCACCGGCAGGGCTTCGTGACGGGTTTCGCTGACCGGTTCGGCGCATTCGGCAGCAGCCAGAATCAAGCGGGCGACCGGCCGCGCCAGGTCTTGCAAGCCCGCGCCAGCGCGCCCGATGCATTGCTGATCCTTGACCTGCCAGACCCGTGTGGCCGGGCGTTCGCCCAGTGCGGCAGCAAAGCGCCGACCCAGTTCGCCGCCACCGCTGCGGCTGTCCGGCAGCAGCCAGTGGCGCGGGTTGAACTGGTTA
This sequence comes from Pseudomonas sp. AN-B15, assembly GCF_019056475.1. Classification (NCBI taxonomy): domain Bacteria; kingdom Pseudomonadati; phylum Pseudomonadota; class Gammaproteobacteria; order Pseudomonadales; family Pseudomonadaceae; genus Pseudomonas; species Pseudomonas sp. AN-B15. Next base: position 5,623,314 of record NZ_CP049737.1, read on the forward strand.
TCCACAGCCCGCAAGCCCTGCACCCGTTGTTCCGGTGCATAACCGCTGAATTGGTCGCCCTCCAGTACCAGCAAGCGATCGACGCCGGCCGTGGCGAAGGCGCTCTCTTTGTGTTCGCCAAACACCACCGCCAGCACCGCACCGTCCTTGCCGGCCAGTTGGTGAGCCAGGCCCAGCAGGTCGCGGTCGTGGCTGCTCAAACGCCCACCGACCATGTCCGGCACCACGCTGATGTAGAACGCCGGGGCCGGTACCTGATGCAGCGGCAGTTGCACTTCAACCGTGGCCGAGCGTTTGACCGCCCCGCCCTGTTGCGCGCCGCTGCGGTCAATACGCTTGATGCCGTTGGGGCCGATGAAACCGATGCCGTGCAGGTTCTTGCGGATGATCCCGTTGGGGCCCATCCAGCTGTGTTGCGCCGGTTGCATGGCCGCGTGCAGCGGGTGCAGACGGTTACGCGCAATCCATTCGGCGCGTGGGTCGCGGCGGATAATGTCGCTCATCAGTGGGCCTCCGCAGGTTCACGTTTGGCCGGCGTGGCAGGCTTGTCTGGCGCGGCATCTTCAAGCAGCGCGTCGGCCACCAGTTCGGCGATGTCCTTGATCAGCGGACGCGGTTCGACCACGCCTTCGAGCATCGCCGTGCACTGTGGACAACCCACGGCCACCAGCTCGGCGCCGGTCTCGCGGATGTCTTCCATGCGCATGTCGGGAATCCGCTGCTTGCCCGGAATGTCAGTGATCGGCGCACCGCCACCACCGCCGCAGCAGCGCGAGCGGAAGCCGGAACGCTGCATCTCTTTGACCTCGATGCCGAGGGCGCGCAGCACTTCACGCGGCGCCTCGTACTCGCCGTTGTAGCGACCGAGGTAGCACGGGTCGTGATAGGTCACGCTGTTGCCTTTGTGCTGACCGAGGTTCAGCGCACCGGCCTGAATGATTTCCGCCATGTAGGTGCTGTGGTGCTGCACCAGGTAGTTGCCGTCGAACGCGCCGTACTCGTTTTTCAGCACATGGAAACTGTGCGGATCGCAGGTGACGATGCGGTTGAAGCGGTATTTGGCCAGGGTCTGGATATTGCGTTTGGCGAGCAACTGGAACGTCGCTTCGTCACCGAGACGCCGGGCCACGTCGCCGCTGTCGCGTTCTTCGAGGCCGAGTACGGCGAAGTCGATTTTCGCGGCCTTCAGCACTTTGACGAACGCACGCAAGGTGCGCTGGTTGCGCATGTCGAAGGCGCCGTCGCCGACCCAGAACAGCACGTCAGTGGACTTTTTCTCGCTCAGCAGATTGAGGTTCAGGTCCGCCGCCCAGTTCATCCGCCCGCCCGGGGCAAAACCGCCGGGGTTGTCGGTGGCGATCAGGTTTTCCAGGACTTCGGCGCCCTTGTTCGGGGTCGCGCCTTTTTCCAGCGTCAGGTGGCGGCGCATGTCGACGATCGCGTCGACGTGCTCGATCATCATCGGGCATTCCTCGACGCAGGCCCGGCAGGTGGTGCACGACCACAGGGTTTCGGCATCGACCAGACCGTTGACGATCGGTTGATGCGGATTACCGCTGTGCTCACCAATTGGCTTGCCCGGATACGGACTGCCAGCAAACTTCGCGTCAGTGCCGCCAGCCAGGCCGACGACCATGTCCTGAATCAGCTTCTTCGGGTTCAGCGGCTGGCCGGCAGCGAAGGCCGGGCACGCCGCTTCACACTTGCCGCACTGCACGCAGGCGTCGAAACCGAGCAGTTGGTTCCAGGTGAAATCCTTGGGTTTTTCCACACCGAGCGGCGCGCTTGGATCATTCAGATCCAGCGGTTTCAAACCGGTGGAACGACCGCCGCCAAAGCGCTCGGCGCGACGGTGCCAGGCCAGGTGCAGGGCACCGGCGAAGGCGTGCTTCATCGGCCCGCCCCAGGTCATGCCGAAGAACAACTCCGACACGCCCCACAAAACACCGAGCCCGAGCATCGCTGCCAGCAGCCAGCCGCCGAAGTTCTCTGGAAGGATCCCGGCCACCGGCAAGGTCACCAGAAAGAACGACGCCGAGAACGCCAGCAGGCTTTTCGGCAGACGCATCCACGGGCCTTTCGACAGCCGTGCCGGCGGGTTGAGCCGACGCCGATAAACGAAGATTGCCCCGACGAACATCACCGCCGTCATCAACAGCAGCGCGTATCCGAGGATGCGGTTATGCAGGCCGAAACCGTGCACCAGAATCGCCAGCACGATCGACGCCACCGCACCACCGGCCGTGGCCACGTGGGTGTTGGCGATGTATTTGTCCCGCGCCACCACGTGGTGCAGGTCGACCATGTAGCGCTTGGGCATGGCAAAGAGGCCGCCGATCAGATCGACCTTGGAGGCCCGGCCCCGACGCCACATGGCCACCCGCCGCAACGCACCCAGCACCGCAAGGGCCAGGGCTGCGAACAACAGGATTGGAAGAAGGGTGTTCAACATGGTGAAGCTCCCACCAGTACAGCCTGGAGAAACACGGTCTTTGCGTAGGAGCTGCCGCAGGCTGCGATCTTTTGATCTTGCTTTGAACAACAAAAGTCAAAAGATCGCAGCCTTCGGCAGCTCCTACAGGGTTGTGTGCAAGCCGTCAGAAGTCTTTGCAGAGCCGCAGGGCGTCATAGATCGCAGCGTGGGTATTACGCTGCGCCACGCAGTCGCCGATGCGGAACAGCAAGTAGCCGTCACCGGTGCTGCTCAGCGAAGGTTGTGGCTGGATCGCGAACAACGCTTCGACGTCGATCTGGCCCTTGTTGCGCGAACCCTCTTTGAGCGCGTAGTAGATTTCCTCATCCGGCCGCACGCCGTTTTCCACCACCACCTGATCGACCACCCGCTCCTCTTTGGCGCCGGTGTACTCGTTCTCCAGCACCGCCACCAGCTTGTCGCCTTCGCGGTAGACCTTCTCCAGCATCATGTCGCCGGTCATGATCACTTCTTTCGGGTACATGCTGCGGTAGTAGGTCGGGAACGACGTACCGCCGATGGCCACGCCCGGTTTGATGTCGTCGGTAACGATCTCGACCTGGCTGCCCTTGTCGGCGAGGAAGTCGGCCACCGACATCCCGGTGAACTCGCAGATGGTGTCGTAGACCAGCACGTTCTTGCCCGGCGCGACCTTGCCGTCGAGCACGTCCCAGCTGCTGACCACCAAGCCTTCGGCGGCACCCCAGTGTTCGTTCTGCTCAAGGTATGGATGACCACCGACGGCCAGCACCACGATGTCCGGACGCAGATCCATGATGGTGTCGGCATCTGCGGCAGTGCCCAGACGCAGGTCGACTTTCAGGCGCGCCAGCTCCAGTTGGAACCAGCGGGTGATCCCGGCGATCTGGTCACGCTGCGGCGCTTTCGACGCCGTGGTGATCTGCCCGCCGATGAATTCTTTCTTCTCGAACAGGGTCACGTCGTGGCCACGTTCGGCCGCCACACGCGCCGCTTCCATCCCGGCAGGGCCGGCACCGACGATCACCACCTTGCGCTTCGGCCCGGTGGACTTCTCGATGATGTGCGGCACGCCCATGTATTCACGGGAGGTCGCGGCGTTCTGGATGCACAGCACGTCCAGACCTTGATACTGACGGTCGATGCAGTAGTTGGCGCCGACGCACTGTTTGATCTGGTCGACCTGGCCCATCTTGATCTTGGCGATCAGGTGCGGGTCGGCGATGTGCGCGCGGGTCATGCCGACCATGTCGACGTAACCGCCTTCAAGGATGCGCGTGGCCTGGTTCGGGTCCTTGATGTTCTGCGCGTGCAGCACCGGCACCTTGACCACTTCCTTGATTCCGGCCGCCAGGTGCAGGAACGGCTCCGGCGGATAGCTCATGTTCGGAATCACGTTGGCCAGGGTGTTGTGGGTGTCGCAACCCGAGCCGACGACGCCGATGAAATCGAGCATGCCGGTATCGTCGTAATACTTGGCGATCTGCTTCATGTCTTCGTGGGACAGACCGTCCGGGTGGAACTCGTCGCCGCAGATACGCATGCCGACGCAGAAATCGTCACCGACCTCGGCGCGCACTGCCTTCAACACTTCCAGTCCGAACTTCATCCGGCCTTCGAAGCTGCCACCCCATTCATCGGTACGCTTGTTGACGCGCGGGCTCCAGAACTGGTCGATCATGTGCTGGTGCACGGCCGACAGTTCGACACCGTCCAGGCCACCAGCCTTGGCACGGCGCGCGGCTTGCGCGTAGTTGCCGATCACCCGCCAGATTTCTTCCGGCTCGATGGTCTTGCAGGTGGCGCGGTGCACCGGTTCACGGATGCCCGACGGCGACATCAGGGTCGGCCAGTGAAAACCGTCCCAACGTGAGCGTCGGCCCATGTGGGTAATTTGGATCATGATCTTGGCGCCGTGCTTGTGCATGGCGTCGGCCAGATTCTGGAAGTGCGGAATGATCCGGTCAGTGGACAGGTTCACCGAACTCCACCATTGCTGCGGGCTGTCGATGGCGACCACCGACGAACCGCCGCAGATCGCCAGGCCAATGCCGCCCTTGGCTTTCTCTTCGTAGTATTTGACGTAGCGCTCGGTGGTCATGCCACCGTCAGTCGCGTAGACCTCGGCGTGCGCGGTGCTGAGCACGCGGTTGCGGATGGTCAGTTTGCCAATTTGAATTGGCTGGAACATTGCTTCGAAAGCCATGGCGGGTTCCTCGACTTACAACGGCTTGACGGTGAACAGGCCGTCGTCGTGGCCTTCTTCGGAGCCACCGTAAACCTGCTCGGCCACGGTGCGGATCTTGCTGCCGCGAGCGGCGAGGATCTGGTCCATGGCGCCGGCAAACCAGCCGGTGAACATGTAGTCGACCTTGCGCCCGACCTTGCCGTACACGTAGACGAACGCCGAGTGTTCGAGCTTGACGCTGGCGGTGCCTTTGTCGAGGTCGATGTCCTGAATCTTGAACAGGCCCCAGCCGCGTTGCGACAGACGCTTCATGTAGTGCTCGAACACCGCGACGCCTTCCAGGCCGTGGCATTCAGCTTCTTTTTCGCACCAGTGCCAGGCGGACTTGTAGCCGGCCTTGTAAAGGATTTCGGCATAGGCGTCGGCGCCCAGCACTTCCTCGATGCCCATGTGGTTATTGACGAAAAAGTGTCGTGGCACGTAGAGCATCGGCAGGGCGTCGGAGGTCCAGACACCGGTCTCGCTGTCGACTTCGATTGGCAATTGCGGGGCGATCTTGGCCATGGAAACTTAACTCCAGAAAATTCGGTTTGTTGCCCCCGGCACGGACGGCCGGGGGAAAGGATTCAGAAGTGCGGCGGCTTATTCGCCCCAAACGTCCTTCAAGACGTTCACCCAGTTTTCGCCCATGATCTTGCGTACGACACGCTCGGAGTGGCCGCGCTTGAGCAGGGTTTCGGTCAGGTTCGGGAACTCGCCGACGGTGCGGATGCCCAGCGGGTTGATGATCTTGCCGAAGCTGGTCAGACGACGGGCGTAGCCCTTGTCATGGGTCAGGTATTCGAAGAAGTCCTGGCCGTGCCCCTGGGTGAAGTCGGTGCCGATGCCGATGGCGTCTTCGCCAACGATGTTCATGGTGTATTCGATGGCTTCGGCGTAATCGTCGATGGTCGAATCGATGCCCTTGGCGAGGAATGGCGCGAACATGGTCACGCCGACAAAACCGCCGTGGTCAGCGATGAACTTCAGTTCGGCATCGGACTTGTTGCGCGGGTGCTCTTTGAGACCCGACGGCAGGCAGTGGGAATAGCAAACCGGCTTTTTCGATTCGAGGATGACTTCTTCTGAAGTCTTGGAACCGACGTGGGACAGGTCGCACATGACGCCGACGCGGTTCATTTCGGCGACGATCTCACGACCGAAGCCCGACAGACCGCCGTCGCGCTCGTAGCAGCCGGTGCCGACCAGATTCTGCGTGTTGTAGCACATCTGCACGATACCGACGCCGAGTTGCTTGAACACCTCGACATAGCCAATCTGGTCTTCGAACGCGTGAGCATTCTGGAAGCCGAAGAGGATGCCGGTCTTGCCCTGCTCCTTGGCGCGACGAATGTCGGCGGTGGTGCGCACCGGCATTACCAGATCGCTGTTTTCGCGGATCAGCTTCTGGCTGGCGGCGATATTGTTCACGGTCGCCTGAAAGCCTTCCCACACCGACACGGTGCAGTTGGCCGCCGTCAGACCGCCCTTGCGCATGTCTTCGAACAGCTCGCGGTTCCATTTGGCAATGATCAGACCGTCGATAACGATGCTGTCGGCGTGTAATTCGGCTGGGCTCATCAGGCGTCCCCTTATTGGCGATTCATGCGCCGAATCGTCTGCCGGCGCTTTGGGGCCAGCATATGCCTCGGTGCCGGGGCGACCGGGTGCAAAAACGACAGGGGAATTGCCGAAAGCGTCAATCCGCGACAAAGGGTCGCCAGGCGCTGCGATCAGCTACCTGTTCAAGCCCGCCAGCTTGAGCCAGAATCTGGCGCATCTTGGATACACCACTGGATTAGAGCGGCGACAACCATGAAATCGATCTTCCTGGCTTTGGCACTGATGGCGACCGGCGTACACGCCGCCGAAGAGACCGACAACAACCCGTGCGACGCGGTGGAAAACGACGTCCAGACCCTGGAATGCTCGACCTACAGCCGCAGCACCGCCGAAGACCTGCTCAAGGACAACTACGCCAGCCTCAACGAGCGCATGCAGGCCACCTACGGCAAAAACGCCGCGCAACTGGCCGACATCACCGCCAAACTGAAAACCGCCCAGCAACAATGGCTGAAAACCCGCGACGCCGATTGCGCCGTGGAAGCCTTCCCCGCCACCGAAGGCAGCAAGGCTTTCAAGATTGCGCAGAATGACTGTGTGGCGCGGATGAGTGACGAACGGTCGGAGTTTTTGGAGTCGATTGGGCAGGAGTGAAGGAACACTCCCGCCTCGTCAGGCCAGAGCGCTCGTACAACAACGTCAGTGCGCCATGAACGGTGATCTGAACGGACTTTTTTCCAGCGGCTTGCTCGGCGCATATTCATAGCCGAGCTCGGCAATACTCATGACGTCCCTCACCCGCCGCGTCCAGGGCTTGAGCGTATCGTCATAGTTGTGACCCGACGGCCCGCCGGACAGCGGTGTGTAATGTGGAGTCCAGTCAGGATTGTCGACTTGCATCTGTGCCTGCCAATCCGCCCAGACCTTGTCGATAAAGCAGTGGTGCAGAAAAAACACCGGATCTTCCGGAGACGTCATCGCAAGCATGTTTCCGCCAATCCACAAATGCACCCGGTTATGCAATTGCGACCCCGGAGTGGTGACCTGCGGATCGCCTCTCTGGGTGACCCAGCCCTCCAGTCGATTGCGAAAGCCCCGGGTGTAGGGTCCGGCATCATACGGTGGCGTGTCGTATAGCCACTCGCGCATTGCCATTGCCAGGTCAGCCGGGGTTGGCAGCGAAGTCACCCGTTGTCCGAACTGACGCTTGAGGCCTGGCTCCGTCTCACCGTTTTCCGGGTAGGCTGGCACAGGCCACTTGCCATTCTGATAGGCAAACGGGCCGGTTTTTACCCGGTCGTGATCATTCTTGTCGCCATCGCCGCCCATCCACTGACTCGACCAGATCGGCGAATTCAGGGGGTCGGCCGCATCCTCGGTCCAATCCCAATATGGCAGGGTCACGCTTTCGTCCAAAGATTGCAGATCAAGCTCAAGTTGCATCAGCATTTCCCGGTGCCAGGGCAGAAATGCCGGCCCCAAATGTGCCCCGTTACGGTATTCCGGATCATGCGGTTCGTCTGGGTGAACCGTTGGGATCATCACACCATGATGCCAATGAACGTATTTGTCGTAATGCCCCCTGCGCTTGAGCTCCAGCAGACAGTTGATGAAGTTGTCGCGCTCGGTGGTGGTTAATGCACGAATGTTTTTCCTGATGTTCATTAGTCACTCCTTGTCTGTTGGATGCGGGTGTTCAGCCATGATCCGGGATGATTCCCGCCCCTATCTAGGAGGTGTTTCGCGGCAAGGTCTACTGTCAGAACTGTCAGGTAGGCCGATGTTTCCGACAAGCGGCCGATCTGTCAGAACAGTAAAAGCCGACTCTTGCTGCATTGGCAGATTGCAAAAAAAACGACCGGACCTATAGGCTGCCCTCTTCATTCAAAGGAATTCCCATGAACATCTGCGGCATCGAAATCAAAGGCAGCGAAGCGATCATCGCCGCGGCCTCCCTTGACGGTTCGGCCTTGAGCCACGTTGCACTGAGCACCAAGAAAATCGCCCTCGACGATGATGACGAGGCGGCCAACGTCAAACGCTTCGCGGCGCAGGTGGCGTCATTTGTACGCGAGCATTCGATTGACCGGATTGCGATCAAGAAGCGCAGCAAGAAGGGTGAGTTTGCCGGTGGGCCGACGACATTCAAGATCGAGGGAGTGTTTCAGTTGCTGGAGGGGTGTGAGGTGACGCTGCTGTCGCCGCAGACGATCAATGCGCAGGCCAAGAAGCACAATTTCGAGCTGCCGGGGACGCTGAACAAGTATCAGCATGAGGCTTATAAAGCGGCGTGTTCGGCGTTGGTGAAGAAGTAACGCGATTCCCGACATCACATTGAAACCTGTGGGAGCGGGCTTGCCCGCGATGGCGGTGTGTCAGGCAATAACAATGTTGGATGTGCTGGACTCATCGCGGGCAAGCCCGCTCCCACAGGGTTCTATGACGTTGCTAAAACCCTTCAGGCCTGAGCGGTACGCCGGTCCTCGCGGGGACAGCGAGAGAACCTCGCTCGATAACTGCGGGTGAAATACGACGGCGATTCAAACCCGCAAGCGATGCTGACCTCCAGCACGCTCATATCGGTCTGGCGCAACAGCTGCCGGGCCTTTTCCAACCTCAAGCGCAGATAGAAATTGCTCGGCGTGTCATTCAGATGCAGCCGAAACAAGCGCTCCAGCTGCCGCCGCGTGACCTTGATCGATTCCGCCAGTTGCAGCGTGGTCAGCGGTGGTTCGCTGTGCTGCTCCATCTCACCAATCACCTGCACCAGCTTCTTGTTGCTGATGCCGTAGCGCGTGGCGACTTCCATGCGCTGGTGGTCCTTGCGCGGACGAATCCGTCCCAGCACGAACTGCTCGCTGACCTGGATCGCCAGTTGCGGGCCGTGGGCCTGGGCGATCAGATCAAGCATCAGATCGATAGACGCCGTGCCGCCCGCCGAGGTGATGCGCCGCCGATCGATTTCGAACAATTCCTGGGTCACGCTGAGCTGTGGATAAGATTCCTTGAACGCATCGATGGCCTCCCAGTGCAGGGTCAAGCGATGGCCGTCGAGCAGGCCGGCTTCGGCGAGGACGAAACTGCCGGTATCGATGGCGCCCAGGGTCACGCCTTCGTTGTCCAGCCGGCGCAGCCAGTGCTCAAGGGTTGGCGTGGCGAACTTCAGCGGTTCGAATCCGGCCACCACCAACAGCGTCGCACCTTTCTTCAGCGGCTCCAGCGCCGCGTCGGCGTTGACCGACATGCCATTGCTCGCCAGCACCGCCCCGCCATCGGCGCTGAGCACGTGCCAGCGGTACAACTCGCCGCGAAAGCGGTTGGCCACCCGTAGCGGTTCGATCGCCGAGATGAAACCGATGGCGGAAAAACCCGGCATCAGCAGAAAGTAGAAATCCTGGGACATGTGCGCACTCGGTTAGCGGGTAGCGTGGATCGTTGATACGCCGATTGTCGTCAGCGTTCAAGAGCACAGGTCGCTACAGTGCAAGAGCCAGTCGCCGCAGTGCGTTTTTACGGGGGCATTGCTGCGTAACTTGGCATCACCGGCGCATCAGACGCCGGGAACCACAATAAACGACCTGCCGAGGAACCCGACATGAAACGACTGATCAGCAGCTGTGTTCTTGCACTCAGCGGTACCGCTTTCTTGAGCGCCAGCGTCATGGCGGCCGAACCTGCGTCGTGCCAGAACGTGCGCATGGGCGTCGTGAACTGGACTGATGTGATCGCCACCAGTGCCATGACTCAAGTGCTGCTCGATGGCCTCGGCTACAGCACCAAACAAACCAGCGCGTCCCAGCAGATCATCTTCGCCGGGATTCGCGATCAGCGGCTGGATCTGTTCCTCGGCTACTGGAACCCGCTGATGACCCAGACCATCACCCCGTTCGTCGACGCCAACCAGGTCAAGGTCCTGCCGGCGCCAAGCCTGAAAGACGCCCGCGCGACCCTCGCCGTGCCGACTTATCTGGCGGACAAGGGCCTGAAAACCTTCGCCGACATCGCCAAATTCGAGAAAGAACTGGGCGGCAAGATCTATGGCATCGAGCCGGGCTCGGGCGCCAATACGCAGATCAAGGCGATGATCGCCAAGAACCAGTTCGGCCTCGGCAAATTTCAGCTGGTCGAATCCAGCGAAGCCGGGATGCTCGCCGCTGTCGACCGCGCCGTGCGCCGCAAGGAAGCCGTGGTGTTCTTCGGCTGGGCACCGCACCCGATGAACGTGAACGTCAAGATGACTTACCTCACTGGCAGCGAGGACGCCCTCGGCCCGAACGAAGGCATGGCCACGGTGTGGACGGTCACCGCGCCAAAATACGCCGAACAGTGCCCGAACATCGGTCGCCTGCTGAGCAACCTGACGTTCACCGCCGAAGACGAGAGCCGCATGATGCAACCGCTGCTCGATCACAAGGACGCGTTCGAATCGGCCAGGCAATGGCTCAAGGATCACCCCGAAGACAAGCAGCGCTGGCTGGAAGGTGTAACCACCTTCGATGGCAAACCGGCCGCTGAAAACCTGCAACTGACCAGCAAATAAAACACCGGAAATCAACGCTTCGCAGCCCCGACCGGGCTGCGAACAGACCCATCACGCCTGAAGGAAACCGCACCATGAACCACGACGTCATCATCACCTGCGCACTCACCGGTGCTGGCGACACGACCGCCAAGAGCCCGCACGTGCCGGTCACCCCGAAACAGATCGCCGCGGCTGCCGTGGAAGCCGCCAAGGCCGGCGCCACGGTGGTGCACTGCCATGTGCGCGACCCGCAGACCGGCAAGTTCAGCCGTGACGTGGCGCTGTACCGCGAAGTGATGGAGCGCATCCGCGAGGCTGACGTCGACATCATCGTCAACCTCACCGCCGGCATGGGCGGTGACCTCGAAATCGGTGCTGGCGAGCATCCGATGGAGTTCGGCCCGAACACCGATCTGGTCGGCCCGCTGACCCGTCTGGCCCACGTTGAAGAACTGCTGCCGGAAATCTGCACCCTCGATTGCGGCACGCTGAACTTCGGCGACGGCGACACCATTTACGTCTCGACGCCGGCGCAACTGCGCGCCGGCGCCAAGCGCATCACCGAACTGGGGGTGAAGGCCGAACTGGAAATTTTCGACACCGGCCACCTGTGGTTCGCCAAACAGATGATCAAGGAAGGCCTGCTCGACAACCCGTTGTTCCAGCTGTGCCTGGGCATCCCGTGGGGCGCTCCGGCGGACACCACCACCATGAAAGCCATGGTCGACAACCTGCCGGCGGACGCGGTGTGGGCCGGGTTCGGCATCGGCCGCATGCAAATGCCGATGGCCGCACAAGCGGTGCTGCTTGGCGGCAACGTGCGGGTCGGCCTGGAAGACAACCTGTGGCTGGACAAAGGCGTGCTGGCGACCAACGGCCAACTGGTCGAACGCGCCACCGAGATCCTCAGCCGCCTCGGCGCCCGGGTGCTGACCCCGGCTGAAGGCCGCAAAAAGATGGGCCTGACCCAGCGCGGCTAAATCTCAGCCCCCAAAATGGGGCCCCGACTGCACCCCAATTTCACCTGTAGGAGCTGCCGAAGGCTGCGATCTTTTGATCTTGCTTCAAACAATCAAAATCAAAAGATCGCAGCCTGCGGCAGCTCCTACAGGAAACACCTTTTTCAGGGAGTTCCTATGAGCTTTATCACCGACATCAAAACCTTCGCCGCCCTCGGCAGCGGTGTCATCGGCAGCGGCTGGGTCGCGCGTGCCCTCGCCCACGGCCTCGACGTGGTGGCCTGGGACCCGGCGCCCGGCGCCGAAGCCGCACTGCGCAAACGCGTGGCCAATGCCTGGGGCGCGTTGGAGAAAAACGGTCTGGCGCCGGGTGCGTCGCAGGATCGTCTGCGTTTTGTCGCAACCATCGAGGAGTGCGTACGCGATGCCGATTTCATTCAGGAAAGCGCCCCGGAACGCCTCGAGCTGAAACTGGAACTGCACAGCAAAATCAGCGCGGCGGCCAAACCCGATGCGCTGATCGGCTCCAGCACTTCCGGCCTGTTGCCGAGCGAGTTCTACGAGAGTTCGACCCACCCTGAACGCTGCGTGGTCGGCCACCCGTTCAATCCGGTTTACCTGCTGCCGCTGGTGGAGGTGGTCGGCGGCAAGCACACCGCGCCGGAAGCTGTGCAAGCGGCTATGAAGGTTTACGAGTTCCTCGGCATGCGCCCGTTGCATGTGCGCAAGGAAGTGCCAGGGTTCATCGCCGACCGTTTGCTCGAAGCGCTGTGGCGCGAGGCGCTGCACCTGGTCAACGACGGCGTGGCGACGACTGGCGAGATCGACGACGCGATCCGTTTTGGCGCCGGACTGCGCTGGTCGTTCATGGGCACGTTCCTGACTTATACGCTGGCCGGTGGTGACGCGGGGATGCGTCACTTCATGTCGCAGTTCGGCCCGGCGCTGCAGTTGCCGTGGACGTATCTGCCGGCACCGGAGCTGACTGACAAGCTGATTGACGATGTGGTCGATGGCACCAGCGATCAGCTTGGCCGCCACAGCATTTCAGCGCTGGAGCGCTATCGTGATGACTGCCTGCTGGCGGTACTGGAGGCGGTGAAAACCACCAAGGAAAAGCACGGGATGAGTTTCAGCGAGTAATCGCCTTCCCCTGTGGCGAGGGAGCTTGCTCCCGCTCGGCCGCGAAGCGGTCGTAAAACCAGCGAATGCTGTCTGACCGACGCACCGCGATCAGAGGTTTTGGGGCTGCTGCGCAGCCCAGCGGGAGCAAGTCCCTCGCCACAATGTGTATTGCGCCAGCGATCTATGGAGTTCAACCATGCCAACCCTCACCACCTACCAAACCACCATCATCCCCGACTGGGTCGATTACAACGGCCACCTGCGCGACGCCTTCTACTTGCTGATCTTCAGCTACGCCACGGACGCCCTGATGGACCGTCTCGGCATGGACAGTAACAACCGCGAGGCCAGCGGCCACTCACTGTTTACCCTCGAACTGCACGTGAATTATCTGCACGAAGTGAAGCTCGACGCCGAGGTCGAAGTGCGCACGCAGATCATCGGTCACGACAGCAAACGCCTGCACCTCTATCACAGCCTGCACCTGGCCGGCGACGACAAGGAACTGGCCGGTAACGAGCAAATGCTGCTGCACGTCGACCTCGCCGGCCCGCGTTCGGCGCCATTCACCCCGGATACCTTGAACCGTCTGCAAGCCATCGTCGCCGAGCAAGTCGATCTGCCCGCCCCGGCTTACATCGGCCGCGTCATCGCCCTGCCACCCGCCCGCTAATTCCTCCCACGCAAGGAGCCACTATGCACACCGCTGCCGCTGTTGCCGATTTCCGCAGTTATCCGTTGATCAGCGCGCTGAGCGGCGTGCAGAACCTGACGGATCGCGTTTCGCTGGCCTGGGCTGATGGCCGTGTCAGCCCGTTTCACCATGTCTGGTTGCGGGACAACTGCCCGTGTGAACAGTGCGTCTACACCGTAACCCGCGAGCAGGTATTCGAGATCGTCGATGCCGCGCCGGATCTGGCTCCCGTCAACGCGCACATCGACAGCGACGGCTGTCTGCAGATCGACTGGCAGGACGGCCACCACAGTCGCTTCGATCCGGGCTGGCTGCGCGCCCACGCCTATGACGACGAGTCCCGCGCCGAACGTCTGGCGGCTAAACCTCAGCCCTATCTGTGGCGCAGCAATTTGCAGCTACCGGCATTCGACTATTCAGCGCTGGTGAACGACAACGGTGCGCTGCTGCAATGGTTGATCGCGGTGCGCGACATCGGCCTGACTCAGGTGCGCGGCGTGCCCACCGAACCAGGTTCGCTGAAGCTGATCGCCCAGCGCATTTCATTCATCCGCGAGAGCAATTTCGGCGTACTGTTCAACGTGCAGTCCAAGGCCGATGCCGACAGCAACGCCTACACCGCTTTCAACCTGCCGTTGCACACCGACTTGCCGACTCGCGAGCTGCAACCAGGGCTGCAATTTCTGCATTGCCTGGTGAATGATGCCGAAGGTGGCGAGAGTATTTTTGTCGACGGTTTCGCGATTGCCGACGCGTTGCGTCAGGAAGCACCGGAGCTGTTTCAGGCACTGTGCGAAATCCCCGTGGAGTTTCGCAACAAGGACCGCCACAGCGACTATCGCTGCCTGGCGCCGATCATTGCACTGGACGCGTTGGGCCGGGTGGCGGAGATTCGCATGGCAAACTTTCTGCGTGGCGCATTCGATACGTCGGTGGAGCAAATGCCGCTGCTGTATCGGGCCTATCGGCGCTTGATCGCCATGACCCGTGAGCCACGTTTTCGGCTGATGCAGCGACTCAATCCGGGTGAACTGTGGTGCTTTGACAATCGCCGCACGCTGCATGCGCGCAATGCATTTGACCCGGCCACCGGGGCGCGGCATTTCCAGGGCTGCTACGTCGATCGGGATGAGTTGTTGTCGCGGATTCTGGTGTTGCAACGCTAGACCGCTAAAAGCAAAAGATCGCAGCCTCCGGCAGCTCCTACAGGGGATCGCATTTCAACTGTAGGAGCTGCCGGAGGCTGCGATCTTTTGACTTTCATAAAATTAAAAAAAGCCCCGATACAAGCCGTGACAGGATCGGGGCAGAGGGTACTGTTGAGGAGCTGCCAGTCGAGGGTGACCAAACCGTCTGTAGCGAGCTGAGGCCAGTGTGCCCACTCCCCTTGGCACTGAGTTAGCCGAAAACGACCTGTTCATAGCCGTCGCGGCCACTGCGACAAATCACCCTTGCCGTGCCTGCGCATGCCCACCAGAATCGAGCCACGACCTCCATTGCCGAAGAAGGAAGCGCGCCATGATGTATGCCGATTTGATCGATCAGGAAGACCTGTTGGGCCAGCTCAAGGCGTTGGGTTTTCAGGTGCCGAGCGGTTCGACCGCCGAGCAGGCCTGTGAGTGTGCGGTGCGTGGTCTGGACAATGTGCGTGCGTTTGAACTGCGCAAAATGGTCAAGGACATGTACACCAGCGGCGCCAGTATTCAGCCTGCGGTGCGTCAGGCGATCGACAAGCAGTTGTTGCCCGCGTTGGCGGATTATCAGCAAAGCCACAGCGCCTGACAGACCGTCATCGCTGGCAAGCCAGCTCCCACAGGGATTTTCGGTGTGATCAAGATATCTGTATCACCGCAGAACCTGTGGGAGCTGGCTTGCCAGCGATAAGATCGACGCGGTCTACAGCCTTACGCTGGCAAACGTCGACTCATTGCGCGCCTGACTCAACGCCGACATCGGCCCCGACAGCGGCGACATCACGATGGCCTGCGGCAGCGGCAGCATCGCCACTTGCTGCGTGGTGTTGGAGCCTACGCGTTCGTCACGCGGCGGAATACCGAAGTATTCGCGGTAGCATTTGGAGAAGTGCGGCGTCGACACGAAACCACACACCGAGGCCACTTCGATGATCGACATCGGCGTCTGCTTGAGCAGTTGCCGGGCGCGGATCAGGCGCAGCTTGAGGTAGTAACGCGACGGCGAACAGTGCAGGTATTTCTGGAACAGCCGCTCCAGCTGTCGACGCGACACGGCGACATACACCGCCAGTTCGTCGAGGTCGATCGGCTCTTCGAGGTTGGCCTCCATCAGCGCGACAATTTCCTGCAGCTTCGGCTGGTTGGTGCCGAGCATGTGCTTGAGCGGCACGCGCTGGTGATCCTGCTCGTTGCGGATGCGCTCGTAGACGAACATCTCCGAGATCGCAGCAGATAGTTCGCGACCATGATCGCGGCTGATCAGGTGCAGCATCATGTCCAGTGGCGCGGTACCACCGGAACTGGTGAAACGGTTACGGTCGAGGGTGAACAGACGAGTGCTCATCGCCACACGCGGGAAAGCTTCCTGCATCGCCGCCAGACATTCCCAGTGCACGCTGCAATCAAAACCGTCGAGCAGACCGGCGCAAGCCAAGGCCCAGCTGCCGGTGCACACCGCGCCCAGACGCTTGGACTGACGCGCCTGGCTCTGCAGCCATGACACATGTTCACGGGTCACGGTGCGTTGGATACCAATGCCGCCGCAGACGATCACGGTGTCCAGGGGCGGGGCTTTGTGCATGGAGGCATCGGGGGTGATTTGCAGACCGTCACTGGCCCACACCTGTCCGCCATCGACGGTCAGGGTGCTCCAGCGATACAGCTCACGACCGGACAATTGGTTGGCCATGCGCAGGGGTTCGACTGCGGAGGCCAGAGAAATCAGCGTGAAATTGTCCAGCAGCAGAAAGCCGATGGATTGAGGCGCACGGTTCTGGGGTTGGGCCCCGGAGTTGAACGACGTCATCGCGGTATCTCCTCACACAAAGCGGGTGATGGCCTCAGGCGGAGGCTCTTGTTATTGCCGGCGTTCTCACGTGGGAGACGGGCTTTGTTATGACAGAGCAAATGCCATGCCTAAAATTGAATGGCCGTTCAATAACTCCTGAAAACGACGTCGCGACGTGTCTATTCAAGACGTCGGCCAACAGCTGTTTCGAAGTGCCATCAGCGGCGGTGAGCGCCCTGCCCCGCTGCCTGTGAGCAGATCGGTAGCACTTGTGGGAACTGGCCTGCGCGCAGTTTGTGGGGAGTGTCACCGCAGGCACGGGTGACGGACGGTAGGGAGTGCGAATGGCGCACTGCGAGTGGGAAAAGCTCTTATCTGATTGCGACGCGCTAAAAGGTGGCGCCTGCGGTTATGTGTGTTCCGTTAGCGAGCAGTTTTGACTGGTCTGGCCTCATCGCTGGCAAGCCAGCTCCCACAGATTCTGTGGTGATACAGAAATCGTGATCACACTGAAAATACCTGTGGGAGCTGGCTTGCCAGCGATGGGAGCGATACGGTCTCAGCACTCAACCGCGCTAACGGCCAAACCACCGCGCGAAGTCTCTTTATATTTGTCATGCATATCCGCGCCGGTATCGCGCATGGTGCGGATCACCCGGTCCAGCGAGATGAAGTGCTGACCATCGCCGCGCAAGGCCATCTGCGCCGCGTTGATCGCTTTCACCGCCGCAATCGCATTGCGTTCGATGCACGGCACCTGCACCAGTCCACCGACCGGATCGCAGGTCAGGCCGAGGTTATGTTCCAGACCGATTTCCGCCGCGTTGCACAGTTGCTCCGGCGTCGCGCCCAAAATCTCTGCCAGACCCGCTGCCGCCATCGCGCAGGCCGAACCCACTTCACCCTGGCAGCCGACTTCGGCACCGGAGATCGAGGCGTTCTTCTTGCACAGAATCCCCACCGCCGCCGCACCCAGAAAGTAGTCGACGACGTTGGCGTCGGTGACCGCTTCGCTGAACTTCATAAAGTAGTGCAACACCGCCGGAATGATGCCCGCCGCGCCATTGGTCGGCGCCGTGACCATACGCCCGCCCGCCGCGTTTTCTTCGTTGACCGCCAGGGCGAACAAGTTGACCCATTCCATCGCGCTCAACGTCGAACCGATCACGTTGGGCTTGTTCAATTCCTGCAGGTTGCGATGCAACTTCGCCGCACGCCGACGCACATTCAAACCGCCGGGGAGGATGCCTTCGTGCTTGAGGCCTTGCTCGACGCAATCCTGCATCGCCCGCCACAGTTTCATCAGCCCGGCGCGGATTTCTTCTTCGCTGCGCCAGACCTTTTCGTTGGCCATCATCAATTCGGCGACGCGCAGATTGTTCTTTTGGCACAGCTGCAGCAGTTCCACCGCGCTGGAAAAGTCATAGGGCAATTCAGTGCGATCCAGATCGACCACGCCGCTGGATGCCTGCGCCTGATCCACCACGAATCCGCCGCCGACCGAATAGTAGGTGTCACGATGAATCTCGCCGTGATCGCCTTCGGCAATCAGGGTCATGGCGTTGGGGTGGAACGGCAGGTTCTCGTCGATCAGGCGCATGTCGCGCGCCCAGACAAACGGCACCGACAAGCGGCCGTCCAGAAGAAGCGTGTGGGTTTCACGCAGGGCCTGGATTCGCGGGCCGATCTGCGCCGGGTCGATTGCGTCCGGCCACTCGCCCATCAGGCCCATGATCACCGCGTTGTCGCTGCCGTGACCAATGCCGGTGGCCGACAGCGAACCGAACAGTTGCACTTCTATACGCCGCACCTGTTCGAGCAGGTGCCGGTCGCGCAGCGATTCGACAAACAGGGCCGCGGCGCGCATCGGGCCGACGGTGTGGGAACTGGACGGGCCGATGCCGATTTTGAACAGGTCGAAAACGCTGATAGCCATTGCTGCAGAGCTCCTGAGGATGCCGTTCCCGGGCGTTAAGCGCCCGCTGGCGGAGCTGCTACGCTCAAGCTGCGATCCGCCGGAATGCCCGCATCATCAGGCTTTTGTCAGGTCGCCCGGCGTCTGACACCGACGCACTCATGCCCACCAACGCCGTGCCGGTTTGCTCCCGTGTTTTCGCCGTTTTTATGCGGTTCAGATGGCCAAACGGGGTAGAAAAAAGCTGTAAACGACGTCACTGACACTGGATGCGACCATCCCTGTACTGGATACGACCCACCCTGTAGGCGTCAGATTTTCACTGGTACATGATCGTTATGACTCGATTGCAAGGCGCCGTGGTAGAGC
This sequence comes from Pseudomonas sp. AN-B15, assembly GCF_019056475.1. Lineage (NCBI taxonomy): Bacteria > Pseudomonadati > Pseudomonadota > Gammaproteobacteria > Pseudomonadales > Pseudomonadaceae > Pseudomonas > Pseudomonas sp. AN-B15. Next base: position 5,642,122 of record NZ_CP049737.1, read on the forward strand.
TGTCTCCAGAACGCCATCCAACCGCAACCTATAAGTGCGGTGGTCCACAGTCGGAACACTGCCAAAAAAAACACCAAGGAGTCCATCCATGAAAGGTTCCCCGTCGTTGTTGTTGGCCGCCATGCTGAGTCTGCCGTTACTGGCTCACGCTGCAGAACCCGCTCAGTGCAGTACCGTGAACTTCTCCGATGTCGGCTGGACCGACATCACCGCCACCACCGCCACCACTTCGGTGGTACTCGACGCCCTCGGCTACAAGACCAAGACCACCATGATCTCCGTGCCCGTGACCTACAAGTCGCTGGCCGACGGCAAGAACATGGACGTGTTCCTCGGTAACTGGATGCCGACCATGGAAAACGACATCAAGGCCTACCGTGATGCCGGCACCGTCGAAGTGGTGCGCACCAACCTCAAGGGTGCCAAGTACACCCTCGCCGTACCGCAAGCCCTGTACGACAAGGGTCTGCATGACTTCGCCGATATCGCCAAATTCAAGAAAGAGCTCGACGGCAAGATCTACGGCATCGAGCCCGGCAATGACGGTAACCGCCTGATCCAGAGCATGATCGACAAGAACGCGTTCGGCCTGAAGGACGCCGGTTTCAAAGTCGTCGAATCCTCCGAGGCGGGCATGCTCTCGCAGGTTGACCGCGCACAGAAACGCGACACCGCCGTGGTCTTCCTCGGCTGGGCGCCGCACCCGATGAACAAGCGCTTCAAGATTCAATACCTGACCGGCGGCGATGACTTCTTCGGCCCCGATTTCGGTGCTGCGACCGTGGCGACCAACACCCGCAAGGGTTACACCACTGAATGCAGCAACGTCGGTCAGTTGCTGAAGAACCTGGAGTTCACCGTCGACATGGAAAGTACCCTGATGGGCAACATCCTCGACGACAAGATGAAGCCTGAAGCGGCCGCCAAGGCCTGGCTGAAAAAGAACCCACAGGTGCTCGATACCTGGCTCGCTGGCGTGACCACCATTGACGGTAAACCTGGCCTGGAAGCCGTGAAAGCCAAGCTCGCACAGTAATTGCCTTACGCCGGGCGAGTTCGCTCGCCCGGGCTGTTTATTCCTTGCATGCGGACGTTCACTACCATGCTGATTGATCAGAAAATCCCTTTAGGCCAGTACATCGCGGGCTTCGTTGAATGGTTGACGCAACACGGCGCCAGCACCTTCGACGCAATCGCCGTGACTCTGGAAACGATGATCCACGGCGTGACGTTTGCGCTGACCTGGTTCAACCCGCTGGTGCTGATCGGCCTCATCGCCCTGCTGGCCCACTTCATCCAGCGCAAATGGGGACTGACGGTATTCGTCATCGCCTCGTTCCTGCTGATCCTCAATCTGGGTTACTGGCAGGAAACCATGGAAACCCTCGCCCAGGTCATGTTCGCGACCCTGGTCTGCGTGGTCATCGGCGTGCCGCTGGGCATCGTCGCCGCGCACAAGCCGATGTTCTACACTTTAATGCGTCCGGTACTCGATCTGATGCAGACCGTACCGACCTTCGTTTACCTCATTCCTACCCTGACCCTCTTCGGGCTGGGTGTGGTGCCGGGCCTGATCTCCACGGTGGTGTTCGCCATCGCTGCGCCGATCCGCCTGACCTACCTGGGCATCCGCGATGTCCCGCAAGAACTGATGGACGCCGGCAAGGCCTTCGGCTGCTCGCGTCGCCAATTGCTTTCACGGATCGAACTGCCTCACGCCATGCCGAGCATCGCGGCCGGCATCACCCAGTGCATCATGCTGTCGCTGTCGATGGTGGTGATCGCGGCACTGGTGGGCGCCGATGGACTCGGCAAACCGGTGGTCAACGCACTGAACACTGCTGATATCGCCCTGGGCTTCGAAGCGGGCCTGGCGATCGTACTGCTGGCGATCATGCTCGACCGTATCTGCAAACAACCCGACGCCAAAGCAGGGGGTGACGCATGAGCATAATTCGCTTTGATAACGTTGACGTGATCTTCACCAAGGATCCGCGCGAAGCACTGAAACTGCTTGATCAAGGTTTGACCCGCAGTGAGATCCTGAAAAAGACCGGGCAGATCGTCGGCGTGGAAAAGGCCAGCCTGGACATCAACAAAGGCGAGATCTGCGTGCTGATGGGCCTGTCCGGTTCCGGCAAGTCGAGCCTGCTGCGCTGCATCAATGGCCTCAACACCGTCAGTCGCGGCAAGCTGTTCGTTGAGCACGAAGGCAAGCAGATCGACATCGCTTCCTGCACCCCGGCCGAGCTGAAAATGATGCGCACCAAACGCATCGCCATGGTGTTCCAGAAGTTCGCCCTGATGCCGTGGCTGACAGTGCGCGAGAACATCAGTTTCGGTCTGGAAATGCAGGGCCGGCCGGAAAAGGAACGGCGCAAGCTGGTGGACGACAAGCTCGAACTGGTGGGCCTGACCCAATGGCGCAACAAGAAACCCGATGAACTCTCCGGCGGCATGCAGCAGCGGGTCGGCCTGGCCCGGGCGCTGGCGATGGACGCCGACATTCTGTTGATGGACGAACCGTTCTCGGCACTCGACCCGCTGATCCGCCAGGGCCTGCAGGACGAACTGCTGGAACTGCAACGCAAGCTGAGCAAGACCATCGTGTTTGTCAGTCACGACCTCGACGAGGCGCTCAAACTGGGGAGCCGCATCGCGATCATGAAGGACGGCCGGATCATCCAGTACAGCGTGCCGGAAGAGATCGTGCTGAACCCGGCGGACGACTATGTGCGCACCTTCGTGGCCCACACCAATCCGCTCAACGTGCTCTGCGGTCGCAGCCTGATGCGCACACTGGACAACTGCAAACGCATCAACGGTTCGGTGTGCCTCGACCCGGGCGGCGACTCGTGGCTGGACCTGGCCGAAGGCAACACCATCAAAGGCGCGCGGCAGAACGGTTCGGTGCTGAACCTACAGAACTGGGCGCCGGGCCAGGCCGTGGAAGGCCTGGAGCGCAAACCGACGCTGGTGGACTCGAACATCGGCATGCGTGACGCGCTGCAGATTCGCTACCAGACCGGCAACAAACTGGTGCTGCACGACAACAACCATGTGGTGGGGATTCTGGGCGACAGTGAGCTGTATCACGCGTTGCTGGGCAAGAACCTGGGGTAAGAACCCCGCACACAAAAACGCCGCGAGAGGATCGCGGCGTTTTTGTTGGTACAGAAATTGACTTGATACATGGACAACTTTGGCGAGGGAGCTTGCTCCCGCTTGAGTGCGCAGCACTCACAAATTCTTGGGGTCGCTTCGCAACCCAGCGGGAGCAAGCTCCCTCGCCACAAACAGCTTCGCCATTAACTTAAGGTTTAGCTATACACCCGGCCAAGGAGCTGCCGATGGCTTTCAAACTGATCGAGCACATCGCGTGTGATCTGATCCTGCGTGAAGCCCATCAGGTCGTAGTCCTGGCTGCCGTTGTGCAGGTACACCTCGGCACGGTAATAACGCTGGCGCGCCTCATCGGACTGGGCCGATTCGGTCGGGGTCGCCAGGTAACCGTCCAGGCTCACCTCGTAGACGAAAGGGTTGCCCTCTTCCATCTCGACGCGCACGCCCATGCAGCGTTTGGACTTGCCCAGCAGCGTCTGCACTTGCAGACCCTGTGCACGCATTTGCGCGGCCGCATCGTCCAGCGCAGGGCTGACCTGCTTGTCCATGAAGCGCTGCACCACCGATTGGCTCGGCTGCAGATCCAGTTGGGTCAGGCGCTCGCTGAAACCGCGACGACCGCGCTCAGCCAATTGCGCCTGCTCCTGTTCGATCTGCACGTCCTGACGCATCGCCTTGTGCAGGCCGAACATGAAGAACACCAGCACCACCGAGAACGGCAGCCCGGCCAGCACCACCATGGTTTGCATGGCTTCGAAGTTACCGGCGAACAGCAGACCGATAGTCACCAGCGTGATCACCACCGACCAGAAGATCCGCAGCCAGTGCGGCGCATCTTCATCGACGTTGCCGCCCTTGCAGGACAGATTCGCCATCATCACCGCGCCGGAGTCGGCCGGGGTCAGGAACAGCACGAAGCCAACAAAGATCGACACACCGATGACGACTTTCGACGCCGGGTAGTGTTCCAGCAACTGGTAGATCGCCATCGACGGCTGTTCCAGCGCCGTCTTGCCGAGTTCCACCGCGCCCTGGTTCATCACCAGATCCAGTGCCGAGTTGCCGAAGATCGACAGCCACGCCAGGGTGAAGCCCAGCGGAATCAGCAGCACGCCAGCCACCAGCTCACGCACGGTACGACCACGGGAAATACGCGCGATGAACATGCCGACGAATGGCGCCCAGGAAATCCACCAGGCCCAGTAGAACAGGGTCCACAGGCCCAGCCAGCGGTCGGACTTGGCGCTGTCGCCTTCATAGACGTACAGGTCGAAGGTCTTCAGCACCACGCCGTTGAGGTAATCGCCGATGTTCTGCACAAAGCCGTTGAGCAGGTGCAGGGTCGGGCCGAACAACAGGACGAAAATCAGCAGACCGCTGAACAGCACGATGTTCAGGTTGGACAGGCGACGGATGCCGTTTTCCACACCGGACACGGCAGCGATGGTCGCCACGGTGCTCATCACGATGATCACGATCAGCAGGTTGGTGTTGCTGTGCTCCATGCCGAACAGGTTTTCCAGGCCGGAGGACACTTGCAGCGAGCCGATCCCCAGGTTGGTCACCAGACCCAGCAAGGTCACGAACATGCCGAAACCGTCCACCGCATGACCGGCGGCGCCCTTGACCCAACGCTCGCCCACCAGCGGATACAGCGCCGAACGCAGGGCCAGCGGCTGGTTATGACGGTAAGCGAAGTACGCCACGGCCAGACCGACCAGTGCGTAGATCGCCCAGCCGTGCAGGCCCCAGTGCAGGAACGTCAGTTGCACCGCCTGACGCGCAGCCAGGTTGCTGGCCGCTGCGCCTTCCGGCGGATTGAAGTAATGGTCCAGCGGCTCGGACGCGCCGAAGTACAGCAGCGAAATACCGATACCCGACGAGAACAGCATCCCCGCCCAGGCGCCGTAACTGAAATCCGGGGTATCGTCCTTGCTGCCCAGTTTGAGTTTGCCGTAGGAGGAAAACGCCAGGCCCACCACAAACACCAGATAGGCGGCGATCACCACCATGTAGTACCAGCCGAAGCTGCGCGACAACCAGGCCTGAGCCATACCCAACATTCTGCCGGCCTCTTGCGGGGCGATGATCAGAATGGCGGTCAACAACAGAATCAACGCGGTCGAGGTGTAAAACACCCAACCGTTGACCGTCACCTTCTCGGGCGGGGTCTTTATTAGCGAGGCAGAACTCATGGCACAAATGCTCCAGGCAGTGCGAGAGAAGAACACAAGGCAACACGGAACCCGACCAATCGGTTAGTTGGCAGCCGACCGGCGGGTGATATAAAGACACCCCGAAAAAAGCCCGAACCTGCCGAAATGGCGTTGCGAATCGCTTTCGTAGCCAAAGCTGTGCGGACGTTCATCCGAAACCTGGCCCCGAGCGTCTTGCCCATTCAACACGTCCATCGAATAGCGAACCGCGCCATGCCCCACGCAGGTTTCAAGAATTTCCGGAGGTCGTTTTATCGCCATTTACAAGCAGAAAAAATCTGTAGGCAGCGACGATTTGTCGCAGATCTTATTCTTTGTTGATTGAACGTTCAATCAAAACAAAATAGACTGGCCCTCAATCCGATCGGCGTTTATCGCCCGTCGGAAGGCCTAAGGAGATGTGCAAGATGCCCAAGGTCGGTATGCAACCCATCCGCCGCCAACAACTGATCGAAGCCACGTTGCAGGCGGTCGATCAGGTCGGTATGGGGGACGCCAGCATTGCGCTGATCGCCCGTTTGGCCGGTGTCTCGAATGGCATCATCAGTCACTATTTTCAGGACAAGAACGGCCTGATTGCCGCCACGATGCGGTATCTGATGAATGTCCTCAGCGAGAACGTCACCGCGCGCCGGCAGGCGCTGGCAGACAGCAGCCCACGGGCGCATCTGCAGGTGATCATCGAAGGCAACTTCGACGCCAGCCAGGTCAATGGCCCGGCAATGAAAACCTGGCTGGCCTTCTGGGCCACCAGCATGCACCAGCCGTCTTTGCACAGGTTGCAGCGGATCAACGATCACCGTCTGTATTCCAACCTGTGCTGCGAGTTCCGCCGTGTGTTGCCGCTCGAAGATGCGCGCAGCGCAGCGCGTGGACTGGCAGCGTTGATCGACGGTTTGTGGTTGCGCGGCGCGCTGTCGGGAGACGCTTTCGACACCGCGCAGGCGCAACAGATCGCTTACGAATACATGGATTTCCAATTGGCCAAGCAGGTGAGCCAGAGCACACAGAAAACGCTCGGTACCTGAACCGCCACCGCAGTTTCAGCGCGGTGGTCGACGCCAACCACTAATGCACTTGCGAGGACACTATGGCCCGTTTCGAACTGCAAAAACTCTACATCGATGGCGCGTACTCCGACGCTGGCAGCGATGCCACTTTCGAAGCCATCAACCCGGCGAACGGTGAAGTCCTCGCCAAAGTGCAACGTGCGACCAAGGAAGACGTCGAGCGTGCCGTGGTCAGCGCTGAAAAGGGCCAGAAAATCTGGGCCGCGATGACCGCCATGGAGCGTTCGCGCATCCTGCGTCGCGCCGTCGACATCCTGCGCGAGCGCAACGATGAACTGGCTGCTCTGGAAACCCTGGACACCGGCAAAGCCTTCTCCGAAACCAAGTACGTCGACATCGTCACTGGTGCTGACGTGCTGGAATACTACGCAGGCCTGGTGCCGGCGATCGAAGGCGAGCAGATCCCGCTGCGCGACACGTCCTTTGTCTACACCCGTCGCGAACCGCTGGGCGTGGTCGCCGGTATCGGCGCGTGGAACTACCCGATCCAGATCGCGCTGTGGAAATCCGCACCGGCCCTGGCCGCTGGTAACGCGATGATCTTCAAGCCAAGCGAAGTCACCTCGCTGACGACCTTGAAACTGGCCGAGATCTACACCGAAGCCGGCCTGCCAAACGGCGTGTTCAACGTCCTGACCGGCAGCGGCCGTGAAGTCGGCACCTGGCTGACCGAGCACCCGCGCATCGAGAAAGTTTCCTTCACCGGCGGCACCGACACCGGCAAGAAAGTCATGGCCAGCGCTTCGGCTTCGTCGCTCAAAGACGTGACCATGGAACTGGGCGGCAAGTCGCCGCTGATCATCTGCGACGACGCCGACCTGGATCGCGCCGCCGACACCGCGATGATGGCCAACTTCTACAGCTCCGGTCAGGTCTGCACCAACGGTACTCGCGTGTTCGTACCGAGCCACCTGAAAGCCGCTTTCGAAGCCAAGATCGTCGAGCGCGTAGCGCGCATCCGCATCGGCAACCCGGAAGACGAAAACACCAACTTCGGCCCGCTGGTCAGCTTCGCCCACATGGAAAGCGTGCTGGGTTACATCGCCAAGGGTAAAGAAGAAGGTGCCCGCGTGCTGTGCGGCGGCGAGCGTCTGACCGACGGCGAATTTGCCAAAGGCGCCTTCGTTGCACCGACCGTGTTCACCGATTGCACCGACGAGATGACCATCGTCCGTGAAGAAATCTTTGGCCCGGTGATGGCGATCCTCTCCTACGAGACCGAAGAAGAAGTGATCCGCCGCGCCAACGACACCGACTTCGGCCTGGCCGCCGGTATCGTCACCAAAGACCTGAACCGCGCGCACCGCGTGATTCATCAACTGGAAGCCGGTATCTGCTGGATCAACGCCTGGGGCGAGTCCGACGCCAAAATGCCGGTGGGCGGTTACAAGCAGTCGGGCGTAGGCCGTGAAAACGGCATCAGCTCGCTGACCAACTACACACGCATCAAATCGGTACAGGTCGAGCTGGGCGATTACGTCTCGGTGTTCTAAGCCCCGAGTCTTGTATTGCCTGCGAGGGCCTCTTCGCGGGCAAGCCCGCTCCCACAGGTTTGGAGTCGTCCCTCAAATCTGTGGCAGCTCCCAATCCTTGTGGGAGCTGGCTTGCCAGCGATTCGAGTGCGCAGCACTCGCTGAGGTCCTGCCTGACCACATCTAAAGAGGGTGCATTCAATGTCCCAAGAGTTCGATTACATCATCATCGGTGCCGGCTCGGCCGGTAACACCCTGGCGACCCGTCTGACTGAAGACGAAGGCGTCACCGTGCTGCTGCTCGAAGCAGGCGGCCCGGACTATCGTTTCGACTTCCGCACGCAAATGCCGGCCGCGCTGGCATTCCCGCTGCAGGGTCGTCGCTATAACTGGGCGTACGAAACCGATCCGGAGCCACACATGGACGGTCGCCGGATGGAATGCGGTCGCGGCAAGGGCCTCGGCGGTTCCTCGCTGATCAACGGCATGTGCTACATCCGTGGCAACGCGATGGACTACGACGGCTGGGCGAAACTGCCAGGCCTGGAAGACTGGACCTACCTCGACTGCCTGCCGTACTTCCGTAAAGCGGAAACCCGTGACATCGGCCCGAACGATTACCACGGTGGCGACGGCCCGGTCAGCGTGACCACGCCGAAAGCCGGCAACAACCCGCTGTTCCACGCCATGGTTGAAGCCGGCGTGCAAGCCGGTTACCCGCGCACCGAAGACTTGAACGGCTACCAGCAGGAAGGCTTCGGCCCGATGGACCGCACCGTGACGCCGAACGGCCGTCGTGCTTCCACTGCCCGAGGCTACCTCGACGTCGCCAAAAAACGCTCGACCCTGACCATCGTTACCCACGCCCTGACCGACAAGATTTTGTTCGAAGGCAAGCGTGCGGTCGGTGTGCGTTACCTGGTCGGTTCGGCGGAAGAGCGCGTTGAAGCCAAGGCACGCAAAGAAGTTCTGCTGTGCTCCGGCGCCATCGCTTCGCCGCAGATTCTGCAGCGCTCTGGTGTCGGCCCGGCAAAACTGCTGGAAAGCCTCGACATCCCGGTCGTCCATGACCTGCCGGGCGTCGGTGAAAACCTGCAGGATCACCTTGAGCTGTACCTGCAATACGCTTGCACTCAACCGGTCTCGCTGTACCCGTCGCTGCTCTGGTACAACCAGCCAGCCATCGGTGCCGAGTGGCTGTTCAACGGCACCGGCATCGGCGCCAGCAACCAGTTCGAAGCCGGCGGTTTCATCCGTACGCGCGAAGAGTTCGAATGGCCGAACATCCAGTACCACTTCCTGCCGGTGGCGATTAACTACAACGGCAGCAACGGTGTGAAAGAGCACGGCTTCCAGGCGCACATGGGCTCCATGCGTTCGCCAAGCCGTGGCCGCATCCAGGTCAAATCCAAGGACCCGCGTCAGCACCCGAGCATCCTGTTCAACTACATGGCCACCGAGCAGGACTGGCAGGAATTCCGTGACGGCATCCGCCTGACCCGCGAAATCATGCAACAGCCGGCGCTGGACGCCTTCCGTGGCCGCGAAATCAGCCCGGGCATCGACGTGCAAACCGATGAGCAGCTGGACAAGTTCATCCGCGAGCACGCCGAAACCGCGTTCCACCCGTCCTGCTCGTGCAAGATGGGCACCGACGAGATGGCCGTAGTGGATGGCGAAGGCCGCGTGCACGGCATGCAGAGCCTGCGTGTGGTCGATGCTTCGATCATGCCGATCATCACCACCGGCAACCTGAACGCGCCTACGATCATGATGGCCGAGAAAATCGCCGACAAGATCCGTGGCCGCAAACCGCTGCCGCGCAGCACTGCTGCCTACTATGTTGCTGGCGGTGCGCCGGTGAAGGGCAAGCCGATGCGTGATATCACGCCTGTTGCCCAGTAAGACTTGATACCGCGTCACGGCTAATCGCTGGCAAGCCAGCTCCCACAGGGTTTTGCGTCGTTCACAGATATTGTGGTCACCGAGAAACCTGTGGGAGTCTGGCTTGCCAGCGACGAGGCCCTGCAAATCAGCATCCATCTCCCTGCTGCACAGTAAATCCTCCTACACCCCCTCTTCACTTGATCCTACCCCCACGCAGGCCTACTCTAGACCTCGCGCAATCGTTTCACCCCTCCCCGCCGAATCGCTACGCCCCGCAACTCCATGACAAGGAGGTTTCCGAATGTTCGATTTTCACCCCCAGCTCAAGCAGCGCTTCGCTGCCTTGCGCACGGGCGCCGAGTTTTTTTCCCTGCGGTATGTGCGCGAGTCCGGCCAATACCTGTCGGTGCGCAAGAACGTCGCCGAACCGCCCAGCCTGAGCCGTGACGAGGGTGCGATGCTCACAGTCCGGGTCAACGGCGTCGAGGCTTATGCAGCGACCAACGACCTGTCGCAGCAAGGCCTGCAAGCCGCCCTGGAGCGCGCCGAACAGCAGGCCCGGCGACTGAAGCCCCACGCCTTGCTCGACCTGCGCGATCAGCCGGTATCGAGTGACCGCGCTGATTACTTTTCGCCCAATCTCGATCAACCCTTCCCGTCGCTGAGTGAATGCTTCGAACTGCTCGGCGCGGAATCCGCCTCGGTGCCAAAGGATGAGCGCCTGGTGCATTGGCAAGCGAGTATCGGCATCACCCACGTCGAACAGATTTACCTGAGCAGCGCCGGCGCCGAATTGCGCCAGGCCCAGCGCTTCGTTTATCCAAGTTTCGATGTCACCGCCTACGACGGCAACGACAGCCAGACCCGCTCCCTGGGCCGCGAGAACTTCGGTCAGCAGGGTGGCGCCGACGTGATCAGCCGTTGCGGTCTGGTCGGCGCCGGCCCGCAAGTGGCCGATCAGGCCCTGCAATTGCTGCTCGCGCCAAATACCCCGCAAGGCCCGCGCGATCTGTTGCTGATGCCCGACCAGATGATGCTGCAGATCCACGAGTCCATCGGTCACCCGCTGGAGCTTGACCGGATCCTCGGTGACGAGCGCAATTACGCCGGCACCAGCTTCGTCAAAACCAGCGACTTCGGCAGCCTGCAATACGGTTCGAAGCTGCTCAACGTGACCTTCGATCCGGACATTCCCGAAGAGCTGGCCAGCTACGGCCACGATGACGACGGCAGCAAGGCCAGCAAACAATTCCTGATTCGCCAAGGCTTGCTGTTACGGCCATTGGGCGGCGCACTGTCACAGTTCCGCGCCGGCCTCGACGGCGTTGCCAACAGCCGCGCCTGCGGCTGGAACCGGCCACCGATCGACCGCATGGCCAACCTCAACATCGAGCCGGGCGATCAGTCGCTGACGCAACTGATCAGCGGCATCGAGCACGGCATTCTGATGAGCACCAACCGTTCGTGGTCGATTGACGATGCGCGCAACAAATTCCAGTTCGGATGCGAGTGGGGGCAGTTGATCGAGAACGGTGAACTCAAGGGTGTGGTGAAAAATCCGAATTACCGAGGTATTTCCGCGCAGTTCTGGAAGAGTCTGCGCGCGGTCGGCGATGCCGGCACCCGAATGGTGCTGGGCACGCCAAACTGCGGCAAGGGCGAGCCGAACCAGGTGATCCGCGTCGGCCACGCTTCGCCGGCCTGCGTATTCAGCAACGTTGATGTGTTTGGGGGAGACGCCTGATGAGCATTTCGAAGAGTCAGTCCGACGCCTTCAAGATCATGGTCAATTGGCTGCGCGACAGTGTGCGCGAGCCGGAACAATTCACCCTCAGCTATGCCGCGGAATCCTCGGCGTTCGTGCGTTTCAATCACGCCAAGGTGCGTCAGGCCGGTCAGGTGCAGCAAGCCGACGTCGGGTTAAAGCTGATCAACGACGGCCGTCATGCCGACCTGCACATCACCCTGTCCGGTGATCAGGAAGCCGATCTGCAGCGCCTCGCCGAAGGCCTGCAACAACTGCGCGAAACCCTGCCGCTGCTGCCGCAGGATCCGTACCTGCTGCTCAACCACAACGGCTGGCAGAGCAACAACGTACAGCAACATCCGCTGCCGGACACCGAGCTAGTGGTCGAGGAAATCTGCACCGCGGCTGAAGGTCTGGATCTGGTCGGCTTCTATGCTGCCGGCCCGATCAGCCGTGGTTTCGCCAGCTCCTCGGGAGCATTTGGCTGGCATCAGGCCAACAGCTTCAACTTCGACTTCAGCCTGTTTCACGACAACGGCGAAGCGGTCAAGGCCAGCTACGCCGGGCACGAATGGAGCAGCGAAGGCTTCGCCCGGCGCTTCCAGCAGGCGCGCGAGCAACTGGCGTTTCTCGGTCGACCGTTGCGCACCCTCGCACCGGGGCAATATCGGGCGTATCTGGCGCCAGCCGCGCTGGAAGAAATCATGGGCATGCTCAGTTGGGGCGGGTTCTCCGCACAGTCGATCGCCAGCAAGAGCAGTCCGCTGCAGAAGCTGTATGTCGGTGATCAGGCGTTCAGCTCGCTGGTGTCGCTGGATGAAAAAGTCAGCGGCTCGTTGAGCCCGGCGTTCTCCGGCGAAGGCTATCCGCGCAGCGATCTGCGGCTGGTCATCGAAGGCAAGGCCGGCGATCAACTGGTCGGCTCGCGCAGTGCTGCCGAATACGGCCTGACCGCCAACGGCGCCAGCGGCGGTGAAATGCCGAGTGCACTGAACATGGCGGCCGGTGATCTGTCACAGGCAGAAATTCTCAAGCAGTTGGGCACCGGGCTGTACATCAGCAACCTGTGGTACCTGAACTACTCGGATCAACCGGCGGCGCGCCTGACCGGCATGACTCGCTTCGCAACCTTCTGGGTCGAGAACGGCGAGATTCAGGCGCCGGTCAGCACCATGCGTTTCGACGACAGCGCCTACAGCCTGCTGGGTTCGCAGCTGGAAGCACTGACCGCCGAGCGTGAGTTGCTGCTGTCGGCGAGCACGTACAGCCAGCGCAATACCTCGTCGGCGTTGTTGCCGGGGGCGCTGGTGAGCCGACTCACGCTAACCCTGTAACACCGCAAAAACCTGTGGGAGCTGGCTTGCCAGCGATGAGGACATCAGATTCAACATAACTTTGTCTGAAAATCCGCCATCGCTGGCAAGCCAGCTCCCGCAGGGTAATGTTCCGCCTGACCCACACTCTAAGAGGTTCCATGCCCACACGCCCGCCTCTCGACGCCATCACCGCCCGCTGGTTGCCGTGGGTCGTCGCCATTGCGTTCTTCATGCAGTCCCTCGACGGGACCATCCTCAACACCGCCCTGCCGGCCATGGCCCGGGATCTGGCCGAAGACCCGTTGCGCATGCAAGGCGTGGTCATCGCCTACATGCTCACCGTGGCCTTGCTGATTCCGGCCTCGGGCTGGATCGCCGACCGCTTCGGCACCAAGAAAATCTTCTTCGGCGCGATCCTGCTGTTCAGCATTGGCTCGCTGCTCTGTGCGTTATCGAGCAGCCTGAGCATGCTGGTTGGCGCACGGGTAATCCAGGGCCTGGGCGGCGCATTGATGTTGCCGGTCGGACGGCTGGTGGTGCTGCGTGCCTATCCGCGTTCGGAACTGGTGCGGATCATGGGTTTCATCACCATTCCCGGCCTGCTCGGCCCGTTGATCGGTCCGACCATGGGCGGCTGGATGGTGCAATACCTGACGTGGCACTGGATCTTCCTGATCAACCTGCCGGTCGGCGCCATCGGCTGCTATGCGGTGTGGAAGTTCATTCCCGACCTGCGCGGCAGCGAACGCACGCGCTTCGACAGCCTCGGTTTCCTGCTGTTCGGCGCCGCAATGATCCTGATCACCATCGCCATGGAAGGTCTGGGCGAACTGCACTTGCCGCACCTGCGGGTGATGTTGCTGCTGTTCGGCGGTCTGGCCTGCCTGGCGGCGTACTGGCTGCGCGCCGGGCGTGTGGAAAATCCGCTGTTCGCCCCATCGTTGTTCAAGACCCGAACCTTTGCCGTCGGCATTATCGGCAACCTGTTCGCCCGCCTGGGCAGCGGCGCCCTGCCGTTTCTGGTGCCGTTGCTGCTGCAAGTGGCGCTGGGTTATTCGCCGTCGCAAGCGGGGATGAGCATGCTGCCGCTGGCCGCTGCGGCGATGTTTGCCAAGTGGATGGCGCGACCACTGATCGAACGCCTCGGCTATCGCATCGTGCTCACCGGCAACACCCTCGCGTTGGGGATCATGCTGGCGAGCATGGGTCTGGTCAGCGAGCAGACGCCGTACTGGCTGCTGCTGTGCCTGCTGGCGGTTCTCGGCGCGATCAACTCGCTGCAATTCACCGCGATGAACACCGTGACGCTGATCGACCTCGACGACGCCAGCGCCAGCAGCGGCAACAGCTTGCTGTCGGTGGTGGCGCAGTTGTCGCTGAGCCTGGGCGTGGCCTGTGCCGGCGCCTTGCTGGGCGGCTTCACGGCGGAAATCGGCAACGACGGCGTCGAGACCGTGCTGGGGGCGTTCCAGCTGACGTTTGTGACCGTCGGAGTGATGGCAATGCTGGCGGCGACGATCTTCTCGCAACTGTCGAAAGAGGACGGTCGCCGGGTCAAACGCCCGGATGAACATCCGGATGAGCACATCGAACACTGAACTTGACTTGAGCCGTGAAGACCCTGTGGTGAGGGGATTTATCCCCGATGGGGTGCGAAGCGCCCCCTAGAAAGGTTGAATGCGATCAGCCTGATGTACTGAGGTGACAGATTCCGGGGCTGCTTCGCAGCCCATCGGGGATAAATCCCCTCACCACAGATGAATCCACTCACCACAGTTTAACCACCTCGCCTTGGGTTTCAGGCACTGTTCGTCCAGAACTCTCGAGGAAAGTGGCACGGGGCTGCTACACTGCGCGACATTTTGTTTTGCAGGCCAGTCCCGTGACCACCATCGCCACCGCTTTTAATACTCTGCCGCTGTCCGCCGCCATGCTGGCTAACCTCGAATCCCTCGGTTATGCCCAGATGACGCCGATCCAGGCGCAGAGCTTGCCGGTGATCCTCAAGGGGATGGACCTGATCGCCCAGGCCAAGACCGGCAGCGGCAAGACCGCCGCGTTCGGCATCGGCCTGCTCAACCCGATCAACCCGCGTTACTTCGGTTGCCAAGCGCTGGTGATCTGCCCGACCCGTGAGCTGGCCGACCAGGTCGCCAAGGAAGTCCGTCGTCTGGCCCGTGCCGAAGACAACATCAAAGTCCTGACCCTGTGCGGCGGCGTGTCGTTTGGCCCGCAGATCGCTTCGCTGGAGCATGGCGCACACATCATCGTCGGCACCCCGGGACGTATCCAGCAGCATCTGCGCAAGGGTTCGCTGGTCCTCGACGGCCTGAACACGCTGATCCTCGACGAAGCCGACCGCATGCTCGACATGGGTTTCTACGACGCGATCGAAGACATCATCGAGCAGACCCCGTCGCGTCGTCAGACCCTGTTGTTCTCCGCCACGTACCCGGTGGGCATCAAGCAACTGGCGTCGAAATTCATGCGTGATCCGCAAACGGTGAAAGCCGAAGCGTTCCACGACGACACGCAGATCGAGCAGCGCTTCTACGAGATTTCCCCGGAAGAGCGCATGAGCGCAGTGACCAAAGTCCTGCACCACTTCCGCCCGGCCTCCTGCGTGGCGTTCTGCTTTACCAAGCAGCAAGTGCAGGAGACCGTTGACCACCTGACCGCCAAAGGCATTTCCGCCGTTGGCCTGCACGGCGACCTGGAACAGCGTGATCGCGATCAGGTGCTGGCAATGTTCGCCAACCGCAGCACGTCGGTCCTGGTCGCCACCGACGTGGCCGCCCGTGGTCTGGACATCGATGCGCTGGACATGGTGATCAACGTCGAGCTGGCCCGCGACTCGGAAATCCACATTCACCGCGTTGGCCGTACCGGTCGCGCTGGCGAAAAAGGCATCGCGGTCAGCCTCGTCGCACCGTCCGAAGCGCATCGTGCGCAAGCCATCGAACAGTTGCAGAAAGCCCCGTTGAACTGGGATCAGGTCGATAACCTCAAGTCCCAGGGCGGCGCCCCGCTGCAGCCACCGATGAGCACGCTGTGCATCGCCGGCGGGCGCAAGGACAAGGTACGTCCGGGCGACATCCTCGGCGCACTGACCGGTGACGCCGGCATCCCGGGTGCCCAGGTCGGCAAGATCGCGATCTTTGACTTCCAGTCATATGTGGCGGTTGAACGCACCGTGGTCATGCAGGCGCTGCAGCGCTTGAACAACGGCAAGATCAAGGGCCGTTCGCTGCGCGTACGGGTCTTGTAAGAACAACGCCTGCCCTGTAGGAGCTGCCGCAGGCTGCGATCTTTTGACTTTGTTTTTAAAGAGCAAGATCAAAAGATCGCAGCCTCGTTTCACTCGACAGCTCCTACAACAGTTGGTTTTGTGGTGATATTTCAGAGGACACCGTTTTGCGCTCTACCGAAGTCGTGATCATTGGCGCTGGCGCCGCAGGGTTGATGTGTGCACTGACCGCCGCCGGGCGTGGGCGTCAGGTGCTGCTGCTCGACCATGCGAACAAGGCCGGCAAGAAAATCCTGATGTCCGGTGGTGGCCGCTGCAATTTCACCAACATGTACACCGAACCGAACAATTTCCTCTCGGGTAACCCGCATTTCTGCAAATCGGCACTGGCGCGCTACACCCAGTGGGATTTCATCGGCATGGTCGCCAAGCATGGCGTGCCCTACCACGAGAAAAAACTCGGCCAGCTGTTCTGCGATAACAAATCCAGCGACATCCTCGGCATGCTGCTCGACGAGTGCGATCAGGCCGGCGTCGAGTTGCACCTGGACACCTCGATCCAGACCATCGAGAAGGTCGAAAGCGGTTACCTGCTCGACACCACCCTCGGCCAGGTTCAGTGCCAATCGCTGGTGATCGCCACCGGCGGGCTGTCGATCCCGACACTGGGCGCCACCGGCTTCGGTTATCAGGTCGCCAGGCAGTTTGGCCATGAACTGCTGCCGACCCGTGCCGGCCTGGTGCCGTTCACTATCACCGATCAGCTCAAGGAACTGTGCACCGAGTTGTCCGGTACGTCGGTGGATTGCCTGGTCAGCTGCAACGAGCAGAGCTTTCGCGAGAACATCCTGTTCACTCACCGCGGCCTCAGCGGCCCGGCGATTCTGCAGATCTCGTCGTTCTGGGAGCCGGGCGACACCGTGGAGATCAACCTGCTGCCGGATCACGACACCGCCGCATGGCTGCAACAGCAAGTGGCCGAACGCCCGAACAGCGAACTGAAAACCCTGCTCGGGGAAATCTTCACCAAGAAGATGGCCAACCTGTTGGCGGACAACTGGTTCGTCTCCAAACCGATGAAGCAGTACACCCACGCCGAACTGGCGCAGATCGCCGACAAACTCGGCAGCTGGAAAGTTGTCCCGGCCGGCACAGAAGGCTACCGCACCGCCGAGGTCACGCTGGGTGGCGTCGATACCCGCGAAGTGTCGTCCAAGACCATGGAATCGCTGAAAAGCCCGGGGCTGTATTTCGTTGGCGAGGTTCTCGACGTCACCGGGCATCTGGGCGGTTTCAACTTCCAGTGGGCATGGGCCTCGGGGTACGCGGCTGCGCAGTACGTCTGACTGAAACAACACTCCCCTGTAGGAGCTGCCGAAGGCTGCGATCTTTTGATCTTAAAAACAGGATCAAAAGATCGCAGCCTTCGGCAGCTCCTACAGGGGGGAGCGGGCAATCAAGGAACACTTTTTGCTGTCAGATGTGATCGGCGCCATTGCGTCGGCGTCATTACTGGCTCAATTTAGCGGCATCGCCTCGGAAGGCCTTCGCACTTCATGTCCTCGACCTCGTTTCGTCAGTCTTTGCGGCGCCTGTGGGCGCTGGATAAATTCAGCTACAGCGTGCGGGTGTTCATCGCCCTGACCGGCAGCATGGCGCTGTGCTGGTATCAGGATGAAATGGGTCTGCTGATCCCGTTGTTCCTCGGGATTATCGCCAGCGCCCTGGCCGAGACCGACGACAGCTGGCAGGGCCGCCTCAACGCGCTGGCGGTCACCCTGGTGTGTTTCAGTATCGCCGCGCTGTCAGTGGAACTGCTCTTCCCCTACCCCATCGTCTTTGCCATCGCCCTGGCCCTGGCCAGCTTCGCCCTGACCATGCTCGGTGCGCTCGGCGAGCGTTATGGCGCGATTGCTTCGGCAACGTTGATTCTGTCGGTCTACACAATGATCGGCGTGGATCAGCGCGGCGGCGCGGTCACCGATTTCTGGCACGAGCCGATGCTGCTGGTGGCGGGCGCGGCGTGGTACGGCTTGCTCTCGGTGCTGTGGCAGGCGCTGTTTTCCAACCAGCCGGTGCAGCAGAGTCTGGCGCGGCTGTTCCGTGAACTGGGCTTCTATCTGAAGCTGAAAGCCTCGCTGTTCGAGCCGATCCGCCAACTGGACGTCGAAGGGCGGCGGCTGGAACTGGCGCAGCAGAACGGTCGCGTAGTGGCCGCGCTGAACAGCGCCAAGGAAATCATCCTGCACCGGGTCGGCAACGGTCGCCCGGGTTCGAAAGTCAGCCGTTATCTGAAGCTGTATTTCCTCGCCCAAGACATTCACGAACGCGCCAGTTCTTCGCACTATCCGTACAACGCGCTGGCCGAGGCGTTCTTCCACAGCGACGTGCTGTTCCGCTGCCAGCGTCTGCTGCGCCAGCAGGGCAAAGCCTGTCGTGCGCTGGCCGAGTCGATCCAGATGCGCCAGCCGTTTGTCTACGACGCCAGTTTTGCCGAAGCGCTGACAGACCTCGATGCCTCCCTTGAACACCTGCGCATCCAGAGCAATCCGGCATGGCGCGGCCTGCTACGCTCGCTGCGTGCTCTGGCCGCCAACCTCGGCACCCTCGACCGCTTGCTCAGCGACGCGAGCAACCCCGACGCGCTGGCGGATGCCACCGACAGTAGCCTGCTCGACCGCTCACCACGCAACCTCAAGGACGTGTGGATTCGTCTGCGCACGCAGCTGACACCGACCTCCTTGCTGTTCCGCCACGCCCTGCGTCTGCCGCTGGCATTGAGTATCGGCTACGGCATGGTGCACCTGATTCACCCGTCGCAGGGCTATTGGATCATTCTCACCACACTGTTCGTCTGCCAGCCGAACTACGGCGCAACGCGGCGCAAACTCGGACAGCGGATTCTCGGTACCGCCATCGGTCTGACCGTGGCCTGGGCGCTGTTCGATCTGTTCCCCAGCCCGCTGGTGCAGTCGTGCTTCGCCATTGCCGCCGGGGTGGTGTTCTTTACCAACCGCACCACGCGCTACACCGTGGCGACGGCGGCGATCACGATCATGGTGCTGTTCTGCTTTAACCAGATCGGCGATGGCTACGGGCTGTTCCTGCCGCGCCTGTTCGATACCCTGCTTGGCAGCCTGATCGCCGGCCTGACGGTGTTCCTGTTCCTGCCGGACTGGCAGGGTCGACGCCTGAACAAAGTGCTGGCCAACACCCTGACGTGCAACAGCATCTACCTGCGCCAGATCATGCAGCAATACGCCGCCGGCAAGAGCGATGACCTCGCCTATCGCCTGGCCCGACGCAACGCGCACAATGCCGACGCGGCACTGTCGACCACGCTGGCGAACATGCTGATGGAGCCGGGGCATTTCCGAAAGGAAGCGGATGTCGGTTTCCGCTTCCTGGTGCTGTCGCACACGCTGCTCAGCTACCTCTCCGGATTGGGCGCGCATCGCGAAACGCAGCTACCGGCGGAAGTCCGCGAACACCTGATCGACGGTGCTGGAGTGAAACTGGCCGCGAGCATCGATGAAATCGCCCAGGGCCTGGCCAACAAGCAGCCAGTGGCGATCCAGAGCGACGACGAGGAAGCGCTGGCCAATGAGCTGGAGCAGATGCCGGACGAGATCGACGAAGGGCAGCGGCTGGTGCAGACGCAACTGGCGTTGATCTGCCGGCAGCTGGGGCCGTTGCGCACGTTGGCGGCGCATTTGATCAAAGACACCAGTGAGGCTTAAGGTGACCGGACTGGCCCCATCGCTGGCAAGCCAGCTCCCACATGACTTGTGTACACCGCAATACCTGTGGGAGCTGGCTTGCCAGCGATGAGGGCATCAGCAACAACGCAACTCCGGGATCAGATGCTCACATCCCATGTTGCCTCAGCAACTTGTCATAACTGCCATCCGCCTTCATCGCCGCAATCGCCTTGTCGAACCCGGCCACAATCTGCTCATGCTCGGGGTTCTTCAGGCTCACCAGAATATGCAGGCTGTTCTCGCTCAACGGCTTGGGCAGGAACTCCACGGCGTTGCGTACCTTGGGTGATTCGCGCGCCAGGTAATAGCGCGCGACATACTCATCTTCCAGGGTCAGCTTGACCCGATCCGCCGCCAGCATGCGCACCGCCATTGCAAAGTTGTGTACCGGGACTTTCTGCAACGCCGTGTCGGCATCGAACGCCTGCGAGTAGGCATAACCGCGCACCACCGCCACCGGGTAGGTGTGCAGTTGCTCCAGGCTGTTGTATTCGAGCGGAGTGTCCTTGCGCTTGAGAAAGCGGATGCGGTTAAGCAGGTATTCGCCAGAGAACTGGCCGATCCGGGTGCGTTCGTCGTTGTACCAGGCATTGACCAGAACGTCGTACCGGCCCTCGCCCACCCCCAACAACGCCCGCGCCCACGGCACCTGCTCATAGTCGCTGGCGTAACCGGCCCGCGCCAGCGCGGTGCTGACGATGTCGGTGGCCAGGCCACCGTTGACCAGCGTGTCGTCGGTAAAGGGTGGCCAGATATCAAATACCAGTCGCAGCTTGTCCGCAGCGGCGGGTTGGGCCAGCAAGAGCAGTCCGATCAAGGCAAAGGCTCGATGCAGTCGCGGCATGCTTGAAAATCCTTAGCGGGCGGTTGGCCCGGCGTGTTTTCCAGTCAAAACCCCAAGGCCCCGTACCGGCGGAACCCAGGCCCTAACAGTAGCTCATTGAAGCCCGTGCACAGCGCTTTCCAGCAGATTACACAAAGCGGCCGTCACCGCGAGAAAGGAATGATGGCATTTTGACCTTTGTCACAGACTCTTCCGCCATACAGACATTCAGCGCCTGTGCCCTTAGTATCGGGCGACGGAGTTCAAGGAGTCGGAAGATGACAATCGAGTGGATCTGCAAGCATCAAAGCGATCTGGGCAAAGAGCAGCTATACGCGCTGTTGAAGCTGCGCTCGGAGGTGTTCGTGGTCGAACAGCAATGTGCCTACCCAGACCTCGACGGCCAGGATCTGGACGGCGACACCCATCATTTGATGGGCTGGGAAGGCGATCAACTGATGGCCTATCTGCGCCTGCTGGACCCCGAATCCCAGGGCGGTGACGTGGTGATCGGCCGCGTGATCATTGCGCCGCAGGGCCGTGGCAAAGGGCTGGGACATGTGTTGATGGAACACGCCCTGAATCAGGCCGAGAAGCATTGGCCGCAGGTGCCGATCTATCTGTCGGCGCAGGCGCATTTGCAGGGGTATTACGGCAGGTACGGGTTTGTGGTGGCGGGTGAGGAGTATCTGGAGGATGACATTCCGCATATCGGCATGCGTCGTCCTTGAGGCCCTCATCGCTGGCAAGCCAGCTCCCACAGGTTCATCCGTTGCTCACAACAACCGTGTTGACTGGAGACACTTGTGGGAGCTGGCTTGCCAGCGATTGCGTCAGCTCAAACACTGCAAAACTCAGGGATATTCCAGCACAGCCTTGATCTGCCGCAGATTGCGCTCGATCCACCCGCGATCAATTGCCCCCCACTCGCGAATCCGATAGCGCCCGGCATGGTTGCGCGCGCCCTCTTCCTGATCGAACTCACAGACGATATCCAGGTCCGCCAGCGCGGCGATCGTGTCCTGCGCCGTGCGCCGGGGCATGCCGGTCACTTCGGTCAGCGCCGGGACGCTGGGGGCCAGGCCGCTGTCGATCAGGTAGGCCACGTACAGGCGCCGGTAAAAGCTGCTTTTGGTCTTGCTTACGTCCATCTAAACACTCCCAACGTTAAAAGATCGCAGCCTGCGGCAGCTCCTACAGTTGGAATGCGATCTTTTGATCTTCATTGCAAATCCCGCCACGTCAGGTACACCCGCAGATCGAACTCGACCTGGTGATACCCCGGCAGCATGTGTTCACACAACTTATAGAAGGCCTTGTTGTGATCCGATTCCTTGAAGTGCGCCAGTTCATGCACGACGATCATCTTCAGGAACTCGAGCGCCGCCTCTTTGAACAACGAGGCGATGCGAATCTCTTTCTTGGCTTTGAGCTTGCCGCCCTGCACCCTTGAGACCGTGGTGTGCAATCCCAGTGCGCGGTGCGTCAGGTCGAGGCGGTTGTCGAACAGCACCTTGTCGATGGCCGGTGCGTTGCGCAGGTATTCCTGCTTCAGGTCCAGCGCGTAGCTGTACAGCGCCTTGTCACTCTGCACACCGTGACGCCCCGGATAGCGTTGGCTCAGGTAATCACCCAGGCGCTGTTCGGCGATCAGTTGGCGCACCTGATCCTGCAATGGCGCGGGATAGGCCTGGAGGTATTTCAACGCAGTCATGGACACGGCAGCACGGTTCGAAAAGAGCGCCAGTGTAGCGAATTCAAACCGGCAGCGCGCTCCAGTCAAAGGGTTTGGCAAAGCTGACGGCGTCCTCGGAGGTCAGCGGACGCGCCACCAGGAAACCCTGTACGTATTCGCAGCCATGCGCCTGCAGCCATTGATACTGTTCAACGGTTTCCACGCCTTCGGCGATCACCAGCAAACCGTACTGTTTGCACAGATTGATCACGTTGCTGACCAGCGCCGCGTCGCGCGTCGAGTCCGGCAGCCGCGCAATCAGGTGTCGATCCAGCTTGAGCGTATCCAGTTCCAGATCACGCAGATACGCCAGCGAACACGGCCCTGAACCAAAGTCATCCAGCGCCACCCGCACCCCGAGATTACGCAGCAGGCGCAACTGTTTGCGGGTCTCGTCGGGGTTGTGCATCAGCGCGTCTTCGGTGACTTCCACCTCCAGTTGCCGCGGCTGCAGCGAATGCCGCTCCAGCACCTGACGCAATTCGGTGACCAGGTTCGGCAGGCCGAACTGGGTGTTGCTCAAACTCACGCCGAGCACCAGATCTTCGGCGAACAGGCTTTCCCAGGCTTTGCGCTGGCCGGCGCCACGGTGATAGATCCAGCTACCGAGCCGACTGATCAGCCGTGCTTCCTCCAGCAATGGCAGGAACAGCCCCGGCGGCACATCGCCGACGCTCGGGTGCTGCCAGCGCAGCAGCGCCTCGAAACCGCGGATCTGCCCGCTGTCGATCGCCACTTGCGGCTGATACACCAGATTGAAATCCCGGTTCTCGATGGCATTGCGCACGCTCTCTTCGAGCATCAGCCGCGAACGGGCGCGGCCGTTCATTTCGTGATCATAAAAACGATATTGCTGACGCCCGGCGCGCTTGGCTTCATACATGGCGATGTCGGAGGCGCGCAGCAAACCGTCGAGGTTCGCGCCGCAGTCCGGGTAAGTGGCGATACCGATACTCGCGCCGAGGGCGATGTCCAGTCCTTCAATCTGCTGACAGATCGACACCCGTTCGATGAGCTTCTCGGCAATTTTTGCGGCCTGCTCGGGAAACTCCAGATCGAGCAACGCGGTGAACTCGTCACCGCCCATGCGCGCGAGAATATCGAACGGTCGCAGACAGGCTTTCAACTGCTCGGAGACCCAGCGCAGCACCCGGTCGCCGGCATCGTGGCCAAGGGAATCGTTGACCCGTTTGAAACCATCCAGATCCAGATACAGCAGCACCCAACTGCTGTCGCTGCGTTCACCGCGCAGCAGCAGGTTTTCCACCGTCTGATAAAAGCCCCGGCGATTGAGCAGGCCGGTCAGCGGATCGGTGACCGCTTGAAATTCCAGCTGCTGATGCAGGTGACGCACCACCGACATGTCCAGCACCGTCACCACCATCGCCCGCTGCTCGGCGGGCAGCGGCGCACAGGACAACGCCACCGGCACCTGCTGCCCCGGCGCCGTACGCAACAGCGCATCGTGCAGACGCAAGGTCTCACCGCGTTTATAGCCGGCCAGCAACTCGGAACCGGCCCACAGCGGGATGTGCGGTTTCTGCAGAAAATCGAGAAACTCCTTGCCCTCCAACTCTTTCACCGGCGCATTCAGCAAGCGCGAAATCGCCGGATTGGCGAAGCGGATCAGGCCGTCCTCGCCGAGCACCAGAATGCCTTCCGCCGCGTTATCCAGCACCGAGGCATTGAAGGCCCGCGCGACCTCCAGATCATGACTCAGACGCTGCAAGGCGCGGCGGTTGCGCTGGTGTTCGAGCAACGCCTGGACTTTCGGCTTGAGGATCTGCGGATCGAACGGCTTGAACAGGTAATCCACCGCGCCACTGGCGTAACCCTTGATCACGGCGTCCTGTGATTGCTCGTTGGCGGTGAGAAAAATAATCGGTGTGAGACGTGTGCGCTGGCTGCCGCGCATCAGCCGCGCGACTTCGAAGCCGTCCATGCCCGGCATCTGCACGTCCAGCAGCACCAGATCGACGTCGTGTTCGAGCAGCAGATTGAGCGCCTCGAAACCGGAGGCGGCGGTCATGACGTGCCAATCCTGACGCTGCAGCAACGCGCGCATGCTGATCAGGTTTTCAGGGTAGTCATCAACGATCAAAAGGACAGAGCTGCCTTCACCTGGCTGGGGTTGCGCGCATTCCATGCTGCTTCTCTTGTCGGGACATCTCTTGTCGGACTATCGGCCGGTTTTTTGTGAAAACCGTACAGTTACTGAGCCATCACTCTAGTCCCGGATCTGTGAAAGCAGAAGCTGCCACGCCGCCATCATTTAGCCAAAGCTGTAATTTACCGACTAACGGTCACCCCTGCAGCCCCCGAAAACCGGCACAGATGGCATTTCGACAGGATGTTGACGCCAATCATCTGCCAAACGGGCGTTAACAAAAAACACCTCTACGCTTATAACTGCCGCCCGAAAAAGCGCGGGCTAGAGCTTCTGGCACTCGCGTACAGGAAAATTGAGTGGAAGAACCGACATGATCGATCTCGCAACCTGGAACCTCAGCGTTCCCGTCGGCAGTCCGCCGTACACCGTCGAAACCTCCAAACTGGTGAATGGCTTCAAGGATCAGTACTTCCATTCCGACACCGGCACCTTGTTCTTCTGGTCGCCGGTGACCGGGTCAAAAACCGAAAACGCCATTTACCCGCGCACCGAACTGCGCGAAACCTACAGCAACGGCACCCTGCGCAACTGGTACTACCCAGACGCCGACAACCTGCTGCGCGCGACCCTTTCGGTCAACAAGGTGCCCAGCTCCGGCAAGATCGTCATCGGCCAGATCCACGCTTATGAAAGCCAGCGCCCGATGGTCAAGCTCGAATACCAGTACAAGGAAAAAACCCAGAACGGCAACCTGGTGATCAAAGTGCGAATGCACCCCGACGACCAGGAAAGCCGCGTCATCACCCTCGCCACCGGCATCAAGCTGGATCGCGAATTCAACTACCTGATCCACTTGAGCCCCGGCGGTGCGCTTGGCGTAAGCGCGGCGGGTTACCAGTGGGACTCACAGATCAGCGCGACCTGGCGCAACAAGCCGCTGTACTTCAAGGCCGGGGTGTATGTGCAGGACAACACCGGCTATACCAGCGAAGGCGGCCAGGTCACCTTCAGCAAACTCGACATCGACCACGACAAATAAGGCTTCATTGGCACAAATCCCTGTGGCGAGGGAGCTTGCTCCCGCTGGGGCGCGCAGCGGCCCTAAAAAAGCGAGGCCTGCTGCGCAGTCCAGCGGGAGCAAGCTCCCTCGCCACAGTGTTATTTATTGCCAGTCGGACATCCTTTAAACGGTGTTGTTTAAATCGCTCGGCGGTTACTTCCCGATGCCTACAACAACTTGCGTGGATACCTACAGCTACGCCAGAATCCGCCGGCTTGTGCGCCTGGAGGGCCATCGGTAACTTGATTCGCGTCACTGATTTCCAGTGATCGGGTTTAGTAGCCCGAGGTTACGCGATGCGCATTGGCACCATTCAGTCGGACATTCATCCGCGCTTGATGGTAGCTGTACGCAGGGCGCCTTCGGGTGCGCCGGTCGCGTCTCCCCGGTCTACTAACCTGCGTTCAGCTGCCACCCCTTCGTTTAGTAGCGATCCGGTGCCGGCTCCATTTACCGGAGACGAAACATGACCAAATCAACACCACACCCGCCAGCCACCGACCTGGCCTCCCCCTACGAATCCCTCGACTCAAGAAAGCTCCACGACGCCGCCGAGCGCGCCCTCGACCACTACCTCAACCCGGCCGCACACATCATGACCAGCACCTGCGAACCAGAGTCCATGTACCTCGCCAACCCGAAGTACAACACCGAATCTCTGCTGGCCAACGCCAGCGAAACCCTGGGTTCAGCCAGCGAAATGCTCAACAACTTCGCCGCAACACTCGATATCTCCCACCGCAAGACTGCACTAGGTATCGCACAGGTGGTCATGCTCGGTGAATTGGCGGTAAATCAGGCACTGGATCACGTTGAACTGAAGGAGTAGTCCCTGATAACGGACTTTTCGTCGAAAAATCTTCCAAACTTCCATTACAGGTGCCATTCACCTAGCTGTGCCTTGTGAAGTGCCACTCTGCAGAAGGCGGCGCAAGCAGCTTGAAACAAAGCCTGGGGATCGAGTAGACGCGGACCCGCGCCGAGCGGACTCATAACGATCAAATGTAGCGTTTACGCCATTTAACTTTGAACGTTACAGAGACAGTAGATGGATCACGTTCTATTAATGAGCCGCCTCGCCACCCAATTACGCATAAAGCGTAGGGAGCGCGGACTAACGCAAGCGCAACTCGCCGACCTCGCGAGAGTGACGCCATACAAAGTCATCGCTATAGAGAAAGGCACCCTCTCCGTGGGCATGAACGCTTATGCACGTGTTATTGCCGCTCTGGATTGTGAGTTCACCGTCGTTCCGGCAGTGATGCCTACGCTTGAAGAGCTAGCGGAAATATTTGTTTAATTACGCCCACAAAAAACCCGCCTCTCGGCGGGTTTCTCATAAAAGCAGCTCAACACCCGGGCTTAGTTGACCTTCGCGTTCAACTCACCCTTCAAATACCGCT
Source organism: Pseudomonas sp. AN-B15 (assembly GCF_019056475.1). Taxonomy (NCBI): domain Bacteria; kingdom Pseudomonadati; phylum Pseudomonadota; class Gammaproteobacteria; order Pseudomonadales; family Pseudomonadaceae; genus Pseudomonas; species Pseudomonas sp. AN-B15. The sequence continues at coordinate 5,669,092 of NZ_CP049737.1, forward strand.
GGAACATCGCTTCCAGCGAAATCGGCTTGATCTTCGAAGCATTACCGGCAGTGCCAAACGCTTCATAACGAGCGATGCACACATCACGCATTGCCGTCACGGTCGCGCCGAAGAATTTACGCGGGTCGAATTCGCTCGGGTTGGTGGCCATCAGACGACGCATGGCGCCGGTGGACGCCAGACGCAGGTCGGTGTCGATGTTGACCTTGCGCACGCCGTACTTGATGCCTTCGACGATTTCTTCAACCGGTACGCCGTAGGTTTCTTTGATGTCGCCGCCGTACTGGTTGATGATCGCCAGCCACTCCTGCGGAACCGACGAGGAACCGTGCATCACCAGGTGGGTGTTCGGGATGCGCTTGTGGATTTCCTTGATGCGGTCGATCGCCAGTACGTCACCGGTAGGTGGCTTGGTGAACTTGTAGGCGCCGTGGCTGGTGCCGATGGCGATGGCCAGGGCGTCGACCTGAGTCTTCTTGACGAAGTCAGCGGCTTCTTCCGGGTCGGTCAGCATCTGGCTGTGATCCAGAACACCTTCAGCGCCGATGCCGTCTTCTTCACCGGCCATGCCGGTTTCCAGCGAACCCAGGCAGCCCAGCTCGCCTTCAACCGAAACGCCGCAGGCGTGAGCCATGGCGACGGTTTGTTGGGTCACGCGGACGTTGTATTCGTAGTCGGTCGGCGTCTTGCCGTCTTCGCCGAGGGAGCCGTCCATCATCACCGAGCTGAAGCCCAGTTGAATCGAGCGCTGGCAGACGTCAGGGCTGGTGCCGTGGTCCTGGTGCATGCACACCGGGATGTGCGGGAACTCTTCGATCGCGGCCAGGATCAGGTGACGCAGGAATGGCGCGCCGGCGTATTTGCGAGCGCCGGCCGAAGCCTGGACGATCACCGGGGAGTCAGTCTTGTCAGCGGCTTCCATGATGGCGCGCATCTGCTCAAGGTTGTTGACGTTGAAGGCTGGAACGCCGTAGCCGAACTCGGCTGCGTGGTCCAGCATCTGGCGCATGCTGATAAGTGCCATTGTGTGTGTCTCTCCCGGTTGAGGGTCGTTAATCGTGCCAGCCTGCCGGAGCGGCGGCGGCTATTCAAGTGATTGCAGATCGGGGGTTGAGGCCCGGTCTGGTGATTCGATAAAGCAAAATCCTGAGAACTGCACAGATCCCCTGTGGGAGCGAGCCTGCTCGCGAAAGCAATCTCGCAGTCGTTGATGCAGTGCCTGTCAGACCGCTTTCGCGAGCAGGCTCGCTCCCACATGAGAATTGCAGTGCTTCAATTACTCGGCCTTGCAGCCGCGGCCAATCAGGTCATTGGTGGCGACCCAGTACACCAGGCCTTCGTCACCCTTGACGTGAAACGCCAGCATGCCGTCGCTGTACAGCACGCCCGAGGCGCCCGGCTCTTCTTTCAGGCGATAGACCTGATCACCGCCACCGAGCCGGACATCGACTTCCTTCTGGCCGGCATCGGCGTAACGCCACAGCACTTTGGCCTGGCTGTCGCAGGTCCAGGTGGTCCAGCTATCCGCCGGCGCGGACGACTGAAACAGGTTCATCTGCGCGCAACCGCCCAACAATGCCAACGCCGCAATGGCGATCAAGCCTTTCATCCGTGTTCCTCGACTGACAGCGCACGCCGCCAGCCCTGCGTTAAAGAGTCAGACCGGTCAAGGACAACCATGTTCCTTGGCCGGGGTTTGCGTCTCGTATTTGTCCAGGCCGTCCGGCCCCGAGCGCTTGTTCAGCACCGGATTGGTTTCGGCCTGCCAGTCGGCCTGGTAGCAGCCTTTCTGCGCGGCATCCGGCGCGGGCGTGGCCTCGGCCTTCGGGTTACTCCCGCAGGCCGCCAGCGTACCGGTCAGCAACAACAGCGCTAACGACTTGACCATCTGAACACTCCTTTGCCTGGCCAACCGGGCGGCCTCAGGCCTTGGCCCGGCTTTCCAGGACTTCTACGGCTGGCAGCACCTTGCCTTCGACGAACTCGAGGAACGCGCCGCCACCGGTGGAAATGTAGGAGATTTGCTCGGCCACGCCATATTTATCGATGGCCGCCAGGGTGTCGCCACCGCCGGCAATGGAGAACGCGGCGCTGTCAGCGATGGCCTGGGCCAGCACTTTGGTGCCGTTGCCGAACTGATCGAATTCGAACACGCCGACCGGACCGTTCCACAGAATGGTTTTCGACGATTTCAGCAGTTCGGCGAAGTTGGCCGCGGTTTGCGGGCCGATGTCCAGAATCATGTCGTCAGCGGCAACGTCAGCGATCAGCTTGACGGTGGCTTCGGCGCTTTCGGCGAATTCCTTGGCAACCACCAAGTCCACCGGCAGCGGCACGCTGACCTTGGCGGCGATGGCGCGCGCGGTGTCCAGCAGGTCCGGCTCGTACAACGACTTGCCGACCGGGTGACCGGCGGCCGCCAGGAAGGTGTTGGCGATGCCGCCGCCAACGATCAGTTGATCGCAGATCTGGCTCAGGCTGTTGAGGACGTCGAGTTTGGTCGACACCTTGGAACCGGCAACGATCGCAGCCATTGGCTTGGCCGGCGCGCCCAGCGCCTTGCCCAGTGCCTCCAGCTCAGCGGCCAGCAGCGGGCCTGCCGCGGCGACCTTGGCGAACTTGGCCACGCCGTGCGTCGAACCTTCAGCGCGGTGAGCAGTGCCAAAGGCGTCCATCACGAACACGTCGCACAGGGCGGCGTATTGCTGGGCCAGTTCGTCGGCGTTCTTTTTCTCGCCCTTGTTGAAGCGCACGTTTTCGAACAGCACGATGTCGCCGGCCTTGACGTCAACGCCATCCAGGTAATCGGCCACCAGCGGCACTTCGCGGCCCAGAGCCTTGCTCAGGTAGTCAGCGACTGGCTTGAGGCTGTTCTCGGCGGAGAACTCACCTTCGGTCGGACGGCCCAGGTGCGAACACACCATCACCGCCGCACCTTTTTCCAGGGCCAGCTTGATGGTCGGCAGCGAAGCCAGGATACGCGCATCGCTGGTGACAACACCGTCCTTGACTGGGACGTTGAGGTCTTCGCGGATCAATACGCGCTTACCTTGCAGATCGAGGTCGGACATCTTCAACACGGTCATGGGTCGCACTTCCTGAGTAACTGTTCTTAGAGAGCAGGTTTTTTTGAAATCGCTGTTTGCAGATAGTGGTCTGCAACGTCCAGCATTCGGTTGGCAAAACCCCATTCGTTGTCGAACCAGGCCAGGATGTTCACCAGTTTGGGGCCGGAAACACGGGTCTGACTGGCATCGACGATGGCCGAATGTGGGTCATGGTTGAAATCACAGCTGGCGTGCGGCAACTCGGTGTAGGCCAGCAGTCCCTTGAGCGGGCCGCTGGTGGCGGCTTCACGCAGGATCCGGTTGACCTCGCCCGCATCGGTCGCGGTGGCGGTCTGCATCGTGATGTCGAGGCAGGACACGTTGACCGTCGGCACGCGTACGGCTTTGGCCTGAATTCGCCCGGCAAGTTCCGGCAGCAGGCGCTCGATGCCACGCGCCAGACCAGTGGACACCGGGATCACCGACTGGAACGCCGAACGGGTGCGGCGCAGGTCTTCATGGTGATAGGCGTCGATCACCGGCTGATCGTTCATCGCCGAGTGAATGGTGGTGATCGACACGTAATCCAGGCCAATCGCCTTGTCCAGCAGACGCAACAGCGGCACGCCGCAGTTGGTGGTGCAGGAGGCGTTGGACACCAGCAGTTCGGCGCCGGTCAGGCAATCCTGATTGACACCGTAGACGATGGTGGCGTCGACATCCGCCTCGCTGGCCATCGGTTGCGAGAACAGCACGCGGGGCGCGCCGGCGTCGAGGAAACGCTGGCCATCTTCGCGGGTGTGGTAAGCGCCGGAGCATTCGAGCACCAGGTCGACGCCCAGCGCCGCCCAGTCGATGCCTTCGGGGGTGGCACTGCGCAGGACCTTCACGCAGTCGCCATTAATATGCAGACAATCGCCTTCTACACGCACTTCGCCGGGAAACCGGCCGTGAGTGGAATCAAAGCGTGTCAGGTATTCGATGCTGGCCATGTCCGCCAGATCGTTGATCGCGACAATCTCAAACCCGGCCTTCTCGCCACGCTCGAACAACGCACGCAAGACGCAACGACCAATCCGGCCGTAGCCGTTGAGTGCAACTTTGTAGGGACGCGGTTGAGGCATGGGGTTCTCGATAGTATTCGCTAACAACACAACCCCATGTAGGAGCTGCCGAAGGCTGCGATCTTTTGATCCTGTTGTTCAAGATCAAGATCAAAAGATCGCAGCCTTCGGCAGCTCCTACAGGGAACGCGGCGACTTGGGTCGCCGCGCTATGTTTTAGTCTTCCAGCAGCTCTTCAGCCTGACCCAGGATGTTGTCCAGGGTGAAACCGAATTCTTCGAACAGTGCCGAAGCCGGCGCCGATTCGCCGTAGGTGGTCATGCCGATCACGCGACCTTCCAGACCCACGTACTTGAACCAGAAGTCGGCATGAGCCGCTTCGATCGCGATACGTGCGCTGACCTGCAGCGGCAGAACCGATTGCTTGTAGCCGGCGTCCTGCGCATCGAACACGCTGGTGCAAGGCATGGAAACCACACGCACCTTGCGGCCTTGCCCGGTCAGCTTGTCGTAGGCCTGAACGGCCAGACCGACTTCCGAACCGGTGGCGATCAGGATCAGCTCAGGCTCGCCTGCGCAGTCCTTCAACACATAGCCACCACGGCTGATGTCAGCGATCTGGGCGGCGTCGCGTTCCTGATGCTGCAGGTTCTGACGCGAGAAGATCAGCGCCGACGGGCCGTCCTTGCGCTCCAGCGCGTTTTTCCAGGCCACCGCCGATTCAACGGCATCGGCTGGACGCCAGGTGTCGAGGTTCGGCGTGGAACGCAGGCTGGTCAGTTGCTCGATCGGCTGGTGCGTCGGGCCGTCTTCGCCCAGACCGATGGAGTCGTGGGTGTAGACGTGGATCACGCGTTTCTTCATCAGTGCCGACATGCGCACCGCGTTGCGCGCATATTCCATGAACATCAGGAAGGTCGCGCCGTAAGGCACCAGACCGCCGTGCAGGGACACGCCGTTCATGATCGCGGTCATGCCGAATTCGCGCACGCCGTAGTACATGTAGTTGCCGCTGGCATCTTCAGCGCTGACGCCCTTGCAACCTTTCCACAGGGTCAGGTTGGAACCGGCCAGGTCAGCCGAACCGCCGAGCAGCTCCGGCAGCAACGGGCCGAACGCGTTCAGGGTGTTCTGGCTGGCTTTACGGCTGGCGATGGTTTCGCCTTTGGCCGCGACTTCAGCGATGTAAGCCGAGGCTTTTTCCGCGAAGTCCGCCGGCAGTTCGCCGCTCAGACGACGGATCAGCTCGTTGGCTTCGGTCGGGAACGCCGCAGAGTAGGCAGCGAAACGCTGATCCCATTCGGCTTCGGCGGCGCGACCTTTTTCCTTGGCATCCCACTCGGCATAGATGTCGGCCGGGATTTCGAACGGGCCGTGGTTCCAGTTCAGCGCCTGACGGGTCAGAGCGATTTCCGCGTCACCCAGCGGGGCGCCGTGGCAATCTTCCTTGCCCTGCTTGTTCGGCGAACCGAAACCGATGGTGGTCTTGCAGCAGATCAGGGTCGGCAGCGGGCTCTTGCGCGCGGTTTCGATGGCGGTCTTGATCTCTTCCGGATCGTGACCGTCGACGTTGCGGATCACCTGCCAGTTGTAAGACTCGAAACGCTTTGGTGTGTCGTCGGTGAACCAGCCTTCGACTTCGCCATCGATGGAAATGCCGTTGTCATCGTAGAAGGCGATCAGCTTGCCCAGGCCCAGGGTACCGGCCAGGGAAGCGACTTCGTGGGAAATGCCTTCCATCATGCAGCCATCACCGAGGAACACGTAGGTGTGGTGATCAACGATGTTGTGGCCAGGACGGTTGAACTGCGCACCCAGTACTTTTTCCGCCAGGGCGAAACCGACGGCGTTGGCCAGACCCTGACCCAGCGGGCCGGTGGTGGTTTCGACGCCCGGGGTGTAGCCGAATTCCGGGTGGCCCGGGGTGCGGCTGTGCAGTTGACGGAACTGCTTGAGGTCGTCGATCGACAGGTCGTAACCGGTCAGGTGCAGCAGCGAGTAGATCAACATCGAGCCGTGGCCGTTGGACAGCACGAAGCGGTCACGGTCGGCGAACGACGGGTTGCTCGGGTTGTGCTTGAGGTAGTCGCGCCAAAGTACTTCGGCGATATCTGCCATACCCATGGGGGCACCGGGATGGCCGCTGTTGGCTTTTTGCACGGCATCCATGCTGAGGGCACGAATGGCGTTGGCACGCTCACGACGGCTAGGCATCGCTGATCTCCTGGGTGTGAATAGATTGAAACGGAAAAAAGGAGGGCATTTTCCCTCACCGGAGCGCCTCGGGGCAATGACAGATAGTCATCCGAGGGCGTTTTTCCCGTGCTGGACGGCGGTTTCGTCTGGTGAAACCTTTCCGCTGTTCGTTTGTAGAGTTAACCAGCCAGTGAGAAGTGCCATCTATCGAGCAATATCAAAACTTTTTGATATTGCCCTTGCGGCGATTTCCCACCGTCACTAGACTGCTGCCCCATGAACTTACGCGTGCCTTCCATTCGCCATGACGATTGCGACGAGCTGGCGGCCCTGTGCAAGGCCGGTGGCGACCCGCTGCGCCTGAATGTATTGCGCGCGCTGGCCAACGATTCGTTCGGCGTACTGGAGCTGGCGCAGATTTTCGGCATTGGTCAGTCAGGCATGAGCCACCACCTCAAGGTGCTGGCCCAGGCCGATCTGGTGGCGACGCGCCGCGAGGGCAACGCGATTTTCTATCGCCGCGCCCTGCCCCACACCGAATTGCTGGGCGGCAAGTTGCATGCAGCACTGTTAGAAGAAGTCGACAATCTGGCGCTGCCGGAGGACGTGCAGGCTCGCATCACTCAGGTCCACGGACAGCGTGAAGCCGCCAGCCAGGATTTTTTCGCCCGGGTTGCGGAAAAATTCCGCGCCCAGCAAGACTTGATCGCAGGTCTGCCGCAGTACCGCGACAGCGTGCTGGCCCTGCTCGACAAACTGAACTTCAATGGTGCTGCCACGGCCATTGAAGTCGGCCCCGGCGATGGTGCTTTTCTGCCGGAACTGGCCCGCCGCTTCGGCACCGTAACCGCGCTGGACAACAGCCCGGCGATGCTCGAACTGGCGCGTCAGGTATGTGAACGTGAACGGCTGGCTAACGTCAGCCTGCAATTGGCCGATGCATTGAATGGCTCCAGCCTTCAGGCCGATTGCGTGGTACTGAACATGGTGTTGCACCATTTCGCCGCGCCGGCCGAAGCGCTCAAGCACATGGCCGGCCTGCTGCAACCGGGCGGTAGCCTGCTCGTGACAGAGTTATGTAGCCACAACCAGAGTTGGGCCAGGGAGGCCTGCGGTGATCTGTGGTTGGGGTTTGAACAGGACGATCTGGCCCGTTGGGCCACCGCTGCGGGACTCGTTCCCGGGGACAGCCTCTATGTAGGCTTACGTAATGGTTTCCAGATCCAGGTTCGCCACTTTCAGCGACCGGCTGGCGACACTCACCATCGGTAAATTCAGGAAAACATCGAGATGAGCGAATACTCCCTCTTCACCTCCGAGTCCGTGTCTGAAGGACATCCGGACAAAATCGCCGACCAGATTTCCGATGCGGTGCTGGACGCCATTATTGCCCAGGACAAACACGCACGCGTTGCCGTGGAAACCCTGGTCAAGACCGGCGTTGCCATCGTGGCCGGTGAAGTGACCACCAGCGCCTGGGTCGACCTGGAGCAGATCGTTCGTGATGTGATCTGCGACATCGGCTACACCAGTTCTGAAGTCGGCTTCGACGGCGCGACCTGCGGCGTGATGAACATCATCGGCAAGCAGTCCCCTGACATCAATCAGGGTGTTGACCGCGCCAAGCCTGAAGATCAGGGTGCCGGCGACCAGGGCCTGATGTTCGGCTACGCCAGCAACGAAACCGACGTGCTGATGCCAGCGCCGATCACCTTCTCGCACCAGCTGGTGCAGCGTCAGGCCGAAGCCCGCAAATCGGGCCTGCTGCCGTGGCTGCGTCCGGACGCCAAGTCGCAAGTGACTTGCCGCTACGAAGGCGGCAAGGTGGTCGGTATCGACGCCGTTGTTCTGTCGACCCAGCACAACCCAGAAGTGTCGTACAAAGACCTGCGCGAAGGCGTGATGGAGCTGATCGTCAAGCACGTGCTGCCTGCCGAACTGCTGAGCAAAGACACCCAGTTCCACATCAACCCGACCGGCCAGTTCATCATTGGCGGCCCGGTAGGTGACTGCGGTCTGACCGGTCGCAAGATCATCGTCGACAGCTACGGCGGCATGGCCCGTCACGGCGGTGGCGCGTTCTCCGGTAAAGATCCATCGAAGGTTGACCGTTCGGCTGCCTACGCTGGCCGTTATGTTGCCAAGAACATCGTCGCTGCCGGCCTGGCCGAGCGTTGCGAGATTCAGGTGTCCTACGCCATCGGTGTCGCTCAGCCGACTTCGATCTCGCTGAACACCTTCGGTACCGGCAAGATCAGCGATGACAAGATCATCAAACTGGTGCGTGAAGTGTTCGACCTGCGTCCATACGCAATCACCACCATGCTCGATCTGCTGCACCCGATGTACCAGGAAACTGCAGCCTACGGCCACTTCGGTCGTGCTCCGCAGACCAAGACGGTTGGCGAAGACACCTTCTCCACCTTCACCTGGGAAAAAACCGACCGCGCCGACGCTCTGCGTTCTGCCGCTGGTCTGTAAGCCCTTCCCGGCTGCAAAAAAAGCCCCGCACGGTTCGCGCCGTGCGGGGCTTTTTCATGCTTGCCAGGATTAAAAGATCGCAGCCTTCGGCAGCTCCTACACAACGCATCCCCCTGTAGGAGCTGCCGAAGGCTGCGATCTTTTGACTTTAACGCTGCGCAACACCCCGCAAAACACCCAGGCTACCCGACCCGCAATCCTCGCCTAGCCTTCAAACATTCCCCTGAGCAAGGACGCTCAAAATGCTTGCCACGCTGCGCCTGTTTTCCGCTGTTCTGCTGAGCTTCATCCCTCTGATCGCTTACTCAGCCTGCCCCGACTGGTCTACCAGCAGAGCAAAAACTGAAATCTCGGCCCTGCAACTGCAGATCGATCAATGGGACAACGCCTACCACCGCCAAGGTCGCTCGCTGATTGCCGACGAGCTCTACGATCAATCGCGCCTGCGGCTCAACCAATGGCGCCAGTGCTTCCAGCAGCCCGCAGCGCCCGAACCGTTGCGCAGCGTGTCTGGCTCCGTCGCGCATCCGGTCGCCCACACCGGTCTGGACAAGCTTCACGAAGCTGCTGCCGTTCAAGCGTGGTTGAAGAATCGGCAGGATGTCTGGGTACAACCCAAGGTCGACGGTGTGGCCGTCACGCTGATTTACCGTCGCGGCCTGTTGCAGCAAGCGATCAGTCGCGGCGACGGGATCAGCGGTCAGGACTGGACAGCGTCGGCGCAAAAGATCGCTGCCATTCCGCAACAACTGTCTCAACCGCTGGACTTGCTGGTGCAGGGCGAACTCTACTGGCGCCTGGATCAACATGTGCAAGCCAGCGCCGGCAGCGTCAATGCCCGCGCCACCGTTGCCGGGCTGATGAGCCGTAAAACCTTGAGCACAGATCAGGCGTCCGGGATCGGTCTGTTCGTCTGGGACTGGCCGCAGGGGCCGGCGAATCTGCCGGAAAGAATATCGACGCTAGCGACATTGGGCTTTGCCACGACAGCGCCATTCAGTCAGGCCATCACCAACCTTGCCGACGCGCAAAAATGGCGGGAGTACTGGTATCGATCGCCCCTGCCGTTCGCTACTGACGGCATTGTCCTGCGCCAGAGCCAGCGCCCACCGGCCGAGCGCTGGCAGGCAAGCGCGCCCTACTGGGCCGTCGCCTGGAAATACCCGTTTACCCGAGCGCTGGCAGAGGTGCGCAAAGTGAATTTCAAGGTCGGCCGCAGTGGACGCATCACGCCGGTATTGGAGTTGTCGCCGGTGATGCTCGATGACCGCGAGATCAAACGCGTCAGCGCCGGTTCACTCAAGCGCTGGCAGGCGCTGGATATCCGCCCCGGCGATCAAGTAGCAATCAGCCTGGCCGGGTTGACCATCCCGCGACTCGACAGTGTGGTGCTGCGCACTACCGAACGAGCCGCCCTCGACATTCCCGACACGCGCGACTTCCACGCCTTGAGTTGCTGGCAACCGACACCCGGTTGTGAAAGCCAGTTTCTCGCGCGCCTGACCTGGCTCAGTGGCAAACAAGGCCTGGCGCTGCAGAATGTCGGGCGCGGCACCTGGGAGAAACTTCTGGAAACAGGCCGCCTGAACAACCTGCTGGATTGGTTGACCCTCGACGAGCCAGAGCTTGCTAACATTGCCGGCTTCGGCGAGCGCAGCAGCGCACGTCTGATCAACAGTTTTCACAGCGCCCGCCAACGACCGTTCACGCAGTGGCTCAAAGCATTGGGTTTACCGCCCACCGGTCAGGCACAACTGGCCGACTCGTGGCAGGCGCTGGCACAACGCAACACCGAACAATGGCAAGCAGAAGCCGGAATCGGCCCGGGCCGCGCGGCGCAATTGAGCGCATTCTTCCGCGACCCGCAGGTGCTGGCCTTGAGTGACACATTACGCGCCGCCGGAATCGACGGCTTCTGATCACGCAATCCCGGCAGCCGGGAACCGAAGGAACGTCAGACGCTCAAACAGCGCAGTGCCACCGACCCGATTGCCTTCGCACATGGAGCTTTTATGAAATTTCTTGCACCGCTCGCCTTGCTGACCCTCTGTGGCGTTTTGGCCGCACCTGCGATGGCCGACGAAGATGCACCGGGCCTGACCGGTTGCGCCGCGAAGAAGCAGGGCATCATCAATCAGATCGAACAAGCCAAATCCCGAGGCAACACCGACCAGCAGGCGGGTCTGCAAACCGCTCTGGAGGAAGTGACGAAAAACTGCACCGATGCGGGCCTGAAGAAAGAACGCGAGAACAAGGTGCTGGAAGCCAAGCACGAAGTCAGCAAGCGTCAGGCTGATCTCGACAAGGCGATGAAGAAAGGTGATCCGGAGAAGATCGACAAGCGCAAAAACAAACTCGCCGAGTCGCGCAAAGAACTGCAGGATGCGCTGGACCAGATTGACAAGTAACCCGTATTGAGGGCGATTTCCTGTGGCGAGGGAGCTTGCTCCCGCTGGGCCGCGAAGCGGCCCAAACTCCATTCAATCGCGCTATACCAGACTCAACTTGGTTGAATGGGTTTACGACGGCTGCGCCGCCGAGCGGGAGCAAGCTCCCTGCCACAGTCGTCCGGCAGTCTCCGACAATCAATGATCCCGAAACTCTTTATGGCAAGCGCTGCAGGCATCTTCGACTTTCTGCACCGCTGGCCCCAGGTTACTGGCCTTGTACGGCTCAACCTTGCTGGCGATCACCAGTTCACCGGTGGCCGCCTCAAGGTTGCGGGCCAGTTCCTGAAAGCGGGCCTGACGCAGCCAGACATCGTCCCTGGCACTGGTGTGATCTTCTTCACGCACCTGCGGGAAATGCTTCCACGGTTCATGGGACAACGCATCAAGCTTCACCGCACCCTCCTCGAATTTCGGCCCGTCGAACGGAATGCGCCCGCGCAACATGCCGCCCAGGTCTTCACCGGTCTTGAGCATCTGCTTGAAGATCGCCTTGCGTTGACCCAGCGGCGAATTCGGATCGACGCCGCCACAGGCGGACAAGGTCAGACAGGCCAGCAATACAACAGCAATTCTTTTAAGAGTCATGGTGGCTTCAGGTCACGGAATTCGGCGGCCAGTATCCTCGCGTCGCCGTCAAACACCAATAGCCCTATTAAAAATACGGGTTGCCCGAGCGCATGGAGCACTCGGGCAACCGGCACAGGAATCACTCCATGAACCACCGTTTCAAGGCCTGGCGTCACCCGCTGATCGCAACCCTGCCGCTGCTGGCTATCCTTGCTGGCTGTACGGGCGGCGACAATGCCAAACCGAAAACCCACGCCTTGGCGACTTATTCCAGCGCCACCTGGGAATCCTTGCCGGCGGTGTCCGACAGCGACCTGGTCGCCGGTTTCGGCTCGTGGCGCAGCGCCTGCACCCGACTCAAGGCTGATCCGATCTGGGGTGGCACCTGCGCGGCAGCCGCCAGCGTGCCGCAAAGCGCCAACGAGATTCGCGCGTTCCTCAAGCAGAACCTCGACGTGTTCGGGTTGCGCGCCGAACACGACAACCCCAACGGCCTGATCACCGGTTACTACGAGCCGGTCTACCCCGGCAGCCTGACCCCCACCGAAACAGCCAACGTGCCGGTCTATGGTGTGCCCGAAGACATGATCATCGTGTCGCTGGACAGCATTTACCCCGAACTCAAGGGCAAGCGCCTGCGCGGTCGCCTCGAAGGTCGGGTGCTCAAGCCGTATGACGACGCCGCAACCATCGAATCCAAAGGCGTCAAAGCCCCGGTGGTGGCGTACCTGACCGATCCGATGAACCTGCAATTCCTGCAGATTCAGGGCTCCGGGCGGATTCAGACGACGGACGGCAAACAACTGCGCATCGCCTACGCCGACCAGAATGGCCACCCGTACCGGCCGATCGGCCGCTGGCTGGTGGAACAGGGCGAGTTGAAGAAAGAAGACGTGACCATGAGCGCGATCAGCAATTGGGCCAAGGCCAACCCGTCGCGCATTCCGGAGCTGCTGGGCAGCAACCCGAGCTACGTGTTTTTCACTCGCAACCCGGACAGCAATGAAGGCCCGCGCGGCTCGTTGAACGTACCGCTGACGGCCGGCTATAGCGCGGCGGTGGATCGCAAGGTGATTCCGTTGGGCAGTCTGCTGTGGTTGTCGACCACCCGTCCGGATGGCACCGCTCTGGTTCGCCCGGTCGCGGCGCAGGACACTGGCGGCGCGATTGCCGGCGAGGTGCGCGCGGACTTGTTCTGGGGCACCGGCGACGCAGCCGGGCAACTGGCCGGGGACATGAAACAGCAGGGGCAGATCTGGATGCTCTGGCCTAAAGGTGCGGCGTTGCCGCAAGTACCGCAGGTGGCCGATACGGTTAAGGACAAGCCTTAAGCGCCTCGGCGCCAGAGCTACCGCCTTCGCGGGCAAGCCCGCTCCCACAGGTATCCATGGCGAGCACAAATCCTGTGTACACCCAAGCCCTGTGGGAGCGGGCTTGCCCGCGAAGAGGCCGGCAGCAGCACCCGAGAATCAGACAGACACAAAGAAGAACGCAGCAATCAGCCCCATCCCGACGAACCACACCAGCGACCGCAAGATCGCCCAGTCCGCCAGATAACAAATGATGTACAGCAGGCGACTGGTGATAAACAGCACCGCCAGCACATTCACGGTCACTAGCTGCGCCGTGCCCACCAGATGCGCAACAATCACTGCGGCAGCAAATGCCGGCATCACTTCGAAGCTGTTCAGCTGTGCCGCATGCGCCCGTCGGGCGACGCCGCCCACGCTATCGAGAAAGTCCCGAGGATCATGATTGTCACTGAGCCGGAAACCGCCCGAGACCTTGGCCACAATCGTGCACACATACGGCAGGAAAATCGCGATCAATACACACCACAGAGCCACCGTCATAACGCCGTCCTTTTTTCGAGTGTTGGAAATGGCGGGCCGTCAGAACTTCATCACCAGCATGCCGATCAGCACCAGCCCACAGGCTAAGAGCCGCGGCCTGCCGAAAGGTTCTTTCAGATACCGCATGCCGAACAGCACCACCAGGATCACGCTGATCTCACGCAAGGCCGCCGCCTCGGCAATCGAGCCCAACTGCATCGCCCATAGCACCAGAGCGTAGCTGAACAACACGCAGAACCCGACCGCCAGCCCCAGCTTCCATTGCTCGCGCCAGAACACCAGAAACGCCGGGCGCTTGGCGACCCACGCCAGCAACGGAAACGGCCAGGCGCTGAGCAGCGTGACCCAGACCAGGTAATCCAGTGGATGCGACCAGCGCCGCAAGGCCTGGCCATCGATGTAGGTGTAGCAACCGATGCACAGCCCGATCAGCGCCACCACCGGCAGCATCGACCACGGCAAATGCTTACCACCACCGCCCTGCCAGAGCAGGCAGACCATGCCCAGCGGAATCAGCATGATCCCGAAGATCTGCTGCGTGGTGAGCACTTCGCCGGCGAAGATCAGGGTCAGCGCCAGCACCACCAGCGGCGACAAGCCGCGCATCAAGGGATAGACCAACCCGAGGTCGCCGACCCGATAAGCCTGGATCAGCAGATAGCGATACAGCAGCTCGAATGCTGCCGACGCCAGAATCCACGGCCAGATTTGCGCCGGTGGCAGGCTGATGAACGGAAATGCCAGCGCCACGAACAACAGCGCCACCGTGTCCATGCACGCCACCACCAACAGCCGTTCGGCACTGAACTTGATCAGGGTATTCCACGTCGCATGCAACAGCGCCGCCATCAACACCAGAACTGTCGCCGCCACGTCCCACTCCTTGATTTTTTGTTGACCCTACACCAATGCGTACCGCTGACCAACCGAGGGATGCGATTGTGTCCCCACCCCGAAACAGCCCATCCAACATTCGCGCCGAAGAATCGGGGCGCTGACTTCCCCCCCATCCAATGGAGCCCGGATGCTAGAACTTGTAGCCGCTTTTATCTGCCTCACCACCCTTCTCACCTTCGTCAATTACCGCTTCATCGGCCTGCCGCCGACCATCGGCGTGATGGTCACCGCGCTGATGTTCTCCCTGTTGCTGCAGGGCCTGAGCGTGCTCGGCTACCCCGGCCTCGAAGAACGCGTGCAGCAATTGATCGGCCAGATCGACTTCGGCGATCTGCTGATGAACTGGATGCTGTCGTTCCTGCTGTTCGCCGGCGCCCTGCACGTCAACCTCAACGATTTGCGCAGCTATCGCTGGCCCATCGGCCTGCTGGCGACGTTCGGCGTGCTGATTGCCACCGCCGTGATCGGCAGCCTCGCCTATTACATTTTTGCCCTGTTCGGCTGGCACGTGAGCTTCCTCTACTGCCTGCTGTTCGGCGCGCTGATTTCGCCGACCGACCCGATCGCGGTGCTCGGCGTACTGCGCACCGCCAACGCTTCGAAGCCGCTGAAAACCACCATCGTCGGCGAGTCGTTGTTCAACGACGGCACCGCGGTCGTGGTGTTCACCGTGCTGCTGGGCATCGCCCAATTGGGTGAAACGCCGACCCTCGGCGCCACGGCCATGCTGTTCGTTCATGAAGCCCTTGGCGGCGTGCTGTTCGGCGGGCTGATCGGTTATGGGGTGTACCGGATGATCAAAAGCGTCCAGCAGCATCAGATCACCGTGATGCTGACGCTGGCGCTGGTGATTGGCGGTTCGGCGATGGCCACCGAGCTGCACGTCTCGGCGCCGATTGCGATGGTGGTGGCCGGTCTGATCATCGGTAACCTGGGGCGCAACCTGGCGATGAACGACATGACCCGCAAGTACCTCGACGGCTTCTGGGAACTGCTCGATGACATGCTCAACGCCCTGCTGTTCGCGCTGATCGGCATGGAGCTGTTGCTGCTGCCGTTCAACTGGGCGCACGTGGCGGCGGCCAGCTTGCTGGCGCTGGCGATCCTGCTGTCGCGCCTGCTCACCGTGGCCCCGGCCATCGTTCTGCTGCGGCGTTGGCGCACAGTGCCGCGTGGCACCATCCGCATCCTGACCTGGGGCGGTTTGCGCGGTGGTGTTTCGGTGGCACTGGCGCTGGCCCTGCCGCTGGGCCCGGAGCGCGACTTGCTGTTGAGCATCACCTACATCGTGGTGCTGTCGTCGATCCTGTTGCAAGGCCTGACCATCGGCAAGCTGGTCAAGCATGCCACCCGCGACGAGCCGGCCACCACGGCCGAGCCCGCGCACCACTGATCATTTTCTGATCTGCTGCGGATCAGGCTTTTCGGCCTGATCCGCAGACCCTTTGGCCTTGCCTGTTTCCTTTGGCGCACCGCTTTCGCTGCGGATCTGCGCATGGCTGATCAGGGCAAAGATGCAACTGCCGCCGATGATGTTCCCCGCCAGCGTCGGACCGGCAAACACCATCCAGAAATCACTCCACGCCAACTCGCCGGCAAACACCAGGTACGAGACTTCCGCCGAACCGACCACGATGTGGGTGAAGTCGCCCAACGCCATCAGATAAGTGATGAGGATGATGATCCACATCTTCGCGCTCTCCATGGACGGGATCATCCAGACCATGGTGGCGATCATCCAACCGGAGACGATGCCCTTGGCGAACATCTGGCTGGCGTGGTTCTCCATGACCTTGCGGCCGATTTCAAGGAAGGCGTGATCGGTCTTGGTATCAAAGATCGGCAGCTCGAGCATCACGTAGGCCACCAGAATCGTCCCGCACAAATTGCCGAACAGAACCACGCCCCATAACCGGATCAACCGGCCAAAATTGGTCAGAGTCGGTTTGGTCATCACCGGGAGGACGGCGGTCAGGGTGTTTTCGGTGAACAGTTGCTGGCGGGCGAGAATCACCGCGAGGAAACCGGCACAGTAGCCGAAACTGGCGATGACCTTGAATTCGTCACCCTCGGGCAGGCGCGAATTGAGCAGGCCCATGCCCATCAGCGACAGGCCCATGGTCAATCCGGCCGCGAGCGCCGACCACCACAACGCGGCGATGCTGCGCTCCAGTTCCTGATCGCCCTGCGTGCGGATGATTTCATGCAGAACCGCTGCGCGAGGCGGCTGGTTTTTCTCGACTTCATGTTGTTCATCGGTCGAGAGGTTGGGGGTCTTGCCGTCTGTCGGGGTGGTCATGGCGTGGGAACCGGGTGGGGGCTTTTAGCTACGACCGTTCTTGCTTGGAATACGTTCTGTATGCGCCACGCAAATCCCCGGTTTTACGCATGACAGTGTAGGAGCTGCCGCAGGCTGCGATCTTTTGATCTTGCTCTGCAAAAACAACGTCAAAAGATCGCAGCCTGCGGCAGCTCCTACAGGGCTCGCATTACTCGCTGACGAGCTCATCTTCCTTGAACTGGTCTTTGACGTACTTGATCTCGGTGCGACCGTGCGGCGCCGGCAGGCCGTCTTCACCGAGGTTGACGAAGACCATTTTCTCGACGGTGAGAATGCTCTTGCGGGTGATCTTGTTGCGTACTTCACAGGTGAGGGTGATCGAGGTGCGGCCGAACTCGGTAGCGGTGATGCCCAGTTCGATGATGTCGCCCTGACGCGAGGCGCTGACGAAGTTGATTTCGGAAATGTACTTGGTCACCACGCGCTGATTGCCCAACTGGACGATCGCGTAAATCGCCGCCTCTTCGTCGATCCAGCGCAGCAGGCTGCCGCCGAACAGGGTGCCGTTGGGGTTCAGGTCTTCGGGTTTTACCCATTTGCGGGTGTGGAAATTCATGTTCACTCCTGAGCATTTGCCGAAAGATGGCGCCATCTTGGCAGACCGGGCGGTCATGCTCCATGAGCCTTCTACTATGGTCGCTATTAACGATCTTCATCTGGCCGACAGAAACCCTTTGGAAGATCAGTCTAGACGGCTATAATCGCCCCCGTTTCAAAACGGTAACCTTCACTTGCTACCGTTTTCCCGCCACCTGTCCGAGGGGCGCTGCAGCAGGATCAACCTGTCAGGCTCGGATGGGGCGTTGACTGGCCACGGCCGGACACTAAACGCACAACGGCGCCCATTCGCATACATTACGAATGGAGGCTCTTCATGAGCGCTGTTATCACGCCTGCCGATTTTAACGATTACAAAGTTGCCGACATGTCCCTGGCTGCCTGGGGCCGTCGCGAAACCATCATCGCCGAATCGGAAATGCCGGCCCTGATGGGTCTGCGCCGCAAGTACGCTTCCGAGCAGCCGCTCAAGGGCGCAAAAATCCTCGGCTGCATCCACATGACCATTCAGACTGCCGTGCTGATCGAAACCCTGGTTGCCCTGGGTGCCGAAGTACGCTGGTCGTCCTGCAACATTTTCTCGACTCAGGATCAGGCTGCTGCGTCCATCGCTGCCGCCGGCATCCCGGTTTTCGCCTGGAAAGGCGAGACTGAAGAAGAGTACGAGTGGTGCCTGGAGCAGACCATCCTGAAAGATGGCCAGCCATGGGACGCCAACATGATCCTCGACGACGGCGGCGACCTGACCGAGCTGCTGCACAAGAAATACCCACAGGTGCTGGACCGCGTTCACGGCGTGACCGAAGAAACCACCACCGGCGTTCACCGTCTGCTGGACATGCTGGCCAAGGGCGAGCTGAAGATCCCTGCGATCAACGTCAACGACTCGGTGACCAAGTCCAAGAACGACAACAAGTACGGCTGCCGTCACAGCCTGAACGATGCGATCAAGCGCGGTACCGACCACCTGCTGTCCGGCAAGCAAGCGCTGGTCATCGGTTACGGTGACGTGGGCAAGGGTTCCGCGCAGTCCCTGCGTCAGGAAGGCATGATCGTCAAGGTTTCCGAAGTTGACCCGATCTGCGCCATGCAGGCCTGCATGGACGGTTTCGAACTGGTTTCGCCGTTCATCGACGGCATCAACAATGGCACCGAAGCGAGCATCGACAAAGCGCTGCTGGGCAAGATCGACCTGATCGTGACCACCACCGGTAACGTCAACGTTTGCGACGCGAACATGCTCAAAGCCCTGAAGAAGCGTGCTGTTGTCTGCAACATCGGCCACTTCGACAACGAAATCGACACCGCTTTCATGCGCAAGAACTGGGCATGGGAAGAAGTGAAGCCACAGGTCCACAAGATCCACCGTACCGGCCCGGGCGCTTTCGACGCGCAGAACGACGACTACCTGATCCTGCTGGCCGAAGGCCGTCTGGTGAACCTGGGCAACGCCACCGGTCACCCGAGCCGCATCATGGACGGTTCGTTCGCCAACCAGGTACTGGCGCAGATCTTCCTGTTCGGCCAGAAGTACGCCGACCTGTCGCCAGCCCAGAAAGCCGAGCGTCTGACCGTTGAAGTACTGCCGAAGAAACTCGACGAAGAAGTGGCCCTGGAAATGGTGCGCGGTTTCGGCGGCGTGGTCACTCAACTGACCAAGCAACAGGCTGACTACATCGGCGTCACCGTCGAAGGCCCGTTCAAGCCGCACGCTTACCGCTACTGATTGGCTGAGCGTCGACGCGGTGTGCCTTGCGCACCGCGTTGCCTGACTGGCGCTGCTGACCGCTCTGTGTAGGAGCTGCCGCAGGCTGCGATCTTTTGATCTTCAAAGATCGCAGCCTGCGGCAGCTCCTACAGGAGTACAGCGTCCGGCTTACGTGTTTCCAAGGGTATGACCATGTCCCAAGACCGTCGCTACAGCTTCGAGTTCTTCCCGACCAAGACCGATGCTGGGCATGAAAAACTGCTCAACGTTGCCCGTCAGTTGGCAACGTACAACCCCGATTTCTTTTCCTGCACCTACGGCGCTGGCGGTTCGACCCGTGATCGCACCCTCAACACCGTTCTGCAGCTGGAAAGCGAAGTCAAAGTACCGGCCGCACCGCACCTGTCGTGCGTCGGCGACAGCAAGGACGACCTGCGCGGACTGCTGAACGAGTACAAGGCTGCCGGCATCAAGCGCATCGTTGCCCTGCGCGGTGACCTGCCGTCCGGCATGGGCATGACCAGCGGCGAGCTGCGTCACGCCAATGAACTGGTTGAATTCATTCGTGAAGAAACCGCTGATCATTTTCACATCGAAGTTGCCGCTTATCCGGAGATGCATCCGCAAGCGCGCAACTACGAAGACGATCTCGCCAACTTCGTGCGCAAGGCCCGCGCCGGCGCCGACAGCGCGATCACCCAGTACTTCTTCAACGCCGACAGCTACTTCTACTTTGTCGACCGTTTGCAGGCGCTGGGCGTGGACATTCCGGTGGTACCGGGGATCATGCCGATCACCAACTACAGCAAGCTGGCGCGGTTCTCCGATGCCTGCGGTGCGGAAATCCCGCGCTGGATTCGCAAGCAACTGGAAGCCTACGGCGATGACAGCCAGAGCATTCAGCGCTTTGGCGAGCAGGTTGTCAGCGAAATGTGCGAGCGCCTGCTGCAAGGTGGCGCACCTGGGCTGCACTTCTATTCCATGAACCAGGCCGAGCCTAGTCTGGCGATCTGGAATAACCTGAAGTTGCCGCGCTAAAAAGCATCAAAGCACAATCAAAAGATCGCAGCCTTCGGCAGCTCCTACAGGGGTGTCGTGGCTGCGATCTTTTGCTTTTGAATCCCCGAATTAGAGCTTGTGCAGGCACTTTCTGGCTCTTTCGCGTTTCTCGTCGTAATCTCAAGCCATGCCTTTGATCGCGCAATTATTCACGGTGCTGGTTTTTGCTTGCCTGAGCTTTGCCGCTCGGGGCGAGAAGTTGCGCATTGTCACCGAGCCATGGGCGCCGTACGTGTACGAAGAGGACGGCAAGAACCTCGGGCTGGATTACGAAACCACGGCCATCGTGTTCAAGCGTCTGGGCATCGAGGTCGAATGGCAATTTTTGCCGTGGAAACGTTGCCTGTCGATGCTCGAAACCGGTCAGGCTGACGGCGCACTGGACATCTTTCACAGCGACGAGCGCGACGCCACCCTGCTCTACCCCATCGAACCGCTGTCGGACGTCGAGTTCGTGATGTTCTACGCCAACGACCGGCCACACCCGTTCAGCAAACTCGAAGAACTCAAAGGCCTGACCATCGGCACCTCGCCGGGTTATCTGTACAGCCCTGACTTCCGCGAATCGACACTGTTCACCCGGGAACCGGCGCCAACCCACGAAGCCAACTTCGGCAAACTGCTGCGCGGGCGCATCGACTTGCTGATCACCGATCGCCGCGTCGGTCAGCATTTGCTCGATCAGTTGAATATCCGCGATCAAATCAGCGAAAACCCTACAGTCATAAGCCGCCAGAGCCAATATCTGGCCGTTCGTCGCAATGCCGGGATGGATCTGCTGGTGGCGCGTTTTGGCGCCGAGCTCAAGCGCTTCAAGCGCGAACCGGCCTACGCCGAGCTCAGCGCACGCTACGGCGCAGCCCCGGTCGACGCCGCGCCAATGAGCAACGTCTCGGCCAGTCGCAAAACCGTTGAGCAGCAGGAAAGCAGCGCGCAGTGATTGCTCTGTTATACTCCGGCGTTCCCGCCAGGCTCACGCCCGGACGCCCGGAACCGTAACAGGCCTCCAGTCCCGCTACAGCGCAGCTTTTCAGCCCGCGCGAGCGCTCCTGACGTGCCTTCGAGACCGCAGCAGGACCGGACGGGATCGCGTCCTCTTAAACGCGATTCGCGCCAGGCAAGACTCCCATTGGGCCAAGCCCTAACTAAAACAGGATTACTCATGTCCTTTGCTTCCCTCGGTCTCTCCGAGGCTTTAGTCCGTGCCATCGAAGATGCGGGCTATACCGAGCCTACTCCGGTGCAACAGCGGGCCATTCCCGCCGTGTTGCAAGGTCGCGACCTGATGGTTGCGGCACAGACAGGTACCGGTAAAACCGGCGGTTTCGCCCTTCCGATCCTGGAGCGGTTGTTCCCCAACGGTCACCCGGACAAATCCCAGCGTCATGGCCCGCGCCAACCGCGCGTACTGGTCCTGACCCCGACCCGCGAACTCGCGGCCCAGGTTCACGAAAGCTTCAAGATCTACGCCCGTGACCTGAAATTCGTCAGCGCCTGCATCTTCGGCGGCGTCGGCATGAACCCGCAAGTCCAGGCCATGTCCCGTGGCGTTGACGTCCTCGTCGCCTGCCCGGGTCGCCTGCTTGACCTCGCCGGCCAAGGCAGCGTTGACCTGTCCCACGTCGAAATCCTCGTCCTCGACGAAGCCGACCGCATGCTCGACATGGGTTTCGTGCACGATGTGAAGAAAGTCCTCGCGCGTCTGCCGGCCAAGCGTCAGAACCTGCTGTTCTCGGCGACCTTCTCCAAAGACATCACCGATCTGGCCGGCAAACTGCTGCACAACCCGGAACGCATCGAAGTCACGCCGCCGAACACCACGGTCGAGCGCATCGAGCAACGCGTGTTCCGTCTGCCGGCCAGCCACAAGCGTGCCCTGCTGGCGCACCTGATCACCGCCGGCGCCTGGGAACAGGTGCTGGTGTTCACCCGCACCAAGCACGGCGCCAACCGTCTGGCCGAATACCTGGACAAACACGGCCTGCCGGCTGTGGCGATCCACGGCAACAAAAGCCAGAACGCCCGCACCAAAGCCCTGGCCGACTTCAAGGCCGGTGAAGTGCGCATTCTGGTAGCGACCGACATCGCTGCTCGCGGTCTGGACATCGACCAGTTGCCACACGTGGTCAACTTCGAGCTGCCGAACGTCGATGAAGACTACGTGCACCGTATCGGCCGTACTGGCCGCGCCGGTCGTTCGGGCGAGGCGATCTCGCTGGTCGCGCCGGACGAAGAAAAACTGCTGAAAAGCATCGAACGCATGACCAAGCAGAAAATCGCCGACGGCGACCTGATGGGCTTCGATGCCAGCACCATCGAGGCCGAGAAGCCTGAAGTGCGCGAGCGTCCGGACATGCGCAACCCGCGCAACTCCCGCGGTCCGCGCGGCGACGGTCCGAATGGCGGCGGCGGTGGCGGCGGTCGCAAGGACAAAGGCAAAGACAAGGGCAAGGAAAAACCGGCCGGCGAACGCGGCGAGCGCCCTGCCCGCCAGCAGAAGCCCCGTGAAGGCACGCCGAGCCGCGAACAGCGTCCGAGCCAGCCACCACGCGCGGCGGCTGATCGTGCACCGGACGAGTTCCTCGACGACGATATCGATAACTTCGGTAACCGCGTTGACTACGTGCCCAAAGCCGCTCCGGCCGGTGGTCGTGGTCGCCGTCCGGGCGCGCCAGGCCAGGGCGCAGGTGCCGGCGCACCTCGCGGCGGTCAATCGCAAGGTCGCCAGAACGGCCCGCGCAACAGCAACGGTTCGAGCACCGGCACTCCACCGGGCAAACGCAACGGTCCGCGCAACGGCGCCCCACGTGACGGCCAGGGCCGTCGTGACGAGTCCTCGCGCAACCGCCGTCCGGCTCGTGACGATCAGCAACGCGCCGAACCGGCCGTGCAGAACCCGCGCAGCACCGGGCCGAAGATCATGCACAAGGAATCGAAAGCCGACCGCTTCCCGACGCCTGAGCAACTTGATCAATTGCCGACCCGTCCGCGCGGCGAAAAACCAGCCTTGCTGACCCGCAATCGCTGAGTTATCGCTGCAATGAAAAATGCCCCGGTTCGAAAGAGCCGGGG
This sequence comes from Pseudomonas sp. AN-B15, assembly GCF_019056475.1. NCBI lineage: Bacteria > Pseudomonadati > Pseudomonadota > Gammaproteobacteria > Pseudomonadales > Pseudomonadaceae > Pseudomonas > Pseudomonas sp. AN-B15. Next base: position 5,692,385 of record NZ_CP049737.1, read on the forward strand.
CATTTTTTATGGATGTCCCAGAACCCGCTTTCTGTAGGAGCTGCCGAAGGCTGCGATCTTTTGATCCTGGAAAAACCAACCTCTCAAAAGATCGCAGCCTTCGGCAGCTCCTACAGGGGATCCGGGTTGTGGCGGGCTATAAAAAACGCCCCCGGCCTTGCGACCGGGGGCGTTTTTGTATGGCGGCGAAGTTATTTCGCTTTCACACCTTCGAACGAGATGTACAGGTCGACGTTGTCGGACTGTGGACCCAGGTCCATCATCTTGCCGAAATCAGAACGCTTGATGCTGGTAGTACCTTCGAAGCCGGCACGGTAGCCGCCCCATGGATCCTTGCCTTCGCCCAGGAACACGGCCTTGACCACGATTGGCTTGGTCACGCCGTGCAGGGTCAGGTCGCCGGTCACGTCAGCCGTGTCTTTGCCAGCGGCGTTCTTGCCGGTGGATTTGACGCTGGTGGAGACGAACTTGGCGTCAGCGTATTTGCCCACGTCCAGGAAGTCTTTGCTGGCGATGTGCTTATCGCGCTCGGCGTGGTTGGTGAACACGCTGGCGGTCTTCACGTTGAATTCGATTTTGCTGTCTTCAGGCTTGGCAGCGTCAAAGCTGAACTTGCCGTCGATGTCCTTGAACGTACCGGTGATGTAGCTGTAGCCCAGGTGGCTGATCTTGAAGTCGACGAAAGCGTGCTGGCCTTCCTTGTCGACGGTGTAATCAGCAGCCATCACGTTCGCGGACAGTACGGCCGAACCGATTGCCAGAGCGGCCAGAGTCTTTTTCAACATGCTTTCTTTTCCTTTGAGTCGAGGTTGAATTTCAGGATTTGCGACCGAGCATTCGCGTCAGGGTCGCATCACGATCGATAAAGTGGTGCTTCAATGCTGCCAACGCATGGAGGCCGGAAAAAATTACCAGCGCCCATGCCAGCCAGAGATGAATCACCCCAGCGGTATCTGCCTGATCCGGTAGCCCGGAAACCAGCGCAGGCACTTCAAACAGACCAAACACCGGAATCCCGACACCGTCTGCGGTGGAAATCAGGTAACCGGCAAGCATCACAGCGAACAGCCCGACGTACAGAAACCCGTGGCCGAATTTGGCGCCGAGGCGGGTCATGCGGCTGTAGCTTTGCAGCGTCGGTGGCGGTGGGCTGATAAAGCGCCACAACACCCGCAACACCATCACACCCAGCAGCACCAGACCGATGCTCTTGTGCAGATCCGGCGCGTCTTTGCGCCAGCTGCTGTAGTAATCCAGCCCCACCATCCACAGACCCAGCGCGAACAGTCCGAAGACCGCCAGCGCCACGCCCCAGTGCATGAAGATGCTGACCCAACCATAGCGTGAAGCAGAGTTACGTAGCTGCATTGCCCAAATCCTGTGAGAACTGCGAACCAAGACTAGCGAGTTATCTATCGAATTAAAGCGAAAAATTTTGCTTTGAAATATCGAGAAATACGATCAAGAGTCTGTAAGTGGCTTGTTAAGGAAAGATTAACCGGGAAAAGTGTGGCGGGATGTCAGGTGGAAGATCCTGATGATGTGCTGTATGAACAGGCCTCATCGCGGGCAAGCCCGCTCCCACAGTGGACAATAGCGCACACAAACTCTGCGCTCACCGCAAAATCTGTGGGAGCGGGCTTGCCCGCGATGAGGTTCTCACAGGCAATAAAAAAGCGCGGCCGAAGCCGCGCTTTTCATTCACCGCAAAGCCTTACTGCGCTTTGCTGTCCGTGCCTGCCGCCGGAGCCGGCACTGCAGCAGGCTTGGCCGCTGGCTTCTTCGCCGGCTCAGCCTTTTTCGCCGCAGGCTTGGCCGGGGCCTTTTTCGCCTCGGTTTTCGCTGCAGGTTTCTTCGCCGCAGGCTTGGCTGGCGCTTTCTTCGCCGGCTCGGCTTTCACCGGAGTCGCTGGTTTCGGCGCTTCCACCGGAGCTGGCGCAGGTGCCGGAGTCGGTGCAGGCGCTGGCGCCGCTGGAGCTGGAGCTGGAGCCGGCTCAGGCGCCTTCGCAGGCTCTGGCTTCTTCTCGTCATCCGAACCGCCAAACAGGTTGCTGAAGAAGTTACCCTTCTTCGCCGCCACGGCACCCGCCGCGCCCGCCGCTGCTGCAGCCGGAATTACTTTGGCCGGTTCAAACGACTTGCCGGCGGCCAGGTCTTCAACCTGACTGGCCGCACGCTGACCAGTGCGCAGCGCGCCTTCCAGGGTGCCCGGGTACAGGGTGTCGGTGTGTTCACCGGCAAACGCTACACGTTGCAGCGGACGCTCCCACAGGCGCCAGAACTTGCTGATCTGGCCCGGGCCGTAAGCCAGGTAGGCGCCGCCCATCGACGGGTCGGTGCTGTAGCGGCGGATTTCATAACCGGTGAACGAGCCACGGGCCTGTGGATAAAACGCGTGCAGACGGATCAACACCTGATCGACCATCTGCTTGTCGCCGAACGCCTGCATCACGCGAGCGTTGTCGCCGGACAGGTTGATCACCACGTTGGCGCCGCCCTTCAGCGCCGGTTCGATCCAGAGCATGCCCAAACCTGCGTTGCTGTAGATCTCGCCGGACATGCGCGCCTTGCTTTCCCACACCGGCGTCTTGAACTTCAACATGATCTGGTCGCGCCAGCCGTAGTTGGTGCCCTTGATCGCGGCCAGGTGCTGCGCGTCCAGCGCCGGGGTCAGCGCAATCTTGTTGAGTGCGCGCAGCGGCACGGCCAGCACCACGTAATCAGCCTGGTAGCCGACACTGCCGACCTTGACGGTCACGCCGTCCTTGTCCTGAGTGATCGCCGACACCGGCGAGTTGGTCTTGATGGTCTTGATCTGTTTGACGAAGGCCTGGGCCAGCACCTGGCTGCCGCCGACCAGACGCGAGGCACGCAGGTCGCGGTCAGAGACGCCGCGATACACGCGGTTCTGCTGGGCGAAATACAGCAGCGACAGACGCGAAGGCTCGTCGTAATGGGTGCGGATGTCCTGGTTGATCAACTGACGCGCGGTGGCCGGCAGGTTCTGCTTGTCGAGCCAGTTCGACACGTTGATCTGATCCAGCGCATGCAGGGTGCTGGTCGCGGCCGGGTTCTGCGGGTCGTCGATCGAGCGCGCCAGGTCGTCGAGGGTTTTCTGGTAGCGCTTCAAGGCATCGGCGGTGGCCGGCTGCTTGGTTGCCAGATCGGCAGCGGAGAAATACTCGCCGTCGATCAGATAACCCGGGGTACGCACGAATTCAGGGGCTGGCGTGGTGCTCAGCTTGAAGGTCGAGACGTACTTGTTCAGCACCGGCTGGGTCTTGTCGTTGCCGATCCACTCGCTGGTGGCCATGCCCGAGCGACCGCCCAGGCTCGGCTTGGCTTCGAGCAGCGTGACCTGCCAGCCCTTGTTTTGCAGCTCGTAAGCCGCGGTCAGGCCCGACAGGCCGCCGCCGATCACGATTGCGGTTTTATCCTTGGCCAGCGCCGTAACGCTGAACAGCCCCAACATCACCAGCGCACAGGCGCGCAGCCAACCGACAGACATTCAGCGAACTCCGGAAATACACGTAGGAAAAAGCAGTTTTTGCGGGTCAGACGACCCAAAGAACCGCGAAGAATACGTCAGCCATCAAAACGCCGCCAGCGACGTCTATCGGCCCATACAAAGTAGCTCAATCGACACAATGGGTTGTTCCGACGCGATGCATTGCATAGGCTTGCGCGATTGTTTGCCCGCGCCTGACGCGAGCCGCCTCGAGGAGACTGTAAATGGGCCTGAATAACCAGTGGATGCAACGCGACCTCGCGGTGTTGTGGCATCCCTGTACCCAGATGAAAGACCACGAACAGCTGCCGCTGATCCCGATCAAGCGCGGTGAAGGCGTCTGGCTCGAAGACTTCGAAGGCAAGCGCTACCTCGACGCCGTCAGCTCCTGGTGGGTCAACGTGTTCGGCCACGCCAACCCGCGCATCAACCAGCGCATCAAGGATCAGGTCGATCAGCTGGAGCACGTGATTCTCGCCGGTTTCAGCCATCAGCCGGTGATCGAGCTGTCCGAGCGCCTGGTCAAGATGACGCCCGAGGGCCTGAACCGGGTGTTCTACGCCGATAATGGCTCGTCCTGCATCGAAGTCGCGCTGAAAATGAGCTTTCACTACTGGCTCAACCGCGGCCAGCCGAACAAGAAGCGCTTCGTCACCCTGACCAACAGCTACCACGGCGAAACCATGGCGGCGATGGCGGTCGGCGATGTGCCGCTGTTCACCGAAACCTACAAAGCGCTGCTGATGGACACCCTCAAGGTGCCAAGCCCGGATTGCTACCTGCGCCCCGAAGGCATGAGCTGGGAAGAACATTCGCGCAATCTGTTCGCCGCCATGGAACAGACGTTGGCAGAGCATCATGACAGCGTGGCGGCAGTCATCGTCGAACCGTTGATTCAAGGCGCCGGCGGCATGCGCATGTATCACCCGGTGTACCTCAAGCTGCTGCGCGAGGCCTGCGACCGCTACGGCGTGCACCTGATTCACGACGAAATCGCCGTCGGCTTCGGCCGCACCGGCACCATGTTCGCCTGTGAACAGGCCGGCATCCGTCCGGACTTCCTCTGCCTGTCCAAGGCCCTGACCGGCGGCTACCTGCCACTGGCGGCGTGCCTGACCACCGACGAGGTCTACAGCGCGTTCTACGACGACTACCCGACCCTGCGCGCCTTTCTCCACTCGCACAGCTACACCGGCAACCCGCTGGCCTGTGCGGCGGCGTTGGCGACGCTGGATATCTTCGAGCAGGACAACGTCATCGAGAACAACCAGGCGCTGGCCCGGCGCATGGCCTCGGCCACGGCGCATCTGGTTGATCACCCGAACGTCTCCGAAGTGCGGCAGACCGGCATGGTCCTGGCCATCGAGATGGTCAAGGATAAAGCCACGAAAGAGGCCTACCCTTGGCAGGAACGTCGCGGCCTGAAGGTGTTCCAGCATGCGCTGGAGCGTGGCGCGCTGCTGCGGCCGCTGGGCAGCGTGGTGTATTTCCTGCCGCCGTACGTGATCACCCCGGAGCAGATCGATTTCCTCGCCGAAGTCGCCAGCGAAGGCATCGACATCGCCACTCGCGACAGCGTCAGCGTGGCGGTGCCGAAGGATTTCCACCCGGGCTTCCGTGATCCGGGCTGATTGAAAATTTGTGGCGCCTGAACTGCCGCTTTCGCGAGCAGGCTCGCTCCCACCCTGGAATGCATTTTCCTGTGGGAGCGAGCCTGCTCGCGAATGAAGTCGACTCCGATCCAACTGATTCACATCTTTCCAGAGACCCGAAATGAGACTGTCCCGCTTCTTTATCGACGCCCCCCTGAGCACCGGCGAACACGAACTGCCGGAAGCCCAGGCGCATTACATCAGCCGCGTGTTGCGCATGGCCGAGGGCGATGCGGTGCAGTTGTTCGACGGTTCCGGCCATGAGTTTCGCGGCTCGCTGGTGGAAGTCGGCAAGAAGCGCGTGGTGGTGCAGATCGACGAGCAGCTCGCCGGCCAAGTCGAATCGCCGCTGCACATCCATCTAGGCCAGGGCCTGTCCCGGGGCGAGCGCATGGACTGGGCGATCCAGAAAGCCACCGAACTGGGAGTGAGCGAAATCACCCCGATCTTCAGCGAGCGCTGCGAAGTGCGCCTGAAGGACGAGCGCGCCGACAAACGCCTGCTGCACTGGCGTCAGGTGGCGATCAGCGCTTGCGAGCAATGCGGTCGTTCGCGGGTGCCGGTGATACATCCACCGGTACTGCTGGCGGACTGGCTGAAACAGACCGAAGCCGAGCTGAAACTGGTTCTGCACCCGGTGGCCGAGCCGTTGGTCAGCCACGCCAAGCCTGCGACCCTGGCGTTCCTGATCGGCCCCGAAGGCGGCTTGTCCGACGCCGAAGTCGAGCAAGCCAAGGCCAACGGTTTCCACGCCGCCCGCCTCGGCCCACGCGTGCTGCGTACCGAGACTGCGCCGGTGGTTGCACTGGCGGTGGCTCAGCAGCTTTGGGGTGATTTCTAACCCGTCACTGCACCGGATCACTGATCGGTTTGGCGATGATTGCCTTGAGTTCGCTGGTCATCGGGAACTCAAGGTTCAAGCCTTTCGGCGGGATCGGCTGTTCGAACCACTTACGGTAGATCCCGTTGATCTCCCCCGAGCTGTACAAATCGGCCAGCGCGCCGTTCACCAGCGCGAGGAATGGCGGATCATCCTTGCGCACCATGCAGCTGTAGATTTCCCGCGATTGTTCCTCCCCCACCACGACCCAGTTGTGCGGGTCCCGCGCCTTGGCCCGCTCGCCGTAGAGCAATGCGTCGTCCATGTAGAAGGCCGCTGCCCGTCCCGACTGCAGCATCTGGAACGCCTCGCCGTGATCCTTGGCGCTGATCACGAACATGTTCAGTTTGTGGTCGAGGTTGTAGCTCTTCAGATAGCGCTCGTTGGTGGTGCCGGCGGTGGTCACCACGTTCTTGCCGCGCAGGTCATCGAAGCTGTGAATGCCGCTGTCCTTTGCGGTCAGCAACTGCCCTTTGACGTAGATGAAACCGTAGGAGAACGCCACCTGTTTCTGCCGCTCGGCCGTCACCCCGGTGGAGCCGCACTCAAGATCAACCCTGCCGTTCTGCACCAGCGGAATCCGCGTCTGCGACGTCACCAGGTTGTACTTCACCTTCAGCTCCGGCAACGCCAGTTGCTGCTTGATCCGCTCGACAATCTTGCCCGCCAGCTCCACCGAATACCCCATCGGCTGCCCGGTGTGATCGCCCACATACGAGAACGGCACCGAGGCGTCGCGATAGCCCAGGGTGATGCTGTTGGCGCTGGCGATCTTGCCAAGCGCGCCGGTCAGCGGCACTTCATTGGCCTGTGCCTGGGCGCCGATGAACAGCGCCAGTGTGCAGCCGAGCAACGTGATTTTTTGCATTGTTATTCTCCGTTGTGGTTGGGGTGTTTTAGCAGAAACTGTCACGCCGCACGGGGATTGAACCCGTGCAGGTCAATGGATGTACGCTGCTGACCGATCAGTTCACTGAGCAACTGCCCGCTGCCGCAGGCCAGGGTGAAACCGAGCGCGCCGTGGCCGAGGTTGAGCCACAGATTGCGATACGCCGTGGCGCCCAGCAGCGGTACGCCGGTGGGGGTGGCCGGGCGCATGCCCGCCCATTCCACAGCCGCGTCGTAATTGCCGGCATCGGGAAAGGTGTCGCGGGCCTGGCGCTTGATCAGTGCCAACCGCTCGGGATCTACCGCCGGGTCGAAACCGACGATGTCGACCATCGCCGCCACCCGTAACTGTTCGCCGATGCGCGCGTAGACGATCTTGCGGTCGTAGTCGGTGATGCTCACGTCCGGCGCCCGATGCTCATCGCCGATCGACAAGGTCAGGCTGTAACCCTTCAGCGGATACAGCGGCAGGCGCAGGCCGGGCAGCGCCAGCAAGGGGCTTCGGTGCCCGGCGGCGATCACCAGTTGTTCAACTGGCAGGGGTTCGTTGCCAAGCTCAATCGCCGTAACGACGCCGTGGCTGTGGCGAATGCCGGTGACTGCCTGACCGAGGCGAAACTCGCAGCGACCCGACGCCGTCAATCGCGCCGCCAACTGCTGGCAGAAGGCGTGACAGTCGCCGACTTCTTCATCCGGCGTGTAGATCGCGCCTACAAACGGCGCATCGGTCAGTGCCGGTTCCAGCTGCGCACATTCGGCGGCGGACAACACCTGTTGTTGCTGCGGATCGGCCAAGCCCTTGCGCGCATGGTCGAAGTTGCCGGCATTGCGGAAGGTCACCAGTTTGCCGTTGCGCCGCCAGTTGAAACCGGTGAGCCCGTCATCCTCGCGCCAGCGTTTCAGCGTGCTCTGGCTGAACAGCGCCAGACGCAACAGATGCGCCGCGTTTTCCCGGTTGACCGAGGTGCGGCAGGCGGCGAGAAACGACGCCATCCAGCGCCACTGCGCCGGGTCCAGACGCGGGCGCAGCTTGAGCGGCGAGTCGCCGCGCAGCATCCAGCCGAGCGCCTGCAACGGCACGCCGGCATCAGCCAGCGGCGCCACATAGCGGTAGGACAACTGGCCGCCGTTGGCGAAACTGGTTTCGCTGCCCAGCGACTGCCGCGCCTCGACCACAGTCACTTCGAAACCGTCGCGCACCAGCGCATAGGCCGTTGCCAACCCGATCACACCGCCGCCGATGATGCACACGCGCTGAGCCATGTCCGTCCTTATTTCTATGTGAAGACGAGGCTGAGGTTAGGGTGAGGTGACAGGCGCCGAACAATGAATAAAGATGCCAGACTTATAAACAAAGGTTATGGACTCACCATGCGCCTTCGCCACATCGAGATTTTCCAGGCCATTCGCCAGACCGGCTCGGTCAGCGCCGCTGCGCAATTGCTGCACGTCTCTCAGCCGGCGGTGACCAAAGTGCTGCAGCACGCCGAGCAGCAGTTGGGCTTTCCGCTGTTTCTGCGGGTGCGCGGTAAATTGCAGGCGACTCCGGAAGCGCTGGAACTGGAGCGCGAAGTCGACAAGGTCACGGAAAGTCTGCAAGGCGTGCGACGCCTGGCCCAGAGCCTGCGCCGCGAGCCCGGCCACAGCCTGCGGATCGGCGCGACCCCGGCGCTGGCGCTGTCGTTGCTGCCGCCAGCGATCCGGCAATGGACGGCACAGTTCCCGGACATCGCCTGCGAACTCTCCAGCGCCCACAGCCGCGAGCTGATGCAGAATCTGCTGATGCGCGAAGTGGACGTGGCCCTGACGTTGCAGTTGCCGGATCATCCGGGATTGAAGGCGCAGGCATTGGCCTCGGGCGTGTTGGTGGCGCTGGCGCCGAAAGGTTACTGGCCGGAGGAAGAAACCGGTCAGCCGTTGCCGCTGATGGCGTTGGCGGGAGCACCGCTGATCGGGCTGTCCAGCGCCGACCCGCTGGCTGCCCGACTCGACAGCTACCTGGAAGCGGTCGAGCCACCGCCTCGCGTGCGGATCGCCGTGCAGACGTATTCGCTGGCGCGGGCGATGGTGGAGTCTGGCGCCGGGGTGGCGGTGATCGACCCTTTCACGGCACTCGGTGCTTCGCCGACCAGCACCGTAATCCGCCCGTTGGCGCCGCCCTTGCCGATCACGTTGTACGCAGTGACCCGCGCCACCGAACCGCCACCGCATACCCTCGGCGACTTGTTGCAGATATTCAGCAGACGCGCGCAGATACAACTGCAAACCCTGGTCCCTGTGGGAGCTGGCTTGCCAGCGATTGCGGTTGCCCCATCAACACATGAGTGACTGACAGTCCGTCATCGCGGGCAAGCCCGCTCCCACAGGATTTGTGATGTTCTAAAGGACATAAAACAGAATCGCCACAAAGTGCAGCAGACTCCCGGCGATCACAAACAAATGCCAGATTCCGTGCGCATGCCGCAACCGGTGATCCAGGGCAAAAAAGATGATCCCCACGGTGTACAACACCCCGCCCGATGCCAGCCAGGCAAAGCCTGCTGTGCCCAGCGCCGCGATCAACGGTTTGACCGCCACCAGCACGATCCAGCCCATCACCGCGTAGATCACGATCGACAGGATCCGCGCTTCCGAGCGTGGCTTGATCTCCTGCAGGATACCGATCAGCGCCAGCCCCCAGACAATCCCGAACAACGTCCAGCCCCACGGCCCGCGCAACGTCACCAGGCAGAACGGCGTGTAGCTGCCGGCGATCAGCAGATAGATGGAAAAGTGATCGACCTTCTTCATGATCGCTTTCTTGCGCCCGCGCACGCTGTGGTACACGGTTGAAGCGCTGTAGAGCACCAACAAGGTAAAGGCGTAGATCGCCACGCTGACGATCTTCCACGGACTGCCGTCGAGGCTGGCAATCACCAGCATCCACACGCCGCCGATAAACGCAGCCACGGCCCCGACCAGATGCGTCCAGGCGTTGAGTTTTTCCCCGTGATACATGTGTCGCTCACCTCAAGATTCGTTACCGCAACGCGCAAGGCTCGGGCCTTGAGCGTAAAAGCGCAATGTTTCCGTTTAAAAGATCAAAAGATCGCAGCCTTCGGCAGCTCCTACAAAGAGCGGCGCATACCGGGCACAATCGACGCATTCTAAAAAGAGTCCGCGCCATGCTGATCGACGAAGAATTGACCCTGAAAAAACTCGAGGTGTTCCTCGCCTTCATGCGCACCGGCAATCTGGCGCGTGCCGCAGCCGAGTTGCAGACCAGCAATGTCAGCGTGCACCGGGCGATCCATTCGCTGGAAAGCGCCCTGCGCTGCCCGCTGTTCAAGCATGAAGGGCGCAACCTGACGCCCCTGGAAAGCGCCTACGTGCTCGAAGAACGCGCGCAGAAGCTGATCCAGGACGTGGTCGAGAGTGTGCGCCTGACCCGCGAGGCCGCCGGCTTCTCCGCTGAACGCTTCAAACTCGGCTCGCTGTACTCGCTGACGGTGAAAACCGTACCGCAACTGATCATGGGCCTGAAGATCCGCCGCAGCGAACTCAACATCGACCTGATCCTCGGCTCCAACATCGACCTGCTGTACAAGCTGAAGAACATGGAAGTCGACGCGATTCTGGTGTCGCTGGACGACACGGTCAGCGACCCGGACTGCGAGCAGATCCCGCTGTTCTCCGACGACATTTTCCTCGCCACACCGGCAGATTCAAGGTTCGCCCAACGCAGTGAAGTCGATCTGGCCGAGGTGCGTGACGAAACCTTTATCACCCTGACCCAGGGCTTCGCTACGCATCAGGACGGTATCCGGGTGTTCAAGCAGGCGGGGTTCGAGCCGAAGGTGGCGATGCAGGTCAACGACATCTTCACCCTGCTGAGCATGGTCAGCTCCGGGGTCGGCTATGCGTTGCTGCCGGGGCGGATTGCGGCGGTGTACGAGAATCGGGTGAAGCTGATCCCGTTGCAGGAGAAGTACCGCTTGCAGCAGCACATTGGCGTGGTCTTCTTGAAGGCCAAGGAGCGCGATCCGAATCTGCTGGCGTTGCTGGCGGAGTGTCGGATGTATGCCAATCGCCAGATCTGACACCGAGTTGCGCCCTTCGCGAGCAAGCTCGCTCCCACAGGAGAATGCATTCCAAGTGTGGGAGCGAGCTTGCTCGCGAAGGCGTCAGCGCAGACAACTGAAATTCCGGATCTAGCCCACAATCCCGCGAACAATGAAGAACAACAGCGAAGGCCCCAGCAAGCACCCGAGCCCGGTGTGGAACGTCGCCGTCAACGCCCCATAAGGCACCAACCGCCGATCCGTCGCCGCCAGCCCTGCGGTCACCCCGCTCACCGTCCCGGCCAGACCACCAAACACCATCGCCGAACGCGGGTTATCCAGGCCCATCCAGCGCGCCGCGACCGGCGTGCCGACCATCACCAGAATCGCCTTGATCAACCCGGTAGCAATCGACAGCGCCATCACATCCGAAGTCGCGCCAATAGCCGCACCGGTCACTGGGCCGACGATGTAGGTCACCGCGCCCGCGCCGATGGTGGTCATGCTCACCGCATCGCGATAGCCGAAGGCCCAGGCCATGCACGCGCCGACAATGAACGGCAACACCGTACCGAGCAGCAGCGCGATCACGCCAATCAACCCGGCCTTCTTCGCCTCGGTCGCCTGCACTTCGAACGCCGTGGCGACAATCGCGAAATCCCGCAGCATCGCCCCGCCCATCAGGCCGATGCCGGAGAACAGCGTCAGGTCGGCCAGGCCTTTTTGCCCGCCAGTCAGGGTGCCGCCGACCCAGGCCAGCACCAGACCGATGACGATGGCAATCGCCGAGCCATGAATGCGCCCGAAGGTCAGGCGTTTGGAGAGAATCACCGAGACCCACATGATCACGCCGACGAAAGCGAACGCGGTGATCAGGCCGTTGTGTTCCAGACCGTTTTCAATGAGTGCCCACATGTCAGCGACCTCCTACCGGGGTACCGACCGGGGTGACTTCCACCGGTTCGTCAGGCAACGGTTCGCCTTTATGGGTGCGGCTGATCAGGGCAATCGTGCAGCCACACACCACCACCGAACCGATTGCCGCCAGCACCGCCACCGGACCGCCGTGCAGGGCGGTGACGACGTTCTGTTGCGCGGCCATCGCCACCACCACAGGAATGTACATCGCGCCCCAGAAGCCGACGCCCATCTCGCAATCCTTGGTCATGCCGCCGCGTTTCTGCATCCACAACCGCGCGCAGATCAGCAGGATCATGGCGATGCCGACCCCGCCGACGTTGGATTTGACGCCCAGCAACACGCCGAGCATGTCACCCATGATCACCCCTGCCAGCGTACAGATCGCCAACAGCGCCACACCGTAAATAATCATTGTTGTAGTCCTCAAAGTGCATCGTCGAATGTTGTTTTTGTTGTTCGAAGCCTGAGTCGCGGCGGTTTAGGGTCGGCGGTCTCCCTCCTCTCGCAACAGCGCCTGCAAGGTGTCCAGACGCGCACTGTCGAAGGCAGTGACCGTGCCCGATTCGAACACCCGGCGCGCCAGCCCGGTCAGCACCGCACCGGGCGGCAGTTCGATCTGTAAACGCACGCCGCGCTCGTAGGCGCTTTGTACGGTGCCGCGCCAGTCCACCACGCGGCACATGTTGAAAGCGAGGTCGTCGCGCAGGGCGTCAGGCTTGATCAGCGGACGCGCGCGGCTGCCACTCAGGTACGCGATTGTCGGGCGCTTCAGTTCAACCTTGGCGAAGGCTTTGGCGAGGATTTGCGCAGGTTTTTCCAACAGCGGACAGTGCGACGGCACGCTCACCGCCAGACGTTTCGCCAGACCGGCGCCACGACTGCGCGCCAGTTCCGCCACCCCTTGCATCGCCGCGTCACTGCCGGCAATCACCACCTGGTTATCGGCGTTGATGTTGGCCAGGTACACCGGCGACTCCGCGCTGTGCACCTGCGCCAGCAGCGTTTCGACGGTGGATAACTGCAGACCGATAATCGCGGCCATGCCGTAGCCCTGTGGATAAGCCTGCTGCATCAACTCGCCACGCAGGCTGACCAGATGCAACGCATCGCTGAAGCTCAGCGACCCGGCGACCACCGCTGCCGGGTACGCACCGATGGACAGGCCGGCGACGTAATCCGCCGTGAGTCCGTCCTGCAGCAACTGCCGCGAGGCGGCGACCCCGGCGATCAACAGGCACAGCTGAACCGCCCGGGTGCTGCGCAGCGCATCGGCCGAATCGAGCAGCGAGACATCCTCACCGAGCACGTCGCTGGCCTCAATCAAGGTTGCCCGAGGCAAACGCTGGAGCATGCCCGGTTGCTGCGCGCCCTGGCCGGGGAACACCAACAGGCTGCTCACGCTGCCTGCTCCTGCGGGTTCCACGGGTCAGTGACCAGACAGGCCTGATGCTGAGTTTTCAGCAGCACCCGGGCCGAACCGCTGGCCCATTCGCGCAGCGCCACAGCACCAAACGGCGTCTGCAATTGCATATCCACCCGGCATACAGCCTGATCGAAACCCGCGACCAGTTTGCGTGCCTGATTACGGGTGATCAGCTGCGGGGTACGCAGAATCAGATCGAGGTCACTGGCCGCGTGCATCGCGGTAAAACCACTGGCCAACTCAAATCCGACACTGCCGCTGACACCCCAGACCCAACCACAATCATCGAGCATCGGCCGCAGTTGTTTGAGTGCCTGCATCACTGACAGATCGTGCTCGCAATCGACATGACAAAGCGCCTCCGGACTGATCCGACGCACGATTGCATCAAGACTCATGAACGCCGCCAGGCGCTGCTCACGCAACACACCGCGAATACCCACCGCGACCCAACCTTCTGCACTCACCGCGCGCCGCACCACCACCGGTTGCCCGGCAGCCAGCGACTCGATCGCCCACTGCGGCGCATCCGCTGGCAACTGCGCAGGAGTCATGCCCCACAGCAGGTCGTGGGCCAATGGCAAGTTCACCACTGTGCCCTCAGCAGTTCACGCACGCGGCTGGAGGCCTCACGGTTTTTCGCACCGAGACGTTTGCTCAAGTCATTGCCGGAGATATCGTCGATGGCCTGTTTCAGGCACTCGGTGACCCGCGTCAGATCCTCCGTCGTCGGCTGCTCGATCTGCTGCACCGAGAGGGTTTCCCAGAGCAATCCGAGGCTGGCGTAGCTGTCGATGTCGTAGGCCATCGGCGGCACGCTGGCGGCCAGCGCTTCCAGTTCCTCGACACTGCGCAATGTCACCCGCGCCGCCGAAGCCTTGCCCATCGCATGCACCATCACCCCGGGATCGCGCAGGGCAATCAAGCGGTTGGCCTGATAACCGTGGGCCAGAAACGCCCCGGACATCGCCTTGCCCACCAGCAGCGCAATCACCGGATGCCCGGCCAGACGGGCGCGGGCATAACTGTCCGCCGCACCGGCCAGGGCCTGATGAATGCCGAGGGCTTCTTCGCGACGACCGTAAGCCTGGCTCGGTACATCGACGATGGCGATGATCGGGCGTTTCCGTGTGTTGTCGCGATCTGCCGTGATTGCGTCATCCACCGCCTTGGCCAGGCCCCAGCCTTCGAGCAAACCGACTTCGCCGTTGCGAGCCCGTGGAAAACGGTTGTCGGGGTCAGCAACCACAGCAATAAAGCGTCCGAGTTCGCCATCGGCCACCTTCAACGACGGCGGCAAACCTTCCACCGCTTTCGCACCCGCGCTCAATGCGTTGAACCAGTTCAAACCGCGCATCGAATAACCACTCATGAGCGCTCTCCTTGATACAGATCGCGAACCACCGCAGGCTCGATTTGCTTATCGGTGTCCAGGCTCGCCAGACGTTGCAGAAACCAATCGGAGCGCTGACTGCGCGGCCGGGTTGGCAAACCCTGTTGCAGCAACGCACCGACCTGCTGGCGAATCTGTGCCACATCATCGGCGACGTAACGATCCACCAAGCCGCTGGCGAAACGCTGCTCGCCACCGGTCAGGCTCCAGATGAAGGGCCGGTCGCGGGAGTCGTACTCTTCGATCCCGGCTTCCTGTTCGATCACTTGCGGGCCGTTGAGACCGAGGCGCGCTTCCTGAGTCACCAGCAAATAGCTGCACAACGCAGCGGCAATCGACATGCCGCCGAAACAACCGACACTGCCCGCGACCACGCCGACCACCGGTTGGTACTGCTGCAAATCGACAATCGCCGCATGAATATCGGCAATCGCCGCCAACCCGAGATTGGCTTCCTGCAAGCGCACGCCACCGGTTTCCAGCAGCAACACGGCGCGCGTCGGGATGCCTTTGCGGTTGTCTTCGGCGGCCAGTTCCAGCGCGCCGGCAATCTTCGCGCCGCCGACTTCGCCGAGGCTGCCACCCTGGAACGCGCCTTCAATCGCGGCGATCACCAGCGGCAGGCCATCGAGGCTGCCTTTGGCAATCACCACGCCGTCATCGGCTTGCGGTACCACGCCCTGGCGCTCGAGCCACGGCGACATGACCCGTTGAAACGGGTCGAGCAATTCGCGGAAAGTCCCGGCGTCGAGCAAGGCCTTCGCCCGTTGCCGCGCACCGAGTTCGACGAAGCTGTGCTTATGCAACAGCGCTGCGCTGTCAGTCATGGCCGATCTCCTCGAAACCTTGTTCCAGACGCAGCCGCACCACACCCGGCGTGGCGCCGAAATCGTGGATATCGATGGCCATCGCCGGTGGCGTGGTGCCGTCGAACATCCGCGCAAACAGATGCTGCCAACGCTGCTGCGCACCGTTGACCGAGGTCTGCACATTGATCGTCAGCTTGCCGGCCAGCCCCGGTTCGATCAGCACTTCCAGATCGCCGGAGCCGACACAACCGACCAGCGCGCGCCCGCGTGGCGGCTGCCCGGCGGGAAATTCAAAGGATAAGATTTCCATCAAAACGCTCCCTGAAGGATACCGTCGCGCTCGATTCGGTCGAGCAGCAGCGTGGCGGCGAGCAAGTCGGCGGCGCCACCGGGCGAGGCATTCAATGCGATGAGTTGTTGATCCAGTGCGTGCAGGCGCCGACGCCCGTTGAGGCTGGCGCTACCACCGGCGTCGAGCACTGCTTGCGCGCCGTGTTGCATGGTCTGCAGGCCTTGTTCACCGGCGCGGTAGAGCACGCAGGTGTCGGCCAGATCGGTCATGATCGCCAGCAGCGCATCGAGCCGGGCATTCTGTTCGCCGTGGCCGTTGGCGCGGCTGCGTTTGAGTTGCGGCAAGCCGCGTTGCAGCACGGACGGAAAGCCGAGTTGCGCTTCCTCCCGAGCGCCGCGTGCGCCGTAACGCAGGGCGACCTGAGCGCCGTGGCTCAAGGGTTTTGGTGCGTAGCGATCATCCAGCAAGGCCAGACGTGCGGCGCGAACAGAGACGGCGTTGGCACTTGAAGATTTCGGTTCCAGCGCAGCGGCGGTCACCAGTAAACCCAGTGCCCAAATGGCGCCGCGATGAGTATTCACCCCGTTGGTGGTCGCAAGCATGGCTTGCTCGCCTTCGCGACCGATGCGACCAATCGCTTCGCGCAACGCTGTATCGACTGCGCCGATATCAACTGCGGCCTCGGCCATTTCCTTGAACGCCGGCCACAATGACAATGCCGAAGCGTGCATCAGGCCCAAGTGCAGATCGGTGTGCGCGCCATTGCCACGCCGGTCGACCAGCGCCGGTTTCGGTGACAGATCGGCTTCGTCGATCAGCGCATCCACCGCCAGATCCGCCAGGCGCTCGCTCAGGCTCAGGGGTTTCGCTTGCAGGTTGAGTGCGTGCATTACCAGCTCCTGAACTTGGCGGGCGGGTTGTACAGGCCGCCGGACCACTCGGCCAGATCGGCCACACTCTTCGCTGCCAGCAGTTCGCGGGTGGCGTCGGTGCGGCGGATGCCGAGGTCTTCGGGCAAGGCGATCAGGCCTTCGCGGCGCATACGTTCAGTGTCTTTCGGGTTGTGGCGTAGGCCGATGGCGGTGACGCCGGCAACCGCTGCGATCATCGCCTGGCGCTCTTCCAGCGAGCGCGCCTTGTACAAGTAGGCGATGCCTTCTTCGGTGAGCAGGTGGGTGACGTCGTCGCCGTAGATCATGATCGGCGCCAGCGGCATGCCGCTTTTCTTCGCCACGTCCACTGCGTCGAGGGTTTCGACGAAGGTCGGTTTACCGCCCTCCTGGAAGGTCTCGACCATTTGCACCACGAGTTTCTTGCCGCGTTCGAGCATCGGTTGCGGCGCGTCGTCGTGGCGCATGTCGAGCCACGCCGGGGTGCCGTGACGCCGACCGCGCGGGTCGTGGCCCATGTTCGGCGCACCGCCGAAACCGGCGAGGCGGCCACGGGTCACGGTCGAGGAATGCCCGTCGCCATCGACCTGCAGCGTCGCGCCGATAAACAGATCCACCGCGTACTGCCCGGCGAGTTGGCAGAACATCCGGTTGGAACGCAGCGAGCCGTCGCGGCCGGTGAAGAACACGTCCGGGCGCGCGGCGATGTAGTTCTCCATGCCCAGTTCAGTGCCGAAGCAATGCACGCTTTCGACCCAGCCGCTTTCGATAGCCGGGATCAGCGTCGGGTGCGGGTTGAGGGTCCAGTTGCGGCAGATCTTGCCCTTGAGGCCGAGGGATTCGCCGTAGGTCGGCAGGATCAATTCGATGGCAGCGGTGTTGAAACCGATGCCGTGGTTGAGCGACTGCACGTTGTGTTTTTCGTAGATCCCGCGGATCGCCATCATCGCCATCAACACGTGCACCGGTTTGATGTGCCGTGGGTCGCGGGTGAACAGCGGTTCGATGTAGAACGGCTTGTCCGCCACCACCACGAAATCAACCCATGAGGCGGGGATATCCACGCGCGGCAGTTCGCTGACGTCATCCACCAACTGGTTGACCTGAACGATGACGATGCCATCGCTGAACGCCGCCGGTTCGATCAGTGCCGGGGTGTCTTCGGTGCTGGGGCCGGTGTAGATGTTGCCGGCGCGGTCGGCCATGAACCCGGCCGAGAGCACGACGTTGGGGATCAGGTCCACCACCAGCCGCGCGTAGAGTTCGATGTAGGTGTGAATCGCGCCGACTTCCAGCAGGCCGTCTTCGAGCAACTGGCTGATGCGCAGGCTCTGGGTGCCGGCGAAGGAGAAATCGAGCTTGCGGGCGATGCCGCGTTCGAACAGATCCAGATGCTCGGAGCGACCGACGCTGGGCATGATCATGTGCAGATCATGCAGCTTTTCCGGATCGGCTTTGGCCAGCGAACGGGAAAGGAAATCCGCCTGTTTCTGGTTGTTGCCCTCCAACACCACACGGTCGCCGGGATGGATCAACGCTTCGAGTGCGGCGACGATCTTGTCGCTTGGCAGTACCACACCGTCGGCCAGGCCGCGCACCTTGTCGAGACGCCGCTGCTTCTCGTCACGCCGCCGCGTCCAGCGCGAGTCGGGGGAAATTATTGTTGTCATGCTCACTCCACGGGGTTCGCTGTCGTGGAGCTACGTTAGGCGTGTGGGGTGGGGGCATCAATCAAGCGCGGTGGTGAATCATTACGGTCAGCGTAACGTTTGACGACGCCTTCGCGAGCAAACTCGCTCCCACAGGGATTTGAGTTGTTCAACCACTATGTGACAACCCAAATCCCCTGTAGGAGCTGTCGAGTGAAACGAGGCTGCGATCTTTTGATCTTCAGAATCAAGTTCAAAAGATCGCAGCGTGCCGCAGCTCCTACGGGGAAATGCTGCGCTTTTCAGTCTGTTGGCATCAATTTGTCGAGCACCCGATTCACCGCCATCTCCGCCACCATCACCACCTGAGCGATGCCTTGCAGGGTCTTGCGGTGCGTGCCTTGCACCAGCGCCGCATGGTTGTTGAGCATGACCGTGGCCGAGCCGAGCGATTCACTGGCGTCGGCCAACAGGGATTCGCTGTCGGCGTCGGGGTTGGCCATGTACAGCGTGTTGGGGCTGTAGGGCGTGGCCATGAGGTCGGGTTTTGGCGGGCCGAGGTAATGGTCGAGGGCGCGTTCGGCGGCTTCGTGGAATTTCTTTGATTCGGGGGCTTCGTAGGGGGATGCCGTGTCTGTTGGCGGCGGGTTTGGTGTTGGTTTAATCATTCTCAGGTTCCGAAATAAAGCTGGAACCGCTTCTCTGCTAAAAGAAGGGGTGGCAGCTGAACGCAGGTTAGCAGACCGGGGAACCTAAGGAAGCCGGCGCGCCGAAGCGCCCTGCGCACAGCCGCCATCGAATGCAGGCACTGAGCCTGACGATGATGTATGTGCACCCTTAGATTAACCACGGGCTGCTAAACCCGATCACTGGGAATCAGTGACGCAATCAAGTTACGCAGCCTGCCGAGGGCGCACAAGCCGGCGGATTCTGGTGCATGCGTAGGCAGTGGCGCAAGGATTTGTAGGCTGGTGAGGCGTAACACTGAGTGTCTTTAAACAGCTGTGCTGGAAAGTGTTTATTGCACTGCAGAAATTGAAGATTTGCCTGTAAGAATTTGCTGATTCAACTGGCCCCATCGCTGGCAAGCCAGCTCCCACAGGGTTTTGTGTGATTCACAAAATCCGAATACGACGCGGACACTGTGGGAGCTGGCTTGCCAGCGAAGAGGCCAGTCAGGGCAGCACAAAGGCTGGATCAGTGAACCAGCCCAGCCTCCACCAACAACTGCTCCAACCCCAACAAATCCGGCACCTTGGCCACCTGTTCCCCGACCTGCACCGCCGCCTGCTCCAGCGCACACAACGGCACATCGACATAACTCAACTGGCTGTCGAGCTTGTATGAACGCGGGATCCCCTGCACCAGCAGCGCGATGAATTTCAGCTGCGGCAACCCACCAAGGACATTGAGGATGACGATCCGCGCGCGTTCGCCGATGACGATTTTCTGCCCGCACGCCGACTCGAAACTCAGCAGCGGAATCTGCCGTTCACGCCAGCTCACCCGCCCCAGGTACCACGGCGGCGTGTCCAGGTCGAAGGCGCTGGCCTGATAGTCGATGAGCTCGGCGACGGCGACGTTGGGCAGGATCAGGTTGCGGTCGGCCAGCGGCAGCAGCAGGCCGGTGAGTTGGCTGGTGCGCGCGTTGTGGCGGCGCTCATGCATGTTTCTTGCTCCAGTGGGCAATGCTTTCGAGCAGCACCGATTCCTGATACGGCTTGCCAAGGTAGTCGTTGACGCCGATGGCCATCGCACGGTCGCGGTGTTTCTGCCCGGTGCGCGAGGTGATCATGATGATCGGCAGGTGCTGCAGACGTTCGTCGTGGCGCACCTGGGTGGCGACTTCGAAGCCGTCCATCCGCGGCATTTCAATGTCGAGCAGCATCAGGTCGGGCATGTGCTCTTCGAGCAGCAGCATCGCGTCGACGCCGTCCTTGGCGGTCAGCACGTTCATGCCGTGGCGTTCGAGCAAACGGCTGGTGACCTTGCGCACGGTGACCGAGTCGTCGACCACCAGCACCAGCAGGGGTTTCTGCGGCTCACTGTCGATGTCCGCCTGCGCCGGATGCTGGGCGATCCGCGCCTGCATCGCGCGGATCGGTGCGAGCAGATCAAGAATCAGCACCACCCGGCCATCGCCGAGAATCGTCGCCCCGGACACCCCCTGCACCGCCGCGAATTGCGGGCCGAGGCTCTTGACCACAATCTCGCGCGTGCCGGCCATCGCATCGACCTGCACCGCGATGTGCCGGTCATTGCACTGCACCAGCAGCACCGGCAATGGCAGGCTCTGGCCGAGCAGTTTGGGGCGTGGCGCGGTTTTCAGCAGCTCGCCCAGATAGCACAACTCGTAACGCTGGCCGGCGTAGTGGTAGCTCGGCGGATCGTTGCGGTAGTGCGCTTCCAGATCATTCGGCAACACCCGGACGATGCCTTCGATGGTGTTCAGCGGAATCGCATATTGATCCTCACCACACTGCACCATCAGCGCGCGGTTGACCGACACGGTGAACGGCAGACGAATGCGGAAATGCACGCCCTGCCCCGGCACCGAGTCGATGCTCATGGTGCCGCCGAGCTGCCGGACTTCCTCATGAACCACGTCCATGCCGACGCCGCGCCCGGAAATCTGGGTGATCTTTTCCGCGGTGGAAAAGCCCGGCTGCAGGATGAACTGCAGCACGTCGCGGTCGCTGATCTCGGCGTCCGGTGCGAGCAGGCCACGCTTGATCGCCTTGCGCCGCACCGCGTCCAGCGGCACCCCGGCGCCGTCGTCACGGATATCGAAAACGATGTCGCCGCCCTCGCGGGACAAGTCCAGGCTGATTGTGCCCTGCGCCGGTTTGCCCGCCGCCAGCCGCACTTCGGCTGACTCCAGGCCATGGTCGACGGCGTTGCGCAGCATGTGTTCCAGCGGCGCCGCCATGCGCTCCAGCACGTTGCGGTCCATCTCGCCTTCGGCGTTGTCGATGATGAAGGCGACGTCCTTGTTCAGCTCTTCGGCGACCTGCCGCACGATACGTTTCAGGCGCGGCAGCATCCGTTCGAACGGCACCATGCGCGTGCGCATCAGGCCTTCCTGCAATTCGGTATTGATCCGCCCCTGCTGCTGCAACAGGTTCTCGGCGTCGTGATTACGGCGCTCAAGGGTTTCCTTGAGGTCAAGCAGGTCGGAAGCGGATTCGAACAGCGCCCGCGACAGTTGCTGCAACTGCGAGTGACGATCCATTTCCAGCGGGTCGAATTCTTCGTAACCGAGACGCTCGGCATCGACTTGCTGGCGGCTGAGAATCCGTCCCTGGGTTTCGGTATCGAGCCGGCGCAATTGATCGCGCATGCGCTCGATGGTGGTTTCCATCTCGTTCAGCGCGGTTTGCGCATCGCTGACCTGCTGCTCGATACGTCCACGGAAAATCGAAGTTTCGCCGGCCAGATTGACCAGTTCATCAAGCAGTTCGGCGGAGACCTTGACCATGTCCGCGCCAGCATCGGCGGCGGGTGCGGCAGGTTCGGTCTTGGCCGGAATCGGCAGCAACGGCGGCGTGTCGGGGGTCGCCGGATGGCTGAAATTCTGGATCGCGTTGATCAGCCGATCCGCCGGCGGACATGGCTGCCCGGCGCGTACGCCGTCGAGCATTTGCGCCAGGCGGTCATGCCCGCGCTGCACCAGCGCAAACAGTTCGGCGGACGGTTGCAGCACGCCGGTGGCGAGGCTTTCGTAAAGGAATTCGAGCTCATGGGCGAGGTCGCCGATCGGGCCGATCTCGACCATCCGCGCGCCGCCCTTGAGTGTGTGCAGATCGCGCAGCAGGGTTTCCACTTCCTGCCGATTGCCCGGCTCGGCCTGCCAGCGCAGCAGCGCCGCGCCGGAGCTTTCGATGATGTCGAAACCTTCTTCGAGGAAGATGTCCA
Organism: Pseudomonas sp. AN-B15; assembly: GCF_019056475.1. Lineage (NCBI taxonomy): Bacteria > Pseudomonadati > Pseudomonadota > Gammaproteobacteria > Pseudomonadales > Pseudomonadaceae > Pseudomonas > Pseudomonas sp. AN-B15. Next base: position 5,714,645 of record NZ_CP049737.1, read on the forward strand.
GCAGCTCCGGATCATGCGCTGCGCTGTCGGATACAGCCGTCGGCTGTGCCGCTTCGGCACTGCCGGACTGGCCCTGACGGAAATGGCGGATCGCTTCGATCAAGTCGTGCGCCGGGGTCAGTGGCTGATGGTTGTGCAACTGTTCAAGCAACTGCGCCAAGCGGTCGTGGCTCTTGTGCAGCAAGCGTCCGAGCAGCTCACTGTAGCTGTGGCGACGATCTACCAGACCTTCGTAGAGACTTTCCAGCTCATGGGCCAGATCGCCGATGGCATCGACCTCGGCCATCCGCGCGCCACCCTTGAGGGTGTGCAGATCGCGCTGCAACGACGACAGCGGCGCAGTGTTGTCCGGGTCGCTCAACCAGCGCTGCAGGGCTTGCCCGGCGCTGTCGAGAATGTCTACCGCCTCTTCGAGGAAGATCTCGACGATCTCGTCGTCTGGCGCCGTCTCGGCATTCGCGCGGGACAGTTCGGCGGTGGCGGCACCCAGTTCGCTGATGTTCAAGGTGCGGCTGCCGTCGCTGCGGATCAGCCCCATCGCTGACGGGTCGAGGCTTTCATCGAGCAGCTCGTGCAGGGCACGAATGCGCTGCGGCTGCGGGGTAATTTCCTGGCCGGCAGCCAGTTCGTCGAGCATGTTGATCAGCGCTTCATGGGCGCTCTGCGCTTCGTGGAAAAACCTGTCGCTGACCGCCAGGCTGCTTTCTTCGACGGCGCCATAAAGGTCGAGCAAGGCTTCGCACAACACATCCACCGGCAGCAGATCGGCGAGGTGCGCGCCTTCGCCCAAAGTGGTCAGCTCATCCAGCAGCGCACTGAGTTCCTGGCGCTCGCCGGGGTGTTGCTGCCAGCGTTGCAACAGGCTTTCGGCGTCGAGCAGGATGTCCATGCCCTGGGCGAGGAAGTTGTTGATCAGTTGCGGATCGCGCTTGATCCGCAGGCCGGTGTTCGGCGCGTTTAGGATCGCTTCCAGGCGGTCGGCCAGCAGCGTTTCGGTGCGCTTGATCAGCGACTGCGCACCGACAATCGGCGCCAGCGGATCGTGCTTGAGCTGGCGCAAACCAACGCGGAACAGGCCTTCGGCTTCGAGGAGCAATTCCACTTCATCCAGATCCAGAGGCAACTGATGCGCCTTGAACTCCCGCGCCAGCTTATCCAGCGGCGCGGCCAGTTCGGCAATCGGCAACACGCCGGCCATCGACGCACTGCCCTTGAGCGTGTGCAAGGCGCGCTGCAATTCGTCGCTGGCCGGCAGCGGCACATGCTCGGCGGCCTGATCGAGGAAGCGGTTGAGGCTGGCGAGGTGGGTTTCAGCCTCGTTGCGAAAGATCTCCAGCAACAGCGGATCGAGGGCCGCCATATCGTCGACGTCTTCGGCCGCCAGCGGCTCGACGCCTTTGGCCAGCGCATGCGCGCGGGCCGCCAGTTGATCGACATCGCGGCGCTGCCGCTGGCGCTGAGTGGCGAATTCGCTGATCAGTTCCGGCAGCAACAACACCGTGTCCGTGAGCAACTGCTGCACCTGCGCGCCAGGCTCGACGCTGTGTTCCAGCACGCGGTTGAGCAGGTTTTCCACGGCCCAGGCCAGCTCGCCAAGGATCAGCGCACGAACCATGCGCCCGCTGCCCTTCAAGGTGTGAAAAGCGCGGCGCAACTCGGTCAGGGCGGCGCGGTCGCGGGTGTCAGCCGTCCAGCGCGGCAGGTATTCGTGCAGGACTTCGAGCACCTCGTCGGTCTCTTCGAGGAACACTTCGCGCAGTTCATCGTCCACCGGTGCTTCATCGAGCGGCGGCGGCATCAGGCTGCCGGGGGTGATCAAGGCCGGCGGGTTGACTGCCGATACCGGACTGGCCAGCACCTCGGCCAGCGACTGCACGGTCTGCGGATCGTCCAGCGTCTGCAGGTCCTGCATCACCAGCGCTTCGCTGGGGCTGAGGACATCGTCGAGCAACGGCACGTGAGGTTCGCCGGAAGGCTCGTCAGGAAAGAAACCGAGGCTGGCGAGGCTCTTTTGTGCAACATCCAAAAGTTGTTCATTCGGCGCTTGCGGGTCGTCGCTCAGGCGTTCGAGGTAATACTCGAGGCTGGTGATGACGTCGGCGAGGTGATCCAGTTGCTGCCAGCCCGGCTCATGCGGATCGAGCAGCAGGTGTTCGCGAATGAAGCTGTTGCAGGCCTCGACCAGACTCGCCGCGCGGCTCAGCGGAATCATCGCGAGCGCGCCGCGCACCTGGGTCAGCAACTCCGGCAGCGGTTGCAGTTGCTGGCGATCCCAGTCGGCGTCGATGTAATCGACGATCATGTCCTTGGCCTGTTGCAGGCAGATGCGCGCTTCCTTGATCACGATCTGATGGATCTGTGTCAGGTCGGTGGTCGGCAGGCGCGCGTCTTCGGGACTTTCCGGCTCAACGGTGCCGACCATTCCGGCGAGGTTGGCTTCGACGTAGAGCAGCGCGCCGGCAACGTCCATCAGGGTCGCGTCATTCGGTTCGCGCTGGCCCTGAGCGAGGCTGAGCACCACCGCCAGTTGATCGATGATGACTTTGCGCGGCTGGCCAAAACCGAGCACCGCGAGGGTGTCGGCGATCTGTCGCAACGGCGCCAGCAGACTCTCCAGATCAGCAGTGTGCTGACGGTCGCTGCGCACGAACAGGTCGAGGCGCTCCTTGACCCGCACCAGCTCTTCGCACAGCGCCGCCAGCACCGAGCGCATCGCATCGCGGTCGGGGCCGGCCAGGCGCGCGCGTTCTTCGTCGACCATCGCGCTGTCGGGCAACGCGTCGTCCAGGGAGTAGCGATCTTTCATGGTCAGCATCTGCCCGGTGGGATGTTCGGCTTTGGCAATATAGAACAGCAGGCTTTTCAGCAGCTCCGGCGGAGGCGGCTGATTGAGGCCGCGCGGGCCTTGTTCGAGCAGGCGCTTGAGTTCCTTGTCGGCGTCCTTGAACAGGCTGCGCAAGGCCGGGCTGTTGGCGATGGCGCCTTCGCGCATGCCTTCGACCAGCGCTGAAGCGACCTGCCACAGCGGGCTCAACGGCGCATTGGCGCTCAGCGCTTCGAGGCGCTGGAAGACTTTCGCCAGGTAGTCGAGGTGCGTCTGGTCATCCTGCTCGCGCAGCAACCCGACCAGCGCCATTTGCAACATCTGGCGCAACTTGCGCAGTACGTTGGGCCACTCGGCCGGCTCCAGCGCGGCCAAGGCTTCCTCGCTCAACGGCGGCAAGTCCGGCAGTGGCGGGCTGAACAGGCTGGTTTCCGAGAGCAGGCTTTCACCGCGCGCACTGCGCAGATCGTTGATCAGCGGTAGCACCACCAACGGCAAGTCGCGGCGGGCGCTCTGCACCCGATCGAGGTAAATCGGCAATTGCCCGAGGGCTTGCAGCAACAAGTGCAGGGCTTCGTCGCGGTGGCTGACGCGCCCTTGCTGCAGGGCGTCCACCAGATGCTCCATCTCTTCGGCCAGCAATGCCGCGCCGTAGAACTCGACCATCTGCAAACTGCCATGCACTTGATGAATAAACGCCAGGCACTCGTCCAGGCCCGGCGCGGCCTGCGGGTCATCGAGCACGGATTCAATCGCCTGATGCGCCTGTTTCAGCGTTTCGGCAATTTCACCCTTGACCCATTCGAGGGCCACATAGTCGTGCCGGTCACCCATAACCACTCCACTCACGCCTTGTCCGTCGCGGACGCCGACGGCAAGGTGAAACCGGATACCGAACGGCGCAGCTGACTGGCCATCTTCGCCAGGTTGCCGATGCTCTCGGCGGTGGCGGTCGAGCCAGACGAAGTCTGCGAGGTGATCTGCTGGATCACGTTCATCGTCAGCGAGATTTGCCCGGCCGACGAGGTCTGCTGCTGCGCCGCGTTGGAGATGCTCTGGATCAGCGCGGCAAGGGTCTTCGATACCCCTTCGATTTCTTCCAGCGCCACCCCGGCATCCTGCGCCAGTCGCGCGCCGCGCACCACTTCGGTGGTGGTCTGCTCCATGGAAATCACCGCTTCGTTGGTGTCGGTCTGAATCGCCCGCACCAGGGTTTCGATCTGCCGGGTGGCGGCGGACGAGCGCTCGGCCAGTCGCTGCACTTCGTCGGCAACCACGGCAAACCCGCGTCCGGCATCCCCCGCCATCGACGCCTGAATCGCCGCGTTGAGCGCGAGGATGTTGGTCTGGTCGGCGATGTCGTCGATCAAGCTGACGATGTCACCGATTTCCTGCGACGACTCGCCGAGGCGCTTGATGCGTTTGGCGGTGTCCTGAATCTGTTCGCGGATGTTGTCCATGCCGTGGATAGTGTTGTGCACCACCTCGTTGCCCTTGTTGGCGATTTCCACGGAACGCTCGGCCACCGCCGAGGATTCAGCGGCGTTGGCCGACACCTGATCGATCGACTGGGCCATGTCGCTGATCGCCGTCGAGGCTTCGGAAATCTGCTGCGCCTGATGTTCCGAGGCCTGGGCCAAGTGCATGGCAGTGGCCTGGGTTTCCTGCACGGCGGCAGCCACTTGGCCGGCGGTGAGGTTGATGGTGGCGACCAGATCGCGCAGTTGGTCGACCGAGTAGTTGATCGAATCGGCGATGGTCCCGGTGAAGTCTTCGGTCACCGAGGCGGTCACCGTCAGGTCACCGTCGGCGAGGTCTTCGATCTCGTCGAGCAGGCGCATGATCGCGTTCTGGTTACGCTCGTTCTTCTCGGCGGTCTCGCGCAACTGGCGGTTGGTTTCGCGGACCATGACCATGCCGATCAGGATGATCGAGGCCAGTGCCAGCAAGCCCAGGACGTAGCCGCCAATGGTGTCGGTGCTGCGCCCGCCGGCAAGGTTTTCGAAACCGCTGGCGAGGTGCGAAGCCTCATCGAGCAGGGTCTGCGACAGGCTGAAGATGTTGCTCGCCGATTCACGGACCTTGAACAGCTCCGGCGAGGTTTCGAGGATTTCGTCCACGGAGCCGGAGACGAACTGGAACAGCTCGGAAATTTCACTCAGGCGCGCACGGGCATCGCGGTCTTCGACCTGGCTGATTTTCAGGGTCGGGTTGCCCTGCAGCATGCCGTTGAGCACCTGGCCGAAACGGGTGGCATCGCGGCCAAAAGCGTCGGCGGCCTGCTGCGAGTTTTCGTCGCCAGCGAGCACGGTGTTGACCGCGCCGAGGATGCGTTCGGCCAGCAGCGATTGGCGCTGGGCCATCGCCACTTGCGCCGCCGGGGCGCCGCGTTGCAGGAGGATTTCGACGACTTTTTCGTATTCGATCTGCAACTGCGGCACGGTTTCGGCCAGGGTCGCGGCGACCTGATGCAGCGAGAGCACGGTCTGTTCGCTAGAGAGAATCGCGTCGGTGTTTTTCAGCAGGCGTTCCCAATCCAGCTGCACCGCGCGCATTTCCGGGCGCACGGTGGCAGGCGCGGGTGGCAGGCCGGTGGCCGGGTCGCCCTTCTTCAGGTAACCCCAGCGCTGGGCAAAATCGTTGCGCGCATCGCTCAGCAGCTTGAACGCGGCGGCCTTGCCGGCGGCGGCCTCGGTGGCGTTCTTGGCGATGCGTTGCGACAGCACCCGCAGCTCACCGGCGTGGCCGATGTACTGCTTGTCGTAGTTGGCCTGGGTGTTGAGGTAGGCGAAGTTGGCGAACAGCAGCATGATGAACACGATCAGTGCGATGAACAGCACGATGATCTGCGAACGACTGCGCGACCCTTCTGCCGACTTGCCTGTTTTTGCTTTTGTCATCGGTCCTCGCCTATTCCCGCGCCATTTAAAGCTCACCGAAAACCCTGTGGGAGCGGGCTTGCCCGCGATGAGGCCGGCACATCCGACATCTATGGCGACTGATCTGACGCCATCGCGGGCAAGCCCGCTCCCACAGGTTTGGGTGGTGTTTCGACTAAATCGCGACGCTCATGAACACCGGCGACCTGGCCAGCGCAAACAGGCTGAACACCCGCCAGTTCTGCTCGCGCCGGAAATAGCCTTTGACGAACTCGGCCTTGGAACCCTGGCGCTTGCTGATCGAGATCGGTTCGAAGCTGTCCTGCTCGAAGTGCTGCAAACCGAACACCTCATCCACCAGCAGCCCGGCGAACACGTCGTTGTGCTCCACCACCAACACCCGCCGCTGTTTGCGCAGCGGTGACAGCTCGTGGCCGAAGAAGCCGCACAGGTCCATGATCGGCAGCAAGCGCCCACGCAGGTTAGCCACCCCTTTGACCCATGGCTTGACCCCGGGCAATTGAGTGCAGCGCGGTTCGTGCAGCACTTCGCTGACTTCACCCATCGGCGTGACGTACCAGTGCTCGCCGAGGCGAAAACCGATGCCGCTCCAGCGGTCCTGGCGGCCGGGTTGCGACGGCAGGTCCGCCGCCAGCAGGCGGCAGCGCTGGTCGATCTGCCACAGCAGTTCGAACGCGGTCAGCGATTCGCTCATGGTCGCGCGATCAACCGGCCAGCACGTTGTTCAGAGTCTTGATCAGCATGTCTTCTTCGACCGGTTTGGTCAGGTAATCCCTGGCGCCCTGGCGGGTGCCCCAGACCTTATCGGTTTCCTGATCCTTGGTGGTGATGATGATCACCGGGATATGGCTGGTCTCGGCATCCTTGGTCAACTGGCGGGTGGCCTGAAAACCGTTGAGGCCGGGCATGACGATGTCCATCAACACCGCGTCGGGTTTTTCCTGACGGGCCAGGGCCACGCCGTCGGCGCCGTTTTCGGCCTTGAGCACTTCATGGCCGTGCTTTTCCAGCATGCCGGTGAGTTTGTACATTTCAGTCGGCGAATCATCGACGATCAGGATACGTGCCATGGTCTTCCCCATTTTTCTTGTCGACTCCCGGCCCGCTGGCCGAGCGTCACTGTACGTGTCTTACTGCGGCAAAACGGCGGCAAAGCCCGGAACGTGGGCCTGAATCGCGTCGAGCAGTTCTTCCTTGCTGAAAGGCTTGGTCAAAAATTGATCAGAACCGACAATGCGCCCCTTGGCCTTGTCGAACAGTCCGTCACGCGACGACAGCATGATCACTGGCGTGGCCTTGAACGCACTGTTGTTCTTGATTAAAGCGCAGGTCTGATAACCATCCAGACGCGGCATCATGATGTCGACAAAAATGATCCCGGGGTGATTGTCGGCGATCTTGGCCAACGCGTCGAAGCCGTCGATGGCCGTGATGACCTCGCAGCCCACATTCTTCAACAGCGTTTCGGCGGTGCGACGAATCGTTTTCGAGTCGTCGATCACCATGACCTTCAAGGCGCTGGACTGCTGTTCCATAAGGGGGCTCTACCGTCGCCTTTGCGAATCAAATTGTCCGTTTTGCGATGAGTAATGGCTGGAAACCCTTGATGTTCAAGGGCCAGCACGCTATGCCAGCCTTTTTAGCACAGTCTCCAGATGCAATCTATCGACGGGTTTTTCCTTGACCGAAAACCCTGCCAGCGCCACTCTGGCGGCACTTTTTCAATACCGATCCGGTAGCCAATTTTCGAGGAAAACCCAATGAGCGTTCGCGTCGGGATTGTCATGGACCCTATCGCCAGCATTTCCTATAAAAAGGATAGCTCGCTGGCCATGCTGCTGGCCGCGCAGAAACGTGGCTGGGAACTGTTCTACATGGAGCAGCGCGACCTGTATCAGGCCGAAGGTCAGGCCCGGGCGCGCATGAAGCCGCTGAAAGTCTTCGCCAACCCGGAAAAATGGTTCGAACTGGACGCCGAGCAGGACAACCTGCTGAGCGACCTGGACGTGATCCTGATGCGCAAGGATCCGCCGTTCGACATGGAGTTCGTCTACTCCACCTACCTGCTGGAACAGGCCGAAACCGCCGGCGTGCTGGTGGTCAACAAACCGCAGAGCCTGCGCGACTGCAACGAAAAGCTGTTCGCCACGCTGTTCCCGCAGTGCACGCCGCCGACCATCGTCAGCCGTCGTCCGGACGTGCTGCGTGAGTTCGCCGACCACCATGGCGACGTCATCCTCAAGCCGCTGGACGGCATGGGCGGTTCGTCGATCTTCCGTCATACCGCCGGTCACCCGAACCTGTCGGTGATCCTTGAAACCCTGACGCTGCACGGCAAGCAGCAGATCATGATTCAGGGCTACCTGCCGGCCATCGTCGACGGCGACAAACGCATCCTGATGATCGACGGCGAGCCGGTGGATTACTGCCTGGCGCGAATTCCGGCTCAAGGCGAAACCCGTGGCAACCTCGCGGCCGGTGGTCGTGGCGAAGCGCGGCCGCTGACCGACAAGGATCGCTGGATCGCCGCGCAAGTCGGCCCGACCCTGCGTGAGAAAGGCCTGCTGTTCGTCGGTCTGGATGTGATCGGTGAACACCTGACGGAAATCAACGTCACCAGCCCGACCTGCATCCGCGAAATCGACAACGCGTTCGGCACCGACATCGGCGGCATGCTGATGGACGCGATCGACAAGAAACTGCAAGCCGCCGGCAAAAAGCCACAAGCTTGATGCACGTCACATGCAGTCTGTCGCTTGAAGCGTGAAGCCCAAGGCGTGAAACCAACATTGCGTTATCATGCGCAGCCTCTGAAAAACGCGATGTTGGTTTTCTTGTCATGACCCTCCCGTCCGATCTGCCCGCAGAACTCGCCCATCGTGGCGTGCGCCCGGCCGATCGCCTCGGCTTTACCCTGTTTCTGGCGGCGCTGATTCATTTGGCGCTGCTGCTCGGCGTGGGCTTCACCATGGTCGAGCCCAAGCAGATCAGTAAAACCCTGGAAATCACCCTCGCTACCTTCAAGAGCGAAACCAAGCCGAAAAAGGCGGATTTTCTCGCTCAGGAAAACCAGGAAGGCAGCGGCACCCTCGACAAGAAGGCGATTCCCAAGACCACCGAGGTCGCGCCGTTCCAGGATAACCAGGTCAAGAAGGTCACCCCGCCACCGGCCGCCAAGCCGGAAGTGCGCGAAGCAGCGCCCAAGGCTGCGGTGACCACCGTGGCGCCGAAACAGCAAAAGGCGCCGACCAAGAAAGAAGAAACCAAAACCGAAACCAAGCCTGCGGTCAACGCGCCGACGTTCGACAGCTCGCAGCTGTCCAGCGACATCGCCAGCCTCGAAGCCGAACTGGCCAACGAACAACAGCTATACGCCAAGCGCCCGCGCATTCACCGTTTGAGCGCGGCCTCGACCATGCGCGACAAGGGCGCCTGGTACAAGGACGACTGGCGCAAGAAGGTCGAGCGCATCGGCAACCTCAATTACCCGGAAGAAGCCCGGCGCAAGCAGATTTACGGCAACCTGCGCCTGATGGTTTCGATCAACCGCGACGGCTCGCTGTATGAAGTGCTGGTGCTGGAGTCCTCCGGCCAGCCGCTGCTGGATCAGGCGGCGCAGCGCATCGTCCGGCTGGCGGCACCGTTCGCGCCGTTTACCGGCGATCTGTCGGATATCGACCGACTGGAAATCATCCGCACCTGGAAATTCGCCCGGGGCGACAAGCTTTCCAGTAACTGACCGCCGGCATACAGTTTTTTTGTGGTGAGGGGATTTATCCCCGATCGGCTGCGAAGCAGTCGCAAAACCAGCACACTCGGTATGTCAGGCATATCACGTCAATGGATTGAGGGCCGCTTCGCACCCCATCGGGGATAAATCCCCTCACCACAAAGGTTCAACTTCAACAATGGATCTGCGTTGTTCTCTGATCCTCAGCTTGTCAGTTCGCCCCTTGAACGCCACACTATCGCTCATGAAAAACGTCAGCCCCAGCTACCTCAAGCATCACTTCCTGATCGCCATGCCGCACATGGCCGACCCGAACTTTGCCCACACCTTGACCTACATCGTCGAGCACACGGCCAATGGCGCCATGGGGCTGGTGGTCAATCGACCGCAAGAGCTGAATCTGGCTGACATCCTCGAGCAATTGCGCCCGGACATCGATCCGCCAGCGCTGTGCCAGCACGTGCCGATTTTCATCGGCGGCCCGGTGCAGACTGATCGCGGTTTCGTCCTGCACCCGGCCGGCAAGACCTTTCAGGCCACCGTTGAGCTCGAAGGTGATCTGGCGCTGTCCACTTCGCAGGACGTGCTGTTCGCCATCGCCGACGGCGTGGGCCCGGCGAAAAGCGTGATCACCCTCGGCTACGCCGGTTGGGAAGCCGGGCAACTGGAGGCTGAACTGGCCGACAACGCCTGGCTGACCTGCCCGTACGACGCCGACATCCTGTTCAACACCAGCAGCGAGCTGCGTCTGGAAGCGGCGGCACGGCACCTGGGGATCAACCTCAGCCTGCTGACCAGCCAGGCGGGGCACGCCTGATGGCCCTGCGCCTGATTCTCGGCTTCGACTACGGCACCAAACAGATCGGCGTTGCGGTCGGCCAGGTGATTACCGGCCAGGCCCGCGAACTGTGCACCCTGAAAGCGCAGAACGGCGTGCCCGACTGGAATCAGGTTGAAGCGCTGTTCAAGGAATGGAAACCCGACGCCGTGGTGGTCGGCCTGCCGCTGAACATGGACGGCACGCCCAGCGAGATGTGCCTGCGCGCGGAGAAATTCGCCCGCCGCCTCAATGGCCGCTTCAATGTGCCCTTCTATACCCATGACGAACGCCTGACCACCTTTGAAGCCAAGGGTGAGCGACTGGTGCGTGGCGGGCAGAAAGGCAGTTACCGCGACAACCCGGTGGACGCCATCGCCGCCGCTCTGCTGCTGCAGGGCTGGCTCGATGAAAACACTGCATTGTTTGAATCCTGACAAGCGCTTCGGCGCTTTTCTTTTGAGCTACGACCCGAGCCGCGTCCAAGGACCCGGCTCGGCCCCAAGAAGGAGCAACCATGAGCCTGCCCAATCCCGCCGATCTGATCAGCCAGATGGCGACCCGCCTCAAGGCGCACCTGGCCCAGCGTGATATCCGCGAGCCGCGTTACATCGGCATCCGCACCGGTGGTATCTGGGTCGCGCAGGCCCTGCTCAAGGAACTGGGCAGTGACGCGCCGCTGGGCACGCTGGATGTTTCCTTCTACCGCGACGACTTCAGCCAGAACGGCCTGCACCCGCAAGTGCGTCCGTCGGCCCTGCCCTTCGAGATCGAAGGCCAGCATCTGGTGCTGATCGACGACGTATTGATGAGTGGCCGGACCATCCGCGCCGCCATGAACGAACTGTTCGACTACGGCCGCCCGGCCAGCGTGACCCTGGTCTGCCTGCTCGACCTGGACGCCGGCGAGCTGCCGATCCGCCCGAACGTGGTCGGCGCGACGCTGTCGCTGTCCGCCAACGAGCGCGTGAAGCTGTCCGGCCCGGAACCGCTGACGCTCGAACTGCAAGACCTGAATTCCTAACCCGCCCTTATTGAGAGTCCCCCTCGCGATGACGCCTCTAGATACCAAGCGCCCGCTGCAGCTCAATGATCAGGGCCAGCTGCGCCACTTCCTCTCGCTCGACGGCCTGCGCCGCGAGTTGCTGACGGAAATCCTCGACACTGCCGACTCGTTTCTCGAAGTCGGTGCCCGGGCGGTGAAGAAGGTCCCGTTGCTGCGCGGCAAGACCGTGTGCAACGTGTTCTTCGAAAACTCCACCCGCACCCGCACCACCTTCGAACTGGCGGCCCAGCGGCTGTCGGCGGACGTGATCACCCTGAACGTGTCGACTTCGTCGGCCAGCAAAGGTGAAACCCTGCTCGACACCCTGCGCAACCTCGAAGCGATGGCCGCCGACATGTTCGTCGTGCGCCACGGTGATTCCGGCGCCGCGCATTTCATCGCCGAGCATGTCTGCCCGCAGGTGGCGATCATCAACGGCGGCGACGGCCGTCATGCGCACCCGACCCAGGGCATGCTCGACATGCTCACCATCCGTCGGCACAAGGGCGGTTTCGAAAACCTCTCGGTGGCGATTGTCGGCGACATCCTGCACTCGCGGGTCGCGCGCTCGAACATGCTGGCCCTGAAGACCCTGGGCTGCCCTGACATCCGCGTGATCGCGCCGAAGACCCTGCTGCCGATCGGCATCGAGCAGTACGGCGTCAAGGTCTACACCGACATGAACGAAGGCCTGAAGGACGTCGACGTGGTGATCATGCTGCGCCTGCAGCGCGAGCGCATGAGCGGCGGCCTGCTGCCGAGTGAAGGCGAGTTCTACCGCCTGTTCGGCCTGACCACCGCGCGTCTGGCCGGGGCCAAACCCGATTGCATCGTCATGCACCCGGGGCCGATCAACCGTGGCGTGGAAATCGAGTCCGCGGTGGCCGACGGCCCGCACTCGGTGATCCTCAATCAAGTCACCTACGGCATCGCCATCCGCATGGCCGTGCTGTCCATGGCCATGAGCGGGCAAACAGCGCAACGTCAATTCGAGCAGGAGAACGCCCAGTGAAGCTCAGCATTCTCGGCGCCCGCGTCATCGATCCAAGCAGCGGCCTGGATCAAATCACCGATATCCACGTTGAAGCCTGCAAGATCGTCGCCTTCGGCGCCGCACCCGCCGGTTTCACTGCCGTTGAAACCATCGACGCTCAAGGCCTCGTTGCCGCGCCCGGGCTGGTCGATCTGAACGTCGCCCTGCGCGAACCGGGCTACAGCCGCAAAGGCAGCATCGCCAGCGAAACCCGCGCCGCGGCGGCTGGCGGCGTGACCAGCCTGTGCTGCCCGCCGAAGACCAAACCGGTGCTCGACACTTCGGCGGTGGCCGAACTGATCCTCGACCGCGCCCGCGAAGCCGGCAACACCAAGGTGTTTCCGATTGGCGCGCTGAGCAAAGGCCTGGACGGCGAACAGCTGGCAGAGCTGGTGGCGCTACGCGACGCCGGGTGTGTGGCGTTCGGCAACGGTCTGGAGAGTTTCCGCAACACCCGCACCCTGTGCCGGGCGCTGGACTACGCGGCCACTTTCGACCTGACGGTGATCTTCAATTCGCAGGATCACGATCTGGCCGATGGCGGTCTGGCCCATGAAGGCGCGGTCGCCAGTTTCCTTGGCTTGCCGGGCATTCCGGAAACCGCGGAAACCGTGGCCCTCGCTCGCGATCTGCTGCTGGTCGAGCAGACCGGCGTGCGCGCGCACTTCAGCCAACTGACCAGCGCGCGCGGCGTGGCCCTGATCGCTCAGGCGCAGGCCCGTGGTTTGAAGGTTACGGCGGATGTCGCCCTGTATCAGCTGATCCTTACCGATGAAGCGCTGATCGACTTCAGCAGCCTGTATCACGTGCAACCGCCGCTGCGCACCCGTGCCGACCGCGACGGCCTGCGCGAGGCAGTGAAATCCGGCGTGGTGTCGGCGATCTCCAGCCATCACCAGCCGCACGAACGCGACGCCAAACTGGCGCCGTTCGGCGCCACCGAGCCGGGCATCAGCAGCGTTGAATTGCTGCTGCCGCTGGCGATGACGCTGGTTGAGGATGGTCTGCTGGACCTGCCGACCCTGCTGGCGCGCCTGAGCACTGGGCCTGCGGACGCGCTGCGTTTGCCGGCGGGCAAACTGGAAGTCGGTGGTGCGGCGGATATCGTGCTGTTCGACCCGAAAGCCTCCACCGTGGCCGGCGAAGGCTGGCTGTCGAAGGGCGAGAACTGCCCGTTCCTCGGGCACAGCCTGCCGGGTGTGGTGCGTTACACCTTGGTCGATGGGCGGATCAGCCACCAGGCGTAACCGGCTGCTGAGGGACATTGTGGCGAGGGGATTTATCCCCGATGGGCTGCGCAGCAGCCCTCGATCTACAACCGCGGTGATTTCAGTTCCTCCGCGGTTGAATGTTTTAGGGCCGCTACGCGCCCCATCGGGGATAAATCCCCTCGCCACAGGTTACTGAAAGGCGCCGCGATTCTGCGCGTTGCGCACCGACACCTGATCATTCAGGGTCCAGAAGTCATACAGCACACCAATAAAGAACAACCCGCCGGTCAGCAGATACAGCAACCCGCTGATCCACTTGCCCTGGTACATCCGGTGCACGCCGAACACGCCCAGGAACGTCAGCAGAATCCACGCCACGTTGTATTCGATCGGCCCTGCGGTGAAACGCAGATCCGCCTCGCGATCCATCGCCGGGATCAGGAACACGTCGATCAGCCAGCCAATGCCCAGCAGACCGAAGGTGAAGAACCAGATCGTCCCGGTCACCGGCTTGCCGTAATAGAAGCGGTGAGCGCCGGTGAAACCAAAAATCCACAGCAGATAACCGATGATTTTGCTGTGCGTATCCTGCGGTGCAGCGACCTGCTGATAGCGGTTCATGAAGACCTCGATTCACTCGATAGATAAATTTTCTTTAATTCTTTGTGACTTTTTTACAGGGAGCCGACGTACGGCAAATGTTACTGTGTCGTCCGTCAAAGCCTTATACCACCGGACTTCTGTCGGACAATCGCGTCCATTTGCCGCTTGTTTGGTTCCGTTGCCTCCCGATTGAATCGACCAACGGCCTCGGAAGGGACAAAAAAGCTGTTATAAAGTTGCGCGCTACCACCTAAGAGCCACGCCTAATGCGACCATTTTTCAAGACATGGCTAACTATTTGCCTATTAATGCCACTGGCCGCCCACGCCACCAATCGTGAGCAACGTCTTCCCAACGTTAACGGTTTCACCCCTAAATCCCATGCTTCGGCTCCTTCGAGCAAGAGCAGCAAACAAACGAAACACACCACACTTGCCAGCAAGAGTCACGGCAAGCTGGTGCCACCGATGGCCAACAAGGAAAGCAGCAACGTCCTGAGCCGTGCGGTGAACGTCCTCGGTACTCCCTACCGTTGGGGCGGCAGCAGCCCAAGTAAAGGCTTCGACTGCAGCGGTCTGGTGAAATATGCGTTCAACGACGCCACGTTCGACCTGCCACGCACCTCCAACGCGATGGCCAGCGGGCATGGCGAGAAAGTCGAACGCAAGGATCTGAAGCCGGGCGACCTGATTTTCTTCAACATCAAGAGCCGCCGGGTCAACCACGTTGCCATCTACCTGGGCAACGACCGCTTCATCCACGCACCACGCCGTGGCAAAGCGGTCAGCATCGATACGCTGAACAAGCCGTACTGGGAACAGCATTACGTGGTTGCCAAGCGTGTGCTGCCGAAAGACCCGGGCGGCAAGCAGATGCGCGTGGTTCAGCGCTGAAACACGATCAACTGTGGCGAGGGAGCTTGCTCCCGCCGGGCTGCGCAGCAGCCCCAAAATCTTGTGAGCGCTACGCGCTCAAGCGGGAGCAAGCTCCCTCGCCACAGGTGCATTCCAGCCTTTAAAAATTATCCGGCGTACGCGCCTTTTCCCGCGCATGCTCGCGGCTGATCAAGCCCTTGGTCACCAGCTCCTTCAGGCACATGTCGAGTGTCTGCATCCCCAGCGACCCACCGGTCTGAATCGCCGAATACATCTGCGCCACTTTGTCCTCGCGGATCAGATTCCGGATCGCCGACGTTCCCAGCATGATTTCGTGCGCCGCCACCCGCCCGCCACCAATCTTCTTGATCAGCGTCTGCGACACCACGGCCAGCAGCGACTCGGACAACATCGAACGCACCATGGACTTCTCGTCGCCCGGGAACACATCGACAACCCGGTCGATGGTCTTGGCGGCTGAAGTGGTGTGCAGCGTGCCGAACACCAGATGCCCGGTCTCGGCGGCAGTCAGTGCGAGGCGGATGGTTTCCAGGTCGCGCATCTCGCCCACCAGAATCACGTCCGGGTCTTCGCGCAGCGCCGAACGCAACGCCGTGGCAAAGCTGCGGGTATCGCGGTGGACTTCGCGCTGATTGATCAGGCATTTGCGCGATTCGTGGACGAACTCGATGGGGTCTTCGATGGTGAGAATGTGATGATGGCGATGGGTGTTGAGGTAGTCGATCATCGCCGCCAGCGTGGTGGATTTGCCGGAACCGGTCGGCCCGGTCACCAGCACCAGCCCGCGTGGCGCATCGGTGATCTTGCGAAACACATCGCCCATGGCGAGGTCTTCCATGCTCAGCACTTTCGACGGAATGGTGCGGAACACCGCGCCGGCGCCACGATTCTGGTTGAACGCATTGACCCTAAAACGCGCGACGCCGGGAACCTCGAACGAGAAATCCGTTTCCAGGTGTTTCTCGAAGTCGACGCGCTGGGTGTCGTTCATGATGTCGTAGATCAATTCGTGCACTTGCTTGTGATCTAGCGCCGGCAGATTGATCCGCCGCACATCGCCATCAACGCGGATCATCGGCGGCAGGCCGGCCGACAGGTGCAGGTCGGAAGCGCCCTGTTTGGCGCTAAACGCCAGCAGTTCAGTGATATCCATAGCGTCCCTCAATTCCAGTAGAATGCCGCGAACCTTCAGACCGCCGGCGCCTCTTGATGTCCACGATAGCAGACAACATCCAACTGGTTAGTTCGCGCATCCAGGCTGCCACCGCAGCGGCCGGGCGCAGTGAAAACAGCGTGCAGTTGCTGGCGGTCAGCAAAACCAAACTCGCGCAGGACCTGCGTGAAGCTTACGCCGCCGGCCTGCGTGACTTTGGCGAGAACTATCTGCAGGAAGCCTTGGGCAAACAGCTCGAACTGGCCGACCTGCCCTTGATCTGGCACTTCATCGGCCCCATTCAATCGAACAAGACTCGCGCTATCGCCGAGCATTTCGACTGGGTGCACTCCGTGGATCGCCTGAAAATTGCCCAACGCCTGTCCGAACAGCGCCCGGCCGAGCTGCCGCCGCTGAACATCTGCATTCAGGTCAACGTCAGCGGTGAAGCCAGCAAGTCCGGCTGCACCCCGGCCGACCTGCCGGCGCTGGCCGAGGCCATCAGCACCCTGCCCCGGCTGAAATTGCGCGGGCTGATGGCGATTCCCGAGCCGACCGAAGATCGCGCCGAACAAGACGCCGCTTTTGCTGCCGTGCAACGTTTGCAGGCCAGCCTGAATCTGCCGCTCGACACACTTTCCATGGGCATGAGCCACGACCTCGAGTCGGCCATCGCCCAAGGCGCCACCTGGGTGCGGATCGGTACCGCCCTGTTTGGGGCCAGAGATTACGGTCAGCAATGACCGACAGCCATCTGAAAAAGGACCTGACATGAGCAACACACGTATTGCCTTTATCGGTGCCGGCAACATGGCCGCCAGTCTGATCGGCGGCCTGCGCGCCAAGGGTCTGCAAGCCAGCCACATCCGCGCCAGCGATCCGGGTGAAGAAACCCGCCAACGCGTCAGCGCCGAACACGGCATCGAAACCTTCGCCGACAACGCGCAAGCCATCGACGGTGTCGATGTGATCGTGCTGGCGGTCAAGCCACAGGCGATGAAAGCCGTGTGCGAAGCCATCCGTCCAAGCCTGAAACCGCATCAACTGGTGGTATCGATCGCCGCCGGCATCACCTGCGCGAGCATGACTGCGTGGCTCGGCGAGCAGCCGATCGTGCGTTGCATGCCGAACACCCCGGCGCTGCTGCGTCAGGGCGTCAGCGGTTTGTACGCCACCAGCGAAGTGACTGCCGAACAGCGTCAGCAGGCTGAAGAGCTGCTGTCCGCCGTGGGCATCGCGCTGTGGCTGGACGAAGAGCAGCAACTCGATGCCGTGACCGCCGTCTCCGGCTCCGGCCCGGCGTACTTCTTCCTGCTGATCGAAGCGATGACCGCCGCCGGCGTCAAACTCGGCCTGCCCAAGGAAATCGCCGAGCAACTGACCCTGCAAACGGCGCTGGGCGCCGCGCACATGGCGGTATCCA
Source organism: Pseudomonas sp. AN-B15 (assembly GCF_019056475.1). Lineage (NCBI taxonomy): Bacteria > Pseudomonadati > Pseudomonadota > Gammaproteobacteria > Pseudomonadales > Pseudomonadaceae > Pseudomonas > Pseudomonas sp. AN-B15. Next base: position 5,732,280 of record NZ_CP049737.1, read on the forward strand.
GCGATGTCGACGCCGCCGAACTGCGCCGCCGCGTGACCTCGCCAAATGGCACCACAGAGGCTGCAATCAAATCATTCCAGGCTGATGGCTTCGAAGCCCTGGTGGAAAAAGCACTCGGCGCCGCCGCGCACCGCTCGGCCGAAATGGCCGAACAACTGGGCAAATAAGGAGCCTTACATGATTGGATTGAACACCGCAGCGGTTTACGTGCTGCAAACCCTCGGCAGCCTGTACCTGCTGATTGTGCTGCTGCGCTTCGTCCTGCAACTGGTGCGGGCGAATTTCTACAACCCGCTGTGCCAGTTCGTGGTCAAGGCCACCCAGCCGCTGCTCAAGCCACTGCGCCGGATCATCCCGAGCCTGTTCGGCCTGGATATGTCATCGCTGGTGCTGGCAATTCTGGTGCAACTGGCCCTGATGGCCCTGACCCTGCTGCTGACCTACGGCACCACCGGCAACCCGCTGCAGCTGTTCATCTGGTCGATCATCGGCGTGACCGCGCTGTTCCTGAAGATCTTCTTCTTCGCCCTGATCATCAGCGTGATCCTGTCGTGGGTCGCCCCAGGCAGCCACAACCCGGGCGCTGAACTGGTCAACCAGATCTGCGAGCCGGCGCTGGCACCGTTCCGCCGTATCCTGCCGAACCTCGGCGGTCTCGACCTGTCGCCGATCTTCGCCTTCCTCGCGCTGAAGCTGATCGACATGCTGGTGATCAACAATCTGGCGGCGATGACGATGATGCCGGAAATCCTGCGCCTGCTGATGTGAGCTGGTTTCGCTGGGACGGGGACGATTTGATTCTCGAATGTCATCTGCAACCGGCAGCCCGCAGCGATGATTTCGCCGGGCTGCACGGTGACCGCCTGAAGATCCGCCTCACCGCGCCGCCGGTCGAGGGTAAGGCCAATGCGTATCTGATGGGCTTTCTGGCCAAGGCTTTCGGGGTGTCCAAGAGCCAGGTCAGTTTGCTCAGTGGCGAGCTGAACCGGCAGAAACGGGTGAAGATCCGTGCGCCGAAGAAGCTGCCGGCATTGCCTGATCTGACGCGTCCAGCCTGATCCACTGTGGTGAGGGGATTTATCCCCGATGGGTCGCGAAGCGGCCCACTGGTTGTTGCCCACCCCATTCCTTCGGCACGGCCAAAGATTACAGGGTCGCTACGCAGCCCATCGGGGATAAATCCCCTCACCACAAGGACTTCGCTCAATCAACGATCAGGCCCCATCGTTGCTTGCCGCTAACCCCCCCGGTCTTTAGACTTACGCCTCATTTCAACGAGAGCAGGGTCGATGCCAGCTGCCTTTCCCCCCGATTCTGTTGGTCTGGTGACGCCGCAAACGGCGCACTTCAGTGAACCTCTGGCTTTGGCCTGCGGCCGTTCGCTGCCCGCCTACGACCTGATCTACGAAACCTACGGCACGCTGAACGCGCAGGCGAGCAACGCCGTGCTGATCTGCCACGCCTTGTCCGGGCATCATCATGCCGCCGGCTATCACAGCGTCGACGACCGCAAGCCCGGTTGGTGGGACAGCTGCATCGGCCCGGGCAAACCGATCGACACCAATAAGTTTTTCGTGGTCAGCCTGAACAATCTGGGCGGCTGCAACGGCTCCACCGGCCCGAGCAGTATCAATCCGGAAACCGGCAAGCCATTCGGCGCCGACTTCCCGGTGCTCACCGTGGAAGACTGGGTGCACAGCCAGGCGCGTCTGGCCGACCGGCTCGGCATTCGTCAGTTCGCCGCCGTGATCGGTGGCAGCCTCGGCGGCATGCAGGCCTTGCAGTGGACCATCACCTACCCGGATCGTGTGCGCCACTGCCTGGCCATCGCCTCGGCGCCCAAGCTGTCGGCGCAGAACATCGCCTTCAACGAAGTCGCGCGACAGGCGATCCTCACCGACCCGGAATTCCACGGTGGTTCGTTCCAGGAACACGGCGTGATCCCCAAGCGCGGGCTGATGCTGGCGCGCATGGTCGGGCACATCACCTACCTGTCCGACGACTCGATGGGCGAAAAATTCGGTCGCGGCCTGAAGAGCGAAAAACTCAACTACGACTTCCACAGCGTCGAGTTCCAGGTCGAAAGCTATCTGCGCTATCAGGGTGAAGAATTCTCCGGGCGTTTCGATGCCAACACCTATTTGTTGATGACCAAGGCGCTGGACTACTTCGATCCGGCGGCGAACTTCGACGATAACCTGGCGAAAACTTTCGAAAACGCCACAGCCAAGTTCTGCGTGATGTCATTCACCACCGACTGGCGCTTCTCCCCGGCCCGCTCGCGGGAACTGGTGGACGCGCTGATGGCGGCACGCAAAGACGTGAGCTATCTGGAAATCGATGCGCCACAGGGCCACGACGCCTTCCTGATTCCGATCCCGCGCTATCTGCAGGCGTTCGGCAATTACATGAACCGAATTACGGTGTGAACAAGCCATGAGAGCTGATCTGGAAATCATCCAGGAATGGATCCCCGCCGGCAGCCGCGTGCTCGACCTCGGCTGCGGCGATGGCGAACTGCTGACCTGGCTGCGCGACAACAAGAACGTCACCGGTTATGGCCTGGAAAACGACGCCGACAACATCGCCGAGTGCGTGGCCAAGGGCATCAACGTCATCGAGCAGGATCTGGACAAAGGGCTCGGCAACTTCGCCAGCAACAGTTTCGACATCGTCGTCATGACCCAGGCCCTGCAAGCCGTGCATTACCCGGACAAGATCCTCGACGAAATGCTGCGGGTCGGTCGTCAGTGCATCATCACCTTCCCCAACTTCGGTCACTGGCGCTGCCGCTGGTACCTGGCAAGCAAGGGCCGGATGCCGGTGTCTGAGTTTCTGCCGTATACCTGGTACAACACGCCGAACATTCACTTCTGCACCTTCGAAGACTTTGAAGAACTTTGCCGCGAACGTGATGCGAAGGTCATTGATCGGCTTGCCGTGGATCAACAGCACCGCCACGGGTGGGCCAGTAAGCTATGGCCTAATCTGTTAGGTGAGATTGGTATCTACCGCGTCAGCAGCCCGGTGCTCGCAGATCATCGGATCGCGGTCTGAACCACGATATTTCGAGGAGAACGATCATGGGTCGCTTGATTACTGTGCTATTGGCCGCCTGCCTGAGTCTGTCGGCGGTGGCCGCCGATGCCATCAAGGGCGAACGCAAGGAAGTGTTCGGTGACATTACCGTGCACTACAACACCTTCAACTCGACCTTCCTGACACCCGACATCGCCAAGGCAGCCGAGCTGATCCGCAGCAAGAACCAGGGCGTGATCAACGTCTCGGTGATCAAGGACGGCAAACCGCTGATCGCCAACGTCACTGGCACGGTCAAAGACCTGACCAGCCAGAGCGTGCCGCTGAACTTCCGCCAGGTCACCGAACAAGGCGCGATCTACTACATCGCGCAGTACCCGGTGGAGCAGCAGGAAACCCGCACCTTTGAAATCAAGGTGCAGAACGGCGACAAGATCAACACCATCAACTTCAACCAAGAACTCTTTCCCGGCGAATGATGAACCTCACGCAACTCGTACTGGCCAGCCATAACGCCGGCAAACTCAAGGAACTCCAGGCCATGCTCGGCGACTCGGTGCAACTGCGCTCGATCGGCGAATGGAGCAAGGTCGAACCGGAAGAAACCGGTCTGTCGTTCGTCGAGAACGCGATCCTCAAGGCGCGCAATGCCGCGCGCATCTCCGGGCTGCCGGCACTGGCTGATGACTCGGGTCTGGCGGTGGATTTCCTCGGCGGCGCGCCAGGCATCTACTCGGCGCGTTATGCCGATGGCAAAGGCGATGCAGCGAACAACGCCAAACTGCTCGACGCGCTTAAAGACGTGCCACAAGCCGAGCGCGGTGCGCAGTTCGTCTGCGTGCTGGCACTGGTGCGGCATGCCGATGATCCGCTGCCGATCCTCTGCGAAGGCCTGTGGCACGGACGCATCCTGACCGCCGCCAGCGGCGAGCACGGTTTTGGCTACGACCCGCTGTTCTGGGTGCCGGAACGTGACGTGTCCAGCGCCGAACTGAGCCCGGCCGACAAGAACCAGATCAGCCACCGCGCCCGTGCAATGGATCTGCTGCGCCAGCGTCTGGGTTTGAAATGACCGACAGCCACCCCGCGTCGTCGCTGATCATCGGCGGCGCCGCCTCTTCGCCTCGGGCGCCGCTGCCGACGCTGCCGCCTCTGGCGCTGTACATCCACATTCCGTGGTGTGTGCGCAAATGCCCGTATTGCGACTTCAACTCGCACACCGCCAGCCCGGTACTGCCGGAAGAGGAATACGTCGACGCGTTGCTGGCTGACCTCGATCAGGACCTGCACGCGGTGTATGGCCGTGAAATCAGTTCGATCTTCTTCGGGGGGGGCACGCCGAGCCTGTTCAGCGCCGAAGCCCTCGGACGGTTGCTCAAAGGCGTCGAGCGGCGCATTCCGTTTGCGCCCGACATCGAGATCACCCTGGAAGCCAATCCCGGCACCTTCGAGCAAGAGAAATTTGTCGCGTATCGCAAGCTGGGGATCAATCGCCTGTCGATCGGCATCCAGAGCTTCCAGCAGCAGAAACTCGAGGCCCTCGGCCGTATCCACAACGGCGACGAAGCGGTGCGCGCGGCGGGCATGGCACGCCAGGCCGGGTTCGACAACTTCAACCTCGACCTGATGCACGGCCTGCCCGATCAGTCGCTGGACGATGCCTTGAGCGACCTGCGCCAGGCCATCGAACTGAAACCGACGCACATCTCCTGGTATCAGCTGACACTGGAGCCGAACACGGTGTTCTGGAACCAGCCGCCGGTGCTGCCGGAAGACGACACGCTATGGGACATTCAGGAGGCCGGGCAAGCGCTGCTGGCCGCACACGGTTACGCGCAGTACGAGGTCTCGGCCTATGCCCAGCCCGGGCGTCCGGCGCGGCATAACCTCAATTACTGGAGTTTCGGCGACTTCATCGGCATCGGCGCCGGCGCCCACGGCAAGCTCAGCCATCCGGACGGGCGCATCGTGCGCACCTGGAAGACGCGTTTGCCGAAGGACTATCTCAATCCGGCAAAAAACTTCCAGGCTGGCGAAAAAGCGCTGACCAACGACGAGATGCCGTTCGAATTTCTGATGAACGCTTTGCGCCTGACCTCGGGCGTCGAATCGCGCCTGTATCCGGAGCGTACCGGCCTGCCGCTGGAAAGCCTCGCAGAAGGCCGGGCCGCGGCAGAACAAAGTGGCCTGTTGCAGGTCGAACCGTCACGTCTGGCGGCCACCGAGCGCGGACAGTTGTTCCTCAACGACTTGCTGCAACAATTTCTGAACTGACTTCAGTCCCAAGGGAAAACGCATGGATTTGATACTCGACCTGCTCGCCACCGTATCCCGCTGGAGCCGCAGCAACCTCTCGGAAATCGCCCTGGCGCTGGTGGGCTGCCTGCTGGTGCTGTTCGGCGCCGACTTCAAAGGCTGGGTCGAACAACGCCTGGGCAGCATCGCCGGCGCCCTGCGCGTACCATTGATGGCCCTGCTGTGCGTGATCGGCAGCGGCGCCGCACTGATCTACGCCACACCGTGGGTGGTCAAGGGCCTGAGCCAGTTCAACAACTACAGCCTGGCGCCGGTGTTGTTGGTGGTGCTGGTGTTGATAGGCGTAGTCGCCGACCGCCGCTGATCTTTCAGTACCCCCAAAACAACTGTAGGAGCTGCGGCACGCTGCGATCTTTTGATCTTCAAATCAAGATCAAAAGATCGCAGCGTGCCGCAGCTCCTACACCGCTTGCACCGTGAACCTAAAACAAATGTGGGAGCGAGCCTGCTCGCGAAGACGTCTTAACATTCAACCTCATCGTTGAATATCAGACCGCTTTCGCGAGCAAGCTCGCTCCCACAGTTTTTATTGCGTGATGCTCAGGAGATTTTCTCGAACTTCAGATCCCACACGCCATGCCCAAGACGTTCGCCGCGGCGTTCGAACTTGGTGATCGGGCGTTCGGCCGGGCGCGGTACGCATTTGCCGTCTTCGGCGAGGTTGCGGTAGCCCGGGGCGACGTTCATCACTTCCAGCATGTACTCGGCGTACGGTTCCCAGTCGGTGGCCATGTGCAGGATGCCGCCGACTTTCAGCTTGCTGCGCACCAGTTCGGCGAAGGACGCCTGAACGATGCGACGCTTGTGATGACGGCTCTTGTGCCATGGATCCGGGAAGAACAGCATCAGTCGATCGAGGCTGTTGTCGGCGATGCAGCGGTTGAGCACTTCGATCGCGTCGCAATCGTAGACGCGCAGGTTGGTCAGGCCCTGAGTCAGCACGCCATTGAGCAGCGCGCCAACACCCGGACGGTGCACTTCCACACCGATAAAGTCCTGATCCGGTGCCGCTGCGGCCATTTCCAGCAACGAGTGGCCCATGCCGAAACCGATCTCCAGCGAGCGCGGCGCCGAACGGCCGAACACCTGATCGTAATCCACCGGCGCGTCGGCCAGCGGCAGCACGTACAGCGGCGCACCCTGGTCCAGACCGCGCTGCTGGCCTTCGGTCATGCGCCCGGCGCGCATCACGAAGCTCTTGATGCGGCGGTGTTGGCGCTCGTCGCCCTCTTCCGTCTGGATAGGCGTGTCGTTCGATTCAGTCATCAATGGCTCTTACTTGATCAGACCATCCAGCGGCGAAGAGGCGCTGGCATAGAGTTTTTTCGGCATGCGGCCGGCGAGGTAGGCCAAGCGGCCTGCGACGATCGCGTGTTGCATGGCTTGGGCCATCATCACCGGTTGCTGGGCATGGGCGATGGCCGAGTTCATCAGCACCGCGTCACAGCCCAGTTCCATGGCGATGGTGGCGTCGGAAGCGGTACCGACACCGGCATCCACCAGTACCGGAATTTTCGCTTCTTCGAGGATGATCTGCAGGTTGTACGGGTTGCAGATCCCCAGACCGGAACCGATCAGACCGGCCAGCGGCATGACCGCGATGCAGCCGATTTCCGCCAGTTGCCGGGCGATGATCGGGTCATCACTGGTGTAAACCATCACGTCGAAGCCTTCCTTGACCAGCGTTTCCGCGGCCTTGAGGGTTTCGATCACGTTGGGGAACAGGGTTTTCTGGTCGGCCAGCACTTCCAGCTTCACCAGGTTGTGGCCGTCGAGCAGCTCACGGGCCAGGCGGCAGGTGCGCACGGCTTCGATAGCGTCGTAGCAACCGGCGGTGTTCGGCAGGAAGGTGTAGCGATCCGGCGACAGCACGTCGAGCAGGTTCGGCTCGCCTTCGATCTGGCCCAGGTTGGTACGGCGCACAGCGAAGGTGACGATCTCGGCACCCGAGGCTTCGATGGCCTGGCGGGTTTCTTCCATGTCACGGTACTTGCCGGTACCGACCAGCAAACGCGACTGGTAAGTACGACCGGCCAGGACGAAAGGCTTGTCGCTACGAACGATGCTCATGGGGAATCCTCTTTAGGGGTGAGGGTCTTGCAGAATTCTGTGCCCTTGCGGGCCGGGCGACTAGCCGCCGCCGATGGCGTGCACCACTTCAACATGGTCGCCGTCATTGAGAACGGTGTCGGCATGCTGACTGCGCGGGACGATATCCAGATTGAGTTCGACTGCCACCCGGCGACCGGTCAGGTCCATACGGGCAATCAGGGCCGCAACGGTTTCACCGTCGGGCAGTTCAAGGGATTCGCCGTTCAACTGAATGCGCATGCGCCAAGCCGCCATCATTTTTAGGGGGTGGCATTCTAGCCCGATCATGACCTAAAGGTCAGCACCAAGCGTCAAGCGGTTTACTGCAGGCGCCAGGCGGCAAGTCCGAGACACAGCCAGCCAACCAGAAACGCCAGACCGCCGAACGGAGTGATGATGCCGAGCTTGCTGATACCTGTGGTGGTCAGCACATACAGGCTGCCGGAGAACAGCAGGATGCCGACGGCGAACGATGCCCCCGCCCAAGCGACGAGACGCCCCTGAATCTGCGAGGCCAACAGTGCAACACCAAACAACGCCAAAGCGTGCACCAGCTGATAGGTCACGCCAGTGTGGAAAATCGCCAGATACTCGGGGGTCAGGCGGTTTTTCAGGCCATGGGCGGCGAAGGCGCCAAGGCCCACACCGGTGAAACCAAAGAAAGCGGCCAGCATCAGAAAGCCACGCAGCATGTGGAACTCCAGTCAGACTCGTTCGGCAGGGTCTGTATAATGGCCCGCTCCATCGGTTCGGCCAAGCCATCTCTATGCTGCGTTCACTTTTGCGTCGTCTCACGAAGGCCCTGCTCTGGTTCGCGGGCGGCAGTGTATTGCTGGTGTTGCTGTTTCGCTTCGTGCCGCCGCCGGGCACGGCGCTGATGGTCGAGCGCAAGGTTGAATCCTGGGTCGACGGCGAGCCGATTGACCTGCAGCGCACCTGGAAACCGTGGGACGAGATCTCCGACGATCTCAAGGTCGCGGTCATGGCCGGCGAAGACCAGAAGTTTCCCGAGCACTGGGGCTTTGACTTCGGCGCGATCCAGGCGGCATTGGCCCACAACGAATTGGGCGGTTCGATTCGCGGCGCCAGCACCCTGAGCCAGCAAGTGTCGAAGAACCTGTTCCTGTGGTCGGGGCGCAGCTATCTGCGCAAAGGCCTGGAGGCCTGGTTTACCGCATTGATCGAAGTGTTCTGGCCCAAACAGCGGATTCTTGAGGTTTATCTCAACAGCGTCGAGTGGGATGACGGAGTGTTTGGTGCCGAAGCGGCGGCACGCCATCACTTCGGCGTGAGCGCCAAGTCACTGTCGCGTCAGCAGGCAAGTTATCTGGCGGCAGTACTGCCCAACCCGCGAGTGTGGAGTGCGAGCCATCCGACGGCTTATGTATCGCGCCGGGCCGGGTGGATTCGGCAGCAGATGAGCCAGTTGGGCGGGACCAGTTATTTGCTGGGGCTGGATGATTCGCGCCGGGCGCCTTGGGCGCGATAGCCCTCACTGTTCTTATAGACACTGAAAATCCCTGTGGGAGCGGGCTTGCCCGCGATAGCGGTAGTTCAGCCACCATCTACATGACTGACCCGACGCCATCGCTGGCAAGCCAGCTCCCACAGGGATTAATGCCGCCCTGACATATGCGCATAAAAAAACGCCCCGATCATCGCTGATCGGGGCGTTTTTGTTTGCCTGAGCGCCGGTTACGCGGCGATCGACAACTTGAGCTTGTTCATCGCGCTCTTCTCGAGCTGACGGATCCGCTCGGCCGATACGTTGTACTTCTGCGCCAGGTCGTGCAGCGTGGCTTTCTCCTCTGCCAGCCAGCGCTGGTAGAGAATGTCGCGGCTACGTTCGTCCAGCACTTCCAGCGCTTCGTGCAGGTTGTGGTTGGAGTTGTCGCTCCAGTCGGCATCTTCCAGTTGACGCGCCGGGTCGTACCGGTGGTCTTCCAGGTAGTTGGCCGGCGACTGGAAAGCGCTGTCGTCGTCAGCTTCTGCAGCCGGGTCAAAGGCCATGTCATGGCCGGTCAGGCGACTTTCCATCTCGCGCACTTCACGTGGTTCGACGCCGAGGCTTTCCGCCACACGGTGGACTTCCTCGTTGTTCAGCCACGCCAGACGTTTCTTCTGGCTGCGCAGGTTGAAGAACAGCTTGCGCTGGGCCTTGGTGGTCGCGACTTTCACAATGCGCCAGTTGCGCAGGATGAACTCGTGAATTTCCGCCTTGATCCAGTGCACGGCGAACGACACCAGACGCACACCCATTTCCGGGTTGAAGCGCTTTACAGCCTTCATCAGGCCGACGTTGCCTTCCTGGATCAGGTCAGCCTGAGCCAGACCGTAGCCGGAATAGCTACGGGCAATGTGTACGACAAATCGCAGGTGGGCGAGCACCATCTGCCGAGCCGCCCCCAGATCCTGCTCATAGTAGAGACTCTCGGCCAGTTCACGCTCCTGCTCCGGCGTCAGCAATGGAATGCTGTTGACGGTGTGCACATAGGCTTCCAGGTTCGCACCCGGAACCAACGCGTACGCAGGTTGCAAAGAATTGGTCATGCGAAAAAACCTCCCACTTACATACTCGTGCCTCTCGGCACTGCGAAAAATTGACCGGGAATTCAAGTACAAGTTCCCAAAAAAACCGCAAGGTCAATCACGCGCAAAAAAGATTCTACTTCGGCGCCAGCTCCCTGAGATGACGTGCGACTGCAATCCATGCACCGATATAACCCAACAGCACCGCGCCAAGCAAGAGCGACAGACCGTCGGCAACTGGCACTCCGGCCAGCGCGAAATCACTGCCGTACAAGCCGGCCAGTCCAACCACCGCGTCGTTCAGCCAGTTCAGGCCGAACGCCAGCACACCCCAGGACAGAACACCTGCACCGAAGCCATACAGCGCGCCCATATAAAGGAAGGGACGGCGCACATAGCTGTCGGTGCCGCCGACGAGTTTAATCACTTCTATCTCTGTGCGGCGGTTTTCAATATGAAGACGAATGGTATTGCCTATCACCAAAAGTAATGCAGAAACCAGAAGCACCGTCAGACCGAAGACAAAACGATCACCGAGCTTGAGGATGGCAGCCAGACGCTCGACCCAGACTAGATCAAGTTGCGCCTGTTGTACCTTGGGCAGCTCGGAAAGTTTTTGTCTTAATGCTTCCAGGGTCGGCTTGTCGACCTCGTTCGGGGTCACCAGCACCACGCCCGGCAGCGGGTTCTCCGGCAGCTCGCGCAGGGCTTCGCCCAGACCGGACTGCTGTTGAAACTCTTCCAGCGCCTGGTCACGGCCGACATATTCGGCATCAGCAACGCCGGGCATGCCTTTGATCTGCTCGCGCAACGATTCGCCCTGCGCGGGCGTGGCATCCAGTTGCAGATACAGCGAAATCTGCGCCGCCCGCTGCCACGAACCGCCGAGACGCTCGACGTTATTGATCAGCAGCGACAGCCCCATCGGCAAGCTCAGCGCCACGGCCATCACCATGCAGGTGAAGAAGCTGCCGATCGGCTGCTTGCCAAGGCGACGCAGGCTGTCGAGCAGGCTGGCACGGTGACTTTCGATCCACGAGCGCAACAGCGTGGAAAAGTCCGGGCCGTCGTCATCGTCGTGTTTTTTCTTCTTTGGCGGCTGCGGATCGGCGGCTTTCGGGGCCACGCGTTCGGAAACCTTCGGACTGCGTGTCGCACTCATACGCCGGCCTCCCCGTCGCCAATCAAGCGGCCGCGCTGCAGGGTCAGCATGCGGTGCCGCATGCGCGCAATCAGGGCCAGGTCGTGACTGGCGATCAGCACGCTGGTGCCCAGTCGGTTGATATCTTCGAACACGCCCATGATCTCGGCCGCCAGGCGCGGGTCGAGGTTACCGGTCGGTTCGTCCGCCAGCAGCAGCGCCGGACGGTGAACGATGGCGCGGGCAATGCCGACGCGCTGTTGCTGACCAGTGGACAGGTCGCCGGGGTACAGATCGGTTTTATCCGACAGCGCCACGCGCTCCAGCGCCGAATCGACGCGCTTGGCGATCTCGGCCTTGGACAGCCCGAGAATCTGCAGCGGCAGCGCGACGTTGTTGAACACCGTGCGATCGAACAGCAACTGGTGATTCTGGAACACCACGCCGATCTGCCGGCGCAGGAACGGAATCTGCGCATTGCTGATGGTGCTCAGGTCTTGCCCGGCCAGCAGCAGTTTGCCGCTGGTCGGACGCTCCATCGACAGCAGCAGGCGCAACAGTGTGGATTTACCGGCACCGGAGTGACCGGTGACAAACAGAAACTCGCCACGACGGACTCGAAAGCTCAGCTCATGCAAGCCGACGTGACCGTTCGGGTAGCGTTTACCGACCTGTTCGAAACGAATCATGAACGCTCCCGCTCGGCAAACAGTGCCTGGACAAAGGGTTCGGCTTCAAAGGTACGCAGATCGTCAATGCCTTCACCGACACCAATGTAGCGGATCGGCAGGCCAAACTGCTTGGCCAGGGCGAAAATCACCCCGCCCTTGGCGGTGCCGTCGAGCTTGGTCAGCGCCAGGCCGGTCAGTTCGACGGTCTGGTTGAATTGCTTGGCCTGGTTGATGGCGTTCTGACCGGTGCCAGCGTCGAGCACCAGCAACACTTCGTGCGGCGCGTCGGCGTCGAGCTTGCCGATCACCCGGCGAACTTTCTTCAACTCTTCCATCAGGTTGTCTTTGGTGTGCAGACGACCGGCGGTGTCGGCGATCAGCACGTCAATGCCACGGGCCTTGGCGGCCTGCACGGCGTCGAAGATCACCGACGCGGAGTCAGCACCGGTGTGCTGGGCGATCACCGGGATCTTGTTGCGCTCGCCCCAGACCTGCAACTGCTCAACGGCGGCGGCGCGGAAGGTATCACCAGCGGCGAGCATGACTTTCTTGCCTTCCAGCTGCAGCTTCTTCGCCAGCTTGCCGATGGTGGTGGTCTTGCCGGCGCCGTTGACGCCCACCACCAGAATCACGAACGGCTTGGTCTGCGAGGCGATTTTCAGCGGCTGTTCGACCGGTTTCAGCATCGCCGCCAGCTCGGCCTGCAGCGACTTGTACAGCGCGTCGGCATCGGCCAGCTCTTTGCGGGCGACCTTCTGAGTCAAGCGCTGGATGATCTGCGTGGTGGCTTCGACACCGACGTCGGCGGTCAGCAGACGGGTTTCCAGCTCATCGAGCAAATCGTCATCAATGGTTTTACGACCGAGAAACAGGCTGGCCATGCCCTCGCCGATGCTGGCGCTGGTTTTCGACAGGCCTTGCTTGAGGCGGGCGAAAAAGCCGACTTTGGTTTCTTCGCTGCGCGGGGCTTCCACTGGCGTTTCAGCAACCACGTCTACCGGCACCACCGGAGCAGCGACGACCGGTGCAGGTGCAGGCTGCTGAACGACCGGCGCAACAGGGGCGACGACCACCGGGGCCACGGGTTCGGGAACAACCGGTGCCGGCTCGACAACCGGCTCAACCACTGGCGCCGGAGCGACTTCAGGGACGAACGCGGCGGGCGCCGGAATCGGCGGCGTCACATGCGGCGATGCCTCTTCGACCAACGCCACCGGCTCTTCCGCCACCGGCAAGGTCAGCCACGGCTCGGCCGCCGGGGTCAGGGGCAACTCGGCCGCCGCCGGGGTTTCAGGTTGCGGCTCTGGCTCAACCGGTTGCAGCACCGGCTCGGCAATCGGCAGCACGATCGGCGCCGACTCTTCTTCTATGGCAGGCGCTGGCGTCGGAGCCGGTTCAGGAATCGCGGGCGGCTGTTCGACGACGGGTTCCTGCGGTTTCTTACGCAGCCATCCGAACAGGCTTTTCTTCTCGCCAGCCGCAGCTGGGGTCTTCTTGTCGTCGTTGGAACCAAACATGGAGGACGGCTATCTCACGGTAGCGACGCGCCATAAGGGCGCCCCGGCAAATAAATATTCGATGCAGAACAGACTGTGTTTCATCCAGCTTGTTCACGCGCAACATTTTGTCGAGGCGCCAGCGGCACCCCAAAGATTCGTATTAACGAAGGACTAAACCGGCAAAATCGGCGAAAAAGCGAAGTCTAGTCGATAAACCGCAGCTTTCTGCCGCCAACCTATACAACCGGATCAGGCCTGAAAACCTGATAGGCGTGGTCGCCGGTAAAACGGATCAGTATCCTAGCACCCTCTCGCCCGCCGACGCTAAGACCAAGCGGGCAGCCCAACAGGTTAAAAAACGAATGAATGCTCTAGCCCGCCGCGCTGCAGGCCTGCTGCTCAGCACAGTCTGCCTGCCCCTTTCGGCCCTGGCGGCCGACCCGCAACCGACCCACGAATTCACCCTCGACAACGGCCTGAAGGTCGTCGTGCGCGAAGACCATCGCGCGCCAGTCGTGGTGTCGCAGGTCTGGTACAAGGTCGGCTCCAGCTACGAAACCCCGGGCCAGACCGGTTTGTCCCACGCGCTCGAGCACATGATGTTCAAGGGCAGCGAGAAAGTCGGCCCCGGCGAAGCCTCGCTGATCCTGCGCGACTTGGGCGCCGAAGAAAACGCCTTCACCAGTGACGACTTCACCGCCTATTACCAGGTGCTGGCCCGCGACCGTCTGGGCGTAGCGTTTGAACTGGAAGCCGACCGCATGGCCAATCTGCGCCTGCCGGCGGACGAGTTCGCCAAGGAAATCGAAGTCATCAAGGAAGAGCGCCGCCTGCGCACCGACGACAAGCCGATGTCCAAGGCCTACGAGCGCTACAAGGCGATGGCCTACCCGGCCAGCGGCTACCACACGCCGACCATCGGCTGGATGGCGGATCTGGATCGGATGAAGGTCGAAGAGCTGCGCCACTGGTATCAGTCCTGGTATGTGCCGAACAATGCCACGCTGGTGGTGGTCGGCGACGTCACCCCGGATGAAGTGAAAACCCTCGCCCAGCGTTATTTCGGACCGATTGCCAGGCGCGACGTGCCGCCAGCAAAGAAACCGCTGGAACTGGCCGAGCCGGGTGAGCGCCAGATCACCCTGCATGTGCAGACCCAACTGCCGAGCCTGATGCTCGGTTTCAACGTACCCAGCATCGCCACCGCTGAAGACAAGCGCTCGGTCAACGCCCTGCGCCTGATCTCGGCGCTGCTCGACGGCGGCTACAGCGGGCGCATCCCGACGCAACTGGAGCGCGGCGAAGAGCTGGTTTCCGGCGGTTCGTCGAGCTACGACGCCTACACCCGTGGCGACAGCCTGTTCACCCTGTCGGCAACGCCGAACACCCAGAAGAACAAGACCATGGCGCAAGCTGAAGCCGGTCTGTGGAAACTGCTGGAACAGCTGAAAACCACCGCACCGTCCGCCGAAGAACTCGAGCGCGTGCGGGCACAGGTCATCGCCGGCCTGGTGTTCGAACGCGATTCGATCACCAGTCAGGCCACCGCCATCGGCCAACTGGAAACGGTCGGGCTGTCGTGGAAGTTGATGGACACTGAACTTGCCGATCTGGAAAGCGTGACCCCGCAAGACATCCAGAACGCCGCCAAGCTGTATTTCACCCGCGAACGTCTCAGCGTCGCCCATGTCCTGCCACTGGAGACGACTCATGAGTGAGCGCAAATCCCCACGCCTGCTGCTCGGTTTGATCGCTATTGCCGTGATCGGCTCTGCCGCGTTCTATCTGATGCCCGGAGTCAAACCCGACGCCAGCGAAGCGCTGGACAACGCCAAGACCAGCCAGAAGCTGCAATCGCTAACCGAACTCGACGGCAAGGCCCCGGCCAGCCGCAAGCTCGACGTGCAAACCTGGAACACCGCCGAAGGCGCCAAGGTGCTGTTCGTCGAAGCCCATGAGCTGCCGATGTTCGATATGCGCCTGATCTTCGCCGCTGGCAGCAGCCAGGACGGCAATGCGCCGGGCCTGGCAGTCCTGACCAATGCCATGCTCAACGAAGGTGTGGCGGGCAAGGACGTCGGCGCCATCGCCCAAGGCTTCGAAGGCCTCGGTGCGGATTTCGGCAACGGCGCCTACAAGGACATGGCGCTGGCGTCGCTGCGCAGTCTGAGTGCCGCCGACAAGCGCGAGCCGGCGCTCAAGCTGTTCTCCGAAGTGGTGGGCAAACCCACGTTCCCGGCCGACTCCTTCGCGCGCATCAAGAATCAGATGCTCGCCGGTTTCGAATACCAGAAACAGAACCCCGGCAAACTCGCCAGCCTTGAACTGATGAAGCGTTTGTACGGCGACCACCCTTACGCACATTCCAGCGACGGCAACCCGCAGAGCGTGCCGAAGATCACTCTGGCGCAACTGCGTGAGTTCCACGCCAAGGCCTACGCCGCGGGCAACGTGGTGATCGCACTGGTCGGTGACCTGTCTCGCGCCGAGGCCGAGGCGATTGCCAATCAGGTCTCCGGCGCCCTGCCGAAAGGCCCGGCGCTGGCGAAAATCGCCCAGCCGCAGGAACCGAAGGCCAGCGTCAATCACATCGAGTTCCCGTCCAAGCAGACCAACCTGCTGCTCGCGCAACTGGGCATCGACCGTGACGACCCGGATTACGCGGCGCTGTCGATGGGCAACCAGATCCTCGGTGGTGGCGGTTTCGGCACCCGGCTGATGAGCGAAGTGCGCGAGAAGCGCGGCCTGACCTACGGCGTGTATTCCGGGTTCAGCCCGATGCAGGCTCGCGGCCCGTTCATGATCAACCTGCAGACCCGCGCGGAAATGAGCGAAGGCACGCTGAAACTGGTGCAGGACGTGCTCGCCGATTACCTGAAGAGCGGCCCGACCCAGAAAGAACTCGACGACGCCAAACGCGAGCTGGCCGGCAGCTTCCCGCTGTCCACCGCAAGCAACGCCGATATCGTCGGCCAACTGGGCGCCATGGGCTTCTATAATCTGCCGCTGAGCTATCTGGATGACTTCATGCGTCAGTCCCAGAGCCTGACTGTCGAGCAGGTCAAAGACGCGATGAACAAACACCTGAGCACGGACAAACTGGTCATCGTCAGCGCTGGCCCGACCGTGCCGCAAAAGCCGTTACCGGCCCCATCTGATAAACCTGCCGAGCCACCGCTCGGGGTTCCGGAGCATTAATGGCTACTCGTCCTAAAAAACCTGCGCAGAACGTCCATAACGGTGTGAACCAGCTGCGCATCATCGGCGGCGAATGGCGCAGCCGCAAACTGAGTTTCCCCGATGCGCCGGGCCTGCGCCCGACGCCGGACCGCGTGCGCGAAACCCTGTTCAACTGGCTCGCGCCGTACGTCGCCGGGGCCAAAGTACTGGACCCGTTCGCCGGCAGCGGCGCGCTGTTTCTTGAAGCACTGTCGCGTGGCGCGGCCATGGGTCAAGCGCTGGATGCCAGCCACGTAGCGGTATCGAGCCTGAAGGAACACCTCGGCACCCTGCGCTGCACCAACGGCCAGGTACAGACCGCCGACGCGCTGCGTTATCTGGAGACCCAGGTCGCCACGCCGTTCGATCTGGTCTTTCTCGATCCGCCGTTCAACCAGAACCTGCTGCCAGCGGTCTGCACTTTGCTCGAAGAGCGCCAATGGCTGGCGCCGGATTCGTGGATCTACACTGAAAGCGAGACCGCGCCATCGACGTTGGGCCTGCCGGGCAACTGGCGCCTGCACCGCGAGCAGAAATCCGGGCGGGTGTACTACGCGTTGTGGCAACGTATGGCAGAGATCGCCGGTTAACTGAAAGTTTGCGCTAAATCTGTGGCGAGGGAGCTTGCTCCCGCTGGGTCGCGAAGCGGCCCCTGTTTCAGAAGCGAGGCCTGCTGCGCAGTCCAGCGGGAGCAAGCTCCCTCGCCACAAAAGCCTGCCTACTCTGCCCACAAAGCTGCATCGAGAATCATCGTGCCCGCTTCTTCAGATCGCTTCACCCCCGCCTTCGGCCTCGGCAATCCGCACCTGCAAACCTTGTGGGGGCCGCTGTGGCGCAAAACCGTCCACCTTGATCGCGAGCGGGAACGCCTGTGGCTGGACGACGGGGATTTTCTCGATCTCGACTGGCATGGCCCGCACAGCGCCGAGGCGCCGCTGGTGCTGGTGCTGCATGGGCTGACCGGTTCATCCAATTCGCCTTACGTCGCCGGGATCCAGGCCGCGCTCGCCGCCCGAGGCTGGGCCAGCGTCGCGCTGAACTGGCGCGGTTGCTCCGGCGAACCCAACCTGCTGCCGCGCAGTTACCACTCCGGTGCCAGCGAAGACCTCGCCGAGGCCATCAAACACTTGCGGGCCAAGCGCCCGCTGGCGCCGCTGTATGCGGTCGGCTATTCATTGGGCGGCAACGTGTTGCTCAAGCATCTGGGCGAGACCGGCAGCGACAGCGGCGTGCTCGGTGCGGTGGCGGTGTCGGTGCCGTTTCGTCTTGATCAGTGTGCCGACCGCATTGGCCAGGGTTTCTCCAAGGTCTATCAAGCACACTTCATGCGCGAGATGGTCGCCTACATCAAGAACAAGCAGCGCCAGTTCCAGCATGACGGGCGTGAGGATGGCCTGGCAGCCCTGGCGGCGCTCGGTTCGCTGGAGAACATGCGCACCTTCTGGGACTTCGATGGCCGAGTCACCGCGCCGCTGCACGGTTTCAACGATGCCGAGGATTACTATCGGCGAGCATCGAGTCGCTACTTTCTCGGCGAGATCCGCACCCCGACCCTGATCATTCAGGCCGCTGACGATCCGTTCGTGTTCCCCCACAGCTTGCCGACGGCCGAAGAACTGTCCGCCAGCACCCAGTTCGAATTGCAGGCCAAGGGCGGGCACGTCGGCTTTGTCGATGGCACGTTCCGCCAGCCCGGCTACTACCTGGAACGGCGCATCCCGCAATGGCTGGCCCGTGTGACGTCGTGAGCGATCAGGGCGAGTCGATCCGCTTCTGGCAAACCGCGCCGCTGGCCGGGGTCGAGTTGCTGTCGGCGCGCTACATCGAGCATCGCTTCGCCCCGCATGTCCACGACGGTTATGTGATCGGCATGATCATGGCCGGCGCCCAGCGTTATCGCTATCGCGGCGCCGAACACCTGGCCGGCAGCGGCACGCTGGTGCTGATCAATCCGGACGAATTGCACACCGGGCACAAGGGCACCGAGGACGGCTGGCTGTACCGGGCCTTTTATCCCGATACCGGACAGATCGTGTCCTTGCTCGAGGAACTGGAACTGCCCTGCGCGCCGATGCCGGCGTTTGGCGCGACGCTGTACCGCGACCCGGATCTGGTCAACGGCTTCTGTCAGTTGCACCGCTTGCTGGAAAGCCCGGCCACCGCGCTGCAACAGCAGACGGTGTGGCGCGAAATGATGATGCTGCTGTTGCAGCGGCATGCAGCGGTGCAGATCAACGGCAAACCGGGCAAGGAGCATCGCGCGGTGGTGATGGCCAAGGAGCTGCTGCACGCGCAACTGGCGGCGCCGCCATCGCTGGAAGAACTGGCGGCCGCGGTGAATCTGTCGCCCTTCCACTTCGCCCGTGTCTTCCGCCGCGCCACCGGCATGCCGCCGCACACCTGGCTGATGCAGCAACGCATCGCCACGGCTCGGGGTTTATTGCAGAGTGGTTGCCTGCCGGTGGAAATCGCCATGCAACTGGGCTTTGCCGATCAGAGTCATCTCAGCCGACAGTTCAAGCAGGTTTACGGGGTTGGGCCGGCGGCGTATCGCAGTGCCCGCGTGGAACGCTAAAAGATCGTAGCCTGCGGCACGCCAGCCCCTGCAGGAGCTGCCGCAGGCTGCGATCTTTTGCTGTTATTCGCCCGTGGCTATACCTCTGGAAGGCTCGTTGATCCACTCACTCCACGACCCGGCATACAGCGAACCCAGCGGATACCCCGCCAGGCACAACGCAAACAGGTTGTGACACGCCGTCACCCCGGAACCGCAATAAGCGACCAGGTCCGTTGGCGAACGCTCGCCGAGTTTCGCCGCGAAACGCTGCTTGAGCTGCTCCGCTGGCAGGAAGCGCCCGTCGCTGCCGAGGTTCTCGGTAAACGCCGCGCATTGCGCCCCGGGAATGTGCCCGGCAATCGGATCGATCGGTTCCACCTCACCCTTGAAGCGCGGCAAGGCCCGGGCATCGAGCAATGTCAGCGACGGCTGAGCAAGGCGCTGGTGCAATTGCTCGGCGCTCAGCAGCAGTTTCATGTCCGGCTGACCACTGAAGTTGCCCCGGCTGACCGACGGCGCATCCAGGCTCAGCGGTTGACCCGCCGCGTGCCAGGCCTTGAGGCCGCCGTCGAGAATGTACACGCCGTCGCGCTTGCCCAGCCACGCCAGCAACCACCAGGCGCGGGCCGCATAGGCACCAGGGCCGTCGTCGTACAAAACCACATCGCTGTCGGCATTGATGCCCCACGCCTGCAGACGCTCGATCAGCGCCGCCGGCTCGGGCAATGGGTGACGTCCGGTCACGCCTTTGACCACTTTGCCACTCAGGTCACGCTCAAGGTCAGCGAAGCGGGCGCCGGCGATGTGCCCTTCGGCATAGCTGCGCTGCCCGTAGTCCGGGTCTTCGAGGGCAAAACGACAATCGAGAATCACCAGCCCCGGCTGCTCCTTGCGGGCATCCAGTGCGGTCGGGCTGAGCAGTTGCGCAATCGGCATGACGGACTCCTGTGAGCGACTTCGAAATGGGTTACCGCCCTTCCTCGAGGGCCTGGGCCAGCGGTACGTAGAACTCGTCGAACAAGGCATTCACCTCTTCGCGGGCCTGATCGGTGACGAACCCGGCTTCCAGCACCAGCACCTGATAGACGCCACGTTTGATGGCCTGCTCGCTGAGGTGGTTGGAGTTTTCCCGGGTGGTGCACAGAAAACGCACCCACGAGGTGAGGATGATCCAGGCATTGATCGTCAGGGACTCGATCTGTACCCGATCCATCTTGAGAATGCCGGCGGCGACAAAGCCCTCGTAGATCGCCATGCCCTGGATCACACAGCGCTGGGAAAAACGCCGGTAGCGCGCGGCCAGGTCCGGGTCACTGTCGAGCAGGTGTTCCAGATCCCGATGCAGAAAGCGGTAGCCCCACATCGCCGACAGCAGCTCCTTGAGGTAATAGCGCTTGTCTTCGACGGTGGCGGCACGCCCCTGTGGCGGGCGCAAAAAGCTGTCGACCAGACTTTCGTACTCACTGAACAGCACGGCGATGATCGCCTGCTTGTTGGGGAAGTGGTAGTACAGATTGCCCGGAGAAATCTCCATGTGCGCGGCAATGTGGTTGGTGCTGATGCTGCGCTCGCCCTGCTGATTGAACAGTTCGAGGCTGTTCTGCACGATGCGCTCGCTGGTTTTTATTCGTGGGGCCATGGCTTGAGCTTTAATTCAGAGTGCGGTGAGGGGCATCTTACGACCTAACCGGAATTGGATAAAACAAAGCTGTGTCGGGAAGTCATTTGACTTTCTAGAGCTTAGACTCTAAAAAGTCCTCACTACAATAAATCCGGAGCCGACGATGACTGCCGACATTGCTTATCTGCAAACGCTGCAACAGCCCCTGGAAGAGCTGGATCGGCTGTTCGCGGCACAGCGCGCCGCCTACACAGCCAACCCGATGCCGCCGGCGGCCCAGCGTCAGCAATGGCTCAAAGCGTTGCGCGACATGCTCAGCAATGAGCGCCAGGCCTTGATCGACGCCATCAGCGCAGATTTCAGTCATCGCAGCGCCGATGAAACCCTGCTTGCCGAGCTGATGCCCAGCCTGCACGGTATCCATTACGCCAGCCGCCATCTCAAGGGCTGGATGAAGTCGTCGCGGCGCAAAGTCGGCATGGCCTTTCAGCCGGCGTCAGCGAAAGTCGTGTACCAGCCGCTCGGCGTGGTCGGTATCATCGTCCCGTGGAACTACCCGTTGTATCTGGCCATCGGCCCATTGGTCGGTGCGCTCGCGGCGGGCAACCGGGTGATGCTCAAACTCAGCGAATCGACTCCGGCCACCGGCCAGTTGCTCAAAACCCTGCTGGGACGAATTTTCCCCGAAGACCTGGTCTGCGTGGTGCTCGGCGAGGCCGACATCGGCGTGGCGTTCTCCCGTCTGCGCTTTGATCACCTGCTGTTCACCGGCGCCACCAGCATCGGCAAGCACGTGATGCGCGCGGCGGCGGAAAACCTGACCCCGGTGACCCTCGAACTGGGCGGCAAGTCCCCGGCCATTGTCTCCGGCGACGTACCGCTCAAGGACGCCGCCGAACGCATCGCCTTCGGTAAAACCCTCAACGCCGGCCAGACCTGCGTCGCGCCCGATTACGTGCTGGTACCGCAAGACCGTGTCGGAGCGTTCGTCGAAGCCTATCGCCAGGTAGTGAACAATTTCTATCCGACCCTCGCCGACAACCCGGACTACACCGCGATCATTAACGAGCGCCAACTGGCCCGGCTCAACAGTTATGTCAGCGACGCCACGAGCAAGGGCGCGCTGCTGATTCCGCTGTTCGAACAAGGCCAGGGCCGGCGCATGCCGCACAGTCTGCTGCTGAACGTCACCGATGAGATGACCGTGATGCAGGACGAAATTTTCGGCCCGCTGCTGCCGATCGTGCCGTATCAGGATCTCGATCAGGCGTTTGCCTACATCAATCAGCGCCCGCGTCCTCTGGCGCTTTACTACTTCGGCTACGACAAGCGCGAACAGAACCGCGTGCTGCACGAAACCCACTCCGGCGGCGTGTGCCTGAACGACACCTTGTTGCATGTGGCCCAGGACGACATGCCATTCGGCGGCATCGGCCCGTCGGGCATGGGCCACTATCACGGCCACGAAGGCTTCCTGACTTTCAGCAAGGCCAAGGGCGTACTGATCAAACAGCGCTTCAACGCCGCGAAGTTGATCTATCCGCCGTACGGCAAATCGATCCAGAAACTGATCCAGAAGCTGTTCATCCGCTAATCGTCGTCACCGCCGGGTAATAACAACAATGCACCCAAGCCTGACCGAAACACCTGTCCTGTCGCGCCGTGGCCTGCTGAAATTCAGCCTCGGTGCCACTGCGTTCCTCGCCACCGCCGGCCTTGGCGCCAGCCTCAGTGGTTGCTCATCGAGTATCGCGGCCAATGGCTTCGTCACTTTGCGTGACGGCGACCTGCTGTTCCTGCGTGCACTGATTCCGGTGATGCTCGAAGGCGCCATGACCACCGAGAAAATGCCCGGTGCGGTGGATGGCACTCTGAAGTCGCTGGACTTCAGCCTCGCTCACCTGTCGCCGGAGATGCTCAAACTCACCCGACAACTGTTCGACGTGCTCGGCATGGCCGTTACCCGCGGGCCGCTCACCGGCATCTGGGGCAGTTGGGAAAACGCCAGCCCCGAGGCAATGCGTCACTTCCTCGAACGTTGGCAGAACAGTTCATTGAGCCTGCTGCGCATGGGCCATAGCTCATTGCAGCAAATGGTGATGATGGCCTGGTACACCCGCGCCGAGTCCTGGGCGCATTGCGGCTACCCCGGCCCGCCGACTGTTTGAAACCGAGTCGCGTCTTCGCGAGCAAGCTCGCTCCCACACATGCACCGCATTCCTCCTGTGGGAGCGAGCCTGCTCGCGAAGGGGCCCGCCAAAACAACAAGAACAAGAGAACCTGATCAATGCCTGTACCCGACCCGTTCCGCGAAGGCCTTGCCCGTGGCTGGAAAACCTACAACGGCGCACAACTGACCGACGACCTGACGCTGCAAACCGACGTGGCCATCATCGGCAGCGGCGCCGGAGGCGGTACCACGGCGGAGATCCTCAGCGCCGCCGGTTATAAAGTGCTGCTGATCGAAGAAGGCCCGCTCAAGACCAGTTCCGACTTCAAAATGCTTGAAGACCAGGCCTACAGCAGCCTCTATCAGGAAGGCATCGGCCGCATGAGCAAGGACGGCGCGATCACCATCCTCCAGGGCCGTGCGGTGGGCGGCACCACGCTGATCAACTGGACGTCGAGCTTCCGCACGCCCGAGCCGACCCTCGAACACTGGGCCAGGGAACACAACGTCAAAGGCCACAGCCCGGCCGAGATGGCGCCGTGGTTCGAGAAAATGGAACAGCGCCTCGGCGTCGCGCCATGGAGGGTCCCGCCCAACGCCAACAACGATGTGATCCGCAAGGGCTGCGAGCAACTCGGCTACAGCTGGCACGTGATCCCGCGCAACGTCCGTGGCTGCTGGAACCTTGGCTATTGCGGCATGGGCTGCCCGACCAATGCCAAGCAATCGATGATGGTCACCACCATTCCGGCGACCCTGGAAAAGGGCGGCGAGCTGCTGTACCTGGCCCGCGCGGAAAAACTGTTGATCAGCGGCGACAAAATCACCGGCCTGCAATGTGTGGCGATGGACGAGCGCTGCGTCGCGCCGACCGGACGCAAAATCACGGTCAAGGCCCGGCATTACGTGCTGGCGGGCGGCGGCATCAACAGCCCGGCCCTGCTCTTGCGTTCAGACGCGCCGGACCCGCATCAGCGCCTCGGCAAACGCACCTTTTTGCATCTGGTTAACATGTCCGCCGGGCGTTTCGACGAGGTGATCAACCCGTTCTACGGCGCGCCGCAGTCAATCTACTCGGATCATTTCCAGTGGCAGGACGGCACCAGCGGGCCAATGGGCTACAAACTCGAAGTGCCACCGCTGCAACCGGCACTGGCGGCAACGCTGCTCGGCGGCTTCGGCCAGCAGAACGCCGAACACATGGCTGATCTGCCGCGCACCCACGCGATGCTGGCGCTGCTGCGCGACGGCTTCCATCCCGACAGCCCCGGCGGCAGTGTCGAATTGCGCGGCGACGGCTCACCAGTGCTCGACTATCAAGTCTCGTCTTACGCCTGGGAAGGCTTGCGTCGCGCGTTTCACAGCATGGCCGAGATCCAGTTCGCCGGCGGCGCGAAAGCGGTAATGCCGATGCACGCCGATGCGCGCTACGTGAACACCCTGGCCGAGGCGCGCAAATTGATCGACGGTCTGAGCCTTGAGCTCTATCGCACGCGGCTGGGCAGTGCCCACGTGATGGGCGGTTGCGCAATGGGTGAAGACCCGAAAAACGCAGTCACCGACAGCCTTGGCCGGCATCATCAACTGAGCAATCTGTCGATTCACGACGGCTCGCTGTTCCCCACCAGCATTGGCGCCAACCCGCAATTGTCGGTGTATGGACTGACTGCACAACTGGCGACATCCCTCGCCGATCGGCTGAGAAATCCGTGAAAAAAACGGTTTATCGCGTCGTCTATAGTGCTTTCTTACCCAACAGGCGACTTGGCCGACCGAGACGGCTGCGATACCATCCGACTCCCCAACGGACTCCCGCCAGGACGACGCGATGAACCGAGTGTTGTACCCAGGTACCTTCGACCCTATTACCAAAGGGCATGGCGATCTGGTCGAACGCGCCTCGCGCCTGTTCGATCACGTGATCATTGCGGTCGCCGCCAGCCCGAAGAAAAATCCGCTGTTCCCGCTGGAACAACGGGTTGAGCTGGCTCGCGAGGTCACCAAACACCTGCCCAACGTCGAAGTGGTCGGCTTCTCGACGCTGCTGGCGCATTTCGCCAAGGAGCAGAATGCCAATGTGTTTCTTCGCGGTCTGCGCGCAGTGTCGGACTTCGAATACGAATTCCAGTTGGCCAACATGAACCGCCAGTTGGCCCCGGACGTCGAGAGCCTGTTTCTCACCCCGTCCGAGCGTTATTCGTTCATTTCCTCGACGCTGGTGCGGGAAATCGCCGCGCTGGGTGGCGATATCAGCAAGTTCGTGCACCCGGCCGTGGCCGATGCCCTGACCCTGCGCTTCAAAAAGTAGGAGCTGCCGAAGGCTGCGATCTTTTGCTTTTAAAGATTGCAGTCTTGTGCCCTTGATCGCAGCCGCGTGCACTGCGCTCGCCAATGCGGCACAATTGCGCGCATTGATTTATTGCGCCCGGGCCTGCCGCCCCGGCTGGAGTTAGCATGTCCCTGATCATCACCGACGATTGCATCAACTGCGACGTCTGCGAACCCGAGTGCCCGAACGCTGCCATTTCCCAAGGCGAAGAGATCTACGTGATCGACCCGAACCTGTGCACCCAGTGCGTCGGCCACTACGACGAACCGCAGTGCCAACAGGTCTGCCCTGTGGATTGCATTCCGCTGGACGAGGCGCATCCGGAGACTGAAGAACAGTTGATGGAGAAGTACCGCAAGATCACCGGCAAGGCCTGAGTCCTTCAGCGCCTGTTCCGACGCCATCGCGGGCAAGCCCGCTCTCACAGGGTTGTGTGGTGATACACAAATCGTGTGAACACCGAAATCCTTGTGGGAGCGGGCTTGCCCGCGATGAGGCCATCAATAACACCGCTGATCTCGGATCAGCTCACTCACGCTGCTCAAACCCCTCCCCCGTACACCCCAGACACCGCACAAAAGCAGCTTTCGCCGGATCCACCACCAGCGCCTGTCCCGCATCGCCTACCCCGCCACCCAGCGCGGTAAACGGCAATGACACCACAAACACCCCCGCACCCAGCACCGTTGCCACCACCAATAAAGGTCGGGCAATCAGCAAATCGCCGATCATGGCGTAGGCGGGAGGGTTCTGGATGGCGTAGCGCGGATCACCGCTGCCGTTTTCCGTGGCCTGAACGGCCAGGCTGGAACACAGCAGCAATGTGACAAACAGGGCTTGCAAGGACTTCATGGCACGATCCTTCGGGCTGAACAGTGAGACCACTCACTATAGACCGTAGGACTTTTTCAGCTTTTTGCCTCAGGTCTGGCAGCGCGGACAGAACACACTGGCCCGTTGCCCCAGCTTCACTTCCCGCAGACCGGTGCCGCAGACCTTGCAGTGCTCACCGCCACGACCATAAACGAAGAGCTCTTGCTGGAAGTACCCCGGTTGCCCGTCGCCGCCAATGAAATCACGCAACGTGGTGCCGCCGCGCTCGATGGCTGCGGCCAGGATGCGTTTGATCTCGATCGCCAGCTTCAGGTAACGCGCCCGGGAAATGCTCTTGGCTTCGCGCCGCGGATCAATCCCGGCGGCGAATAGCGCTTCGGTCGCGTAAATATTGCCGACGCCCACCACCACCGCGTTGTCCATGATGAACGGCTTGACCGCCATCGAACGCCCGCGTGACAACTGGAACAGCCGCTCGCCGTCGAACAGATCGGTCAACGGCTCCGGCCCGAGGCGAATCAGCAGTTCGTGATTGAGCGGGTCGCTACTCCAGAGCATCGCGCCGAACCGGCGCGGATCGGTGTAGCGCAGGGCCAGCCCGGATTCCAGCTCGATATCGACATGCTCATGCTTGGCCGCTGGCATCCCGACCTCAACCAGCCGCAAGTTACCGGACATGCCCAAGTGGCTGATCAGCGTGCCGACTTCGGCGTTGATCAGCAAATACTTGGCCCGCCGCTCGACCAGCACGATGCGCTGCCCGGACAGGCGCACATCGAGGTCCTCGGGGATCGGCCAGCGCAACCGGCGATCACGCACGATGACCCGGCTGACACGCTGACCTTCCAGGTGCGGAGCGATCCCGCGGCGGGTGGTTTCGACTTCCGGCAATTCAGGCATGGGGGTCTCGAATCAGTTTGCTAAATCAGTGTGCGCCAAGTTCGCGGATCGTCTGCTTCAACGTTTCGAAGTCGTAATCCGAGAGGCCGATGTACTCCAGCACCAGCGGCCCGACGGCCTGCCATTCGAAGTCTTCGGTCTGGTTGCCCAGCACCCGGTACGACGCGCAGATGTGCTCGGCCATCTTCAGGATCGCCAGCAGGTTTTTCATCTGACTGTTGCGCGAGGTTTCGTCGCTGAAAATCGCCAGGGCATTGTGGTGGTTGGCGATGGCTGCACTGACGTGTTCCGGCAGGCGCCAGGACTTGGCGGTGTAATAACCGACCACCGAGTGATTGGTGTTGTAGACATCATTCTCGGTGTCCACGACCCGGCGCTCGGCACTCGCGTTGGCGTAGGCCTTTTCGAGTGTCGTCATGTAATCCGGGAAACGCTGAAGCATCAGCGGCACGCCGCAGTCGTGGAAAAGCCCCAAGGCGTAAGCCTCGTCGCTGGCCTCGGTGCCGACGCGCTTGGCAAGGGTCAGGCAGGTCATGGCCACATCCTGGGCGGTATCCCAGAAACGGTTGAGGGTGACGATGGTGTCGTCATTCATCTCGCCCTTGATCGACATGGCGTTGATCAGATTGACGATCGAACGGCTGCCCAGCAGGTTCACCGCGCGCTTGATCGAAGTGATCTTGTTGCTCAGGCCGTAATACGGCGAGTTGACGATTTTCAGCAGCGAACCGGACAGGCCGGGATCCTGGGAGATCAGCTTGGCGATCACCTCCAGGTCCGGGTCGGGCATGTACTGCTCCATCTGCAGATCCACCATGATCTGCGGCTGCGCCGGCACACTGATGCCTTGCAGGGATTGTTGAATCTGTTCGGTGGTCAGCTCTTGGGACATAAGTACACACTCTGGGACAGGCGGCGATTCTAACCTCTAAAAACCGCACGACGACACACCAGTGGGCAATTGTCAGGAACTTTCATTCACGCTCAGGCTTCGGACTGTGTAAGGCCGACCGGACAATCAAGCACCGGCTCGGCGGTAATTTCCCGCAGACTCAGGAGCTTATTGATGACTACCTCCCTCACCGGCAAACGCGTCGCCATTTTGGTAACAGACGGTTTCGAACAGGTCGAGTTGACCGGCCCCAAGCAGGCTCTTGAGCAGGCCGGCGCCCAGGTCGACATCCTCTCCGCCGAGGCCGGCAAGGTCAAAGGCTGGAACCACGACAAACCGGCGGATGACTTCAAGGTCGACCAGACCTTTCAAGGCGCCAGCAGCGAGCAGTACGACGCGATCATCCTGCCGGGCGGCGTGCAGAACTCCGACACCATCCGCATCGACCAGGATGCCCAGCATCTGGTGAAAACCGGGGCCTCCGCCGGCAAACCGATTGCGGTGATCTGCCATGGCGGCTGGTTGCTGATTTCCGCCGGGCTGGTCAACGGCAAAACCATGACCAGTTACAAGACCCTCAAGGATGACCTGGTGAATGCCGGGGCCAACTGGGTCGATAAAGAAGTTGTCAAGGACGGTCATCTGATCAGCAGCCGGCAGCCGGATGATATTCCGGCGTTCAACAAGGAGCTGATCGACGCGCTGTCAGCCTGATCTGTGGGCTAGTGAATTCATGTGGTGAGGGGATTTATGTGGCGAGGGGATTTATCCCCGATGGACAGCGCAGCTGTCCCAAATCGATTCACGCGGTCAGTCAGACAACTGCGTTCGGGGTTTGCGGCTGCTACGCAGCCGATCGGGGATAAATCCCCTCGCCACAGTAAACTCCTTCTCCACTGATTGCCCTTGCCACATATCCACTCACCAGCCAATCAGGCCGAGCAACACGCTATACTCCCGCTCTTTTTTCCGGAGCGACGTCATGTCCCTGCCTAGCCTGCGCCTCAAAGCCAACGCCGACCGTCGCCTGCGCAACGGCCACTTGTGGGTCTACAGCAACGAAATCGATGTGGCCGCCACGCCACTGCACGGCTTCAAGGCCGGCGATCAGGCGATCCTCGAAGCTGCCGGCGGCAAGCCGCTGGGCATCGTTGCCATGAGCCCGAACAACCTGATCTGCGCGCGTCTGCTGTCGCGCGACATCAAGTTGCCGCTGGACAAGTCGCTGCTGGTGCACCGCTTGAACGTGGCCCTGTCACTGCGCGAGCGTCTGTTCGACAAGCCGTTCTACCGCCTGGTCTACGGCGACTCCGATCTGCTGCCGGGTCTGGTAGTCGACCGTTTCGGCGACATCCTCGTCGTGCAGATCGCCTCGGCGACCATGGAAGCGCATAAAGATGCCGTGATCGCTGCACTGACCCAAGTGCTCAAGCCGAGCGGCATCCTGTTCAAGAACGATTCCGCCGCCCGTGATGCCGAAGGCCTCAACCGCTACGTCGAAACCGTGTTCGGCCTGGTGCCGGAGTGGGTGGCCCTGGAAGAGAACGGCGTGAAATTCGAAGCGCCGGTCATTGGCGGCCAGAAAACCGGCTGGTTCTACGACCACCGCATGAACCGCGCCCGTCTGGCCCCTTACGCCAAAGGCAAACGCGTTCTCGACCTCTATAGCTACATCGGTGGCTGGGGCGTGCAGGCTGCCGCGTTCGGCGCCAGCGAAGTGTTCTGCGTCGACGCATCGGGCTTTGCCCTCGACGGCGTCGAGCGTAACGCCGCGCTGAACGGCTTCGCCGACAAGATGACCTGCATCGAAGGTGATGTGTTCGAAGCGCTGAAGGAACTCAAGGCCAGCGAAGAACGTTTCGATGTGATCGTTGCCGACCCGCCTGCGTTCATCAAGCGCAAGAAAGACATGAAGAACGGCGAAGGCGCCTACCGTCGCCTGAACGAGCAAGCCATGCGCCTGCTGACCAAGGACGGCATTCTGGTCAGCGCTTCATGCTCGATGCACCTGCCGGAGGACGATCTGCAGAACATCCTGCTGACCAGCGCCCGCCACCTGGACCGCAACATCCAGTTGCTTGAACGCGGCGGTCAAGGTCCGGATCATCCGGTACACCCGGCTATCGCCGAGACTCGCTACATCAAGAGCATTACCTGCCGTCTGCTGCCGAACAGCTGATTGCCCATGAAACGGGGAGCCTGCGGGCTTCCCGTTGGCTTTACGGCGATGCAATATCGTCGAATTTCTTTCCTTTTCCTACAACTAACTTCCTACATGTACGCAGGACATTTCCCTGCGCGTTGAATTTCAAGAACCAAAACTTACAAACTTGACCTTGCAGCACATCCACTCCGACAAAATTAATAGAAATTTCCTACCCAAGTATCGCTTGCCAATAATTCATTACAACCTATTATTAAGTTGTCACCACGACGGTGACATTCACTCTCAATGAACAAGGAGTTCATACTTATGAAAGCAATTACTCTGGAAACCAACAAAATCGCAAACCTGGCTTTTCTGGTTGCGCCTAAAACCCGCTAAGTAAACCGGAACGCTGGGGAGTGCCGGCACCCCAGCGTTCTTTCGACTATATCCAGAGTGATGAATACAACATGTACATCAATCCTTATTTATTCATATTGCCGCGCACACCCGGACAAATAGTCTGGAACTACAAAAACCACACTCAACATGAACTGGACCTGACTTACTCTTGTCGACTTGCACAACTAATCAACAATCCGGAACAGTTCGACAGACGCAACATAATAGACTCACAACTTCTAAACGCAGGCATATTAACCGTTGCAAAAATAGACAGTCCGCCATGGGGCTGGGACGAGCTGTCGAAGATTTATCATATTGGTACCCAGAACATTCCCTGCGAACAGACACCCCGGAATATTCATGAGTGGTCCAGGCAATACCTGAACCATTGCAGCGCAGTGCTGACCACACCGGCACCCGCTCAAGATCGCCCGATACTTGAAGACGCACCTCGAATCGCCCTCCCCGCCTCTGCGGCCCTGACCGTCGCCAGCCTGGGTAATGTCCTGCGCTTGAGAAAAACCTGCCGCTCCTTTACTGGCGAAGCGATCACGCTCGGCGACGTCGGCACACTCATGTATCTCACACTGGGTTTTCTTCACCATCGCGACCATGACCGCGACGAAAGCATCGCCGAAGGCCTCGGCGCCCGTCGCAGCAGTCCCTCCGGGGGTGGACTGAACGCGTGTGAAGGCTTTCTTCTGGCACGCAATATCGAGGGTCTTGAGCCGGGCCTCTACGCCTATCACCCGGCAGAACACGCGCTCAGCCGGGTCAACCCATTGCCCGAACCTGCGCTCGGTCATTTGCTGGCGGGCCAGCATTTCATCAATAACCTGCCTCTGGGCCTGTTCATCACCGCTCGTTTCGACAAGCTCTGGTGGAAGTATGAACACTCGCGCGCCTATCGCATGGCGTTCGTCGAGGCGGGTCATCTGTCGCAGACCTTTCAACTGGTGGCCACGGCGCTGGGCCTGGGAACGTGGCTGACCGGGGCATTCGCTGATCGGCAGGTCGAAGCCCTGCTCAAGCTCGAAGGCAGCGCTGAACAACCGTTGTTCTTTGTCGGCTGCGGTGCCAGCGACGGTCAGGCGATGTGTCAGGAAATGCGCGACCTGTTGCTGGAGACACGGACATGAACGTGCCATCCACGGATCTTCCCGAAGCACCAACGTCCTGGGCGCTTCGATTCACCCTCGGCGACTGGAACAACCACGCTTCGGTACGCACCAGCCGGCACGACTACCGTTTGCCGGAGGACCTGCAATTGCAACTGCAGACCCGCTTCTGGTTCCCGCCGGCCTTCCTGCCGTATCTGTCCCACCCGGCCATCGAAGCCGCAGGCAGCAAGATCATGCATCGGCTGGCAGCCAGCCACCTGGTGCACTTCCTGGACTACACCACGCTGCTTGAACACCGCATCGTCAACCGCGCCGTGGAAACCATCGTCCACGGCGAGTTGCCCGCGTACATTCCTCCACGGATGAAAACCGCCGCGCTGCAGCTGTATACCGACGAGGGTTATCACGCGCTGTTCTCCCATCATCTGGCCGAACAGATCGCCGAACTGCATGGTTTTACCGGTCGTCCGCAGATGCCGCTGCGCATCACCCGCCTGACCGGTCAGATTGCCCGAACGCCGGAGAGTAAACGCCCGCTGGCATGGTTTCTGCTGGGTTTCGTCTCGGAAACCATCATTGCCCGGGAGCTGCTGGATGTGTGTCGGGAAACACTGGTCAGCAGCGTGAATGACATGTTGCGCGATCACCTCGCTGACGAAGCGCGCCACAGCCGGTTTTTTTCCGAAGTCTTCCACTATCTCTGGTTGACCCTGAACAGCCGCCAGCGCGCCTTTGTTGCCAGAACCTTGCTGGAGACCCTGGCGACCTTCTTCGAAGTGGACGAGCAATGGCTGCACCAAAGTCTGCGCCGCGCCGGTATCGGCGAAGCTGCGATCAAGGAAATCCTCGACAGCCTGACCAACGAGCACGCCAGCCGCCAGCGTGCCAGATCCAGAGCCGTGGCCACACTTGCCGCACTCGAAAGGGCCGGATTTTTCGCACTACCCAACAACCGTAAACTTTTCGCCAAGGCAGGACTGATCGATGCGTGAAGGACGAAAGGCAGTAACAACCCGACAACGCCGCGGGGCGGTCAGTCTGCTGTTGGCCATGGTGCTGCTGGGGGTGTTTCCGCTGGATGTTCTGCTGCCGTCGTTCCCGGCGCTGGCCGAACACTTCGCCCGCACTCCGGCCGACATCGCGCTGTCGATCAGCCTGTTTGCCGTGGGCATTGCCTTCGCCCAGCTGGTGATCGGACCGTTGTCCGACGTCATCGGGCGCAAGGGATTGTTACTTGCCGGCATGGCGGTTTCGATCCTCGGCGCCATCGGTTGCGTGATGACCAGTGACTACATACTGTTCATGGCTTTTCGCATCGTGCAGGCCATCGGTTGCGGCTGCTTTGTCCTGTCGCAGGCGCTGGTACAGGACCTGTTCGATGGCAAGGAACGCGATCGCCTGCGGATCCTGATGGTGACCGCCACCGGGATCTTCATCTCTCTGTCACCGTTGGCTGGCAGCTTCTTGCAAGCGGCCTTGGGCTGGCGCGGCAGCTTCTGGCTGTTCATCGCCCTGGCGGCTGCGGTGTTGCTCAAGGCCTGGCTGTTTCTCGACGGTGGTCGACCAGACGTCAACGCTACACCGCTCAATTTCCTCAGCGCCTATCGACGGGTGCTCGGGGATTTCGAGTTCGTCGGCTACTGGCTGATTTCGGCTTTCGCATTCGCCTGTCACTTCTCGTTCATCGTCATTTCGCCGTTGATCTTCATGGATCAGTTGCAGCTGTCAGCCTACGACTTCTCGCTGATCCTGCTGATCTACGGCGCGGCTTATGTAACAGGCGGAATTGCCGCCGCGCTATTGAGCCGGCGCATCAGTTCTGCGCAACAGATCGTGGCCGGGTTGAGCCTGATCCTGCTGGCAGGGCTGGTGATGCTATTCCTGTCGCGCCACTCTGCACTCTCGCCCGCTACGGTATTGATCCCGATGCTGATCTGCACCGCCGGCACCACCATCTCACGCCCGGCCGCCACCTCACGAGCCATGGACCTGTTCCCGGAGAACGCCGGTACGTCAGCCTCGGCCGGCAGCACAATCATTTTTATTTGTGGTGGGTTGATCAGCGCACTGATCAGCCTCAGCCCGAGCAATCTGCAAGCGACCCTCGGCTACAGTTTTGTCCTGCTCAGTTGCATCGCACTGGCGTTGAACAGGCGGATCAGCCGCCACGCCAGAGCGCTCGACACCAATCCCATCACCAGCACGGGCGGCGATTGAACCTGCCGGTCGTCCTGCCACACGCACCGTCGGCACTGGAACAACGCTTTGCGCCATTCCCTCCAGACGCCAGCGGTGTAGAATCGACTGATTCATCGCCATTCATCCCCCGGCGGGTTTATGAGCTCAGGCTGAGGCAAGCGGCGATCCCGCAAAGTCATCGGCAACATCCAGGACACACGGCCATTTCTGAGTGTTCCAGACGTCAATAGAAGCTCACTCCCTTTTGATACCTGATTAGCCGCCCGGAGTGCTCCATGCCAGATTACCGCTCGAAAACATCCACCCACGGCCGCAACATGGCCGGCGCCCGCGCACTGTGGCGCGCCACCGGGATGAAAGATGACGACTTCAAGAAGCCGATCATCGCCATTGCCAACTCCTTTACCCAGTTCGTTCCTGGCCACGTGCACCTCAAAGACCTCGGTCAACTGGTCGCTCGTGAGATCGAACGCGCCGGTGGCGTCGCGAAAGAATTCAATACCATCGCCGTGGATGATGGCATCGCCATGGGTCACGACGGCATGCTGTATTCGCTGCCGAGCCGCGAGATCATCGCCGACTCCGTCGAGTACATGGTCAACGCCCACTGCGCCGACGCCATCGTCTGCATCTCCAACTGCGACAAGATCACCCCGGGCATGCTGATGGCCGCCTTGCGCCTGAACATTCCGGTGATCTTCGTGTCCGGCGGTCCGATGGAAGCCGGCAAGACCAAACTCGCTTCCCACGGCCTCGACCTCGTCGACGCCATGGTGATCGCCGCCGACTCCAGCGCTTCTGACGAGAAGGTTGCCGAGTACGAGCGCAGCGCCTGCCCGACCTGCGGTTCGTGCTCCGGCATGTTCACCGCCAACTCGATGAACTGCCTGACCGAAGCCCTTGGCCTGGCGTTGCCGGGCAACGGTTCGACCCTGGCCACCCACAGTGATCGCGAGCAGCTGTTCCTGCAGGCCGGCCGCACCATCGTCGAGCTGTGCAAGCGTTACTACGGCGAAAACGACGAATCCGTGCTGCCGCGCAACATCGCCAACTTCAAGGCGTTCGAGAACGCGATGATGCTCGACATCGCCATGGGCGGTTCGACCAACACCATCCTGCACCTGCTGGCGGCCGCCCAGGAAGCCGAGATCGATTTCAATCTGCGCGACATCGACCGTCTCTCGCGCAGCGTGCCGCAACTGTGCAAAGTGGCGCCGAACATCCAGAAGTACCACATGGAAGACGTGCACCGCGCTGGCGGCATCTTCAGCATTCTCGGTTCGCTGGCCCGTGGCGGCCTGCTGCACACCGACCTGCCGACCGTACATAGCCGCAGCATGGAAGAAGCCATCGCCAAGTGGGACATCACCCAGACCACCGACGAAGCCGTGCACCACTTCTTCAAGGCCGGTCCGGCGGGCATCCCGACCCAGACCGCGTTCAGCCAGTCGACCCGTTGGGAAACCCTGGATGACGACCGTGAAAACGGCTGCATCCGCAGCTTCGAACACGCCTATTCGAAAGAAGGTGGCCTGGCCGTGCTGTACGGCAATATCGCGCTGGACGGCTGCGTGGTGAAGACCGCCGGCGTTGACGAGTCGATCCACGTCTTCGAAGGCAACGCGAAAATCTTCGAAAGCCAGGACAGCGCGGTGCGCGGCATCCTTGCCGACGAAGTGAAGGAAGGCGACATCGTCATCATTCGCTACGAAGGTCCGAAAGGCGGCCCGGGCATGCAGGAAATGCTCTACCCGACGTCATACCTGAAGTCCAAAGGCCTGGGCAAAGCCTGTGCGTTGCTCACCGACGGGCGCTTCTCCGGCGGTACTTCCGGCTTGTCGATCGGCCACGCTTCGCCAGAAGCTGCGGCCGGCGGCGCGATCGGTCTGGTGCAGGACGGCGACAAAGTGCTGATCGACATTCCGAATCGCTCGATCAACCTGTTGGTCAGCGATGAAGAACTGGCTGCACGCCGGGTCGAGCAGGACAAGAAAGGCTGGAAGCCGGTCGAACAGCGTCCACGCAAAGTGACCACCGCTCTGAAAGCCTACGCTTTGCTGGCGACCAGCGCCGACAAGGGTGCGGTGCGTAACAAGGCGATGCTCGACGGGCTGTAAGCGTCGAATCGCCAAAACAAAAATGCCCCGCCAACTGCGGGGCATTTTTTTGCCTGATGCTTGCAAACCACCCCATGTAGGAGCTGCCGCAGGCTGCGATCTTTTGATCTTGCTCTTAAAAACAAGATCAAAAGATCGCAGCCTGCGGCAGCTCCTACAGGGATTTCAGGACTTACTGAATTTCTTCAGGCTTGACGATCACCCAGTTCTTGTCCGCCGTCACCGGCAACCCTTCCTTGGCCTGCGCCGCTGCGTGCTTGGCCATCATGCCGTTCAATTGAGTCATGTATTTATCCTTGCGGTTGACCCACAAGTGAATGCCGCCCTTGGCCACATCCACATCATGGAACAACATGTAACCGTCGCTGCTCGGGGTGTCGCCGCCCACCAGTACCGGTTTTTTCCACTCATCGATGTAGGTCAGGATCGCCGCATGCTTGCCGGCCATCCAGGTCGCCGGGGTCCACAGGTACGGGGTCAGTTCCAGGCCGAGGTTGGCCTTCTCGTCATACTTGCCGGCGGTGATCTGTTTGCGCGCTGTGGTCAGTTCGCCGGTTTCGCGGTTCTTCAGCAGCGTGGTCACGCCGATCACGTTTTGCGGTTTGACGTTGTAGCCGTACTTCGGATCGGCCGCGACCATGCGTACCAGTTCTTCCGAGGCAGCGGTCATCACGTAGACCTCAATGCCATTCTCCATCAGCTTGTTGTACAGCTCGGCCTGGCCGGTGAAGACTTTCGGCGGCTGCACATCGAGGTTCTTCACCACGTCGCCGTCGTAATAAGTGGTCGGCACCGGTTTGCCCGAGGCCATCAGCTCATCGACATAGCCTTTGAGCTCCTTGAGCGTGAAGCCGGAGAACACTTGCGCCACCCACGGGTAGCAGACCATGTCGTCGACTTCGCACAGGCGATAGTAGTAACTGAACAGGCTTTCCTTATGGTCGGCGGTGTCCTTGAACGGCATCAGTTTCAGGGAGGGATCGAGTTTGTCGCGGGTGATCAGGCCCTTGTTTTCCATGAACGGCAGCAACGACTCTTCGAGGTCATAGCGGTAACTGGTGTTGTCCATGTCGAACACCGCGTAGTTACCTTTGTTGGCATTGGCCGCGATCATCGCGTCCAGTGCCTTGGCCTGATCCGCCGGCCAGTGCTTCAGATCGGTGGCGAATGCGTGAGCGGCTAGACCCAATCCAAGCACCACAGCGAGCATTTTCGGTGCGAACTTCATCGGCGTTTTCTCCCTGACTGAAAGACATCGACGCTAACAAATAAGTGTGACAGTCCTCGTCTGTCAGCGACCGCTTACGTCTCTTCAACGCCAGTTGCATTGCCAAGAGCGACAAGCGCTTATTCCAAAAACGACGGACGACCTGCTATTTCGGTATTAATTCATTGGAAATCAAACTGTTAGGCTTGCCGGTTCGCAGTTGCCCCAGAAGGCGACTGGCACAAGTCTTATCGGAGTCTTCATGAATCTGCCGCTGATCCTCAATCTGCTGGTGTTCCTCGCCCTGCTCTTCGGTCTGGCGCAAACCCGCCACACGACGTGGAGCCTGGCGAAAAAAGTCCTGCTTGCACTGGTGCTGGGCGTGGCGTTCGGCGTGGCCCTGCACAGCGTTTACGGTGCCGGCAACCCGGTGCTGAAAGCCTCGATCGGCTGGTTCGATCTGGT
The DNA here is from genome assembly GCF_019056475.1 of Pseudomonas sp. AN-B15. Classification (NCBI taxonomy): domain Bacteria; kingdom Pseudomonadati; phylum Pseudomonadota; class Gammaproteobacteria; order Pseudomonadales; family Pseudomonadaceae; genus Pseudomonas; species Pseudomonas sp. AN-B15. The sequence goes on from NZ_CP049737.1 coordinate 5,769,748, forward strand.
CGGCAACGGTTACGTGCAGTTGCTGCAAATGATCGTGATCCCGCTGGTGTTCGCCTCGATCCTCAGCGCGGTGGCCCGTCTGCACAACGCCTCGTCGCTGGGCAAGATCAGCTTCCTGACCATCGGCACGCTGCTGTTCACCACCGCGATTGCGGCGCTGATCGGTATCGGCCTGACCAACCTGTTCGGCCTCACCGCCGAAGGCCTGGTCGCCGGTACTCAGGAAATGGCCCGTCTGCAAACCATCCAGACCGACTACGCCGGCAAGGTCGCCGACCTGAATGTGCCGCAACTGCTGCTGTCGTTCATTCCGCAGAACCCGTTCGCCGACCTGGCCCGGGCCAAGCCGACCTCGATCATCAGCGTGGTGATCTTCGCGGCTTTCCTCGGTGTCGCGGCGCTGCAACTGCTCAAGGATGACGTCGAAAAAGGTCAGAAAGTGATCAACGCCATCGACACCCTGCAAGCCTGGGTGATGCGTCTGGTGCGTCTGGTGATGAAGCTGACCCCGTACGGCGTGCTGGCGCTGATGACCAAAGTGGTCGCCGGTTCCAACCTGCAGGACATCATCAAGCTCGGCAGTTTCGTCGTGGTTTCGTACCTCGGTCTGGGCCTGATGTTCGTGGTGCATGGCCTGCTGGTGTCAGCGGCCGGGATCAACCCGCTGCGTTTCTTCCGCAAGATCTGGCCGGTGCTGACGTTCGCGTTCACCAGCCGTTCCAGCGCCGCGAGCATTCCGCTGAGCATCGAAGCGCAGACCCGTCGTCTGGGCATTCCACAGTCGGTAGCAAGTTTTGCCGCCTCGTTCGGCGCGACCATCGGCCAGAACGGTTGCGCCGGCCTGTACCCGGCGATGCTCGCGGTGATGGTGGCCCCAACGGTCGGCATCAATCCGCTGGATCCGCTGTGGATCGCGACGCTGGTGGCAATTGTGACCCTGAGCTCGGCCGGTGTGGCCGGGGTCGGTGGCGGCGCGACATTCGCCGCACTGATCGTGCTGCCGGCGATGGGCTTGCCGGTGTCACTGGTGGCGCTGCTGATTTCGGTGGAGCCGCTGATCGACATGGGTCGTACGGCGTTGAACGTGAGTGGTTCGATCACCGCGGGTGCGATTACCAGCCAGGTGATGCAGCAGACCGATAAAGCGCTGCTGGATGCGGATGAGCATGCGGAGCTTGCTCAGGCTTGATGTAAAGCACGATCAAAAGATCGCAGGCTTCGCCAGCTACTACAGGGGACATGCGTAAACCTTGTAGGAGCTGCCGCAGGCTGCGATCTTTTAGGCTTTTTCCCAGACTTCGAAGTTGTACGCAGGCTTGTCGCCCTCAGCCGGATTCGGCACATTCGACACCAGCTTCCACTGGTTCAGATCGAACTGAGGAAACCACGCGTCCCCTTCCGGGCTCAGCGCCACACGGGTCAGATACAGACGATCGGCCTGCGCCAGCCCTTGCGCATACAACTGCGCGCCACCAATCAGCATCAGCTCATCGACGCCCTGGGCTTTCGCCCATTCCTCGGCACGCACCACCGCGGCTTCCAGCGACGGATACACCTCCGCGCCTTCCAACACCAAGTCTGGCTGGCGGCTGACCACGATGTTCAAGCGCCCCGGCAGCGGACGACCGAGGGAATCCCAGGTCTTGCGACCCATGATGATCGGCTTGCCGAGGGTCGTGGCCTTGAAGTATTTGAAGTCCCCCGGCAGGTGCCAGGGCATGCTGTTGTCGACGCCGATCACGCGGTTTTCACCGAGGGCTGCGATCAGGCTGAGGGGGAGTGATTTAGTCATACCGGCGAGGATACCAGAGCCTCGCTTGACCCGATAAGCGCCACAGCGGTTATGCTCACGGCTCAATTGAGCAACGGAATGGCGCGTGACTGAACTGACTCCCCTGCAAAACCTCTGGCTGACTGAAACCATCCGCCTGCGTGAAGAGCACGCGGGTCCTCTGGAGGATCTGGAAGCCAATCGTCTGGCCCGCGCGGCCGGCGGCGATCTGTCGAGCCGTATTCAGCGCCGGGCGGCGTGGCTGGCCGAGCGCGACGGGCTGAGCACGGCACTCAAGCACTGGCTGCAGGGCGCGCGTCTGGCGCTGGTGCTGCTGGTCATTTTCGCGCTGCTGAGCGGTGCCGGTCTGGCTTTCGCCGCACTGAGCCAGTCACCGGTGAATGTGTTCTGGGCCTTGGGCAGCCTGCTCGGGCTGAACCTGATTCTGCTGCTGAGCTGGGCGCTGGGGCTGATCTTTGCCGGTGAACACGGCGCCACTCTCGGGCGCCTCTGGTTGTGGCTCAGCGAAAAATTCGCCCGCGACGCCAAAGCCGCGCAACTCGCACCGGCCCTGCTGCTGATGTTACAGCGCAGAAAACTCAATCGCTGGGCCCTCGGCACATTGGTCAATGGCCTGTGGTTGCTGGCGATGCTCAGCGCGCTGGTGCTGCTGCTCGCGCTGATGGCAACCCGGCGCTATGGCTTCGTCTGGGAAACCACGATCCTCAGCGCGGATACGTTCATCAACCTGACCCAAGCCCTTGGCGCGCTGCCGGCGCTGCTCGGTTTCAACGTACCCAGCGTGGAAATGATCCGTGCCAGTGGCGACGCGGCGCTGGGTATCGAAAGCGCGCGACAGGCCTGGGCGACCTGGCTGGTCGGTGTGCTGGTGGTCTACGGCGTGCTGCCGCGTCTGCTGCTGACGCTGTTATGTTTCTGGCGCTGGAATCGCGGCAAAGCCGCGCTGGCGCTGGACCTCAACTTGCCCGGCTACGCCCAGTTGCGCGAACGGCTGATGCCGACCAGCGAACGCCTCGGCATCAACGACGCGGCGCCTGAGCAGTTGCATCGGGTCGAAAGCAGCGTCAGCGAACACGCCAGCGAGGGTGCCCTGCTGGTCGCCATCGAACTCGACGATCAACGCTCCTGGCCACCAGCGCTGCCGAAAACCGTGAGCAACGCCGGCATTCTCGACAGCCGCGAATCGCGCAACAAACTCCTGGAGCAACTCAGCCGTTTCCCTCCGGCACGCCTGCTGATCGCCTGCGATCCACGGCGCTCGCCGGATCGCGGCAGCCTCGCGCTGATCGCCGAACTGGCGCGCAACGCCAGCGCCACCCGCGTCTGGCTGCTGCAAGCACCGCCCGGTGAAGCGCTGGACAGCGCCCGCCTCGGCGACTGGCATGTCGCGCTGCAACAGCTGGAATTGCCGTTCGCCGATTGCGCACCGATGAACTGGCTGGAGAACGGTCATGACTGATGCCCGCAAAGCCCCGCTGAAACTCGCGGTGGTCGGCCACACCAACGTCGGCAAGACCTCGCTGCTGCGCACCTTGACCCGTGACGTCGGTTTCGGCGAAGTCTCGCACCGCCCGAGTACCACCCGCCATGTCGAGGGCGCGCGGTTGTCGGTGGACGGCGAGCCCTTGCTTGACCTCTACGACACGCCGGGGCTGGAAGATGCCATTGCCCTGCTGGATTTCCTCGAGCGTCTGGAGCGCCCCGGCGAACGCCTCGACGGCCCGGCTCGACTGGCGCGGTTTCTCGACGGCAGTGAGGCGCGCCAGCGTTTCGAACAGGAGGCGAAAGTGCTGCGGCAACTGCTCGCCTCCGATGCCGGACTGTATGTGATCGACGCCCGTGAGCCGGTGCTGGCCAAGTATCGCGACGAACTGGAAGTGCTGGCCAGCTGCGGCAAACCGCTGCTGCCGGTGCTGAATTTCGTCAGCAGCGCCAGCGATCGCGAACCGGACTGGCGCGAAGCGTTGGCGCGGCTCGGCCTGCATGCGCTGGTGCGGTTCGACAGCGTTGCGCCGCCGGAAGATGGCGAGCGGCGCCTGTACGAAAGCCTCGCGCTGCTGCTGGAAAACGCCCGGCCGCAACTGGAACGGCTGATCGCCGATCAACAGGCCCAGCGCCTGGCGCGCCAGCAAAGTGCGGCACGCCTGATCGCCGAATTGCTGATCGATTGTGCGGCGTGCCGGCGCAGCGTGGTCAGCGACGCCGAGCAGGAACAGCAAGCCATCAGCGAACTGCGCAAAGCCGTGCGTCAGCGCGAACAGAAATGCGTTGAGGCGCTGCTCAAGCTCTACGCCTTTCGCCCGCAGGACGCGTCGGCCAGTGATCTGCCGCTGCTGGATGGGCGTTGGGGCGATGACCTGTTCAACCCGGAAACCCTGAAGCAACTCGGCGTACGGGTTGGCGGCGGGATGGCGGCAGGCGCTGCGGCCGGGGCTGGCGTGGATTTGCTGGTGGGCGGGATCACCCTTGGCGCTGCGGCGCTGGCCGGTGCGCTTGCCGGCGGCGCGCTGCAAACGGCGCGCAGTTATGGCAGCCGTCTGCTCGGCAAGATCAAGGGCCAGCGCGAGTTGACCGTGGATGACGGGGTGCTGCGGCTACTGGCGTTGCGTCAGCGGCAGTTGCTGTCAGCGCTGGATCAACGCGGACATGCGGCGATGGACGCGGTACAGGTCGCCACCCCGCAGGACAAGAGCTGGCGCGAGGGCAAGTTGCCCGAGGCGTTGAACAAGGCGCGGGCGCATCCGCAGTGGTCGTCGCTCAATCCCCATCCGAAGTTGAATCAGGCGGAGCGGCAGGAGCAGATAGATCTATTAGCTGCAGATTTGTAGCGTCTGATCCGGCCTCTTCGCTGGCAAGCCAGCTCCCACAGGGTTCTCGGTGAAAACCCATTTTGTGATCAACCAAGATACCTGTGGGAGCTGGCTTGCCAGCGATGGCAGCCACTCGGTTCCAAGACCTAAGAAGACAAAAGACGCACCGCTTTCCCCTTCAACACCTGAAGGTCAATCACCGGTACATCCATCTCCTTGGCCTGCTCATCCCACTGGCGCATGCGCAAACTCACGGCACACAACGGATCACGCTCAAACGCATCCGCCTCCTCCTCGCTCATCACCCCGCCCTGATACTCCAGGGTCCGGCGACTCGCTTCACTCAAGCGCTCGAAATACCCAGGCTCGCGCAAGGTCAGGTAACGCTTGGCCTCAACGTGATATTCCACCAGCCGCGCCATACGCTCACTGAAACCCGCCTCACGCAAATAATCCGCACCCAGGCGCTCATGGCTGACCACGCCATACCCGCCCATGTTCTCGGCGCCCTCGGCACACAAATGGCCGATGTCATGGAAGAACGCCGCCAGCACCACTTCATCATCAAACCCTTCAGCCATCGCCAACTGCGCGGCCTGGGACATGTGCTCGATCTGCGACACTGGCTCGCCGATGTAATCGCTGGTGCCGAAGCGCTCGTACAACCCGAATACCCGAGCGACGATTTGTGGATGATCCATCAGATTTCCTCCAGCCACTGCGCGACGTTGCGCTCGGCCAATGCCGGGCCGATGCTCATGCCGACGCCGGTGTGCATCAGCGCCACACTCAGCCCCGGTGCCGGGCGCAGCAACGAAAACGGCCCCGGCCCACGCGCACCGTAGACGCCCTGCCAGCGCTCGAGCACTTGCACCTTGCAGCCCAGCGTCTGTTCGGCCAGATCGAGCATCCAGTTGTCGACCTGCTCGGCGTTGAACGGCGACGGATCACTGCCGTAATGGTGGGAGTCGCCGATGATCAGCTCGCCATACGGCGTCGGGCTGATCAGCAGATGAATGCCGTTGTCGTGCAGGTGCGGTTGTTCGCGCAGGATCTGCGCCTGCACCGCCGCCGCTTGCGGCAGGTCAGCGAAAGCGCCGTAGTGCACGCAGCTCAGTCCGGTGAGCAAGGCGTGTTGCAGGTTCAGCTCGACCTGCGGTTTGGCACGGAGCATTTGCAGGCGACAGATCTGCGGATCGAGCGCAGCGATCGGCTCGGCCAGCAGGGTCTGATAGTCATGACCGGAGCAGACAATGACCTGCTTCGCCGTGAAGCTGCCGGCGGTGCTGTACAGGTGTCCGGGTTCCACGTCGCGCACCAGCGTCGAGAAGTGAAACTCGACGCCGAGGTCGCGGCGCAGGTAGTCGATCAACGCCGGAATCGCTTCCCGCGAGTACAGCTGTTGATCGTCCATGCCGTGCAGCGCCGCCCGGTGGTGACTGAACTGACCGTGGTACAAATCACGCAGGGCAGCGCCACGCAGCAAGGCCACGTTGTAACCGTGCTCCACGGCGCGACCGTTGCAGAAAGCTTCGAGCAAGTGCTCTTCGGCTTCGCTGCGGGCGAACAGGTACGAGCCGTTGCGCTTGAGCTGCAGACCGGCGAGTTGCGCCCAGTCGCCCCAGATCTCGCGGCTGGCCTTGGCCAGTTCGAGCATCTGACCCGGCGGCTGGCCAGTGACCAGCGCCTGACCGAAGTTGCGCACCGAAGCGCCGAGGGGCGTGGCGGTGCGTTCGAAAACGCTGACCTTGAGGCCGCGTTTGGCGGCGGCGTAGGCGTGGGACAAGCCGAGGATGCCGGCGCCGACGATGAGCAGGTCTTGGTGTTGGGTCATTTAGAGGTGCTCTGAATGAGAGACCGTCATCGCTGGCAAGCCAGCTCCCACAGGTATCGAGGTGTTCACAAAATTCGTGTTCAGCGCAAAACCCTGTGGGAGCTGGCTTGCCAGCGATGAGGCCCTGTCAGTCGATAAAAATCTTACTTGGCAGCGACTTTCTCGGACTTGCCGTCATAGCGCTTGCGCCATTCGGTCAGGATCTCGTCACGATTCTTCGAAGCCCACGCGAAGTCGTTCTTGATCAGGCGCTGCTCGTAGTCGGCCGGCAGTTCGGTCTGTGGCTTGGCGATGCCCGGCTGGGCGAGGACAGCGAAGTTTTCCTTGTACAGGTCCATCGCCTCGGCGCTGGCGGAGAAGTCCGCGAGTTTTTTCGCCGCGTCTTCATGCGGCGTGCCTTTGATCACCGCAGTGGCTTCGATCTCCCAGCCCAGGCCTTCCTTCGGCAGGATGATGTCCAGCGGCGCGCCCTGGCGTTTCAGCTGTACCGCCGGGTATTCGAAGGAAATGCCGATCGGAAATTCGCCCGCTGCGGCCAGTTTGCAAGGCTTGGAACCGGAGTGAACGTACTGGCCGATGTTCTGGTGCAGACCGTCCATGTAGGCCCAGCCCTGCTTCTCGCCAAAGGTTTGCAGCCAGGCGCTGACGTCGAGGAAACCGGTGCCGGACGACGCCGGGTTCGGCATGACGATCTTGCCCTTGTACTCAGGCTTGGTCAGGTCTTGCCAGCTCACCGGTTTGCTCAGGCCCTGCTTTTCGGCTTCGACGGTGTTGAAGCAGATGGTCGCGGCCCACACGTCCATGCCGACCCAGGCGGGCGGGTTGGCGGCGTCGCGGTAGTTCGCGCCGATCTTGCCCAGGTCCTTCGGTGCGTAGCTTTGCAGCATGCCCTGCTGGTCAAGGATCGCCAGGCTCGACGCGGCCAGGCCCCACACCGCGTCGGCCTGTGGACGGGCCTTTTCGGCCAGCAGTTTGGCGGTGATGATCCCGGTGGAATCACGCACCCACTTGATTTCGACGTCCGGGTTGGCCTTCTCGAACGCCGCCTTGTAAGCGGTCAGTTGCTCGGCTTCGAGGGCGGTGTACACCGTCAACTCGGTTTTTGCCGCGAAGGCATTCAGGCTGAAAGTAGCGAGCACAGCAGCGGCCAGGGCCATAGGCTTGAACATGATCGTTTTCCTGTCTTGAGTTGAGGTTGGGAAAATCAGTGACCGGGCGCGGTTTGCCGCCAGGCCTGGGAACGGCGCAGCAAGCCGCGCGAAGCCCACGCCAGCAGCAAGGACACGCCTGCCGAGGTGAACAGAATCAGGGTCGACATCGCCGCCGCGCCGCCGACATTGCCGGCGTCATCCATGTTCAGCACCGCCACCGCCGCGAGGATGGTGTCGGGGCTGTAGAGGAAGATCGCCGCCGACACCGTGGTCATCGCCGAGACAAACAGGTAGCGCACGATGTCCAGCAGCGCCGGCAAACAGATCGGCACGGTGACGCGCAGGTAGTGGCGGTACAGCGGCGCCTTGAGCGACAGCGCGGCGGCTTCGAACTCGGCGTCGAGCTGGCGCAGTGCGGTGGTCGCGGTCATTTGTGCGGTGGTCAAATAGTGAGCAATGGTGCAGACAATCAGCAGGGTCATCGTGCCGTACAGCACGTGCAGCGGGTTGCCGCTGAGGTTGAAGAAGAAGACATAACCCAGACCGAGTACCAGCCCCGGCACGGCCATCGGGATGAAACTGAGCATGCGCAGCGCCAAATTGAGGCCGCGCTGGCTGCGGGTTTTCTCCATCAGGTAAGCGCCGGTGAAGATCAGCACGCTGCCGATCAAAGCGGTGCCCAGCGCCATCTTCAGGCTGTTGCCATAGGCCAGCCAGCCGCCACCGGCGGTTTCGTTGAACTGGTAGTGATTGAGCGACAGCGACAGGTTGTACGGCCAAAACTTCACCAGCGAGGAAAACACTGCCATGCCGAACACCAGCAGCAACGCCGCGCTGATCAGCACAACAATCGCCAGATAGCAGGCATCACGCATTTTCGACGGCGCTGGTTTGAATACTTGCGCACGGCCACTCATGGAATCGCCGTGACGCCGACGCAGCCAGGCATCGACGCCGAAGCTGAACAGCGCCGGCAGCAACAGCACCATGCCGATCAACGCGCCGCGGCCGAATTGCTGCTGGCCGACCACGGCTTTGTAGGCCTCCAGTGCCAGCACTTGATAGTCGCCACCGACCACCACCGGCACGCCGAAATCGGTGATGGTCAGGGTGAACACCAGACAGAACGCGGCGAATACCGCTTGCCGGGTCGCCGGCCAGGTGATGCTGCGAAAGGCTTTCGCCGGACTGGCACCCATGCTCGATGCGGCATCGAACAGCCGCGCATCGGCCAGCGACAACGCCGACAGCAGAATCATCAACGCATGGGGAAAGGTGTAGATCACCTCACCCAGCACAATGCCCCAGAAACCGTAGATATTGTCCGAGAGCAGTCCACGCAACATGCCTTGGTTGCCGAACAGATAAACCAGCGCGATACCCGGCAGCATCGACGGCGCCATCAACGGCAGCAGGGAAATCCCGCGCCAGAGGCCCTTGGCCGGCATCAGCGTGCGCTGCAGAGCGTAGGCAAACAGGTAGGCCAGCGGGACGACGATGGCCGCGACGCTGAGGGAAACCTTCAGGCTATTGCCGAGCAGCCAGTGGAAATTCTCGCTGCTCACCAGTTCCTTGGCGGCGAGCCAGCCGCCGCCCTGTCCGGCCTCGCTGCTGAAACCGCGCCAGAAGATCGCCAGCAATGGCAGCAACACCGCGACACCGAGCAGCAACAGCAGCAGGAGTTTGCCACCGAGGACGAAGATCCGGTCGCCGACCTCGGCCCCGGACACTCGCCGCGCCTGCTTGTGCGGTAGCGGCAGTGCGATGTTCGCGCTCATCAGGCAAACACCTGCAGGCTGCGCGGCGGCAAGGCGACCATGATCTGCTGGGCGCCGAGGCGCGGCATGGCTTCCGGCGCCAGTTCGGCGAGCAGCGAATGGCCCGGCAACTGATCGAGTTCGAAGCTCATGCGGCAGCGGTTGCCGAGGAACGTGATCTCGCGCACCTTGGCCGGGAACAGGTTTTCTTCGTGCACCAGCGGATTGACGTTGATCGCCTCCGGGCGGCAGAACAACCGGCCCGAAGCGCCGCTCACGCTACCATCCGCCAGACGCACCTCCATCCCGCCAACCCGGGCGTGACTGGCGCTGCTGCGCTGGAACGGCAGCCAGTTGCCCTGCCCGACGAACTCGGCCACGAACGGCGTGGCCGGGCGATTGTAGATGTCCTGCGGAGTGGCGTACTGCTCGACCCGACCGTTGTGCATCACGGCGATGCGGTCGGCCATCAGCATGGCTTCGTCCTGATTGTGGGTGACCATCAGGGTGGTGATGCCGAGGTTGCGCTGCAATTGGCGCAGTTCGGTGCACAGATGCTCGCGGACGCGGGCGTCCAGCGCCGACATCGGCTCATCGAGCAATAACAGCGACGGTGCCGGGGCGAGGGCACGAGCCAGGGCGACACGTTGTTGCTGGCCGCCGGACAACTGGCCCGGGTACTTTTTCTCACTGCCGCTGAGACCGACCAGTTCCAGCATCTGCCCGACGCGACGGCGTACTTCGTCACGACCACTGCCAGCGAGGCCGTAGGCAATGTTCGCTTCGACGGTCAGGTTGGGGAACAGCGCGTAGGACTGGAACAGGATGCCGTAGTCCCGGGCTTGCGGCGCGAGCTGCGAAACATCGCGGTCACCGAGGTACAACTCGCCGCTGTCCTGCTTCTCCAGCCCGGCGATGCAGCGCAACAGCGTGGTCTTGCCGCAGCCCGACGGGCCGAGCAGGCACACCAATTCACCGGCGGCGACATCGAGGGAGACGTTATCCAGTGCGGTGAAGGCGCCGAAGCGTTTCTGTACGCCGCGCACTTTCATCGGCGCACCGGGGTTGCTCAGGGCAGTTGCGATGGCAGGATTCATGGACAGACCTCATCAAGCAGATGGGGCCCATCCTAGAGTTGTAATGCGTCCGTCATGTGGCAGTGAGGCAAAAACGGCCGATAGTGGTATTCGGGGATTTTGGTTCAGGTTTCAAGTCATGGGTTGCCGGGTCTGGCCCCATCGCTGGTAAGCCAGCTCCCACAAGGATCTTCAGTGAATGCAGATTTTGTGAACACCTGAAATACCTGTGGGAGCTGGCTTGCCAGCGATGGGGCCAGTACGAGCAGTGAAGAAATCAGGCCGGGGACATTTCCTGAGCCAAGCCGAGGAAGGCCGCCGGCAACCGCGCGCCCTTGCGCTCCTTGAGGCAATAGAGGTACTCGGGAATCTGCGGCGCATTCTCGATGGTCAGCACGCGCAACTGCGGATCATGCGGCACTTCCTGGCGGGCAATGATGCTGATGCCGATATTGCGCAGCACCGCCTCGCGGATCGACTCACGGCTGCCGATCTCCAGCAACGGGCCAAAACTGACCCCGGCGCTTTCAAGCAACTCCTCGGTCAGGCGCCGGGTGGTCGAACCGGACTCGCGCATCAGCAAGGTATGACCGGCCAAAGCACTCAACGCTACATGCTCCTGCGCCGCCAGCGGATGGTTGCGATGCACCGCCAGCACCAGCGGATCGCTGCCCAATACCCGGCGAATCAAGCGCGCATCCTCAAGCAACTGCGACGACGCCGCGACATCGACGCGGTAATCCTCCAGCGCTTCGAGCACCTGCTGCGAGTTGCCGATTTCCACCGACACTTCCACCTGCGGCAGGCGCTCGCGGAAGGTCTTCACCAGATCGAGGATGTAATACGGCGCAGTGGCAGCAATGCGCAACGTGCCCTGCACCTGACCGCTGTTGCGCAGGAAGAACTCGATATCGGCCTCCTGCTGCAACAGCGCCTTGACCATCGGCAGCAGTCGCGCGCCTTCGTCGCTGACGCTCAGGCGCCGACCGCCACGGTAGAACAGCTCCACCGAATACTGGCTTTCCAGATTGCGGATCTGCGTGGTCACGGTGGGTTGGCTGAGGCCGAGCTTTTTCGCCGCCAGCGTCATGCTGCCCAGGCGGGCGACCATGTAAAACGCTTTCAACTCGGCACTCAGCACAACCATCCCTCATCGTTTATTTGCGCAGCAGGCGCAAACCGTTGAACACCACCAGCAGGCTCACGCCCATGTCGGCAAACACCGCCATCCACATGGTGGCGAGTCCGGCGAAGGTTACCCCAAGAAAGATAGCCTTGATCACCAGGGCCAAGGCGATGTTCTGTTTCAGGATGCTCGCGGTGTCGCGCGACAGGCTGATGAACGCCGGGATCTTGCGCAGATCGTCGTCCATCAGGGCGACATCAGCGGTTTCAATCGCGGTGTCGGTACCAGCCGCCGCCATGGCGAAACCAATCTCAGCCCGTGCCAATGCCGGGGCGTCGTTGATACCGTCGCCGACCATACCCACCCGATGACCCTGTGCATAAAGCTCTTCGATAGCCTGCAGCTTGTCGGTCGGCAGCAAGTCGCCCTTTGCCTGGTCGATGCCGACCTGCGCCGCAATGGCCTGCGCGGTGTGTACGTTGTCGCCGGTGAGCATCAACGTTTTCACGCCCAGGGCATGCAACTGGCGGATCGCTTCGCGGCTGGATTCCTTGACCGTATCAGCCACGGCGAACAGCGCCAGCGGACCAGAACTGTCGAGCAGCAACACAACGGACTTGCCCTGTTTCTCCAGCGCAAACAGCTTCTCTTCCAGTTGCGGCGAGCACAGGCCAAGCTCTTCGACCAGACGGTGGTTGCCCAGGTGATAAGTCTGACCGTTGACCTGGCCTTTCACGCCGCGACCGGCCAGCGCTTCAAAGTTATCCACACTGAGCACGGCGAGGTTTTTATCCACAGCCGCATTGGCAATCGCCAGCGACACCGGGTGATCGGAGCGTCCGGCCAGCGCCGCGGCGATGGCCGGAGCGCTGGCGTCGGCGGTCGGGTCGAGCGACAGGTAATCGGTCTGCACCGGTTTGCCATGGGTGATGGTGCCGGTTTTGTCCAGCGCCAGATAATCGAGCTTGAAACCGCCCTCCAGATAAACGCCGCCCTTGATCAGAATGCCTTTGCGCGCCGCTGCCGCGAGGCCGCTGACGATGGTCACCGGGGTGGAAATCACCAGTGCGCACGGGCAGGCCACCACCAGCAACACCAGCGCACGGTAGATCCAGTCGAACCACACCGCGCCCATGAACACCGGCGGAATGATCGCCACGGCCAGCGCCAGCACGAACACCACCGGGGTGTAGATTTTCGAGAATTGATCGACGAAGCGTTGGGTCGGAGCGCGCGCCCCCTGAGCCTGCTCGACGGCGTGGATGATCCGCGCCAGGGTCGAGTTGTTCGCCGCCGCAGTCACCGTGTATTCCAGCGAACCAGCCTGGTTGATGGTGCCGGCGAAGACTTTGTCGCCCACGGTTTTCTCCACCGGCAGGCTTTCGCCGGTGATCGGCGCCTGATCGATGGTGGAACTGCCGCTGACCACTTCACCGTCCAGGGCGATGCGCTCACCGGGTTTTACCCGCACGCGGGCGCCGAGTTCGACGCTTTTAACCTCTTGTTCGACCCAGTTGCCGTCGGCCTGCTGCACCGTGGCCTGTTCCGGGGTCATCTGCATCAGGCCGCTGATGGCGTTGCGCGCGCGATCCAGCGAGCGCGCCTCAATCAGTTCGGCCACGGTAAACAGGAACATCACCATCGCCGCTTCCGGCCACTGCCCGATCAACACCGCACCGGTCACCGCGATGCTCATCAGCGCGTTGATGTTGAGGTTGCGGTTCTTCAGGGCGATCCAGCCCTTTTTATAGGTGGTCAGGCCGCCGCTGAGGATCGACACCAGCGCAATGATCGCCACCACCCAGGTCGGCGCAGCGTTGGTGAAGTGGATCACTTCCGCCGCCAGCGCGCCGACGCCGGACAACGCCAAGGGCCACCAGTGCTTTTTCACTGGCGCTGGGGCCGGGGCTTCGACGCCCGCCTCCAAAGGCTCGGCGTGCATGCCCAGCGAGGTGATCGCCTCGGTAATCGGCGCGGTGTCGGGCAGATTGTGGGTCACGCCGAGCACGCGGTTGATCAGGTTGAATTCCAGCTGCTGCACGCCGGCCAGTTTGCCGAGTTTGTTCTGGATCAGCGTCTGCTCGGTCGGGCAGTCCATCGCTTCAATGCGGAAACTGCTCAACCGTGCGTCAGCGCTGGTTTTCTCGCTCAGTTGCACCAACGCAGGCGCAGCCGCTGTCGACGAGCAGCAAGAATCTTCGTGCGAATGAACCGGTGCCGGTGCTGCGGCTTTCGACCCGCAGCAGGAATCGCCGCCATGCTCGTGCTTATGCACAGGCTGCAATTTATGGCTGTGGCTATGATCGTGCCCGTCGCCGGGCTTGTGGGTGTGCTGGGAATCGCTCATTGGTCGCGTCCATAAAGGTGCCTGTTGCCAAGTAAAGACCCTGTAGCCACTATAGGGTCAAGCACCCATTTGGAGATGGCCGTCATGAAGATCGGAGAACTGGCGAAACTCACCGATTGCGCGGTGGAAACCATCCGCTACTACGAGCGGGAACTCCTGCTGCCGGAACCGGCGCGCAGCGATGGCAACTACCGCGTCTACACCCAGGCCCACGCCGAACGCCTGACCTTCATCCGCAACTGTCGCACCCTCGATATGACCCTCGAAGAAATCCGCAGCCTGCTGGCCATGCGTGACAGCCCGCAGGATCAGTGTGCAAGCGTCAATACACTGATCGACGAGCACATCCAGCATGTGAAAGCGCGGATTGATGGCTTGCTGGCGTTGCAGACACAACTGCTCGACCTGCGCCAACGCTGTGGCGAAGGGCCGGGGGCCGATCAGTGCGGGATTTTGCAGCGGCTGGAAGTGAGTGGCGGGGTTGTGGCGACGGAGGTGGAGCATTCCCATGTGGGCCGCAGCCACGGCCACTGACAACACCACAAAATATTGTGGGAGCTGGCTTGCCAGCGATAGCGGTTTTACAGACACATCAATGTTGAATGTGCTGCCGTCATCGCTGGCAAGCCAGCTCCCACAGGTTTAATGGCAGTCTGTCAGACCGCCATCGGCGCGGTCATCGGCGCATGGTGCTCATAACCTTCCAGCGAGAAGTCGCTCGGCTCCACCAGCTCCAGCCACTCCGGCTGATACACACCCGTGTTGGCAAACTCCGGTACGCGGTCGGAGATTTTCAGTTTTGGCATGGCGAACGGCTCGCGCTTGAGCTGTTCGTTGAGCATGTCCAGGTGGTTCTCGTAGACGTGCGCATCACCGATGAAATAGGTGAACCAGCGCGGCGTGTAACCGGTCAGGCGCCCGATCAGACTCAGCAGCGCAGCGCCTTCGGTGAGGTTGAACGGCGTGCCCAGACCCAGGTCGTTGGAGCGGATGTACAGCGTCAGGGAGATCTCTCGGGTCTCGATGTTCGGGTGGAACTGGTACAGCAGATGGCACGGCGGCAGGGCCATTTCATCGAGCTGGGCGCAGTTCCAGCCATGGAACAGGATGCGGCGGCTGCCTGGATCCTTGATGATCGTGTCGACGCACTGGCGCACCTGATCGATGGCTTTGTACAGCACCACGTAGGCCTGACCATCCTCTTCGCCTTGGGCGATCTGCTTGTAGCCGTTGTTCAGGGTTTGTTCGATGGCGGCGGTGTTGCTCAGCGGGATCTGCTTGTACGCCGGCCACTTGCGCCATTGCACACCGTAGATTTCGCCAAGGTCGTCTTCGCCCTGACGGAACGGGTTGGCCAGCCACTGCGCGTTTTCGTTGGCGTTCTGGTCCCAGACCTTGCAGCCCAGCGCACGGAATTCAGCGGCGTTGTTCACGCCACGCAGAAAACCGCACATCTCGCCGATGGCCGATTTGAAGGCCATCTTGCGGGTGGTGATCGCCGGAAAGCCTTCCTGCAGATCGAAACGCAGCATCGCACCCGGGAAGCTGATGGTGTTGATGCCGGTGCGGTTGGCCTGTTTGGTGCCGTTCGCAATGACGTGCGAGACCAGTTCGAGATATTGCTTCATGAGTTACCTGTGTCCTTTGAGCCCCGGCGTCGCGCGCCGGGGTTCGTAGTTTAAGCGGTCGGCGCGAGCGGCGCTGCCGGCGCACGACGATAGGCCAGCCAGATCAGGAACAGCCCGCCGACGATCATCGGTACGCACAGCACCTGACCCATGGTCAGCCAGTTCCAGGCCAGGTAGCCCAGTTGCGCGTCCGGTACGCGGACGAACTCGACGATGAAACGGAAGATGCCGTAGAACAGCGCAAACATGCCCGATACCGCCATGGTCGGACGCGGTTTACGCGAGAACAGCCACAGGATCAGGAACAGCGCGACGCCTTCAAGCGCGAACTGATACAGCTGCGACGGGTGACGCGGCAGCTGCGCCGGATCGCTGAACGGCGGGAAGATCATCGCCCACGGCACGTCGGTCGGCTTGCCCCACAGCTCGGCGTTGATGAAGTTGCCGATACGCCCGGCGCCCAGACCGATCGGCACCATCGGCGCAACGAAGTCCATCAGCTGGAAGAAGGTCTTGCCGTTACGCTTGCCGAACCACAGCGCGGCGAGCATCACCCCGATGAAGCCGCCGTGAAACGACATGCCACCCTTCCACACTTCGAAAATCAGCGTCGGGTTGGCGATGTAGGCGCTCAGGTCATAGAACAGCACGTAACCCAGACGTCCACCGACAATCACCCCCATCGACAGCCAGAACACCAGATCGGAGAGTTTCTCCTTGGTCCAGGTCGGGTCGAAACGGTTGAGCCGGCTCGACGCCAGCAGCCATGCGCCGCCGATGCCGACGAGGTACATCAGGCCGTACCAGTGGATTTTCAGCGGACCGATGGCCAGGGCCACCGGGTCGATCTGCGGGTAAGGCAGCATTGCGACTCCTCGTTAGAGTTGAAACCAAAATTCCCGGGCGACGCTGCCACCTCAGGATTAAGCCAGGATTGCGGCCTGCTCTGAACCAGAGGCTCAGAGCAGGAAATTCAGGCCCACGCAGAACAGCAAAGCGGCGAACAGCCGTTTCAGCAAGCGCGGCGACAACTTGTGCGCCAGACGCGCGCCGAGACGGGCGAATACCATGCTGGTCAGGGCAATGCCCAGCAGCGCCGGCAAATAAACAAAACCGAGACTATGCGGCGGCAACAACGGATCATGCCAGCCCAGAATCATGAAACTTAAGGCACTGGCCAAGGCGATCGGCAAACCGCAGGCCGACGACGTGGCCACCGCTTGCTGCATTGGCACGCTGCGCCAGGTCAGGAACGGCACGGTCAGCGAACCGCCGCCGATCCCGAAAATCGCCGAGGCCCAGCCAATCACACTGCCGGCCACGGTCAGACCCAGTTTGCCCGGCACCGTTCGACTGGCCTTGGGTTTGACCTCCAGCGCCAGTTGCACGGCAATCACCAAGGCGAACACGCCGATGATCTTCTGCAGGTTCGGTCCGGAAATCGCCTCGGCGGTCAGCGCACCAAAACCGGCGCCGAGCAGAATGCCCACGGTCATCCACATGAAGATCGGCCAGCGCACCGCACCACGCCGATGGTGTTCACGCACGGCATTGACCGAAGTGAAAATGATCGTCGCCAGCGATGTCCCTACCGCCAGATGAGTAAGGATCGACTGATCGAATCCCTGCAAGGTAAAACTGAACACCAGCACCGGGACAATAATGATCCCGCCGCCCACCCCGAACAGCCCGGCCAGCACGCCCGCACAGGCGCCCAACGCCAGATAGAGCAGAAATTCCATGACCGTCTCCCAGACGCATCCCCAAAACCGGAGCGGCATGGTAACGGATGCATGCCCTCCGGCTCCACTTGCGATGGATGCACGGACGCCGACTGCGTAGAGTGAGCAGAAAACACACAAGGACCACCTTATGTGCCTGATCGTTTTCGCCTGGCGCCCGGGCCATGCCCAGCCGCTGATCGTCGCGGCCAACCGTGACGAGTTCTACGCCCGCCCGAGCCTGCCGCTGGCGCCATGGGCCGATGCGCCGCACGTGCACGCCGGGCGCGATCTTGAGGCTGGCGGCACCTGGCTGGGGATCGGCGCCAACGGGCGCTTTGCCGCGCTGACCAATATCCGCGACCCGCACCAGCCACCGGCGCGTAAATCGCGGGGCGAGCTGGTGGCGCGGTTTCTCACGGGCGATGCGTCAATTGATGATTATTTAAGCGATGTGGTCGCGCGCTCGCCGGAATACGCCGGGTTCAACCTGCTGCTGGGCAATGCCCACGAGCTGTGGCACTTCAATGCGCGGACGTCTGAGCCGGTGATGCTCGAACCCGGGGTTTACGGTCTGTCGAATGCCGGGCTGGATACGCCCTGGCCGAAGTTGCTCAAGGCCAAGGCTGCCCTGAGCGCGGTGCTGGACGAACCACAACCTGCGCGGTTGCTGGAGTTGCTGGGCGATGCGCAAACCGCACCGTTTGCCGAACTGCCGGATACCGGAGTCGGGCTGGCGACCGAATCACTGCTGTCGAGCGTGTTCATCGCCAGCCAGAGTTACGGGACGCGAGCGAGTACCGTCTTGATTGTGCAGGCGGACGGCACGCGGCGGATGATCGAGCGCAGTTTCGGGCCGTATGGCGGGCATTTGGGGGAGGTGGAGATCAATACCTGAAAGTGAGCAACCATTGTGGCGAGGGAGCTTGCTCCCGCTCGGGTGCGAAGCAGCCGCAACCCAGCCAATGCGATCTCTCAGAAGAATCTCATTGACCGAATTGGGAGCGCTCCGCACTCCAGCGGGAGCAAGCTCCCTCGCCACAGGGCCATCAGCCTTTTAAAGGGCCTTGTTGACCGCCGGCGGATTCATCTTCGACAAGCCGAGATTCTTCAGCGCCAGTTGCAGCGAGCTGTGGATAACCTGCGGGTTGTCGATGGTCATCAGCTCGGCCAGCAGATCCTTGGCCTTGCTCAGGTTGATCTGACGCAGCATCCACTTCACTTTCGGCAGGTTGGTGGCGTTCATCGACAGGCTGTCGAAGCCCATCGCCATCAACAGCACCGCCGCTGCCGGATCACCGGCCATTTCGCCGCAGATGCTCACCGGCTTGCCTTCGGCATGCGCGTCGCGCACCACGGTCTGCAGGGCCTGCAGCACCGCCGGGTGCAGGTAGTCGTAGAGATCGGCCACTCGCGGGTTGTTGCGGTCGACCGCCAGCAGGTACTGGGTCAGGTCGTTGGAGCCGACCGACAGGAAGTCCACCTGGCGCGCCAGTTCCCTGGTCTGGTACACCGCCGCCGGAATCTCGATCATCACCCCGATCGGCGGCATCGGCACGTCGGTGCCTTCGTCGCGCACTTCGCCCCAGGCACGGTGGATCAGGTGCAGGGCTTCTTCGAGTTCGTGAGTGCCGGAGATCATCGGCAGCAGGATCCGCAGGTTGTTCAGGCCTTCGCTGGCCTTGAGCATCGCACGGGTCTGCACCAGGAAGATTTCCGGGTGGTCGAGGGTCACGCGAATCCCGCGCCAGCCGAGGAACGGGTTGTCTTCCTTGATCGGGAAGTACGACAGCGATTTGTCACCGCCGATGTCCAGGCTGCGCATGGTCACCGGTTGCGGGTGGAACGCGGCGAGCTGCTCGCGGTAGATCGCCAGCTGTTCCTTCTCGCTCGGGAAGCGCTGGTTGATCATGAACGGCACTTCGGTGCGGTACAGGCCGACGCCCTCGGCGCCGCGCTTCTGCGCCCGCGCCACATCGGCCAGCAGACCGGTGTTGACCCACAACGGCATGCGGTGCCCGTCGAGGGTCACGCACGGCAGGTCACGCAGGGTGTCGAGGCCCAGCGCCAGTTGTTTCTCTTCTTCAACCACCTCGGCGAACTGCTTGCGCAGGACGTCGCCGGGGTTGGTGTAGACCTCGCCACGGGTACCATCGACGATCACTTCGATGCCGTCGACCTTGGCGTACGGCAGATCGACCAGGCCCATTACCGTCGGAATGCCCATGGCCCGGGCCAGGATCGCGACGTGGGAGTTGCCCGAGCCGAGGACCGACACCAAACCGACCAGCGTGCCTTCCGGCACCTCGCCGAGCATGGCCGGCGTCAGTTCTTCGCTGACCAGAATGGTTTTTTCCGGGTAGACCAGATTCTGCTGACGCTCTTCCTGCAGGTAGGCCAGCAGGCGCCGACCGAGGTCTTTGACGTCCGACGCACGCTCGCGCAGGTAGGCGTCGTCCATCAGTTCGAAGCGGTTGACGTGCTCAGTGACCACCTGACGCAACGCACCCTGGGCCCACTGGCCGGTCTTGATCACGGTGGTGATTTCGCTGCCCAGCGAGGCATCGTCGAGCATCATCAGGTAGACGTCGAACAGCGCGCGCTCTTCCGGACGCAGCTGGGTCGCAAGTTTGGCGGACAAGGCGCGCATGTCGGCGCGCACGCCTTCGATGGCGGTCTTGAACAGCGCCAGTTCGGCGTCGATGTCAGTGATGTGCTTGTCCGGCACCACGTCCAGATCCGCTGGCGGCAGCATGACCACCGCAGTACCGACGGCAGCACCCGGCGAACCCGGTACGCCGACGAACTTGGCTTCCTGAATGCCCTTGCCCTGACGGCCCAGGCCACGGATCGAACCGGTGGCCTCGGCGTGGGCGATCACGCCGGCGAGCTGCGCGCTCATGGTCACGAGGAAGGCTTCTTCACCTTCATCGAACTGGCGGCGTTCTTTCTGCTGGATGACCAACACGCCGACGACGCGGCGGTGGTGAATGATCGGCGCCCCGAGGAAGGAGGCGTAGCGCTCCTCGCCGGTCTCGGCGAAGTAGCGGTAGCGCGGGTGATCCGCGGCGTTTTCGAGGTTCAGGGGTTCTTCACGCGTGCCGACCAGACCCACCAGACCTTCGTTGGGTGCCATGCTGACCTTGCCGATCGAGCGCTTGTTCAAGCCCTCGGTGGCCATCAGGACGAAGCGGTTGGTCTCGGGATCAAGCAGGTAGACCGAGCAGACCTGGCTGCCCATGGCCTCTTTGACGCGCAACACAATAATCCCCAACGCCGCCTTGAGATCCTTGGCGGAGTTAACTTCCTGGACGATCTTGCGCAGCGTATTGAGCATGGCTCGGGGTCGAACTCCGTCGTCAGTCGCGCGCTAAAAGGCGCGGGGCAAGCTCTTTGAGGGCGCGTCGATACACCTCGCGCTTGAATGTCACCACCTGGCCCAACGGATACCAATAACTGACCCAGCGCCAGCCATCGAACTCCGGTTTACCGGTCAAATCCATCCGCACCCGCTGCTCGTTGGAGATCAGGCGCAGGAGAAACCATTTCTGTTTCTGGCCGATGCACAGCGGTTGGCTGTGGGTACGCACCAGACGTTGCGGCAAACGATAGCGCAACCAGCCCCGGGTACAGGCCAGTATTTCAACATCTTCACGTTCCAGGCCAACTTCTTCGTTCAGCTCGCGGTACAAGGCGTCTTCCGGCGTCTCCTCGGGGTTGATTCCCCCTTGCGGAAACTGCCAGGCATCTTGATTGATACGGCGAGCCCATAGCACCTGGCCGGCGTCATTCGTCAGAATGATCCCGACATTGGGGCGGAAACCATCGGGGTCGATCACGGCAACAACCTCGCAAACGCATGTCGCCGCATTGTTCCACAAAGCTTGATAAGGCGGCAACGAAGGTTCCTACCTTATGTGCACTCTTGTGAAAAGACCGTATTCTTGTCGCCTTTTTACTGACTTTTCAGCGGGTAACTGCAATGCGCCTGGCTCTATTCGATTTGGACAACACCCTTCTGGGCGGCGACAGCGATCACGCTTGGGGCGACTATCTGTGCGAACGCGGCTTCCTCGATCCGGTGGCGTACAAGACGCGCAACGACGAGTTCTATCAGGATTACCTGGCCGGCCAGCTGGATAACGCCGCGTACCTGAACTTCTGCCTGGAAATCCTCGGCCGCACCGAAATGGCCGTGCTTGAGCAGTGGCATAACGATTACATGCGCGACTGCATTGAGCCGATCATGCTGCCCAAGGCGCTGGAGTTGCTGAAACAGCACCGCGACGCCGGTGACAAACTGGTGATCATCACCGCCACCAACCGCTTCGTCACCGCGCCGATTGCCGTGCGCCTGGGCGTTGAAACCCTGATCGCCACCGAGTGCGAGATGGTCGATGGCCGCTACACCGGGCGCAGCACCGACATTCCGTGCTTCCGCGAAGGCAAGGTGACGCGCCTGAATCGCTGGCTGGAGGAAACCGGGCATTCGCTGGATGACAGCTATTTCTACAGCGACTCGATGAATGACTTGCCGCTGCTGGAGCAGGTGGCGAACCCGGTGGCGGTGGATCCGGATCCGAATCTGCGGGCCGAAGCCGAGAAGCGGGGCTGGCCAGTCATTAGTCTGCGCGGCTGATATAGCTATCGCTGGCAAGCCAGCTCCCACAGGTTTTTCAGGTGGTCACACCATTTGTGTTCGCTACAGATCCTGTGGGAGCTGGCTTGCCAGCCATTAAAGCAACGCGGCCTCAAGCTTTAAACAGGTTTGGCGCCCATCAACCCGGCAATGGCGATAAAGCAGACAAAACTGAATAACGCCAAGGCAAAAGTGAACCTGCCCACCCCGCCCGGCGCCTTGCGCAACCGATTCAACCGCACCAGCAACCAGAACCACGCCAGCGCCGCCACGGTGTACAGCACGCTGGAGGCCAGCAGCCAGGTCTGCCCCAGCGGCCAGCCGACCAGATGCACCATGCCCCAGCCCGTGAACGGCATGCTCAACAGTGCCAGGCCCATCAACAGCCAGATGAACACCCGTGGCCGTTGCAAGGTGCGGCTGCCCGCCGTTGCATCACCCTTGCGTTTTGCCAGAATCACCCAGACTCCCAGTCCCAGCGCACCGGCCAGCAATACTACAGTGGCGACCATGTGCGCGGTTTTCAGGGCAGTTAACGTTTCCATTGTTCGATTTCCTCAGGGCCTGCCCATCAGCGTAGCCGCTCAGCCGAGAAACAACTGATAGGCCGGGTTTTCGCTTTCATCCCAGTACGGATAACCGATTTCCTCAAGCGCCGCCGGCACCAGATGGCGCTCGTCATGCGGTACTTGCAGGCCCGCGACCACCCGGCCGTCAGCTGCGCCGTGGTTGCGGTAGTGGAACATCGAGATGTTCCAGCGCCCGCCGAGCTTGTTGAGGAAGTTGAACAGCGCACCCGGGCGCTCCGGGAATTCGAAGCGGAACACCACCTCGTCGATCACGTGCGCCGCATGGCCACCCACCATGTGACGAATGTGCAACTTGGCCAGTTCGTTGTCGGTCAGGTCGAGTACCGGGAAACCCTGCTCGGTCAGGCTCGCCAGCAGCGCGCTGCGCGGGTCGTTTTCCGGGTGAGTCTGCACGCCGACGAAGATGTGCGCTTCGCTGCCGGTGTTGTAGCGGTAGTTGAATTCGGTGATCTGGCGCTTGCCGATCGCTTCGCAGAAGGCTTTGAAGCTGCCGGCCTTCTCAGGAATGGTCACGGCGATGATCGCTTCGCGACCCTCGCCCAGCTCGGCGCGCTCGGCGACATGGCGCAGGCGGTCGAAGTTGACGTTGGCGCCGGAGTCGATGGCGACGAAGGTCTGGCCACTGACGCCGCGCAGTTCGACATACTTCTTGATTCCGGCCACGCCCAAGGCGCCGGCAGGTTCGGTGATCGAGCGGGTATCGTCGTAGATATCCTTGATTGCCGCGCAGATCTCGTCGGTGCTGACAGTAATCACTTCGTCGACGTAGTCTTTGCAGATGTCGAAGGTGTGCTGGCCGATCTGTGCCACCGCCACGCCGTCGGCGAAGATGCCCACGGTCGGCAGTACCACGCGCTCACCGGCGGCCATGGCCGCTTGCAGGCAGTTGGAGTCGTCCGGCTCGACGCCGATGACCTTGATGTCCGGACGCAGGTATTTCACGTACGCCGCGATACCGGCAATCAGACCGCCGCCGCCGACCGGCACGAAGATCGCGTCCAGCGGTTGCGGGTGCTGGCGCAGAATTTCCATCGCCACGGTGCCCTGCCCGGCAATGGTGTGCGGATCGTCGTACGGGTGGATGTAAACGTAGCCCTTTTCATCGACCAGTTTCAGCGAGTAGGCCAGTGCTTCCGGGAACGAATCGCCATGCAGCACGACTTTGCCGCCGCGCGAGCGCACGCCTTCGACCTTGATCTCCGGGGTGGTCTTGGGCATGACGATGGTGGCTTTCACGCCCAGCACTTTCGCCGCCAGCGCCAGACCCTGCGCATGGTTGCCCGCCGACGCGGTGACCACGCCACGGGCGCGCTCTTCGTCGGTCAGCTGGGTCAGCTTGTTGTAGGCGCCGCGAATCTTGAACGAGAACACTGGCTGCAAGTCTTCACGCTTGAGCCAAATGTCATTGCCCAGCCGCTCGGAGAGCTGGCGAGCGTTCTGCAGCGGGGTTTCTACGGCAACGTCATAAACGCGCGAGGTGAGGATCTTTTTGACGTACTGTTCGAGCATCGGAAAGCATCACTGGCGATTGGGCGGGACCCACGAGTCTAACCCGGCTTTTGGGCGCACGACCACACTGAACAGGGGGTTTTAGCCGGGGCAAACACTTTGTGATGTAAACCTCATTGTGGTGAGGGGATTTATCCCCGATCGGCGGCGCAGCCGTCGTCAACCTGAGAGCGCAATATTTGCGAGGAGTGCCGGGGAGCGCTTCGCCCTCCATCGGGGATAAATCCCCTCACCACAGGAGTTTTCGCCGGGCATGGGGGCTATAATGCCGGCCTTTCCGAACTCACCTTGCCCGCTTCCGGAGCCCGCATGACCCAGGATCAACTCAAACAGGCAGTGGCTCAGGCCGCCGTCGACTTCATCCTCCCGAAACTCGATGACAAGAGCATCGTCGGGGTCGGCACCGGCTCCACCGCCAACTGCTTCATCGATGCGCTGGCCCAGCACAAGGGCGCGTTCGATGGCGCGGTCGCCAGTTCCGAAGCCACTGCCGCGCGCCTCAAGGGCCACGGCATTCCGGTGTATGAGCTGAACACCGTCAGCGACCTCGAGTTCTATGTCGACGGCGCCGACGAGAGTGACGCGCACCTGAACCTGATCAAGGGCGGCGGCGCCGCCCTGACCCGCGAGAAGATCGTCGCGGCCGTGGCCAAGACCTTCATCTGCATCGCCGACGCCAGCAAACTGGTGCCGGTGCTGGGCGAATTCCCGCTGCCGGTGGAAGTGATCCCGATGGCCCGCAGCCACGTCGCCCGCCAACTGGTGAAACTGGGCGGCGACCCGGTGTACCGCGAAGGCGTGCTGACCGACAACGGCAACATCATCCTCGACGTGCATAACCTGCAGATCACCAACCCGGTGGAGCTGGAAGCGCAGATCAACGCGATCGTCGGCGTGGTCACCAACGGCCTGTTCGCGGCGCGCCCGGCGGATCTGCTGTTGCTGGGCACCAGCGAAGGTGTAAAAACGCTGAAGGCTGAGTAAGCCAGCCGCCCACAATTGATGGGCAGACGAATAAACCTGTGGGAGCGAGCCTGCTCGCGAAAGCGCCAGTTCAGCCAACATTTTCATTGGCTGACACGGCGCCTTCGCGAGCAGGCTCGCTCCCACAGTGTTTTGCGGTGTGAGTCAAGGCTGTGCAGGTTTCTTGAAGACGTAAAACAAGTTCGGCTCACTCACCAGATACAACGTCCCGTCGTCATCCATCGCGATCCCTTCGGCTTGTGGCACGCTTTTTTGTAGGCCTTGGCGGCCCCTGTTGAGTGACAGTGTGCTCAGCGGACGTCCATCAACATCCAGTTCAAGAATCAGCCCCGACTCGTCGGACAGCGCCAGCAAATGGCCGCTGCGCTCGTCGTATTGCAGGCTCGACAGATCGCGCACGAACATCCCCGCATCGCGCTTGGGATTATTGATCACGTGCACCGCGTAGGATTTTTCCGGATTGAAGTGCGGGAATCCGTGCACTTCATAAATCAGCATCGGGTCGCGCTCCTTGGCCACGAACAGGCGTTTGCCCACCGAGTCATACGCCAGGCCCTCGAAGCCCTTGTTGCCGCTCATGTGCACGCCAAGGGTCATCTGTTCGGCATCCGCGGCATCGAGGAAGGTCGTGTCCTGCTCAAGATGCACCTTGATCAGCCGTTGCTCTCGCTCGTCGGTAATCACGTAGGTGTCGGCGCTGATGAACTCCACCGCTTCCGCATCGCCAAAGCCGATCAGTGCGATGCGCCGCAGGATCTTGCCGTCGAGCGACAACTCGACCAATTCGGCGTGCTTATTGGTCACGGTGAACAGGCTTTTGCGCAGCGGATCGTAGGTCAGCGCCGACACATCGTCGTTCAGCCCGTCGATGACCCTGGCCTCGACCTCGACCCGGTCCTGATCCAGACCGATGGCCTGGCTGCTTAACGGTTGCCACACACTGTGCAGGTTGAACCAGGCGCGCTCGAACAGGCGCAGGTATTGGCCGATCGCGATCAACGCGATCAGGGCAATCACTGACAGGATGGCAAACAGGGGCTTGGGACGGGCAAGTCGACGCATTCAGGCAGGCTCGGGATCAAAACAGGCGGATGAAATATCACGCCTGTCTGAACTGAAGCTTAATGGCCACTTGCCCTTGTCCACAACAGAACCGTGTAGGAGCTGCCGCAGGCTGCGATCTTTTGATCTTGAAAAACAAAAGCAAAAGATCGCAGCCTGTGGCAGCTCCTACACGAGGATTAGTGAACGGTGGTTATTTCTGCTTTTCGAAGCGGTAGAACAGGTTCGGCTCACTGACCATGTACAGCGTACCCGCGTCGTCCATGGTCACGCCTTCGGCGCGGGGAATGGTGCTCTTCAAACCGTTGAAGCCGCCCAGCAGGGTCATGAAGCTGACTTGCTCGCCCTTCTCGTCCAGCTCCAGCAACAGATGCGAATCGGCGGACAGCACCAGGGTGTGGCCGGTACGCGGGTCGATGGCCAGCGCCGAGAGGTTGCGAATATCCAGCTCATCATTGGCCAGCTTCTGCTTGTCGCCTTTGAGGATCTGGCTGCCGTCGCTTTTCCAGGTGAACAGCGCCGGCGGCCGTTCTTCGCCCAGCAGCAACTGTTGATTGCGCGGATCCCAAGTGATCGCCTCGAACGCCTTGTTCTGGTCTTTCGAGGGGCCCAGGTCGTATTTCGGGAATTGGTCACGCTGCAGTTCGCGGGTTTCGGCATCGACCTTGACGATGGAGAGCAGGTGTTCGCGCTCATCGACGATCGCCATCAGGCCGTTTTGCAACACGGTCACGCCTTCCGGATTGCTCCAGCCCACCAGCGGCATCTTGCGCAGCACATCCCCCTGCAGGGTCAGTTCGACCAGGAACGGGTTCTTGCCCATCACTGAAAACAGGGTTTTGGTCTGCGGGTTGTAGGACAGGTCAGAGGCCTCGTCCTTTTCCATGCCCGGCAGCAGTTTGCCGTCGATGACCACACGATAGTCCGGCAACCAGATGCTCGCTTTCTGCTCGGCCTGGCTTTCGAACCGCTCGCGCAACCAGAGCAGGCCACGGTCGTCCCAATGCATGGCAAACGCCAGGCCATAGGCGGCGGCAAGCACCAGCAACAGCCAGACATACCAGCGCAGGGCAAAACGTGAGCGGCGAGGAGGATTGAGCTGTGTTTGAGCTGACATCAGGGACGCATTCCGAAAATTCAGGCTATGGGTAATAGCACAAAGAGGCCGGCTCAGACGCCAGAATGAGAGGAATTATCCGGACAGAATGTGAAAAAAACGGCAAATGGCGGGATTGCCGTGCGGCTTTGCGAGCCGCGAAACATAACCAGTGTGGGAGTGAGCCCTGTTGTGAGGGGATTTATTGTGGCGAGGGAGCTTGCTCCCGCTGGGGCGCGAAGCGACCCTGCTTTTCAAGGGGCCTGCTGCGCAGTCCAGCGGGAGCAAGCTCCCTCGCCACAGTTGCTGTGTATCGGATGCGTTCGGTCAGCGCACGCTGCTGCTGAAGCTGCTCGCGCCAACCAGTTCCAGCACAATGTCGTCGCCGACATTCAGCGGGCCGACGCCCACTGGCGTGCCGGTGAGGATCACGTCGCCGGCCTGCAGCGAAAAGCAGCCGGCCATGTGCTGGATCATCGGCACGATCGGGTTGAGCATCGCGCTGCTGTTGCCGTCCTGACGCACTTCACCGTTGATGGTCAGGCGAATGCCGATGTCGGTCAGGTCTGGGAACGTGCTGCCGACCACGAACGGCGCGATCACCGCCGCGCCATCGAACGACTTGGCGATTTCCCATGGCAGGCCCTTGGACTTGAGCTCGGCCTGCTTGTCGCGCAGGGTCAAATCCAGCGCCGGAGCAAAGCCGGAGATCGCATCCAGCACTTCTTCGCGGCTCGGCTTGGTCGACAGCGGCTTGCCGATCAACACGGCGATTTCCGCTTCGTAGTGCACCGAGCCGCGCTCGGTCGGAATGCTGAACCCGCCTTCCAGCGGCACCACGCAACTGCCCGGTTTGATGAACAGCAACGGTTCGGTAGGCACCGGATTGTCCAGTTCCTTGGCGTGTTCGGCGTAATTACGGCCAATGCACACCACTTTCCCGATCGGGAAGTGAATGCGCGTGCCGTCGACGTACTGGTGCTGATAGCTCATTTACCGACTCCTGCCTTCATTGATTCAGGGGATTGCCAATCAAACCGCGAAGATCTTGCCCGGGTTCATGATGCCGTTCGGGTCGAACACCGCTTTGACCGCTTTCATGTACTCGATTTCGACCGGCGAACGGCTGTACGTCAAGTAGTCGCGCTTGGTCATGCCCACGCCGTGTTCGGCGGAGATCGAACCGTTGTATTTCTCGACGGTTTCGAACACCCACTTGTTGACGGTCGCACACTTGGCGAAGAACTCGTCCTTGCTCAGGTTATCCGGCTTGAGGATGTTCAGGTGCAGGTTGCCGTCGCCGATGTGGCCGAACCAGACGATTTCGAAGTCCGGGTAATGTTCACCGACGATCGCGTCGATTTCCTGCAGGAATGACGGGACTTTCGACACAGTGACCGAGATGTCGTTCTTGTACGGCGTCCAGTGCGAGATGGTTTCGGAAATGTACTCGCGCAGCTTCCACAGGTTGTGCAGCTGGGTTTCGCTCTGGCTCATCACGCCGTCCAGCACCCAGCCCTGCTCGACGCAGTGTTCGAAGGTTTCCAGCGCGGTGTTGGCCACTTCTTCGCTGGTTGCTTCGAATTCCAGCAACGCATAGAACGGGCACTCGGTGTCGAACGGCGCCGGTACGTCGCCACGGCCCAGCACTTTGGCCAGGGCCTTGTCAGAGAAGAATTCGAACGCGGTCAGGTCAAGCTTGCCCTGAAAGGCGTGCAGCACCGGCATGATCGAATCGAAATCAGCGGTGCCGAGGACCATCGCGGTGAGATTTTTCGGCGCACGATCCAGACGCATGGTCGCTTCGACCACAAAACCCAAGGTGCCCTCGGCGCCGATGAACAACTGGCGCAGGTCGTAACCGGTAGCGTTCTTGATCAGGTCTTTGTTCAGCTCCAGCACATCGCTCTTGCCGGTGACCACTTTCAGGCCGGCGACCCAGTTACGGGTCATGCCGTAGCGAATCACCTTGATCCCGCCGGCATTGGTGCCGATATTGCCGCCAATCTGACTGGAACCGGCCGACGCGAAATCCACCGGGTAATACAGGCCGTTTTCTTCGGCAACGTTTTGCAGGTGTTCGGTGACCACGCCGGGCTGGCACACGGCGGTGCGATCGGTGAGGTTC
The DNA here is from genome assembly GCF_019056475.1 of Pseudomonas sp. AN-B15. NCBI lineage: Bacteria > Pseudomonadati > Pseudomonadota > Gammaproteobacteria > Pseudomonadales > Pseudomonadaceae > Pseudomonas > Pseudomonas sp. AN-B15. Next base: position 5,798,998 of record NZ_CP049737.1, read on the forward strand.
ACGTCGAGAATCTGGTTCATGTAGTCGAACGACACCACCACTTCGCCATTCGCGGCGACGGCGGCGGCGGACAACCCGGTGCGCCCGCCGGATGGCACCAGCGCCACTTTGTGGGAATTGGCCCAGCGGACGACGGCCTGCACCTGCTCGATGGTCTTGGGAAACACGATGGCGCTTGGCGCGGGCGCGAAGTGCTTGGTCCAATCCTTGCCGTACGCATTCAGGGAGTCGGCGTCGGTCAGGACCTTGCCAGGCTCGACCAGGGTCTTCAGTTCATCAATCAGGGCAGGATTGGTCATCGACAGAACTCTCGAACAATTCATGGTCATCCTGAAGACGCTTCACGTCGCAGGAATGAGTGTTTCGCGGGGTGGCTATGCTAGCATACCGACCCCGCAGGCCAGTGCCCAAGGCCAGTTCTGCGGTGGCGGCTTTCTTGCCGTGCGGGTCAGCTCCAGGCTGCTCCCCTCCCTGCCATTTTTCTCCGGGATACAGGTTTACGCAGATGAGCAAGACTTCTCTCGATAAGAGCAAGATCAAGTTCCTTCTTCTCGAAGGCGTCCACCAATCGGCTGTCGACGTCCTCAAGGCGGCGGGCTACACCAGCATCGAATACCTGACAGGCTCCTTGCCGGAAGCCGAGCTCAAGGAAAAGATCGCTGATGCTCACTTCATCGGCATTCGTTCGCGCACCCAACTGACCGAAGAGATCTTCGATCACGCGAAGAAGCTGGTCGCGGTCGGCTGTTTCTGCATCGGCACCAACCAGGTCGACCTGAGTGCTGCCCGCGAGCGCGGTATCGCCGTGTTCAACGCGCCGTACTCCAACACCCGTTCCGTCGCGGAACTGGTGCTGGCCGAAGCGATCCTGCTGCTGCGCGGCATCCCTGAGAAAAACGCGTCCTGCCACCGTGGCGGCTGGATCAAGTCCGCAGCCAACTCCTTCGAGATCCGTGGCAAGAAACTGGGCATCGTCGGCTACGGCTCGATCGGTACGCAGCTGTCGGTTCTGGCGGAAGGCTTAGGGATGCAGGTGTTCTTCTACGATACCGTGACCAAGCTGCCGCTGGGCAACGCCACTCAGGTCGGCAACCTGCACGAGCTGCTGGGCATGTCCGACATCGTCACCCTGCACGTTCCGGAAACCGCGGCGACCCAGTGGATGATCGGCGAGAAGGAAATCCGCGCCATCAAGAAGGGCGGCATCCTGATCAACGCGGCGCGCGGTACCGTGGTCGAGCTGGACGCCCTGGCGGACGCGATCAAGGACAAGCACCTGATCGGCGCGGCCATCGACGTGTTCCCGGTGGAGCCACGCTCCAACGACGAAGAGTTCGAAAGCCCGCTGCGTGGCCTGGACAACGTGATCCTGACCCCGCACATCGGTGGTTCGACTGCCGAAGCCCAGGCCAACATCGGTCTGGAAGTGGCGGAGAAACTGGTCAAGTACAGCGACAACGGTACTTCGGTGTCGTCGGTGAACTTCCCGGAAGTGGCCCTGCCGGCTCACCCTGGCAAGCACCGTCTGCTGCACATCCACGAGAACATTCCGGGTGTGATGAGCGAGATCAACAAGGTCTTCGCCGAAAACGGCATCAACATCTCCGGTCAGTTCCTGCAGACCAACGAGAAAGTCGGTTACGTGGTGATCGACGTCGACGCCGAGTACTCGGAGCTGGCGCAAGAGAAGCTGCAACACGTCAACGGCACCATCCGTAGCCGCGTGCTGTTCTGATCGAACGCCGAGCAATGAAAAAGGGAGCCTTCGGGCTCCCTTTTTCATGCAACGCCGAAAACTTATTTGACGTTGACGGTGATTTTCTTCGACACGATCGGCGGATCGAACGGCATGTGGCCGCTGTCGCCCAGCTCCAGCTGCAAGGTGTGTTTGCCCGGGGCCAGTTTGATCGTGGCCTCGGTCTGCGCCTTGCCGAAGTGCATGTGGTTGGCATCATTCGGAATCGGCGCGCCCGCCGCCGGCATTTGGTCGACGTCGATCAGCAGGTGATGGTGGCCGGTATTCTTGGTAACGTCACCGGCCGGTGCCAGCGCAACGTCCTTGACCCCGAACTTGACCTTGAACTCCTGAGAAACCGTGGCCCCGTCTTCGGGAGAAACGATGAACACTTCGGCACCTTTAGGCGCCGGGGTCGCTGCACTGGCCAGCACTGAAACACCCATCAACAGGCCAGCCAAGGCTGCTCGTGACATAAACGTTTTCATTCTCTTCTCCAGTTTTTCCGTAAAATCCGCGCGGTCATGACAACTTCATGACCATTCGTTGTCGAAGGCACTCGACAACCATAGCAAAGCGAGCCTGACTCAGAGCATCGCAATAATGATTTCAAAGGAGTGACCATGCGCGTTCTGCCTGGCCTGATCTGCCTGCTACCCCTTCTGAGCCCCTTGGCTCACGCCGAACTGATTGATGACATCAACGACCGTGGCGAGTTGCGCATTGCCCTTGAGGCTAATACACCGCCCTTCAATTTCAAGGATGGCGACACACTCACGGGGTTCGAGGTCGAGCTTGGGCAACTGCTGGCCAACGAGCTGGATGTACGCGCCGACTTCATCGTCACCGACGAAGCCGACCTGCTCCAGGGCGTTGAAAGCGGCAAGTACGACGTCGCGCTCAACCACATAGCACTGACACCTGAACTCAAGGATCGTTTCGACTTCAGCGAGTCTTACGGCAAGGTCGACTCGCAGCTATGGGCGAAGAAGGATGAGCAGCCACGGCCAATGGTGCTGGTGCAGGCGCTGACCGAAGAGAAGCCGAAAGCGACCCCGGTGGAGCTGGCGATTCCGTTTCAGAAGGGTAATCCGGCATTTCACGCCAGCCTGGAAGGTGCGTTGCAGCGGATCAAGGCCGATGGGCGGTTGGCGGCGTTGTCCGCGAAGTGGTTCACCGAACCGTAGGAGCTGCCGCAGGCTGCGATCTTTTGATCTTGATTTTGAAGATCAAAAGATCGCAGCCTCGTTTCACTCGACAGCTCCTACAGACGGTCTTTGGTGGGCTTTTAGTCGAGGTGGGCCAGGGCCATGGAGGCCTGAGAAAGTTCGAGTTCACTGAAGACTTGAACCCCATGGCGTTTGAGCAGCGCAGCCGTCACGCCTTCTCCCGAGACCTTCACCCCACTGAACGTCCCGTCATAAGTCAGCAGATTCCCGCAGGAAGGGCTGTTGGCCTTGAGCACCGCGACGCGGATGCCGTGTTTCTGCACCAGCGCCAGCGCCTGCCGCGCGCCGTCGAGAAACTGCGCGCTGACGTTCTCGCCCTCGGTGGTGATCACCGCCGCCTTGCCATCGAGTACGTCGGCGCCCTGCCCGCCGGGGATTTCCGCCGCAGCGCGCGGGGTCGGCAAACCACCGGCCACTTCCGGACACAGCGGCACTACACGGCCTTCGGCGATCCACTGTTCGAGCAAGTCGAACGGCCCGCTGGCCCCGCCGTCGTAACGCACGCGGTGGCCCAACAGGCAACGGCTGACCAGAATCTTCTGCATCTCAGAACGGCTCGTTGCCACGACGACGAAACCAGCCGGTCAGCGACAGGCGCTCGCGATGCGCCGGCAACACTTCATGCGGTACTTCGCCAGAGAGGAACACCACCAGGCAGCCGCCGGTGGGTTGCACGTCATGCACCCGGTCTTCGCTCAGGTACATGCGCAACTGACCGCCGTCTTCCGGCAGCCAGGCGTCATTGAGGTAGACCACCGCCGAGACCATGCGCCGGTCATCGTCGCGAAAACGGTCGACGTGCTTGCGGTAGAACGCGCCCGGCGGATACAGGGCGAAGTGGCACTCGAAATCCTCAAGCCCGAGGAACAACCCGCGATTGAGCGCCTCGCGCAGACTCTCCATCAGATTCAGATAACGGTCGCTGGCCTCGGCCTGGCCCGGGTCGATCCACTGGATGTGGTCGCCACGAATGCCCTCGCGAATCTCCGAAAACGGCCCACGGCCTACCGCTGCCGGCGCCAGTTCGCCCTCGGCCTCACGTTTGCGGCACTCGGCCGCCAGCTCACGGGTCAAACCCGCGGGCAGGAAAATGTTCTGCTGCGACCAGCCATGCTCGGCCAGGTCGTCGACGATACGTAACAGCAGCGGGTGTTCAGAGGATATTTGCATGGCGCGCATAGTATGCCGGCGGCAGGAAATCCGACAGAGCCACGCGGCGGCTTGATACGAATTCTCGACAAGTACCGGCACCGCACGGAGAATAGTCCGCTGCTGACAGGAGTCCCTATGCGCCGTTTGCTTTTTTCACTGTTGATGTTCTGCGTTTTGCCCGCCTGGGCGGACGGCCACGATCAGTTGTACAAGATCGCCGGCTGGCCAGATCAACGTGCGCATTTCAACGATGCCCTGAGTGCCGCGCAGCAGCGCTACCAGAACAACCTGCCACCGGCGGTGTTTCAGGCCCTGGTCAATAACAGCAACCAGCGCTTCGCACCGCAGGCCATGGATCAGCGTGCCGAAGCGCAACTGCGCCAGCACCTTGCCGATCCACAACCGGCGCTGACCTTTTTTCAATCGCCGCTGGGCAAGAAAATCGTTGCCGCTGAGTTGCTCGCCACCCGTCGCGATCAGCTGGCGAAGAACGCCAAGGGCTTGCCGAAGATGCAGGTCAGCGACAGCCGTCTGCTGATCATCGGCCATCTGGCGCAAGCGCTGCCGGCGCGCGAGGCCGGCGCCGAAGTCAGCCTGGCGATTGCCGGCGTGGCGGCGGACAGCTTGAGTTCGATGATTCCCGGCCTGCTCGGCGGCGGTCAGGCGCAAGGCATGCTGAACGGCCAGCGCCAGCGCCTGATGGAGCAGATCGGTGCCGATTTGAACAACACGCTGCTCTACGTTTATCGCGATCTGTCGGACGACGAACTGGAGCAGTTCGCGACCTTTGCCGAGTCCAGCGAGGGCAAGGCGTATTACCAGGCGGCGCTCGCAGCGATTCGGGCCGGGTTGGCGGTGGGGCAAAGCACTTCGAACCTTGGCCAGTAAGCTTTATCACCTTTCAGACCGCCATCGCTGGCAAGGCAGCTCCCACAAGGATTTTCATCTAATACAGAGTTTGTGAACGCCGGAAAACCTGTGGGAGCTGGCTTGCCAGCGATGAGGCCAGCAACTCCCCTAGAGATTCCGCCCCCTGATCCGCTTGTTCAGAAACTCGAAATACTCCTCGCGCATCTCCAGCGTCTCGTTCGCCAGATGATGCCGCGCCTCTGGCAGCAACAGAATCTGCGGCCGGTCGAATTTCCACTTCAGCACCTGCAAGTTGTGCTGCCAGTCCACGGTCATGTCCGCCTGCCCCTGAATGATCAGCGGCCGTCGCGGACTTTTTTTCGCGTGCTCGACGCGGATGATCCAGCGCGACAGTGCACCGACCCACGCGGTGGGCAAGCGTTTGGGCTGTAACGGATCGGCCTGCAGAAACGGCAGGAAATCCGGGTCGTTGGAGTTCTCGCTGAAGCGACGGGCGATGCCTCGCACGAAAGGCCTGAGCAGGTAATAACTGAGCTGCGACCAGCCCCAGGCGCGCGGACGCACCAGCGGCGCCAACAGAATCAAATGACCTTGCGCCGGGCTGCCCTCGCCATGATTGAGTACATGGTCGACGACGATCGCGCCGCCGGTGCTTTGTCCGCACAGGTGCCAGGGTTGCGGCAAGGCAATCGAAGCGGCTTCGGCGAACAGCGCCTGCAAGGCGTCCTGATATTCAGAGAAATCACGGATGCTCGCCCGCGGCCCACTCGACAGACCATGCCCCGGCAAGTCGCAGGCGATAACAGCAAAATCCTGATCCAGTGCCCACTCGATGACATGCCGGTACAGCCCGGTGTGATCGTAAAAACCGTGCAGCAGAAACAGCGTGCCCTTGACCTTCTCCGGCCACCAGCAATGGCTGACCAGCTCATACCCGTCCACTTCGAACCGGCCCATGCCGCGCCAGACATCGCGCTCGGGGAAATCGGTTTTATAAAACCGCTGATACACCTTCGCCTCGTCCGACAACGGCTGCCACTGGGCCAAAGGCTTGAGGCTGGCGCGTAAATGATCGGCATCGAAAGTGTCAGGCATGCGGGTATTCCAAAGCGGTAAACAGACTTTATCGGCCTGCGATATTCATCTGTTGCGGCAAGCATGGCAAGCTAGCCCCCCTTCGAGGATCGAAAAACCATGCGCTCGCCCTACCGCACCGCACTGTTTGCCAGCCTGCTCGCGCTTGTGTGTGCCGGGGTACTGTGGGCGGCGTACGACTGGTTTCAGGGGCGTTATCTGCGTGCGTTCAGTCAGCACACCGCGGTGTTTTCCGGTGATTCGCTGCGTCTGCCGGATGAACTGGCCGGGCCCGGCAAAATCCGTCTCGTGCACTTCTGGGATCCGGCCTGCCCGTGCAACGTCGGTAATCAACAGCACCTGACGGAAATGGTCGAGCAGTTCGGCCCGCGCGGCGTGGAATTCTTCGCCGTGCAAAAGGCTGGCAGCCACGGCCAGTTGCCCGCGACCCTGAGCAATCTGAAACACATCACGGTGTTGCCCGGTTCCGATCAGGTACCGGCCAGCCCCGCCGTGGCGATCTGGGACCGCAGCGGCAAACTGGCGTATTTCGGCCCCTACAGCGAAGGCCTGACCTGCAACTCCAGCAACAGCTTTATTGAACCGATCCTCAACGCGCTGATGGATGATCGACCGGTCAACGCCACGCACACCCTGGCGGTCGGGTGTTATTGCCCTTGGCCGGTGATGGTGCAGTAAGGCATTCCGGACTTTTCGAGGACAGCGATGCACGGCACGGAAGGTCTGTGCTAATTGTTTGCAGCCCGACGGGCGGCAATCCCGCATGCACAAGGAGTCACCATGAAACGCGTCTTCACCGTTCTTGCCTTGCTCATCGTTGTCCTGCTCGCCAGCGTCGGCGCCTACCTCTACAGCAAGCAACCGACGCGTCAGGGCCAGGTGGAGCTGCGCAACCTGCAAGGTTCGGTGACGGTGCGTTACGACGAACGCGGGGTGCCGCATATTCGTGCCGAGAACGAAACCGATCTGTATCGCGCCCTCGGCTACGTGCACGCTCAAGATCGCCTGTTCCAGATGGAAGCCATGCGCCGCCTCGCCCGTGGCGAACTGGCCGAAGTGCTCGGGCCGAAGCTGCTCGACACCGACAAACTGTTCCGCAGCCTGCGCATCCGCGAACGCGCCGCCCGTTATGTCGCCAGTCTCGATAAGCAGTCACCGGCGTGGAAGGCCCTGCAAGCCTATCTGGACGGCATCAACCAGTATCAGGACAGCCACGCGGCGCCGATCGAGTTCGACGTGCTGGGCATCCCCAAGCGGCCGTTTACGGCAGAGGACAGCATCAGCGTCGCCGGTTACATGGCCTACAGCTTCGCCGCCGCGTTTCGCACCGAGCCGTTGCTGACCTACGTGCGCGACCAACTCGGCGCCGATTACCTCAACATCTTCGACCTCGACTGGCAGCCCCAAGGCGTACTCGCCAAAGGTCACGCCAAGAAGACGCCGACCCTTGCCGCCGACGACTGGCAAGACCTCAACGCTCTCGCCCGCCTCAGCGAGCAGGCGCTGGTTGAAAACGGCCTGCCGCAATTCGAAGGCAGCAATGCCTGGGTGATTGCCGGCAGTCGCAGCCAGAGCGGCAAACCGCTGCTGGCCGGCGACCCGCACATTCGTTTCTCGGTGCCTTCGGTGTGGTACGAAGCACAACTGTCGGCGCCGGGGTTTGAGCTTTACGGCCATCATCAGGCGCTGGTGCCGTTCGCGTTCCTGGGGCACAACCTGGATTTCGGCTGGAGCCTGACCATGTTCCAGAACGACGATCTGGATCTGATCGCCGAGAAGGTCAACCCGGACAACCCGAATCAAGTCTGGTACCACGGCCAGTGGACCGATCTGCTCAGCTCCGAGCAGCAGATCGCGGTGAAGGGCCAGGCGCCGGTGACGCTGACCTTGCGCCAGTCGCCCCACGGCCCGATCGTCAACGACGCCCTCGGCACTGCCGCCGGCAAGACACCGATCGCCATGTGGTGGGCATTCCTCGAAACGCCGAACCCGATCCTCGAAGGTTTCTACCAGCTCAACCGCGCCGACACCCTGGCCAAGGCCCGCGCCGCAGCGGCCAAAGTACAGGCACCGGGGCTGAACATCGTTTACGCCAACGCCAAGGGTGACATCGCCTGGTGGGCCTCGGCGCTGTTGCCCAAACGCCCGGCCGGGGTCAAACCGGAGTTCATTCTCGACGGCAGCAGCAATCAGGCGGACAAGGATGGCTACTACCCGTTCAGCACCAACCCGCAGGAGGAAAATCCGGCGCGCGGCTACATCGTCTCGGCCAACTTCCAACCGCTGTCGCCAACCGGGATGGAGATTCCCGGTTACTACAACCTCGCCGATCGCGGCCAGCAGCTCAATCGCCAGCTCAGTGACAAGAGCGTGAAATGGAGCAACGAAGCCAACCAGAAGCTGCAACTGGGCACCACCACCGCCTACGGCCCGCGCACCCTGGCGCCATTGCTGCCGGTGCTGCGTGAAGTGGTGAGCGATCCGGCGCAACTGAAACTGGTCGAGCAACTGGCGCTGTGGCCGGGCGACTATCCGCTGGATTCGGTGAGCGCCACCGTGTTCAACCAGTTCCTCTACGACCTCGCTGATGCGGCGATGCGCGATGAGTTGGGCAACGATTTCTTCGAGACGCTGCTATCGACCCGGGTGATCGATGCCGCGCTGCCGCGCCTGGCGGCGAGCGCCGATTCGCCGTGGTGGGACAACCGCAACACGCCGAACAAGGAGACCCGCACCGACATCGTCAGAGCGGCGTGGCAGGCGAGCATCGCGCACCTGAAACAAACCCTCGGCGACAATCCGTCGGACTGGCAATGGGGCACGGCGCACACCCTGACCCACGGTCATCCGCTGGGTCAGCAGAAGCCGCTGGACCGGATCGTCAATGTCGGGCCATTCGCTGCGCCGGGCAGCCACGAAGTGCCGAACAACCTCTCGGCCAAGCTTGGTCCGGCGCCATGGCCAGTGACTTACGGGCCTTCGACGCGGCGTCTGGTGGACTTCGCCGACCCGGCGCACAGCCTGACCATCAACCCGGTCGGCCAGAGCGGTGTGCTGTTCGACAGCCACTATGACGATCAGGCCGAAGAGTACATCGAGGGAATGTACGTGCAGGCGCACTTCAGCGAGGAAGAGGTGACGGCCAATACCCGCAGTACGTTGAAACTGTTGCCAGCGCGAGCTGCGCAATAGATTTGTGCTGGCTGGTCTGGCCCCATCGCTGGCAAGCCAGCTCCCACAGGATTTTCAGTGAACACAGATTATGTGAACACCCGAGAAACCTGTGGGAGCTGGCTTGCCAGCGATGGGGCCCTTAAGAACACAAGAGACCTTCAGAGCATCAACGCAAAATTCAGCCGGAACTGCTGCGGCGTCACCCCCAACCGGCGATTGAACACACTGCGCATGTGCTGCGCATCGCGAAACCCGCACTGATAAGCCACAGTCTTCAGCGGCGCCGTGGTGCTTTCGAGCAGCACCCGTGCCGCATCGACTCGCGCACTTTCGACGAACTCTGCCGGGGTGACCCGGGCCTCGCGGGCAAACACCCGGGAAAAATTGCGCGCGCTCATGTTCGCCGCATTTGCCAAGTCGGCAATCGTCAGGTCGCCGGTGAGATTGGCCAGCACATACAACTGCACCATTGCCACCGCCGAGGTCGGCTCCGCATGCGGCGTGAGGAACGGGCTGAACTGCGACTGCCCGCCCGAGCGCTGGGTGAACACCACCAGCCGTTTGGCCACGCTCAGCGCCACGTCAGCGCCGTGATCGCGGGCCAACAGGTACAAGGACAGATCGATCCCCGCCGTAACCCCGGCCGAGGTATAGAGCGCACCGTCCTCGACATACAGGCGATCGGCTTCGACCCGCGCCGATGGACACAATTGCGCCAACGCTTGGGCATCGTTCCAGTGGGTGGTCACCGTTCGCCCGTCCAGCAGCCCCGCCCGCGCCAGCATGAACGCGCCGTTGCAGATCGAGCCAAAACGCCGCGCACGGGCACTGGCCTCGCGCAGCCAGGTGTCGAAGCCTTTGCCGAAATCCAGAAACGGTAACTGCGGGCCACCAGCGACGAGCAGCAAGTCCCAGGCGTCAAGCGCCTCGCTGAAATGCCGGTGAGCGCTGAGGTTCAAGCCATTGGAGCAAGCCATCGGCCCGCGTTCGACGCCGATCACCTCCAGCCGATAGTGATCCTCGGGGGGCAGAAAACGATTGGCCTCGGCGAACACATCCATCGGCCCGCTGACATCCAGCGCCTGCACGCCGGGGAACACCACGATGGCGATGGTTTTGTTCATAAGCCTCCTTGGGGATCTTTGTGGCGAGGGGATTCATCCCCGATCGGCTGCGCAGCAGTCGTAGATCCTCACTGCGCGGTTTACCTGATTCGCCGAAATAGCAGGTTTTGGAACTGCTGCGCAGTCCATCGGGGATGAATCCCCTCGCCACAGGTTCGGTGTCTGCTGTTTTAAGTGAGTTGGCACGATTTGCAGGTCGATTGGCAAGGATCGCAGCCATGGGTTGATTGTCCGTGCAGTGCCTCGGGGAACAGACTTTGTCCATCAGCGCCACGACGGCGTTTTCGACGAGGAAACACCTTATGAGCACGACCATTGCCGGCATCAAAATCCCCGACAGCGCCCTCGCCCGGGCCACCACCGAGTACATTCGCGACATCGAATCCGACCTGCTCTATCACCACTCGCGCCGGGTGTTTCTGTTCGGTGCGCTGAGCGGCGAACGCCAACAACTGACCTACAACCCGGAGCTGCTGTATGTCGGCGCGATGTTCCACGACCTCGGACTGGTCGACGGTTATCGCAGTGATGACGAGCGTTTCGAAGTGGATGGCGCCAACGCGGCAACGGCGTTCCTCAAACCATACGGGCTGAGCGATGACGACATCGAACAGGTCTGGCTGTCGATTGCCTTGCACACCACGCCGGGCGTGCCCAAACATCTGCGGCCGACTGTGGCGCTGGTGACGGCGGGTGTCGAGATGGACGTGCTGGGTATGGATTATGCGGCGTTCAGCAGTACCCAGCGCGAGGCGGTGGTGCATGCGCATCCACGCGGGGAAGGTTTCAAGGAATGCATCATCTGCGCGTTTGCCGACGGCTTGCGCCATCGTCCGCAGACCACGTTCGGCAATGTGAAGACCGATGTGCTGAAGGATCAGGAACCGGGGTTCAAGCCGATGAACTTTGTCGAGGTCATCCGTACATCCCCTTGGATTTCCTGAGCTCCAAAAGCAAAAGATCGCAGCCTGCGGCAGCTCCTACAGAGATTGCATCCACTGTAGGAGCTGCCGCAGGCTGCGATCTTTTTGCCCGTCAGGCCGCTTCCGGCGCAGGCGCGCGGCGCACGTCCGGTTGTTTCCACGAATCGGCGGCGCTTTCTTCGATGGCTTGCTGGATGGCTTTCTTGCGCGCTTCTTCGGCGCGACGGCTGAAGAACCACACCAGGAAGGTCACCAGCGATACCGCCAGCAAAATCAGGCTGGCCACGGCATTGATCTCCGGCTTCACGCCAAGACGCACCGCCGAGAACACTTCCATCGGTAGCGTGGTCGAACCCGGGCCGGAAACGAAGCTCGCCAGTACCAGATCGTCCAGCGACAGCGCAAACGACATCATGCCGCCCGCCGCCAGCGAAGGCGCGATCATCGGAATGGTGATCAGGAAGAACACCTTCCACGGCCGCGCACCGAGGTCCATGGCTGCCTCTTCGATCGACAGGTCCAGCTCACGCAGACGCGCCGACACCACCACCGCCACATACGCTGCACAGAACGTGGTGTGGGCGATCCAGATGGTGACGATGCCACGTTCCTGCGGCCAGCCGATCATCTGCGCCATGGCCACGAACAGCAGCAACAGCGACAGACCGGTAATCACTTCGGGCATCACCAGCGGCGCGGTGACCAGGCCACCGAACAGCGTGCGACCCTTGAAGTGGGTGATGCGGGTCAGCACGAAGGCTGCCAGCGTGCCCAGCGCTACCGCTGCAACGGCGGTGTAGCAGGCGATTTCCAGCGAACGCACCACCGAGCCCATCAGTTGCGTGTTGTCGAGCAGGCCGACATACCACTTGATCGACCAGCCGCCCCATACCGTCACCAGTTTCGAGGCGTTGAATGAGTAGATCACCAGGATCAGCATCGGCAGGTAGATGAACAACAGACCCAGAACCAGCATCAAGCTGGAGAAACGGAAGCGCTTCATTCTTTACCCTCCATTTCCTTGGCCTGACTGCGGTTGAACAGGATGATCGGCACAATCAGGATCGCCAGCATCACCACCGCCAGTGCGGACGCCACCGGCCAGTCACGGTTGTTGAAGAACTCTTGCCAGAGCACTTTACCGATCATCAGGGTTTCCGGGCCGCCAAGCAGTTCCGGGATCACGAACTCACCGACCACCGGGATGAACACCAGCATGCAGCCGGCAATGATCCCGTTCTTGGACAGTGGAATGGTGATTTTCCAGAAGCTGTTGAAGGTGCTCGAACCGAGGTCGGCAGCGGCCTCCAGCAAGCTGTGATCGTGCTTCACCAGGTTGGCGTACAGCGGCAGGATCATGAACGGCAGGTACGAGTAGACGACGCCGATGTACACCGCGAGGTTGGTGTTGAGGATCTGCAGCGGCTCGTCGATCCAGCCCATGCTCATCAGGAAGCCGTTGAGCAGGCCGTTGTTGCTGAGAATGCCCATCCACGCATACACACGGATCAGGATCGCGGTCCAGGTCGGCATCATGATCAGCAGCACCAGCACCGTCTGCAGCTCTTTACGGGCGCTGGCGATGGCGTAGGCCATCGGGTAGCCGATCAGCAGGCACAACAGCGTGCTGAAGAAAGCCATCTTCAGCGAGCCAAGGTACGCGGCGATGTACAACTCGTCGTCGCCGAGCATTGCGTAGTTGCCAAGGTTCAGCAGCAGTTGCAGCTTCTGCTCGGCGAAGGTGTAGATCTCGGTGTACGGCGGAATGGCCACATCGGCTTCGGCAAAGCTGATCTTCAGGACGATGAAGAACGGCAGCATGAAGAACAGGAACAGCCAGATGAAGGGAACCCCGATGACCAACTGGCGGCCACCGGGAATTATTCGATTGAGCCGGCGTTTGAATTTGCGCATGTTCATGAGCGAAGTACCACGCCGCTGTCGTCTTCCCACCACACGTAAACCTGATCACCCCAGGTCGGACGCTGACCGCGACGCTCGGCGTTGGCGACGAACGACTGCACCAGCTTGCCACTCGGCAATTCGACGTAGAACACCGAATGCCCACCGAGGTAGGCGATGTCATGCACCTTGCCGCTGGACCAGTTGTATTCGCAGGTCGGCATCTCGGCGGTGACCAGCAGCTTCTCCGGACGAATCGCGTAGGTCACGGATTTGTCCTGCACCGAGGTGCTGATGCCGTGGCCGACGTAGATCTGCCGGTCGAGGTCCTTGCAGGTGATGGTCGCGTGGCCTTCAGCATCGTCGATCACTTCACCTTCGAAGATGTTTACGTTGCCGATGAATTCGCAGACCAGACGGCTGGTCGGGGTTTCGTAGATGTCGATCGGGCTGCCGATCTGGGCGATCCAGCCCAGGTGCATGATCGCGATGCGCTCGGCCATGGTCATGGCCTCTTCCTGGTCGTGGGTCACCATCACGCAGGTCACACCCACGCGCTCGATGATTTCCACCAGCTCCAGCTGCATCTGCGACCGCAGTTTCTTGTCCAGTGCACCCATCGGCTCATCGAGCAGCAGCAGCTTCGGCCGCTTGGCCAGCGAACGCGCCAGTGCCACACGTTGACGCTGACCACCGGACAGTTGATGCGGCTTGCGCTTGGCGTACTGGCTCATCTGCACCAGTTTGAGCATCTCGGCGACGCGCGCATCGATCTCGGCATTGGGGATCTTGTCCTGCTTGAGGCCGAAGGCGATGTTCTGCGCCACGGTCATGTGCGGGAACAAGGCGTACGACTGGAACATCATGTTGATCGGTCGCTCGTACGGCGGCATGTCGGTGATGTCGACGCCGTCGAGGAAAATGCGCCCCTCCGTGGGCCGTTCGAACCCTGCCAGCATCCGCAGCAGTGTGGATTTGCCCGATCCCGAACCGCCGAGCAGGGCGAAAATTTCGCCCTTCTTGATTTCCAGGGACACATCGTCCACGGCAATCGTCTCGTCGAACTTCTTCGTGACCCGGTCGATTTTGACCAACACCTGCTTAGGTGTCTGGTCGCCCTCGAGGGCTTTCTTATAGGCGCCGGAGGCAACTGCCATTTACGAAACTCCCAGAAAAAAACAGTGCAGTTCGCCCCATGCGGACGAACCCAGGATAGTTTGTGCCTTACTTGCCCGACTTGACCTTGGTCCAGCTACGGGTCATCAAACGCTGAATATTGGGTGGCAACTCGACCGACACGTAAGTCTTGTCGAGGACTGCTTGCGGTGGATAAACCGCTTCATCGGTGCGGATGGACTGCTCCATCAGCTTGTCCGACCCCGGGTTGGGGTTGGCGTAACCGACGTAATCACTGACCTGGGCGATCACCTCAGGTTTCAGCAAATAGTTGATGAAGGCGTGGGCCTCTTTGACGTTGGACGAGTCCTTCGGAATCGCCAGCATGTCGAACCACAGCGCGCCGCCCTCTTTCGGAATCGAGTAGGCGATGTTCACACCCTTCTTGGCTTCCTCGGCACGGTGCTTGGCCTGGAAGATGTCACCGGAGAAACCGATGGCCACGCAGATGTCGCCGTTGGCCAGATCACCGATGTATTTCGAGGAGTGGAAGTAGGTGACGTAAGGACGCACGGCCAGCAGTTTGTCGGTGGCCTTGGCGTAATCCTTCGGATTGGTGCTGTTGGCGTTCAGGCCCATGTAGTTGAGCACGGTCGGCATCATTTCATCGGCCGAGTCGAGGAACGCGACGCCGCAGCTGTGCAGCTTCTTGATGTTCTCCGGCTCGAACAGCACGCTCCAGGAATCGATCTTGTCGATACCGAGCACGGCCTTGACCTTGTCGACGTTGTAGCCGATGCCGTTGGTGCCCCACAGGTACGGCACCGCGTACTGGTTGCCCGGATCGTTCTGCTCCAGGCGCTTGAGCAGCACCGGATCGAGATTCGCATAGTTCGGCAGCTGCGACCTGTCGAGCTTCTGGAACGCGCCCGCCTTGATCTGCTTGCCAAGGAAGTGGTTCGACGGCACGACCACGTCGTAACCGGTACGCCCGGCCAGCAGCTTGCCTTCCAGGGTCTCGTTGGAATCAAACACGTCGTACACCGGTTTGATCCCGGTTTCTTTCTGGAAGTCGGCCAGGGTGGTCTCGCCGATGTAATCCGACCAGTTATAAATATGCACCGTACCGGCGGCCTGGGCTCCGACAGCGATCGTCAGGCCGGCAGTGGCCAGCAGAGCTTTGCGCAAAGAAGAAAAAATAGGCAAGTGGAGGTCCTCTAATTGAGTTGGGCCCAAGTTGCCCCGTGCTGCAAGACAGTCACGGTTGCCCGGCAACAAAACCGGCGCGCAACTTACCTTCGAAAAACCGATCCAGCAAAACTTTCTGTCATTTAATTGATCCGCTGACCGCCGTCATGGCGACGACAGCCAGCGGTTGCTGCTTCAAACCGGCTTATTTACCGGATTTGATCTTGGTCCAGCTGCGGGTCATTTCGCGCTGGGTAGCGGCCGGCAAATCGGCGATCGCATACAGCTTGGCCTGCACGTCGGCTGGCGGGTAAATGCCTGGATCGCTGGTGATGTCTTTTTCCACCAGAGCGGTCGCAGCAGCGTTACCGTTCGGGAAGCGTACGGCGTTGGTGATGCCGGCCATGACTTCAGGCTTCTGCAGGAAGGTCATGAACTTGTAGGCGCCTTCGACGTTTTCGGCATCTTTAGGGATGGCGACCATGTCGAAGAAGCTGCCAGCGCCTTCTTTCGGAATGGCATAGCTGACTTTCACCTTGTCACCGGCCTCGGCGGCACGGGACTTGGCCTGCTGCACGTCACCCGAGTAACCGACCGCTACGCAGATGTTGCCGTTGGCCAGGTCCGAGATGTACTTGGAGGAGTGGAAGTAGGTGATCGAAGGACGAATCTTGAGGAACAGGTCCTCGGCTTTCTTGATGTCTTCTTTTTTCTGGGTGTCGGTAGGCAGGCCCAGGTAGTGCAGTGCGACCGGGAGCATTTCGGTCGGCGAATCGAGGAAGCTCACACCGCAGCCCTTGAGCTTGGCGATGTTTTCCGGCTTGAGCAGCACGTCCCACGAGTCGATGGTGTCGACGCCCAGCGCAGCCTTGACCTTCTCCGGGTTGTAACCGATACCGATCGAACCCCACATGTACGGGAAGGCGTGCTTGTTACCCGGATCGCTGACCGACACGGCCTTGAGCAGGTCCTGGTTCAGGTTCTTCCAGTTAGGCAGCTTGGACTGGTCCAGCTCCTGGTAAACACCGGCCTTGATCTGCTTGGCCAGGAAGTTGTTCGACGGCACAACGACGTCGTAACCGGATTTGCCCGCCAGCAGTTTGGCTTCCAGGGTTTCGTTACTGTCGAATACGTCGTAGACGACTTTGATCCCGGATTCTTTCTCGAAGTTGGCAATGGTGTCCGGAGCGATGTAGTCGGACCAGTTGTAAACGTGCAGTACCTTGTCGTCCGCGTGAACCGCACCCGCCATCATGCCCGCGACGGACAGCGCGAGAAGAGTCTTGCCAGCAAGCTTTTTACCTAATGCCTTCATGCGTCATGCTCCAAATTTTTCTTTTTTGAACCACTTTGTTCAGCGGCCGAACCCCGACAACTGGAACTGCGGCTAGTCTGGCAAGATCGGAGGCGGTCTTTCAAGAAAAGGCCCACCTTTCTGACACCTTCGAGCGAGAGCGCCGCAGCTCCCCCGCTCGAAGCCTAGCACTTAGGCTTGCAACGCACTGAGGGTCAGGTCCAGGCAGTTGCGTGCCTTGGTCACCAGCTCATCGATCTCCGCCTTGCTGATCACCAGCGGCGGCGCAATGATCATGGTGTCGCCCACGGCGCGCATGATCAGGCCGTTATCGAAGCAGAACTGCCGGCAGATCATGCCCACGCCCCGGCCTTCGTAACGCTTGCGAGTGGCCTTGTCCTGCACCAGCTCGATCGCCCCCAGCAACCCGACGCCGCGCACTTCGCCCACCAACGGGTGGTCGTTGAGTTCGCGCAGACGCTTCTGCAAATACGGTGCCGTTTCGTTGTGCGCGTTCTCGATAATTTTCTCGTCGCGCAGAATCCGGATGTTTTCCAGACCCACCGCTGCCGCCACCGGGTGCCCGGAGTAGGTGAAGCCGTGGTTGAAGTCGCCACCTTCGTTGAGCACTTTCACCACTTCATCACGGACGATCAGGCCACCCATCGGGATATAGCCGGAGGTCAGGCCTTTGGCGATGGTCATCATGTCCGGTTTCAGGTCGTAGAAATCCGAACCGAACCACTCGCCGGTACGGCCGAAACCGCAGATCACTTCGTCCGCCACGAACAGAATGTCGTACTTGGCGAGGATTTCCTTGATGCGCGGCCAGTAGGTATCAGGCGGAATGATCACGCCGCCGGCGCCCTGGATCGCCTCGGCAATGAACGCACCAACGTTGTCCACGCCGACTTCGAGAATCTTCTCTTCCAGCTGATTGGCGGCCCAGATGCCGAACTCTTCCGGCGACATGTCGCCGCCCTCGGCGAACCAGTACGGCTGCGCGATGTGGACGATGCCCGGGATCGGCAAATCGCCCTGTTCGTGCATGTAGGTCATGCCGCCCAGGCTCGCGCCGGCCACGGTGGAACCGTGATAACCGTTCTTGCGGCTGATGATGACTTTCTTGTTCGGCTGGCCCTTGATCGCCCAGTAGTGGCGAACCATGCGCAGCATGGTGTCGTTGCCTTCGGAGCCGGAGCCGGTGAAGAACACATGGTTCATGCCTTCCGGCGCCACGTCGGCGATGGCCTTGGCCAGTTCGAGCGCCGGCGGGTGCGCGGTCTGGAAGAACAGGTTGTAGTAAGGCAATTCGCGCATCTGCTTCGCGGCGGCGTCAGCCAGCTCATCGCGGCCATAACCGATCGCCACGCACCACAGACCCGCCATGCCATCGAGGATCTTGTTGCCCTCGCTGTCCCACAGGTACACGCCCTTGGCGTTGGTGATGATCCGTGGGCCCTTCTCTTTCAGTTGTTTGAAGTCGCTGAACGGGGCCAGGTGGTGTTCGCTGCTCAGGGCTTGCCACTCACGGGTTTGCGGGTTGTTGCTGGTCATGCCAATTCTCCTTGTTATCGGTGAAGGCGCGGCTGCTGCCAGCCGCGCCCGGCGTATCAGACGGCGAAGAGCAAGTACTCACGCTCCCAGGAACTGATCACGCGCTTGAAGTTTTCATGCTCGGCCCGCTTGACCGCGACGTAGCCGGTGATGAAGGTCTTGCCCAGGTATTTCTCGATGGTTGCGCTGTTTTCCATACGCTCCAGCGCGTCTTCGATGGTCAGCGGCAGGCGCAGGTTGCGGCGTTCATAGCCACGACCGACCACCGGCGCGCTCGGATTGAGGCCCTCGACCATGCCGATGTAACCGCAGAGCAGGCTCGCGGCAATCGCCAGGTACGGGTTGGCGTCGGCGCCCGGCAGGCGGTTTTCCACGCGGCGGTTCTGCGGGCCGGCATCCGGGACGCGCAGGCCCACGGTGCGGTTCTCTTCGCCCCACTCCACGTTCACCGGCGCCGAAGTGTCCGGCAGGAAGCGGCGGAACGAGTTGACGTTCGGCGCGAACAGCGGGAGCAATTCCGGAATCAGTTTCTGCAGGCCACCGATGTGGTGCAGGAACAGCTGGCTCATGGTCCCGTCTTCATTGGAGAACACGTTCTTGCCGGTCTCGATGTCGATGATGCTCTGGTGCAAGTGCATCGCACTGCCCGGCTCGCCGGTCATCGGCTTGGCCATGAAGGTGGCGGCCACGTCGTGCTTGAGCGCGGCTTCGCGCATGGTGCGCTTGAACACCAGGATCTGGTCGGCCAGCGACAGTGCATCGCCGTGACGGAAGTTGATTTCCATCTGCGCCGTGCCGTCTTCGTGGATCAGCGTGTCGAGGTCCAGCTCCTGTAGTTCGCACCAGTCGTAGACGTCCTCGAACAGCGGGTCGAACTCGTTCGCCGCTTCGATGGAGAACGACTGACGCCCGATTTCCGGACGGCCCGAGCGGCCGATAGGCGGCTGCAGCGGATAGTCGGGGTCGTCACTGCGCTTGGTCAGGTAGAACTCCATCTCCGGTGCCACGATCGGCTGCCAGCCCTTGTCGGCGTAGAGCTTCAGGACCTTCTTGAGCACGTTGCGCGGCGACAGCTCGATCGGGTTGCCTTGCTTGTCGTAGGTGTCGTGGATCACCTGAGCGGTCGGCTCTATGGCCCATGGCACCAGATATACGGCGTTCTGATCGGGGCGGCAGATCATGTCGATGTCGGCCGGGTCGAGCAGTTCGTAATAGATGTCGTCTTCGACGTAGTCGCCGGTCACGGTCTGCAACAGCACGCTTTCCGGCAGACGCATGCCCTTTTCGGCGATGAACTTGTTGGTCGGCGAGATCTTGCCCCGGGTGATACCGGTCAAGTCGCCGATCATGCATTCGACTTCTGTGATCTTGTGGTCTTTCAACCAATCGGTGAGCTGGTCGAGGTTGTTACTCATAAATGCCTCTGGGCTGAGTCTCCTGACATCGTGTCAGGCAAAGTTTGACGCCGTGGCGTCGCGTTAAAGGAGGGCTTGCTTGCGCGCAGTGCCGGCTTACGCCTGGCACCGCGCATCGACAATGAAAGAGGAGCTTACCTGCCCTTTACGCTGGCGTTGCATTTCCTGTGCACATTCAAGGCGTGCAGAATCATGAGCACGGCTGGGGAAGCGGCACAGGCTTTGGGACTCAAAGGGATCTATATTGAAGGAAGGCGCCATAAACAGAATGCTTTGCCGTACGTCCAGAATAACGGACGCTGCCGTTTGGCGTGATGCGGACGAGGACATCGTCGACAGCCCGCGAGCCTTGCGGGCTGCACTACGGACGGATTTGTCGCCACTGATGTGTTGAGCATGCAGACCGGACTGTTGCGAGCAGTCGGTGATGCCGATTAACGGCAGGCGAGACATGAAGCACCCCGGTATTATTGCTGTTATGGGTTTGATCGGAGCTTAGCCTTGTTCATTTTTTTACACAACACCCCCGTAAAAAATACAACACGGCCTGCTCAAGCCCGCGGGTGCCAAGCGTCCCAAGGACAAAAAACTGCCCCAAAGTGCCCCATAAATGCCCTCGCAGCGCTTTTTTAGGGCAAAAAAGGCCTCGCTTGACTTCGGCATGCCGTTCGGGTTGACTGAAACCAGAAAAGATCAATGATTGATATTTTTAACAACAAAGGTGTTGCATCATGTCGGTACCCCCGCGTGCCGTTCAGCTTAACGAAGCGAACGCGTTCCTTAAGGAACATCCTGAGGTTCTGTACGTTGACCTTCTGATTGCGGATATGAATGGTGTGGTGCGCGGCAAGCGCATCGAACGCACCAGCCTCCACAAGGTTTACGAGAAAGGCATCAACCTGCCGGCCTCTCTATTTGCTCTGGATATCAATGGTTCTACGGTGGAAAGCACCGGCCTGGGTCTGGACATCGGCGACGCCGACCGGATCTGCTATCCAATCCCCGATACCCTGTGCAACGAGCCATGGCAGAAGCGCCCGACCGCGCAACTGTTGATGACCATGCACGAACTCGAAGGCGACCCGTTCTTCGCCGATCCGCGCGAAGTGCTCCGTCAAGTTGTTGCAAAGTTTGACGAGCTGGGCCTGACCATCTGCGCAGCCTTCGAGCTGGAGTTCTACCTGATCGACCAGGAAAACGTGAACGGCCGTCCACAGCCGCCACGCTCGCCGATTTCCGGCAAACGCCCGCACTCGACTCAGGTCTACCTGATCGACGACCTCGACGAATACGTCGACTGCCTCCAGGACATTCTGGAAGGCGCCAAAGAGCAAGGCATCCCGGCCGACGCCATCGTCAAGGAAAGTGCCCCGGCGCAGTTCGAAGTGAACCTGCACCACGTCGCCGACCCGATCAAGGCGTGCGATTACGCGGTACTGCTCAAGCGTCTGATCAAGAACATCGCCTACGACCATGAAATGGACACCACCTTCATGGCCAAGCCGTACCCGGGCCAGGCCGGTAACGGTCTGCATGTCCACATCTCGGTGCTCGACAAAGATGGCAAGAACATCTTTGCAAGCGAGGATCCCGAGCAGAACGCCGCGCTGCGTCACGCGATCGGCGGTGTGCTCGAGACCCTGCCGGCGCAGATGGCTTTTCTCTGCCCGAACGTCAACTCGTACCGTCGCTTCGGCGCGCAGTTCTATGTACCGAACTCGCCGTGCTGGGGCCTGGACAACCGCACTGTGGCGATCCGCGTGCCGACTGGCTCTGCCGACGCCGTACGGATCGAACACCGCGTGGCCGGTGCCGACGCCAACCCGTACCTGCTGATGGCTTCGGTCCTGGCCGGTGTGCATCACGGTCTGGTGAACAAGATCGAACCGGGCGCTCCGGTCGAAGGCAACAGCTACGAGCAGAACGAACAAAGCCTGCCGAACAACTTGCGCGATGCCCTGCGTGAGCTGGACGACAGCGAGGTGATGGCCAAGTACATCGATCCGAAATACATCGATATCTTCGTCGCCTGCAAGGAAAGCGAGCTGGAGGAGTTCGAACACTCCATCTCCGACCTTGAGTACAACTGGTATCTGCATACCGTTTAAGCGGTTGTAGTGCCAAACAGAACGCCGTCGGCTCTTGCAGCCAACGGCGTTTTTTTATGGCTAAACACACATCTCTGTGTTTGGGATGCATGGCCGCCTGCGGCGGATCGCTGGCAAGCCAGCTCCCACAGGGTTCTGTTGTGTAATCAAAATTTGTGTTCAACACGGATACCTGTGGGAGCTGGCTTGCCAGCGATGGCGTCCGGGCAGACAACATCGAACCCGGCTCGTACAATGCCCGCTGCCCCGCAGGAGACTTTCATGACGCGTCCCGCCCCCGTCCGTAAACCCCGTGCCCGCAGTCAGGCGCGCATCGACTCGATACTCGACGCCGCGCGCACGCTGCTGGCTGCCGAGGGTGTGGCCAGCCTGTCGATCTACAGCGTCGCCGAACGCGCGCAGATTCCGCCCTCCTCGGTCTACCACTTCTTCGCCAGCGTCCCGGCGCTGCTCGAAGCATTGACCGCCGACGTGCACGCGGCGTTTCGCGCCTGCCTGCAAGCGCCGATCGACCACGATGCCCTGCGCGACTGGCGCGACCTGTCGCGGCTGATCGAGGAACGGATGCTGGAGATCTACGGCGAAGACGCGGCGGCCCGTCAGTTGATCCTCGCCCAGCACGGCCTGACCGAAGTGACCCAGGCCGATCGCCAGCACGACATCGAACTCGGCGACCTGATGCACAAACTGTTCGACCATCACTTCGAATTGCCGCGACTGCCGACCGATGTCGACGTGTTTGCGCTGGCGATGGAACTGGGCGACCGCGTGTATGCACGTTCGGTGCAGCAGTACGGGCAGATCACGCCGCGCATGGCCGAGGAAGGGATGCGGGTGTTTGATGCCTACCTCGGGTTGTATCTGCCGCCTTATCTGCCCAAGAGACATCTGGTGAGCTGAATGGCCTCATCGCTGGCAAGCCAGCTCCCACAAGGAGCTGCTGTGTATGCAGATTTGGTGACCGACAGATAACCTGTGGGAGCGCCGCGACAGCATCCTCATCTGATGCAGATAACAAAAAACCCCGAAGGGCTCACGCCATTCGGGGTTATTTTTTACTCACAGGCTTACAACTTGGCGATCGACACCTCGGTGGATTTCACGAAGGCGATCACTTCGCTGCCCACCGCCAGTTCCAGCTCCTTGACCGAGCGGGTGGTGATCACCGAAGTGACGATGCCGGAGGCGGTCTGCACGTCGATTTCCGACAGCACGTCGCCGAGAACGATCTCCTTGATCGAGCCTTTGAACTGGTTGCGCACGTTGATGGCTTTGATAGTCATGGCTTTGATTCCTGTCGTTGGAGGTAACTTGGGTTATTGAGCCCAGCGCAATTGCGTAGGCAGTGGTGAAACAGGTTCCGGCTCCGGCGGCTCGCCGGGCAGGGACAGAACACGGTTGAGCACTTCGGTTTCCAGCGCCGCCAGTCGATGCGATCCGCGCACGCGCGGACGTGGCAGCTCCACTTGCAGGTCGAGGCCGACTTCGCCGTCCTCGATCAGAATCACCCGGTCGGCAATCGCCACCGCTTCGCTGACGTCATGGGTCACCAGCAGCACGGTGAAGCCATGCTGTTGCCAGAGGCGTTCGATCAGTTGCTGCATCTCGATCCGGGTCAGCGCATCCAGCGCACCCAGCGGCTCGTCGAGCAGCAGCAGGCGCGGTTGATGAATCAGCGCGCGGGCCAGCGCCACACGCTGCTTCTGCCCACCGGACAAGGCGGCCGGCCATTCGCTGGCACGATCGGCCAGACCCACCGCTTCCAGCGCCTCCAGCGCTTGCGGGCGCCAGTTGCCTTTAAGGCCGAGCCCGACGTTGTCGATGATCTTTTTCCACGGCAGCAGCCGGGCTTCCTGGAACATCAGCCGGGTGTCTTCCCGCGCATCACTCAGCGGGGCGGCACCGGCCAACAGGTCGCCGCCCGTCGGTTGATCGAGGCCGGCGAGCAGACGCAGGAACGTGCTCTTGCCGCAACCGCTGCGCCCGACCACGGCGACGAACTGCCCCGCCGGAATGTGCAGGTCGATGTCGCGCAGCACCTGTCGCGCACCAAAGGTTTTCTGCAGGTTGCGCACCACCAGCGGAATCCCGCGCAGCAGGCGTGGAGGTTGTTGAGCGGTCATGCCACACCTCCCTTGGCAACCTGATAAGCCGGATGCCAGCGCAACCACACACGTTCAAGTCCACGGGCCGCGAGGTCGGCGAGTTTGCCGAGCACCGCGTAAAGCAGGATCGCCAGCACCACCACATCGGTCTGCAAAAACTCCCGGGCATTCATCGCCAGATAGCCGATGCCGGAGCTGGCGGAGATTGTTTCGGCAACGATCAGCGTCAACCACATGAAGCCCAGCGCAAAGCGCACACCGACCAGAATCGAAGGCAACGCACCCGGCAGAATCACCTGCCAGAACAGGCTGAAACCGCTCAAGCCATAACTGCGCGCCATCTCCACCAACGCCGGATCAACGTTGCGGATGCCGTGATAAGTGTTGAGGTAGATCGGGAACAACGTGCCCAGCGCCACCAGGAAAATCTTCGCCGACTCGTCGATGCCGAACCACAGGATCACCAGCGGAATCAGCGCCAGGTGCGGCACGTTGCGGATCATCTGCACCGAACTGTCGAGCAGGCGTTCGCCCCACTTCGACAGGCCGGTGATGAAGCCCAGCACCAGGCCAATGCTGCCACCGATGGTGAAGCCCAGCGCGGCGCGCCAGCCGCTGATTGCCAGGTGTGTCCAGATTTCGCCGCTGCGCACCAGGCTGACACCGGCCTCGATCACCGCCACCGGTGCCGGCAGAATCCGCGTCGACAACCAACCGGCCGACACCGACAACTGCCACACCGCCAGCAACAACACCGGCAACGCCCAGGGCGCGAGGTTGTGGATAAGTTTCTTCATGGCGCGCCTCAGCTCTGCGACGCGGCTTTGGGAAGAATGTCGTTGGCCACCATCTCGCCGAACGGGCTGACATAACCGGCGCTTTTCGGCAGCTCCGGACGCTCGATGTCGAGGTGCGGGAACAGCAGCTCAGCGACGCGGTACGACTCTTCGAGGTGTGGATAACCGGAGAAGATGAACGTATCGATCCCCAGATCCGCGTACTCCTTCACGCGGGCGGCCACGGTCGGACCATCGCCGACCAGCGCGGTACCGGCACCGCCGCGCACCAGACCGACGCCGGCCCACAGGTTGGGGCTGACTTCGAGGTTGTCGCGACTGCCGCCGTGCAGCGCGGCCATGCGTTGCTGGCCGACCGAGTCGAAGCGCGCCAGCGATGCTTGCGCACGTTTGATGGTGTCGTCGTCCAGATGCGAGATCAGCCGGTCGGCTGCTTGCCAGGCTTCGGCGTTGGTTTCGCGCACGATCACATGCAGACGAATGCCGAAGCGCACGGTACGCCCGAGCCTGGCTGCCTTGGCGCGCACCTGCTCGATCTTCTCGGCCACCGCCGCTGGCGGTTCGCCCCAGGTCAGGACCATCTCGACCTGTTCGGCAGCGAGATCCTGCGCCGCTTCCGAGGAGCCACCGAAGTACAGCGGTGGGCGCGGTTGCTGGATCGGCGGATAGAGCAGTTTGGCGCCCTTCACGCTGATGTGTTCGCCGTCGTAATCGACGGTTTCGCCTTCCAGCACCCGACGCCAGATCCGCGTGAATTCCACCGAAGCCTGATAACGCGCTTCGTGATCGAGAAACAGACCATCACCGGCCAATTCTTCCGGGTCGCCACCGGTCACCAGGTTGAACAGCGCACGACCGCCGGACAGACGATCCAGGGTCGCTGCCTGCCGCGCCGCCACCGTCGGGGAAATGATCCCGGGGCGCAGGGCGACAAGGAATTTCAGACGCTGGGTCACCGGGATCAACGACGCGGCCACCAGCCACGAGTCTTCGCACGAACGGCCGGTGGGAATCAGCACGCCGCCAAAACCCAGACGATCCGCCGCTTGCGCGACCTGTTGCAGATAACCGTGGTCAACGGCGCGGGCGCCTTCGGCGGTGCCAAGGTAATGGCCGTCGCCGTGGGTAGGCAGGAACCAGAAGATGTTAAGGCTCATGGAGTGGTCTCCTTGGGGATTCGATTTACTGGGCTTGGCTGACCGAGCTTTGGGCCACAGCGGCCGGTGGTGTCCAGATCACATCCTTGATGCTCAACGGCTTGGGAATCAGCTTGAGCTGGTAGAAGGTGTCGGCGATTTTCTGTTGCGCGGCGACCACGTCCGGGGTAAGGAACAGCGCACCGTAGCCCTGGCGTTTCACCGAGGTCAGGGTGATGTCAGCCGGCAGGCCGAGCAGTGGCGCGACCTGTCGGGTCACGTCTTCAGGATTGGCTTTGGACCACTCGCCCACGGCGCGCACTTCTTCGACGAGGGTCTTGATCACCTCGGGATTTTTCTGCGCGTAAGGTTTGGTCGCGAGGTAGAACTGATGGTTGTCGACGATGCCTTTGCCGTCACGCAGGGTGTGCGCTTGCAGCTGTTGCTCGGCAGCGGCCTGGTACGGATCCCAGATCACCCAGGCGTCGACGCTGCCACGTTCGAACGCGGCGCGGGCATCGGCCGGCGGCAGGTACACGGTCTGGATATCGGCGTATTTGAGGCCGGCGTCTTCAAGGGCGCGCACCAGCAAGTAGTGCACGTTGGAGCCTTTGTTCAGCGCGACTTTCTTGCCCTTCAGATCGGCGACCGATTTGATCGGCGAGTCTTTCGGTACGAGGATCGCTTCGCTGTTCGGCGCTGGCGGTTCGTAGGCGACATAGAGCAGGTCAGCGCCGGCAGCCTGAGCGAATACCGGTGGGGTTTCGCCGGTAACACCGAAGTCGATCGAGCCTACGTTCAGGCCTTCGAGCAATTGCGGGCCGCCGGGGAATTCAGTCCATTGCACGTCCACGCCTTGGGCAGCCAGACGTTTTTCCAGTGTGCCTTTGGCCTTGAGCAGCACCAGCGTGCCGTACTTCTGATAACCGATTCTTAGCGTCTCGGCCTGAGCCTGGGTGATGGCGCCGAAGGACACAGCCGCAGCAAACAGAGCGACCAGACCACGACGCAAAAATACAGTGCGCATAGCGCTCTCCTTTTTGCTGTTGGGTTGTGGCTGCACCTGCTTGCCCGTTGGCGGGCGAGTAAGGCCAGTACTTCAATTTCGGTGAGGCTTAAATGCTCCAGCGAGCACTCAACAAACGTTCATTCAACAGTCCCGGCTCCAGCGGTTTCGGCCGGCGGGCCATGGCACTGACAAACTGCTCCAGTGCTTCGTGCAGACGCTGCTCCAGCGCCGGCGCCAGTTGCGCCTGGGCACTGCCTTCGCCGTAAGCAATCTGGCTGTCCTCGGCAAAAATCCCTTGCAGCATTTCCTGGGCTTTCAATGCCGACAGCACGGGCTTGAGGGCGTAATCGACCACCAGCATGTGGGCGATGCTGCCGCCCGTGGCCATCGGCAGCACAATTTTGTGGTTCAGGGCGCGTTCCGGGAGCAGATCGAGCACGGTCTTCAGCGCGCCGGAAAACGACGCCTTGTACACCGGCGTGGCGATCAGCAGACCGTCAGCGTTTTCAATCTGCGCCAGCAGGTCGAGCACCTTCGGGCTGTCGAAGCGGGCGTGGAGCAAGTCTTCGGCCGGGAAGTCCCGCACCTGATAACTCACCACTTCCACCCCCTGCTCCTGCAACCAGCGTTGCGAGCGCTCCAGCAACACCCCGGAACGGGAGCGTTGGCTGGGACTGCCACCGAGTGAGACGACCAGCATTCAGACGATTCCTTGCGCGTTACAGGCGATTCGCCGGTTGCGATCTCGCTTCGATGGAGTGACCTTACCAGCTGATTTATATATCCATAAATCATATTTATTCATTTGGTTATGCATTTTAGAGATATAAATTTCAACAAACTGCGCGCAAAAAAAAGGCCGTCGAAACGGCCTGAAATCCCCTGCTATTTGGATGCATCAAAAGATTGCAGCCTTCGGCAGCTTCTGCATGGAGCGGCCTCCTCCTGTAGGAGCACCGCAGGCTGCGATCTTTTGATCTTAACGATTCGGCTGCGGCGTCAGGCGCAGGTATGGCTTCACCGCGCGGTAGCCCTTCGGAAAGCGCTGCTTGATCTCTTCCTCGTCCTTGAGTGACGGCACGATCACCACCTCCTCACCGTCCTGCCAGTTGGCCGGCGTGGCCACCTTGTAGTTGTCGGTAAGTTGCAGCGAATCGATCACCCGCAGGATCTCGTGGAAGTTGCGCCCGGTGCTCGCCGGGTAGGTGATGGTCAGGCGGATCTTCTTGTTCGGATCGATGACGAACAGCGAACGCACGGTCAGCGTGTCGTTGGCGTTCGGGTGGATCAGATCATAGAGATCGGACACCTTGCGATCGGCATCGGCCAGGATCGGGAAGTTGACGATGGTGTTCTGGGTTTCGTTGATGTCTTCGATCCACTTGTGGTGCGAGTCCACCGGGTCCACCGACAGCGCAATGGCTTTGACGCCGCGCTTGCTGAACTCATCCTTGAGCTTGGCGGTGAAACCCAGCTCGGTGGTGCACACCGGGGTAAAGTCGGCCGGGTGGGAGAACAGCACACCCCAGCTATCGCCCAGCCACTCGTGGAAACGAATCTTGCCGGCGCTGGAATCCTGTTCGAAGTCGGGGGCGATGTCGCCGAGTCTGAGGCTCATGATGCTGCTCCTGATGAGTTGTTGGAGAACTCAACTGTAGCTTGGGATTTGCCATCATGAAAAAGAATAAATAACTAGATATTTAGAATTTAATTGAATATTAAACATCGTTCACTGGACGCTCGTCGTCATCGCGACGAACATCGACCCCAAGGTTCGAGAAGGCCTTGAGTAGCTGCAAAAGAAGGGAATGTCGGGACAGGCTTACGGGGGTGAGCCTGACCCGAAAATGCAAAAGCCCCGTCCGGCGCAATGCCGGACGGGGCTTTTTTACATCAGTAGCTTGAGCGCGCTATTACAGCAGCGGGATCGAGTAGCTGACGATCAGGCGGTTTTCATCCTGGTCACGCTGACCTGGGATGTCGTTGCGCCAGGTAGCGTTTTTCCACATGAAGCCCAGGTTCTTGGCCGGACCTTCAGGAATAACGTAACCGATGGTCAGATCGCGTTCCCACTCGGAGTTGCCGTTGCCGTTCTCACGACGGTTGGAACCCACGGTGTCGATGTCGCTGCCGCGCAGGTAGACCATGCCGGCGGTCAGGCCTGGCAGGCCGACTTTGGCGAAGTCATACGAGTAGCGTGCTTGCCAGGTTTTCTCGCCAGCACGACCGAACTTCTGGATCTGCATGTCGGTAATGGTGTAGTTCGACGAACCGTCGCCCTGGTTCAGCCAAGGGAAGTCGGAGCTGCCGTTGGAAACCTGATAGCCGCCACCGAAAGTGTGACCTTCAACGGTATACAGGAACAGGCCGCTGTACAGGTTGTTGTCGATCGGACCTTTACCGCTGACATTGCCGACGTAGTTACCGTTGCCGAAGTAGGCGGCGGTGTTGCCGTTGGCGCCGTCGTCGCTGCTGTGGAAGTAGCGGAAGTCAGACTTCAGTACGCCTGGGCCGATTGCCCAGTTGTGAACCAGACCCAGGAAGTGCTGCTTGTAGAAGTCTTCCAGGTTGCCGTAGTAGTACTGGGCAGTCAGGTCCTTGGTGATTTTGTAGTCACCACCGGCGTAGTAGAACTTGTTGCTGTTGGCCACGCGAGCGTTCGCACCGCCAACAGACAGGTTCTCGTTGTTGCTGGAGTTACGCCCTTTCACTGCTTCGATCTGACCAGCGACCAGAGTCAGGTCCTTGATCTCGCCGGAAGTGATCTGGCCACCCTGCCAGGTTTGTGGCAGCAGACGACCGTCGTTGGTCACGATGACCGGGTTCTTTGGCTGCAACGTGCCCAGCTTCAGTTCGGTCTGAGAGATTTTGGCCTTGGCGGTCAGGCCCAGACTCGAGAAGTTATCAACAGCTTCGCCATTGGACTTGCTCGGGAACACTGTGCCACCGTAGGACGTCGAGGTTGCACCGTTGGTGCCGCCGCCCGAATCCAGACGCACGCCCAACAGGCCGATGGCATCGATACCGAAGCCTACGGTGCCTTGGGTGTAACCGGAGATGAAACGCAGATCGAAGCCTTGGCCCCATTCTTCGTTCTTGTTCTGAGCGCCAGCCGCTTTGGTGCCGGAGTCACGGTTATCAGTGTTGATGTAGAAGTTACGCAGCCCCAAAGTAGCTTTGCTGTCTTCGATGAAACCGGCGGCGCCTGCCTGCTGCGCCAAAACCCCTACGGCCACAGCCAGGGCCAAGGTGGACTTGTTCATGTAAAGCTCCTCTCGTTTCTAATTCTTGTGTTCCTGGCCCGGGGTCTGATGCCCTGGATCCTAAGATGCGCGATTAGCGCCAGACCGTGACTGACAAGTCAATCGTAACCTTGTGTGTCTACGACCAAGGTCTAATCGCCGTGATTTGGTCCGTGCAGATTAAAGATTTCCTGATAAACCCAAAAAGAATTTATTCATTCTTTTTAATATCATTTCGAAATATGGCCAGTATCGTGCCACCTCCGCCGGGAAACAGCGTATCGGCGACTAAGCTCATTCCTAAATGGTATTTGTTAGCCTTTTTTTATATCGATTAGCTTTGGCGCAACCCCGATTCGTCAAACCCTATCGAAAAGGCGACGCCATGATGGCCAAACGCGCACTATCTAGTCAATTTGTTACAGTTTGTGTATCGGCGCTGATTTCTTTTTCCGCCCATGCCGCCAACCTCACCGTTGGCTATCAAACCGGTATCGACCCGAGCAAAGTCCCTCAGGCCGACGGCGTCTACGAGAAGACCATCGGCGAGAAAATCAACTGGCGTCGCTTCAATAGCGGCCCGGAAGTTGTGACAGCCATCGCATCAGGCGACGTACAGATCGGCAACCTTGGCTCCAGTCCTTTGGCAGCGGCCGCATCGCGCAATCTGCCGATCGTCGCTTTCATTGTTTCAGCGCAGATCAACGCCGCCGAGGCGCTGGTGGTGCGCAATGGCAGCGGGATCAATACCCCGCAGGACCTGGTCGGCAAGACCATCGCCACGCCTTTCGTTTCCACTTCCCACTACAGCCTGCTTGGCGCACTCAAGCACTGGGGCCTGGACACCTCGAAAGTCAAAGTGGTGAACCTGCAGCCCGCAGAAATCGCAGCGGCGTGGAAGCGTGGAGATATAGATGGCGCGTTTGTCTGGTCGCCGGCGCTGGGGGAAATCCGCAAGACCGGCAAGACCCTGACCGATGCCGCACAAGTCGGCCAATGGGGCGCACCGACCTTCGAAGTCTGGGTCGCGCGCAAGGACTACGCCGAAAAGCATCCTGAGGTGGTGGCCAAGTTTGCCAAGGTCACTCTAGATGCGTTTGCCGATTACGCCAGCCATAAGGACAGCTGGACAGCGGACTCGGCGCCGGTGCAGAAAATCGCAAAACTGACGGGTGCCAATGCGGCCGACGTGCCGGAGCTGCTGGCCGGTTCGGCCTTCCCGGATGCCAAGGCGCAGCAATCCACCGCACTGCTGGACGGTGGCACGGCGAAAGCGATTGGTGAGACGGCGAAGTTTTTGAAGGAACAGGGCAAGGTCGAGACGGTGCTGCCGGACTATTCGCCGTACGTCAGTGCGAAGTTCATCGCTGAGTAAACACAAAACCCTGTAGGAGCTGCCGAAGGCTGCGATCTTTTGACTTTGGTTTTCTGAATCAAGATCAAAAGATCGCAGCCTTCGGCAGCTCCTACAGGGGACTCGGATTACAGGGTCTTTTCGAAGATCTTCGAATTGCGCTGATAGTTGTACAGCGACGCCCGCGCCGCCGGCAGGCGTTCGACGCTGCTAGGCTCGAACCCGCGCTCGCGGAACCAGTGCGCGGTACGGGTAGTGAGCACGAACAGGGTTTTCAGCCCTTGCGCCCGGGCACGGGTCTCGATGCGCTCCAGCAACTCATCGCCGCGACCGCCATGGCGATACTCCGGATTCACCGCCAGGCACGCCAGCTCACCGGCGTCCGAATCGGCAATCTGGTACAGCGCCGCACAGG
The DNA here is from genome assembly GCF_019056475.1 of Pseudomonas sp. AN-B15. Lineage (NCBI taxonomy): Bacteria > Pseudomonadati > Pseudomonadota > Gammaproteobacteria > Pseudomonadales > Pseudomonadaceae > Pseudomonas > Pseudomonas sp. AN-B15. The sequence goes on from NZ_CP049737.1 coordinate 5,830,938, forward strand.
CAATGATCATCCCTTCACGCTCAACCACACTGAACTGCTCGATCTCGCGCTCCAGCACTTCGCGCGAGCGACGCACCAGAATCCCCTGCTCTTCCAGCGGACTGATCAGGTCGAGCAAACCGCCGACGTCTTCAATCGCCGCCTCGCGCACCAATTCGAATTGCTCCTGAGCCACCAGCGTGCCGCCACCATCGCGGGTGAACAGTTCGGTCAGCAGTGCACCGTCCTCGGCGTAGCTGACGATATGGCTGCGCGCCACGCCGCCACGGCAGGCCTCGGCGGCGGCATCCAGCAGTTCGGCCTGATAGTTGTTGCCCAGACGCGCCAGATGCGCAGGCACCTGTTGCGGCCGCAGTTCGCGTACCAGTTTGCCGTTTTCGTCGATCAGACCGAGGTCAGCGCCGAACAGCAACAGCTTGTCGGCACCGAGGTCGATGGCGGCGCGGGTGGCGACGTCTTCGCAGGCGAGGTTGAAGATTTCCCCGGTCGGCGAGTAGCCCAGCGGCGACAGCAGCACGATCGAGCGCTCGTCGAGCAGGCGATTAATGCCTTTACGGTCGACGCGGCGCACTTCGCCAGTGTGGTGATAGTCGACGCCTTCGAGCACGCCGATCGGCCGCGCCGTGACCAGGTTGCCGCTGGCCACCCGCAGACGCGAGCCCTGCATCGGCGACGAGGCCATGTCCATCGACAGCCGCGCTTCGATGGCAATACGCAGCTGACCGACTGCATCGATCACACATTCCAGGGTTGCCGCATCGGTGATGCGCATGCCGTGGTGATAGTGCGGGGTCAGGCCGCGAGCGGCGAGGCGGGTTTCAATCTGCGGACGCGAACCGTGGACCAGCACCAGACGCACACCGAGGCTGTGCAACAGCACCAGGTCGTGGACGATGTTGCCGAAGTTCGGATGCTCCACACCGTCGCCGGGTAGCATGACGACGAACGTGCAGTCGCGGTGAGCGTTGATGTAAGGGGACGCGTGACGAAGCCAATTGACGTATTCGGGCATGAACCTGGGCCTGTAATAAATAGCAGCCGGAAAAAAGGGCGAAACGGAAAACGCACAGCGGGCTGATGGTTATCGTCGGAACAGGCTTGGCGACACGCGCGTTCTCCTCATGAATACGGGTTGGATTCCCACTAATTTAACGTCTTCCCCTGTAGGAGCTGCCGCAGGCTGCGATCTTTTGACTTTGTTTTTAAGAGACAAGATCAAAAGATCGTCCGAACGCGGCCCGAGCCTTCGGCAGCGCCTACAAGGGATGTGTTCAATTCTTCAGGCAGTAATGTTCAACCAACTGCCGCAATAGATGCACGGTAGGCTGCAAACGTGACATTTCGAGGTATTCGCCGGGCTGGTGGGCACAGGCGATGTCGCCGGGGCCGAGCACGATGGTTTCGCAGCCAAGGCGCTGAAGATAAGGCGCTTCGGTGCCAAACGCCACTGTTTCGGCACGATGGCCGGTGAGCTTTTCGGCGATGCGTACCAATTCGGCGTCTTCGGCTTGTTCGAACGGCGGTACTTCCGGGAACAACGGTTTGTAATCGATCTTCACCTGGTGCCGCTCGGCCACGGGATTGAGCTTGCGCAGGATCTCCGCACGCAGCACTTTCGGGTCCATGCCCGGCAACGGACGCAGGTCGAACTCCAGCGAACACTGGCCACAGATGCGATTCGGGTTGTCGCCGCCATGAATACAACCGAAGTTCATCGTCGGTTGCGGCACGCTGAACTGCGGATTGTTGAATTCACGCTGCCACAACAGGCGCAAACCGCGCAGCTCGCCGATGGCATCGTGCATCGCTTCGAGTGCACTGTGCCCCAAACGCGGATCCGACGAATGGCCGCTTTGTCCGAGGATATCGATGCGCTCCATCATGATGCCCTTGTGCATGCGAATCGGCTTGAGCCCGGTCGGCTCACCGATCACCGCCGCACGGCCCAGCGGCTTGCCGGCCTCGGCCAGGGCGCGGGCACCGGACATCGAACTTTCTTCATCACAGGTGGCGAGAATCAGCAGCGGTTGCTTGAACGGTTGATCGAGCAGCGGCTGCACGGCCTCGATGATCAGCGCGAAAAAGCCCTTCATGTCGCAACTGCCCAGCCCGACCCAGCGGCCGTCAACTTCGGTGAGCTTCAGCGGATCGGTCTGCCACAGCGCATCGTCATAAGGCACGGTATCGCTGTGCCCGGCCAGGACCAGGCCGCCGGGGCCACTGCCGAAACTGGCGAGCAGGTTGAATTTGCCGGGGCTGACCTGCTGGATGTCGCAACTGAAGCCCAGATCACCCAGCCAGCCGGCGAGCAAATCGATCACCGCCCGGTTGGACTGATCCAGGCCCGGTTGGGTGCAGCTGACCGACGGTGCGGCGATCAGTGCAGCGAACTGGTCTTGCATGGACGGCAAAGGCATCGCTGACTCCAACTCCGATTTGAAGTCCATCATAGAGCCATCCGGCGCCAGGAATAAACCGCCGCAGGGCGTAGGAAGTTTGAGTCCTGTACACTGCACGGCCTTGGCAGCCACACATTCCCCCGGCTGCGCTCCCGATCCTGGATTTTCCGGCCATGCAGAAAGAAACCGAAATCAAACTCCGCGTCAGCCGCGAAACCCTCGCCGCCCTGCGCGAGCACCCGCTACTGAAAAAACGCAACAAAAATGGCTGGGAACGCCGTGAGTTGATGAACCAGTACTTCGACACCCCCGAGCGCGACCTGGCCCAGGCCAAAGTTGCCCTGCGCCTGCGCAAGGACGGTGACGAAGTGATTCAGACCCTCAAGACCCGCGGCCAGAGTGTTGCCGGTCTGTCCGAGCGTAATGAATACGACTGGAAGTTGCCCAAAGCCAAGCTCGACGTGAAGAAACTCGACGGCGAATGCTGGCCCGAGTCGCTGGCCAAGCTGGACAAGAAAACCCTGAAACCGATCTTCACCACCGATTTCGTCCGCGAGCGTGCGGAAATCGCCTGGGGCCGCGGCAAGGCCAAAGTGGTCATCGAAGCTGCGCTGGACCTCGGTCATGTGGTGGTCGGCAAACAGAAAGAAGAAATCTGCGAGCTGGAACTGGAACTGCGCGAAGGCGAGCCGGCCGCACTGCTGGAACTGGCCGCCGAGCTGGCCGAAACCCTGGCCCTGATGCCGTGCGACATCAGCAAGGCCGAGCGCGGCTACCGTCTGTACGACGCCAACAGCTACTCGCTGAGCCTGCCGGCGCCGCAACTGACCCTGGAAACCCCACTCGACGACGCCTTCGCCGCACTGGCCTGGCACTTGCTCGGCAGCAGCCAGCGTCTGGCCGAACAATATCGCTTCAATGGCCACTGGCGCCTGCTGCAGGACTGGGTCGAGAACCTCGCCGAAATGCGCGCCCTGCTCAGCAGCCTCGGCCAGGCCGCACCGCGTCCGGCCACTCACGACCTGCGCGTGGCGTTGGACGCATTGCTCGAAGACTGGCGCCCGCTGGTTCAGGTCGGCATCGAAGACGAAGACGTGCGCAAGGCGGCGCCGGAGCAATTCCTCGAAGAACTGGAAGACCCGCGCTGGGGCCTGTTCTCGCTGACCGCATCACGCTGGCTGCTGGCCCGCGCCTGGACCGCCGAGCGCAACACCCGCGGCAACCGCCAGGGCGCCGCGCAACTGCACAGCTGGCTGCCGCGCCTGCTGGGCGAAGAAGCCACCTCCCTGCAATTGCAGCGCTATCAGCAGCAACCGGAAGATCTGGCCGAACAACTGCCGCGCATCGAGCGCATCCAGGTCTGGCTGCACCACGCGCGCAACGTACTGGAGATCGCGGAAATGGATCGCCTGTACGGCGAACTGAACAAACTGGCACAACTGGCCAACGAACCGACCATCACTGACGAACTGCTCGATGCGCGCAAGCAGCAGGCGATTGCGGTTTATCAGAATCGTGCGTGGAAAATGCTGCTGCGTATGTGATGACTGTGTGGTGAGGGGATTCATCCCCGATGGACTGCGCAGCAGTCCCTGCTTTCGACTAAAGCGGGGCCGCTTCGCGACCCATCGGGGATAAATCCCCTCGCCACAGAGGCCATCAGCGCATTACCGGCAGGCTGGTGGTGGACTTGATCTCCGACAGCGCCACAATCGAATTCACTTCCTGAATCCCCGGCACCAGCGACAGTTTCTCGAAAAAGAACCGCTCATACGCCTCGATGTCCGCCGCGACAATCCGCAACAGAAAATCTACCGCGCCCATCAGCACGTAGCACTCCAGAACCTCCGGAAAACCGCGAATCGCCTCGGTGAATTCGGTGAAGTTCGACCGCCCGTGGGCGTTGAGCTTGATTTCGGCGAAGATCTGCGTGTTCAGGCCGATCTTCTTGCGATCAAGCAAGGTCACCTGACCGCGAATAATCCCCTCCTCCTTCATTCGCTGAATACGCCGCCAGCACGGTGACTGCGACAGGCCCACCTGCTCGGCGATCTGAGCGCTGGACAAGGAAGCGTCCTCTTGCAGCAGGGCGAGAATCCTGCGGTCGTAGCTGTCCAGCTCGCTGTGCATAGAAAAACCTCAAATATGAATTCATGCGAATCAAACCGGTCGATCATTCGCCAATCACATCGATCTTAGCCAAGAAATGCCCGGCACCGAATGTAAAAATTTCTCCAGTGTTTTTTGGAGACTCGCCATGCCGCACCTCGAAGCCGTGAATACCGCACCAACCCGGGCCGATGTCTGGAACGTCAACAACAGCCATTGCCTGGCGCAGTATCAGATCCTCGCCGAAGCCGAGCCGGATCTGCTGGTGCGGGTGCTGAACCTGTTCGCGCTGCAGTTCCTGACGCCTGAACAGGTCAATGTGCAGCGGATGGACGACTTGATGTCGATCGACATCGTCATGGGCGGTTTCAGTTGGCATCGCGCCCAAGTGATTGCGGAAAAACTTCGTAACCTGATCAGCGTCTGCTCGGTCAACCTGCAAAACGCCGACACGACGTGGGATACGCCCGCGCAAGCGGTTGGCTGAAAAATCCGGCAACGGCTTTGTCGGGTAGTGGCCCAACGGTCTGCGGGGCCACGACTATCCTTTGCGAACTGTCGTTCAAAAGGAGCCCGCATGTCCGTTCAACTCGCCACTCAGGACCGCTGGCTGGATCTCAACGATGTGTTGCGTGAATTGGTCGCCCAAGGCTTCATCAGCCAGGATTCGGCGGAGCAGGCGCTCAACGCCCGGCGCCGCCACGCGACCCACGGCCAGCAGCACCCGCTGGAGTTCATTGCCAGCCAGCAGCTGGATGACCTCAGCCGTCCGGGTAAACATCTGGATCTGGAAAGCCTGACCTTGTGGCTGGCGCAGCAGGCCGGCCAGCCGTACATGCGTATCGACCCGTTGAAGATCAACGTCGCCGCGATCACCCCGCTGATGTCCTACGCCTTTGCCCAGCGGCACAGGATTCTTGCGGTGGCGGTCGACCGCGACGCCGTGGTCGTGGCCAGTGCCCAGCCCTACGTCACCGCTTGGGAAGCCGACCTGACTCACGTGCTGAAGCTGCCGATCAAACGGGTGGTCGCCAACCCGGTGGACATCCAGCGCTTCAGCGTCGAGTTCTTCCGCCTCGCCAAATCGGTCAGCGGCGCCAGCAATGCCGATCAGCAAAGCGGCAACCTCGGCAACTTTGAACAACTGCTCAACCTCGGCGCCAGCGATCAGGAGCCGGACGCCAACGACGCACACATCGTCAACATCGTCGACTGGCTGTTCCAGTACGCTTTCCAGCAACGCGCCAGCGACATTCACATCGAACCGCGCCGCGAACAGGGTACCGTGCGCTTTCGCATCGACGGCGTGCTGCACAACGTCTATCAATTCCCGCCGCAGGTGACCATGGCGATCGTCAGCCGCCTGAAAAGCCTCGGGCGGATGAACGTGGCCGAGAAGCGCAAACCCCAGGACGGCCGGGTCAAGACCAAGACCCCGGACGGTGGCGAAGTCGAGTTGCGGCTTTCAACGCTGCCCACCGCGTTTGGTGAAAAAATGGTCATGCGGATTTTTGACCCGGAAGTGCTGCTCAAGGACTTCGATCAGTTGGGCTTTTCCGCCGATGACCTGCGCCGCTGGCAGGACATGACCCGCCAGCCCAACGGCATCATCCTGGTCACCGGGCCGACCGGCTCGGGCAAGACCACCACGCTCTACACCACGCTGAAGAAACTGGCGACGCCGGAGATCAACCTCTGCACCATCGAAGACCCGATCGAAATGGTCGAGCCGGCGTTCAATCAGATGCAGGTGCAGCACAACATCGACCTGAGTTTCGCCGCCGGGGTACGCGCACTGATGCGACAAGACCCGGACATCATCATGATCGGCGAGATCCGCGACCTGGAAACCGCGGAAATGGCGATTCAGGCGGCGCTCACTGGCCACCTGGTGCTGTCGACCCTGCACACCAACGATGCCCCCAGTGCCATCAGCCGGTTACTCGAACTCGGCGTGCCGCACTATCTGATCAAGGCCACGGTACTCGGGGTCATGGCCCAGCGTCTGGTGCGTACCCTGTGCCCGCACTGCAAGGCGCCGCTGACGCTGGAAGAGGAAGACTGGCAGACCCTGACCCGCCCCTGGCAGGCGCCGCTGCCGGGCAATGCGCAACGGGCGATCGGCTGCCTCGAGTGCCGCGACACCGGTTATCGCGGGCGCGCCGGGGTTTACGAAATCATGCAACTGAGCGACAGCCTCAAAACCCTCATCACTCAGGACACCGATCTCACCGCCATCCGTCGACAAGCCTTCAAGGAAGGTATGCGCAGCCTGCGCCTGTCGGGTGCGCAGAAGGTCGCGGCAGGGCTGACCACCCTTGAAGAGGTGCTGCGGGTGACACCGCAGAGCGAGCAGAAATAGGCCGCTACGGAACCGGATCGGGGAATCGTTATCCAACGCCGTAGTTAACCCCCAGGAGTCACTCAATCATGCGTCTCAAACTTGCTGTCGCCACCCTTGCCTTGCTGTCCCTTCCCGTTGGTTCAGCGATGGCCGACAGCTTTTGGCGTAACGTCATTTCGTCCGGCGCCACCACCGGTTCGACCTACCTGACCTTCAAGGATCACAAGCTGATCGTTGCCGCGCAGGACGACGCCGGCAGCTTCGTCGCCAGCGATGGCGGCATTCGTGGGCCATACCTGGAAGCAGCCATGCAGAAAGTCCGCGCCGACAATCCGGGCCTGCAGGCCACGGACATGGAACTGGCGAATGCGATTCTGGCGAAAAACGCAGTGGCTTCCGAATAAGCCCGCCGCCGACAGAAATGCCGCTCGATCGAGCGGCATTTTTTTGCCCGTAATGTCGAATTCACCACAACCTCTGCGGGAGCGAGCATGCTCGCGAATAAAGTGGGTCAGATACATCTTTGTCTTCTGACACGACGCCTTCGCGAGCAGGCTCGCTCCCACATTTGGACGGTTGTACAACCTGGAAATCAGCGGTAATCGTCCACCGGGACGCAGGCGCAAAACAGATTGCGATCGCCATAAACGTTATCCACCCGATTCACCGCCGGCCAATACTTGTGCGCCTTGGTGTGTGCATCCGGGGTGATGCCCTGCTCGATGCTGTAAGGCCGCTCCCAGACTCCGGTGACATCGGCCAAGGTATGCGGCGCACGCTTGAGCGGGTTGTCTTCCGCCGGCCAGTTGCCGTTCTGCACTTCGGTGATTTCTGCACGGATGCTCAGCATGGCGCCGATAAACCGGTCCAGTTCGGCCTTGGATTCACTCTCGGTCGGCTCGACCATCAACGTCCCCGGCACCGGGAATGACATGGTTGGCGCGTGAAAGCCGTAATCCATCAGACGCTTGGCGACGTCTTCTTCGCTGATCCCGGTCTGCGCCTTCAACGGCCGCAGATCGAGAATGCATTCATGGGCCACCCGCCCGTTGCGCCCGGTGTACAGCACCGGGAATGCGCCGGATAAATGCTGCGCAAGATAGTTCGCCGCGAGGATTGCCACTTCGCTGGCATCCGCCAATTGCGGCCCCATCATTGCGATGTACATCCAACTGATCGGCAAAATACTCGCACTGCCCCACGGCGCCGCGCTGACCGCGCCGTTCTGTGGCAGCGGGCCGTCAATCGGCACGACCGGATGACTGGCGACGAACGGCGCCAGGTGCGCGCGAATGCCGATCGGCCCCATGCCCGGCCCGCCACCGCCATGGGGAATGCAGAACGTCTTGTGCAGGTTCATGTGCGACACATCGGCGCCGATGTCCGCCGGCCGCGCCAGCCCGACCTGCGCGTTGAGATTGGCGCCGTCCATATACACCTGCCCGCCGTGCTGGTGGATAACTTCGCAGATCTCGCTGATGCCTTCCTCGTACACGCCATGGGTCGACGGATAGGTCGCCATCAGGCACGACAACTTGTCCCCCGCCTCGGCCGCCCTGGTTTTCAGGTCGTCCAGATCGACGTTGCCGGCCTCGTCGCATTCGACGATCACCACGCGCATCCCGGCCATCTGCGCCGAGGCCGGGTTGGTGCCGTGGGCCGAGGACGGGATCAGGCAAATATCCCGTGCGCCCTGCTGCCGGCTCTCGTGATATTTGCGAATCGCCAGCAGCCCGGCGTACTCGCCCTGAGCCCCGGAGTTGGGCTGCATGCAGATCGCATCGAACCCGGTGATCGCGCACAGCCAGCGCTGCAGTTCTTCGATCATCAAGGTGTATCCGACTGCCTGCTCCCGAGGCGCGAACGGGTGCAGATTGGCGAACTGCGGCCAGGTGATCGGGATCATCTCACTGGTGGCGTTGAGCTTCATGGTGCAGGAACCCAACGGGATCATCGACTGGTTGAGCGCCAGATCCTTGTTCTCCAGTTGCTTGAGGTAGCGCAGCATCTCGGTTTCGCTGTGATGTGCGTTGAACACCGGATGGCGCAAGTAAGGCGTCTTGCGCTGGAGGCTGTCGGGGATGCCTGAAACCAACGTTTCTGCATCGAGTTGCTCGACGTTTAAACCATGATCGGCACCGAGCAGCACGTCGAACAGTTTGGCCACCGTGCTTTCATCGCACGTCTCGTCGAGGCTCAACCCGACTCGACCACGGCCGAGAATCCGCAGGTTGATCTGCGCAGCCCTGGCGCTGTCGATGATTGCGCTCTGCGCGCCGCCGACCTCCAGCGTGAGGGTGTCGAAAAACTGCCCGTTGACTCGCGTAATACCATGGCGTTCAAGGCCTGCCGCCAGAATGCAGGTCAGCCGATGCACCCTCTGCGCTATCCGTTTCAAGCCTTGCGGCCCGTGATACACCGCGTAGCAACTGGCGATGTTGGCCAGCAGCACCTGCGCGGTGCAGATGTTCGAATTGGCCTTCTCGCGGCGAATGTGTTGTTCGCGGGTTTGCAGGGCCATGCGCAATGCAACGTTGCCGCGGGCGTCTTTCGACACGCCGATGATCCGCCCCGGAATCGCCCGTTTGTACGCCTCACGGCTGGCAAAAAAAGCCGCGTGCGGGCCACCGTAGCCCATCGGCACGCCAAAGCGCTGGGATGATCCGAACACCACGTCAGCGCCCAGTTCACCCGGTGGCGTCAGCAGCAACAGGCTCAGCAGATCCGTGGCCACGCAGGCCAGCGCCTGCTGCGCGTGCAGTTGATCGATGACCGGACGCAAATCACGAATCTCGCCGTGGGTGTCGGGATACTGCAGCAATGCGCCGAATACCTGATGCTGGCCGAGGTTATCCACAGCGTCGATGATCAGCTCAAAGCCGAAGCCTTCGGCGCGGGTCTGCACCACGGAAATGGTCTGTGGATGACAGTTTTCGTCGACGAAGAACAGATTGCTCTTCGACTTCGCCACGCGTTTAGCCAGGGCCATGGCTTCCGCCGCAGCGGTAGCTTCGTCGAGCAACGAGGCGTTGGCCAGTTCCAGCCCGGTGAGGTCGATGGTCAGTTGCTGGAAATTCAGCAGCGCCTCAAGACGGCCTTGGGCAATCTCCGGTTGATACGGGGTGTACGCGGTGTACCAACCAGGATTTTCCAGCACGTTACGCAGAATGACGGTCGGCGTCAGCGTGCCGTAGTAGCCCATGCCGATCAGACTGGTCCACACCTGATTCTGCTCGGCATAACCGCGCAGCTTGGCCAGCGCCGCCTGCTCATCAAGGGCCGGCGGCAAATCCAGCGCCCGGTTCAACCGAATGCCCGGCGGCACCGTCTGCTCGATCAGTTCGACCCGGCTGCCGAGGCCCAGGCTATCGAGCATCGCCTGTTGTTCGGCGGCATCGGGCCCCAAATGGCGGCGCAGGAAGGCTTCGGGGTCGCGTAACTGGCTCAAGGATGGCAACTGGGACATGACAGGCTCTCTCTTGGCTGGCGCTCGGCGTCAATGCAACACGGTCAAACCAGCATAGCAGCCGATCCCGACGCGCACGGCTTGGCGGCGCCGGGTGTTCCGGGGCATGCTGTAGCGCCTGCATCAGGCGTCCAACTTGCGGATGATCGAACCCTCATGAGCCAACTGCCGTTCCTGCCGTTTTCCAAACCTGTCATCGATGAAGCCACGATTGCCGCCGTCGGCGACGTGCTGCGCTCCGGCTGGATCACCAGCGGGCCGAAGGTACAGGCCTTTGAAGCACAGCTGTCGGAATACTTCGGCGGGCGCCCGGTGCGCACGTTCAACTCCGGCACCTGCACCATGGAAATCGCCCTGCGCATCGCCGGCATCGGCCCGGGTGACGAAGTGATCACCACGCCGATTTCCTGGGTCGCCACCGCCAACGTGATCCTCGAAGTCGGCGCCACGCCGGTGTTCGCCGACATCGACCCGGTGACCCGCAACATTGATCTGGACAAGCTCGAAGCAGCGATCACCCCGCGCACCAAAGCGCTGATTCCGGTGTACCTCGCCGGCCTGCCGGTGGACATGGATCGGCTATATGCCATCGCGCGCAAACACAATCTGCGGATTGTCGAAGACGCCGCGCAGGCGTTGGGTTCGAGCTGGAATGGCCAGCGCATCGGCGCCACTGGCGACTTCGTGTCGTTCAGTTTCCAGGCCAACAAGAACGTGACCTGCTCCGAAGGCGGCTGTCTGGTGCTGAACACTGCGGAAGAAGCGCGGCTGGCGGAGAAATATCGCCTGCAAGGCGTGACCCGCAACGGCTTCGACGGTCTCGACGTTGATGTGCTCGGCGGCAAGTTCAACATGACCGACGTCGCCGCGACCATCGGTCTGGGCCAATTCGCCCATATCGAGGCGCTGACCGCCCATCGTCAGGAACTGGCCCGTCACTACTTCAAATGCTTTGGCGATGACTTCGAAGCGACCTATGGCGCGCAATTGCCGCCAGCGGATTTCACCCACAGCAACTGGCATCTGTTCCAGCTGGTGCTGCCGGAGCGCAAGGACGGCTTGCCGGCGCGGGCCACGTTCATGGAACAGATGCAGGCCAAAGGCATCGGCATCGGCTATCACTACCCGCCGATTCACTTGTTGAGTCTGTACCGCGAGCGCGGTTTCAAGGAAGGGATGTTGCCGGTGGCCGAACGGGTCGGACGATTGATTGTGTCGTTGCCGATGTTCACCAGCATGACCAAGGACGACGTCGAGCGTTCAGTGGCGGCAGTCAAAGCCGTATTGAAGCCCTGAACCGCCATGCCTGCAGGAGCTGCCGCAGGCTGCGATCTTTTGATCTTGCTTCAAAAACAAAATCAAAAGATCGCAGCCTGTGGCAGCTCCTACAGAGCGAGGATTATTCGCCGATTGCAGCCTTGTAGCCGGCGGCGTCCAGCAGCTTGTCCAGATCAGCAGCGTTGGCTGGCTTGAGCTTGAAGATCCACGCCCCGTACGGATCGGAGTTCAGCAATTCCGGAGAGCCGCTCAGCTCTTCGTTGACGGCGATGACTTCGCCGGCAATCGGCGAGTAGATATCGGAGGCCGCTTTCACCGACTCAACCACGCCAGCTTGATCCTCAGCAGCAAACACCTTGCCCACTTCAGTCAACTCGACGAACACCACATCGCCCAGTGCTTCCTGCGCGTGATCGCTGATGCCCACGGTAACGGTGCCGTCGGCTTCCAGACGCGCCCACTCATGACTTTCGGCAAAACGCAGTTCGGCGGGGATATTGCTCATGCTTGGTGTCCTCAAAAAATTGTCAGCGGTCAGGCCCGCCGGAAAAGGTTAGATCAAGGTTTTGCCATGGCGCACGAAGGTCGGTTTGACCACTCGTACCGGATACCACTTGCCACGGATTTCCACTTCGGCGCGGTCGGCGGTGGCCATCGGTACACGCGCCAGGGCAATCGATTTGCTCAGCGTAGGAGAGAAACTACCACTGGTGATCTCTCCTTCGCCAACATCGGCGATACGAACCACCTGATGGGCGCGTAAAACACCGCGTTCCTCAAGCACCAGCCCCACCAGTTTGTGCGCAACGCCGGCGGCTTTTTCCGCTTCCAGCGCAGCACGCCCGATGAACTGCCGCGAGGCCGGTTCCCAGGCGATGCTCCAGGCCATATTGGACGCCAGCGGCGAGACATCCTGATGAATGTCCTGGCCGTAGAGGTTCATCCCTGCCTCGACCCGTAGCGTGTCGCGGGCGCCGAGGCCGATCGGCGAAATGCCGGCACCGACCAGATCGTTGAAAAATCCCGGCGCTTGCTCGGCCGGCAAGGCGATTTCCAGGCCATCCTCACCGGTATATCCGGTGCGGGCGATGAACCAGTCGCCATCGACGTGAGCTTCGAACGGTTTGAGATGTTTGATCAGTTCGGCGCGGGACTGGGTCACCAGTTCGGCAATTTTCTGCCGGGCCTGCGGGCCTTGAATGGCGAGCATCGCCAGATCCTGACGCTCATGCAATTGCACGTCGTAACCGGCGACCTGCGCCTGCATCCACGCCAGATCCTGGTCGCGAGTGGAGGCGTTGAATACCAGACGATAACGGTCTTCGAGGCGATAGACGATCATGTCGTCGACGATGCCGCCACGCTCGTTGAGCATCGTGCTGTAGAGCGCGCGGCCGGGGCGATGCAGGCGCTCGACGTCATTGGCCAGCAAATGCTGCAGCCAGGCCTTGGCCTGGACACCGGCGACATCGATCACGGTCATGTGGGAAACATCGAACACCCCGCAATCGCGGCGCACCTCATGGTGTTCCTCGACCTGCGAGCCGTAATGCAGTGGCATGTCCCAACCGCCAAAATCGACCATCTTCGCGCCGAGGGCGAGATGCAGGTCATACAGAGGCGTACGCTGTCCCATGGGTTTCTCCTTCCGGGCGTGGCGAAGGTGCGGACAGCCGCTGTACGGGATGAAAGCCGCGAAATAGAAGGCTTTCAGCCGATTTCAGCGAACGGGTCTGTCAGACGAACCGCACCGAATGCCGCGCATTGTAGCCGCATGATTCAGGACTCACTACTAAGTGTTTCGGTGCGCCGAGCGGCGGATCAGGCCAATGACCGGTAACAGGCCGACCAACACCAAGGTCAGCGCCGGCAGCGACGCCCGTGCCCACTCGCCCTCGCTGGTCATTTCGAAGATCCGCACCGCCAGCGTGTCCCAGCCAAACGGGCGCATCAGCAGGGTCGCGGGCATTTCCTTGAGCACATCGACGAACACCAGCAACGCCGCGCTCAACGTGCCAGGCAGCAACAGCGGAAGATACACTTTGAAAAACAGTCGCGGCCCACTGACCCCCAGACTACGTGCTGCTTCGGGCAATGAAGGCCGTATACGCGCCAGACTGTTTTCCAGCGGCCCGTACGCCACGGCGATGAAACGCACCAGATAGGCCATCAGCAACGCCGCCAGACTGCCCAGCAGCAGCGGTTTGCCGGCGCCACCGAGCCAGCCCGACAGCGGAATCACCAGTTCGCGATCGAGATAACTGAACGCCAGCATGATCGACACCGCCAGCACCGAACCCGGCAACGCATAACCGAGATTGGCCAGACTGACTCCGGAACGGATCGCCCGGGTCGGCGCCAGTCGTCGGGCAAAAGCCAGCAGCAGCGCGACGCTGACGGTGATCAAGGCTGCCATGCCACCCAGGTACAAGGTGTGCAGGATCAGTCCGGCGTAGCGCTCATCGAGATCAAAGCGCCCGCGCTGCCAGAACCACACAATGAGTTGCAGGACTGGAATCACGAACGCACAGGCAAAGACCAGAGCGCACCAGCCGGTCGCCGCGAACGCCTTGAGTCCCTGCAAGTGATACAGCGCCTTGACCCGCGGCCGTTCGTTGCTCGCCCGGTTGGCGCCACGCGCACGCCGCTCGCCGTAAAGCACCAGCATCACCACCAGTAGCAACAGGCTCGCCAGTTGCGCCGCGCTCGGCAAACTGAAGAAGCCGTACCAGGTCTTGTAGATCGCGGTGGTGAAGGTGTCGAAGTTGAACACAGACACCGCGCCGAAATCCGCCAATGTCTCCATCAGCGCCAGCGCCACACCGGCACCAATCGCCGGCCGCGCCATCGGCAACGCCACCCGCCAGAACGCCTGCCAGGGCGATTGCCCGAGGACCCGCGCCGCTTCCATCAGGCCTTTGCCCTGCGCCAGGAACGCGGTGCGCGCCAGCAGGTAGACGTAGGGATAAAACACCAGCACCAGCACCACAATCACCCCGCCGATGGAGCGCACACGCGGCAGGCGCAGGCCGCTGCCGAACCACTCACGCAACAGGGTTTGCACCGGGCCGGCGAAGTCCAGCAGGCCGACGAAGACGAACGCCAGCACGTAGGCCGGAATGGCGAACGGCAGCATCAGCGCCCAGTCGAGCCAGCGCCGCCCGGGGAATTCGCAGAGGCTGGTGAGCCATGCCAGACTGACGCCGAGCAGCGTCACGCCGACGCCAACGCCCAGCACCAGCGTCAGGGTATTGCCCAGCAGGCGCGGCATCTGGGTTTGCCACAGGTGCGACCAGATTTGCTGATCAATGGTCTGCCACGACAGCAGCAGGACACTCAGGGGCAGCAGCACCAGCGCGGCAATGGCGAGGACGATGGGGTACCAGCGGCGTTGGGCGGGGTGGGCCAAGGGGGTTCTCTAATAAATCGTGGGTCGGCGCAAGAGTAATGCCAGCCCCAATTGTGGCGAGGGGATTTATCCCCGATCGGATGCGCAGCATTCTTAAAAACTATGCCCGCGGTGTATCAGTACGCTTTGATTAAGGGCATTGGGGGTGCTTCGCACCCCATCGGGGATAAATCCCCTCGCCACAGGATATAACCAGGTTTTAGTTCCAGCCCGCCCGATCCATCATGCGGATCGCTTCAGCCTGTCGCTTGCCCGCCACTTCCACCGGCAAGGTGTCAGCGACGAACTTGCCCCACGCTGCCACTTCTTCCGAAGGTGCCACCGCCGGGTTGGCCGGGAATTCCTGGTTCACGTCGGCGAAGATTTTCTGCGCTTCAGGTGTGGTCATCCATTCGACCAGCGCCTTGGCTGCCTCCGGGTGCGGTGCATGTTGGGTCAGGCCGATACCGGACAGGTTTACATGCACGCCACGATCGGCCTGATTCGGCCAGAACAGTTTTACCGGCAGGTCCGGTTTCTGCTTGTGCAGGCGACCATAGTAGTAGGTGTTGACGATGCCGACGTCGCACTGCCCGGCGTTGATCGCTTCCAGCACCGCGACGTCGTCGGAGAACACATCGGTGGACAAGTTGTTGACCCAGCCTTTGAGGATCTTCTCGGTTTTCTCGGCGCCGTGCACTTCGATCATGGTCGCGGTCAGCGACTGGTTGTAGACCTTCTTCGCCGTGCGCAGGCACAGGCGTCCTTCCCAATTCTTGTCGGCTAGCGCTTCGTAGGTGGTCAGTTCGCCCGGCTTAACGCGCTCGGTGGAGTAAGCGATGGTCCGCGCGCGCAGGCTCAGGCCGGTCCAGGCATGGGTGGACGAACGGTATTGCGCGGGAATATTGGCGTCGATGGTCTTCGAGGTGAACGGCTGCAGGATGCCCATCTGTTCGGCTTGCCAGAGGTTGCCGGCATCGACGGTGAGCAGCAGGTCGGCGCTGGCGTTTGCACCTTCGGCCTTGATCCGCTGCATCAGCGGCGCTTCCTTGTCGGTGATGAACTTGATCTTCACCCCGGTTTTCGCGGTGTAGGCGTCGAACACCGGTTTGATCAGCTCGTCGATACGCGAGGAGTAGACCACCACCTCGTCGGCGGCCTGGGCGGTAGTGCTGCCGATCAGGGTCAGGGCCAGTGCAGTCAGAAGACGCTTGGGTGCCAACATGGGAGTGATCTCTCGGTCGGAAAATGTGGGCCAAATGATAAGGACTCACATTTACCACCTCAATCGAACTCTTTTCCAAGGAGTTACCAGATGTTGCACAGGGCAACACACCCCCTGTAGGAGCTGCCGAGTGAAACGAGGCTGCGATCTTTTGATCTTAAACCAAGATCAAAAGATCGCAGCCTTCGGCAGCTCCTACGGGGAGCGTTATCGACTCAGGGTTTGGCGAGCGCGGGGAGGTCGCCTGTGAGGCCCAGTGCTTCACGAACAAAGAGTGCCTTGGCCTCGGGCATCTGCTCCACCAGCTTCAACCCGGCGTTGCGCAACCAGCGTACCGGCAACGGGTCGGCCTGGAACAAGCGTTCGAAGCCCTCCATCGCCGCCATCAGCGCGAGGTTGTGCGGCATGCGCCGACGCTCGTAACGACTCAGCACTTTCACGTCCGCCAGGCGCTCGCCGCGTTCCGCAGCTTGCAGCAGCACTTCAGCCAGCACCGCCGCATCAAGGAAACCCAGGTTGACGCCCTGCCCGGCCAACGGGTGAATGGTGTGCGCCGCATCGCCGATCAACGCCAACCCTTCGGCGACGTAGCGCTTGGCATGCCGTTGACGCAACGGCACGCACAACCGTGGGTCAGCGCTTAGCACTTCGCCCAGGCAACCTTCGAACGCACGCTCCAGTTCTCGGCAGAACGCGGCTTCATCCAGCGCCATCAGGCGTTCGGCTTCACTCGGCGTGGTCGACCAGACAATCGAGCACCAGTCTTGCTGCCCGTCACGCTCCAGCGGCAGAAACGCCAGCGGCCCGTGATCGGTAAAACGCTGCCACGCGGTCATCCGGTGCGGCTTGCTGCTGCGCACGCTGGTGACGATGGCGTGGTGCAGGTAATCCCACTCTCGGGTGGCGACGCCGGTCAGCCGGCGCACCGCCGAATGGGCGCCGTCCGCCGCAATCACCAGCGGCGCACGCAACTGGCGACCGTCGGCCAGGGTCAGCAGCCAGTCATCACCGGAGCGACGCATCTGCTCCAGCCGTGCGTTGGCCAGCATGCCCAGATCGCAATCGTGCAAACGATCGAGCAAGGCATCCTGCACCACGCGGTTTTCGACGATATGTCCCAGCACATCGGCGTGCACACTGCTCGCCGAGAAATGAATCTGCCCGGTGCCGCTGCCGTCCCACACATGCATGTCGGTGTACGGGCTGCTGCGGCGTTTGGCGATACCGTCCCACACGCCAAGGCGTTCGAGTATCCGCTGGCTGGCCGCCGACAAGGCGCTCACTCGCGGCTCAAACGCTGCGGCGGCGTCGAACGGTTTGACGCTCAGCGGGCTGCCATCGAGCAGCAGCACTTCAAGGCCACTGTCCTGCAACGCCAGCGCGAGGGCGCTGCCAACCATTCCGGCTCCGACAATCAGCAGATCTGCGCGCATTTCCATGCTTTAAGCCTGTCTCGCTGGCGGCATGCGCCGCCCGTAAAGGGTTTTAGCGAGCGCGCCAGTGGGCGGCGCGCTGCTGAAAGTGAAAGTGACGATCCGCCGCTCAAGCATCCGGCCGCGTCCCCAGCCCCATGGCCTGACGGGCAAACCAGCGCTTGGCCGGTGGCAGCAGATCGAGACCGAGCAAGCCAATGTTGCGCCCCAGCGACACCAGCGGCTGGGTGCTGCCGAACAGGCGGGTGACCTGATCGGAGAAGCCTACTGTAAGGTCCTGATCCAGCCGCTGGCGCTCGCGATAGGCCTGCAACGTGGCGAAGTCGCCCAGCGCTTTGTCGCTGGCGAGCAGTGCGGCAGCCAGCGCATCGGCATCACGCAGGGACAGGTTGAACCCCTGCCCGGCAATCGGGTGCAGGCTGTGCGCGGCGTTGCCGAGTACGGCCAGATGCGAGCGCACCTGCTCTTCGGCCTCGACCAGCGACAACGGGTACAGATGCCGCGCGCCAACCTGTTTCAGGGTGCCGAGGCGGTAGCCGAATACGCCCTGCAGTTCGCTGAGGAAATCGCGCTCGCTCAAATCGGCCAAACGCTGCGCGTCCATGCCCAGGCGGGTCCAGACCAGTGCGCAACGGTTGTCCGGCAGCGGCAGCAAGGCCATCGGCCCTTCGTCGGTGAAGCGCTCGAAGGCCATGC
Organism: Pseudomonas sp. AN-B15; assembly: GCF_019056475.1. NCBI lineage: Bacteria > Pseudomonadati > Pseudomonadota > Gammaproteobacteria > Pseudomonadales > Pseudomonadaceae > Pseudomonas > Pseudomonas sp. AN-B15. Next base: position 5,849,276 of record NZ_CP049737.1, read on the forward strand.
CGTTGTGCGCCTCGCTCGGGGTGATGTTGGCGATCAGCGCGCTCTGGTTGTACGGACGCTTGCGTACGTTGATGCCCAACTGCTCGCGCAGACCGGAGCGGCCACCATCGGCCAGCACCGCCAGATCACATTCGAGCGTGGTTTCATCGTTGAGGGTCAGGCGATAGCCGTCAGCCAGCGGCTCCATGCGCGTGACTTCCGCCGGGCAACGCCAGCTGATCACGTCTTTATCGAGGTGCTGCCACAGGCACTGGCCGAGCCAGGCGTTTTCCACCACGTAACCCAAGGCCGGCACGCCCTCTTCCATCGCCGACAGACGGGCAGTGGAGAAGCGACCACGGTCGGAGACGTGAATCTGTTTGATCGGCTCGGCGCGGCGGGATATCTCCTGCCACACACCCAGACGCTGGTAGATCTGCCGCGAACCGAAGGACAGCGCCGATGAACGGGCGTCGTAGCTCGGCTGCCAGCTGTCGCCGGGGGCGAACGGTTCGATCAGGACGATTTTCCAGCCGCGCGCCTTGGCCCCGGTCTGCAAGGCCAGCGCCAGACTGGCGCCGACCAGGCCGCCGCCGATGATTGCCAGATTGACTCGACTCATGCCGCGTGGGTCCGTGCTTGCGCCATCAGCGCTTCAATCTCGGCGACGGTTTTCGGTACGCCGCTGGTCAATATTTCACAACCGGTTTTGGTCACTACCACGTCATCCTCGATGCGCACGCCAATGCCGCGCCATTTCTTTGCTACGTTCTGGTTGTCCGGGGCGATGTAGATGCCCGGCTCCACGGTCAGCGCCATGCCGACCTCCAGCACTCGCCATTCGCCGCCGACCTTGTATTCGCCGACGTCGTGTACATCCATGCCCAGCCAGTGCCCGGCACGGTGCATGTAAAACGCCTTGTAAGCTTCGGTCGCGATCAATTCGTCGACCTCGCCTTGCAGCAATCCAAGTTTTACCAGCCCCGTGGTAATCACCCGAACCGTGGCTTCGTGCGCCTGATTCCAGTTTTTGTTCGGGGCGATTTCAGCGAATGCGGCTTCCTGCGAGGCCAGCACCAACTCGTAAATCGCTTTTTGCTCTGGCGAGAACTTGCCGTTGACCGGCCAGGTGCGAGTGATGTCGCTGGCGTAGCAGTCGATTTCGCAACCGGCGTCGATCAATACCAGATCGCCGTCCTTGAGCAGCGCGTCATTCTGCTGGTAATGCAGGATGCAGCTGTTGCGTCCGGCGGCGACAATCGAGCCGTAAGCCGGCATCTTCGCCCCGCCCTTGCGGAATTCGTAATCGAGTTCGGCTTCAAGGCTGTACTCGTACAAACCCGGCCGACTGGCCTGCATCGCCCGGATGTGGGCCTGAGCGGAGATCCGTGCGGCTTTGCGCATCACCTTCACTTCTGCCGCCGATTTATACAGGCGCATGTCGTGCAGCAGGTGATCCAGGGCAACGAATTCGTTCGGTGGCTGGGCGCCGAGGTGCGCCTTGGAGCGGATCACGTTGATCCAGTCCATCAGGTGCCGGTCGAACTCCGGGTTGCTGCCCATCGCCGAATACACGCGGTCGCGGCCTTCGATCAGGCCCGGCAGGATGTCGTCGATGTCGGTAATCGGGAACGCGTCGTCGGCGCCGTAATCACGGATCGCGCCTTCCTGCCCGGCGCGCAGGCCGTCCCACAACTCACGCTCGGCGTTGCGTTCACGGCAGAACAGCACGTACTCGCCATGCTCGCGGCCGGGCATCAGGACGATGACCGCCTGCGGTTCGGGGAATCCACTGAGGTACTGAAAGTCGCTGTCCTGACGATAGACATGCTCGACGTCGCGGTTGCGGATCGCCACCGCGGCGGCGGGCAGGATCGCGATGCTGTTGGGTTCCATCTGCGCCATCAGGGCCTTGCGGCGACGGCTGTATTCCGCTTTGGGGATATGGGTCATGGGCAGATGGCTTTCCCTGGCACGCGATTAATGCAGCGACGGCTTGGCGGCTGGCGGCACGTCGGCTTTCCTGGTTTCCGAGAACAGCAGCAGCGGCGCGACGCGCAGGTATTCCATGACTTCCATGTAATCGTTTTCGCCGTCGTCGGACTCTTCCAGAGCATCTTGCACCTGGGAAATCGCCGCCAGATCCTGCAACACTTCGGTAGCTTCGGTGCTGAGCATGCTGCTGTCGCGGCAGTTCAGGCCGAAACCGCTGAGGAAGCCTTGGCACCATTGGCCCAGTGCAGCAGCGCGCTCGGCCAGCGGCGCGTCATCGGTCGGCAGCAGCAGGACGACGGTCACGTCGCTGCCGGTCAACTCACCCTTGACCATTTCTTGCAGGCCGATCAGGGCGTTGCGGACGTTGTCCTGGATATCGCCTTCGAGCAGTTCGGCGGCGTCGATCAACCAGCCTTCGTTATCGAAGCCGGCGCCGGCGCAGCTGCGGCCGAGCAGCAGGCCATGCAGTTCGGCAGGCGAGACGTTGTGGCCGCTGGCAGTCAGCAGGGTGGCAAAGGCTTGGTACGGGGAATTCGCAATGGTCATGGGCAGCTAGGCGCCAGACGGCGCTATGTCTAGAATGAAGGCCTTGTATCCTACATCGACAGACTCGCCAAGACTATTAAAGGCTGTCCGCCAGCTATCCCATCAGACAGACTCCGACTCAGTGGACACAATGGAAGACACCGACCTGCAAGCGCTGATGGCCAGACTCGAACTGCTGATTAGTCGAGTGGAGCAACTTAAGAGTCAAAACGCACTCTTACTAGCTCAGGAAAAGACCTGGCGCGAGGAACGCGCTCACCTCATTGAAAAAAACGAAATCGCCCGGCGTAAGGTCGAATCGATGATTTCGCGCCTCAAGGCCCTGGAGCAAGACTCATGAGTTCAAGCAATAGCGTTACCGTGCAGATCCTCGACAAAGAATATTCGATCATCTGCCCCCAGGAAGAACGCAGCAATCTGGTCAGCGCCGCCCGCTACCTGGACGGCAAGATGCGCGAGATCCGCAGCAGCGGCAAAGTCATCGGCGCCGACCGTATCGCCGTGATGGCCGCGCTGAACATCACCCACGACCTCTTGCACAAAGAAGAGCGCCCGGACATCCAGGCCAGCGGCTCGACCCGTGAACAGGTGCGCGACTTGCTCGATCGTGTCGATCTGGTGCTGGCGACCGATCCGGACGTCACCAAGGGCTGATTCGCCGGGCCGCTTGAGGTATACTCGCGGCACTCCCTGGGGTGCTTGCCAGTTGACGATGTCCCTGAGCCGATTTGCACTACCCTGGAGGTTGCACGTTGGGCTGGTGTGCATGTCCGCCAGACGGAAAGCCTTAAAGTCTACTGCATCCTCCACCTTGAACTTTCGGGTTCAAGGGCTAAGTTGACAGCGGTTCATCCGGGGAGCCTGATTCGAATCCGATGCCGGTTTTTGCCGGCATCGGATTTTTTATGCGTGCGTTTCCGCCCTCACCTGCCGAAGCCGAACCATGACCGAACCCGCGCTGCTGCCCCGCCCGCAACTCCGCCGTCTGCTGCGCAAGGCGCGCCGCGCATTGACCCCGAGCGAACAACGCCAGGCCGCCAAAGGCCTGTTCCGCCAACTGGCGCAAGACCCGCACTTTCGCCGGGCCAGACACATTTCCCTGTACCTGCCCACCGACGGTGAAATCGACCCGCGCCTGCTGCTGCGCGAAGCCCAGCGGCGCGGCAAGGCCACCTACCTGCCAGTGCTCAGTGCCTGGCCGCGAACCAAGATGGTGTTCCAGCGGATTCGCCCGGGCGACAAGCTCAAGCCCAATCGCTTTCGCATTCTCGAACCGCGAGCCAATCTGGCTCAGCAACGCAGGATCTGGACCCTGGATCTGGTGTTGCTGCCACTGGTTGGGTTTGACGATGTCGGCGGACGGCTGGGGATGGGCGGCGGATTCTACGACCGCAGTCTGGCCTACCTGGCCCGGCGCAAAACCTGGCGCAAGCCGACGTTGCTGGGGCTGGCCCATGAATGTCAGAAGGTCGAACGCCTGGCGCAGGCCAGCTGGGATGTACCGTTGCAGGGCACGGTCACCGATAAGGCGTGGTATTTCGCAGAGTAGACGCCGCGCAGGTCAGCGGCGTCGGGAAGGCTGTTTCAGCGCTTGAACGCGGTCGACTGTTGGACCTGTTGCGCGACTTCAATTGGCGCATCGGTCTTGCTGGTCCACAGACTTTGCGCATAACCGGTGGTCACGACGCCCAGGCCGAACAAAATAACCAAAGTCCATAGCAAATCCGGTTTGCGTTTCATCGATTGCCCCCCTCAAGGCACATCATCACGATGACAGCAGCGGTTTCCGTTCGTAGGCCGTGCAGCAGCGTCAAGCTTTAAAGGCCGGCATTTTGCGACAACGTGAACCCGGGCGCAAATGCTGACGTCAACCGACTGTCGGTTTGTCATAAAATTGCCCGACAACCTGTCCAATCACCGCTTGAGGAGCAAAAGACATGGCCTATTGGCTGATGAAATCCGAGCCGGACGAACTCTCGATCAAAGGCCTGGAGACACTCGGAAAAGCGCGCTGGGACGGGGTTCGCAACTATCAGGCGCGCAATTTCCTGCGGGCGATGGCGGTCGGGGATGAGTTCTTTTTCTACCACTCCAGTTGCCCGGAACCGGGGATTGCCGGAATCGGCAGGATTATTCAGGCAGCGTACCCGGATCCCACCGCACTGGACCCCGAAAGCCATTACTTCGACCCGAAAGCCACGCCCGAGAAAAACGCCTGGAGTGCCATCGATGTTGCACACGTCGAGACCTTTGCCCGGGTGCTGAAACTGGATTATCTGAAGCAGCAGACCGCACTGGCCGAGATGCCGCTGGTGCAAAAAGGCAGCCGTCTTTCGGTCATGCCGGTGACCGCCGAACAGTGGGCCGTCGTGCTCGGATTGCGTTGAGAACTCTCCGGTCACGGTTTTTTACCCGAAAAAAGGGCTAGGCTTGGCGCTCATTTGACTGACATCAAGCGAGTGAAACGCTTGAACAGTCAGACTGGACGCCACAGCCGCAGGATGCCCCCATGTCGACGCACAGCCGTTCTTCACTTCTATATGCCGGTTCGCTCCTGGTGTTACTCGCCGCCGCTGGTGGCCTCGGTTACTGGATGTCGATCAGCAGCCGGCTGGTCGAGGGGCTGTCGATGGGCAACGGGCGCCTGGAAGCCACCGAGGTGCAGATCGCCAGCAAGACTCCCGGGCGCCTGGCCGAGGTGCTGGTGGATGAAGGCGACAAGGTCAGCAAAGGACAACTGCTGGCGCGCATGGACACCCGCACCCTCGAAGCCCAGCGCAATCAGGCCGAAGCCGAAGTCCTGCGCGCCCGGGAAAATCTCAACGCCGCCCAGGCCAATGTGCAGTTGCGTCAGAGTGAGCTGCTGCTGGCCCAGCAAGAGCTCGGCCGCTCGCAGTCACTGTTCAAGCACGGTTACGTCAGCGCGCAGATCATCGATCAACTGCAGTCGCGCATTGGCACCGGCAACGCTGCGGTGACCGCAGCCCGCGCCCAGGTATCGGCCGTCAGCGCAACAATCGGCGCAGCGCAGGCGCAGGTGGCGCAGCTGACCAGCGAAATCGACGACAGCCTTCTGCGCGCGCCGATTGATGGCGTGATCCAGCTGCGCATGGCCGAACCCGGCGAAGTGCTGGGTGCCGGCGGCCGGGTCTTGTTGCTGATCGATCCCAACGACCAGTACATGAACCTCTATCTGTCAGCCGCGGTGGCCGGGCGCCTGGCCGTGGGCGATGAGGCGCGCGTGCTGCTCGATGCCTTGCCCGATAAACCGCTGCCGGCAAAAATCAGTTTCGTCGCGGCCAAATCGCAATTCACCCCCAAAGAAGTCGAGACTCGCGACGAGCGACAAAAACTGGTGTTCCGCGTCAAGTTGCGCCTGACCCAGCCCAGCGCCGTGCCACAGGCCAAGCCCGGCATGCCCGGCGCCGGCTATGTGCGGATCGCACCCGTCGAATGGCCGGCCAATCTGCAATGAGCAGCCTTGCGGTTCAAGCGAACGGTATCGCCCACCGCTACGGCAAACAGCAAGCGCTGAACGAGATCGCCTTCAGCCTGCCCGCCGGAACCCGCTGCGGGTTGATCGGCCCCGATGGCGCGGGCAAGTCCAGCCTATTGGGGTTGATCGCCGGCGTGAAAACCCTGCAACAAGGACAACTGGAAGTGCTCGGAGGCGCGATCCAGGATCGCCGGCATCGCGACACACTCTATGCACGCATCGCCTTCATGCCGCAGGGGCTGGGCGGCAACTTGTACCCCGAACTGTCGATCCGCGAGAACATCCAGTTCTTCTCGACGCTGTTCGGCCTGTCCAGGGCTGAAAGCGAGCAACGCATGCACAGCCTGTTGCTCGCGACCGACTTGCTGAAATTTGCCGAGCGCCCCGCCGGCAAGTTGTCCGGCGGCATGAAGCAGAAACTCGGGCTGTGCTGCGCGCTGATCCATGAGCCCGACCTGTTGATCCTCGATGAGCCGACCACTGGCGTCGACCCGCTCTCGCGCCGGCGTTTCTGGGAGCTGGTCGACGACGTGCGCAGCCAGCGCCCGCAACTGACGCTGCTGGTCGCCACGGCGTATATGGAAGAAGCCGAGCAGTTCGAGCATTGCCTGATGCTCGACGCCGGCCAGTTGATCGCCACCGGCTTGAGCCGCGAGCTGGCGACCGTCACCCCCAGCGGCAAACTCGATGACGCCTTTACCCATTTCCAGGGTGACAGCCAGCACGACGCTCAACCGTTGGTGATTCCACCGCGCACCGGCAACAGCAATGACATCGCCATCCAAGCCCACGACCTGACGCTGCGCTTCGGCGATTTCACCGCTGTGGATCACGTCAGTTTTGCCATTGGCCGTGGCGAGATTTTCGGTTTTCTTGGCTCCAACGGCTGCGGCAAGACCACCACCATGAAAGTCCTGACCGGGCTGATGCCGGCCAGTGAAGGCAGTGCAACGCTGCTCGGCAACCCGGTGAACGCCAAGGATCTGGCCACGCGCAAGCGGGTCGGGTTCATGTCGCAGAGCTTTTCGCTGTATGGCGAACTCAGTGTGCGACAAAACCTCGAACTGCACGCGCGGCTGTTCGACCTGCCCACAACCGAGAGCACACAGCGCATCGAGGCATTGATTCAGCGCTTCAATCTGCTCGCGGTCGCCGACCAGCCTTCCGGGGCGTTGCCATTGGGGCTGCGTCAGCGTCTGTCGCTGGCGGTGGCAGTGCTGCACCGCCCGGAAGTGCTGATCCTCGACGAGCCAACCTCCGGCGTCGATCCGGCAGCCCGCGATGACTTCTGGCGACTGTTGATCGAGTTGTCCCGTGAACAAGGCGTGACGATCTTCCTCTCCACGCATTTCATGAACGAAGCTCAGCGCTGCGACCGCATCTCACTGATGCACGCCGGCAAGGTCCTCGCGTGCGATACCCCGGCGGCTCTGCAACGCCAGTTCGCCGGAGAGACGCTGGAAGCGGCCTTCGTCACTTGCCTGGAACAGGCGCAGGGCGTTCAGGCATCGGCGCCTGAGGCCGAGCCGCAAATGGCGCCGCCGAGCGCAGCGACAACGCCAATGCCGCGTCACGGTTTCAGCCTCGGTCGCCTGTTGGCAGTGGCCCGTCGCGAAGGCAAGGAACTGCTGCGCGACAAGGTGCGCATGGCGTTCGCACTGGCGGGGGCGATTTTCATGATGGTGATTTTCGGCTACGGGATTTCCCTGGACGTGGAAAACCTCGCGTTCGCCGTGTACGACCAGGATCAGACGCCGCAGAGCCGGGCTTATCTTGAGGCGTTTCGCGGCTCCCGCTACTTCGACGAGCAGCCGGCCATTCATGACCCACAGGAGCTGCACCGGCGCCTGCAACGCTCGGAAATCAAATTCGCACTGGAAATCCCGCCCGGATTCGGCCGCGATCTGTACGCCGGGCGCCAACCCGCTGTGGCGGCGTGGCTGGATGGCGGTATGCCGTTTCGCGCTGAAACCAGCCGCAACTATGTTGAAGCCGTGCACCTGGCCAATCTGCAACAACTGGCCGAGCAAAGCAGCCCCGCGCTGGCCCACCCGGCGGCGGCCAGTCTGGAAACCCGCTTTCGCTATAACCAGGACGTGGTCAGCGTCAACGCCATCGGCCCCGGGGTCATGGCGCTGATCCTCGCCTTCATTCCTGCGATGCTGACGGCGTTGGGCATCGTGCGCGAAAAGGAGTTGGGCTCGATCACCAATTTCTACGCCACGCCCCTGACGCGTCTGGAGTTTCTGCTGGGCAAGCAGGCGCCGTACCTGCTGGTCAGTCTGGTCAACCTCGCGGTGCTGGTGGCGATGAATCGCTGGCTGTTCGGCGTGCCGTTCAAGGGCAGCCTGCTGACGCTGGCATTCGGCGGCCTGTTGTACGTACTGGCGACCACCAGCATGGGCCTGCTGATTTCGGCGTTCACCCGCACACAAATCGCCGCGATCCTCGGCACCATGATCATCACCAGCTTGCCGACCATCCAGTTCTCCGGGCTGATCGTGCCGCGCTCGTCGCTGGAGGGTGCGGCTGCGGTGATGGGCATGCTGTTTCCGGCGGGGCACTTCCTCGACATCGCGGTGGGCACGTTCACCAAAGCGCTGGACGTGCGTCAGCTGTGGCCGCAGTGCCTGGCGCTGTTCGGGTTCTTTGTCGGGTTCACCGGGCTGAGCCTGATCATGCTGAAAAAGCAGGAGGCCTGATGCACAAGTTCGCACATATCCTGCGCCTGGGCCTCAAGGAACTGACCAGCCTGCGCCATGACAGCGTGTTGCTGCTGTTTCTGTTCTACGCCTTCACCGTGGCGATCTACATGCCCGCCGCGGGTTCGGTGATTGGCGTACACAACGCCAGCGTGGCCATCGTCGACGAAGACCACAGCGCCCTCTCGCGTCAGTTGGCCCAAGCCCTGCAGCCGCCAGAGTTCCAGACGCCGGTACTGTTGCCTTACCCTCAGCTGGACCAGGTGATGGACAGCGGTCAATACACCTTCGTCATCAACATTCCGGCGGGGTTTCAAACCGATCTGCTGGCGGCGCGGCAACCGGCGATTCAGGTCAATGTCGACGCCACGGCCATGAGCCAGGCATTCATGGGCGCTGGCTACATTGGCCGGATCTTTCAACGCGAGTTACTCGACTATGCAGGTCAGGGTGAAGCAGCGACCAAGGCGCCGGTGCTACTGACTACTCGCGCCCTGTTCAACACCAATCTGGAGGGTGGCTGGTTTCTGGCGGTGATTCAGATCGTCAACAACATCACCATTCTGGCGATCATCCTCACCGGCACGGCGCTGCTGCGCGAACGCGAACACGGCACGCTCGACCACTTGCTGGTGCTGCCGCTGACGGCGCTGGAAATCATGCTGGCGAAAATCTGGAGCAACCTGCTGGTGGTGGTGCTGTGCACCTGGTTGTCGCTGGAAGTGGTGGTCAAAGGCCTGCTGGGCGTGCCATTGGCCGGCTCGATGAGCCTGTTTTTACTGGTGACGGCGGTTTATCTGTTTGCCAGCACCGCGCTGGGCATCTTTCTGGCGACGCTGGCGCGTTCGACGCCGCAGTTCGGCCTGCTGGCGATTCCAGTGATCATCCCGATGTTGCTGCTGTCGGGCGGCAGCACACCGCTGGACAGCATGCCGCAATGGTTGCAGTGGGTGATGCAGGGCTCGCCGTCCACGCACTTTGTCAGCCTCAGCGCCGCGATTCTGTTTCGCGACGCCGGGCTGAGCGTGGTCTGGCCGGACTTGCTGGCGCTGACGGCCATCGGCCTGCTGTTCTTCCTCATTGCGCTGGCACGCTTTCGCAAAAGCCTGGCGTCCTGAACAGCGGTCAGTGTGGTTACTGAATGATCAGGTTGTTGAACAACAGATCTTCAACCACCGGCTTGCCGGTCTCGTCATTCATCACTTGCTGGGTCTGCTTCAGGGCTTCCTGACGCAGCTTTTCCTTGCCTTCGATACTGCCCATCGCCTCGGTGGTCTGCTGAGTGAACAGCGCCACCAGTTGATTGCGAATCAGCGGTTCGTTGGCCTTGACCAGTTTGGTCGCCTCTTCACCGGTCACACGCAGCGCCACGTCGGCCTTGTAGACCTTCAGCTTCGGCGTGCCGTCCAGCCCGTAATTGCCCACGAACGGCGGGCTCAGGGTGATGTAGTTGACTTTCGGCGCCTCGCCTTCTTTGGCTTCTTCGGCCAGCGCTGCCACAGGCAGAGACAGGGCCAGCAACAACATGATCCACGCTTTCACAATTCGCTCCTTATCCGGTTTGCGGCCTAGCATAACGACCCGCCGCGCAAGCACAAGCTTATGGCTGACTATCAGGGCCGGGCATGCTCGTTGACCCGTTGACTGACATACCTACACTTATCGGCCATCACTCCCAAAGGAATAGCCCTGATGAAAGCCGTGCTGTGCAAAGCCTTCGGCCCTGCCGAATCGCTGGTGCTGGAAGACGTCGCCAGTCCTGTCGCGAAGAAGAACGAAATCCTGCTGGAGGTGCATGCCGCCGGGGTCAACTTCCCGGACACACTGATCATCGAGGGCAAGTATCAATTCAAGCCGCCCTTCCCGTTTTCCCCCGGGGGCGAAGCGGCCGGCGTGGTCAGCGCCGTCGGTGAAAAGGTCAGCCATCTGAACGTCGGCGACCGGGTCATGGCCCTGACCGGCTGGGGCAGTTTCGCCGAACAGGTCGCGGTGCCGGGCTACAACGTGTTGCCAATCCCGCCGTCGATGGATTTCAACACGGCCGCCGCATTCAGCATGACCTACGGGACTTCGATGCACGCCCTCAAGCAACGGGCGAACCTGCAACCGGGCGAGACCCTGCTGGTGCTCGGCGCTTCCGGTGGCGTCGGCCTGGCGGCAGTGGAGATCGGCAAAGCCATGGGCGCCCGGGTCATTGCCGCCGCCAGCAGCGCGGAAAAACTCGCCGTGGCCAAGGCGGCTGGCGCCGATGAACTGATCAACTACAGCGCAACCAGCCTCAAGGACGAAATCAAACGCCTCACCGACGGCCAGGGCGCCGACGTGATCTACGACCCGGTCGGCGGCGACCTGTTTGACCAGGCCATTCGCGCCATCGCCTGGAACGGCCGCCTGCTGGTGGTCGGCTTCGCCAGCGGACGCATCCCCGAACTGCCGGTCAACCTCGCGCTGCTCAAAGGTGCAGCCGTGCTCGGCGTGTTCTGGGGCTCCTTCGCCCAGCGCCAGCCACAGGACAACGCAGCGAACTTCCAGCAACTGTTCGGCTGGTTCGCCGAAGGCAAGCTGAAACCGCTGGTGTCGCAGGTGTACCCGCTGAGCAACGCGGCGCAGGCGATCAACGATCTGGGGCAGCGCAAGGCGGTGGGCAAGGTGGTGGTGCAGGTGCGCTGAGTTTTTCCCGGCCGGCGCCCCTTGGAGCCGGCCCGATTCGCGCCAGGCAGCAACACAGCTTCAATCTCAGCGGCGCTGGTTATCAAAGCAACTCACGAACCTCTCCCGGCAGAAAGCTCATGTATCTACGCATGGGAGCCTCGCGGCAGCCTCTGACGATCATCGGTACGCGCCGATTCATCCTGGCGATGATTGCCAGACGTTGATCATCGGCCAACTGACTCTTGTGGATCGCGTTCGAAAGGTAAGCGCGGGTGTAATGAAACACGTCCGCGTCGACCCAGGCGTACTCAGGCATGCTCCTGAAACTGCCATTGATGACATGACACTTCACTGACTTCAGCCACTGATTGAGGTGGATCGGCTCGTCCCGGCCCAGTCGAAAGAGCATCGGTGCCACTACGGGCTGTTCTGCAGGCCGCCCGTTTTCAGTCGTCCAGGGCTTGAAGCGCCACTGTGTTATTGCGTCTTTGACTGCCTCAGCCAGATCAGGGTGATCACTTTGCACAATGTTGATCGCGCTGACCGAACCATCCGCCTTGACGACAAAACTGACCCTGACCTCGCCTTCGACCCCGGCCCTGCGCAACAGCTTCGGGTAAATCGGCTTGGGAATGTTTTCCGGTATGAGTAACCCTTCCGCTGCCAGCGCAAGACTGAAGATCGTCAATAAAAGCCCAGCAAAGAACCACCGCATGATCTCGCCCCTTCCCGATTGAGATGCCTGTCCGGCAACAACAGAAAGGTTACGGAGCACTGCCTGTTAACTGAATGGCGCAGCTTCGCTATTGAATGCAGGATATTTCCTGATCCTGACAAGAAAACAGGCGAACGCCCTGCGCAACGGGCTTCAGGTACATTTTCTGACGGATGTTTAGCCGCCGCTGGTCGCTGCCGCGTCGCCCGGCAACAGATGTTCCTGCACCTTCAGGCTGCGGGACGGAATCAGCCGTCCCTTGTCATCGAAGCGCAAAACGATCAGCCAGTCGAAGACTTCATCCGGCCATCTTTCCTGCCCCATCAGCGCTGTGGGATCGCCACCAAAGGCCTTGAGCAGTTTATTGATGTGGCCGTGGTGCCAGGCGATCAGCACCGTTTGCGCCTGATTGCTCTTGCGCAACAGTTTGACCAATTGATGCAGATCGCCATTGACGTAGGGCTGCTCGATCGCGAGGTTCAGACGTTGGGCCAGCGGGGTCAGGGTCAGGCGCGAGCGCGAACTCTCCGGGGTGTCGCCGGCAGCGATCAAACGCTGGGGCGTGAGTGTCTGGCCGTCGAGTTTCAGCGGATTGAAATAGTCGACGTAGGCGGCCGCGCGTTGCTCGCCTCGGGCATTGAGCACCGATCCTGTATCCGGTTTTTCCGCATGCCGGATGATCAGCACTGTAGCGTTGCGCAGGCCGGAATGGGAAGGATGATCGGTGACGATCAATGTCAGCAGCACAACGGCGAGCCCCGCCGCCACCAAGAACCTCGGCACCAACATGCGAACCTTCAGGGCCATTTCCTATCTCTGCTGATCAATTGGCTGAACGGGCCGCGAGTCTATGCCACACCCTGTTGATAAGTGGTGAAAACGTCCTGTTTTTACAGCTGAGCGACAGGTTCGTAAAAGAACATGCGACTTCCAACATTTTCCGCTGTTTTGCCGATGCGAACCGGTGCTATTTTCGGTAACGAAACTGTAACATTCGCATCCGCAGTCAAAACAAGAAATCTGGAGCTCTTGAATGTTTGCTTTCTTTCGTCCTGCCGCACATCAGGCTCCATTGCCTGAAGAAAAAATAGACAGCACTTACCGACGCCTGCGCTGGCAGATCTTCGCCGGTATCTTCTTTGGCTACGCGGGTTACTACCTGCTGCGCAAAAACTTCTCGCTGGCCATGCCGTACCTGATCGACGAAGGCTACAGCCGTGGCGATCTGGGTCTGGCGATGTCGGCCATTGCCATCGCCTACGGTCTGTCGAAGTTCCTGATGGGCCTGGTGTCCGACCGTTCCAATCCGCGCTACTTCCTGCCGTTCGGCTTGCTGGTGTCGGCTGGAGTGATGTTCATTTTCGGTTTCGCGCCGTGGGCGACGTCCAGCGTGACCATGATGTTCATCCTGCTGTTCATCAACGGCTGGGCCCAGGGCATGGGCTGGCCGCCGAGCGGACGCACCATGGTGCACTGGTGGTCGCAGAAGGAACGGGGCGGCGTGGTCTCGGTGTGGAACGTGGCGCATAACGTCGGCGGCGGTCTGATCGGCCCGCTGTTCCTGATCGGCATGGGCCTGTTCAATGACTGGCACGCAGCGTTCTACGTCCCGGCAGCGGTAGCGCTGGGCGTGGCGGTGTTTGCCTTCATCACCATGCGCGACACCCCGCAATCGGTCGGCCTGCCGCCGATCGAGAAGTACAAGAACGACTACCCGGAAGGCTATGACGCCAGCCACGAAGACGAATTCAGCGCCAAGGAAATCTTCGTCAAATACGTGCTGCGCAACAAAATGCTCTGGTACATCGCCATGGCCAACGTCTTCGTCTACCTGCTGCGCTACGGCGTACTGGACTGGGCGCCGACCTACCTCAAAGAAGCCAAGCACTTCGACGTCGACAAGACTTCGTGGGCTTATTTCTTCTACGAGTGGGCGGGCATTCCGGGCACGCTGCTGTGCGGCTGGATGTCGGACAAGATCTTCCGTGGCAACCGTGGCCTCACCGGCATGGTGTTCATGGCACTCGTGACCGTGGCGACGCTGGTGTACTGGCTGAACCCGGCCGGCAACCCGACCGTGGACATGATCGCGCTGTTCTCGATCGGTTTTCTGATCTACGGCCCGGTGATGCTGATCGGTCTGCAGGCGCTGGAGCTGGCACCGAAGAAAGCCGCCGGCACGGCAGCAGGCTTCACCGGTCTGTTCGGCTATCTGGGCGGTTCGGTCGCAGCGAGTGCGGCGATGGGCTATACCGTTGACCACTTCGGCTGGGACGGTGGTTTTGTCCTGCTGGTGGGCGCTTGCCTGCTGTCGATGGCCTTCCTGGCCCCGACGCTATGGCACAAGCAAGTCGCCAGTCAGAGCCGCGAAGCCGTCGCCTGATCGGCTTTTGCCTGACAGCGCTTGAGCCGCGCCTCCAGATTTCGATCCGGCATGGCGTGGCTGCGCAGGGCGTGGGCGGTCTGCTCGACATAATCGCGAGTGGTGCCGTAGCGCCCGCAAGCGCTTTCGAACACCTGACTCAGCACATGATCCGGCAAGTTGCCGGCATAGCTGGGCAGGTGTCGCTCCAGAACAAACCCCAACGCCTGAACCTGACTGCCATCTTCGAGCCGGCAGTTCAGCCAGTGCGGGCGATAGGACGGGAACGGCATCTCGCGTTTCCACAGCGCGTACAGCGCAGCGTCGAGATTCTCTTCCGGCAGCCGATAGGCGAAGCCGCTGCACGAACCGCCACGATCCAGACCGAACACCAGCCCGGGCATTTCCGGCGTTCCACGATGCTCATGCGACCACAGGTACAAGCCGCGATGGTAACCGTGGACTCGCCCGCGCACCCGCTCCACCGCCGTGCACTCCGGGCGCCAGATCAGCGAGCCGTAAGCGAACAGCCACACCGGTCCACCCTTGTGGCGCGCCATGGTCGATTGCATCGAGACGAGAAGTTGTTCGTGGGTCAGCTGCGGCCCCAGATCGAGCCGCGGAGGGTAAGCCAGATTCACAAAAGCAGATTCAATGGCTGTCATGACAGAAGTGTTCGGCCCCGCAAGTATTACAAGATGTAAGCACAATTCGCTTGATAGAACATATAGCAGTAACTGTAAAACGAAAAGTGCTAAAGGATGTATGACCCGCCTGACAACGATAATGCGGGATCATCTGCCCGGTTATCCGGTTTTATATAGCCTAATACCCTTGCAGCAATATCTTAAATACCCGAATGAAATATGCATAAGCCTTCACTTGTTCAGGTTTCGTTCATGAAGGCGCGGGAAACTACCTACTAAAATGTCGGACTTTCTTTCTTCTCCGTCGCTGAACGCCTACGTATAACGGCCTTCCTCTGGCGCAAGCCATCCCGTTTAACCGAGGCTGCACAATGAACATCCAAAGACTTCTGACCGTATTGCTGATAACTCAGACCGGCCATGCATTGGCCGCGGACGATGGGCAGGACAAGGGTTTCTGGTATGCCCAGACCAGCGTCTACACCCGACATTATTCGCCTGACCCCGAACACAATAATCATCAGGACTTGATCGGCATCGAACGCAATCAGGCTTCCGGCTGGGTCTTTGGCGGGGCAACTTTCCGTAACTCGTTCCGCCAGCGCTCGAACTACGCCTATGCCGGCAAGCGCTATGACAGCAGTGAGTATCCGGTGTATCTGAAAGTCACCGGTGGGCTGTTGCAGGGTTATCGCGGTGACTACAAGGACAAGATTCCGTTGAACCGCTATGGCGTTGCGCCAGTGATCATTCCGTCCGTCGGGACTCACTACGGCCCATTGGCCGCCGAGCTGGTGTTTCTCGGCGCCAATGCGGCGATGGTGACTAGCGGCGTACGTTTCTAGGGGCGGGGCTCAAGATCGCGGCGCGTAGGCAAATACGTCGGCGCGCATCTGGTGCGCATCCATCCCGGCTTCCACCAGCGCATCCAGCGTGCCGTAGACCATCGCCGGCGAGCCGCTGGCGTAGACGTGGAGGGCCTTCAGATCGGCGAAGTCCTCGCACACGGCCTGGTGCAACATCCCGCAGCGCCCTTCCCAACCGCACTGGTCGCTGACCACTTTGTGCAGGAACAGATTGGGCAGCTTCAGCCATTCGTCCCAATGCTCGATGTCGTAGAAATCGTCCGGGCGACGCACGCCCCAGTACAGATGCACCGGGTGTTTGAAGCCGTTGGCGCGGCAGTGTTCGATCAGGCTGTGAATCTGGCCCATGCCGGTGCCGGCGGCGATCAGCACCAGCGGCCCGTCAGGCAATTCGGCAAGATGCGTGTCGCCGAACGGCAGTTCGACGCGCACCAGCGGGTTGCGCTGCAGTTGCTCGATCAGGCTCAGCGCACTGGCCTCACGGGCCAGCACGTGGATTTCCAGATCCCGTCCGCCGTGCGGTGCCGAGGCCATGGAGAACGCTGACTTTTCACCGTTCTCGCGCTCGATCATCAGGTACTGCCCGGCGTGATAACGCGGTGGCTTGCCGGCCGGCGCACGCAGGCGCACGCGCCAGGTGTCGCCGCCGACATCCCGGCATTCGATGACCTGACACGACAGGCTGCGCACCGGCAGTTCTCCCAGCGCGAGCACGCCATCCCACAGCAGGACGCAGTCTTCCAGCGGCTCGGCTATGCAAGTGTAGAACTCGCCGTGGTCCTGCACCTTGCCGGCCTGCTCGACCCGGCCTTCCACCAGCAGCGCCGCACACACGTGGCAATTGCCGTTGCGGCAGCTTTGCGGGCAGTCGTAGCCCAGGCGCCGCGCACCATCGAGAATCCGCTCGCCGGGCCGTATCTCAAGCACCGCTCCGGAGGGCTGCAGGGTTACACGCATCAATCTATTCCTAACTGATTCCAGATGGCATCGATCCGCTGGGTGACGGCGTCGTCCTTGACGATCACACGGCCCCACTCGCGAGTGGTTTCGCCCGGCCACTTGTGGGTGGCATCCAGGCCCATTTTCGAGCCCAGGCCCGAGACTGGCGAGGCGAAGTCGAGGTAGTCGATCGGCGTGTTGTCGATCATCACCGTGTCGCGCTTGGGGTCCATGCGCGTGGTGATGGCCCAGATCACGTCGTTCCAGTCGCGGGCATTGATATCGTCGTCAGTGACGATAACGAACTTGGTGTACATGAACTGTCGCAAAAACGACCAGACACCGAGCATCACGCGCTTGGCATGCCCCGGATACGACTTCTTCATCGTCACCACGGCCATGCGGTACGAGCAGCCTTCCGGCGGCAGGTAGAAGTCGGTGATTTCCGGGAACTGCTTCTGCAGGATCGGCACGAATACTTCATTCAGCGCCACGCCAA
Source organism: Pseudomonas sp. AN-B15 (assembly GCF_019056475.1). Classification (NCBI taxonomy): domain Bacteria; kingdom Pseudomonadati; phylum Pseudomonadota; class Gammaproteobacteria; order Pseudomonadales; family Pseudomonadaceae; genus Pseudomonas; species Pseudomonas sp. AN-B15. The sequence continues at coordinate 5,866,674 of NZ_CP049737.1, forward strand.
GGATCGCCGGTTCATCCGGCGGACGGCCGGTGTAGGTGCTGTGGTAGATCGGTTTGATCCGGTGGGTGATGCGCTCGACCGTGAACACCGGGAAGCTGTCGACTTCGTTGTAGTAACCGGTGTGGTCGCCGTACGGGCCTTCATCGGCCATTTCGCCCGGATGGATCACGCCTTCGAGGATGATTTCGGCAGTGGCCGGCACTTGCAGGTCGTTGCCGCGGCACTTGACCAGCTCGGTGCGGTTACCGCGCAGCAGGCCGGCGAAAGCGTATTCGGAAAGGCTGTCCGGCACCGGCGTCACGGCGCCGAGGATGGTCGCCGGGTCGGCGCCCAGCGCGACCGACACCGGGAACGGCTGGCCCGGATGCTTTTCGCACCACTCGCGGAAGTCCAGCGCACCGCCACGGTGGCTGAGCCAGCGCATGATCACCTTGTTGCGGCCGATCACTTGCTGACGGTAAATACCGAGGTTCTGGCGCTCCTTGTTCGGGCCTTTAGTGACAGTCAGGCCCCAAGTGATCAGCGGACCGACGTCGCCGGGCCAGCAGGTCTGCACCGGCAGCATCGCCAGGTCGACGTCGTCACCTTCGATAACCACTTCCTGGCACACCGCGTCCTTGACGACTTTCGGTGCCATCGAAATGATCTTGCGGAAGATCGGCAGCTTCGACCACGCGTCCTTCAAGCCCTTCGGCGGCTCCGGCTCCTTGAGGAAGGCCAGCAGCTTGCCGATCTCGCGCAACTCGCTGACCGACTCGGCGCCCATGCCCATGGCTACCCGCTCAGGGGTGCCGAACAGGTTGCCGAGCACCGGAATGTCATAACCGGTGGGTTTCTCGAACAGCAGCGCCGGGCCCTTGGCCCGCAGCGTGCGATCGCACACCTCGGTCATTTCCAGCACCGGCGAGACGGGAATCTGGATGCGTTTCAACTCTCCGCGCTGCTCAAGCTGCTGCACGAAATCCCGAAGATCCTTGAATTTCATTGACGATGGCACCCTCAAAATAGGCGTACATCCTACCTGCTATGCAGCCCTGTGGCAGCCTGTCGCTGCTTACTTGGCTGCATTGGTCTGCGCTTTCCCCCGGTTTTCCCGGGCTTGCAGGCTCATAAACAGCGGCTCGAGGATCGGCGCAACGAAGCGTGCGCCGACTTCGGACAAGTGATTGTCGTCGGTGTACAGCGAATAGCCGCCGAGTTCAGCGTGGCACAAGCCTTTGTCATCGCACAGCCGTGGCGCCGGATCGACCACGCGCACGGCCGGATCCTCCTGCGCAAGTTGCGCAAACAGTTGACTGATGAACACCTGGCGTTTGTGGTGCGCTTCGACGTCCAGCCCGACGTCATCGACCGGACGATCAAGCATCGCCAGACGTGTCAGCCGATAGGGCGGACTGAACGCCTGCAGCGGCGCCTCTTTCACCAGCCATACGCGATGCCCGCCGGCACGCAATTGCGCCACTCGGGCCCGCAGACCTTCGGCCAGGCGCCGCTCGGCGTCGGCACGATCATAGCGGCCATCGGTGGTTCTCAGCACATGGCCCAGATCACCTTTGGCATCGCCGTACAGGTACAGGCTCCAGCGCGCAACCAGCACCACATCGCTGACCGATTGCGCCTTCAGCCCCTGCTCGACACGCTGGTTGAAACGCGCACAGACACCGTCATGTTCCAGTCGATCGACCGGAATGCAGCCGGGAGAACTGGCCAGGATCACGCTCACGCCGTAGGCCTTGGCGCCGTCATCGAACACCGGGATCAGCGCCGTGGCGTGACTGTCGCCCCAGACCATGGCGCGGCTCGGCAGGTCCGTCATGCCGTAATGGCAGAACAGCTTGTCGTCCGGGGTCTTGTCATCCGCCAGACACGCCATCAGCTCCGGCCGCCACTCGCGGCCCTTGGCGTATTGCAGGGCCTGCTCGGACAGGCGCCATGGCAGGCCATCGGTCCAGCGCAGCGATTGCCCGGCCAGACCGAGCACCAGGATGCCGCAGAAACCGGCCAACAGAATCTGCCGACGGCCGGCGAGCAAACGCCGTTCACGGAACGGCGTTTCGACGAACTTCCATGACAGATAACCCAGCACCAGGGTCAGCAGGATCAACCCGGCCGTGTCGAGCGCGCCCGGCTCATCGACGCTGGCGTAGCTGGAAAACACGAACACCGGCCAGTGCCACAAGTACCAGGAATAGGAAATCAGGCCGAGGCCGACCATCACCCGACTGCTCAACAATTGACCAACCAGCGTTTCGCGATGACCGTTGGCCAGAATCAGCAGCACCACGCCCAGCACCGGCAGCAGCGCGGTCGCTCCCGGGAACGGCGTCGACTTGTCGTAAACGAACACTGCCAGCAGGATCAACCCCATGCCCAGCAGGCTCAAGGCCTGGGCGGCCAGCGGTTTCAAACGCCAGGCGTGTTTCGGCGCAATCGCCAGCATCGCCCCGGCCAGCAACTCCCAGGCACGCATCGGCAGCAGGAAGAAAGCTTTCTCCGGATGATGATTGATCGCCCACACACTCAGCCCGAACGACACCAGCAGCACAGCGAACAGCGCCAGCCGCCAGTGTTTCAACCGGCTCGAGAGCAACGTCAGCAGCAGCGGGAAGAAGATGTAGAACTGCTCTTCCACCGCCAGTGACCAGGTATGGAGCAGCGGTTTCAAGTCAGAGGCGACGTCGAAGTAACCGTCCTGGCGCATGAACAGAATGTTCGAGACGAACGTCACCTGATAGCGCACCGAACGCCCCAGCTCTTCGTAGTCCTTGGGCGCCAGCAGGAACCAGCCCACCGCCAGCACCGCAATGATCATCGCGAACAGCGCCGGCAGAATCCGCCGCGCACGCCGAGCCCAGAACTCGACGAAACTGAAACGCCCGGCTTGACGCTGGTTCCAGATGATCGAGGTGATGAGGTAGCCGGAAATCACGAAGAACACGTCCACGCCGACAAAACCGCCGGTAAACCCCGGAACGCCAAAGTGGAACAGCACCACGGCGATCACCGCGACTGCGCGCAGGCCGTCGATATCCCTTCGATAAGCGAGTGTGCTCATAAAATCTTTAATGCCAATCAGGTGGTGGTTTTTATACAGCGCGAGCCCGAGTCGAGAGGCTCGCGAGCGCTGCTGGTTGTAGTGCCCGATCACAGACCTTACCAGATCGGGAACCTCCCATAATCCGGGCAAAATTCAGGCAAAAAAATGGCGCCCCGCGCGGGACGCCATTTTTATCGGTTCAGCGGCGATGTTACTTGCGTTTCATCGACAGGAAGAACTCGTCGTTGGTCTTGGTCGTTTTCAGCTTGTCGACCAGGAACTCGATGGCAGCCACTTCGTCCATCGGGTGCAGCAGCTTGCGCAGAATCCACATGCGCTGCAGTTCGTCATCGGCAGTCAGCAACTCTTCGCGGCGGGTGCCGGAGCGGTTGATGTTGATGGCCGGGAACACACGCTTCTCGGCGATCTTGCGATCCAGAGGCAGTTCCATGTTGCCGGTACCCTTGAACTCTTCGTAGATCACTTCGTCCATCTTCGAGCCGGTTTCAACCAGCGCGGTGGCGATAATGGTCAGCGAGCCGCCTTCTTCGATGTTGCGCGCAGCACCGAAGAAACGTTTCGGTTTCTCCAGGGCGTGAGCATCGACACCACCGGTCAGCACCTTGCCGGAGCTCGGGATCACGGTGTTGTAGGCACGGGCCAGACGGGTGATGGAGTCGAGCAGGATCACCACGTCCTTCTTGTGTTCGACCAGGCGCTTGGCCTTCTCGATCACCATTTCGGCAACCTGCACGTGACGGGTCGGCGGTTCGTCGAAGGTCGAGGCAACCACTTCGCCGCGCACGGTACGCTGCATTTCGGTCACTTCTTCCGGACGTTCGTCGATCAACAGCACGATCAGGTGAACTTCAGGGTTGTTACGCGCGATGTTCGCGGCAATGTTCTGCAGCATGATCGTTTTACCGGCCTTCGGCGGTGCAACGATCAGACCACGCTGGCCTTTGCCGATCGGGGCGCACAGGTCGATCACACGACCGGTCAAGTCTTCGGTGGAACCGTTACCGGCTTCCATCTTCATGCGCACGGTCGGGAACAGCGGGGTCAGGTTCTCGAAGAGAATCTTGTTCTTCGCGTTCTCGGGACGATCGAAGTTGATCGTGTCGACCTTGAGCAGCGCGAAGTAACGCTCGCCTTCCTTTGGAGGGCGGATCTTGCCAACGATGGTGTCACCGGTACGCAAGTTGAAACGACGGATCTGGCTCGGCGAGACGTAGATATCGTCCGGGCCGGCGAGGTAGGAAGCGTCAGCGGAGCGCAGGAAGCCGAAGCCGTCCTGGAGAATCTCCAGCACGCCATCACCGGAGATTTCCTCGCCGCTTTTCGCGTGCTTTTTCAGCAGGGAGAAAATCACGTCCTGCTTGCGCGAACGGGCCATATTTTCTATGCCCATCTGTTCGGCCAATTCGAGCAGTTCGGTAATCGGCTTTTGCTTGAGTTCAGTCAGATTCATATAGGAATGACGTAATCATTTATGGAGGGGGGAAATTAAGCTTTTGGCTTAATGAGGCCGCGCCGCGGAGAAGGCGACAGGATCGCGAACTTGTTCGAAAAGGAGTGCGTCGGCGACGGCTAGCAGGGGGCAGTGGAGAAACCAGTGCGGGGCCGAATGTACCACCTGAGTTTCGGAGCGTCTAGCCCTGAATACGCAAAAAGCCCCGCAAATTGCGAGGCTTTTTTTTGGCGATTTACAGCGACGCTTAGATGTTGGCGTCGAGGAAAGCAGCCAGTTGCGACTTCGACAGGGCGCCGACTTTGGTCGCTTCAACGTTGCCGTTCTTGAACAGCATCAGCGTCGGAATACCACGCACGCCGTGCTTGGCCGGGGTTTCCTGGTTTTCGTCGATGTTCAGTTTGGCAACGGTCAGTTTGCCTTTGTAGGTCTCGGCAATCTCGTCCAGAACCGGAGCGATCATTTTGCAAGGGCCGCACCATTCAGCCCAGTAGTCGACCAGTACAGCGCCTTCGGCCTTGAGTACGTCGGCTTCGAAGCTGGCGTCGCTAACGTGTTTGATCAGATCGCTGCTCATGGAATTCTCCAGGTTGTAAGCAAAAAAACGTGGCCCATCATATCCGCCCTTCCCTTGTTCAGGAAGCCGCAGTTGATTGAGTCTTGCTATGGCGCCCCATGAGTCTGGGTATAGCCCAAGTCACGCAGTGGCGGGGGCGATGAAGGCGATCCCGGTGCGCAGCGCCGCGTTGCGCACGTGCTCTTGCATGGCCTTCTGGGCGGCGGCGGAAGCCCGGCGCGCGAGGGCACGAAGGATCTTGCGGTGTTCCTGCCAGGTCTCCATCGCCCGTTCGGAGCGGATGAACGGTAGCTTCTGGCTCTCAAGAAAGATTTCGGCGCTGGCGGTGAGGATGCTCAGCATCGCCTGATTGCCGCTGGCCAACAGGATGCGCCGGTGGAATTCGAAGTCGAGTTTCGCGGCGGCCTCGAAGTCCCCAGCCTTCAATTGCTCGCGCAATGCCGCAACGTTGTCCTCCAGCGCATCCAGATCGATCGTGCTCAAGGTCACCGCCGCCAGCCCGGCGGCAAAACCCTCCAGCGCATAGCGCAACTGAAAGATGTCCAGCGGCGAGGCCTGCGCCGCAAACGGCCAGCCCGGCGCATGGTCACCCTGCGCAATGTCCACCGGTGCCAGCACGAACACGCCTTTGCCCGGCTGGATGCTGACCACGCCCAGCGCACTGAGCGACGACAGCGCCTCGCGCAACGACGCCCGACTGACCCCCAGTTGCACCGCCAGATCCCGTTGCGACGGCAACGCATCGCCCGCACCGAACCCCTGTTCGGTGATCAGTTTGCGAATCGCTTGCAGCGCCACTTCGGGTACGGCGCGGGAGATCGAGTTCATGGTTTTTAAGATGAGTCAGGCCAAGGTGCGGCTAGTTGTAAAGCTATTCGCCGGATCCGGCAAGTCGTGCCCCAGCGGGGTTCGACGCCTTGGCGCAATGCGCTATCGAGGTGCGAAAAACATCCTGACTGTTCAGACCAGTAAGACCGAAAGAACACGCCAAATCCGCGGCCTGCGCGGCATCCGGCGCGGTGTTGGCACGGCGCATGCTCTGTCCGATCGCAGAAAACACTTCCCGCCGATCCGGAGATTTGCCATGAGCCTGCGTTACAGCGCCCTCCTCACCGCCCTGTTTGCCAGCCTGATGCTGAGCCATGTGCCCGCCCACGCCGACGGTCTGGATGACGTGGTCAAACGCGGCACACTGAAAGTCGCCGTGCCTCAGGACTTCCCGCCGTTCGGCTCGGTCGGCCCGGACATGAAACCCCGTGGCCTGGACATCGACACGGCCAAACTGCTGGCCGAGCAGCTCAAGGTCAAACTCGAACTGACCCCGGTCAACAGCACCAACCGCATCCCGTTCCTGACCACCGGCAAGGTCGATCTGGTGATCTCCAGCCTCGGCAAGAACTCGGAGCGCGAGAAAGTCATCGACTTCTCCCACGCCTACGCGCCGTTCTACCTCGCGGTGTTCGGCCCGCCTGACGCAGCGATCAGCAGCCTTGACGATCTTAAAGGCAAGACCATCAGCGTCACCCGTGGCGCCATCGAAGACATCGAGCTGACCAAGGTCGCCCCCGAAGGCGTGACCATCAAGCGCTTCGAAGACAACAACTCGACCATTGCCGCCTATCTGGCAGGTCAGGTCGATCTGATCGCCAGCGGCAACGTGGTGATGGTAGCGATCAGCGAGAAGAACCCGAAGCGCGTGCCGGCGCTGAAAGTGAAGCTCAAGGATTCGCCGGTCTACGTCGGCGTGAACAAGAACGAGCCGGCGCTGCTGGGCAAGGTCAACGAGATTCTCGCCACCGCCAAGGCCGACGGTGCGCTGGAGAAAAACTCGCAGACCTGGCTCAAAGAGCCGCTGCCGGCCGATCTCTGATCGATCGCGCGGGAGACAATTGATGGCTTATCAGTTCGATTTCATGCCGGTGGTGCAAAACACCGACCTGCTGCTGCGCGGCGCTCTGTTCACCCTGGAACTGACGGCGATTGGCGCGCTGTTCGGGGTCGGCGTGGGCATCGTTGGCGCGTTGGTACGGGCGTGGAACATTCGCCCGTTCTCGGCACTCTTCGGCGTCTACGTCGAGTTGATCCGCAACACGCCATTTCTGGTGCAGCTGTTTTTCATCTTTTTCGGCCTGCCGTCGCTCGGGGTGCAGATTTCCGAGTGGCAGGCGGCGGTGCTGGCAATGGTGATCAACCTCGGCGCGTACTCGACCGAGATCATCCGCGCGGGCATCCAGGCGATTCCGCGCGGGCAGCTGGAAGCCGCTGCCGCACTGGCGATGAGCCGTTTCGAAGCGTTCCGCCATGTGATCCTGCTGCCGGCGCTGGGCAAGGTCTGGCCGGCACTGAGCAGCCAGATCATCATCGTCATGCTCGGCTCGGCGGTGTGTTCGCAGATCGCCACCGAGGAGCTGAGCTTCGCTGCCAACTTCATTCAGTCGCGCAACTTCCGCGCCTTTGAAACCTACGCGCTGACCACGCTGATCTACCTGTGCATGGCGCTGCTGATCCGCCAGTTGCTGAACTGGGTCGGCCGCCGCTATATCGCGAGGAGCAGCCGATGAGCGACTTCACCTTCTGGGACATCCTGCGCAACCTGCTCACCGGCCTGCAATGGACGCTGGCGCTGTCGCTGGTGGCGTTCATTGGTGGCGGGGTCGTCGGCTTGCTGATTCTGGTCATGCGCATCTCGAAAAACCCGTTACCGAGCAATATCGCCCGCACCTGGATCGAGCTGTTCCAGGGCACACCGCTGCTGATGCAGCTGTTTCTGGTGTTCTTCGGCGTGGCGCTGGCCGGGATCGAGATCTCGCCGTGGATGGCGGCAGCCATTGCCCTGACATTGTTCACCAGCGCCTATCTGGCGGAGATCTGGCGCGGTTGCGTCGAAGCGATCCCCAATGGCCAGTGGGAAGCCTCGTCGAGCCTGGCGCTGAATCCGCTGGAGCAACTGCGCTACGTGATCCTGCCGCAGGCGCTGCGCATCGCGGTCGCGCCGACCGTGGGCTTCTCGGTGCAAGTGGTCAAGGGCACGGCGGTGACCTCGATCATCGGCTTCACCGAGCTGACCAAGACCGGCGGCATGCTCGCCAACGCCACGTTCGAACCTTTCATGGTCTACGGCCTCGTCGCCCTCGGCTACTTCTTGCTCTGCTACCCCTTGTCGCTCAGTGCGCGCTACCTGGAAAGGAGACTGCATGCCTCTGCTTAGAATTTCCGCCCTGCATAAATACTACGGCGATCACCACGTGCTCAAAGGCATCGACCTGAGCGTCGAGGAAGGCCAGGTGGTGGCGATCATCGGCCGCAGCGGCTCGGGCAAATCGACCCTGCTGCGCACCCTCAATGGCCTGGAGTCGATCAATGACGGGGTAATCGAAGTCGACGGCGAGTACCTCGACGCCGCCCGCGCCGACCTGCGCAGCCTGCGGCAGAAAGTCGGCATGGTGTTCCAGCAGTTCAACCTGTTCCCGCACCTGACCGTGGGCGAAAACGTGATGCTCGCCCCGCAAGTGGTGCAGAAAGTACCGAAGACCAGGGCGGCCGAACTGGCGCGCGAGATGCTCGAACGCGTCGGCCTGGGAGAGAAGTTCGATGCGTTTCCGGATCGGTTGTCTGGCGGGCAGCAACAGCGCGTGGCGATTGCCCGGGCACTGGCGATGTCGCCGAAAGTGTTGCTGTGCGATGAGATCACTTCGGCGCTGGACCCGGAACTGGTCAATGAAGTGCTGGCCGTGGTGCGCCAACTGGCGAAAGAAGGCATGACGCTAATCATGGTCACCCACGAAATGCGTTTCGCCCGGGAGGTCGGCGACAAACTGGTGTTCATGCACCATGGCAAGGTGCATGAAGTGGGGGATCCGAAGGTGTTGTTTGCCAACCCGCAGACGGCGGAGCTGGCGAATTTCATTGGTACCGTTGAAGCCGCCAACTGAGCCGGCACGCTCCTGTGGCGAGGGAGCTTGCTCCCGTTCGGCTGCGCAGCAGTCGTGAAAGCCGCCGACCGCGATTTACCTGAATCTCGAGGTGAATGGCTTGAGTGCCGCTTCGCAGCCCAGCGGGAGCAAGCTCCCGCGCCACAGAAACTGTGTTGGATCAACGGTTTGAACCATGCGCGTTGGCGCCAGCGTTTGATCGTGGCACGATGGCGGGGTTATCGACCGAGACCCCCTGACCATGCCGCAATCCAAAGCCAAGAATCTGTCCCTGATCGCCGCAATCGACCTGGGCTCCAACAGCTTCCACATGGTCGTGGCCAAGGCCCAGAACGGTGAAATCCGCATTCTGGAGCGCCTCGGAGAGAAAGTGCAGCTTGCCGCCGGCATCGACGACGAGCGCCATCTCAATGAAGAATCGATGCAGCGCGGGCTCGATTGCCTCAAGCGTTTTGCCCAACTGATCAACGGCATGCCGCTGGGCGCTGTGCGGATCGTCGGCACCAACGCCCTGCGCGAAGCGCGCAATCGCCTGGAATTCATTCACCGCGCCGAAGAAATCCTCGGTCACCCGGTGGAAGTCATCTCCGGCCGTGAAGAAGCGCGGCTGATTTATCTGGGCGTGTCACACACCCTCGCCGACACCCCGGGCAAGCGCCTGGTGGCCGACATCGGCGGTGGCAGTACCGAATTCATCATCGGGCAGCGGTTTGAACCGCTGCTGCGCGAAAGCCTGCAAATGGGCTGCGTCAGTTTCACCCAGCGCTACTTCAAGGACGGCAAGATCACCCCGGCCCGTTACGCCCAGGCGTACACGGCGGCGCGGCTGGAGATCATGAGCATCGAACACGCCCTGCACCGTCTGACCTGGGATGAAGCCATCGGCTCCTCGGGCACCATCCGCGCCATCGGCCTGGCGCTGAAGGCCGGCGGACATGGTACCGGCGAAGTCAACGCCGAAGGCCTGGCCTGGCTCAAGCGTCGCCTGTTCAAACTGGGTGACGTCGACAAGATCGATTTCGAAGGCATCAAACCTGACCGCCGGGCGATCTTCCCCGCGGGTCTGGCGATTCTCGAAGCGATCTTCGACGCCCTCGAACTGCAACGCATGGATCACTGCGAAGGCGCGCTGCGTGAAGGCGTGCTCTACGACCTGCTCGGCCGCCATCACCACGAAGACGTGCGCGAACGCACCCTGACTTCGTTGATGGAGCGTTATCACGTCGACCTGGAACAAGCGGCGCGGGTTGAACGCAAAGCGCTGCACGCCTTTGATCAGGTCGCTGCAGACTGGGAGCTGGATGACGGCATCTGGCGCGAACTGCTCGGCTGGGCGGCGAAAGTCCACGAAGTCGGCCTCGACATCGCGCACTACCACTATCACAAGCACGGCGCCTACTTGATCGAGCACTCGGACCTTGCCGGGTTCTCCCGCGAAGACCAGCAAATGCTCGCCCTGCTGGTGCGTGGCCACCGCCGCAACATTCCCAAGGACAAGTTCGCCGAGTTCGGTGACGACGGCGACAAGCTGATCCGCCTGTGCGTGCTGCTGCGCTTCGCGATCCTGTTCCACCACATCCGTGGCACCCAGGCGATGCCGCAAGTGGCGCTGCACGCCAAGGGCAACACGCTCGACGTGGAATTCCCGGAGCACTGGCTGGATGAGAATCAGCTGACTCAGGCTGACTTTGGCCTGGAGGCCGAGTGGCTCACGCGGGTTGGCATCGTGCTGACAGTCCACTGATAACCCCTGTAGGAGCTGCCGCAGGCTGCGATCTTTTGCTCTTTAAACGGCAAGATCAAAAGATTGCAGCCTTCGGCAGCTCCTACACAGGTCGGTGTTTGGCATACAAAAAAGGCGATCCCGAGGGATCGCCTTTTTATTTCACCTGAAACCGAGGCTTAGCTGCTCACCGGCAAAATCGGGCTGCCCAGCCGCTCCAGCAACGTCGCCTGCGCGCTGCGCGGGTTCTGGTTGCCGGTTGGCGTGTTGCGGATGTATCGACCATCCGACTGCAGGCTCCAGCTGTGGGTGTTGTCGGTCAGGTACAGCTCCAGCTCTTTCTTCACGCGGGTCAGCAGCTTCTTGCCTTCCACCGGGAAGCAAGTCTCGACGCGCTTGTCGAGGTTGCGCTCCATCCAGTCGGCACTGGAGAGGAACATCTGCTCCTCGCCGCCGTTGAGGAAGTAGAACACTCGAGTGTGTTCAAGGAAGCGACCGATGATCGAGCGCACATGGATATTGTGCGAAACCCCGGCAATGCCCGGACGCAGGCAGCACATCCCGCGCACCACCAGATCGATGCGCACGCCGGACTGGCTGGCCTTGTACAGCGCGCGGATGATCTTCGGATCGGTCAGCGAGTTGAACTTGGCGATGATGTGCGCCGGTTTGCCTTCGACGGCGAACTGGGTTTCCCGGGCAATCATGTCGAGCATGCCCTTCTTCAAAGTGAACGGCGCATGCAGCAGCTTCTTCATGCGCAGCGTCTTGCCCATGCCGATCAACTGGCTGAACAGCTTGCCAACGTCTTCGCACAAGGCATCGTCGGAGGTCAGCAGGCTGTAGTCGGTGTACAGACGGGCGTTGCCGGCGTGGTAGTTACCGGTGCCGAGGTGCGCGTAACGCACGATCTCGCCGGCCTCGCGACGCAGGATCAGCATCATCTTGGCGTGGGTCTTGAAGCCGACCACGCCGTAAATCACTACCGCACCGGCCGCTTGCAGACGGCTGGCCAGTTGCAGGTTGGACTCTTCGTCGAAGCGTGCGCGCAGTTCGATGACCGCCGTCACTTCCTTGCCGTTGCGCGCAGCGTCCACCAGCGCATCGACGATTTCCGAGTTGGCGCCGGAGCGGTACAGGGTCTGGCGCACGGCCAAGACATGCGGGTCTTTCGCCGCCTGGCGCAGCAGGTCGACCACCGGGGTGAACGACTCGAACGGGTGCAGCAACAGGATGTCCTGCTTGCTGACGACACTGAAAATGTTCTCGCTGTTCTGCAGCAGTTTCGGGATCTGCGGGGTGAACGGCGTGTATTGCAGCTCCGGGTGACTGTCCAGACCGGTGATGCTGAACAGGCGGGTCAGGTTGACCGGACCGTTGACCTGATACAGCTCGGTCTCACTCAGGTTGAACTGCTTGAGCAGGTAATCCGAGAGGTGTTTCGGGCAGGTGTCGGCGACTTCCAGACGCACCGCATCGCCGTAACGTCGCGAGAACAGCTCGCCACGCAAGGCGCGCGCAAGGTCTTCCACGTCTTCGGAGTCGAGCGCCAGGTCAGCGTTTCGGGTCAGGCGGAACTGGTAGCAGCCCTTGACCTTCATGCCCTGGAACAGGTCATCGGCGTGGGCGTGGATCATCGACGACAGGAACACATAGTTGTCGCCCGGGCCGCCGACTTCTTCCGGAACCTTGATGATCCGAGGCAGCAGGCGAGGTGCCGGAATGATCGCCAGACCGGAATCGCGACCGAAGGCGTCGATACCTTCCAGTTCGACGATGAAGTTCAGGCTCTTGTTTACCAGCAACGGGAATGGATGCGTCGGGTCGAGGCCGATCGGGGTGATGATCGGCGCGATCTCGTCGCGGAAGTAGCGGCGCACCCAAGTCTTGATCTTGGTCGTCCAGTGACGGCGACGGATGAAGCGCACCTGATGCTTTTCCAGCTCCGGCAGGAGGATGTCGTTGAGGATCGCGTACTGGCGATCAACGTGACCGTGCACCAGCTCGCTGATCCGCGCCAGCGCCTGGTGCGGTTGCAGACCATCGGCACCAGCCTGTTCCCGGGCGAAGGTGATCTGCTTTTTCAGGCCGGCGACGCGGATTTCGAAAAATTCGTCGAGGTTGCTGGAGAAGATCAGCAGGAACTTCAGCCGCTCCAGCAACGGATAGGACTCATCCAGCGCCTGCTCCAGCACGCGGATGTTGAACTGCAGTTGCGAAAGCTCGCGGTGGATGTACAGGCTGCTGTCATCCAGCCCCGGGATCGCAATCACTGGCGCCGCCGCGACGGCTTCGGTGACCGGCGCGGGTGGCGCAGGCTCGAGTTCCGGCGGGGTTTCGGTGATTTGCTCCACCACCGGTTGAGCTTCTTTTACTGCAACTTCAGTGAGTCCTTCGGTATTCATCGAATGTTCCTGGGAGGGCTATTTCTGCTCTCGTAACAATTGAGCGGCGCGGACAGCAAAGTAAGTCAGGATGCCATCAGCGCCGGCACGTTTAAAGGCGGTCAGTGACTCGAGAATCACCGCCTCGCTCAACCAGCCATTCTGGATCGCCGCCATATGCATGGCGTATTCGCCGCTAACCTGATAGACGAAGGTCGGCACTTTGAAGGCATCTTTTACCCGGAAAAGAATGTCCAGGTACGGCATGCCGGGTTTGACCATGACCATGTCCGCGCCTTCAGACAAGTCGGCGCCGACTTCGTGCAACGCTTCATCGCTGTTGGCCGGGTCCATCTGATACGAGGCTTTGTTGGCCTTGCCCAGATTCGCTGCCGAACCCACGGCATCGCGGAACGGCCCGTAATAGGCGCTGGCGTACTTGGCCGAGTAAGCCATGATCCGCACATTGACGTGGCCGGCGATCTCCAGCGCTTCACGGATCGCCTGAATCCGACCGTCCATCATGTCTGACGGTGCCACGACCTGAGCGCCGGCTTCGGCGTGGGACAGCGCCTGCTTGACCAGTGCGTCGACCGTGATGTCGTTCTGCACGTAGCCATCTTCGTCGAGAATGCCGTCCTGCCCATGGGTGGTGAACGGATCGAGGGCGACGTCAGTGATCACTCCCAGCTCGGGAAACCGTTCACGCAACGCACGAGTGGCGCGCTGGGCAATGCCCTGAGGGTTCCAGGCTTCGGCGGCATCGAGGGATTTCAGTTCGACAGGCGTGACCGGGAACAGCGCCAGCGCCGGAATGCCCAGTTCGACCCATTTCGCCGCTTCTTCCAGCAGCAGATCGATGGTCAGGCGCTCGACACCGGGCATCGAGGCCACGGCTTCGCGACGGTTCTCACCGTCAAGCACGAACACCGGCAGGATCAGGTCATCGACCGTCAGCACGTTTTCCCGTACCAGCCGACGCGAAAAATCATCGCGACGGTTGCGGCGCAAACGGGTAGCGGGGAACAAACGGTTGGCAGGGGTAAAGCTCACGGCAGACTCCTGAGCCCGCGCATACGGGCGAGCGTGACAGTTATAGACGGCCATTATGACGAACAGATTACAGTTGTGCGTACCCCGTGACATGTAGCCGCATTCCATTGTTAGCGTAGGAATTGTTCACGTCGAGACACATTTCGACACTTTCCTGAATGTGTCCGAAGGGTTAGGCTGCGCGTTCATTTCGCCAGCACCCAGACAATGCTCCAACAATTTCTGCATGACTTCGGCTACTTTGCCCTGTTTCTCGGCACGTTCTTCGAAGGCGAAACCATTCTGGTGCTCGCAGGCTTCCTCGCGTTCCGTGGATACATGGACATCAACCTGGTGGTGGTCGTGGCGTTCTTCGGCAGCTATGCCGGCGATCAGCTGTGGTACTTCCTGGGGCGCAAGCACGGGCGTAAATTGCTCGCGCGCAAGCCGCGCTGGCAGATGATGGGCGACCGCGCGCTGGAACATATCCGCAAGCATCCGGACATCTGGGTTCTGAGCTTCCGCTTCGTTTACGGCCTGCGCACGGTGATGCCGGTGGCGATCGGCCTGTCGGGTTATCCGCCGGGACGCTACCTGCTGCTCAACGGCATCGGCGCAGCGATCTGGGCCACTGCCCTGGCAGCCGCCGCTTACCATTTCGGCGCGGTGCTCGAAGGCATGCTCGGCAGCATCAAAAAGTACGAGTTGTGGGTACTCGGCGCGCTGCTGGTGTTGGGTGTCGGCCTGTGGCTGCGTCGCCGCTTCAAGAATGCGCGCCTGGCCAAGCAGGTTTACGCCGATGAACAAGCCGCAAAAGCCGCACTGCTTCAGGCAGAACAGTCAAAACCCGCCGAGCCTAAGACGCCAGCCGAGTAACACGCTGGCGACAGCCATACAGCCCGATGCCACTGAGCAGGCTGTAACCGAGCAGACCAGCCCAGGCCAACGGGCTGGCCGGCCATAGCCCGAGCAGCGGCGCCAGCCACACCAGCGGCACATTCGACCCCAGCCGCAGCAGCTCGACCCGCAACGCCCACGGGCGATTCTCCAGCATCACCCCCAGCACGAACAAACCCCACGCCACTACACCCCACCCCAGTAGCAGCGCGGCGGTCGACAGATGTTGCGCCCGCCCCATCAGGTCACTGCCCAGCGCGATATAGACGCAGAACTGCAGCGCCACATACCACTGGCGACGGCTGTCGAGCGGCACCTCGTACTTGCGGAAGCGGCTCAAGTCGGGTTTGGTCAGCGGGTACTTCGCCGCCACATCCGCCGGACGCCAGCCAGTGCGCATGAACCAGATCCGCAGCTTGTCCCAAAGGCTTTCGGTGCGGCGTGCGTCGTCCCACAACTGCACATAGAACTGCACATTGGCCCACAGCGGATTCCAGCTCGCCAGCGGCGTGGTCACACCGAAAATCACCGGCTCGTTGTCGTCCTCTTCCTGAAACGTACCGAACAACCGATCCCAAAGAATGAACACCCCGCCGTAGTTGCGATCCATGTAGAGAGCGTTCTGTGCATGGTGGGCCCGATGATTGGATGGCGTGACGAAGAACCACTCGAACCAGCCGAGCTTGGGAATGTGCCGGGTGTGAACCCAGAACTGATACAGCAGATTCATCGCCGCGACGCTGACGAACACCAGCAGCGGCACGCCAAGCACGGCCATCGGCAGGTAGAAGATCCAGCCCAGCACAAATCCGGTACTGGTCTGGCGCAACGCCGTGGAGAGGTTGTACTCCTCGCTCTGGTGATGCACCGAATGCGCGGCCCAGAGGATGTTGCGCTCGTGGCCCAGGCGATGCAGCCAGTAGTAGCAGAAGTCATAGAAGACAAAGGCCAGCACCCAGACCCAGAGACTGTCTGCCGGCAACCTGAGCAGCGCCAGGTGTTCCAGGGCAAACGCATACGTGAGCAGCCCGACACCCTTGCCCAGCAGCCCGGTAGTGGTCGACAACACCCCGGCGCTGAGGCTGTTGACCGAGTCGGCGAGGCGATAGTGTCGGGTCCCGCGCCAGCGATCGGCAAGCAGTTCGGCGGCAATCAGCACGAAGAAAAACGGCACTGCATACAGAATGAAGTCCATGGCGCGCCCCAGTCGGATTCTATGGACAGATCCTAGGTCTAGCCGCCCTTTTCCCCTATGGCAACGTACGACAATTTAGTGGACATTTAGCGCCATGAATCTGGAGAGAAACCCATGAGCAAAAAAGTTGCAGTGATCCTGTCCGGCAGCGGCGTGTACGACGGCGCCGAGATCCACGAGAGCGTCATCACCCTGTTGCGCCTGGATCAACGCGGCGCGCAGGTGCAGTGCTTCGCGCCGAACATCGCGCAATTGCATGTGATCAATCACCTGACCGGTGAAGAAATGCCCGAAACGCGCAACGTCCTGGTGGAATCGGCGCGCATTGCCCGCGGCAACATCAAGGACATCCGTGAGGCCGACGTCGAAGACTTCGACGCGCTGATCGTGCCCGGCGGCTTTGGCGCCGCGAAGAACCTCTCGAACTTCGCCATCGAAGGTGCCGGCTGCACGGTACAGCCTGAGGTGCTGGCCTTGGCTGAAGCCTTTGCCGAAGCGGGCAAACCGGTGGGCCTGATGTGCATCTCGCCGGCACTGGCGGCGAAAATCTACGGCCCGGGCGTGACCTGCACCATCGGCAACGATGCCGATACCGCCACCGCGATGAACAAGATGGGCGCCACCCACGAAGACTGTGCGGTGAGCGAGATCATCGAAGACAAGGCGCGCAAACTGGTGACCACCCCGGCCTACATGCTGGCGCAGAACATCAGTGAGGCGGCTTCGGGGATCAACAAGCTGGTCGACCGGGTGCTCGAACTGACGCACGAGAACGATGTTTGATGCGACCTTTCTGAAGGGTTTTCGTGGTGAGGGGATTTATCCCCGATGGCTGCGCAGCAGCCCTTTGCATCTTGAAGCATTGGGCCTGCTGTGCAGGCCATCGGGGATAAATCCCCTCACCACAGGAATACGGTTGAATCAGGACTGACGTGCAAGGCGCGTGAGGATCCTGTCCAGTGCATTGGCAAACGCCTGTTTCTCACGCTCGCCGAACGGTGCCGGGCCGCCGCTGATCTGACCCTGCTCACGCAGGTCGGTGAACAGGTTGCGCACGGCCAGGCGCTCGCCCATGTTTTGCGCGTCGAACTCCTTGCCGCGCGGGTCCAGCGCTGCCACACCCTTCTTCACCAGGCGATCGGCCAGCGGGATATCGCTGCAGATCACCAGCTCACCGGGCACCGCGTGTTCGACCAGGTAATCGTCCGCCGCATCCGGGCCGCTGGGCACCACGATCAGTTTGACGATGGCCAGCCCCGGCTTGATCTGCGGTTGCCCCGCCACCAGCACCACTTCGAACCGGCGCTTGAGGGCAAACTTCACCACCAGCTCCTTGGCGGCCCGGGGGCAGGCGTCGGCATCGATCCATACGCGCATCATTTTTTCCTCTTCTAAAAGCATCGCGGGCAAGCCGCGCTCGCACAAGGTTAACGCTAAACCTGTGGGAGCGTGGCTTGCCCGCGAATGTGAGCGCAGCGAATGCTCTTAAGCAATCACCCGCTTCTTCTCAACCATCCGGCTGCGCCCATACAACACGACAATCGCCAGAATCGCCACGGCCTGCGCCGATAGCGAATAAGCGTCGGCATGAATCCCCAGCCAGTCGAAATCGAAGAACGCCACCGGCCGTGTGCCGAAGATCCCGGCTTCCTGCAACGCCTTCACGCCATGCCCGGCGAACACCACCGACAACGCGCAGAGCAGACCGGCGTTGATGCTGAAGAACAGCGCCAGCGGCAGTTTCGCCGAGCCACGCAGGATCACCCAGGCCAGACCGATCAGCAGCACCAGCGCCGTCGCACCACCGGCCAACACCGCATCATGCCCGGCGGGACCGGCCTGCAGCCACAGCGTTTCGTAGAACAGGATCACTTCGAACAACTCGCGATACACCGAGAAAAACGCGAGGATCGCGAAGCCGAAACGCCCGCCGCCGCCCACCAGACTCTGTTTGATGTAGTCCTGCCAGGCTGCAGCGTGGCGCCGGTCGTGCATCCACACACCGAGCCACAGCACCATGACGCTGGCGAACAGCGCCGTCGCGCCTTCGAGCAGTTCACGCTGCGAGCCGCTGACGTCGATCACATACGCCGCCAGCGCCCAGGTACCCAGACCGGCGAGCAGCGCCAGGCCCCAGCCGACGTTGACGCTGCGCACCGCCGATTGCTGGCCGGTATTGCGCAGGAACGCGAGGATCGCCGCCAGCACCAAAATCGCTTCGAGGCCTTCGCGCAGCAGAATCAGCAGACCGGAGATGTAGCTCAGCGACCAGCTCAGGCCATCGCTGCCGAGCAGCTCGGCAGACGCTTTGAGCTTGCCCTTGGCCGCGGCCAGGCGCTCTTCGGCCTGCGCCACCGGCAGACCGTCCTGCAACGACTGACGGTAGGCCATCAGCGATTTTTCGGTGTCCTTGCGTACGTTGGCGTCGACGTTATCCAGCGAACTTTCGACCAGTTCGAAACCTTCCAGATACGCCGCCACCGACAGGTCATAGGCCTGATCACGATCACCGGCGCGGTACGCCGCCAGGCTTTTGTCCAGCGTCGCGGCAGTGTAGTCGAGCAATTGCGCCGGGCCGCGTTTGACCTGCGGTGGCTGGGCGCGCTGGGCACGGAAGGTCGCGGCGACTGGCGCACCTTCGGCAGCCTGTACTTCGGCCGGCGTCTGGCGTGCCAGATCAGCGATATTGAAGGTCTTGTCGGACTTGGCGGCGGCCGGGTCGGCGCTGAAACCGGCGATGTAGGTCGCCAGGTCCCAGCGCTGACGGTCGTCCAGTTGATCGGCGAACGCCGGCATGTCGGTGCCTTCGACACCTTGGCCGAGGGTGCTGTAGATCGCGTACAGGCTCAGGTGATCCATCCGCGCGGCATCGCGCAGGTTGGCCGGTGGCGGCGCCATGCCGAGACCTGCCGGACCGTCACCGGCCCCGTTGGCACCGTGACAAACCGAGCAGTTTTGCGCATACAGCGGCGCGCCACGGGTCGGATCCGGCGTGATGATCGGCGCCTGGCTGACCTCATACGCCACCGCCAGTTTCGCCCCCAGTTGCCGGGCCTGACGGGCGACGTCGGCACCGTCCTGCCTTGCCGTGATAGCCGCATGCAGAGCCTCGACGCCCTGCTCCAGCGCAGCCTTCTCCGGTTTGGCCGGCAGACCGCCGATCAGTCCTTGCAGCACTTGGGTGAATTCCAGCTGCTCGCGGTATTCGCCGTCGTCGACGACCTTGCCCGCTTCGACCGTCGGCGGGTAGTCGGCGCTGATGTAATCGAGCAGGTGCAGCGCTTGCGGGGCGCCTTCCACCGTGTCGGCCAGCAGGTTGAAGCTGCTCAGGGCGCACAACGGGAACACCAGCCAGGCCAGAAATCGGGACGCGGCAGTCATGAATGAGTCTCAAATGGAAATGCGAAGTTACATATTGTTCACTTCGAACGCTTTTCACTCAAGCGTTGTCGACGTACGCCACCTGGGACGGGTGCCATGAACCTGCGAAAACGGACGCATCACTTGGCCACTACCGCACTCTATACTGCGCCACCTCATTGCATTCGCCGCTCAAGGACGAACCCTCTTCATGCGCCATAGCTTGCTGCTACCCCTGTTGATCGCCACCGTTGTGCAACTGAACGGTTGCGGTGCGTATCGCAATTACGATCTGGAGCTGCAACAGACCACCGCGCCGCTCAAAAATGGCAACATCGAAGGTGCCCTGTCGGTGATCGAAGCGAACAATCCGGCCCCGGAAAAAGACCTGCTCTACTACTTCGAAAAAGGCGCCGTACTCAGTGCCGGCGGCGATTTTGCGCAAAGCCAGACCACTTGGCGCAGCGCCGAACAGATGATTATCGAACGCCAGGACACAATTCAGACCACTGGCGACAAGTTGCTTGCTGCAATGGGCGATCACTGGGGCAGCATCATCAACGACAAGCTGCGCCGCTACGATGGCTACGACTATGAAAAGGTCATGCTGACCACGCAAATGGCCCTCAATCAGTTGGCGCTAAATGACTTCGATGGCGCTCGCGCCGACATCAAGAAAACCCACGAACGCGAAGCGCTGATCGCTCGGCAACGGGAGCTGGAATACGAAAAAATCGAGGAAGCAGCCAAGGCCCAGGGCGCACGTGTGCATTACAGGGATCTGCAGGACTACCCGGTGGTAATGCTCGAATCGCCTGCGGTGATTGCCCTGAAAAACGGTTACCAAAGTGCATTCAGCCACTATCTTGCGGGCTTCACTTATGAAGCGCTGGGTGAAAAGGATCTTGCCGCGCCCGGATATCGTCAGGCCATTGAACTGCGCCCGGACGTAGCCTTTTTTCAACAGGCACTGCGCGACCTCGACAGCCCCGGACTCAAGGCCGATGAAAGCGACGTGCTGATCATTGTGCAAAGCGGGCTGGCACCTGCCCGCAGTTCAGTACGCGTGCCGTACCCGGTGAAGCTGGCAGACGGGCAAGTCATCGTCGCCAACATTTCGTTTCCAGTGATGGTGCCGGACACCTCAACCCCGCCGCTTACCCAAGTGAGTATCGATGGTCGCCAGAAAAAACTGATCACGGTCAACAGCATCACCGAAATGTCCTTGCGCACGCTGCGTGACGACATGCCCGGGATTATCCAGCGCACGACCTATCGGGCATTCCTCGCCGCAGATGTTCAAGGCACGGACAATCGACGCAACCCGAGCAAGGCGTCCTACGTGACCCACTGGGACAATTTCGAACACGCCGACACCCGCACCTGGCGCACCCTGCCTGACCTGACGCAGGTTGTGCGCCTGCGCCTGAAAAAAGGCGAGCATCTGGTCAGCCTGTCGAATACCGCGGCACCGCTGAAGATCCGTATCGACCAGCACCGGCAGATGATCGGCCTGCGCGTGCTCGGTGGACAGATTTACGCCAACGGCAGCGCTTTTCAGCCCCGCATCTCACTGGAAAATCGAGTATCCAGCCTGAAATAAGTAATGGCACCAAACTAACAAGTGCGATTAAAAAGCTATTACATGGCCAGCATCGCCCGCTTATAATGCCGCGCCCTCGCTATAGCGACGCGGCATAAAAGCTCCTCTGGTTATGAGGAATTGGCAGGAGGCCAGCGCCACTGTCGATGGGTCACACCAGCCCGACCAGCACCGGCGGCTGATGCAGTTACTAGCTCAGGGAAGAAGTACCCCCATGGCATTGCGCACTCCCACCTTGATCGCGCTCAGCGCTGTCACTCTGCTGTCCGGCTGTTCGGCGTTTCGCAACTACGATTCGGAACTGGCCCAGACCAACCAGCAACTGGCCACCGGCAACGTCGACGCCGCGCTGAGCCTGCTGGAAAAGAACAACACCGGCCCCGACAAAGATCTGCTCTATTACTTCGAGAAAGGTGAGTTGCTGCGCGCCAAGGGTGACCTGTCCGGCAGCCAGAACGCCTGGACCAGCGCCGACCAGGTGGTCGGTCAGTGGGAGGATTCGGTCAAGCTCGACTCCGGCAAATACCTGGCCCAGTTCGGCAGCTTCATCGTCAACGACAAGGTCCGTCGCTACGAAGGTTACGACTACGAGAAAGTCATGCTGACCACGCAGATGGCCCTCAACCTGCTGGCCGTCAACGACTTCGAAGGCGCCCGCACCGCGATCAAGAAAACCCACGAACGTGAAGCGGTGATCGCCGACCTGCGCGACAAGGAATACCTCAAGAGTGAGGAAGAGGCCGAAAAAGAAGGGATCAAGACTCAGTACAAGGATCTGCAAGGCTACCCGGTCGCCAGCCTCGACGCGCCGGAAGTGGTCAGCCTGAAAAACAGCTACCAGAGTGCGTTCAGCCATTACCTGGCCGGTTTCGTCTACGAAGCCCTGGGCGAGAAAGACCTGGCTGCACCGGGCTACCGCAAGGCGGCCGAACTGCGCCCGAACACCCCGCTGCTGGAGCAGGCGCTGGTCAACCTCGACAAGCCGAGCAAATCCGACGACAGCGACATCCTGATCGTGGTGCAAAGCGGTCTGGCACCTTCGCGCGATTCGATCCGCGTGCCGCTGCCATTGCCGATCTCCAACAATGTGGTGATCACTCCACTGTCGTTCCCGATCATCAAGCCGGACACCTCCACCGCACCGCTTGCGCAGATCGGTGTCGATGGCCAGCAAGTCAACCTGACGGCCCTCAACAGCACCACCGCCATGTCCCGCCGCGCCCTGCGCGATGACATGCCGGGGATCATTGTGCGCACCACCGTGCGCGCAATCACCAAAGGCGTGGCACAGAAGAAGATCAACGAAACCAATCCGCTGGCCGGTCTGGCCGTGGGTATCTCTTCAGCCGTGCTGGAAGGTGCCGATACCCGTACGTGGCGCACCCTGCCGGACAACACCCAGGTGGTACGTCTGCGCTTGAAGAAAGGCGAGCATCAAGTCAGCCTGCCGAGCGCCGTCGGCGGTTCGCTGGTCAAGGTCACCGTCGATCAGCGTTATCAAGTGATCAGCCTGCGAGCGGTGGGCAACCAGGTATTTGCCGGTGGCGTCGCCGCCCACGTCATCCCGAGCGCCGGCGCGACCAACGTCGCCAGCCTCAAACAACCTTAAGAACGGAGTCTTTGCATGCGCTTGAAACTCATCGCCGTTGCCGCCCTCGCCGTCCTGGCCAGCGGCTGCGCCACCCCGCCACCACCGGAGCCGGGCAGCGCCGCGAGCAAGGTCGTGGCCATGGGCCCGCAGAAACACATCGCGGTCGGCGCCATGCGCGTCGCCCGCGAGAACGGTTTCATGACCGTCAATGTGCAGTTGACCAACACCCTCAACAGCAACAAGACGTTCTACTACCGCTTCGCCTGGCTCGGTGCGGAAGGTTTCCCGATCGCCGAGGAAGAGGTCTGGAAAAGCCAGATGATGTACGGCGCTCAGACCAGCTTCATCCAGGGCATCGCCCCGACCCCGAAAGCCGTGGACTTCCGTCTCGAACTCAAGACGCCTTAAGCCCGCCAACCTATTCCTGTATTAGAGAGCATCCCCATGTTTGCACGCTTTTCCCTGATCGCTGTCCTCGCCCTGCTGGCCTCCGGTTGCGCCAACACCTCGCCGACCCTGGGTAGCAAGAACATCAGCTACGGCGACACCAAAGCGGTTGAAACCGTGACCAACGAATTCGGTTCGACCGACCTGCAGATGATCGCCGAATCGATGACCCGCTCCCTGGCCCAGTCCGGCATTCTGCAGGGCCGCCCGGTGGTGCAGGTCTACGACGTGAAAAACAAGACCAGCGAGTACATCGATACCCGCGAAATCACCACCAGCATCAAGACTCAACTGATGAAGTCCGGCACTGCCCGCTTCGCCAGCGACAACACCGCGATGCAGAGCCAGGTCGATCAGCTCAAGCTGCAAAACCAGAGCGGTCTGTACAAGAAGAGCACCGTGGCCAAGACTGGCAACATGATCGCCGCCAAGTACCGTCTGGAAGGCTCGATCAGCTCGATCGTCAAGCGCAGCAGCGACTACAAGGACGTTTTCTACAAATTCAGCCTGCAACTGATCGACGTCGAAAGCGGTCTGGCCGAGTGGATGGACGAAAAAGAGATCCGCAAAACCACGGAGCGTTAATTGATGCGCGCATGGATTGGCATGATGGCCCTGGCTTGCGCGTTCAGCGTGCAAGCGGCCCCGAAAGTCGCGGTAACGGATCTGGCGTATCAGGAGCGTGTGGAGCAGTACATCCACATCGTTTCGGCGCAGAACAATTACCGCGAGGGTTACTACAGCTCCAGTGGTTCGTCGAACTACAACGAGCTGGAAGCGACCAC
The DNA here is from genome assembly GCF_019056475.1 of Pseudomonas sp. AN-B15. Classification (NCBI taxonomy): domain Bacteria; kingdom Pseudomonadati; phylum Pseudomonadota; class Gammaproteobacteria; order Pseudomonadales; family Pseudomonadaceae; genus Pseudomonas; species Pseudomonas sp. AN-B15. The sequence goes on from NZ_CP049737.1 coordinate 5,890,708, forward strand.
CAGCTACATCGAACAGGGTGAACTGCGTAAATTCACCGGCGACATCAAGGGCGAGATCCTGCGCACCGGGATGTTCCAGCTGGTGCAGGGCACGCCGTATACCGCGTCGTCCAAGGGTGACGTCTATGACGTGATCAAGCGGATCAAGGCCGGCAGCTTCAAAGGCGCCGACTACGTGCTGTTCGGCACCGTATCCGACATCGACTTCACCCAGGACATGAACGAGCTGGCGCACACCGACAGCTATTCGGCAGTGCTGGGTCTGACGCTGGTGGCGGATTTCAGCCTGATCAACACCAAGACCTACGAGATCACTTCGGCCTTCACGGCGATGGGCGAAGCGCAGGACACCAAACTGGTGAACGGCCGCGACATCAAGATCTCGCTGAACCGCCCGCGGGTGGTGCGTGAAGTGTCGAAAGCCCTGGGCGAAGACGTCGCCGGGCAACTGAGCATGCAGCTCGGTGGCGGCGGTTACGAGCAGCCGCGCGAGGCGCAGCAGCGCAACAATCTGCCGCGTGATACCGCGCCGGTGATTTTGCACTGACCGGCTGAGTGAACAACTCTGTAGTGAGGGGATTCATCCCCGATGGCTCGCGAAGCGAGCCCCTCTTGATCTTGAAAGAAGGGGCTGCTACGCAGCCCATCGGGGATAAATCCCCTCACCACAAAAGCTCCCTCACCACAGTTGGATGTAACCCAGATGTATCGTCAGAGACGAAAAAGGCGACCTCAAGAGGTCGCCTTTTTTATTGCCGGGGCTCTTAGACCGCCGCTTTACGCAACGTCGCCATAAACGCCGCCGCACCAATGAACAGCCCGGCAAACGTGCGATTCATGCGTTTCTGCTGCTTCGGCGTGCGCAACAGACGCAGCACCTTGGACGCCAAACCCGTGTAGCCAGCCATGACAACCAGATCCACGCAGATCATGGTCACGCCGATCACCAGGTACTGCATCAGCAGCGGTGCATGGGGATTGATGAACTGCGGCAGCACCGCCAGCATAAACACCAGCGCCTTGGGGTTACTGATGTTGACCAGGAAGCCGCGAAACACCAGCGCCAGCGGTTTGCCGATCGGCCGGACTGCTGCGTCATCGCTCATGTCCATGGGCAGCGCACGCCATTGCTTGACCGCCAGATAGACCAGATAGGCCACACCGAACCATTTGATCGCATAGAAAGCGGTGGCCGAAGCAGTGAGGATCGCGCCGACCCCAGCGCCGACAATCGCAATCTGTACCGCCAGGCCGACTTGCAGGCCCAGCGCGTTCCAGTAACCGCGCCAGAAACCGTATTGCAGGCCGCTGGACATCGACGCAATGGCGCCAGCACCCGGGGACAGACTGATCACCCAGCAGGCGGCAAAGAATGCCAGCCATGTTTGAAGCTCCATCGCACACCTCGACTTTGAATCGTGACAGACGTCAAAGCTAATGCGGTTTGGGCCTAAAAGCAAAAGATCGCAGCCTGCGGCAGCTCCTGCATTGAAATACGATCTTTTGATCGTGTCTGGAAAAACTACTTCTCGAACCCGCTGGACGGAAACACATCGCTGCCGCGCCAACGTCGCACCGAGCGCTGGAAGAACAGGCTGTTCGGCACTTGTACCATGGCGCTGCCCGTCCCGAGCTCCTCTGCCTCGATCAACGTGGTGTAAAGCAGATTGATCGCCACCACCCGGCCTTTGACCCCGGGTTTGTCAGTGGTGTCGACCAGCTCCACCACATCGCCGAGGCGGAACGGGCCGACGGTGAAGATCAGGATCGCGCAGAGCAGGTTCGACAGCACACTCCACATCGCGAAGAACGCCACCGCCGCCACTGCGACGAAACCCGACAGCGCCGTCCACAACACCGTGGCCGACACGCCGAGGCGCTCCAGCACAAAGATCAGCGCACTGCCCATGATCAGCCAGCGCAGACCGCCGCGCAGCGGCATCAGCAACTGCGGCGGAAACGGGTAGCGCTCACCCAGACGGGTCAGGCCTTTGGCAACGAAACGCTGGGTCAGATAGCCGGCCAGCAGGATCAGCAGAATCTGCACGCCGAGCCAGATCGGCTCGACCCACACCGCCGGCAATGGCCACTTGAACGCGTCCATCAGGACAGCGCCTCCAGCTCCGCCTGCATGCTTTCCAGCGTCTCGAGCGCCTCCATCCAGGCTTCTTCCAGCTCGGCTTCGCGCACTTTCAGCTTGGCCTGCTCGGCCAGCAGATCACGCAACTCGTTCTTGCGCGCCGGCTCGTAGATGTCGCTGTCACCGAGGCTGGCGTCAACCTTGGCGAGTTTCTCGTGCAGTTTGCCGAGCTCGGCTTCGAGCTTGTCGGCTTCGCGCTTGTGCGGCGCCAGTTGCTGACGCAATGCAGCGGCGGCCTGGCGCTGGGCCTTCTTGTCGGTTTTGTCCGGGTTAACCGGCGTGTTGCTGACCGGAGCGTTGCGCTGGCGGTATTCCACCAGCCAGCGCGCGTAATCTTCAAGGTCGCCATCGAACTCTTCGACCTTGCCGTCAGCGACGAGGTAGAAGTTGTCGGTGGTGCTCTTGAGCAAGTGCCGATCGTGAGACACCACCAGTACCGCGCCGCTGAATTCCTGCAGCGCCATGGTCAGCGCCAGGCGCATTTCCAGGTCGAGGTGGTTGGTCGGTTCGTCGAGCAGCAACAGGTTCGGCCGCTCCCAGGCGATCAACGCCAGGGCCAGACGCGCTTTTTCGCCACCGGAGAAATTCAGTACGGGCTCGTCGATACGCGCGCCACGGAAGTCGAAACCGCCAAGGAAGTCGCGCAGGGTCTGCTCGCGTTCGGTCGGCGCCAGACGCTGCAGGTGCAGCAACGGGCTGGCCTTGGCATCCAGCGAGTCGAGCTGATGCTGGGCGAAGTAGCCGACCACGGTGTTCTCGCCGCGTGTCAGGCGCCCGGCCAGCGGTTCGAGCTCGCCGGCGAGGTTCTTGATCAGGGTCGACTTACCGGCACCGTTCGGCCCGAGCAGACCGATCCGCGCACCCGGGGTCAGTTGCAGCTTGACCTTCTCCAGGATGGTTTTTTCGCCGTAACCCAGACGCGCATCGGACAGGTCGATCAGCGGGCTGGAGATTTTGGTCGATTCACGAAAGACGAAGTCGAACGGCGAATCGACGTGGGCTGCCGACAGCTCTTCCATGCGTTCCAGCGCCTTGATCCGGCTCTGCGCCTGACGGGCCTTGGTGGCCTGGGCCTTGAAGCGGGCGATGTAGCTTTCCATGTGCGCACGTTGCGCCTGCTGCTTCTCGTACGCCTGTTGCTGCTGGGCCAGACGCTCGGCACGGGCACGTTCGAATGCGGTATAGCCGCCCCGGTACAGGGTCAGTTTGCGCTGATCGACGTGGGCCACGTGATCGACCACTTCATCGAGGAAGTCGCGGTCGTGGGAAATCAGCAGCAAGGTCCCCGGGTAACTTTTCAGCCATTCTTCGAGCCAGATGATCGCATCGAGATCCAGGTGGTTGGTCGGTTCGTCGAGCAGCAGCAAATCCGACGGACACATCAGGGCCTGCGCCAGGTTCAGACGCATCCGCCAGCCACCGGAGAAATCGCCTACCTGACGGTCCATCTGCTCATTGGTGAACCCGAGGCCGGCCAACAGTTTGCGGGCGCGAGCGTCGGCGGTATAGCCGTCGGCGCTGTCGAGTTCGGCGTGCAGGCGGGCCAGCGCCGTGCCATCGTGGGCCGCTTCGGCGACGGCGAGGTCACGCTGCACCTCACGTAGACGCAGGTCGCCATCGAGCACATAGTCGACCGCCAGACGCTCGAGGGTGTCGACCTCCTGGCGCATGTGCGCGATGCGCCAGTCGGCCGGCAGCAGGCAATCGCCCGAGTCCGGGTGCAACTCGCCGCGCAGCAAGGCAAACAGGCTGGATTTGCCGGCGCCGTTGGCACCGATGAGGCCGGCTTTGTGGCCGGCGTGCAGGGTCAGCTCGGCGTCTTCTAGCAGACGTTGCGGGCCACGCTGTAAAGTCAGGTTCTGAAGTCGGATCATAATGGCGGCGGAGTCTACCAGCTTCGCTCACAACTGGCGCGAGTAGCACGATGTCCTCTGACCTGTGGAGCTTTTCCCTTGCCACCTACGCCCGACCGGGCGTGGAACCTGCCTGCCTGCAACTGCAAACGGCGGGGGCCAACGTCTGCCTGCTGCTCTGTAGTTTGTGGCTTGAGCAACGTGGCGCGGCCTGTGACGAACAGCGCGTAGAGCAGCTGAAAAAACTGGTGGGGCCTTGGGATCGGGAGGTGGTGCAGCCACTGCGTGCGCTGCGCACTCAATGGAAAACCCTGGCCGAAGATGATCCGGTACTCAAGGGTCTGCGAGAACAAATGAAAGCGCTGGAGCTGGAAGCCGAACGACATCTGCTGTGGCAGCTGGAACAGGTCGCTCAGCACTGGCCTCGCGATGACGCCTCAGCGTCGGGACAATGGCTGGAGAGTCTTGCGGGGGCAACCGCCAGCCCGAACCGCGACGCGCTGCAAGTGCTGCGCGTCGCGGCAACCGGCACTTAGGAAGCGCTGGTCGGGTTACTGCTGACGCTCGACGCAGCGGCTGGCGTTGGCGCAGTCGAGGTGGTCGAGGTGGAAGCGGCTGGAGCAGGTGCCGCGGCTGGCGCTGGAGCAGCTGGCTTGGCAGCCGGTGCAGTCGCCGGTTTGGCGGCAGCGGGTTTGGCAGCGGCCGGTTTTTTCGCGGCGGGTTTTGCAACCGACTTGGCGGCTGGTTTAGCGGCTACTGGTTTGGCAGCAGGCTTGGCCGCAGCGGTCGCAGGTTTTGCTGCTGCAGGTTTGGTCGCTGGTTTGGCCGCGGTTTTAGCAGCAGGCTTGGCCACTGGTTTGGCAGCAACCTTGGCAGCTGGTTTTGCCGCGACCGGTTTTGCAGCGGCTGTTTTCGCGACAGGCTTGGCAGCCGGTTTTACCGCGACTTTGGCAGCTGGTTTAGCAGCAGCGGTTTTTACCGGAGCGGCTTTGCGCGCAGCAGGTTTTGCCGCTGGCTTGGCAGCCGGTTTTGTCGCTGCAGGTTTGGCAGCGGCAGTACGAGCAGCCGGTTTCGCAGCGCTCGCTGCGGCCGGTTTTTTCACTGCGGTTTTGGCAGCAGGTTTGGCGGCGGTTTTAGCCGGTGCCTTGGCCGCGGGTTTTGCCGCTGGTTTTGCCGCTGGTTTGGCTGCAGCAGTTTTCGCCGGCGCTTTCGCCGCCGCAGGTTTCGCGGCTGCTTTCTTCGCAGGCACTGCTGCAGGTTTTGCTGCGCGAGAGGTCAACGCTTTGCCGGCGGCTTCTTGCACACGACCGACACCCTGGGCCAGTTTCAGGCTTTCCTGGGCGTCTCGCTTGAGTTGCAGAATGTAGCTGCGAGTGTCGGACTGGCGATTCTTCAGCGCATCGAGCAGATCTTCGAGTTCTTTGACCGCAGCCTTGGCCTTGTTCTGCGCCTTGGCTTTACCGGCAGCGGCTGCGTCCTGCAATTTGGTGCGGGATTTGTGCAGCTTTTCTTGCGCCTTGCCGCGTTGCTTTTCCAGTTTGGCGAGCAGTTTTTCAGCATCAGCCAAGGCTTGGGAGCAAGCGTTTTCCAAATGCTCGAGCAGGCTGCCCGAGAGTTGTTGGAGTAAGTGCAACGGAGTGTTTACAGGCTTCTTGGTGGCCGACATGGTTTACCTCCTGGCTGACGTGAGTGCGGCTCATACTAGACCTCTGCAGTTACCGCCGCTAGGTCATCTTGACAGTAACGAAACCGTTGCGTTGCAACGAAGCGAAAATGTTCTGCACAAAGACAAAAGCAGTTCACCGTTGCAGACGTTCGCGCTGGCATAATCGCCCGCATCTCAGGACGGAGTGTGCCCATGTCGCGCTACCTTGTTTTATCCCTCTGGATGATTTTTTCTGCCGCCCACGCCGACGAAAAAACCACCGCGAACGATGCTCACGATCTGGCCTACAGCCTCGGCGCCAGCCTCGGTGAGCGCTTGCGCCAAGAGGTCCCGCAATTGCAGATTCAGGCGTTGGTCGACGGATTGCAGCAGGCCTATCAAGGCAAGCCATTGGCACTGAGCGAAGCACGGATCGAGCAGATCCTCGCCGATCACGAATCGCAAAACGCCGAACACTCAACGCTGCCTTCAAGCGATGCCGCGATGGAAAACGAACAACGTTTTCTCACCGCCGAAAAAGCCAAACCGGGGGTGAAAGAATTGGCCGACGGCATTCTCCTGACCGAGCTGACCCCAGGCACTGGTGCCAAGGCCGGGCCCGATGGAAAAGTGCAGGTGCTGTACGTCGGTCGATTACCGGATGGCACGGTGTTCGACCAGAACACTCAGCCGCAATGGTTCAGCCTCGACAGTGTGATTGCCGGCTGGCGTACCGCACTGCAGAACATGCCGGTAGGTGCCAAGTGGCGACTGGTGATTCCATCGGATCAGGCCTACGGGGCCGATGGTGCGGGTGATCTGATCGCGCCGTTCACACCGCTGGTGTTTGAGATCGAATTGCGCGGTGCAACGAGCTAATTCACGCCGATTCACGGGCATAAAAAAACGCGATGCGCTTTCGGCGCATCGCGTTTTTTTGTGCCTGAGAAAATCAATCAGGCCTGAGCGGTATCTTCTTCCTTGTGTGCCGTGTGCAGCACTTCAATCAGACAGTCTTCCAGCTCGAAGCGCTCGTGCAGCAGGCCACCCAGCTCCTTGAACTTCTCGGCGACGCATTTGCCCGCATCGCAAAGGTCGTTGAACGCGAGGAGTTTTTCGGTGATGACGTCAATACGCGGGTAAAGGGTTTCGGCGAGTTCGAGGCCGCGCTTGTCGTTGAACGCCTTGGCTTCACCGGTCAGTTGTTCGTAGATCTCGAAGTGCCCGGCCGAGACATAATCGACAAGCACACCGCAGAATTCCAGCAAGGGTTTACGGTTCTCGGACAGAGCCTGCGGCTTGTCGCCCAGCTTGTCGTAGGCACCGATCAGTTCTTCACGCTCTTGCAACCAGCGGTCGATCAGCAGATGAACTCCACCCCAGCGTTCCTGAGCATTCTGACAACTTTCGAGCATGGCGATCTCTCTTCCCTTGTGGGTCATGCTGCTCTACACCCGCGCCCCTTTTCTGGCTGTTATCGCTTGGAGGCGAACCGGGCAGAGCGTCATCGAGCAACATAAATCCAATGACACGTGCGGGCCAGATTATGCCCGCACGCCTGTGGCTTCAAGGTACGCAGGAGATAAAGTTCATACAAGTGTTTAATCCCTGACCAGCGCGCGGTGCGACGCTTCGCCGCTGGGGGAGCGCTGCAGAGCGCTCCAGACCAGCCTCAGCAATTGGTACACAGACAGGATGAACATTGCCACAAAGAACAGCAGGCTCCACTCGGGGATACTCAAATCGAACAGTGTCCAGGAAATTTCTGCGCAATCACCATCCCCTCTGAGCATCCGCACCGTGGCACACAACCATGGCAGATTGCTGAACAACGCTTCGGAATCTGGCGCGCATCTCGTCATCTGCACCAGCGGGTCACTCTGCAACAACACCTGTCGCCAGGCTGCCGTCGTCCCGCCCAGGCTCAGGCCAAGCGCAGCGCCCCAGTACAGCGACAGGCCGAAACGCCGTGGTCCATGGACTGCCGCCACCCCGCAACACAACGTCAGCACCGCCATGAAGAATCTTTGCGCCAGGCACAGGCTGCAGGGCGTCAGCCCGACCGCATACTCGAGATAATAGGAAGCTCCCAGGGCCATAGCCCCTGCAGTGAAAGCCGTGAATAACAAGGAGCGTGAACAGGCCAACGACATGGCTTTTCCGTAGCAATGGAGACAGGCAGTTACGGTAGAGGAAAGCTTGTCAGCCTTTCAAGGCGGAGCTCTGGCGACAGTTCACCAGAAGTGTAGGGAAAACCCGACAGACGCGAGAGGAATAGGCGTAGTCCGCTGTAGGACATCGCCCAAGACGCCCGCCGGAGGTAATTATTCGCTCACTGAACGTTCACGAGGGAGCATGCTCCCTCGCGATATCAGGCGTGAACCGGCACTGGCAACGGCGCGGCCAGCAGGCGCTCATCCAGCAATCCGAGACCTTCCTGGAACAACTGGTTACTGCGCTCGGTGTCACCCAGTTGCGCGAGCAGACGCGCCAGCTCTGCACAGGCCTCCGGATTGCGCTGCAGCCGCAGACTGCTTTCCAGGTAATCCCGTGCCTTGCCCCATAAACTGGTTTGCAGACAGAGACGACCGAGGGTCAGCAACAGGCTCGGATCGGCCGGATGCTCTTTGAGCCAGCCTTCGGCGGTCTGCAACTGACGCGCCGGATCACTGCCGCGGACCAGGCCATACAGCCGTGCAAGATGGCTGTCGTACTTGCGCTTGAGGGCGCTGCGCAGGACTTCTTCCGCTTCAACCTGTGCACCCAGCTGACGCAGTTGCTCGGCGTATGCCAGCACCAGTGCCGGCTCTTGGCGCTGCGCGGACGTCAATTGCTCCCAGGCACGGGTGAGCGACTGCAGACCAACCTTGCCGTCCTCGTCACGATGCGCCGCCAGCGACAGGTTGTTACCCCAGGCTCGCCTTTCCAGTTCAGCCAGTTCGGCTGGCGGCAGAGCCTTGTCCTTGCGCAGTTCCGGCAACAGGCGAATCACCGCCGACCAGTCGCCGCGCTGCTGATGCAGACGCTGCAACTGCCGCAAAGTCTGCACGTTATGCGGATGCCGCTCGTGCATCGCTTGCAGGGTCACCAGGGCGCCGTCGGTATCACCGCGATCGGTCTGCAATTGCGCATGACTCAAGGCAATCGCCAGTTCGGCCTGCGGCTGGCGCTCCAGCGCACGCTCAAGCAACTGATCGCACTCCTCGTACTTGCCTTGCTCGTTGGCCGCGCGTGCCGCGCCGAGGTAATACAACAACGGCTGGCGCTCGGCCTCGGCGGCGCGAGACAGATGACGTTGCGCGCTGGCCCAGCGACCTTCGGCCAGATCCAGTTGCCCGTGTTCGATGGCCACCTGCACCCGCCGGCTGCGATTACGTCGCGACCACGGGTTGACCACACCACTGGAGGCCATGACCAGCTCGATCAGGGCTTTGATGCCCCAAATCAGCAGCCACAACACGGCGATCAGTGCCAGCGTCGCCCACAGGCTCGATTCATAACGGAAGCTCTTGTAGGCGATCAGCACGTAACCGGAGTGCTCGGCAATCGCCAGGCCCAGTGCCGCTGTCGCCGCAATCACCAGAAACACGATCACATACAGGCGTTTCATGGCGTGGTCTCCTGCGCGGTGCTGGCGGCAGGTTTGGCGAACGGTTTGACCGACTCTTCAGCGTTGACGTTACGCCGCTCCAGATAAGCCTGCACCGCGCTCAATGTGCCGGTCAGGTCCGGCGTCTTGACGGTGACCGGTTGCTGGCTCAGCTCGGCAACCTGTTCGAGCATGGTTTTGCTCTGCGGATTGTCCGGGTTGAAATTGCCCTTGAGCACGTCCCGCGCTTCGGTCAGCGCCTGGGTGTAGACGGGCGCCTGGCCATTGAGCGCCGCCCATTGCGCCTGCTCCAGCGCGAGGCTCAGGGCCAGACGCACCTGACTCAGGCTTTGCCCGGCCAGCAGTGGCTTCACGTTCTTGTCGGCATTGAAATCGATGCGGATGTAACGCGACACCTGATCCCACCACTGCGCCCAGCGACTGGCACCATCGCCGTCAGCGGTCAGGCCCAGCAGTGACTCGCCACGATCCTTGTACTCCGGGGCCAGTTCGGTCAGTTCGATGACCTGGTCACGCAAGGCACCAATGCGCAGAAACAGGCCGGTGCGATCCGGCTGTTCGGTGCTGCGCAGCGCGACGAGGGTTTTCGCCACTTGCTCGCGGGCGGCGAACGATCCCGGATCATTCTGCTCACGGAGAATTTCGTCAGCGCCCTGCACCAGCGCCTGCGCGCTGCTGATGTCCTGCAAGGCCGAAAGACGCAGGCTGGCCAGTCGCAGCAGATGCTCGGCCTCGGCCAGACGCCAGTCCTTGCGGCTGGCACCGAGGACGGTTTCCAGACGCTGGTTGAGGCGCTGCTGATCACCCTGCAGTTGCGTCACCAGACGTTGGCGCTCGGCGAGTTCATCGGCACCGGGCAGTTGCGCGAGGCGCTCGGTCAGGCGCTGTTCGTTGAGCTTGAGGCTCTGCGCCTGATCGTTCAACGCCTGCACCTGGCCGGACTGCTGCGCAGTGTTGGTCTGCAGGTGACGCACCTGCCAGACACCCCAGCCACCGATCGCCACGCCGGCAGCGCCGAGCAACAGGGCGACAATGGCCAGGCCGTTGCCTCGGCGCGGCGCTTGGGCCGGCGGTGGCGTTTCAACCTGGGCATCGATCACAGGCTGGACATCATCTTTAGGCAAGGCTGTTTCGCTCACGTATCCATCCTTTGCATTAGAGAACGGGCACGGGATGCTCCCGTAACGCCGTCAGCAAAGCCGCAGCACTCGCGCCACGGCAATCCACAACTGTTTGGGCCCCGGCGGCACGTGCCAGCTCGGCGACCCTTGGGCTTGGCACAAACAACGGCAACTGCGCAATCGCCGGCCAGGCAGCGCCGGCCAGTTGGCACAGGTGCTCGAAACCCTGTCCACTGCTGACCACCAGCCCGTTCAAGCGTTCCGCTTCGATCCGTCGTGGCAGTTCATCCGGGGCATAGGCTGGCAGGTCACGCCTGTATAACTCCAGATACTCGACACTAGCACCTAGCGCACGCAGGCGCTCGGCGAGCAACTCGCGACCGCCCTCCCCGCGCAGGATCAGCACCTGCGCGTCGGCCCCGCTGACCGCTTCGCGCAGACGCGGCAATTGCAGCAGAGCTTCGCTGTCATCGCCGTCGGCGGGAAAGTGCACGTCGAGACCGTGATCGCGAAGAATCTGCGCGGTCGCCGCGCCGACGCTGAACCACGGCATCGACAACGACCCAGGCCCATGAGCGTCCAGCAGATCAAGCGCAATCCGCGCCGCCGGTTTGCTGACCACGATGACCGCGCTGCAACCCGAAAGCTGCGCCAGTGCCCGACGTATCTTGTCAGAGACCGGCAGCGGCACGATGTCCAGAAGCGGCAGGCAACTGCTGAAAAAACCTTCTGCGGCCAACACCCCGGCCAGCGCCGCGCAGTCATCCGCAGGACGCGTCAGCAGCAGGCGCCAGGCAGTCACTCGTGACCTGCCTCGCCATACACCGCTTTGAGAATCTCGTCGGCACCCTGACTGAGCAAGGCTTCAGCGACCTGCACGCCCAACGCTTCGGCATTGGCACGCGGCGCACGCTCTTCGGCGCTGAGCAGCTTGCCGCCGCTCGGCTCGCCCACCAGGCCACGCAGCCACAGCTGCTCACCTTCAAGCACGGCGTAGCAGGCGATCGGCACTTGGCAGCCGCCATTCAGATGTTTGTTCAGAGCACGTTCAGCGGTCACGCGCGAAGCGGTATCGGCATGATGCAGCGGTGCGAGCAAGACGTGGATTTGCGTATCGGCGCTACGACATTCGATGCCGACCGCGCCCTGGCCACCGGCCGGCAGACTGTCGTCGACGCTGATCGCCGAGGTGATGCGGTCTTCGAAACCGAGACGAATCAGGCCGGCTGCCGCGAGAATGATCGCGTCGTACTCGCCGGCATCGAGCTTGGCCAGACGGGTGTTGACGTTGCCGCGCAGGAAGCGGATTTCCAGATCCGGGCGACGGGTCAACAGTTGCGCCTGACGTCGCAGGCTGGAGGTACCGACGACAGCGCCGGCAGGCAGCGCATCCAGGCTTTGATAGGTATTGGAAACGAAAGCATCACGCGGATCTTCACGTTCGCAGATGCAGAACAGCCCCAGGCCTTCAGGGAAGTCCATCGGCACGTCTTTCATCGAATGCACGGCGATGTCGGCTTCGTTTTCCAGCAGCGCGGTTTCCAGTTCCTTGACGAACAGCCCCTTGCCGCCGATTTTCGACAGCGGTGAGTCGAGCAGCTTGTCGCCGCGACTGACCATGGGCACCAGCGTCACCAGCAGACCCGGATGGGCCTCCTCCAGACGGGCTTTGACGTATTCGGCCTGCCAGAGGGCCAGCGCACTTTTACGGGTGGCGATGCGGATTTCGCGAGAGGACATGGATCAATCCGTACTGAATAGATACGGCGGATAATAACAGCTCAGCCAAGTCCACTTTGACTTGAATCAGAAACGGCGTGGCCTCCCTGGCCTGCAATGCCCGGCAGAAGAAAAGTGCAACCGCGCGCGAAGGCCGGATCAGAGGCCCTGCATCATCTTGCGCACACCGGCCACATGCCGCCGGCTGACGATCAGCGCATCACCATTGAGGCCTTTGAGAAATAGCTGGAAATGCCCCAGCGGCGTGCGTTGCAGACGCTCGATACGGTCGCGGGCGACCAGCGCGTTACGGTGGATGCGCACGAAACGCTCGCCGAATTCGTCTTCGAGGGCCTTGAGCGGCTCGTCCAGCAGCACCTCGCCACTTTCATGGCGCAGGGTCACGTACTTGTGATCAGCAATGAAATAGACCACCTGATCCAGCGGGATCAGTTCGATGCCTTTTCGGGTTCGGGCGCTGATATGACTGCGCGGGCCGTTGCCGCTTTCGGCGGCAGGCCGAGTCAGGGCCGAAAGTTGCGCCCGGTTGGGACGTTCAGCCCGCTTCAGGGCGTCATGCAGATGTTCGGTTCGCACGGGTTTCACCACATAGCCCACGGCGCTGGCCTGCAGGGCTTCCACGGCAAATTCATCGGGGCTGGTGCAAAACACCACGGCCGGCGGCGTTTCACGCTCGCACAGACGGGCAGCCACCTGCAGGCCATCGAGGCCCGGCATGCGGATATCGAGCAGCACGATATCCGGCTTGTGGCTGTCGATCAGCGCCAACGCCTCTTCGCCATTCGTGGCGCTGGGCTCCAGAACTGTATAACCCTCGAGCTCGCTCACCATTCGGCTGAGGCGCTCGCGAGCCAGTGGTTCGTCATCAACGATCAGGACATTCATATTGCGCTGGATTCCTGCGTGAGTCTCGCACAAGGATAGCGTAGACAGGTGAAGTGACGTCCGTCACCGCGATCCACGCTAAGACTAGCCCGAGCGCCAAAAAGTGCCGTACGTCGGCCAGCAATATTTGCCAGTGTCCGGGTCGTACTGCTCAAAGCCCGCTGTTTTCTGCGTTTTTCACGGGGTATGCCAAAGGACAAATCCACCCACCCCCTCTTCTTATAGTCGGCGTCCAGACCTTAGCGCGATCTGCAGTCGCGCCGACCCTTATGTCCAACTGTAGACGCTTGCCGGGCCGATATTGCTCAATCGAAAAATATCCTTGCGCAAATCCCTTGCAGACAGCGCCGACTATGAACGAGCAGATGAGAAAAAAACGTATCGACCGGTGTCAGCGACAGGATTGGCAACCCTGTTATTATCCGCGCCAGCGTTTCACGCCTTCTTTCTCCAAGCCGATACGAGCGAATTCATGAGCACTGACAAGACCAATCAGTCCTGGGGCGGCCGCTTCAGTGAACCCGTCGACGCCTTCGTCGCCCGCTTCACCGCCTCCGTCACTTTCGACCAGCGCCTGTATCGCCACGACATCATGGGCTCGATCGCCCACGCCACCATGCTGGCCAAGGTCGGCGTGCTGACGGATGCCGAGCGCGACAGCATCATCGATGGCCTGCAGACCATCCAGGGCGAAATCGAGGCCGGCCAGTTCGACTGGCGCGTCGACCTCGAAGACGTGCACATGAACATCGAAGCGCGCCTGACTGACCGCATCGGCATCACCGGCAAGAAACTGCACACCGGGCGCAGCCGTAACGATCAGGTCGCCACCGACATCCGCCTGTGGCTGCGTGACGAAATCGACCTGATCCTGGCCGAAATCACTCGCCTGCAAAAAGGCCTGCTGGAGCAGGCCGACCGTGAAGCGGCGAGCATCATGCCCGGCTTCACTCACCTGCAGACCGCACAACCGGTGACCTTCGGCCACCACATGCTGGCCTGGTTCGAAATGCTCAGCCGCGACTACGAGCGTCTGGTCGACTGCCGCAAGCGCACCAACCGCATGCCGCTGGGCAGCGCTGCGCTGGCCGGCACCACCTACCCGATCGACCGCGAATACACCGCGCAACTGCTGGGTTTCGATGCCGTCGGCGGTAACTCGCTGGACAACGTTTCCGATCGCGACTTCGCCATCGAATTCTGCTCGGCCGCGAGCATCGCGATGATGCACCTGTCGCGCTTCTCCGAAGAGCTGGTGCTGTGGACCAGCGCGCAATTCCAGTTCATCGATCTGCCGGATCGTTTCTGCACCGGCAGCTCGATCATGCCGCAAAAGAAAAACCCGGACGTGCCGGAGCTGGTACGCGGCAAGACCGGCCGGGTATTCGGCGCGCTGATGGGCCTGCTGACCCTGATGAAAGGCCAGCCATTGGCCTACAACAAGGACAATCAGGAAGACAAGGAACCGCTGTTCGACGCCGCCGACACCCTGCGCGATTCGCTGCGCGCCTTTGCCGACATGATCCCGGCGATCAAGCCGAAACACGCGATCATGCGTGAAGCGGCCCTGCGCGGTTTCTCCACCGCCACCGACCTGGCGGACTACCTGGTACGCCGTGGCCTGCCGTTCCGTGATTGCCACGAAATCGTCGGTCACGCGGTGAAATACGGTGTGGATACCGGCAAGGATCTGGCCGAGATGAGCCTGGAGGAACTGCGCCAGTTCAGCGACCAGATCGAGCAGGACGTGTTTGCCGTACTGACGCTGGAAGGCTCGGTGAATGCCCGTGACCACATCGGCGGGACTGCGCCGGCGCAGGTCAAGGCAGCGGTGGTTCGCGGTCAGACGTTGATCGCAAGCCGCTAAAAGCATCGCGGGCAAGCCCGCTCCCACAGGGTTCTCTGTTGGAACACGATTTTGTGTTCGACCCAAAGACCTGTGGGAGCTGGCTTGCCAGCGATTACCTATTTACAAACGCCGCAATATCACTTCTTGGCAGCGATCATCGCCAAAAACGCCGGCATCGCCGCCTCTTTGTCCGCAGCAATCTTCTGCACATGCGGATTCTGCTCAAGCTGCTCCAGCAGCGCCTTGGCTTTCGGCATCTCCGCCAGCCAATCGATCCCGAACAGTTTTTGCCCGACCGCACAGGCCAGCGGCACGCTGTACAGAAAGTACAGATCCGCAATGCTCAGGCTGTCGCCCGCCACGTACGGCGCGAACTTGCCGTGTCGGCCCAGTGCCGCAAAACCCAGCAACAGCTCGGCTTTGGTTTTCTCCTTGATCGCGTCCGGCACCGTCGCGCCGAAGAACGCCTCGCCATAACAGGCGCGACCCGGCAGCTCGATGTACAGCTCGATTTCCTTGGCAATCGCCAACACCTGCGCTCGCTCGAATGGATCGCTCGGCAGCAGCGGCGTACCTTTCTGGGTCTGCTCAAGGTATTCGAGGATGATCGCGGTTTCGTTAATAAATCCGGCATCGACACCGAGTACCGGCACTTTGCCGCGCGGGCTGATCGCCAGCGACTCCGGGGTCTGCGTCGGGTAGAAGGTGACTTCTTCGAACGCCAGGCCTTTTTCCAGCAGTGCCAGTTTGACCATGTTGTAGTAGTTGCTGACAGCGAATCCATAGAGCTTGAACATCACATAGCCTCCAGGCCGTGCGGGGTGGGCAGGCACTGTTTATAGATCGCCCGTCACGATCCTGCCAGCAGCATCACGCCGCTGAATGCGGGTAAACTGGCGCCTTTCCTTGAGGAGCCTGCCATGAGCGAGCCGACAGACATCGACAACGACGAAGAAGAGTTCACCGAGGCGACGTTGATCGAAGCCATCGAGAACCAGATCGAAAGCGACAACCCGCCAGCCGCCAAGGCGACCTTCAACAAGTTGACCCTGGTGGGTGTCGAGCGCGAAGAGATCCTCAATCTGATGGCGCACGTGCTGGCCTATGAGATTGACGCGATGCTCGACGAAGACCGCGCGTTCGATACCGAGTGGTATGAAACCGCACTGCGTGCGCTGCCCGAGCTGCCAGCGGAAAAGCAGTAAGCAAAACATATCCCCTTGTGGGAGCGAGCCTGCTCGCGAATGCCGTGTATCAGCAAAAACAACGCTATATGACACACCGCTTTCGCGAGCAGGCTCACTCCCACACAATTTGTCACCCATCCATCCAGCCATCTCTCCGGCCCCGACTACACTGGAATCCGCCTCAAGACAAAATCCCTGATCTGAGCACTGGACATGCCGCAAAAGCGGGTTCACCTTAGGGACGCTGTCGTCCAATTCCTAGAAAGTCTGGAGTCCTTATGTCGCTTACCCCTGAGTTGGTTGCCGAACTGGAAGTCCTCGCACTCTTCAACCTGGACAGTTCCCAGGAAGGTTTGAAAATTCATCAGACCGCTGCCCCGAAACACATTGCCGCCGCCAAACGCCTCTTCGAAAAAGAACTCACCGACCAGCCCGATGGCGGGTATCTGACCAGCCTGGGTCGCGATGCCGCGCAAAATGTGCAAACCGTGCTGACCATTCTGAGAGAGCAGGAAACCGCCTGATCCCCCCTTCTTTTGCCCACGGGAACTCCTGCCACGGGATTTCCGCGGGCCTGCCCGGCCCTCGCGCTAAAAATCTGACGTCAAAAAACAAATTCAGCTTAAAAGTCCCGCCGTGCAAAGGCTAAACTGCCTCCCATTCCGAGACCCTCTTCGTCCGAGCCCACGAGCCGGTTTGAGCTGACATGACGCGCACCCATGAAATCCGCCCCGATCTGGACGAAGGCATCGACCGCAAGGTACTCAGCCAGCTGCGCGCGCGTTTTCTCAAGCTCAATGAAGGTCGCCTTGGCCGGGCACTCGAAGGGCTGTCGACCCGCCAGCAAGGCGTGCTGACCCTGCTGCCGCTGTTCTTCCACGTCAATCATCCGCTGCTGCCGGGCTATGTTTCCGGCAGCACGCCAGCCGGGCTGTCCAACTATGAACCGGACGCCATCGCCCTCGCCGAAGCACAACGCCTGACTCGCTCGTTCTCCTACAAACCACGCCACGGCAGCAACCCGCCACGGCCGATTCACGGGCTGTTCCTGATGGGCAGCCTCGGCACCCTGGCCCAGGCCGATCAGAGCGACATGGACGTGTGGGTCTGCCATGCGCCGGATCTGGGCGAAAGCGAGATCGCCGAGCTGCGCAAAAAATGCCAGCTGCTCGAAGCCTGGGCCGCGACCCAGGGCGCCGAGGCGCACTTCTTTCTGATCGACCCGGTGCGTTTCGTCACAGGCGAACGCGACAGCCAGCTCAGCTCCGAAAATTGCGGCAGCACTCAGCACTATCTGCTGCTGGACGAGTTTTATCGCACCGCGATCTGGCTGGGCGGACGCACGCCGATCTGGTGGCTGGTGCCGGTCTACGAAGAAAGTGCGTACGACTTGTACACCCACACTTTGCTGTCCAAGCGCTTCATCCGCGCCGACGAGACGCTGGATCTCGGGCATTTGGCGACGATTCCGCCGGGCGAGTTCATCGGCGCCGGCCTGTGGCAACTGTTCAAGGGCATTGAGTCGCCCTACAAATCGGTACTCAAATTGTTGCTGACCGAGGTCTACGCCAGCGAACACCCGAAAGTGCAGTGCTTGAGCCTGCGTTACAAGCAGGCCGTGTTTGCCAATCAACTGGATCTGGATGAGCTGGATCCGTACATGGTCGTGTACCGACGCATCGAAGAGTACCTGACCGCCCGCAACGAGCCGGAGCGGCTGGAGCTGGTACGACGCGCGTTGTACCTCAAGGTCAACCGCAAGCTCACTGGCAGCAGCCGCACCCAGAGCTGGCAGCGCTCGCTGCTGGAGCGCCTGGCGCACGAATGGCATTGGGATCAGCGCCAACTGGCCTTGCTCGACAGCCGCAGCCAGTGGAAAGTCCGCCAGGTCAGCGCTGAACGCCGCGCCCTGGTCAATGAGCTGAATTACAGCTACCGCTTCCTGACCCAGTTTGCCCGCAGCGAACAGACCGTCAGCCTGATCAACAAGCGCGACCTGAACGTGCTTGGCCGTCGCCTGTACGCCGCGTTCGAGCGCAAGGCCGACAAGGTCGAATTCATCAATCCCGGCATCGCCCCGGACCTCGCCGAAGACACCTTGACCCTGGTGCAGTCGCCGAACAAGAAAGAGCCCGGGCAAACCCAGTGGGGCTTGTACAACGGCAGCCTGAACGCCCTGGAATGGGAGCACTTTGCGCCGATCAAGCGCAGCCGCGAGTTGCTCGAGCTGCTGACCTGGTGCCATCGCAACGGCGTGATCGACAGCAGCACGCGCCTGGCCCTTCATCCCGGCACCAGCGACATGAGCGAGTTCGAGTTGTTCAACCTGCTCGGCAGCCTGCAGCAGTGCATCGCCCTGCCCCTGCCAACCGTTGCAGAAGAGCCGCTGCTGCGCGCCGCGGTGCCGAGCGAGGTGCTGATACTGGTCAACGTCGGTGTCGACCCGCTCAAGCATCATCGCGACCTGAACATCCTGATGACCACCGAGCGCACCGATTCGTTGAGTTACGCCGGGGTGCGCGAAAACCTTGTATTGACCCTCGATCAGGTCACGCTCAACAGCTGGAACGAAGTGCTGGTCAACCGCTTCGACGGTCCCCACGCATTTCTCGACTGCCTGCGCGACTACCTCAACAACCTGCCGCGCGGCCCGCAGCAGCCGTCATTGAAAGTGCGCTGCTTCTGCCACAACCGCGCACAGTTCATTGCCCGGCGCGTCGAAGAAGTCATCGATACTGCGCAGACTCTGCTGCTCAGCGAGCTCAACCACCGCTACCTGATTCAGGTGCAACAGCACTATCACGTGCTGGAACTGGTGCCGGGCCAGGTCAATCATGTCGCGCTCGCCACCCTGCCGGCGCTGCTCGATTATCTGGGTGAAGAACAGCCGCGCTATAGCCCGCTGCACCTGGATCCGATGGCGCTGGAGGATCATGACCTCGCGCTGATTCTGCCCATGGGCCAGCCGGAGGCGATTCAGGTGTTCTACCGGATTACCGAACAACAGGCCGAGTTGTACGTGCTGGATGAGTTCAACGCGCTGTGGCAACAGCATCTGCCGTACCACGACGAACAGAGCCTGCTGGTGCCGCTGCAGCGATTCCTGCAATCGATCCAGTACCGGCGAGAAGCACTGTTGCCGATGGACGGCAGCCGGGCGATCAGCCTCGAAACCTTGTATTACCAGTTATTGCCTTCAGGCCCGGGGCGCGCGCGCCGGGTCGAAGCACGGCCGGCGCCGCAAACCCCGGTGAACAAACCGTTCTACGATGTGCAGGCAATCATTGGCAAAGCCGCACCGGGCGAAGTGCAGGTCACCCTGTATTGCAATCAACGAGAATTCAGCGAGCTCGAACATGGCGACCAGCTGTTTAGCGTGGTCGCCCGGGAGATCGTCGAACAGCGCCGCGAAACCGAGCGCTATCGCTGCTACATCACCGACCTGGACCTCTCGGGCCTGCTTGGTGACGGGCAGAGTTCAAGCAATCTGTATTTGCGCTACAAGGCCGACCTGGAGCGCGCCCTGAACGAGGCGCTCGAACAGATCTGAGGCGGGGTCACTCGCGGAAATCACCGCCGTTGGCCGGTTGCGACTCGACTTCCAGCAAAGTCAGTTTCAGGGTCTTGCCACCCGGCGCGGGCCAGTCGATGTGCTGACCGACCTTCAGGCCCAGCAGCGCGCTGCCGACCGGTGCGAGGATCGAGATCTTGCCTTCGTCAGCATTGGCATCCTTGGGATAGACCAGCGTCAGGTGATAATCCTTGCCGCTGCCTTCTTCGCGGCAGTGCACGCGTGAATTCATCGTCACGACATCAGCGGGCACTTCATCGTGGCCGACCAGTGTATCGGCGCGGTCCAGTTCGGTTTGCAGCGCGATCACGCCCGGCGCAGCCTGGTCTTTCTCGTTCAGGTTGTCGATCAGGCGCTCCAGACGTTGTACGTCCAGACGGGTAAGGGTGATGGAAGGTGCGGTCATGATCCGGGCAGACTCCTTTCTTCTGCACACAAAAAAAGCAAAACCCCGCCAAAAAAGACGGGGTTTTCACCAGGCCTCGATGGGTTGAGGCGTGTTCGGACACTATCACAGCTCAAAAAATATACAAGCCACCCACCCGGCACCCCGCTAACCCTGTAGGAGCTGCCGCAGGCTGCGATCTTTGCTTTTAAAGGAGCAAGATCAAAAGATCGCAGCCTGCGGCAGCTCCTACAGGGAGGTGGTTCTGCGCCTGGCGGCCTGGGCAACAATCACCCGGCGGCGTTGATCGTCCGCCGAACGCCATTCACGAATGTCTTCGACATGGCGGAAGCAGCCAAGGCAAACCTTCTGCTCATCCAGCCGGCACACGCCGCTGCACGGTGACGGCACCGCCGGGCTGACGTTGCTGTAGAGCGGCTTGGGTGGGCGTGGGGCAACCTCGGTCACGATCAGATCTCTTCGAAGTCCAGCTCGAGGCCGGTCTGGTCCTGAACGCAACGAGCCAGTACTTCACCGAGCAGTTCTTCAGACTTCTCGCAGCTCCATTTGCCCGACTCTTCGTCGTAGTCGAAATGGAATCCACCGGAACGCGCCGCCAGCCACAGCTGACGCAGCGGCTCCTGGCGACTGATGATCAACTGGCTGCCGTTATCGAACTTGATGGTCATCATGCCGGCCGTGATCTCGATATCGTCGGCATGATCCTCCAGCAACTCTTCCAACGCCTGCTGGGTGGCATCGACCAGATCGTGGAAACGCGCTTCGGACAAACTCATTGTGGCAACCTCAAAAAATGTCGGGTCAGGCTCAAGCGCCGCAAGATACGGACGCTGCCGGCCGATTGCAAAGATTAACGACCAAGCACCATTTCCCATCCAGCGCTCCCGCAGGAATTGCCAGTATCCAGAGAGCCCCGCCGGACGGGAACCCCCTCGCATAGGCAAGCTGCCGGGTGGCCGGTATACTCCGGCGCAATTAACGCATTTTCAAGGATTTCGCCATGAAGCGCCTGATCTCTTCCCTTGCTGCGCTCGTCGCGGTTGCCTGCCTCGTTTCGGCCTGTGGTCAAAAAGGCCCGCTGTACCTGCCGGATGACGATCAGGACCCGGCCGAGCAAGCCCAGTCTTCGCAAAAGCAGCCGTCCAAAGCACACAAGCACGACGTTTACCAATAAGGGATCGCCATGGACGCTTTTAACTACCGTGGCGGGGAGCTGTTCGCGGAAGGTGTGGCGCTGTCCGCCATCGCCGACCGCTTCGGCACGCCCACCTATGTCTACTCGCGTGCGCACATCGAAGCCCAGTATCTGGCCTACGCCGATGCGCTGGCCGGCATGCCGCACCTGGTCTGCTACGCGGTCAAGGCCAACTCCAACCTCGGCGTGCTGAATGTCCTGGCCCGTCTCGGCGCCGGTTTCGACATCGTTTCCCGTGGCGAACTGGAGCGTGTGCTGGCCGCTGGCGGCAGTGCCGACAAGATCGTCTTCTCCGGCGTCGGCAAGACCCGTGACGACATGCGTCGCGCCCTGGAAGTCGGCGTGCACTGCTTCAACGTCGAATCCACCGACGAGCTGGAGCGCCTGCAAGTGGTGGCTGCCGAACTGGGCGTTCGCGCGCCGATCTCGTTGCGCGTCAACCCGGACGTCGATGCCGGCACCCACCCGTACATTTCCACTGGTCTCAAAGAGAACAAGTTCGGCATCGCCATTGCCGACGCCGAAGACGTGTACGTGCGTGCGGCGCACCTGCCGAACCTGGAAGTGATCGGTGTCGACTGCCACATCGGCTCGCAACTGACCAGCCTGCCACCGTTCCTCGATGCCCTCGACCGTCTGCTCGATCTGGTCGATCGCCTCGGCGATTGCGGCATCCACCTGCGCCACATCGATCTCGGTGGCGGCCTGGGCGTGCGTTATCGCGATGAAGAGCCGCCACTGGCCGGCGACTACATCAAGGCTGTGCGCGAGCGTTTGAATGGTCGTGATCTGGCATTGGTGTTCGAGCCGGGCCGCTTCATCGTCGCCAACGCCGGCGTGCTGCTGACCCAGGTCGAATACCTCAAGCACACCGAACACAAGGATTTCGCCATCGTCGACGCGGCGATGAACGATCTGATCCGCCCGGCGCTGTATCAGGCCTGGATGGACGTCACCGCCGTCAAACCGCGTGACTCCGCTGCGCGCAAATACGACATCGTCGGCCCGATCTGCGAAACCGGCGATTTCCTCGCCAAGGATCGTGAGCTGGCGCTGGAAGAAGGCGACCTGCTGGCCGTGCATTCGGCCGGTGCCTATGGCTTCGTGATGAGTTCCAACTACAACACCCGCGGCCGTGCCGCTGAAGTGCTGGTAGACGGTGATCAGGTTTTGGAAGTGCGCCGCCGCGAAACCGTGGCTGAGCTGTTTGCCGGCGAAAGCCTGCTGCCGGAGTAACCCATGCTGCTGCGTTTTACCAAAATGCACGGCCTGGGCAATGACTTCATGGTTCTCGACCTGGTCAGCCAGCACGCGCATATTCAGCCCAAGCACGCCAAGCAATGGGGCGACCGGCACACCGGTATCGGTTTCGACCAGTTGCTGATTGTCGAAGCGCCGAGCAACCCGGACGTGGATTTCCGTTATCGGATCTTCAACTCCGATGGCTCGGAAGTGGAACAGTGCGGCAACGGTGCGCGCTGCTTCGCGCGCTTCGTGCTCGACAAACGCCTGACCGCCAAACGGCAAATTCGCGTCGAGACCAAGGGCGGCATCATCGAGCTGGATGTGCGTAACGACGGCCAGATCGGCGTGAACATGGGCGCACCACGCCTGGTGCCGGCGGACATTCCGTTCGACGCACCGGCGCAGGCGTCCAGCTATCAGCTGGAAGTCGACGGCACCACGGTCGAACTGGCCGCCGTGTCGATGGGTAACCCCCATGCGGTGCTGCGCGTGCAGGACATCAATACCGCACCGGTGCATGAACTGGGACCGAAAATCGAACACCATCCGCGCTTTCCGGCACGGGTCAACGTCGGTTTCATCCAGGTCATCGACCGCCACCGCGCGCAATTGCGCGTCTGGGAACGCGGCGCCGGGGAGACCCAGGCCTGCGGTACCGGCGCTTGTGCCGCGGCTGTCGCGGCTATCAGCCAGGGGTGGATGGATTCGCCGCTGTTGATCGACCTGCCCGGCGGGCGTCTGTCCATTGAATGGGCAGGCCCCGGCCATCCGGTGCTGATGACCGGCCCGGCAGTGCGTGTATACGAAGGACAAGTGCGTCTTTGAGTGAGCAGAAGCCATGACCGATAAGCCTCAGGTACCCGCCCGACAGTCCGACGAATCAGCGTCCGAGAGCCTGGAGGCGGCAGCGGTTGCCGCATACCTGGAGGCTCATCCGGACTTCTTCGTCGAGCACGAAGAACTGCTGCCCGCCCTGCGCATTCCCCACCAGCGCGGTGACACCGTATCGCTGGTCGAACGGCAGATGAGCATTTTGCGCGACCGCAACATCGAGATGCGTCATCGCCTCTCGCATTTGATGGACGTCGCCCGCGACAATGACCGGCTGTTCGACAAGACCCGTCGCCTGATTCTGTCGCTGATGGACGCCGCCAGCCTCGAAGACGTGGTGATCAGTGTCGAAGACAGTCTGCGTCAGGATTTCCAGGTGCCTTTTGTCAGCCTGATCCTGCTCGGCGACAATCCGGCCTCGGTTGGCCGCTGGGTGACCCACGCCGACGCGCAAACCGCCATCGGCGGCCTGCTCACCGAAGGCAAAAGCGTCAGCGGTAGCCTGCGTGAGCATGAGTTGGACTTCCTGTTCGGCGAAGAACAGCGCAAGCAGATCGGCTCCACCGCCGTGGTCGCCGTCAGCCACCAAGGCATCCACGGTATTCTGGCCATCGCCAGCCGCGATCCGCAGCACTACAAGAGTTCGGTCGGCACGCTGTTTCTCAGCTACATCGCCGAAGTCATGGGCCGCGTGCTGCCACGGGTCAACAGCTCCCTGCGCTCGGTACGCTGAACATGGAACGACAACTGGACGCTTACTGCGAACACCTGCGCAGTGAGCGACAGGTGTCGCCGCACACCCTGTCGGCCTACCGCCGCGACCTCGATAAAGTCCTCGGCTGGTGCATCAAGCAGAACATCGGCAGTTGGGCGGCGCTGGATATTCAGCGTCTGCGCAGCCTGATTGCCCGGCTGCATGCTCAGGGACAATCGTCACGCAGTCTTGCCCGATTGCTTTCGGCAGTGCGCGGGCTCTATCACTACCTCAATCGCGAAGGTCTGTGCGAACACGACCCGGCCACCGGCCTGGCGCCGCCGAAAGGCGAACGGCGCTTGCCGAAAACCCTCGACACCGACCGTGCGCTGCAACTGCTGGAAGGTGCGGTCGAGGACGATTTTCTCGCCCGTCGCGATCAAGCGATTCTCGAACTGTTCTACTCCTCGGGCCTGCGCCTGTCCGAACTGACCGGGCTCAACCTCGATCAGCTGGATCTGGCCGACGGCATGGTTCAGGTGCTCGGCAAGGGCAGCAAGACCCGCCTGCTGCCGGTCGGCAAAAAGGCTCGCGAAGCACTGGAGCAATGGCTGCCGCTGCGGGCCATGACCAACCCGGCCGACGACGCCGTGTTCGTCAGCCAGCAAGGCCGGCGCCTCGGCCCTCGGGCGATTCAGGTGCGAGTGAAACTGGCCGGCGAACGTGAACTGGGGCAGAACCTGCACCCGCACATGCTGCGGCACTCCTTCGCCAGCCACTTGCTGGAATCCTCGCAGGACCTGCGCGCGGTGCAGGAACTGCTCGGCCACTCGGACATCAAGACCACGCAGATCTACACCCACCTGGACTTCCAGCACCTGGCGGCGGTCTACGACAGCGCCCACCCCCGGGCCAAACGCAGCAAAGGCGACGATTCATGAACATCCAGTTGATCACCTTCGACCTCGACGACACTCTGTGGGACACCGCGCCGGTGATCGTCAGCGCCGAAGCGGTATTGCGCGAATGGCTGAGCGAACACGCACCGAACCTGGGCGCGGTGCCGGTGGAGCATCTGTGGGCGATTCGCGAACGGGTGCTGAACCGCGAACCGGGCCTCAAGCACCGCATCAGCGCGCTGCGCCGGCGGGTGCTGTTCCACGCACTGGAAGACGCCGGGTACGCCCACGGCGAGGCTTCGGATCTGGCCGACAAAAGTTTTGAAGTGTTCCTGCAGGCACGGCACCAGATCTCGGTATTTCCCGAGGTCGAACCCACCCTGGAAATCCTCGCCAACCACTACGCTCTCGGCGTGGTCACTAATGGCAATGCCGACGTACGCCGCCTCGGGCTCGCCGATTACTTCAAGTTTGCGTTGTGCGCCGAAGACATCGGTATCGCCAAGCCGGATGCGCGGCTGTTCCACGAGGCGTTGCAGCGCGGTGGCGTGAGTGCGGAAGCAGCCGTGCACATTGGCGATCATCCGGGCGACGACATTGCCGGGGCGCAGCAGGCGGGCATGCGCGCGATCTGGTTCAACCCGGCGGGCAAGGTCTGGGAAGCGGAGCGGCTGCCGGATGCCGAGATTCGTAGCCTGACTGATTTGCCAGCAGTTCTCGCACGTTGGAATGCCACCGTCTGCTGACCCACAACCGCTTTTTTGTGGTGAGGGGATTTATCCCCGATCGGTTGCGCAGCAGCCGTGAAGTCATCTTGCGCGGTGTGTCAGGACTGTGGGGCGTGCTGCATCATGGGCCGCTTCGCGACCCATCGGGGATAAATCCCCTCACCACAAGGCTCACCCTGCAAGGGATCGCGGCGCGTCTGGAGTATTTGTTCCAGGCATGAAAAAGCCCGCAGCGACGGCGGGCTTTTTCAGCAAGCAAGTGGCACGCCTCAGATAGGGCGGCTGCCGTACTTGTTGTCCGGCTTCTTGGGCGGATCGGCGACCACGTTGGCCTCCACTTCCTGCACCTTGCCGCCGCGCGCAAGGAATTCTTCCATGGCCTTGGCCAAGGCGTCGCGCTCCTTGTTCTTGGCTTCGATGCTCGGCAACTCGTCGACCGACACCGCAGCCTTGGCTTTGCCTTTGGCAGCCGGGGCCGGCGTATCGTCACCGCCATCGTCTTCAGCAACGTCTTCCGCTGCTGCTTCCAGACCGTCCTCGGCCTCGTCTTCGTCGCCTACTTCGAGGTCGTCGTTTTCCAGATCATCGTCGCTCATGTTCTACCTCATGACTTGCGAAAAGCAGATTAGTTATAGACCAGCTTTGGCGACTGTCGAAAGTCGCCGGAAAAAAATCGGTAACCGCTGGTGACCAGCGGTTTACGCCCCTTCACCGTGCAAGGTGGCGAGGACTTTACGGGCACCGCCATGATCACGGTGCTCGCCCAGATAAACGCCTTGCCAGGTTCCCAGAGCCAGACGTCCCGCCGATACCGGCAGACTGATCTGGCAGCCAAGCACGCTGGCCTTGAAGTGCGCCGGGAGGTCGTCCAGGCCTTCGTCGTTATGCTCATAGCCGTCTGTTCCTTGTGGGATCAGACGATTGAAAAATCGTTCGAAGTCGCGACGGACCGCCGGATCGGCGTTCTCGTTGATGGTCAACGACGCCGAGGTATGCTGCAGCCACAAATGCAACAGACCGACCCGGCACGCCTTGAGTTCAGGCAGGCCGGCGAGTAACTCGTCCGTTACCAGATGAAAGCCCCGGGGCCGTGCCCGCAGGGTTATCAGAGTCTGTTGCCACATACAGTTCTCCGCACGTTCGGGGCGCATTCTAGCGCGCTCTGGGAAAAAACAAAGGCCCTAATATTCCTGCAATGATGTAAGCCATTGGCCGCAGAAAAATGCCCATCGTAAACACGACGAAAGCCGTACGAAAAATCCTTTCAGTTGCTCTCTCAATGACAAATCCCGGACAAAAAAATGCCCGGCAAGCCGGGCAAGTTTTTTCGATGCGCGTACTTACAGGTTGTAGCCGCGTTCGTTGTGTTGTGCCAGGTCCAGGCCAACCGATTCTTCTTCCTCGGTCACACGCAGACCCATCACGGCGTCCAGCACCTTGAGGATGATGAAGGTGACAATCGCGGTGTAGATCACTGTGAAGCCGACGCCTTTGCACTGAATCCACACTTGCGCCGCGATGTCGGTCACGGTGCCGAAGCCGCCCAGCGACGGTGCAGCGAATACACCGGTCAGGATCGCACCGAGGATACCGCCGATACCGTGCACGCCGAATGCGTCCAGGGAGTCGTCATAACCAAGCTTGCGTTTCAGGGTGGTGGCGCAGAAGAAGCACACCACACCCGCCGCCAGACCGATCACCAGTGCGCCCATCGGGCCCACGGTGCCAGCAGCCGGGGTGATTGCCACCAGACCGGCAACCACACCCGAGGCGATGCCCAGCGCACTTGGCTTGCCGTGGGTGATCCACTCGGCAAACATCCAGCCCAGCGCAGCCGCAGCGGTTGCAATCTGAGTAACCAGCATCGCCATGCCGGCAGTGCCGTTGGCCGCTGCAGCGGAACCGGCGTTGAAACCGAACCAGCCGACCCACAGCATCGCCGCGCCCATCAGGGTGTAACCGAGGTTGTGCGGCGCCATCGGGGTAGTCGGGAAGCCTTTACGCTTGCCCAAGACCAGGCAGGCGATCAGACCGGCCACACCGGCGTTGATGTGCACCACCGTGCCACCCGCGAAGTCGAGTACACCCCAGTCCCACATCAGGCCGCCGTTACCGGACCAGACCATGTGCGCGATCGGTGCATAGACCAGGGTGAACCAGATGCCCATGAAGATCAGCATCGCGGAAAACTTCATCCGCTCGGCGAACGCACCGACGATCAGCGCCGGGGTAATGATCGCGAAGGTCATCTGGAAGGTGATGAACACCGCCTCAGGGAACAGCGCCGCCGGGCCGGTCAGGCTCGAAGGCGTGACACCGGCGAGGAACGCCTTGCCCATGCCGCCGAAGAACGAGTTGAAGTTGACGACGCCCTGCTCCATGCCGGTGGTGTCGAACGCAATGCTGTAGCCATAAATGACCCACAGGATGCTGATCAGACCGGTAATGGCGAAGCATTGCATCATCACGGAAAGAATGTTTTTCGAGCGGACCATGCCGCCGTAGAACAGCGCCAGGCCCGGGATGGTCATGAACAGCACGAGGGCTGTCGAGGTGAGCATCCAGGCGGTATCGCCGGAATTGAGGACCGGGGCCGCCACTTCGTCTGCCGCCATTGCAAGGCCGGGCATTACGATGGACAACAGGGCTCCTAGCCCTGCGAATTTACGCAGAGTCATATTGTTTTCTCCTGGGGCGTTGGGTTTGTGGCGGCGCTTAGATCGCGTCGGTATCGGTTTCGCCGGTACGGATGCGAATCGCCTGTTCCAGATTGACCACGAAGATCTTGCCGTCACCGATCTTGCCGGTGTTGGCCGCTTTGGTTATCGCCTCGATAACCCGATCCAGATCCTTGTCGTCGATGGCCACGTCGATTTTCACCTTGGGCAGAAAATCGACCACATATTCCGCGCCGCGATACAGCTCGGTGTGACCCTTCTGCCGGCCGAAGCCTTTGACTTCAGTAACGGTAATGCCCTGCACGCCGATTTCGGACAGCGACTCGCGCACGTCGTCCAACTTGAACGGCTTGATGATGGCAGTGACTAGCTTCATGAAACTCTCTCCCGAATTGGTGGACTTGCCCCAGGAAAACAAACCCGACTCAAGTCTAAGCGCAGTGCCTGGCTTTGTAACGCATCGTCGGCCTTGCCTGCCCGACTGACGCCAGCTAACCGCTGCCGGCGAAACTCCCCGCTCCGCCTGCCGCACTGCATTCGTCACAGCGACTGCATCAGTGCATGGGTCACTACCGACTAAGCAGAAAGCTTGCCATCTCTCCAAATTCCTCTGATTTCAATCCTTTGGCCGCTGCCACAGGCGTTTGCACGAAAAACGCCCGACGGTTACGCACAACAACGGTGCGTTGCCGTCCGTCCGCTTGCGCGAAAAGCGTGCATCCGTGCCTGCGTCAATGACTATAGACACTGCGTGATACACTGCGCACCACTGTTTACAGGACACATCCCATGCTCGCGCCCAAAGACTTCCTCGACGCCCTGAGCGGCACTGCCTCCCGCCTGTTCAGCGGCGACACCCCGCTGCCAAAAGCCGAAATCGAAAGCCAGTTCAAGATGCTGCTGCAAAGTGCTTTCAGCAAACTGGATCTGGTGAGCCGTGAAGAATTCGATAGCCAGATGGTCGTCCTGGCTCGAACTCGCGCCCGCCTTGAAAGCCTTGAAGCCAAAGTCGCAGAACTGGAAGCCAGGCTGACGCCGCCGGCCGAGTAAGACTGCAGCCGCCGGGCCGAGACGCCTTCAAGTTTGCGAATAGACATCAAACCGCCCCCGCCGAGGCAGGAGCGGTTTCCGTCAGATCAATCCTCTACAACGAATTATTCCAACGGTCTCGCAGAAACTCGTACAGGCGAAAAGCCCATAACGCGATTCTGACGAGGCGCCACCTATGTTTAAGAAACTTGGACATACTTTGGCCCTCCTTGCGTGGGGCCAAACCTCCGATGCACTTTCCGGCGTACGAACATCTTCGGGACTACACACGAGTGTGTCCGCCAAGGCGGCCGGGTGTGGGTTCCCCAAAAACAGCACCGGCACGGGTCTCATACCGTGTCGAGGAACATGAAATCTTTAGCTCCCGACCACACTTCACGAAAACTCGAGGAGTGGGCATCGTCGCCGGGGATGTTATGCCGGTAGTTCGAAGGGGACTTAAACAAGTTGTATCAAGTGATTAAGCAATGTTTCACACCTTAATGAGTCAATCATTTCAAGGTGATATTGACTTTGGACAAATGATGTCGGTGCTTGCGTCAACGTGAAAACGTGCATAACCTGCACATACACGAGTGTGTCCGCAAAGGATACGCAGGCCTTGGCCTCACCGAAGCCTGCAAACTGAAAACCGTCTACTCAAGGCGGTTTTTTTTCGCCTCGAAATTGGTTGACCTCCTCCCGCAACATCCAGTGAAAGTTCGCGCGCGCCAGCTCCCCTTTCCCCGACTACCCTTCAAAAACCCGCAGGAAGCGGCCCCCGATTCAGCTCAAGGAACGACCATGTCCCTGTCCATCGTCCACAGTCGCGCCCAGATAGGCGTGGATGCACCCGCCGTTACCGTCGAAGTTCATCTGGCCAACGGCCTGCCGTCGCTGACCATGGTCGGCCTGCCCGAGGCGGCGGTGAAGGAGAGCAAGGATCGGGTGCGCAGCGCGATCATCAATTCCGGGCTGCAGTTTCCGGCGCGGCGGATCACCCTGAATCTGGCGCCGGCGGATTTGCCCAAGGACGGCGGGCGGTTCGATCTGGCGATTGCCTTGGGGATTCTGTCGGCAAGTGTGCAGGTGCCGTGTCTCACGCTGGATGAGGTGGAATGCCTCGGTGAACTGGCGCTGTCCGGCGCGGTGCGGCCGGTGCGCGGGGTGTTGCCAGCGGCGCTGGCGGCGCGCAAGGCCGGGCGGGCCCTGGTGGTGCCGCGGGCGAATGCCGAGGAGGCCTGTCTGGCTTCTGGCCTGAAAGTGTTTGCGGTGGATCATCTGCTGGAAGCCGTGGCGCATTTCAACGGACATACTCCGGTCGAGCCTTATGTCTCGGACGGGCTGATCCACGCGGCGAAACCTTATCCCGACCTCAACGAAGTGCAAGGGCAGATGGCCGCCAAACGGGCGCTGCTGATTGCCGCGGCAGGCGCGCACAACCTGTTGTTCAGCGGGCCGCCGGGCACTGGCAAAACGTTATTGGCGAGTCGCCTGCCAGGCCTGCTGCCGCCCCTGTCCGAGTGCGAAGCGCTGGAAGTGGCGGCGATTCAATCGGTCGCCAGCGGCGTGCCGCTGACTCATTGGCCGCAGCGTCCATTCCGTCAACCGCACCATTCTGCATCGGGGCCGGCGCTGGTCGGTGGCAACTCGAAACCACAACCCGGCGAAATCACCCTCGCCCACCACGGCGTGCTGTTTCTCGACGAGCTCAGTGTTAGGTGAGCATGTCAACAGTGTCGACATAATCCTGTCTAACTTAGAATCTGGCTAGGTACGCTCAGCATCGATTCAGCCGGCAAAGCAGCGCCCCCGGCTGTTTCGCTCCTGGTCACCTCATACGAGCTTATGAGGTGACCAGGAATAAAAGCCTCTGTTAGCTAGTCCGAGGGGAGATAAAAATTAGCATACCCGTTGCGACATCGGGCAATTGTTGAAAAAACGGGAAATAACTGAGAGGGGCTCCTTCACAACTAGCCCCATTGCCTGGTGGATTCTCAACAAGCCAAATCGCAGAAGCAACTGACCCCACCTGCCCCCACTTCTCTTCGATAGTCATTGCAGGTTGTGCCCCCCCCCCGCGACTACAGGAGGTCGCTTTTTGGTCGCGTCGATCTCAGTGCACGTTTTTACACAGCCTGGGCCAGAAGCGGACATTGAAGCGACTAATACAGGGGCCACATATCGCAACTCACTGACGAGACCTAACCAAGGTGAGTTTGTTGAGCCGCTAGGTCTACCTGAATTGGATAACGAGACCAAAAGTCGGGCGTTTGTGTTAGCAGTTTTTAGGATGCTGATGGCGGCGAGAGGCTTGGGGAAATGTGAAAAACGGCGCTAGGGTCAGACCTTCTTGAGGCCGGTATTGCTCAGTCGGGTTAGATTTCTGACAGCTGAGGCAGAAGGCTTGAAGGGTCGCAGGCGAGCTCCCCTGCGATGCGGTATAGCTTCTCGACGGTGATGTTTACTTCGCCACGCTCGATCCGCCCCACATAGCTGCGGTCGATATTGCACGCCAGCGCCAGTGCATCCTGGGAAATCCGACAGGCTTTCCTCTGCATTCGGATGCGTTCCCCTAACGCTTTCGCCAACTTATCCATGACCGTCTCAATTCCACTGAGGCGGCACTATCGTGCGTTTGCGGACACACGAGCCACGGATTATAATCCGTATTTCTTTCGCATTAACTCTTCTGGTGCCTCAATGAAATCGGCCTCGTTTATCTTCGATAGGCGTCTGTATGAGCTGCTTCAGGAGGAAGGGCGCACAACGTTCACGACCCGTGAACTACGCGATGCCTATGCCAATCGCCTGGACGGCATGAATTTCCGTATCGCCGATGTACGCCGCTATGTGTATGAGCAGATCCGTCGATTACTGCGCATGGGGTGGGTCGTACTCGATAAAGATCTCCGTGTTCGAGGGCAGATCTACCACCTGCAGCCGATTCCGGCGCATTTGCAACTGGAGCTGATCGACAACGGGTTTGAGAACAGCCTCAAGACTGCCTGTGAGCCCGAGCAGATACTTGCAGTGCCAGAAAATGAGGCTTTACCGCTTAACTCTTCAGACCATACGGATCAGCACTTGGAAGCGCTTCACAAAGAAATTCGCTTGGATTTCCTGTCTTCAATGGGCGAGGCGGAGCGATTCAAGCTGCTTCTGGAGGATATGCCCCATTTGCGGGACAAGGTTGAAGGCGAGTACCTGGAGGCCAGAGATCGCAGTTCTCGCCTGCTCGGGCATCTTCGTGCCATCGAAAAGACCCTCAAGACGCTTGCTGCCCCCTTATGACCCGATTGCTACGGGACTGGCAATGCAGATGTATCACCAGGGCACTGGAGCACTTTAATGTCACGCCGCATTTCTTCTGCCAGGCAACACCGGGGGCTGGCAAGACGCGCATGGCTGCAGAACTGGCCAGCCGGCTGCTTGAGCAAAACAGGATCGACCTAGTGATGTGCTTCGCGCCATCCTGCCAGGTCGTTGAGGGCTTCCGTTCGACCTTTGCTGCGGTGCTTGGCAGGCGTCTCGACGGCCAGATAGGTGCCGTGGGTGCGGCATTCACCTACCAAGCCATGGAATACCGGGATGAGGGGTTCTGGCAGCTTCTTGATAACTACCGTGTGCTGGTGGTCTTTGATGAGATCCACCATTGCGCTGGCCATGATCCGCTGCTCAGCAACGCCTGGGGCCAGCAGATACTGCACCGGATACAGGATCGCGCTGCCTTCACGCTGGCCCTGTCTGGCACACCCTGGCGTTCGGACGATCGGGCCATTGCCCTGGCTCGCTACTCCTCGCCGGAGGGGCACTTGATCTGCGACTATCGTTATGGCCTGGAAGAGGCCATTGCAGACGGCGTGTGCCGATCCCCTCGCATTGTCCTGCTCGACAATCAGAAGGTGAAACTCACGGAAGAACTGGGCGCTGATAGCTCTGTGAAGCTGTTTCCCAGCATTCCCAAGCTCTTAGGGGAATCACCTGTCACCTACGAAGAATTGCTGCGCCATGACGATGTGATCTATCAGCTACTCGATCTTGGCTGCAGCAAGCTCAATGATCTTCGCCAGATCAAGCCGGATGCAGCCGGCTTGGTCGTTGCCACTGATATTGAGCACGCCCAGCAAATTGTCCAGGCCCTGGATGCTAGGGGTGAGGGTTGCCGCTTCGTGACCAACAAAACCCCTGATGCGCAACAGGTGATCAATGCGTTCAGGCAGGGTGCTTGCCGCTGGATTGTCGCCGTCGGAATGATCAGCGAAGGCACCGACATTCCACGCCTGCAAGTGTGCTGCTACCTCAGTCGCACCCGAACCGAACTGCATTACCGGCAAGTACTGGGGCGGATACTTCGGCGCACAGGTGAATCCGATGACCAGGCTTGGCTATTTATGCTGGCGGAAACGACGCTGCAGAGCTTTGCGGAGCGAATAGCGGATGACCTGCCTGATGACCTTGCGGTGCTGAACGAGGTGCAGATGCCAGGCCTTACCCCGGGTTCAAAGCCCGGTTTGATTGGAGTTGTTGGCAGCGTTGAAGGCCTGGATGATGGTATTGGTGGAGGGTTTGAGCTGGCTGACGGGGCAGAAGCTACGAACAATATTTCTCTTGGGGGCTTTGCAGCTGAGCCAAGCTATCAGGTGAACTTTTCTCAGCATTATAGGCAGCAGTTGTTGGCTTGTTTTTGATGCTGTGAGGCCTTAGCCAGAGTTGTGGCAGCGTGTGAATTGCGCGCGATCGTCCGCGTCATTGGCTAGGCAAATAATCGGAGGTAAGCATGGGGATCAAATCGCAGGCAACGGTAATTGTGGCTACAGGGGAGGCCGTAAATGGCAAACATAAGCATTGAAAAGATCAGTGATTTTCTATCAAAAGAAGGCGAAGCAATACATAGCGCCTGTGACGACGAGGCTGCTGGCATCGTGCTTGCTCAGGAGCTGTGCCAAGGAAAACCATACTGCTCAGTAAGGCAGTGGATTCTCGTCGATCTCGATATTTCAGATGACAAGAAAGCGTTGGTTACAGAGCAAGGTTTTCAGCCAGTCCTTCTCTATGCCCACACTGTAGTTACCGATAGTGCACGTCGCTTTTCACCAGGTGATTGGGTCAGGAGCACGCTCTTGGTCGATCAAAAGAGTAATTGTCTTTTTGAAACCAAAAATAGTGTTTACATCCTCCTGGGTGCAGGAAGCCGGAAGACAGCAGATCCAGCTATAGTGACCAGCATGTTTTAATGAGCTGCGAAGAGTTCGCCAGATGACGATGCCCCACGAGCGTTCGCGTGCAATTGTGCAGGCGCGGAGTTTCTGGAGGAGCTTTCACGGGATGCTTCTCAAAGCGAAGAAGTTCGGAGAGCCGCGATACACCGTCTCTGGCACTACCCAAGCATAAGTTAGGTACTGCTTCAGGGGCGGATTCAGGACGGGCTTGAGGCTAAGTATAGGTATCAGCCGTTTCTCAGTTCGAAGCTTGAATAACTCAGTTTCTTGGGATTTTTACAGGGGCCGGTGTTTGCCACATCAAAAAATCACTGCCTATTACGACCGGCAGTGGCCGACCGATCGCTGCCGGTCGTGACGGGCAACAATCGGCCAAAGGCGGACAAATCTTATCCGTCCTAAAATTGACGGCTTGCGTTGGAATCTAAAACTTGGCGCTACTCAAATCGAGGGGGCGTCGCCACGATAATCAAGACTGGCCCACAGATGTGCGCCGGCCTTTTTAATTACCTAGACTATCCTTGTCCGCTTCGGACTGATAAGACGAAAACACCACTCAAAGTGATATTCAGAGGGCACCTACCTTGAGCGCATTTGTTTTACTCGTAGCAGCAGCCCATGGCCTTGCCCCCGTTCTTGGTGGCGTTATAGGCAAATCCAGGAATGCGGTAATCATTGGCGCGGTTATTGGCGGCGTCATTGCCCTAGCAACTGGGAGCCCACGATACGCCCTGCCCGACCTGTTCGCAGTGGGTGTCGGCACCTGGCTGGCCCTTTCTCGATTCCCAAAGACTGATACAGACAGTGGCTCGGGAGCCAGCTAGGCCCTTTCCGGCGCCCACCGGCGGAATGACCTCCCAGGCCTCAAAAGGCTGGCGCCACGATGAATATCAGCGGTAGTATCTGTGACACGCGTTCATCGACGCGTGCTGCCCACCTATGGCTCACCTGGTTCGCCGGGACGATGAAGTTTCACCTTATGCGTTGATTCCTTGAGTTTGCGGAATTCAGCAGTGGGCACTGGATAAATCCGCTCTAACTTTTGGAGCACACGCATGACCCTCCCCCTGATTACTGCTACCGCTGTTGAGAAACTCAATCGCGAAGCGAAATCCCTTGTAAGAAGTTCAGACATCAGCCTCGCTCAGGCCCTAGACCTTGTCGCCCATAAAGCTGGCTACTCAAACTGGCACCAGCTTAAAGAGCTTCACAAGCAATCTGAACACTACAGAAATCTTCTGCCACCTCATCACCGTCAAAGGCTCACATGGGTCAGTTTTAAGGATCGATCCTCAAAGCAGGTCCATAGCGTAAATGAGCTATGTGAAGCCCTCGGAGGCGTAACCCCCTACTTCTTTCGTCTGCCGTGTGAACATGCATCACTTGGTAACCCTTGCCTATGCCAACTGGATCCGTTCGCAACAGCCGTCCAGGCCAATGTCAGGCTCGACATCGGAGATAAGTACGATCATTGGAACTACTTGTTCATGATTTACGAACCAGCACGTGATTTTCACCCGTATCAAAAACGCGTGGTCGCGGGTCTTGCGTCTGCGGCTCACTACCCCAATGAGCATCTGACCATTCCGGGCTCAAATACGGCCAACGATGATCGCAGCAATACGCTCAACCCCAACAACCCGGCCTTCAAGGCTACTGCGGATAACCACGCGAACCAACTCAATCCGAATAATTTCAGGTATGAGCTCAAGGACCATGGCCCAAAACGAGATGATGACGAAGAGGAGGACAACGGCCCGTACTTAGGCATCCCTCTTACCTGGGCTGAAATCTAAGAGCTGAGTTCTCATAGGATTGCGTTACCAGCACTCCGTGAAACGATGAGGTCTTTACGGATGCCGAGGACGCACCATGCGAATTGAGTTTGAGAATGGCGCGAATTTCATTACTGCCCGCCAGGACAACGGCATGGTAGAAATACGCTGCCAGTACCGTCTTACCAACTGCCACTAGACCGCGTCGCCGGATGCTTTCACGGAGCGCCACGGCGGCCCTGCAGCAACAGCCGAGTATCTCAAGCAGTGCTATCGCAGCCAGTAACAACCAATCTGTTCGAGGGATATGCCATGGATGCCTGGATCGCTCACCAGATCTTCATTCGCCGTTTCAATGCAGCCATGGCTTACCTTCTGGTCATTGGCACGCTCGTGACGTAGTTCTTTGCCGGGCCCAGACCAGTTGGAGCCTTGTTCCTCATCTTGCTGGTCGCCGGCGGTCTCTGTGTTTGCATGGCAAACGTGGCTCTGCAGCTCGGAACCCCGCCAGTCTCCGCCACTGACGAAGAAATCCGCCACGCCGCAGCAAGCGGCCCAGCCCAGCCTGGCTGATGCGCCTTGTGGCCAAGCTCGACTGTTGAGATGAAGCCATCAGCCTTGCCGCAGCTGAAAGTCTTCTCTTCGTTGCAATCGCATGGATCATCGGAAAAGAAAAACCCAGCTAGTGCTGGGCTTTTTAATTGGTGTGCTGGACAAGCAACACGTTGAATCGCGATGAGTATTCTCGATTAAGACCGAGATACTCGAATGGTCAAGGTAGGCAGGTTGTTGACGCAGAAGGCTGTTGTTGCATTTGCCATGAAATTTACAAATGTTTTAATAACCACTTTCTTCATACGCCCTTCTCCTTCTTGTCCAGGTTGTTGAGTTGCTTTTGGTGTGTCGATGAGTGCTTGCAGGTACCACATTAATATTGCCAGCACGATCAGCATCAACAACCCGCCTCCCCAAGAGCCGCATATGACGCAGCATATTGCTCTGGAGTCGAAGCAACTTTTGTTGCCAAGACGAGATATAACAATGGTATCACAAGGGCACTGAAAAAGTAAACTTGTCAACAGCTAAACGACTAGATTTAGAATGAAATTTAAACGGAGCCGCACCACAAGAGCGAGCACTGAAGCCCTGATCACCCGGATTGCAACCGATCTGGCGCAGCTGAAAGAGCTGCTCGACCAGCCCTGCCATCTTTCAAGAGTCAACAAGACTGGCATAGAGCTGTCACCGGAAAAACTCGAATCCAGACTTAGCGTCATTCTTGAGAACAACGCAGCTGTGGCACATCCCTGCCCTTAATTACGTTGAAACCAGTTTGCCCAGAATTCGCCTACTGCTACGCAAAATACCCAGAACATGAACAGAGGTGTCCGGACTTTTGTGAAATCGAGACTAGTGGACTGTCCGTAAAGTTCGTTTATCTATAAAGGAGTAACAAATATACTGTGCACCCCTCCTTTTTCGGCGTGAGTAACATGGCTCGACCAGCGGCTTCTTTTTGTTTAAAACCCACTGATGTTGAGACGCTGCAAAGCTGGTTGTGCATGGGATCTCTGCCTCAGAGCCTTGGTCAACGCGCCCGGATTCTGTTGCTGTTGGCTAGCGGCCTCACGCCCAAGCAGGTCAGCGATCGGTTGGAAATTTCGGCGCCAGTCGTATTCAAATGGCGCAAGCGTTATCAGGAAGCTGGCCTCGATGGGCTGAGCGACCTCCCGCGCAGCGGACATCCACGCAAGCTCGACGAGGCGAAGATTAAGGAAATCCTGACCCTGACGACCCAGCGTGTACCGCGTGAGGCGACTCACTGGAGCTTGCGGCTGATGGCCAAATACGTGGGCGTTACCGTCTGGCAAGTCGCCCAGGTATGGGCCGCCGCCGATCTCAAGCCTCACCGGCTGAAAACCTTCAAGATCAGCAACGACCCACACTTTGCTGACAAAGTGGTCGATGTGGTTGGGCTGTACCTGAACCCGCCTGGCAATGCACTGGTGCTGTCAGTTGACGAGAAAACCCAGATCCAAGCGCTGGATCGCACCCAGCCCATGCTGCCTCTCAAGCCGGGTCAGATCGAGCGCAGGACGCATGACTACAAGCGTCACGGTACGGCCAGTTTGTATGCCGCTTTCGACATCCTGACGGGCCAGGTCATTGGTCGCATCACCCAACGACACAGGGCCAAAGAGTTCCTTGAGTTCCTTCGGCAGATCGACCGCGCGACGCCTGCCGAGCTGGATCTGCATTTGATTCTGGACAACAGCTCGACTCACAAGACGGCCGCCGTCAGGGCGTGGCTGGAGAAGCATCCCCGCTTCAAGCTCCACTTCACGCCGACCAGCGCCTCATGGCTGAACGCCGTAGAGGGGTGGTTTGCTCAATTGGAAAGGCGGGCGCTGTATCGCGATGCGTTCAGCAGCGTGGCTGATCTGAAAGCGGCCATTCGCCGTTTTATCGAGGCCCATAATGAGCATTCGACAAGCCATTTCGCTGGAACAAAACGGCTGAATCCATCATCAGCTCTGTTAATCGCGCAAAGCTCACCGCAATCAAGAATAAGTTATTGAACTAACCAAACAGTCCACTAGGAGAACTAAACACGACGCACTGCTGACGTAAATCATCTTGTCTAGCACAGAGACGATGAATGTCCCCTTATGGCCCAGGCTGTGTAAAAACGCTGGCTCCTTTTTGAGGTCTGCGTTGCTACGTAAAATCTGCCCGCGCGTGGTTGGTCAGCAGCCCTGAAATTTGCATACGGACGCGTTTTTCGTTGCGATTCTGACTGTCAAACTCGCCTTAAAGCGTTTTCACACAGCCTGGGCCGGTAGCGGCCTGTCGTGAACGGCCGGAACAGATCCATTGCTGCCTGTTTGGACGGGTAGAAAACGGCCCGAGGCCGCCGGCCTGCTCTATAAATAAAGTCCCCCTTTTTGTCCGATGTTCAAACGCAGTCCGGGTGCGGTCTTGATCCGGCGCTGAAATCAAAATGCCATTTCAAGCCTCCTTGCTTTCCTGGTTCTGAAACGCGTCACTGAAAGCCGCCGCTAATATGCCGGTTGGCATGGCGACCACCCAATACCAGCAACCGCAGTAATACCGGCGAAAAAGCGGCCGGCAGCGCTTATTGGAGTGACGTCTCCGTAGCCAACCGTTGTCAGCGTGGCGACACTCCACCACAAGGCTCTCGGGATGCTGCCAAACGCTTCCGGTTGCTCAGCAGCTTCAAGCACGTAGAGGAAGGTGCTGGAGACCAGAAGCAGCATCAATGCGGCCATGCCACTCAGCATCAACTCGTAACGGCGCTTGGCGATGGCTTGCCACAGAAGCGTCCAGGCTTTTGTGAAGCGCCCAAGCTTCGACACCCTGAGAATTCGCACCAGTCTGGCCAGGCGCAAGTAGAAGGCGGTGCCGTCGAATACAGTCAGCAGCAAGGTAGTAGAGCAATGAGATCAATGATCGACCAGACGCTGAAAATGTATTTGAGCCGGCCATATTTGCCCGAGAACAGGGATTCATCGGAGCGATGTAGACCCTCAAGCAATACTCGATCAGAAAAACCCCAAACAGCAACCACTCTACTGCACTGAACATCTGATGGTAGGTTTCGGCTATAGGCTGCTCGGTTTCCAATACTGCCAGCAGCACCGCGCCGATAATCAGTATGCAGATGAAGCGGTTGAAACCTGATAAGCCATGGCTTCTGGCAGTTGCATCGACCTCAAGAAAAAGACGTTCCCTGATATTCATCGTGATGCTTCCCTATGTTGGCGATATGCATGGCAAAGACTTCTGACGGATTTTTCTCAGACACCGTCGGTCACTCGAAGTGACTATTTCGATGGATCATGGTGCGATTCCGTGCTCTCTTGGCTTATCAGCAATGATGGCATTATGAGGTCGCCCATGAAGCGTTTGGCTATTGGTTTTGCTCTACTGTTTGCCATCAACCTCCCTTCTCTGGCGGTCAGTTCCTCTAGCCATGGTATGTCACGAAACGGAACGGAGATTGTCGAGCACGGAGGTGGATGCCGCAAA
Source organism: Pseudomonas sp. AN-B15 (assembly GCF_019056475.1). Classification (NCBI taxonomy): domain Bacteria; kingdom Pseudomonadati; phylum Pseudomonadota; class Gammaproteobacteria; order Pseudomonadales; family Pseudomonadaceae; genus Pseudomonas; species Pseudomonas sp. AN-B15. The sequence goes on from NZ_CP049737.1 coordinate 5,931,061, forward strand.
AGCTCACCGCCAGGGCAGTGTTGTCATATGGATAACAAGGCCGGGAGTGTTCACTGTCATTGAGGCTGAGGCCCAGCACCGCATGCAGTCGACTGGCTGAGGGCTATGTGCCGACATGCCCAGAGGAGCGGCTATATCGGCAACGGGCAGGCCTCGCTCGGTCACTTACCTGACGGCTTCAGCCTTGACTTCTGGGGTGAATCGTTGGGTGCTCATAGACTTTCTCCTATGCTCAAAGCATAGGCCGGGGATGTCTACCGGGGCGGGGGTAGTCCAAGCATAGGCCGCTACCGGATCGGGGGTAGTCCAGTGCTTGCTGAGCGCCTCAAAAATGACTCACATTGAGGGCTCCAAACGACTTGGTACCAGAACGCGAACTGAAATCGCAGGCAAAAGTGATTCACGAGGCCATATCCCGAGGATCAAAGAGATTGGCTGATCAGCTCAAATTGCAGATACTGACAATAAGCCAGTATGGACTTAGAGGGGCAGTCAGATCTGATGGCACGGAAGCGAAGAAACAAATCTGAAATTTCCGGGGTAGCTATCCTTGGAGTTTTGTTTCTTGGGAGCGATTGCCTCCATCCCCAAAGAAGCCTGGATTGCTCTTGCTGGAGTCGGGGTGATCAGCTTCGGTATATGGCTGATTGTAAAGGCCTACAGCAACTCGTCCAGAACCCCGCCCGCGGTGACACATCAACAGCACCGCCCTCCATCTTCGACAAATCGGCCTAGAGCGGTAGAGGCTGATCCGAATCGGGTCCTAGTGTTCTCTCTGGACGAGGTCGAAATCCAAGATCAGGCCCATACAGGCAACACTCGGGAACTGGCACCTGCTGTGGAGGAGAAAGTCAGGCGGCGAGCGGACTCAGAATTTTTCACGGTCACCCTCGAGGTCTCGACACCATCCTCATATCGCCTGCCGAGTGCGCCGGTGACACTGATGGATGAAAATGTCCGATGGATTCCGGCCGGTGAATTCGTAGAGGTAGCCGGAGAAAAGATTCCTGGCGGCATGATCTATGTCGGTACAGGGCGAGTTGATCGTTATGCTGCACCCGAGCCGTCTTTGATCAACCCCAAACTCAAGGTTTCGCGTGGTGTTATCGACATCGCCGAGAGGCTGACTGGCTACTGGGCCAGTTACGACTCGATTTCACCCGAGGCGCGGCGCGCCTACTTGCAATGGCTGTCCAGTGGACGGAAAGCACCTCATGCCAATATCGGCTATGTATTCCTGTTCTTCTACGGCCTTGAGCGGCGTGTATTCGTTGATGCGAAGAGCGATCCTAATGTCGCTTCCGAAATCGCTGGCATCGCGTTGGAAGTCGAGCGCCTTCTCGCCATCTATGGGGGGAGCAGTTCATTCAGCAACTACGCCGGTCGGTTTCTCGCGTTTCTGCGCATGGTGAGACCCCGCCGAGACGTTATTTGGCACCGCCTCCGACAGCGGCATCGTGTAATGCAGCGCGTAGCTTTCTACACCGTCGTTGCTGCTGGCCAGGCCGGCGTTGGAATAGTGCGTCGCACGGATCCCGACTTCATGCCCGCCATTGAAGCGCAGGCCAAAACCGATGCGGTCTTCGAACTGCAAAGAGCCGCCGATGTTGTTGCTTTCATATTTGGTGTTGGAGAACGCTGCGACACCAATGCCCGCTTCAACATACGGCTTGACCGACTGACCGGCAAACTCGTAAACGAACACCGGCGAGAACGACAGGCTGTTGTTGCTGGAAGTCTTGTCACCCTCCCAATACGTGTAGGCACCGCTCCAGTAACCGGTCAGGCGACCGACGTCACTTTGCAGCCAGCTCTTGTCCCAATCGAAATTCATGCCGAGGCGATACGTCATTGTCGAATCGCTGGTCGCACCCACTGCAAACTCAACGCCTGCCGCTTGTGCGGTAATACTTTGCCCCATCAGTGCAGCCGCAATCGCGGCCAAGCAGAATAGTCGCTTCACTTTGAAACTTCCTTTTCCGGAACGATCGTTTGGTTTTTTAGTAAACCCAGCGGTATAGAAATCAGCGCTTGAGCAGAAGTTCAGCTGACTTTTTAGATATTTCACATTTTTTTTACAAGGTGAATTTTTCGACGTCGCCGGCGGCTTGGCCCAACAGGGGCAGGATTTTGCGAAAGGACGCCGGATCCGCGCTGGTCCAGAATCTGACTGGCTGGTTCGGTCCGTAGGCGAGCAACCCGCGCTCGGCCAGCAGCCGCTGCAACTGGCGGGCGACGGCGGCACCGGTGTCGATCAGGCTGATGCTTTCGGGGAGCATCGACTTGAGCATCGGTTTGAGAAACGGATAGTGGGTGCAGCCGAGGATGATCGTGTCGCAACCATTGGCCAGCAGCGGCTCGACATAGTGCTGGAGCAATGCGCGCAGCTCGGCGCTATGCAGATCGCCGCTTTCAATCAGCTCGACCAGACCGGGGCACGGCTGGGTGATGACGCGAACGTCGGTAGCGAAACGATCAAGCAACGCGGCGAACTTGGCGCTCTGCAACGTGCCGGTGGTGGCAAGTACGCCAACCACACCGCTACGGGTCGCGGCAGCAGCAGGTTTGACCGCGGGCTCCATGCCGACAATCGGCCACTCGGGGAAATCCCGGCGCAGATCGGCAACAGCGGCCACCGTCGCGGTGTTGCAGGCAATCACCAAGGCCTTGGCGCCCTGCTCGCGGAAAAAACCGGCCATCACCTTGCAGCGCTGGCGGATGAACTCAGGGGATTTCTCGCCGTAGGGAATGTGCCCGCAATCGGCGAAGTACAGCAGTGACTCATGGGGCAGCAACCGCTGGACTTCGGCCAGTACCGACAAGCCGCCGACACCGGAATCGAACACCGCGATCGGTGCCTCACGCATCGTGCGATCCGCAGACGCTGCAGCCCGGATCGCGCTTGACCCGCAGCTCACGAAAGCGCGAACCCAAGGCATCGATCAGCAGCAAGCGGCCTACCAGTGGTTCGCCGAAACCGACCAGCACTTTCAAGGCTTCGAGCGCCTGAAGACTGCCGACCAGGCCCACCAGTGGCCCGACCACACCGGCCTCGCTGCACGTCAGTTCGGCTTCGCTGCCATGCCCGTACAGGCAGTGATAACACGGACTTTCCGGGCGACGCGGGTCGAACACCGCCAACTGCCCTTCCAGACGAATCGCCGCGCCGCTGACCAACGGCTTGCGCGCGGCCACGCACGCGGCGTTGACCGCTTCGCGGGTGGAGAAATTGTCGGAACAGTCGAGTACCAGATCCACCGCCGACACGGCAGCGGCAAGGGAGTCCTCGTCCAGCGCCAGACGGTGCGGCACCAATTGAATCTCGGGGTTGATCGCGCCGAGGCGCTTGAGCGCCGAGTCGACCTTGCTCATGCCGACACTGTCGGTGTCATGAATGATCTGGCGCTGCAGATTGGTCAGGTCGACCGTGTCGAAATCCGCCAGATGCAACTCACCGACACCGGCCGCCGCCAGATACAGCGCGACCGGCGCACCGAGGCCGCCGAGGCCGACGATCAGCACGCGGCTGTCTTTGAGCTTCAGTTGCCCATCGATGTCGATGTGTTGCAGCAGAATCTGCCGGCTATAGCGCAGCAATTCCTGATCATTCAGCACGGCAGGCGCCCCAGGCTGATCCGTTGATGGCCGCCCAGATCGGTGCGGCTGTGGACTTGTTCAAAACCGCGAGTGAGCAGGAGATCACGCACGGCCTCGGCTTGATCATAGCCGTGTTCGAGCATCAGCCAGCCGCCGGCTTCCAGATGATCCGGGGCCTGGGCGACGATCAGGCGCAGATCGTCGAGCCCGTCGACACCGGCCACCAGCGCACTGGCCGGTTCGAAGCGCACGTCGCCCTCGACCAGATGCGGGTCGGCAGCGGCGATGTAGGGCGGGTTGCTGATGATCAGATCGAAGCGCTGGCCTTGAAGGGCGCTGAACCAATGGCTGCTCAGCACCGTGGCGTTATTCAGGCTCAAGCGCTGGCGGTTGCGTTCGGCCAGGGCCACGGCTTCCAGCACACGATCCACCGCCGTGACTTGCCAAGCCGGACGTTCGCTGGCCAGGGCCAAGGCAATCGCGCCGCTGCCGGTGCCCAGATCGAGCACTTTCGCCGGCGTCGCCGCCAGCAACTCCAGCGCGGCTTCGACCAGCAATTCGGTGTCCGGGCGCGGAATCAGCGTGTGCGGTGCAACTTCCAGATCGAGTTTCCAGAACCCCTGCTGACCAAGAATATAGGCCACCGGCTCACCGCCGCGACGTCGCTGCAGATACTCGGCGAAGAGCAGCGCCGCTTCGCTGGGCACGATGCGCTCAGGCCAGGTGTGGAGGAAGCTGCGCGGCTTGCCCAGTGCCGCCGCCAGGAGCAATTCGGCATCCAGACGCGCCGTCGGCGAATCCGGCAGTTCGGCGGCACGCAACAGACTGGCAATGATGGTCATTTATTCACCTATCGCTGCAAGCTGGTCGGCCTGGTATTCGGCCAGCAAAGGCTCGATCACCGCTTCAACGCCACCGGCGAGAATTTCATCCAGGGAGTACAGGGTCAGGTTGACGCGATGGTCGGTGACCCGGCCCTGAGCAAAGTTGTAAGTACGAATACGCTCGGAACGGTCGCCGGAACCGACCAGCAGCTTACGCTCGCTGGCAATCGCATTGGCCGCTGCGGCGGTCTGCTGGTCGTTGAGCTTGGCCGACAGCCAGGCCATCGCCCGCGCGCGGTTCTTGTGCTGGGAACGTTCTTCCTGGCACTCGACGACGGTGCCGGTCGGTATGTGCGTGATGCGGATCGCCGAGTCGGTGGTGTTGACGTGCTGACCACCGGCCCCGGAGGAGCGGTAAGTGTCGACACGCAGATCCGCCGGGTTGATCTCGATGGCTTCCCGCTCGTCCGGCTCGGGCAACACCGCCACGGTGCAGGCCGAGGTGTGGATACGGCCCTGGGACTCGGTGGCGGGTACACGCTGTACGCGGTGCGCGCCGGACTCGAATTTCAGCTTGCCGTAAACGTTGTCGCCTTCAATGCGGGCGATGACTTCTTTATAGCCACCGTGCTCGCCTTCGTTTTCCGAAAGGATCTCCACGCGCCAGCCACGCCGTTCGGCGTAACGCGAGTACATGCGAAACAGATCGCCGGAGAAGATCGCCGCTTCGTCGCCACCGGTACCGGCGCGAATTTCGAGAAAGACGTTACGCCCGTCATTGGGATCCTTGGGCAGCAACATGCGCTGCAGATCATCTTCCAGTCTGATCAGCAATTCCTTGGCTTCGCGGACTTCCTCCACGGCCATTTCACGCATGTCCGGGTCGCTGTCCTTGAGCAGCGCCTGGGCGCCTTCAAGATCACTTTGTACGCCGAGCAGCTTTTTATAGCCTTGTACCACCGGCTCGAGTTCGGCGTATTCCTTGGAATAAGCGCGGAATTTGGCCTGATCGGCAATGACTTCGCCGTCGCCGAGCAGCGCGGTCAGTTCCTCGAAACGGTCCTGGAGGGTGTCCAGCTTGTTGAGCAGTGACGCTTTCATTGCGGTTTTTTATCCGAAAAACTATCCGGTGAGCCCTCGAGGGCGAAGAGTTCCTGGGCCATGGCCAGCGCATCGAGGCGGCCTTCGGCAGAAAGCTTTTTCAACTGCACGCTGGGCGCATGCAGCAGTTTATTGGTCAGGCCACGGGCCAGTTGCCCGAGCACCTCTTCGGCGTTGCCGCCGTTGGCCAGCAGACGCAGGGCCTTTTGCAGCTCCTCGTCGCGCAGGCGTTCGCTCTGTTGCCGATAAGCCTTGAGCACATCGACCGCCGCCAGTTCGCGCAGACGCACCATGAAATCGTCGGCGCCGACCGAAACCATCTCTTCCGCCGCCTGGGCTGCGCCCTGCCGACTCTTGAGGTTCTCGGCGACCACTTCGTGCAGATCGTCGACGCTGTACAGGTAAACGTCGTCGAGTTCGCCGACTTCCGGCTCGATGTCGCGGGGTACGGCGATGTCGACCATGAAGATCGGCTTGTGCTTGCGCTGCTTCAGCGCGCTTTCGACGGCGCCTTTACCGAGGATCGGCAACTGGCTGGCGGTCGAACTGATCACGATATCGCTGCGCACCAGTTCTGCCGGAATGTCCGAGAGCAGCACCGCATGCGCGCCGAACTGCTCGGCCAGCAGGCTGGCGCGTTCCAGCGTACGGTTGGCCACCACGATGCGCTTGACCCCCAGCTCGTGCAAATGGCGGGCGACCAGCGTGATGGTCTCGCCGGCGCCGATCAACAGGGCCTGGCTGCGCTGCAAATCACTGAAAATCTGTTTGGCCAGGCTGACGGCGGCAAACGCCACGGACACCGGGTTTTCGCCGATGGCGGTGTCGGTACGGACTTGCTTGGCGGCGTTGAACGTCGCTTGAAACAGCCGCCCCAGCAGCGGGCCGATGGTGCCCGCCTCACGCGCCACGGCGTAGGCCGATTTCATCTGGCCGAGAATCTGCGGTTCGCCCAGCACCAGCGAGTCGAGCCCGGAGGCGACGCGCATCATGTGACGAACTGCCGCATCATCTTCGTGCACATAAGCGCTCGCGCGCAGCTCATCGAGGCTTAAATGGTGATAATCCGCCAGCCAGCGCAGAACCAGATCAGCGGAAATCTGATCCTGTTCTATATAAAGCTCACTGCGATTGCAGGTGGAGAGGATCGCAGCTTCGCGGCTGTCGGTGAGTCGGCAGAGCTGCTGCAAGGCCTCAACCAGCTGCTCAGGGGTAAAGGCCACGCGCTCGCGGACGTCTACTGAAGCAGTCTTGTGGTTAATACCGAGTGCAAGGAAGGCCATTCAAGGTCGCTGATGGTGACGTGAAGCCGGCAATTGTCCTACTTCGTCAGATTCAGAACACTACCGCTGACTATTGTCCCAATTGTCGGCCACTATAAAGGCCACATTCGAGACTCGGTTATGTTTGACCGAAGGCTTGTGTCATGATGATCCGACCGCAGTTAGTCGTCCTTCTCCTATATGAATAGATCTTCCGCGTTGCTCCTTGCTTTTGTCTTCCTCAGCGGCTGCCAGGCCATGGCACCCGTTTCGCCGGACGGTACCCCGCCGGTCGAAGACACCACGCCCGCGCCTGAAAAACCCAAGGTTTACAGCTCGTTCAGCGAGGAAACCGTCTTCAGCCTGCTGAGCGCCGAACTCGCCGGCCAGCGCAATCGTTTCGACATTGCCCTGGACAACTACGTGACCCAGGCGATCAACACCCAGGATCCGGGGGTTTCCGAGCGCGCGTTCCGCATCGCCGAATACCTCGGTGCCGACCAGCCTGCGCTGGATACCGCGCTGATCTGGGCAAAAACGCCCCGGACGACCTCGAAGCGCAGCGCGCCGCTGCCGTGCAGCTGGCACGCGCCGGGCGTTACGACGACTCCATGGTCTACATGGAGAAAGTTCTGCAGGGCAAGGGCGACACTCATTTCGACTTCCTCGCACTGTCGGCGGCCGACACCGATCAGGAAACCCGCAACGGTTTGATGAAAAGTTTCGACCGTCTGCTGCAGCGCCACCCGAAGAACAGTCAGCTGATTTTCGGCAAGGCCCTGTTGCTGCAACAGGACGGCGACAATAAAGCCGCACTGACCCTGCTCGAAGACAACCCCCCGGAAGAAGGCGAGATTGCTCCGATCCTGTTGCGCGCGCGCCTGCTGCAAACCCTGAATCGTGGCGACGAAGCATTGCCACTGCTGCGCAAAAGCATCAAGCAATACCCGGACGACAAGCGCCTGCGCCTGACGTATGCGCGCACCCTGGTCGAACAGGACCGGATGGACGACGCCAAAGTCGAGTTCTCCACCCTGGTTCAGCAATACCCGGAAGATGACGAACTGCGTTACTCGCTGGCATTGGTCTGCCTGGAAGCCAAGGCCTGGGACGAGGCCAAGGGCTACCTGGAAGACCTGATCGCCCGGGAAAGCCACGTCGATTCGGCACACCTGAACCTCGGCCGCATCGCTGAAGAGCGCAACGATCCACAGGGCGCGCTGATCGAATACGCCCAGGTCGGCCCGGGCAATGACTATCTGCCGGCGCAACTGCGTCAGGCGGACATTCTGATGAACAACGGCAAGACCGCCGAAGCCCAGAGCAAACTGGCGGCCGAGCGCGATGCCCAGCCGGATTACGCAATCCAGCTGTATTTGATCGAATCCGAAACCCTGTCGGCCAACAAACAGGACGACAAGGCCTGGAAGGTCCTGCAGCAAGCGCTGCTGCAATACCCGGACGATCTGAATCTGCTCTACACCCGCGCCATGCTCGCGGAAAAGCGCAATGACCTGGCGCAGATGGAAAAGACCTGCGCCTGATCATCAAGCGCGACCCGGACAACGCCATGGCGCTCAATGCGCTGGGCTACACCCTGTCCGATCGCACTACCCGCTATGCCGAAGCCAAAGCCCTGATCGAACAGGCGCAGATCAATCCGGAAGACCCGGCGGTACTCGACAGCCTTGGCTGGGTGAATTTCCGCATGGGCAATCTGGACGACGCCGAGAAGTATCTGCGTCAGGCGCTCGAGCGCTTCCCGGACCACGAAGTCGCCGCGCACCTGGGCGAAGTCCTGGGGTCAAGGGCAATCAGCGCGAAGCCAAACAAGTCTGGGGCAAATTCCTCAAGGATCAGCCCGACAGCACCATCCTGCGCAGCACCATCAAGCGCCTGACCGGATCCGAGACTCTTTAACTCATGTTTTTGCGCCACGTTATTATTTTCAGTTTCATCGCCCTGCTCGCCGGTTGCGCGGGCTTCGGTGCTCGCGAGTCGGTCGAGGGCCACGGCAGTCCGGCTCAGTGGACCGCAAACAAACAACAGCTGACCGGCCTTGACGGCTGGCAGATCGACGGCAAGATCGGCATCCGCGCACCGAAAGATTCCGGTAGCGGCACGCTGTTCTGGCTGCAACGCCAGGACTATTACGACATTCGTCTGTCCGGCCCGCTGGGTCGTGGCGCGGCGCGTCTGACCGGGCGTCCGGGCAAGGTCTCGCTGGAAGTCGCCAATCAGGGCCGCTATGACGCCGAGTCACCGGAAGCGCTGCTCGAAGAGCAACTGGGCTGGAAGCTGCCCGTGTCGAATCTGGCCTGGTGGGTCCGTGGCTTGCCGGCACCCAGCAGCAAAAGCCGTCTGACCCTGGATAACGACAGTCGCCTGGCCAATCTGGAACAGGACGGCTGGAAGGTCGAGTACCTCAGCTACGCCGAGCAGAACGGTTACTGGCTGCCCGAGCGGATCAAACTGCATGGCACCGATCTGGACGTGACGCTGGTGATCAAGACCTGGCAACCGCGTAAATTGGGGCAATAACCCATGACCGCTCCACGTCTGACGCTGCCGTCGCCGGCCAAGCTCAATCTGATGCTGCACATTCTCGGGCGCCGTGCAGACGGTTATCACGAACTGCAGACGCTGTTTCAGTTTGTCGATTACGGCGACGAAATCACCTTCGCCGTGCGCGACGACGGCGTGATACAGCTGCACACCGAATTCGCTGGCGTGCCCCACGACAGCAACCTGATCGTGCGCGCGGCGAAAATGCTTCAGCAACAGTCCGGCTGCCCACTGGGCATCGACATCTGGATCGACAAGGTGCTGCCGATGGGTGGCGGCATCGGTGGCGGCAGCTCGAACGCGGCCACTACCCTGCTCGGTCTCAATCACCTGTGGCAACTGGGCTGGGATGAGGATCGCCTCGCGCACTGGGCCTGTCGCTCGGCGCTGACGTGCCGGTTTTCGTCCGTGGCCACGCGGCATTTGCCGAAGGCGTGGGCGAAAACTGACCCCGGTCGAACCCGAAGAACCGTGGTATCTGGTGCTCGTGCCGCAAGTCTCTGTAAGTACGGCAGAAATTTTTCCGATCCTTTGTTGACACGTAACACGCCGCCCATTAAAGTGCGCCCCGTTCCCGAGGGAAACAGTCGAAATGACTGCTTGCCGGTGGTTGCAAGGCGTTATCCAGAGGTACGTAACGCATTGGATTTGTTAGGTAATTTACCGAAGCAAAACTCACCGGAACTGGAAGTTGTGTGTTTGGGGGCTTCCCAAGCAAAGCTGAAGCTGATAAAGTCTCGGCCCTTCTTACAGAGACCCTTACAGGGTTTGTAGCAAAAGGAAGCAACGTTTCGATGTTGCATCGCAAGCTGCAAAGTCTGCTCTAAAAGGAATCAAGTGCCAGGCACTTGAAGCAACAGATACAGGGCGTCGCCAAGCGGTAAGGCAGCAGGTTTTGATCCTGCCATGCGTTGGTTCGAATCCAGCCGCCCCTGCCATTTTCTATACTCATCCAGGTTACCCTCAGCCTCTAGGTACTGCGCGTGTCCAAGATGATGGTCTTTACGGGGAACGCTAACCCCGATCTGGCTCGGCGTGTTGTACGTCAGCTGCATATCCCTCTCGGTGACATCTCTGTCGGCAAGTTTTTCCGACGGCGAAATCACTGCCGAGATCAATGAAAACGTTCGCGGTAAAGACGTTTTCATTATTCAGCCGACTTGCGCCCCGACCAACGATAACCTGATGGAACTGGTCGTGATGGCTGATGCCTTCCGCCGCTCCTCGGCTACTCGTATCACTGCTGTTATTCCTTATTTTGGTTATGCCGTCATCGCCGTCCGCGTTCCGCACGTGTGGCTATCAGCGCGAAAGTCGTTGCTGACATGCTTACCGTAGTCGGCATCGACCGTGTGCTCACGGTTGATCTGCATGCTGACCAGATTCAGGGCTTCTTCGATATTCCGGTAGATAACATCTACGGCTCCCCGGTTCTGGTGGATGACATTGAAGATCAGCGCTTCGAAAACCTGATGATCGTGTCCCCGGACATTGGTGGCGTCGTGCGTGCACGTGCCGTTGCCAAATCCCTGGGCGTGGATCTCGGGATCATCGACAAACGCCGTGAGAAAGCCAATCACTCTGAAGTGATGCATATCATCGGTGATGTCGAAGGGCGTACCTGCATTCTGGTCGATGACATGGTCGATACCGCCGGCACTCTGTGCCACGCGGCCAAGGCCTTGAAAGAGCATGGCGCAGCCAAGGTCTTTGCCTACTGCACACACCCTGTGCTGTCGGGTCGGGCCATCGAGAATATCGAAAATTCCGTGCTGGACGAGCTGGTGGTGACTAACACCATCCCGCTGTCCGCTGCAGCACAAGCCTGTGCACGTATCCGTCAACTGGATATCGCACCGGTTGTTGCCGAAGCGGTTCGCCGCATCAGCAATGAAGAATCGATCAGCGCGATGTTCCGTTAAGGGCCCTGCCCTTCTCGAAATGTCTCGTTGACGAAAAGCGCCCCGCCCCGGCATTCCTGTCGGGCGGGGCTTTTTTGCCATACCGTGTTTGGCGCTGGTCGCAAACGCCGCTCGGTCATGGCTATTTTGGAGATACAAAATGAACGATTTTACTCTGAATGCTGAAGTGCGTTCCGACCTGGGGAAAGGTGCGAGCCGCCGCCTGCGTCGTCTCGCCGCTCTGGTTCCAGCTGTTGTTTACGGTGGCGACAAAGCCCCTGAATCCATCAGCATGCTGGCCAAAGAAGTTGCCAAACTGCTCGAAAACGAAGCGGCTTACAGCCACATCATCGAGCTGAACGTTGGTGGCAAGAAACAAAACGTCGTGATCAAGGCACTGCAACGTCACCCGGCCAAAGGCCACGTGATGCACGCTGACTTCGTACGCGTTGTCGCTGGCCAGAAACTGACCGCTATCGTTCCTGTGCACTTCATCAACGAAGCTGCTCCAGTGAAGAAAGGCGGCGAAATCTCGCACGTTGTTGCCGAGATCGAAGTTTCCTGCCTGCCAAAAGACCTGCCTGAGTTCATCGAAGTCGACCTGGCTAACGCTGAAATCGGCACCATCGTTCACCCTGTCGGACCTCAAAGCTCCTAAAGGTGTCGAGTTCGTTGCTCTGGCACACGGCGATGACAAGGCAGTAGCCAACGTCCACGCTCCACGTGTTTGCTCCAGAAGCTACCGAAGAAGGCGCAGCAGAGTAATTTCACTCTGTTCGTCGGAGTGAGTGAAACATCGCGGACTGGAACGTAGCGAGAAAGCGGGCGGGAACGCGGAGTTTACATTCATGGTAAATGAGCAATTTTCGTCCACTTTCGCCGCCTTCACTGATCGCGGCGATGTCAACCACCACTCCAAGGAAGGGCCCCTATCGTGACTGCCATCAAACTGATCGTTGGCCTGGGAAATCCAGGCGCCGAATACGAACAGACCCGGCATAACGCAGGGGCCCTTTTTGTTGAGCGCATCGCTGCCGCGCAAGGTGTGAACCTTGTGGCCGATCGCAAATATTTTGGCCTGACCGGGCGCTACTCGCATCAGGGTCAGGATGTTCGCCTGCTGATTCCCACCACCTACATGAACCGCAGCGGCCAGGCCGTGGCGGCACTCGCCGGTTTCTTCCGCATCAAGCCTGAAGAAATCCTGGTGGCGCACGACGAACTCGATCTGCCTCCGGGCGTCGCCAAGCTCAAGCAGGCGGCGGCCATGGCGGTCACAACGGGTTGCGCGACATCATCGCGCAACTGGGCAATCAGAATACGTTTCTACCGCCTGCGGCTTGGCATCGGCCACCCGGGCGTTGCCAGTATGGTTTCAAATTTCGTCCTGGGTCGTGCGCCACGCGCCGAACAGGAAAAACTCGATGCCAGCATCGACTTTGCCCTCGGCGTGCTGCCGGATATCCTCGCCGGTGAATGGAACCGCGCGATGAAAAACCTGCACAGCCAGAAGGCCTGACTCTAATCCGAGGGGAAACACCATGGGATTCAATTGCGGCATCGTCGGCCTGCCTAACGTCGGCAAGTCCACCCTGTTCAACGCCCTGACCAAATCCGGTATCGCGGCCGAGAACTTCCCCTTCTGCACCATCGAGCCGAACAGCGGCATCGTGCCGATGCCGGATCCGCGTCTGGACGCTCTGGCGGCCATCGTCAATCCGAAGCGCATCCTGCCGACCACCATGGAATTCGTCGACATCGCAGGCCTGGTAGCCGGCGCCTCGAAAGGTGAAGGTCTGGGCAACAAGTTCCTGGCCAACATCCGTGAAACCGACGCCATCGCTCACGTGGTGCGCTGCTTCGAAGACGACAACGTGATCCACGTGTCCAACAGCGTCAACCCGAAGCGCGACATCGAAATCATCGACCTGGAACTGATCTTCGCCGACCTCGACAGCTGCGAGAAGCAACTGCAGAAAGTCGCGCGCAATGCCAAGGGTGGTGACAAGGACGCAGTGGCTCAGAAAGCCCTGCTGGAGCAATTGATCCCTCACTTCACCGAAGGCAAGCCTGCGCGCAGCCTGATGAAGAACATGAGCGCCGACGAGAAGGCGATCATCAAGGGTTTCCACCTGCTGACACCAAACCGGTCATGTACATCGCCAACGTCGCTGAAGACGGTTTCGAGAACAACCCGCACCTGGACGTGGTCAAGGCCATCGCCGAAGAAGAAGGCGCCATGGTGGTTCCGGTGTGCAACAAGATCGAAGCGGAAATCGCCGAGCTCGAAGACGGCGAAGAGAAGGACATGTTCCTCGAGGCGCTGGGCCTGGAAGAGCCTGGCCTGAACCGCGTGATCCGTGCCGGCTACGAAATGCTGCACCTGCAGACCTACTTCACCGCCGGCGTCGAAGAAGTCCGCGCCTGGACCGTCCGCGTCGGTGCCACCGCACCCCAAGCTGCCGGCGTGATCCACACCGACTTCGAAAAAGGCTTCATCCGCGCCGAAGTCATCGCTTACAACGACTTCATCCAGTACAAGGGCGAAGCCGGTGCCAAGGAAGCCGGTAAATGGCGCCTGGAAGGCAAGGACTACATCGTCAAGGACGGTGACGTGATGCACTTCCGCTTCAACGTGTAAGCGTTACGTCCAAGAAAAAGCCGCGTTTGATACGCGCTTTTTTGTGCCTGAAATTTACTGCTGAACATATTTCCCCTGTGGGAGCGAGCCTGCTCGCGAAAAGGGAGTGTCAGTCACACCTCTGCCAGTGTCGGGTCGTACTGCTCAAAGCCCGCTGTTTTCTGCGTTTTTCACGGGGTATGCCAAAGGACAAATCCACCCACCCCCTCTTCTTATAGTCGGCGTCCAGACCTTAGCGCGATCTGCAGTCGCGCCGACCCTTATGTCCAACTGTAGACGCTTGCCGGGCCGATATTGCTCAATCGAAAAATATCCTTGCGCAAATCCCTTGCAGACAGCGCCGACTATGAACGAGCAGATGAGAAAAAAACGTATCGACCGGTGTCAGCGACAGGATTGGCAACCCTGTTATTATCCGCGCCAGCGTTTCACGCCTTCTTTCTCCAAGCCGATACGAGCGAATTCATGAGCACTGACAAGACCAATCAGTCCTGGGGCGGCCGCTTCAGTGAACCCGTCGACGCCTTCGTCGCCCGCTCACCGCCTCCGTCACTTTCGACCAGCGCCTGTATCGCCACGACATCATGGGCTCGATCGCCCACGCCACCATGCTGGCCAAGGTCGGCGTGCTGACGGATGCCGAGCGCGACAGCATCATCGATGGCCTGCAGACCATCCAGGGCGAAATCGAGGCCGGCCAGTTCGACTGGCGCGTCGACCTCGAAGACGTGCACATGAACATCGAAGCGCGCCTGACTGACCGCATCGGCATCACCGGCAAGAAACTGCACACCGGGCGCAGCCGTAACGATCAGGTCGCCACCGACATCCGCCTGTGGCTGCGTGACGAAATCGACCTGATCCTGGCCGAAATCACTCGCCTGCAAAAAGGCCTGCTGGAGCAGGCCGACCGTGAAGCGGCGAGCATCATGCCCGGCTTCACTCACCTGCAGACCGCAACAACCGGTGACCTTCGGCCACCACATGCTGGCCTGGTTCGAAATGCTCAGCCGCGACTACGAGCGTCTGGTCGACTGCCGCAAGCGCACCAACCGCATGCCGCTGGGCAGCGCTGCGCTGGCCGGCACCACCTACCCGATCGACCGCGAATACACCGCGCAACTGCTGGGTTTCGATGCCGTCGGCGGTAACTCGCTGGACAACGTTTCCGATCGCGACTTCGCCATCGAATTCTGCTCGGCCGCGAGCATCGCGATGATGCACCTGTCGCGCTTCTCCGAAGAGCTGGTGCTGTGGACCAGCGCGCAATTCCAGTTCATCGATCTGCCGGATCGTTTCTGCACCGGCAGCTCGATCATGCCGCAAAAGAAAAACCCGGACGTGCCGGAGCTGGTACGCGGCAAGACCGGCCGGGTATTCGGCGCTGATGGGCCTGCTGACCCTGATGAAAGGCCAGCCATTGGCCTACAACAAGGACAATCAGGAAGACAAGGAACCGCTGTTCGACGCCGCCGACACCCTGCGCGATTCGCTGCGCGCCTTTGCCGACATGATCCCGGCGATCAAGCCGAAACACGCGATCATGCGTGAAGCGGCCCTGCGCGGTTTCTCCACCGCCACCGACCTGGCGGACTACCTGGTACGCCGTGGCCTGCCGTTCCGTGATTGCCACGAAATCGTCGGTCACGCGGTGAAATACGGTGTGGATACCGGCAAGGATCTGGCCGAGATGAGCCTGGAGGAACTGCGCCAGTTCAGCGACCAGATCGAGCAGGACGTGTTTGCCGTACTGACGCTGGAAGGCTCGGTGAATGCCCGTGACCACATCGGCGGGACTGCGCCGGCGCAGAAGGTCAGGCGGCGGTGGTTCGCGGTCAGACGTTGATCGCAAGCCGCTAAAAGCATCGCGGGCAAGCCCGCTCCCACAGGGTTCTCTGTTGGAACACGATTTTGTGTTCGACCCAAAGACCTGTGGGAGCTGGCTTGCCAGCGATTACCTATTTACAAACGCCGCAATATCACTTCTTGGCAGCGATCATCGCCAAAAACGCCGGCATCGCCGCCTCTTTGTCCGCAGCAATCTTCTGCACATGCGGATTCTGCTCAAGCTGCTCCAGCAGCGCCTTGGCTTTCGGCATCTCCGCCAGCCAATCGATCCCGAACAGTTTTTGCCCGACCGCACAGGCCAGCGGCACGCTGTACAGAAAGTACAGATCCGCAATGCTCAGGCTGTCGCCCGCCACGTACGGCGCGAACTTGCCGTGTCGGCCCAGTGCCGCAAAACCCAGCAACAGCTCGGCTTTGGTTTTCTCCTTGATCGCGTCCGGCACCGTCGCGCCGAAGAACGCCTCGCCATAACAGGCGCGACCCGGCAGCTCGATGTACAGCTCGATTTCCTTGGCAATCGCCAACACCTGCGCTCGCTCGAATGGATCGCTCGGCAGCAGCGGCGTACCTTTCTGGGTCTGCTCAAGGTATTCGAGGATGATCGCGGTTTCGTTAATAAATCCGGCATCGACACCGAGTACCGGCACTTTGCCGCGGGCTGATCGCCAGCGACTCCGGGGTCTGCGTCGGGTAGAAGGTGACTTCTTCGAACGCCAGGCCTTTTTCCAGCAGTGCCAGTTTGACCATGTTGTAGTAGTTGCTGACAGCGAATCCATAGAGCTTGAACATCACATAGCCTCCAGGCCGTGCGGGGTGGGCAGGCACTGTTTATAGATCGCCCGTCACGATCCTGCCAGCAGCATCACGCCGCTGAATGCGGGTAAACTGGCGCCTTTCCTTGAGGAGCCTGCCATGAGCGAGCCGACAGACATCGACAACGACGAAGAAGAGTTCACCGAGGCGACGTTGATCGAAGCCATCGAGAACCAGATCGAAAGCGACAACCCGCCAGCCGCCAAGGCGACCTTCAACAAGTTGACCCTGGTGGGTGTCGAGCGCGAAGAGATCCTCAATCTGATGGCGCACGTGCTGGCCTATGAGATTGACGCGATGCTCGACGAAGACCGCGCGTTCGATACCGAGTGGTATGAAACCGCACTGCGTGCGCTGCCCGAGCTGCCAGCGGAAAAGCAGTAAGCAAAACATATCCCCTTGTGGGAGCGAGCCTGCTCGCGAATGCCGTGTATCAGCAAAAACAACGCTATATGACACACCGCTTTCGCGAGCAGGCTCACTCCCACACAATTTGTCACCCATCCATCCAGCCATCTCTCCGGCCCCGACTACACTGGAATCCGCCTCAAGACAAAATCCCTGATCTGAGCACTGGACATGCCGCAAAAGCGGGTTCACCTTAGGGACGCTGTCGTCCAATTCCTAGAAAGTCTGGAGTCCTTATGTCGCTTACCCCTGAGTTGGTTGCCGAACTGGAAGTCCTCGCACTCTTCAACCTGGACAGTTCCCAGGAAGGTTTGAAAATTCATCAGACCGCTGCCCCGAAACACATTGCCGCCGCCAAACGCCTCTTCGAAAAAGAACTCACCGACCAGCCCGATGGCGGGTATCTGACCAGCCTGGGTCGCGATGCCGCGCAAAATGTGCAAACCGTGCTGACCATTCTGAGAGAGCAGGAAACCGCCTGATCCCCCTTCTTTGCCCACGGGAACTCCTGCCACGGGATTTCCGCGGGCCTGCCCGGCCCTCGCGCTAAAAATCTGACGTCAAAAAACAAATTCAGCTTAAAAGTCCCGCCGTGCAAAGGCTAAACTGCCTCCCATTCCGAGACCCTCTTCGTCCGAGCCCACGAGCCGGTTTGAGCTGACATGACGCGCACCCATGAAATCCGCCCCGATCTGGACGAAGGCATCGACCGCAAGGTACTCAGCCAGCTGCGCGCGCGTTTTCTCAAGCTCAATGAAGGTCGCCTTGGCCGGGCACTCGAAGGGCTGTCGACCCGCCAGCAAGGCGTGCTGACCCTGCTGCCGCTGTTCTTCCACGTCAATCATCCGCTGCTGCCGGGCTATGTTTCCGGCAGCACGCCAGCCGGGCTGTCCAACTATGAACCGGACGCCATCGCCCTCGCCGAAGCACAACGCCTGACTCGCTCGTTCTCCTACAAACCACGCCACGGCAGCAACCCGCCACGGCCGATTCACGGGCTGTTCCTGATGGGCAGCCTCGGCACCCTGGCCCAGGCCGATCAGAGCGACATGGACGTGTGGGTCTGCCATGCGCCGGATCTGGGCGAAAGCGAGATCGCCGAGCTGCGCAAAAAATGCCAGCTGCTCGAAGCCTGGGCCGCGACCCAGGGCGCCGAGGCGCACTTCTTTCTGATCGACCCGGTGCGTTTCGTCACAGGCGAACGCGACAGCCAGCTCAGCTCCGAAAATTGCGGCAGCACTCAGCACTATCTGCTGCTGGACGAGTTTTATCGCACCGCGATCTGGCTGGGCGGACGCACGCCGATCTGGTGGCTGGTGCCGGTCTACGAAGAAAGTGCGTACGACTTGTACACCCACACTTTGCTGTCCAAGCGCTTCATCCGCGCCGACGAGACGCTGGATCTCGGGCATTTGGCGACGATTCCGCCGGGCGAGTTCATCGGCGCCGGCCTGTGGCAACTGTTCAAGGGCATTGAGTCGCCCTACAAATCGGTACTCAAATTGTTGCTGACCGAGGTCTACGCCAGCGAACACCCGAAAGTGCAGTGCTTGAGCCTGCGTTACAAGCAGGCCGTGTTTGCCAATCAACTGGATCTGGATGAGCTGGATCCGTACATGGTCGTGTACCGACGCATCGAAGAGTACCTGACCGCCCGCAACGAGCCGGAGCGGCTGGAGCTGGTACGACGCGCGTTGTACCTCAAGGTCAACCGCAAGCTCACTGGCAGCAGCCGCACCCAGAGCTGGCAGCGCTCGCTGCTGGAGCGCCTGGCGCACGAATGGCATTGGGATCAGCGCCAACTGGCCTTGCTCGACAGCCGCAGCCAGTGGAAAGTCCGCCAGGTCAGCGCTGAACGCCGCGCCCTGGTCAATGAGCTGAATTACAGCTACCGCTCCTGACCGTTGCCCCAGCGAACAGACCGTCAGCCTGATCAACAAGCGCGACCTGAACGTGCTTGGCCGTCGCCTGTACGCCGCGTTCGAGCGCAAGGCCGACAAGGTCGAATTCATCAATCCCGGCATCGCCCCGGACCTCGCCGAAGACACCTTGACCCTGGTGCAGTCGCCGAACAAGAAAGAGCCCGGGCAAACCCAGTGGGGCTTGTACAACGGCAGCCTGAACGCCCTGGAATGGGAGCACTTTGCGCCGATCAAGCGCAGCCGCGAGTTGCTCGAGCTGCTGACCTGGTGCCATCGCAACGGCGTGATCGACAGCAGCACGCGCCTGGCCCTTCATCCCGGCACCAGCGACATGAGCGAGTTCGAGTTGTTCAACCTGCTCGGCAGCCTGCAGCAGTGCATCGCCCTGCCCCTGCCAACCGTTGCAGAAGAGCCGCTGCTGCGCGCCGCGGTGCCGAGCGAGGTGCTGATACTGGTCAACGTCGGTGTCGACCCGCTCAAGCATCATCGCGACCTGAACATCCTGATGACCACCGAGCGCACCGATTCGTTGAGTTACGCCGGGGTGCGCGAAAACCTTGTATTGACCCTCGATCAGGTCACGCTCAACAGCTGGAACGAAGTGCTGGTCAACCGCTTCGACGGTCCCCACGCATTTCTCGACTGCCTGCGCGACTACCTCAACAACCTGCCGCGCGGCCCGCAGCAGCCGTCATTGAAAGTGCGCTGCTTCTGCCACAACCGCGCACAGTTCATTGCCCGGCGCGTCGAAGAAGTCATCGATACTGCGCAGACTCTGCTGCTCAGCGAGCTCAACCACCGCTACCTGATTCAGGTGCAACAGCACTATCACGTGCTGGAACTGGTGCCGGGCCAGGTCAATCATGTCGCGCTCGCCACCCTGCCGGCGCTGCTCGATTATCTGGGTGAAGAACAGCCGCGCTATAGCCCGCTGCACCTGGATCCGATGGCGCTGGAGGATCATGACCTCGCGCTGATTCTGCCCATGGGCCAGCCGGAGGCGATTCAGGTGTTCTACCGGATTACCGAACAACAGGCCGAGTTGTACGTGCTGGATGAGTTCAACGCGCTGTGGCAACAGCATCTGCCGTACCACGACGAACAGAGCCTGCTGGTGCCGCTGCAGCGATTCCTGCAATCGATCCAGTACCGGCGAGAAGCACTGTTGCCGATGGACGGCAGCCGGGCGATCAGCCTCGAAACCTTGTATTACCAGTTATTGCCTTCAGGCCCGGGGCGCGCGCGCCGGGTCGAAGCACGGCCGGCGCCGCAAACCCCGGTGAACAAACCGTTCTACGATGTGCAGGCAATCATTGGCAAAGCCGCACCGGGCGAAGTGCAGGTCACCCTGTATTGCAATCAACGAGAATTCAGCGAGCTCGAACATGGCGACCAGCTGTTTAGCGTGGTCGCCCGGGAGATCGTCGAACAGCGCCGCGAAACCGAGCGCTATCGCTGCTACATCACCGACCTGGACCTCTCGGGCCTGCTTGGTGACGGGCAGAGTTCAAGCAATCTGTATTTGCGCTACAAGGCCGACCTGGAGCGCGCCCTGAACGAGGCGCTCGAACAGATCTGAGGCGGGGTCACTCGCGGAAATCACCGCCGTTGGCCGGTTGCGACTCGACTTCCAGCAAAGTCAGTTTCAGGGTCTTGCCACCCGGCGCGGGCCAGTCGATGTGCTGACCGACCTTCAGGCCCAGCAGCGCGCTGCCGACCGGTGCGAGGATCGAGATCTTGCCTTCGTCAGCATTGGCATCCTTGGGATAGACCAGCGTCAGGTGATAATCCTTGCCGCTGCCTTCTTCGCGGCAGTGCACGCGTGAATTCATCGTCACGACATCAGCGGGCACTTCATCGTGGCCGACCAGTGTATCGGCGCGGTCCAGTTCGGTTTGCAGCGCGATCACGCCCGGCGCAGCCTGGTCTTTCTCGTTCAGGTTGTCGATCAGGCGCTCCAGACGTTGTACGTCCAGACGGGTAAGGGTGATGGAAGGTGCGGTCATGATCCGGGCAGACTCCTTTCTTCTGCACACAAAAAAAGCAAAACCCCGCCAAAAAAGACGGGGTTTTCACCAGGCCTCGATGGGTTGAGGCGTGTTCGGACACTATCACAGCTCAAAAAATATACAAGCCACCCACCCGGCACCCCGCTAACCCTGTAGGAGCTGCCGCAGGCTGCGATCTTTGCTTTTAAAGGAGCAAGATCAAAAGATCGCAGCCTGCGGCAGCTCCTACAGGGAGGTGGTTCTGCGCCTGGCGGCCTGGGCAACAATCACCCGGCGGCGTTGATCGTCCGCCGAACGCCATTCACGAATGTCTTCGACATGGCGGAAGCAGCCAAGGCAAACCTTCTGCTCATCCAGCCGGCACACGCCGCTGCACGGTGACGGCACCGCCGGGCTGACGTTGCTGTAGAGCGGCTTGGGTGGGCGTGGGGCAACCTCGGTCACGATCAGATCTCTTCGAAGTCCAGCTCGAGGCCGGTCTGGTCCTGAACGCAACGAGCCAGTACTTCACCGAGCAGTTCTTCAGACTTCTCGCAGCTCCATTTGCCCGACTCTTCGTCGTAGTCGAAATGGAATCCACCGGAACGCGCCGCCAGCCACAGCTGACGCAGCGGCTCCTGGCGACTGATGATCAACTGGCTGCCGTTATCGAACTTGATGGTCATCATGCCGGCCGTGATCTCGATATCGTCGGCATGATCCTCCAGCAACTCTTCCAACGCCTGCTGGGTGGCATCGACCAGATCGTGGAAACGCGCTTCGGACAAACTCATTGTGGCAACCTCAAAAAATGTCGGGTCAGGCTCAAGCGCCGCAAGATACGGACGCTGCCGGCCGATTGCAAAGATTAACGACCAAGCACCATTTCCCATCCAGCGCTCCCGCAGGAATTGCCAGTATCCAGAGAGCCCCGCCGGACGGGAACCCCCTCGCATAGGCAAGCTGCCGGGTGGCCGGTATACTCCGGCGCAATTAACGCATTTTCAAGGATTTCGCCATGAAGCGCCTGATCTCTTCCCTTGCTGCGCTCGTCGCGGTTGCCTGCCTCGTTTCGGCCTGTGGTCAAAAAGGCCCGCTGTACCTGCCGGATGACGATCAGGACCCGGCCGAGCAAGCCCAGTCTTCGCAAAAGCAGCCGTCCAAAGCACACAAGCACGACGTTTACCAATAAGGGATCGCCATGGACGCTTTTAACTACCGTGGCGGGGAGCTGTTCGCGGAAGGTGTGGCGCTGTCCGCCATCGCCGACCGCTTCGGCACGCCCACCTATGTCTACTCGCGTGCGCACATCGAAGCCCAGTATCTGGCCTACGCCGATGCGCTGGCCGGCATGCCGCACCTGGTCTGCTACGCGGTCAAGGCCAACTCCAACCTCGGCGTGCTGAATGTCCTGGCCCGTCTCGGCGCCGGTTTCGACATCGTTTCCCGTGGCGAACTGGAGCGTGTGCTGGCCGCTGGCGGCAGTGCCGACAAGATCGTCTTCTCCGGCGTCGGCAAGACCCGTGACGACATGCGTCGCGCCCTGGAAGTCGGCGTGCACTGCTTCAACGTCGAATCCACCGACGAGCTGGAGCGCCTGCAAGTGGTGGCTGCCGAACTGGGCGTTCGCGCGCCGATCTCGTTGCGCGTCAACCCGGACGTCGATGCCGGCACCCACCCGTACATTTCCACTGGTCTCAAAGAGAACAAGTTCGGCATCGCCATTGCCGACGCCGAAGACGTGTACGTGCGTGCGGCGCACCTGCCGAACCTGGAAGTGATCGGTGTCGACTGCCACATCGGCTCGCAACTGACCAGCCTGCCACCGTTCCTCGATGCCCTCGACCGTCTGCTCGATCTGGTCGATCGCCTCGGCGATTGCGGCATCCACCTGCGCCACATCGATCTCGGTGGCGGCCTGGGCGTGCGTTATCGCGATGAAGAGCCGCCACTGGCCGGCGACTACATCAAGGCTGTGCGCGAGCGTTTGAATGGTCGTGATCTGGCATTGGTGTTCGAGCCGGGCCGCTTCATCGTCGCCAACGCCGGCGTGCTGCTGACCCAGGTCGAATACCTCAAGCACACCGAACACAAGGATTTCGCCATCGTCGACGCGGCGATGAACGATCTGATCCGCCCGGCGCTGTATCAGGCCTGGATGGACGTCACCGCCGTCAAACCGCGTGACTCCGCTGCGCGCAAATACGACATCGTCGGCCCGATCTGCGAAACCGGCGATTTCCTCGCCAAGGATCGTGAGCTGGCGCTGGAAGAAGGCGACCTGCTGGCCGTGCATTCGGCCGGTGCCTATGGCTTCGTGATGAGTTCCAACTACAACACCCGCGGCCGTGCCGCTGAAGTGCTGGTAGACGGTGATCAGGTTTTGGAAGTGCGCCGCCGCGAAACCGTGGCTGAGCTGTTTGCCGGCGAAAGCCTGCTGCCGGAGTAACCCATGCTGCTGCGTTTTACCAAAATGCACGGCCTGGGCAATGACTTCATGGTTCTCGACCTGGTCAGCCAGCACGCGCATATTCAGCCCAAGCACGCCAAGCAATGGGGCGACCGGCACACCGGTATCGGTTTCGACCAGTTGCTGATTGTCGAAGCGCCGAGCAACCCGGACGTGGATTTCCGTTATCGGATCTTCAACTCCGATGGCTCGGAAGTGGAACAGTGCGGCAACGGTGCGCGCTGCTTCGCGCGCTTCGTGCTCGACAAACGCCTGACCGCCAAACGGCAAATTCGCGTCGAGACCAAGGGCGGCATCATCGAGCTGGATGTGCGTAACGACGGCCAGATCGGCGTGAACATGGGCGCACCACGCCTGGTGCCGGCGGACATTCCGTTCGACGCACCGGCGCAGGCGTCCAGCTATCAGCTGGAAGTCGACGGCACCACGGTCGAACTGGCCGCCGTGTCGATGGGTAACCCCCATGCGGTGCTGCGCGTGCAGGACATCAATACCGCACCGGTGCATGAACTGGGACCGAAAATCGAACACCATCCGCGCTTTCCGGCACGGGTCAACGTCGGTTTCATCCAGGTCATCGACCGCCACCGCGCGCAATTGCGCGTCTGGGAACGCGGCGCCGGGGAGACCCAGGCCTGCGGTACCGGCGCTTGTGCCGCGGCTGTCGCGGCTATCAGCCAGGGGTGGATGGATTCGCCGCTGTTGATCGACCTGCCCGGCGGGCGTCTGTCCATTGAATGGGCAGGCCCCGGCCATCCGGTGCTGATGACCGGCCCGGCAGTGCGTGTATACGAAGGACAAGTGCGTCTTTGAGTGAGCAGAAGCCATGACCGATAAGCCTCAGGTACCCGCCCGACAGTCCGACGAATCAGCGTCCGAGAGCCTGGAGGCGGCAGCGGTTGCCGCATACCTGGAGGCTCATCCGGACTTCTTCGTCGAGCACGAAGAACTGCTGCCCGCCCTGCGCATTCCCCACCAGCGCGGTGACACCGTATCGCTGGTCGAACGGCAGATGAGCATTTTGCGCGACCGCAACATCGAGATGCGTCATCGCCTCTCGCATTTGATGGACGTCGCCCGCGACAATGACCGGCTGTTCGACAAGACCCGTCGCCTGATTCTGTCGCTGATGGACGCCGCCAGCCTCGAAGACGTGGTGATCAGTGTCGAAGACAGTCTGCGTCAGGATTTCCAGGTGCCTTTTGTCAGCCTGATCCTGCTCGGCGACAATCCGGCCTCGGTTGGCCGCTGGGTGACCCACGCCGACGCGCAAACCGCCATCGGCGGCCTGCTCACCGAAGGCAAAAGCGTCAGCGGTAGCCTGCGTGAGCATGAGTTGGACTTCCTGTTCGGCGAAGAACAGCGCAAGCAGATCGGCTCCACCGCCGTGGTCGCCGTCAGCCACCAAGGCATCCACGGTATTCTGGCCATCGCCAGCCGCGATCCGCAGCACTACAAGAGTTCGGTCGGCACGCTGTTTCTCAGCTACATCGCCGAAGTCATGGGCCGCGTGCTGCCACGGGTCAACAGCTCCCTGCGCTCGGTACGCTGAACATGGAACGACAACTGGACGCTTACTGCGAACACCTGCGCAGTGAGCGACAGGTGTCGCCGCACACCCTGTCGGCCTACCGCCGCGACCTCGATAAAGTCCTCGGCTGGTGCATCAAGCAGAACATCGGCAGTTGGGCGGCGCTGGATATTCAGCGTCTGCGCAGCCTGATTGCCCGGCTGCATGCTCAGGGACAATCGTCACGCAGTCTTGCCCGATTGCTTTCGGCAGTGCGCGGGCTCTATCACTACCTCAATCGCGAAGGTCTGTGCGAACACGACCCGGCCACCGGCCTGGCGCCGCCGAAAGGCGAACGGCGCTTGCCGAAAACCCTCGACACCGACCGTGCGCTGCAACTGCTGGAAGGTGCGGTCGAGGACGATTTTCTCGCCCGTCGCGATCAAGCGATTCTCGAACTGTTCTACTCCTCGGGCCTGCGCCTGTCCGAACTGACCGGGCTCAACCTCGATCAGCTGGATCTGGCCGACGGCATGGTTCAGGTGCTCGGCAAGGGCAGCAAGACCCGCCTGCTGCCGGTCGGCAAAAAGGCTCGCGAAGCACTGGAGCAATGGCTGCCGCTGCGGGCCATGACCAACCCGGCCGACGACGCCGTGTTCGTCAGCCAGCAAGGCCGGCGCCTCGGCCCTCGGGCGATTCAGGTGCGAGTGAAACTGGCCGGCGAACGTGAACTGGGGCAGAACCTGCACCCGCACATGCTGCGGCACTCCTTCGCCAGCCACTTGCTGGAATCCTCGCAGGACCTGCGCGCGGTGCAGGAACTGCTCGGCCACTCGGACATCAAGACCACGCAGATCTACACCCACCTGGACTTCCAGCACCTGGCGGCGGTCTACGACAGCGCCCACCCCCGGGCCAAACGCAGCAAAGGCGACGATTCATGAACATCCAGTTGATCACCTTCGACCTCGACGACACTCTGTGGGACACCGCGCCGGTGATCGTCAGCGCCGAAGCGGTATTGCGCGAATGGCTGAGCGAACACGCACCGAACCTGGGCGCGGTGCCGGTGGAGCATCTGTGGGCGATTCGCGAACGGGTGCTGAACCGCGAACCGGGCCTCAAGCACCGCATCAGCGCGCTGCGCCGGCGGGTGCTGTTCCACGCACTGGAAGACGCCGGGTACGCCCACGGCGAGGCTTCGGATCTGGCCGACAAAAGTTTTGAAGTGTTCCTGCAGGCACGGCACCAGATCTCGGTATTTCCCGAGGTCGAACCCACCCTGGAAATCCTCGCCAACCACTACGCTCTCGGCGTGGTCACTAATGGCAATGCCGACGTACGCCGCCTCGGGCTCGCCGATTACTTCAAGTTTGCGTTGTGCGCCGAAGACATCGGTATCGCCAAGCCGGATGCGCGGCTGTTCCACGAGGCGTTGCAGCGCGGTGGCGTGAGTGCGGAAGCAGCCGTGCACATTGGCGATCATCCGGGCGACGACATTGCCGGGGCGCAGCAGGCGGGCATGCGCGCGATCTGGTTCAACCCGGCGGGCAAGGTCTGGGAAGCGGAGCGGCTGCCGGATGCCGAGATTCGTAGCCTGACTGATTTGCCAGCAGTTCTCGCACGTTGGAATGCCACCGTCTGCTGACCCACAACCGCTTTTTTGTGGTGAGGGGATTTATCCCCGATCGGTTGCGCAGCAGCCGTGAAGTCATCTTGCGCGGTGTGTCAGGACTGTGGGGCGTGCTGCATCATGGGCCGCTTCGCGACCCATCGGGGATAAATCCCCTCACCACAAGGCTCACCCTGCAAGGGATCGCGGCGCGTCTGGAGTATTTGTTCCAGGCATGAAAAAGCCCGCAGCGACGGCGGGCTTTTTCAGCAAGCAAGTGGCACGCCTCAGATAGGGCGGCTGCCGTACTTGTTGTCCGGCTTCTTGGGCGGATCGGCGACCACGTTGGCCTCCACTTCCTGCACCTTGCCGCCGCGCGCAAGGAATTCTTCCATGGCCTTGGCCAAGGCGTCGCGCTCCTTGTTCTTGGCTTCGATGCTCGGCAACTCGTCGACCGACACCGCAGCCTTGGCTTTGCCTTTGGCAGCCGGGGCCGGCGTATCGTCACCGCCATCGTCTTCAGCAACGTCTTCCGCTGCTGCTTCCAGACCGTCCTCGGCCTCGTCTTCGTCGCCTACTTCGAGGTCGTCGTTTTCCAGATCATCGTCGCTCATGTTCTACCTCATGACTTGCGAAAAGCAGATTAGTTATAGACCAGCTTTGGCGACTGTCGAAAGTCGCCGGAAAAAAATCGGTAACCGCTGGTGACCAGCGGTTTACGCCCCTTCACCGTGCAAGGTGGCGAGGACTTTACGGGCACCGCCATGATCACGGTGCTCGCCCAGATAAACGCCTTGCCAGGTTCCCAGAGCCAGACGTCCCGCCGATACCGGCAGACTGATCTGGCAGCCAAGCACGCTGGCCTTGAAGTGCGCCGGGAGGTCGTCCAGGCCTTCGTCGTTATGCTCATAGCCGTCTGTTCCTTGTGGGATCAGACGATTGAAAAATCGTTCGAAGTCGCGACGGACCGCCGGATCGGCGTTCTCGTTGATGGTCAACGACGCCGAGGTATGCTGCAGCCACAAATGCAACAGACCGACCCGGCACGCCTTGAGTTCAGGCAGGCCGGCGAGTAACTCGTCCGTTACCAGATGAAAGCCCCGGGGCCGTGCCCGCAGGGTTATCAGAGTCTGTTGCCACATACAGTTCTCCGCACGTTCGGGGCGCATTCTAGCGCGCTCTGGGAAAAAACAAAGGCCCTAATATTCCTGCAATGATGTAAGCCATTGGCCGCAGAAAAATGCCCATCGTAAACACGACGAAAGCCGTACGAAAAATCCTTTCAGTTGCTCTCTCAATGACAAATCCCGGACAAAAAAATGCCCGGCAAGCCGGGCAAGTTTTTTCGATGCGCGTACTTACAGGTTGTAGCCGCGTTCGTTGTGTTGTGCCAGGTCCAGGCCAACCGATTCTTCTTCCTCGGTCACACGCAGACCCATCACGGCGTCCAGCACCTTGAGGATGATGAAGGTGACAATCGCGGTGTAGATCACTGTGAAGCCGACGCCTTTGCACTGAATCCACACTTGCGCCGCGATGTCGGTCACGGTGCCGAAGCCGCCCAGCGACGGTGCAGCGAATACACCGGTCAGGATCGCACCGAGGATACCGCCGATACCGTGCACGCCGAATGCGTCCAGGGAGTCGTCATAACCAAGCTTGCGTTTCAGGGTGGTGGCGCAGAAGAAGCACACCACACCCGCCGCCAGACCGATCACCAGTGCGCCCATCGGGCCCACGGTGCCAGCAGCCGGGGTGATTGCCACCAGACCGGCAACCACACCCGAGGCGATGCCCAGCGCACTTGGCTTGCCGTGGGTGATCCACTCGGCAAACATCCAGCCCAGCGCAGCCGCAGCGGTTGCAATCTGAGTAACCAGCATCGCCATGCCGGCAGTGCCGTTGGCCGCTGCAGCGGAACCGGCGTTGAAACCGAACCAGCCGACCCACAGCATCGCCGCGCCCATCAGGGTGTAACCGAGGTTGTGCGGCGCCATCGGGGTAGTCGGGAAGCCTTTACGCTTGCCCAAGACCAGGCAGGCGATCAGACCGGCCACACCGGCGTTGATGTGCACCACCGTGCCACCCGCGAAGTCGAGTACACCCCAGTCCCACATCAGGCCGCCGTTACCGGACCAGACCATGTGCGCGATCGGTGCATAGACCAGGGTGAACCAGATGCCCATGAAGATCAGCATCGCGGAAAACTTCATCCGCTCGGCGAACGCACCGACGATCAGCGCCGGGGTAATGATCGCGAAGGTCATCTGGAAGGTGATGAACACCGCCTCAGGGAACAGCGCCGCCGGGCCGGTCAGGCTCGAAGGCGTGACACCGGCGAGGAACGCCTTGCCCATGCCGCCGAAGAACGAGTTGAAGTTGACGACGCCCTGCTCCATGCCGGTGGTGTCGAACGCAATGCTGTAGCCATAAATGACCCACAGGATGCTGATCAGACCGGTAATGGCGAAGCATTGCATCATCACGGAAAGAATGTTTTTCGAGCGGACCATGCCGCCGTAGAACAGCGCCAGGCCCGGGATGGTCATGAACAGCACGAGGGCTGTCGAGGTGAGCATCCAGGCGGTATCGCCGGAATTGAGGACCGGGGCCGCCACTTCGTCTGCCGCCATTGCAAGGCCGGGCATTACGATGGACAACAGGGCTCCTAGCCCTGCGAATTTACGCAGAGTCATATTGTTTTCTCCTGGGGCGTTGGGTTTGTGGCGGCGCTTAGATCGCGTCGGTATCGGTTTCGCCGGTACGGATGCGAATCGCCTGTTCCAGATTGACCACGAAGATCTTGCCGTCACCGATCTTGCCGGTGTTGGCCGCTTTGGTTATCGCCTCGATAACCCGATCCAGATCCTTGTCGTCGATGGCCACGTCGATTTTCACCTTGGGCAGAAAATCGACCACATATTCCGCGCCGCGATACAGCTCGGTGTGACCCTTCTGCCGGCCGAAGCCTTTGACTTCAGTAACGGTAATGCCCTGCACGCCGATTTCGGACAGCGACTCGCGCACGTCGTCCAACTTGAACGGCTTGATGATGGCAGTGACTAGCTTCATGAAACTCTCTCCCGAATTGGTGGACTTGCCCCAGGAAAACAAACCCGACTCAAGTCTAAGCGCAGTGCCTGGCTTTGTAACGCATCGTCGGCCTTGCCTGCCCGACTGACGCCAGCTAACCGCTGCCGGCGAAACTCCCCGCTCCGCCTGCCGCACTGCATTCGTCACAGCGACTGCATCAGTGCATGGGTCACTACCGACTAAGCAGAAAGCTTGCCATCTCTCCAAATTCCTCTGATTTCAATCCTTTGGCCGCTGCCACAGGCGTTTGCACGAAAAACGCCCGACGGTTACGCACAACAACGGTGCGTTGCCGTCCGTCCGCTTGCGCGAAAAGCGTGCATCCGTGCCTGCGTCAATGACTATAGACACTGCGTGATACACTGCGCACCACTGTTTACAGGACACATCCCATGCTCGCGCCCAAAGACTTCCTCGACGCCCTGAGCGGCACTGCCTCCCGCCTGTTCAGCGGCGACACCCCGCTGCCAAAAGCCGAAATCGAAAGCCAGTTCAAGATGCTGCTGCAAAGTGCTTTCAGCAAACTGGATCTGGTGAGCCGTGAAGAATTCGATAGCCAGATGGTCGTCCTGGCTCGAACTCGCGCCCGCCTTGAAAGCCTTGAAGCCAAAGTCGCAGAACTGGAAGCCAGGCTGACGCCGCCGGCCGAGTAAGACTGCAGCCGCCGGGCCGAGACGCCTTCAAGTTTGCGAATAGACATCAAACCGCCCCCGCCGAGGCAGGAGCGGTTTCCGTCAGATCAATCCTCTACAACGAATTATTCCAACGGTCTCGCAGAAACTCGTACAGGCGAAAAGCCCATAACGCGATTCTGACGAGGCGCCACCTATGTTTAAGAAACTTGGACATACTTTGGCCCTCCTTGCGTGGGGCCAAACCTCCGATGCACTTTCCGGCGTACGAACATCTTCGGGACTACACACGAGTGTGTCCGCCAAGGCGGCCGGGTGTGGGTTCCCCAAAAACAGCACCGGCACGGGTCTCATACCGTGTCGAGGAACATGAAATCTTTAGCTCCCGACCACACTTCACGAAAACTCGAGGAGTGGGCATCGTCGCCGGGGATGTTATGCCGGTAGTTCGAAGGGGACTTAAACAAGTTGTATCAAGTGATTAAGCAATGTTTCACACCTTAATGAGTCAATCATTTCAAGGTGATATTGACTTTGGACAAATGATGTCGGTGCTTGCGTCAACGTGAAAACGTGCATAACCTGCACATACACGAGTGTGTCCGCAAAGGATACGCAGGCCTTGGCCTCACCGAAGCCTGCAAACTGAAAACCGTCTACTCAAGGCGGTTTTTTTTCGCCTCGAAATTGGTTGACCTCCTCCCGCAACATCCAGTGAAAGTTCGCGCGCGCCAGCTCCCCTTTCCCCGACTACCCTTCAAAAACCCGCAGGAAGCGGCCCCCGATTCAGCTCAAGGAACGACCATGTCCCTGTCCATCGTCCACAGTCGCGCCCAGATAGGCGTGGATGCACCCGCCGTTACCGTCGAAGTTCATCTGGCCAACGGCCTGCCGTCGCTGACCATGGTCGGCCTGCCCGAGGCGGCGGTGAAGGAGAGCAAGGATCGGGTGCGCAGCGCGATCATCAATTCCGGGCTGCAGTTTCCGGCGCGGCGGATCACCCTGAATCTGGCGCCGGCGGATTTGCCCAAGGACGGCGGGCGGTTCGATCTGGCGATTGCCTTGGGGATTCTGTCGGCAAGTGTGCAGGTGCCGTGTCTCACGCTGGATGAGGTGGAATGCCTCGGTGAACTGGCGCTGTCCGGCGCGGTGCGGCCGGTGCGCGGGGTGTTGCCAGCGGCGCTGGCGGCGCGCAAGGCCGGGCGGGCCCTGGTGGTGCCGCGGGCGAATGCCGAGGAGGCCTGTCTGGCTTCTGGCCTGAAAGTGTTTGCGGTGGATCATCTGCTGGAAGCCGTGGCGCATTTCAACGGACATACTCCGGTCGAGCCTTATGTCTCGGACGGGCTGATCCACGCGGCGAAACCTTATCCCGACCTCAACGAAGTGCAAGGGCAGATGGCCGCCAAACGGGCGCTGCTGATTGCCGCGGCAGGCGCGCACAACCTGTTGTTCAGCGGGCCGCCGGGCACTGGCAAAACGTTATTGGCGAGTCGCCTGCCAGGCCTGCTGCCGCCCCTGTCCGAGTGCGAAGCGCTGGAAGTGGCGGCGATTCAATCGGTCGCCAGCGGCGTGCCGCTGACTCATTGGCCGCAGCGTCCATTCCGTCAACCGCACCATTCTGCATCGGGGCCGGCGCTGGTCGGTGGCAACTCGAAACCACAACCCGGCGAAATCACCCTCGCCCACCACGGCGTGCTGTTTCTCGACGAGCTCAGTGTTAGGTGAGCATGTCAACAGTGTCGACATAATCCTGTCTAACTTAGAATCTGGCTAGGTACGCTCAGCATCGATTCAGCCGGCAAAGCAGCGCCCCCGGCTGTTTCGCTCCTGGTCACCTCATACGAGCTTATGAGGTGACCAGGAATAAAAGCCTCTGTTAGCTAGTCCGAGGGGAGATAAAAATTAGCATACCCGTTGCGACATCGGGCAATTGTTGAAAAAACGGGAAATAACTGAGAGGGGCTCCTTCACAACTAGCCCCATTGCCTGGTGGATTCTCAACAAGCCAAATCGCAGAAGCAACTGACCCCACCTGCCCCCACTTCTCTTCGATAGTCATTGCAGGTTGTGCCCCCCCCCCCGCGACTACAGGAGGTCGCTTTTTGGTCGCGTCGATCTCAGTGCACGTTTTTACACAGCCTGGGCCAGAAGCGGACATTGAAGCGACTAATACAGGGGCCACATATCGCAACTCACTGACGAGACCTAACCAAGGTGAGTTTGTTGAGCCGCTAGGTCTACCTGAATTGGATAACGAGACCAAAAGTCGGGCGTTTGTGTTAGCAGTTTTTAGGATGCTGATGGCGGCGAGAGGCTTGGGGAAATGTGAAAAACGGCGCTAGGGTCAGACCTTCTTGAGGCCGGTATTGCTCAGTCGGGTTAGATTTCTGACAGCTGAGGCAGAAGGCTTGAAGGGTCGCAGGCGAGCTCCCCTGCGATGCGGTATAGCTTCTCGACGGTGATGTTTACTTCGCCACGCTCGATCCGCCCCACATAGCTGCGGTCGATATTGCACGCCAGCGCCAGTGCATCCTGGGAAATCCGACAGGCTTTCCTCTGCATTCGGATGCGTTCCCCTAACGCTTTCGCCAACTTATCCATGACCGTCTCAATTCCACTGAGGCGGCACTATCGTGCGTTTGCGGACACACGAGCCACGGATTATAATCCGTATTTCTTTCGCATTAACTCTTCTGGTGCCTCAATGAAATCGGCCTCGTTTATCTTCGATAGGCGTCTGTATGAGCTGCTTCAGGAGGAAGGGCGCACAACGTTCACGACCCGTGAACTACGCGATGCCTATGCCAATCGCCTGGACGGCATGAATTTCCGTATCGCCGATGTACGCCGCTATGTGTATGAGCAGATCCGTCGATTACTGCGCATGGGGTGGGTCGTACTCGATAAAGATCTCCGTGTTCGAGGGCAGATCTACCACCTGCAGCCGATTCCGGCGCATTTGCAACTGGAGCTGATCGACAACGGGTTTGAGAACAGCCTCAAGACTGCCTGTGAGCCCGAGCAGATACTTGCAGTGCCAGAAAATGAGGCTTTACCGCTTAACTCTTCAGACCATACGGATCAGCACTTGGAAGCGCTTCACAAAGAAATTCGCTTGGATTTCCTGTCTTCAATGGGCGAGGCGGAGCGATTCAAGCTGCTTCTGGAGGATATGCCCCATTTGCGGGACAAGGTTGAAGGCGAGTACCTGGAGGCCAGAGATCGCAGTTCTCGCCTGCTCGGGCATCTTCGTGCCATCGAAAAGACCCTCAAGACGCTTGCTGCCCCCTTATGACCCGATTGCTACGGGACTGGCAATGCAGATGTATCACCAGGGCACTGGAGCACTTTAATGTCACGCCGCATTTCTTCTGCCAGGCAACACCGGGGGCTGGCAAGACGCGCATGGCTGCAGAACTGGCCAGCCGGCTGCTTGAGCAAAACAGGATCGACCTAGTGATGTGCTTCGCGCCATCCTGCCAGGTCGTTGAGGGCTTCCGTTCGACCTTTGCTGCGGTGCTTGGCAGGCGTCTCGACGGCCAGATAGGTGCCGTGGGTGCGGCATTCACCTACCAAGCCATGGAATACCGGGATGAGGGGTTCTGGCAGCTTCTTGATAACTACCGTGTGCTGGTGGTCTTTGATGAGATCCACCATTGCGCTGGCCATGATCCGCTGCTCAGCAACGCCTGGGGCCAGCAGATACTGCACCGGATACAGGATCGCGCTGCCTTCACGCTGGCCCTGTCTGGCACACCCTGGCGTTCGGACGATCGGGCCATTGCCCTGGCTCGCTACTCCTCGCCGGAGGGGCACTTGATCTGCGACTATCGTTATGGCCTGGAAGAGGCCATTGCAGACGGCGTGTGCCGATCCCCTCGCATTGTCCTGCTCGACAATCAGAAGGTGAAACTCACGGAAGAACTGGGCGCTGATAGCTCTGTGAAGCTGTTTCCCAGCATTCCCAAGCTCTTAGGGGAATCACCTGTCACCTACGAAGAATTGCTGCGCCATGACGATGTGATCTATCAGCTACTCGATCTTGGCTGCAGCAAGCTCAATGATCTTCGCCAGATCAAGCCGGATGCAGCCGGCTTGGTCGTTGCCACTGATATTGAGCACGCCCAGCAAATTGTCCAGGCCCTGGATGCTAGGGGTGAGGGTTGCCGCTTCGTGACCAACAAAACCCCTGATGCGCAACAGGTGATCAATGCGTTCAGGCAGGGTGCTTGCCGCTGGATTGTCGCCGTCGGAATGATCAGCGAAGGCACCGACATTCCACGCCTGCAAGTGTGCTGCTACCTCAGTCGCACCCGAACCGAACTGCATTACCGGCAAGTACTGGGGCGGATACTTCGGCGCACAGGTGAATCCGATGACCAGGCTTGGCTATTTATGCTGGCGGAAACGACGCTGCAGAGCTTTGCGGAGCGAATAGCGGATGACCTGCCTGATGACCTTGCGGTGCTGAACGAGGTGCAGATGCCAGGCCTTACCCCGGGTTCAAAGCCCGGTTTGATTGGAGTTGTTGGCAGCGTTGAAGGCCTGGATGATGGTATTGGTGGAGGGTTTGAGCTGGCTGACGGGGCAGAAGCTACGAACAATATTTCTCTTGGGGGCTTTGCAGCTGAGCCAAGCTATCAGGTGAACTTTTCTCAGCATTATAGGCAGCAGTTGTTGGCTTGTTTTTGATGCTGTGAGGCCTTAGCCAGAGTTGTGGCAGCGTGTGAATTGCGCGCGATCGTCCGCGTCATTGGCTAGGCAAATAATCGGAGGTAAGCATGGGGATCAAATCGCAGGCAACGGTAATTGTGGCTACAGGGGAGGCCGTAAATGGCAAACATAAGCATTGAAAAGATCAGTGATTTTCTATCAAAAGAAGGCGAAGCAATACATAGCGCCTGTGACGACGAGGCTGCTGGCATCGTGCTTGCTCAGGAGCTGTGCCAAGGAAAACCATACTGCTCAGTAAGGCAGTGGATTCTCGTCGATCTCGATATTTCAGATGACAAGAAAGCGTTGGTTACAGAGCAAGGTTTTCAGCCAGTCCTTCTCTATGCCCACACTGTAGTTACCGATAGTGCACGTCGCTTTTCACCAGGTGATTGGGTCAGGAGCACGCTCTTGGTCGATCAAAAGAGTAATTGTCTTTTTGAAACCAAAAATAGTGTTTACATCCTCCTGGGTGCAGGAAGCCGGAAGACAGCAGATCCAGCTATAGTGACCAGCATGTTTTAATGAGCTGCGAAGAGTTCGCCAGATGACGATGCCCCACGAGCGTTCGCGTGCAATTGTGCAGGCGCGGAGTTTCTGGAGGAGCTTTCACGGGATGCTTCTCAAAGCGAAGAAGTTCGGAGAGCCGCGATACACCGTCTCTGGCACTACCCAAGCATAAGTTAGGTACTGCTTCAGGGGCGGATTCAGGACGGGCTTGAGGCTAAGTATAGGTATCAGCCGTTTCTCAGTTCGAAGCTTGAATAACTCAGTTTCTTGGGATTTTTACAGGGGCCGGTGTTTGCCACATCAAAAAATCACTGCCTATTACGACCGGCAGTGGCCGACCGATCGCTGCCGGTCGTGACGGGCAACAATCGGCCAAAGGCGGACAAATCTTATCCGTCCTAAAATTGACGGCTTGCGTTGGAATCTAAAACTTGGCGCTACTCAAATCGAGGGGGCGTCGCCACGATAATCAAGACTGGCCCACAGATGTGCGCCGGCCTTTTTAATTACCTAGACTATCCTTGTCCGCTTCGGACTGATAAGACGAAAACACCACTCAAAGTGATATTCAGAGGGCACCTACCTTGAGCGCATTTGTTTTACTCGTAGCAGCAGCCCATGGCCTTGCCCCCGTTCTTGGTGGCGTTATAGGCAAATCCAGGAATGCGGTAATCATTGGCGCGGTTATTGGCGGCGTCATTGCCCTAGCAACTGGGAGCCCACGATACGCCCTGCCCGACCTGTTCGCAGTGGGTGTCGGCACCTGGCTGGCCCTTTCTCGATTCCCAAAGACTGATACAGACAGTGGCTCGGGAGCCAGCTAGGCCCTTTCCGGCGCCCACCGGCGGAATGACCTCCCAGGCCTCAAAAGGCTGGCGCCACGATGAATATCAGCGGTAGTATCTGTGACACGCGTTCATCGACGCGTGCTGCCCACCTATGGCTCACCTGGTTCGCCGGGACGATGAAGTTTCACCTTATGCGTTGATTCCTTGAGTTTGCGGAATTCAGCAGTGGGCACTGGATAAATCCGCTCTAACTTTTGGAGCACACGCATGACCCTCCCCCTGATTACTGCTACCGCTGTTGAGAAACTCAATCGCGAAGCGAAATCCCTTGTAAGAAGTTCAGACATCAGCCTCGCTCAGGCCCTAGACCTTGTCGCCCATAAAGCTGGCTACTCAAACTGGCACCAGCTTAAAGAGCTTCACAAGCAATCTGAACACTACAGAAATCTTCTGCCACCTCATCACCGTCAAAGGCTCACATGGGTCAGTTTTAAGGATCGATCCTCAAAGCAGGTCCATAGCGTAAATGAGCTATGTGAAGCCCTCGGAGGCGTAACCCCCTACTTCTTTCGTCTGCCGTGTGAACATGCATCACTTGGTAACCCTTGCCTATGCCAACTGGATCCGTTCGCAACAGCCGTCCAGGCCAATGTCAGGCTCGACATCGGAGATAAGTACGATCATTGGAACTACTTGTTCATGATTTACGAACCAGCACGTGATTTTCACCCGTATCAAAAACGCGTGGTCGCGGGTCTTGCGTCTGCGGCTCACTACCCCAATGAGCATCTGACCATTCCGGGCTCAAATACGGCCAACGATGATCGCAGCAATACGCTCAACCCCAACAACCCGGCCTTCAAGGCTACTGCGGATAACCACGCGAACCAACTCAATCCGAATAATTTCAGGTATGAGCTCAAGGACCATGGCCCAAAACGAGATGATGACGAAGAGGAGGACAACGGCCCGTACTTAGGCATCCCTCTTACCTGGGCTGAAATCTAAGAGCTGAGTTCTCATAGGATTGCGTTACCAGCACTCCGTGAAACGATGAGGTCTTTACGGATGCCGAGGACGCACCATGCGAATTGAGTTTGAGAATGGCGCGAATTTCATTACTGCCCGCCAGGACAACGGCATGGTAGAAATACGCTGCCAGTACCGTCTTACCAACTGCCACTAGACCGCGTCGCCGGATGCTTTCACGGAGCGCCACGGCGGCCCTGCAGCAACAGCCGAGTATCTCAAGCAGTGCTATCGCAGCCAGTAACAACCAATCTGTTCGAGGGATATGCCATGGATGCCTGGATCGCTCACCAGATCTTCATTCGCCGTTTCAATGCAGCCATGGCTTACCTTCTGGTCATTGGCACGCTCGTGACGTAGTTCTTTGCCGGGCCCAGACCAGTTGGAGCCTTGTTCCTCATCTTGCTGGTCGCCGGCGGTCTCTGTGTTTGCATGGCAAACGTGGCTCTGCAGCTCGGAACCCCGCCAGTCTCCGCCACTGACGAAGAAATCCGCCACGCCGCAGCAAGCGGCCCAGCCCAGCCTGGCTGATGCGCCTTGTGGCCAAGCTCGACTGTTGAGATGAAGCCATCAGCCTTGCCGCAGCTGAAAGTCTTCTCTTCGTTGCAATCGCATGGATCATCGGAAAAGAAAAACCCAGCTAGTGCTGGGCTTTTTAATTGGTGTGCTGGACAAGCAACACGTTGAATCGCGATGAGTATTCTCGATTAAGACCGAGATACTCGAATGGTCAAGGTAGGCAGGTTGTTGACGCAGAAGGCTGTTGTTGCATTTGCCATGAAATTTACAAATGTTTTAATAACCACTTTCTTC
The DNA here is from genome assembly GCF_019056475.1 of Pseudomonas sp. AN-B15. Taxonomy (NCBI): domain Bacteria; kingdom Pseudomonadati; phylum Pseudomonadota; class Gammaproteobacteria; order Pseudomonadales; family Pseudomonadaceae; genus Pseudomonas; species Pseudomonas sp. AN-B15. The sequence continues at coordinate 5,969,101 of NZ_CP049737.1, forward strand.
ATACGCCCTTCTCCTTCTTGTCCAGGTTGTTGAGTTGCTTTTGGTGTGTCGATGAGTGCTTGCAGGTACCACATTAATATTGCCAGCACGATCAGCATCAACAACCCGCCTCCCCAAGAGCCGCATATGACGCAGCATATTGCTCTGGAGTCGAAGCAACTTTTGTTGCCAAGACGAGATATAACAATGGTATCACAAGGGCACTGAAAAAGTAAACTTGTCAACAGCTAAACGACTAGATTTAGAATGAAATTTAAACGGAGCCGCACCACAAGAGCGAGCACTGAAGCCCTGATCACCCGGATTGCAACCGATCTGGCGCAGCTGAAAGAGCTGCTCGACCAGCCCTGCCATCTTTCAAGAGTCAACAAGACTGGCATAGAGCTGTCACCGGAAAAACTCGAATCCAGACTTAGCGTCATTCTTGAGAACAACGCAGCTGTGGCACATCCCTGCCCTTAATTACGTTGAAACCAGTTTGCCCAGAATTCGCCTACTGCTACGCAAAATACCCAGAACATGAACAGAGGGTGTCCGGACTTTTGTGAAATCGAGACTAGTGGACTGTCCGTAAAGTTCGTTTATCTATAAAGGAGTAACAAATATACTGTGCACCCCTCCTTTTTCGGCGTGAGTAACATGGCTCGACCAGCGGCTTCTTTTTGTTTAAAACCCACTGATGTTGAGACGCTGCAAAGCTGGTTGTGCATGGGATCTCTGCCTCAGAGCCTTGGTCAACGCGCCCGGATTCTGTTGCTGTTGGCTAGCGGCCTCACGCCCAAGCAGGTCAGCGATCGGTTGGAAATTTCGGCGCCAGTCGTATTCAAATGGCGCAAGCGTTATCAGGAAGCTGGCCTCGATGGGCTGAGCGACCTCCCGCGCAGCGGACATCCACGCAAGCTCGACGAGGCGAAGATTAAGGAAATCCTGACCCTGACGACCCAGCGTGTACCGCGTGAGGCGACTCACTGGAGCTTGCGGCTGATGGCCAAATACGTGGGCGTTACCGTCTGGCAAGTCGCCCAGGTATGGGCCGCCGCCGATCTCAAGCCTCACCGGCTGAAAACCTTCAAGATCAGCAACGACCCACACTTTGCTGACAAAGTGGTCGATGTGGTTGGGCTGTACCTGAACCCGCCTGGCAATGCACTGGTGCTGTCAGTTGACGAGAAAACCCAGATCCAAGCGCTGGATCGCACCCAGCCCATGCTGCCTCTCAAGCCGGGTCAGATCGAGCGCAGGACGCATGACTACAAGCGTCACGGTACGGCCAGTTTGTATGCCGCTTTCGACATCCTGACGGGCCAGGTCATTGGTCGCATCACCCAACGACACAGGGCCAAAGAGTTCCTTGAGTTCCTTCGGCAGATCGACCGCGCGACGCCTGCCGAGCTGGATCTGCATTTGATTCTGGACAACAGCTCGACTCACAAGACGGCCGCCGTCAGGGCGTGGCTGGAGAAGCATCCCCGCTTCAAGCTCCACTTCACGCCGACCAGCGCCTCATGGCTGAACGCCGTAGAGGGGTGGTTTGCTCAATTGGAAAGGCGGGCGCTGTATCGCGATGCGTTCAGCAGCGTGGCTGATCTGAAAGCGGCCATTCGCCGTTTTATCGAGGCCCATAATGAGCATTCAGACAAGCCATTTCGCTGGAACAAAACGGCTGAATCCATCATCAGCTCTGTTAATCGCGCAAAGCTCACCGCAATCAAGAATAAGTTATTGAACTAACCAAACAGTCCACTAGGAGAACTAAACACGACGCACTGCTGACGTAAATCATCTTGTCTAGCACAGAGACGATGAATGTCCCCTTATGGCCCAGGCTGTGTAAAAACGCTGGCTCCTTTTTGAGGTCTGCGTTGCTACGTAAAATCTGCCCGCGCGTGGTTGGTCAGCAGCCCTGAAATTTGCATACGGACGCGTTTTTCGTTGCGATTCTGACTGTCAAACTCGCCTTAAAGCGTTTTCACACAGCCTGGGCCGGTAGCGGCCTGTCGTGAACGGCCGGAACAGATCCATTGCTGCCTGTTTGGACGGGTAGAAAACGGCCCGAGGCCGCCGGCCTGCTCTATAAATAAAGTCCCCCTTTTTGTCCGATGTTCAAACGCAGTCCGGGTGCGGTCTTGATCCGGCGCTGAAATCAAAATGCCATTTCAAGCCTCCTTGCTTTCCTGGTTCTGAAACGCGTCACTGAAAGCCGCCGCTAATATGCCGGTTGGCATGGCGACCAACCCAATACCAGCAACCGCAGTAATACCGGCGAAAAAGCGGCCGGCAGCGCTTATTGGAGTGACGTCTCCGTAGCCAACCGTTGTCAGCGTGGCGACACTCCACCACAAGGCTCTCGGGATGCTGCCAAACGCTTCCGGTTGCTCAGCAGCTTCAAGCACGTAGAGGAAGGTGCTGGAGACCAGAAGCAGCATCAATGCGGCCATGCCACTCAGCATCAACTCGTAACGGCGCTTGGCGATGGCTTGCCACAGAAGCGTCCAGGCTTTTGTGAAGCGCCCAAGCTTCGACACCCTGAGAATTCGCACCAGTCTGGCCAGGCGCAAGTAGAAGGCGGTGCCGTCGAATACAGTCAGCAGCAAAGGTAGTAGAGCAATGAGATCAATGATCGACCAGACGCTGAAAATGTATTTGAGCCGGCCATATTTGCCCGAGAACAGGGGATTCATCGGAGCGATGTAGACCCTCAAGCAATACTCGATCAGAAAAACCCCAAACAGCAACCACTCTACTGCACTGAACATCTGATGGTAGGTTTCGGCTATAGGCTGCTCGGTTTCCAATACTGCCAGCAGCACCGCGCCGATAATCAGTATGCAGATGAAGCGGTTGAAACCTGATAAGCCATGGCTTCTGGCAGTTGCATCGACCTCAAGAAAAAGACGTTCCCTGATATTCATCGTGATGCTTCCCTATGTTGGCGATATGCATGGCAAAGACTTCTGACGGATTTTTCTCAGACACCGTCGGTCACTCGAAGTGACTATTTCGATGGATCATGGTGCGATTCCGTGCTCTCTTGGCTTATCAGCAATGATGGCATTATGAGGTCGCCCATGAAGCGTTTGGCTATTGGTTTTGCTCTACTGTTTGCCATCAACCTCCCTTCTCTGGCGGTCAGTTCCTCTAGCCATGGTATGTCACGAAACGGAACGGAGATTGTCGAGCACGGAGGTGGATGCCGCAAAAGCTCACCGCCAGGGCAGTGTTGTCATATGGATAACAAGGCCGGGAGTGTTCACTGTCATTGAGGCTGAGGCCCAGCACCGCATGCAGTCGACTGGCTGAGGGCTATGTGCCGACATGCCCAGAGGAGCGGCTATATCGGCAACGGGCAGGCCTCGCTCGGTCACTTACCTGACGGCTTCAGCCTTGACTTCTGGGGTGAATCGTTGGGTGCTCATAGACTTTCTCCTATGCTCAAAGCATAGGCCGGGGATGTCTACCGGGGCGGGGGTAGTCCAAGCATAGGCCGCTACCGGATCGGGGGTAGTCCAGTGCTTGCTGAGCGCCTCAAAAATGACTCACATTGAGGGCTCCAAACGACTTGGTACCAGAACGCGAACTGAAATCGCAGGCAAAAGTGATTCACGAGGCCATATCCCGAGGATCAAAGAGATTGGCTGATCAGCTCAAATTGCAGATACTGACAATAAGCCAGTATGGACTTAGAGGGGCAGTCAGATCTGATGGCACGGAAGCGAAGAAACAAATCTGAAATTTCCGGGGTAGCTATCCTTGGAGTTTTGTTCTTGGGAGCGATTGCCTCCATCCCCAAAGAAGCCTGGATTGCTCTTGCTGGAGTCGGGGTGATCAGCTTCGGTATATGGCTGATTGTAAAGGCCTACAGCAACTCGTCCAGAACCCCGCCCGCGGTGACACATCAACAGCACCGCCCTCCATCTTCGACAAATCGGCCTAGAGCGGTAGAGGCTGATCCGAATCGGGTCCTAGTGTTCTCTCTGGACGAGGTCGAAATCCAAGATCAGGCCCATACAGGCAACACTCGGGAACTGGCACCTGCTGTGGAGGAGAAAGTCAGGCGGCGAGCGGACTCAGAATTTTTCACGGTCACCCTCGAGGTCTCGACACCATCCTCATATCGCCTGCCGAGTGCGCCGGTGACACTGATGGATGAAAATGTCCGATGGATTCCGGCCGGTGAATTCGTAGAGGTAGCCGGAGAAAAGATTCCTGGCGGCATGATCTATGTCGGTACAGGGCGAGTTGATCGTTATGCTGCACCCGAGCCGTCTTTGATCAACCCCAAACTCAAGGTTTCGCGTGGTGTTATCGACATCGCCGAGAGGCTGACTGGCTACTGGGCCAGTTACGACTCGATTTCACCCGAGGCGCGGCGCGCCTACTTGCAATGGCTGTCCAGTGGACGGAAAGCACCTCATGCCAATATCGGCTATGTATTCCTGTTCTTCTACGGCCTTGAGCGGCGTGTATTCGTTGATGCGAAGAGCGATCCTAATGTCGCTTCCGAAATCGCTGGCATCGCGTTGGAAGTCGAGCGCCTTCTCGCCATCTATGGGGGGAGCAGTTCATTCAGCAACTACGCCGGTCGGTTTCTCGCGTTTCTGCGCATGGGTGAGACCCCGCCGAGACGTTATTTGGCACCGCCTCCGGAAAACCAGGCCTACGGTTATGAAATGCCCATGGAATTGCGTATTGGCCTGGGGCAACTAGCTACCGACAAGCAGCGTGTGCCCGCCGAATGGGCCTTGTCCTGGGCGCTGGCGGATCAGAATATTGGCAAGCGAACGCCAGTGAGCCGTTGCCATGACGCCTTCGCCGTGTTGTTCAAGATCAAGTATGAGCAGCTTCATGGCGACGGCTTGATTCTGCCGCAGAATAAGACCAGGTTGAAGTTGCAGTACAACACCGCGTCGGCTGCCTTGCCGGTTCAAGCGCTCGAGGGGGTGGGTGATATCCCCGACGTAACAGCGACTTCAGTACCCCGAAAAAAACTGCAGCAGATAGTCGATGAATGCACGGCGGAGCTGGAGGCCTACAGCCGATATCTCGGTCGTAATCCGGATGCCCCCGATGCCTTGGAAGGCTTGCTGCAGCTTCCCATCATGCTGTGGCCGGCGGCTTCGCGTGCTGAGTTGGATGCGCTGAAGCAGCGCCTAGGTGACGGCATGGTGGTCATGAGTTTCGGCGAATTGGCGGGGCGACTGAAAAGTGCCGGAGCCCTTTCGCGGGACAAGGTGATCGCACTGGCGCGGGCGTTGGAGTCATTGCATATCGGCATTGAGCCAGATGTATTAGCCGGCAGCAAAACACCTAAGGCGGAAGATACCGTGGCGCTGTTTGCCACCCAGATCGAAGACGGGGATCTAAGAGCATCTCCCGCTTACAATGCCGCCTCGGTCACCTTGGATCTAGCCTGTGCCGTTGCGGCGGCGGATGGCGACACATCTCCAGAAGAGATCATGCTGCTGTCCCGTCACGTCGATTCTTGGAGCCACTTGAGTGGGGCGCATCGCAAGCGCCTGAAGGCCCACCTCCGTCTAAAACTCAACCAGCCGCCGACCTTGCAAAGCCTGAAGAAAAAGCTGGAACCGCTGACCAGCTCGGCGAAGCGAACTGTGGCGGCGTTCCTTGCCCACCTAGCTCAAGCGGATGGGGAGGTGAGCCCTGCGGAAGTGAAGTTGCTTGAGCGTGTCTACAAGGTTCTTCAACTGGACTCTCAGCTCCTATACGGCGACCTCCATGTGGCAGCTAGTGGCGCGCCGACGAGCACTGCTCCTGCAGTTGCGTCGATATCACCGTCCTCCGCATCGTCAGCGTCGATGACTGGCTTCACGCTGGATCATGAGCGGATTGCCCAACTACAACGTGAAACCGAGCAGGTGTCGGCGTTGCTGGCCCAAGTTTTCGTGGATGAGCGAATCGTCGAGCCTGAGGAGCCCGATAATAGTGGCGCTTCGGATGACGCCAGCAGCATCTGTGGGCTGGATGCTGATCACTCGGCCTTCCTTCGCTTGCTTGTCTCTCGGATGGAATGGTCACGAGAGGAGTTGGAGGCGGTGGCCAGCGATATGGATCTCATGCTCGATGGCGCGCTTGAGCACATTAACGACATGGCCTTCGAGCATTTCGATATGCCTATTACCGAAGGTGAAGATCCCCTCGAGATCAATCCTGACATCATGGGAAAATTACCGTTATGAGCAGCATCAGAGCTAAAGATCGCGATGCGGTTATTCAGTCCCTTCGTGCGGGAGTCGTTCCGCGGGCAGGTCAACACCTGATCCAGGTGGGTAGGGTTGGTGAGCTGGAAGCGCTCATTCGTGATGTCGAGCGCTTGACCGAGAGCGGTTCAGCGTTTCGAGTCGTAATTGGTGAGTACGGCGCGGGAAAAACCTTTTTCCTGAATCTTGTGCGTTCCATTGCGATGGAGCGCAAGCTCGTGACCATGCATGCGGATCTGAATCCCGATCGCCGGCTCCATGCCTCTGGTGGCCAGGCTCGCTCGCTTTATGCTGAGCTGGCGAAAAACATGTCAACGCGTACCAAGCCTGATGGCGGAGCCTTGCAGGGCATTGTCGAAAGGTTCATATCCCAAGCCAAGAGCGAGGCCAAGGCGTCCGGTAAGGACAGCGAGGCTGTGATACGCGAGCAATTGGGCCAATTGACCGAGATGGTCAACGGCTATGATTTCGCTGATGTGATTGCGGCCTATTGCAAGGGCTTCGAGGAGGGCAACGAACAGCTCAAGGCCGATGCCATCCGCTGGCTGAGAGGTGAGTTCACCACAAGAACCGACGCGCGCTCTGCCTTGGGTGTACGCACAATCATCGACGATGCTTCCGTCTATGATCAGCTCAAGCTCCTGGCTCGGTTTGTCCGCTTGGCGGGCTTTGAGGGGTTGATGGTTTGCCTGGATGAGCTGGTCAATCTCTACAAACTAGCCAATACCCAGGCACGTAACGCCAACTACGAACAGATCCTGCGCATCCTTAACGACTCTTTGCAGGGTTCTGCCGAAGGCCTTGGATTTGTGCTCGGAGGCACCCCCGAATTCCTGATGGATACCCGCCGCGGCTTGTACAGCTATCCGGCTTTGCAGTCACGTCTGGCGGAAAACAGTTTCGCCAAGTCTGGGTTGGTGGATCTGTCAGGGCCAGTCATCCGCCTAGCGAGCCTGACACCCGAGGATTTCTATGTGCTTCTTCAGAAGCTGCGCCATGTCTACGCCTCGGGCGACAGCGCACGCTACCTCCTTCCTGACGAGGCGCTGCCTTTGTTCATGGCGCATTGCAACCAACGGTTGGGGGATGCCTATTTCCGTACACCCCGCACCACGATCACGGCATTCATCAACTTGCTGGCCGTGCTGGAGCAGAACCCGGGCGCGGACTGGAGACATTTGTTGGGGGCTGTGGAGCTGAGCCCGGATAGAGGTGGTGAAACCGACACTCAAGTAGATGCCGACGATGAGCTCGCAACCTTCCAGCTCTGAGTCGGAGGGCTTCAGCCTTCTTGACTCCCGGATTCAGCGCTGGATTTGGATGGAAGGCTGGACCTCTCTACGAGATGCCCAAGAGCGGGCCATCCCCGCGCTGCTCAATGCTGATCAGGACGTCATCGTCGCCGCGGCGACGGCGGCGGGGAAAACCGAGGCCGCGTTCCTGCCCATTCTGACGAACCTGCTGAAGCAGCAGGAGCCGCCAGGGTCAGTGCTTTACATCAGTCCGCTCAAGGCACTGATCAATGACCAGTGGGAGCGATTGAGCAAGCTATGCGACGAACTCGAGATTCCCGTCGTTGCCTGGCACGGCGATATCTCGTCGAGCCGCAAGCATCGCTTTCTAAAATCCCCTGAAGGCGTGCTGTTGATCACCCCAGAGTCTCTTGAAGCGCTGTTCGTGAACCGGGGGACGAGTCTGCCTGGGATTTTCGCGAACCTGCGCTACCTCGTGATTGATGAGCTGCATGCCTTTATCGGCAGTGAGCGAGGCAAGCAACTGCAGTCTTTGATGCATCGGGTCGAGCAGGTGATCGGACGTCCTCTCCCGCGAGTAGGTTTGTCAGCGACACTGGGCGACATGATGCTGGCTGCTACCTTCTTGCGCCCAGCTTCCCCGAGCAAGGTGACGGTGATCGAATCGAAAGGTTCGGGGCAAATTCTGAAAGTTCAGATCAGAGGCTTTCAGGAGCCAGAGAAAGACACACCCCAGCAGCCCGAAGATAAGGAGAGCCTAGAAGACAACTCAGCCTCCGATCACGCAATTTCCGAGCACCTCTTCCAGGTGCTGCGTGGAAGCAACAACTTGGTGTTCCCTAACAGCAGGACTCAGGTCGAATGGTTTGCCGATCAGCTGCGGCGTCGCTGCGAGCAAGACGGTGTACCTAATGAGTTCTGGCCACATCATGGCAGCCTGTCGAAAGATATTAGGGAGGATACCGAGCGGGCCCTTAAAGCGGGGGACCGGCCGGCGACTGCGATCTGTACCACTACGCTGGAACTGGGCATCGACATTGGCAGCATCAAAACGGTTGCACAGATAGGGCCGCCGCCTTCAGTTGCCAGTTTGCGCCAGCGTCTTGGCCGTTCTGGACGTCGCCCAGGAGAGGCAGCCATTCTCCGCGGATACTGCAAGGAGCGCCGATTGACGGATGACTCCCCAATATCGGATCGCTTGCGCCAAGGATTGGTACAAAGCATCGCGATGATCCGGCTACTGATGAGGGGATGGTTTGAACCGCCAAGAGCGCAGGGGCTGCATTTGTCGACCTTGGTGCAACAATGCCTCTCGATGATTGCGCAGCAAGGTGGTGCCACTGCGGCTGAGTTGTGGGGAACGTTAGTACGCAACGGCCCTTTCTTGGCTGTCGAGCAGGGCAGCTTTCTGAATCTCCTGCGTGCTTTGGGTGAACGAGATCTGATTATTCAGGAATCGGCTGGGCTTCTGCTGCCAGGTGAGTTGGGCGAGCGGCTGATCAACCACTATGACTTCTACAGTGCATTCACAAGCAATGAAGAATTCCGAGTTGTTTGCGATGGCAGACCCCTTGGGGCCCTGCCTGTCTCGCGACCACTGTGTGCTGAACAACGCATCATCTTCGCCGGGCGTCGTTGGCAGGTGATTAACGTTGATACGGAAGGCAAGGTGATTGTCGTCAGGCCCTCTCCAGGAGGAGCTCCCCCGGCTTTTGACGGTCTGGCTGCTCGAGTTCACGACAATGTTCGGCAGGAGATGAAAACCGTACTGCAGGAAGAGAAGGCTTATCCCTACCTCGATCCAGTGGCACAGAGTTTATTGGCGGAGGCGCGGCAAAGCTTTGCTGATCTTGAGTTGGGCCACCAGAGCTTTATTGGGAGCGGAGGAAGAACCTGTCTTTTCACCTGGCAGGGCGATTGGACCAACGACGCCTTGGCCGTTCTTCTGGAGTACGTCGGTTTGCCCACTGAGAACTCAGGGCTAGTCATCGAAGTGCAGGGGGGAGTGGCGTTGCTTGAAAGCAAGCTTCGAGAGGTTGCTGCGTTGAAAGAGCTTAAGGCGAGCACCGTCCTTCACAATGTTCAGAATTTGATCAGGGAGAAATGGGACTGGGCGCTGCCTCCTGAGCTTCGTATGGAGTCGTTCGCCACGATGTATCTCGATCTGGAGAAAGCACAGCAAACCGCAGCTCATCTGATTGGACTTGATACCCCAGCTTCTCTTTCGTGATGCCATGTATTGCTAGATTGAAGACAGCGTCCTACCGGGATTGGCCGCTTTTGGCCGGTAGTAGCTTGTTAGGATGCCCAGAAACGGTCAAAAGCAGATGCATTGAAAATGCCTACCAAAGCAGTGCCGTTTCAGCACTCGGCCTTTAGCCTGTCCATAAACAGTTGCAGGTCGCTCAAATCCAATATCGGGGCCGCATATAGCGAACCAGCAACACCGGGCGAGAGAGGCAGAATATGGCGACCTGCACATAGACGCTCAATGTCGACTCGAACCTGCTGGCCACTCCCCTTTTTCCGACAGAACGGGCAAAGGGTGGCAGCCTCCGGTGAAACCATGTGGCAGGTGTTGCATCGTCTTCCCTTTCCCGCTTGGTGAACGAAAACCCAGAGCTCTGATGCTAGGATCGCCAGTACACGTTCAGCGACATGCGGCTCCATGTGAGGGGGTGGGCCCTTGCGCAGGCGCTCCAAGTATTCGTCCTGATACCTGCAAGCCTCATCGGACTTACGGGCTTTCTCGACACAAGCATTTTCAGTCGCTTTGACGTGTGCCGCATGCGCTTCTTCAAGCGTGCTACCCCGCGGCTCATAGGCAACTCGCAAGATGCTTGTCTTGAAGTGGGTACGCTGTCTCACGATCAACCCGAGAGAGCACAGGTGATCCAGGTACGCAGAGATCACTACCGTAGACCGCGGTAGGGCGGCAATCTCATCAGCGTACAGCGCCAGTCTGCCGGACTTTGTACGCATGGCGTTCCTCAACTCTTTGATGAACCTGGCGACTCCGAACTTCGACTCGACCTCGTCACCGACGAATTGCAGCAGCACATACTTGGGCGGCTCACGGTCTATTGGATAGAAGTGATCGAGGACGTAGGACTGCCATTGAGCGAACGTGGCATTGAATACCCAGTGTCCTTTGACCCGAACGAAAAGGTTAGCGACCCCGCACACTTCGTATCGTCCCAAGCTGGGCACTGAAATCCGCTCGGATAGTTTATGTTCACGGGTAGCCATCCTCTCCGTATTTTGACTGAGCATCAGTTGCTCCAAGTGGGGTTCCAATGTAACGCGCGCAACCTGGATTTTCGTGGGTTGCTCTGCCCTGTACTGTTCCGTAGCTACTTTACGTTGGATGCGGGGCTCTTTCTTGCGCTGCTCCAAGGCGCGTTCGGCCGCACGTATTTTCTGGGCCTCTGGTGTGTGGACTGCAACCCGTGCGCGTAGCCTCGCCCTCGCCTCCGACTCGAGCTTGTCGATCTTGCGCGAATGTAACCAAGTCCGAATAGTGGGGTCTGAAACCAAGCAGTTATCAAATGAGGCCTGATCCCTTAGCGCCTCTGGCTCAATGACGCTCAGATCAATCTCAATGGCGGAAATGCCCTTTCCCTTGATTTTCGCCAGTTTTACTTCATCAACCGCATGGGTGACCTTGATCTCAATTAGCAGTTGTTTGCCATTAACCTCAAACACTACATCGGGCCGAAACCTACCCAGCCACACCTCCTCCCAAGCTTGATCCGCCTTGATAGGTGTGGTGGTTTCGAGATGAATCGTTTCCTTGAAAATCTTGCCGTCGATAGCTTGGGCATGGAGCGTGGTGATGTACTCAGGAAGGCACACGCGCTTTAGTCGCTGGAGTGCTTCCTTGCCGGCCAGGTGAAGGGCTGTTTCGTAGCCACCAGCGCAATCAGCCCCCGACGAATGGCTAAAGTGGGCAGCCCGGACTCTCCCATTGTTCTTGGCTTCCAGCTGTGCGGCACACTCAGGGCAAACACAGCCACAGGCTTTCCCGTTGGGCACATCCTTAACATGCCACATAGTCCCCTTCCGAAGCCCGAACATCAGCATTCGGCCATGCACTGAAGGGGCTCGCGTTGGGGATGCTAACTCATCATCCAAGATAGGCATCTGATTGCACTCGGCTGCACCTGCTCACACCGCAGCGTGTTGGCAACTGCGGTCTGTCACGACCGGCAGAAATCGGCCAGACTTTAAAGTCCGAGACGCACCGGAATCAACCGGTCTCTTTTGATAATGCAACAAAAAACCCGCCGAAGCGGGTCTCTTCAAGACCATTCCGACATCCTGTCGGCAGCCTCCCAGGCGATGGTCGATCATCCGTGATCCTGAGCGCGTCCTGCGCTTCAGTTGATGTATGTAGGTTAGGCTTAATGGCGAAGCCTCAACAGAGGATATCGCAGCCAATGTGTGTAAGCCTTTCGCTATGGGAAACCTGCGAGCGCGTGATGTTCTTTGTTTGCATTGGACGATTGCAGTCATTCTCACAGACCGGAATCGGCCAAAAGCAGCCGTTAGCTAGGTGCTACTTCCGGCCCGAAGCATCCTATCCAAGATGATTCAAAACACCTGTGCAGCCAGTCAGAGCGAAAGCGGCCAGCCCCACTCACAGCAACATGGGGCTTAAGTCTAACTATCGAGGACTCTACGATAGCTGGACCTATTTGCGGGTACGGCCAAGCCCGCCACTCTGTCTCGGCGCAATTGGTTGGCGTAGTCCAAATACTACCGCGTGACAATGGGGAAGCGTCCGTCTGGCTGATCCAGTAGGCTGAAGAAGCGCCCAAGGGCCAGGGGGTTGCCGTCGATCGACACCTGATCGGAGCTGAGCAGGGCAGCGGCGCCGGCTTGCCCACTGATCATCTGCAAGAAGAAGTCCTTACTCAGGTTGAGGCTGGCGTCGGCCTCGGCGACTTCGTCTTCATTCATGCGGCGGTGATGCAGCACGGCGTTCTCGATCCACAGGTGATAGCGCGCGCCGCTGTCGGTGAAGTTGAGGTTGATACGCAGCGCGCTGTCGGCTGCCGCCGTGCCATCGAGCTTGGTGGCCATCACGTCCAGGAACCGCTCGGGCGCGGTGTGTTTGAGCATGTCGAGCATCATCACCGGGGTGAAACCCTCTTCCGGCAGGCCGTGGCGCAGCTCATAGGCGCCACTCAGGTAGAAGTTGCGCCAGGGCCCCGACTCGGCCTGATAGCCCAGTTGCTCGAAGCTGCGTGCCTGCAGATCGCGGGCGCCCTGGTCGTCCGGATCGGCATAGAGCAGATGTTTGCCCAGCTCCGCGGCCCAGCGGTAATCGCCCTCGGCATAGGCCTGCTCGGCGGCTGCCAGCAGCGGCTCACGGCCGCCGGCCAGGGCCACGTACTTGGCGGCGGCGGCCACCGGCGGCAGTGGGTCGAGGTTGGCCGGGTTGGCGTCGAACCAGCCCAGGTAGAACTGATAGATGCCGCGCACGTTGTGCTTGAGGGTTCCGTAGTAGCCGTGCACGTTCAGATGGCGGTCGAGGCTGGGCGGCAGGTGCAGTTGCTCGGCGATCTCCGGCGCGGTGAGGCCGGCATTCATCAGGCGAACAGTTTGATCGTGCAGGTAGCGGTAGACATCACGCTGGGTGGTGAGGAAGGTCTGGATGTTGTCCTGCCCCCACACTGGCCAGTGGTGCTGGTTGAACAGTACCTCGGCGCCAGCGGCTTGCGCGCGGCTGGCGTCGATGTAGTTGGCCCACTGCAAGGCATCGCGCACCTTGGCGCCGCGTAGGGTGTACAGGTTGTGCAGGGTTTGCGAGAGTAGCTCGGCGCCGCCAAAGGCGTTCAGCTCCGGCAGGCTGAAGGTCATTTCCGCCGGGGCTTCACTCCCGGGTACGTTGTAGAAGACGAAGCGCACCCCATCCACGTCCAGCGTCTGTTCGCGGCCGTCGATCAGTTGGGTGGGCGGCAGAATGCCCATGTGCCCGAAGGCCACCGCCTTGCCCAGGCCGTTGTCCACCAGGCCCTCGGCGCTGCGCGGCAGACGCTTGCCATACATGAAGGTGGCACGGCGGGACATGGCGATGCCCATCATCAGGTTTTCGCTGGTGGCCTCTTCCATAAACCCAGCCGGGGCAATCACCGGCAGCTGACGAACCTTGGCGTCTTCGGCGCTGATCACGCCGAGGGCGCCGCCAAAGTGATCGACATGGCTGTGGCTGAAGATCATCGCGCTTACCGGGCGCGGGCCCAGATGTTGCGCAACGAAGTCCATGGCGAAGGCGGCGGTTTCCCGGCTGGTTAGCGGGTCGATGACAATCCAGCCGCTGTCGCCTTCGATCAGCGTCATGTTGGCTAGGTCGAAGCCGCGTAGCTGATAGATTTTGTCGCTGACTTTGAACAGCCCAACCTGGTTATTCAGCAGCGCTTGCCGCCACAGGCTGGGGTTGACGGTAGTGGGGGCCTCGCCTTGGATAAACGCAAAGCTATCGAAGTCCCAGATCACTTCGCCTTCGGCATCGCGCACCTGGCCCTGAGGCGTGGCAATCAGGCCGCGGCGTGCCTGGGCCAGGCCCTCGACATGGCTCAGGTCATAGCTCTGCGCCACCTCGGCCTGGGCAGCTTGCGTGCGTGGCGTGGCGGCGCTGTGGCTGGGCGCAGGGCTGTCGCTGCATGCACTGAGTAGCAACAAGGTGCTGGTTAGCATCCAGCGAAAGGGCAGATTCATCGGCGTTCTCCAGAGAGTGTCTGGTCAGAGCATGGCGTGCGCCCTATTATGCGTCCAATGCAATCAAATCATCTCCTTGATGCGCGAAAGACATGAATATAGAGCTCCGTCACCTGCGTCATGCCTTGGCCCTGGCCGAACATGGCAACTTTGCCCGCGCCGCAGAGGCGCTGCACCTCTCCCAACCGGCGCTGACCCGCAGCCTGCAAGCGCTGGAAGCGCAGGTTGGCGAGCAGTTGTTTGATCGCAGCCACCGCGAAGTGACCCCCACTACGATGGGCGAGCTGCTATTGCAGCATGCCCGGCAACTGCTGCTGCACGCCCAGGACTTGCAGCGTGACCTGCAATTGGCGCGCGGCCTGGAGCAAGGTGAGTTGCGTGTGGGAGTAGGTCCGTTTGCCGGCGCCGCGCTTGTCGCCCCGGTGCTGGCCATCTTGAACCGCGCGCACCCCGGCGTGCATTTGGAGGTGGTGCTGGCACCCTGGCAAGAACTGCCCGCGCGTTTGCAACGCCGGGAAATAGATCTGCTGGTGGCCGACTTGCACGAGATCGAAGACGACCCCAGCTATACGATACAAGCCCTTGGTGAGCACCACACGCTGCCAATGTGCCGCGCCGGTCATCCCTTGCTTGAGCACCCCGAGCCTAGTCTGGAGATGCTGTTGAAGTATCCACTGGCCGGACCCAACCTTCCCGAGGATATTCGCGAGCAGCTGCTCAAGCGCCTACCTAGAGCCTTGCAGAACACCTGGCGTGAGCAGTGGAAGCTGGCCATCACCTGCGATAGCTCGGCCATTCTCAAGCAGCTCCTGCAGGGCTGTGAGGCGCTGGCGATATTGCCTTGGTTTATGGTGGAAGACGAACTGCGGCGCGGCGACTTGCAGGCTTTACGCAGCCTTGACCCTGGCCTGCGTGGGCGTTTCGGGATTGCTCGTCTGCGCGGCAGGCGCCTATCACTGGCTGCGCAATGCTTCATCGAGGTGCTTCTGGCCCATGATGCCACCGTGCGCCAGCGCCAAGATGCTTGGTTGGCCCGTTAGGGAAGGGCATGGCAAGGCGGTCAACCTGCAGCAGATCGTCGTCCGACGCCGAATGGCTGACTCGCCGAAGACCGATCCTTCAGTTCTTCCCACCCAAGCGGCGCAAGGCATCTGGCTTGAAGTCTTGGCGCAGAGCCTCATGGCCGAAGCTGGCTTCGCGCTTGACTTCGTTGCTCAGACCGCTCAGCAGGTAGCGGCGCGACTGCAGGTCATGTGTGGCCTCAGCGGTCATCCATGGCACCAGGTCGTTGTAGAAGTTCATCTGGTAGGCGGTCGATACTCTCCAGAGCTCTCCGCGAGCATCATAGTGATCCGCCAGGGCAATTTGCCAGGTGTCTTCATCGATGAAGAAGGTGCGCTTCTGATAGATGTGGCGCTGGCCAGGTTTGAGCTCACCTTCAATCTCCCAGACCCGATGCCGCTCGTAACGTATATAGCCGCTGTTGATGTGGGCGGGCTGGATGATCTGAGCGTATTTCAGGCCTTTGTCGTGCAGGTGGTAATTGTTGTAGGGAATCAACAGCTCCCGTTTGCCTTTGAGGGTCCAGTTGTAGCGGTCGAACGCACCGTTGTACATATCCATGTTGTCTGAAGTTGCCAGGCCTTCCGCGCTGTTCTGTGGGGAGTCGTAGGCCAGTGTCGGAGCGCGGCGCACACGCCGCTGTCCGGCGTTGTAGGACCAGGCCTGACGGGGCGTACGTAACTGATCAAGGGGCTCGTGAATCAGGGCGATATTGCCGGCCAGGCGGGCAGGAGCCAGGGTCTGGCCGATGAAGTAGAAGAGGATATTGCTGTCCGGGGTGTTGTCTTTGACATGGGTGGCAAAGACCTGGGTCTGGCGGATGAGACTGGCCTGATAACTGCCGTCAGTTTGCACTGGCATACGATGCGTCTCGCGCATGACAGCGCCGCCGCGGTAGCGGGTGACATGGTTCCAGATGACCTCTTCGGCCCGCTGCGGAATCGGAAATGGCACGCCACTGGCGTAGCCGCCCTCCAGGCCACTACCACTGGCATTGAGGCTGATCTGGGTAGCATTCTGACGGCTCTGCTGCAGGATGGACTCGGGGTAGGCCGCGCTACGGTGTGTGGGATACAGCTGCAGGTAAAAGCTCTGCGGATACTGGTGGAGCATCGCTTGGGTGCCGGGGCTCAGCCATTTGGCGAACGGCGCCATATTGCTGGAGTCGATGCGTTGCAGCATCTGTTCGGTGCTATAGGGGTCAGCCAGCGTTCGGTCCATGCTCGATGTCTTGAAACCTCCGTCCCAGGAGGGAATGCTTCCGTCGGCATTCCCGGCGCGTTCGGCCCCCATGGGGGTCAGCTGTAGATCAAGCTGTGCAGCCAGCTCGGGTGAAACTGCACAGAGTACGGGTTGACTGAGCGCCAGCCCCAATGCAAAGAGGACGTGGCGGGTGGCAGAGTGATTGAACATGCGTGGTTCCTCAGAACTTGGCGCCAAGGGTGAATGAGATGAAGTCCCGGTCAGTCTGTGGGTTGAAGTCGCCCCCAAAGAAGTCGGTGTAACTGAGCGCCGCGTTGTACCGATTTTGATAATCGAAGTTCACGGCTAGCGTGACGGCCTGGCGACCCTCGATGAACTGTGGTGCCGGAGAGGGCGCGTAGCCTTTGACATCATGGCGCCAGGCCAGCGACGGGGTGACCACGGTGCCTGGTAGCAGGTTGCTGTAGGTCAGGTTGGCCCGAGCGGCATAGCCCCAGGACCACGGCGTGGTGTAGCCATCAAGCCGGCAATAGTCTTTGTTCAGCGCCGGGTTCTTGCAGGCGATGGCGGTGCCTTCCACGCCAGAGCCGTAGACCGCATCGCGCCCGTAGGCAATGGTTTGCACCGGTTCCAGGTCAGCCACATGCACGGCCCCGACCTCGGCCATCAGCAGCAGGTTCTCCGCGCCCCAGATGTCGCTGAAGGTTTGCATGGCGGTCAATTGCAGCTGGCTCACAGGTTTGCGCTGGTAACCCTGTACTTGCTTTCCATAGAGACCTGCGGCTTTAGCAAGGATGGGACCGGTGCCCGGGGTCACGATGTCCAGGCCGAATAGTTCATCGACGATGGGCGACTCGGTATCGAGAAAACCGCTGGCATAGAGAAAGTCCTGGCCGTTGATGGCAATCGGCTGGTTGGGCCTGTGGCTTATCTCACCGGCTAAGGAAATTCCCCAGGGACCCGAGGTGTTGAAGCTCAGCCCGTACAGGCGGATATCTTCTGGGAAGGCCATCTGATAGAGCGGTGCCTGGGCCAAGGGATTGGCGATGCTGCCTCCATAAGCCGGGTTGTTGGTGACCCCGGGCAGGAAGAATCCGCTTCCGGGCCGTTTCGAATAGTCGGCAGTGGCGGCGTTGGTATAGGGCAGACGGCTGTGATAGTTCATCACGTAGAAGGCGAATTCGGTGCTGTTCAGCGCTTCGGCGAAGTAGTCCAGCCTTAGGCCCCACTGCCCGCTATCTGAAGGCTTATCGTCACTGAGACGAGGAATTCGCATGTTGGCCCCAGCTGGCAGCCGCGGGTAGACCAACTGCAGGTTGTCCTGCTGCGCTTCGGTGAGCGCGGCCACTGCGTGCAGCGGGCCGCAGCCCGGTTGGCTGGCATCCGACTGAGCGAAGAAGGTGCCGCAGCCCGGTTGTACCGTGGCACGCCATTCCAGCTGATAGAAGGCGCTGGCCGAGAGGTTGTCGCTGAGTCCCAACGACAGATTGAACAGGTTGACTGGAATCAAGGCTTCCTTGATCTCGACCCCTGGGCTGGTGAGGGCATTTGCGTCGATGGGATTGATCACATTGATACCGCCCTGGATGAAGGTGCTTTCCCCCCAGCTCAGGACCTGCTGACCAAGGCGGATATCCAGCGCTCGGTCATTCAGCTGGAACTCACCCCAGACGTAGGCATCCATCAACTCGGCCCCGGAAAACGTGGCCAGTGAATCAAAACCCGAATCGTCGAAGTCTTTGAAGCGGGCGTCCCCGTTTTTCAGCAGGTCGTCATACCAGAACTTGCCACTGATCTGCAGGCCGAGGTTGTCTCGGCTCAGAGCCAGCTCGGAGATGGCTTTGACCCGTCGGGAGAAGGTGTCGCCAGCCTTGAAGTTCTGGCGCCCATCGTTGCCGTTGATGCCGGCTGCAGACCCGCCGTAGGCAATGGGCAGTAGCGGCTTGTCCGGATTGCTGGTGCTGATGCTGAGGCCGGCTGACAGGCTGGTGTCCCAACGGCCGCTGATGCCGTTGTCCAGCTCGAAGGTAGCGGCCTGGCAGAGCGCACCATTGAGGGCTAGCAGCGGGTACAGGATTGCACCGCGGCCTCTGCGAAATTTGTGCATGAGAATCCTCGAGGATTGTTTTTGTTGTTGTGAGCGCAAACGGTTGTTCCGCATGGCTGGAGGCTTAAGATATGAAGAAGCGTCTTATCTTTCTTGGCGTGCATTGCCGCTTTTTTGGCATTTTCAGACAGGAATACAGATGAGCAGCGCCCCCCACGAACTGGTCCACACCACCATCGCTACATGGACTCTGGCTATTCAGCGTGCCCTGCAGGGCTATGGCATAGAGGCTGAGCCTCTAATGTTGGAGGCGGGCATCGATCCGGCGTCGGTACTCGATCCGGAGTTTCGGGTCGCGGTGGTCAATATGTGGAAACTCTGGCGGCTCAGCGTGGAGCGGACTGGCAACGATGCCTTCGGACTGCAGGTGGCGGCCAACCTCTACCCCACACACCTCAATGCCATGGTCTTTGCCCTGCAGGCCAGCGCCACTTTGCGCGAAGCTCTGCAGCGTCTTCAGCGTTACGTCCAGGTGGTGACGACCATCGCCGAGATCGAGGTGAACGAGGGGCCGCAGGGAGTCGCGCTGATCCTCGGGTCCGACAGTTCCACCTCTGCGCAACGGCCTTATTTTCCGATCGATGCCTTCATGGGGGTGTTGTTCCGCACCTTCCGCGAGTTGCTCGGCGCCTGTGCGGCGGATGGCCTGCTGGAGGTGCATCTGCGCCGCCCGGTTCCGCAGCAGCGGGATGCGTTCGAGCAGTTCTTCGGGGTGCCCCTGCACTTCGGCGCGGAGGCGAATGTACTGCTGATGGCCTCCGGCATGCTGGACCGTGAGCTGCCGGCGGCCAACGCCATGATTGCTGGCATGAATGAGCAGCTGCTACGCGATTACCTGGGGCGCATGCGCCATGAGCAGGTCAGCCTGCAGGTGCGCAAGGAAATCATTGCCCTGCTGAGCACCGACCAGTTCGGGCTTGAGCAGATTGCCGAGCGCCTGAACATGAGTGGACGCAATTTGCACCGCAAGCTGGCCGAGGAAGGCACCTCGTTCAAGGAGCTGCAGGACGAGATCCGCCATGACTTGGCGCTGCGCTATCTGGGCATGCCCGGCATGAGTCTGAATGAGATCGCATTCAGCCTTGGTTTCATTGATCAGAGCAGCTTTAACCGGGCCTTCAAACGCTGGACAGGTGGCAGTCCTGGGCAGTACCGGCGTGAACGGAAGGCGCGCTAGTTTGCAGAGTTCAGGCTGGGGCATAAGGCGGACCCAGCCTGGCCGCTATCAGCTCTGGTCCTGAGGCTGAATGGCGGGAATAAATTGCTGCAGTGTTTGCGGATTGCGTGTTTGCTCATTGGGCAGATAGATGCGGTAGTTCAAGCGGAATAGACCCGTTTGTGGAGTCGGTAGCCAGTTGCTCTCCTGCCCTGCCGGCGGCTGGTGCTGGATGTAGAGGGTCAGGGAACCATCCGGGTTGTATTTCAGGCCCGGGGTGCGGTCGCCGATCGAGTAGCGGTCGATGGCATTGTCCACCAACTGGAAATTCGTGCCGTACAGGGTGATGGACCAGAAGCCCTTGTTCTGCAGTTGAGGCAGTGCGTCGCGCTCGAAGTGCAGGACATAGCGGCTCTGGCCGTCGAGCAACTGGCCGGTGCCGTCCTCGTAGGTGCTGAAATACACCCCTTCCTCGCGATCATGCACCATCAGCCCTTCGAGCGCGCCTTCTGCCCGGTTGATGAAGTGGAAGCCGTAGGTGCCCTCGTGCAGGTTGTTCCAGCGAGTCGGATAGGGCGTACCGCGGTACTTCACCTTCCAGGTCATCAGGTCCTGGCTGTCCTGCAGGGCGCGTTTAAGGCCAGCCACCGTGGCAGGGTGCAGCTTGCTGGCATCGAAGGGCTTGCCGAGCTCGATGCCGATGCTCTGGAACATAGCTACGGCGGCCTGTTGCCCAGGGCGTGGAGGGTTCTCATTAAGCAGGTCGACCATGCGTTCGAAGACGGCTAGGTCGCCACTGTATTCCTTGCGGTTCATCTTCACCGCGACCACCTTGCCGAAGCCATCGGGTCTGCTCCAGTTGCTCAGCGACGTGGTATGCACCTGTTTCTGCAGCTCCAGCACGCGCGGCAGATCCTGAGGGTCTTCCTTGCTCACCCCGTAGCGCAGGGCGAGGGCGCCGGAGTTGGTCGGCAAGCGACGCAGTTCGACGCCGGGCGGTACCTCGCCCTGCCAATCCGGGCCGGTGAACAGATAGTGGCCGCCCTTGCCCAGGGTCGCACGGGTGCCGATATAGGGCAGATTTTCAAGATAGGCATCGACGACCTGCACGCTCCAGTAGCGGTCGTGGACTTCCGGCAGGCTGAGGATCACCGGATCATCCTTGAGCTCCAGCATGACGCCGCTGTAGACGGTGTCATTGTTCGGGGTGTAGGGCAGTTCATCATCCGAGGTGGCGAGTTTGGTCATGTGGCCAATCTGGTTGATGGGCGCGCAGGGACAGATCTGGCGTTCCGTGACGAACCGCAGTTTGCGTTCGTTAAGCCGCAGCAGGCGCTCGCGGTCGGTGATGGTCAGCGGCAACCCCCAGATATATGCCTGCAAGCCCAGTGAGTAGGCCCAGTTTTCTTGCGCACGCTCATCGCGGCTGCGAAGCTCGTCGCGACTGAGGCCTGCATCCGGATCTTTCTTCTGCAGGTCGGGGACGGCAAGGTACTGATACCCGGCGGTCAGAGCGACGCCCACTAGAACCGTCGCCAAGAGTTTGAGTTTCATACGCATTCCCTGTTATTGAAAGTATCGGGAATGCCACTCTAGGTTTGGTTGGCTGGTGGGTCTCAACTCTGGTTGCCAGTTTTTTGACCTGCGCAGACAAGCCTAAGCAAGCCACAGCGCCCAAGCCTCTCATCAAGGCAGCTGCATTGGTGAGGTTCGCGCAGCTGCAGGCTAACCGATTCAATCCTGAGCCAAGGGTCGCTTCAGACCTATTGCAACCAACTGCCATGGACGGAGACATTGTTCGGTGGCCGTCAGCTCCTGACCTTTTACGCTGCCTGCTACAGGCCGCTTTTGGCCGCTTTGATCCTGTCGCATCAGGCAGGAGTCGGCCAAAAGCGGACTCACAATTAGGCATGGAAGCCTTTAGAGAACTCGAGGCTATTCAATCAGCTAAAAGATGGCGCTTACCGAGGCAGTAGTCGATCAGTCTCCTGCCTGACTATGGCATAGCACTCACAGCTCAGATGTTCGAGTTTAATACGATCAAGCACAGTGATATGACCACGGTTGTATGCGATCACGCCCAATCTCCGCAGTATACCGGCAGCTTCAGTGATGCCCTCACGACGCACCCCGAGCATGTCGGAAATGAGCTTCTGGGTCATCGTCAACTGATTGCCCGGCAAACGATCCAGCGATAACAGTAAGCATCGGCATAGCTGTTGGAGGATGGAGTGATACCGATTGCAAACTGATGTTTGCGACATTTGGATAATCAGTGTCTGGATGTAGCGCAGTATCAGTATATTCAGCTCACTGTGGTGGTTGAACTCGTCCTGGAGTAGTTTTCCAGGCATTCGGTAGGCACGACCAGCACTTTGTACGACTGCACGGCTGATTGTGCTATCGACGCCCAGGAACAGCGAAATACCGGCTAGTCCCTCGTTACCAACCACAGATACCTCAGCTGAATCACCGTTCCCCAATACATGGAGGAGCGAAATGATCGAGTCAACGGGAAAATAGACATGACTTATTGTCTCGCAGGACTCGTAGAGAATTTCGCCCTGCGGTAATGCCACCCATTCCATATGACTGAAAAGGCGCTTTTTAGCGGCCTCTGAAAGGGCTATCAAAAGGCGGTTCTGCCGAAGCATGCTCAACATCTCTAACAGAAGTTGAGTACACTGTAATAGCGACAGAAATGAAGCTCTGTTCGGTACTGCACATAAGGTTTGCGAACGATCCAAAAAGGTGCGGCCCAACAAGCAAGCAGTCATTTCGGAGGTCTGCCTGAAGAAACGGCAGAGACGATAGATTATCCGCAGGCCTTAGTGGCAAGGCTTCGTTCTGTTCTGCCGTCAGCGCTCGAAGGCGGTGGCCACCGCACTCGCCCGATTACTGGCAGCAGCCGATACAGATGTGAGTATCGCCAATTACCACGGCTGACTTTTTCAACAGAATCGGCCAATGGCTGCCTGTCGTGGGCGGCTGAGATCGGCCAGAAGCGCCCACAAACTAGCTGTTTACGATCCAGGGCTTGATGGGGCTGGCGGATAGCCTTCCGACATGCCCTCAAACCTCATGTGCACTTGATGAGGAATCGCTGCGGAAGAGCTTCGCGAGGATGAAGAAGAGCGCGAGCGTACCGGTAGCTTCGAATAGGCTACCCCGACGACTCCATTTGGCCGGCAGCGGGCACATCTGACAGGCGGTACCCGTCACTTGCCGCTCTTCGAACCGCCTCTCGCACCTTGTCAGTGATTGGGCGACTCGGCGCCGAGCACGAGTGATTTTAATCCACGATCTGTTCCACAGCGGTATCGACGGCCTTGTCCTGTATACGCTCTTTCGGCTTTGTCTGATTACGTCGTGCTTGTCCGCGCTGCCGCTTAGCCTGCTGCTTAGCATGCAGCGCCTGAGCCGCCGTCACCATGCCAACTGCCTGGCCGTTTAAGTCCAAGCGCGGCGCATTCTCCGTCATGCTTGCCCAGTAGCGATTTCCTCGGCACCAGGCAGCGATGCCCTGCTTGAGCTGTTCGCAGGATATTCCGAGCAGCTCCAGGTGTTGCTCGGCATCCTTGAAAATGCCCTCCTTTAGCGGAGCCTTGGGGGCCGGATTGACCGGGAAGGCCAATGGAAAGTGCTTCTGCAATCGCCAGATCGCTTCGACCGCAGGATCTTGCTCGCTAGGCTTCGTCTGCAGAGAAGGATTCCGCATACGCTGCTTCGTACTATCAGTCTTTACCTGCACTTTTTCGGCCCGCAGGCGGTCGCGTAGCTCAGCTAGTTGTTCAAAACCCATCGTTCAGTTCGCAGCCTTATGATTGATTCATGGTGCAAGGTTATCCCATTCAGTCTTTTGACACAGCCTGGGCCGAAAGCGGACTGCATCCAAGGGTTGCTATCGGCCCAGAGTGTGTAAAAACGCTGAGCCAAAATTGAAGTGCGCGCGTCTACGCGAAATCTGAAATTTATCGGTAGGTCAGCAGATATGGATTTTGCGTAGAACCGCATTTTTCAGCACGTTTTTTGGTCTTTGCTGCCCTTGAAAACGTTTTTACACAGCCTCGGCCAAAAGCTGTCATCGAGTGTCTACGAATTCAGGGCCGATTCAGTTTAGCGTGCTTACTCTATCCATTAAAATGAGTATGATATGGTTGTTATTTTTACCCGCTTAAATTTATTTGGAGCATCAAATGTCCCGTCTTGCTGAGTTTCGTAAACTCGAACAACAACTTGCGTCCCAGCTTGCTGAGCTTGAAGCAATGAAGGGCGATGCAGGTCTCAAGAAAGAAATAGAATTTGAATCGAAGCTACGGGACTTGCTTGCCAAGTACGGCTTCAGCTTGAAAGACATCATTAACCTGCTTGATCCTCAAGCTGGTCGTCGCGCTCCAACCGTCGATTCCAAAGCCGGCAGCCGCAAACCACGCCAGGTAAAGGTTTATAAAAACCCTCACACTGGCGAAGTCGTAGAAACCAAAGGCGGCAATCAGAAAACGCTGAAGGAATGGAAAGCTGAGCATGGCTCCGCTACCGTCGAGTCCTGGCTGACCAAGTGATTTTTGTTTGAGTACAAAAGGGCCCTGCAAGGGCCTTTTTTTGAGCCGAAATTTTGGATGGTTGAATCGCCCCTGTATTCGTAGAAACTCGATGGCCGCTTTTGTCCGACCTCAGTCTGGCGCAGCGGGCAGATGTCGACCCAAAGCTGCCGGTGGCGACAGGCAGAAATCGGCCAGAAGCGGTCGTAGGTGTCTACAAAAGCCGGGGTAATTCATCTCATACTTCCCCCATCAGTCGCGATTACTCAGTTGTCGGAGTTGCAATCCGCGAACACCTTGCAGCCAACACCTACAATCAGAAGCTGCAACGGTTGCTCACCTAGAGTTCAGCGCTCGTCTGGCTTCTTGGCTATTTGTGCCTGATACGTCCGGCATTGACCAGGTGATGGATGTAGGGTGCAAGACTCTCTACATAAGCTTCAATAAACTCGTCAGGGTCTACTTGGTCGTTGCCCGCGAAACGACGCTCCATCGCTGCTCGCGAGCTGGCAAGAACCTCTTCTAGATGCTGCTCCTGCTGCCGCTGGATCTCATGGGGAAGGACAGCGTGCAGGCAGTCCAACGCTACCTGCGAATCGTAGAACTGATACTCATAGATTTTCCTGATCTCTGACTCATCAAAATTCAAATCGAAATCGACAGAAAATTCCTGACCCTTGGTTGGGTCTATCGCATACGAATGCTTAAAATCGTCACCCTCGTAATCTGCGCTCAGCGAAATAACGATTCGGACAATGCCAAAATATTCGAGATACGCTTGAACCGTCCGCGCGGCCTTGTTGCCCTTCACGCAAATGCAGTGGACGGGCACGCCGACTGGCCGGTTGATGAGTAGGTCATGGTGGTAGTAGTGGCCGAAGCACGGTTCACCATCGTTGAAGATATAGGCGTTCGCTCGCTCGCAGATCTTGGGGTTGATACCGTTTGCAGACAGCAGAGCTAGAGCCGTTTTCACGAACGACTTGCCAACACTCAGGCCGCCGAAGCTGAATTCGAAGTGGAAATACCCATCAGGGTATTTTGGCTGTGCTATCGCGCCGGCTAAGGTTTTCTCGACATCCAGCGTGGGATAGGTGCGTTTCAAGCCAGTCACGATCTGGCGGGCCTGCTTCATGTCATTGGCGCTGATTTGAAAGTGAACGCCATCTTCCTTCACTTCCTTCTTGATCTCTGGCGCGAAGAATTTCAACGAATTCTTATCGTAGATTAGCTTTTCGCCAGCAGTCGTCTCAACGACTTCAGCGCGGTTCTCGCCTCTGTCACGTACGACACGGAAGAACAAGGCCAGCTTGTTCAGTTGCTTGGCTAGATCTGTATCCCACGTCTCCCCGGCCTTACCATTGCACGTACGACAGATGAAACCTTTAACCTCACGTATCCCGCCGATTGAGTTAGGGATGATGTGCTCACCAGAATCGTTTTGAGGCGTTAGAGACTCACTGCACAGGTAGCAATCCATACTTCCCACTCCTAACGGCTCACCGGGCTTTCCAAACCTTCAACGCCTTCTTCATAAGGGTGTTGAACGTGGCACCCATGCTACCTGTAATCTCGTTCGTGGAGGCATACAGCACACACTCGGCCTAGGTCACGAACGGCCAAGAGCAGTCACTCGCGCGACTGAGTCCGCATCAAGTTTACGGCAGTATCCGACTTATCGGACAAGAAAGCCTTTGTGAACTTCGTGCTTGCCTGATATGCCAGGCATGATGCTCGTGGGCTCGCTCAGGAGAAGCTGTCACCATTGCTGCGACTTCGCTACAAGGAGCTGTCGGCTGCATTTGCAGAGCTCGGCACGTTGTAAACAATCAGGAAAGTCTTCGTCGAATTTCAGAGGCACACGTATGTCGGATAAAGTAGCCACAGAGCTGGCGGGGTGGGAGAAGACCCGGCCCATACGGGTAGCGTTTCTCATCGAACCAGGTGAACACGCAGATCTCATTCTCGACGGTATATTTGCTGACTGCTACTCGCGATGGGGTGGTCGATTCAGCCTTATCGCCCCATGTGCAGCCGGCCGGATTGTCGCCGACTACTGGCCATGGTTGGAGGCCTTCGATCCAGACATCGTCTACTCCTATGTTGAGCTGGCCGGAGATGCGGTTCTTGAAATTCACGAACGCCTCGTCCCGTCGGACTACATCCTTCATCGGCTGGAGTCCAATTCGAGACTGGATCTTCCTGCGTTCAGGCCGCAGTATCGCTTTACCGCGCTCTCCTCACTGTCGACCATGTTCCGTCTAAGTCGTCACAGCCCATTGCCAGATGGGCCAAAGATCAAGGTCATCGACAGTTGGCACACGGAAAGGCCTACCCGATTCCTGACCGACAACCTTGGCACCTACCATACGAGTGCGGCCACGGGCATCTACCCAAATGATGCGCGGTCAACGGCTGGCCTACTGACGGTTGTCTCCGAAGAGTATTTTCAAGACCTCAAGTACGGAGTGCCTCGCGATCTTGATCGCGTCGCGTCCGAAGCTGAGGCCTTTACCGAGTTTGTGTGCAAGCGGGCAACGGGCATCAGTTTGCTGTCGTCCTTGTATGCGACGCGTCTCGAGATACGGGACAGTCGGTGGAGCAGTGCGTTCAACCTGGTAATCGGTGAGTCATTCGAAGACAGGCTTCTGTTCTGGAATGCAAGGTTGCTCATACCCGCATGGCTCGACAGCGACCTGTGCTGCTTCCGGCTGACGCTTGACCAGTTGAAGGACGAGGACTGGGTTAGCCAACTCGCCCAACTGCTTAATTCGCGCAATCACGTTAATAGTGGTGCTGGAGGACAGTCGCAGCTTCAGGTGCGCTCGGCGTCACATAGCGCAGATGAACTCGCCGAAGTACTGAGTACGCTTCGCGGCGCAAAAGTGTGGAGCGTTAGTGGAACGGGAGACGTCGTGCCGGGTGGTCACGTCATCCCGAGCGAGGATTCGCTGCGACGTGCATGTGAAGAGACTCAAGCCATGGAGGGACGACTTAGGGGGGCTGCATGGCATGGCTTTCGGTGGAAACCGCCTATTGCTCGGCCGTCAGCAATGGAGCCGGAACATCTGAATGATGCTCCACCGGGTCAATCGTTCACACTTGGACTCTGGGCGCTCGATCTGAGCTTCGAGTATGAGCGGGACAAACCCAGATTTGCGCAGGACAACATGTGGATGCTGCCAAAGCGGTGGCGCATGGCCGCTGCCTTTGAGGCCAAATTCGTAACGCGCGGCCTCGGGCAGAGCCTGCCTCCTATGTGTCGCACGGGTAGGCACGGTAACCTGGCTGTATTTGCTGGTGTTAACCGTGCGCTTGAGTCGGTAAGGGTCCCGAGCGCCTACGAGGCTATGCAGCATGCACTGTGCAGGGACTCCGCGATCTGGAATGTAGGTCCAAGTGATCCGCCGTGGCCTTCGGCGAAGGCGGGATGGATGCATCCCTCAAGTGAAAGCCCTCATCTCATTGGCGTCCTTGGGATGGCCGGTGGTCTCTCGAGGGCCAAGAGCCTCCTTTTGCATCCCTTCTTACAAGAGGAATTCGCAGCCTTGGGCGGATCGCCAAATCTTGCGGATGCCGATGTTTTGGCCACCGCGAACGCTATCGCGAAACGTGCGCGTGGAAGACCAGTCTTCGATCTTCAACTTGAGAGTGAGCGCACAGCCCTTGCAGCGCTTGTCGTCAAGGCGGCGCAATCAGTCAAGGCTCCGAAGATGCATGTTGCGCTCGACCATCTACGAGAGCGCTGGAATGCTTACAGGGAGAGGTACTGGGCACAGCGCCCCGATGAGGTGGCTGGCACTGAAGAGGAACGCAGAGAGCAGAATGCCAGGGAGCAGCGAGCCATTGATGACTGTCTCGCTGAAATGAGAACAGCACGAATGCTCTTTCAGGGTTATCCCTGGACTTGTGTGGCCTGTCAGCATCGCAACTGGACGGACTTTCAGGCCCTCAGATCGCCTCTTGCCTGTGATGTCTGCCGGACCGAAACGAATCTGCCTGTCGGTATTCCCTGGTACTTTCGGCCGAATGAATTCCTTATTGAAAGCCTTCGCTCTCATAGCGTGCTGTCGCTGGTCTGGGTTCTGTCAGCGCTGCGCGATCGTGCTCATTGGTCGTTTATGTATTTGGGGCCGACATGGTTTGGTTCCTTGCAAGACTACGACAATCCCGACTCCGAAGCGGACCTACTTGCCATCGTCGATGGCGAGTCAATTCTCTGTGAGGTGAAGTCAGCATGGCGCAGCCTGCGGGGCGTGCATGTAGAGGACTTTGTCCGTATTGCAAAGCGCCTCAGGCCCGACCGAGCGATGCTTGCCGTCATGGAGGAAAGCACGCGGCTCGATAAAGAACTCAACAAGGCCAGGAGTGACCTTGAGGCAGATGGTATTAAGTTCGAACTGCTGACGCTGGCAACGTATCGCGTTCACGACGACCTATTTCTTGTTAGCTAGATCACCTAACCAGTGAGCGTTTTATTCAAAGCTGACATTGGTGAATGTCCGCTTTTGGCCAAGGCTGTGTAAAAGCGTTTTTGAGCGCGACAGGTACTTAAAAACGGACTGAAAAGCGCGCTTCTACGCGAAATCCACATCTGCTGACGTGCCGATAAATTTTAGATTCAACGTAGAAGCGCACACTTCAATTTTGGCGAAGCGTTTTTACACACTCTGGGCCGATAGCTGCCCGTAATGAATCGCAGCTATCAGCAACGACTGACGCTCGTCTCTCCTCAGTTCTGGCCCACAGCGGCGGGGTTAAAGTTTATTGACTATGCCAGCAAATTTTCTATTTTAGATTCTGACAATTCCTGTCCCGGGAGTTCGAAGGCGAGTTAACCAAGTCTTAACGGCGTCTCGCTCAACAACCTGTATCGGATAACCGCGAGCACTGATTGTGGTTTGTGCACCCGGACTTAACTCCGAGGTTGTAACTATCATGCCGTAGTCTGCGCCCATAAACTGCACGTCCGCCGCAAGGCCCTTGATTATTACTTTCTCGATTTTTGCTTTCTGGCGCTTGCACTGGATCAGACAAGTAGGTTCCGCATCCTTCAGCGTTTCGGGTTTCCACAATCGGACGTCTACACCATCGTCGTTGGTGCCAGGACCAATCTCAACTCGAAAGCCATCTCTTTCGAAATATTCTGCTGTGAGTTCTTCGAATTTTCGCCAGTGCATTTCACCCAAGCGGTGATCATTGTTAGATAGGTAATTTATGAACCGCTGGTCAATGAATGTTCCCCTTTCAGGTGTTTCTAGGGTGCCGGAGAAGAGTGCCTTGAGCTCTAAGGGGGTGGCCCATTCATCGCACCTTGATAACGTATGAAGACTGATTCGCATGTGGTGGTCGAAGCCATTAATATGCTCCATCGCCATATCCAAGCCCGTTCGATCAAACTCCACGGCACAACGCTTCATTATTTGAGATGGATCTAAGGATTTACCACCGCCCTTAGTGGTTTCTTCAATTAGGTCCATCATCATTTCATTGAAAATTTCGCTTACACCCTCGTATATAGCGAGCAAACGTGGGTTGTGCTTGTATTTATGGTAGAGCTTAATCTGTGGAGGTATGCCATTCTCTTCGCCTTCTGTATAGCCGATCCTGTGAAGTAACCGATAGCAGACCGCCTCAAATTCCTCAGAGCGTATCCGCAAGCCAGCTTTTTCAGACTTAAGTAATACATCACCAAGATTCCGATGATCCCCCGAGAGGTGATCACATAGCTCTGGCACCGACAAAGCCAAGCCGACCTTTTGACCTGCAATTTCAGATAGATGATCGGCAAATACACCGGGTGAAAAATTCATGGCCATCGAACACGTCCTTGATTTGGCAATTGACTAAAGATTGTAGATCGACACTTCACAACGAAATTTTAGCGGTTCGTTGTTTTTTAGAACACAAAATTGATATGACCAGCGCGAATTAGACATTCGCATCTGACCTGATCGTATGTCCCGGTACAGACTCATGGGTTCTTCACATTAGATAGGAGTCGCATGACTGGTTTGGGTCGAAAGCGGAGCCAAGTCGAACGCCCGCTTTTGGCCGGATAGCGACGGTCTAGTTGCGACTGTCGCTGGAAAATTTACACCTCTGCCTGCTCAGCCATTTCCAATGGTATCGTCGACCTCAACCCCAAGGTATCTGACGGTACTTTCAAGCTTCGTATGACCAGGCAGCAGCTGAACTACCCTAAGATTCTTCGTCCTACGATAAATCAAAGATGCCTTGGTGCGTCGTAATATGTGAGTGCGGTATATAGCTGGATTAAGGCCAGTAGCCGTCGCTACTCAGTAAACTCCGATCGGCTCCAGACCTGAGCGATTGCGGACGTCATGCGCTGATGACAGGCGATAGAACAGGTTCTGCGGCTTGTCCTTTGCCAGAGCCCCTACCAACTCCTCAACGAGAGCATGTCCTTTAGGCTTGTCAGTCCATGCCTGGGGAAAAACTCAATTTTGAATATGTGTGACTTGAAGCCCCCTAGGTCCTTAGGGGCAAAGCCGATCGCATATGCAGAATTAATTTTGGTGACATATAGCACCTCCCAATGGGCCTCAGTTTAAGGCTGGAGGTGTCTACGAAACCCGGGGCGATCACAGAGCTTATTTTCCTCGCTGTAAAGGCTCACCTTAAAGTGTGATCTTCACTTCAGGTTACTTAACCGGCCTCAACCGCACAACTTTTGATTCTGCCAATTGCTTTTCCAGAAATAAAATCATCAGATTTTTAGATTTAATTTCATCCTCATAATCGCGCCGCGCATCCTCTAACTCCACAAGCAACTCAGAACACGCCTTCGCTAGGACCGAAACAAGATATTTTCGATCGGAAAGTTGCCTTTTTAACAAGTGAACTTTCAACTCCTGTTGTCTTTTCGGCTCGGCATCAATTCCAGAATTATAAATTCTCACTAGTTCCACAATGTCAGGATAGTATTTATAAATAGACGAACGAGTTAAATTCACAGCACGGGCCAAGCTCGTTATACTGAGGGTGCCCTCAAGCTTAAGAGCCTCAAAAGACTTTAGTATTGCTTCGCGGCTACCTTTGCTCATGCTTAAATTAACCTCTCGCAATTACGCCCAAAACTTTTTCAGCCTGTTGCAGCCTCAATTTTAGAACATGGCGCGTCTGATCCGGCATCCCGGAAAGCGATAACCATTTCAAGCTATCATCCCGATACTGCTGCCACCAAATCTCGTGCTTAGGCGTTGCTAAAAAATTTGAACAGCGACTGCAAACCTCAGGGGTTCTCTTCGAAGGATTGGGCTCTTCCCGACTTCCTTCACAAGCGCTCAACTCCTGCTTGTAGTTACAGGCCCCCCACTGACAGGGAATCAGTTTTACCCCCCGTCCAAGCAACAACAAGACATCCTTATTAGTTTTAAACTCACCTGCAAACCGCAGGATAGACTCCGATTGGTGCACACCACTTGGGGTCGTATAAATTGTGCCACTATCAACGCCTACAAGATCCCGCACTGCGGCTTCCATCTCCAGCGCAAGTTCATCTTTCACCAATCGCCGAAACTCAATCCCTGGCTTGGCATAGCTAATATCAACACTATATGCCGAAGTATGCGAGTACTGGACTGCCAGATCACCTAAAGCAGAACGATCGCGCATCGCGACGAATCGAGCGAATAACTTCCGCCCCATATGAGAGTGTAACCTTCCACTCCAGCCAGTGACCTCACTCAGCCCAATAAACTTAGCAAAGGTATTTAACCTTATATTTACCGCAGTAACACCAATGACGTTGAAGCCTACTTTTGGGAAAAATGGCCACAGGGTATCCCCACTTGAAACCAACCAGAGATTATCCGTGCCACTGGCCAATCGGGCGGGCGCGGAAAGTCTAGTAAGCGTTTCAAATGCTTTCACGGCCGCACTGGATAGTACCCATGGGTCATCCTCACCTTGATCTCCATAGCTACTCTCAAGATCTGCCGAATACCTCTTCTTAGATCGAGCAGAACTATAATAATAGTATTCCCTTCCAGTATAGTGCTTACGCTTACTAATACTGCCAACCCTAGCTCGCCGCACCTCACTAATACGGGGCGCAGTTGTAAATGTAATCACAATGAAGCATGCGGTCTGAATGTGGCAAAGAAGCGTGGAGATATCTTGCTGGCGACTCGCCTTTAGTGACTCTAAGGACTGACCTAAGCCGGGGCCAAAGCTGAAAATCTCGTTTGAGATTACACTATCAGCATATTTTGCAACAGCCGCTCTATTAGTTACCCCTTGGGCTTTTATATTATCCACCGCCCCAACATATTTACCATACACCCGCAGAAGGCATTCAGTGCAGGTGTCGATAAGTTTTATTGCCTGCCTAAGCAAATAAAACGATGCATTATTAGGGGGCGCCTCCCACTCCTCCAACTCGCGAAAACCAAACAAAATCCGTTTGCGAACTTTTGTTGGAAATGGTTCGGATTCAAATCCATCGCCCGTGTAAGAGGATAAACGATGAACGAGATTTATGCTAAACAAGCATTGACCAATAGTTTTATTGCAGTGCTTCTTTTCGCCATTATTTAAAAATAGCTCTTCTATTATTTTTTGAGCTTGCATTGCCGTCATCGTAGCTAACTTTGGGAAGCCTTTTTCATGTGCGCCAAAGAAGAGCCTTCGGATATATGTTAATTTCACCTTCACCGTCTCTGGCGAATATCGAACCCCTGCCAAGCCTACAAGCATGCATGCGGCAACTGATTTTAAAAGCCCTGCATAGTGCGGAGAGAGATTGTAAGGTTCGACCAATATTTTGGGCCACTTAAATAGTGTCGGGCGGTCAGCAATAGAGTCACGATTTGGATTTGTAAAAGTCCAAATATCATCATCAAATTCGCAACCATACTTTGCCAGACCGTCAGTGACGAGTGAATAGTGCTGAGGCAATAGGATTGGATTTTCCATCTCAATACACCATCGGCAATTCTGGCAGTTGATCCAACATACGCTCAGCCCGGTCGATCACTTTGCGCGAAATACGTGGAACTATTTGCTCAGAAATAATAGAAAGTATTGGGCGAAACACAGATTCAAAGCGCATAATTTGATCAGCCGAAAGCTGGCATTCCCGCTCCATCTTTTCAAGGGCCATCTGGGACTTTATAATTCTAGCAACGAATCTTGGATCGTCCACTACCACCAGCGCATTCGGACAGGTTGCACATGAAAGAAACTCAAGACAGTCTTCTCCCCTTACTGAATTAGGAGCCCTGCCTTCCTTTGCACCATGGCATGAGAAGCCAAAAAGAGTTGAGTATCTTGACTGGCCATCTGTTTCGTCAGCTAACACCGCGGTGATCAACTCCCCTTGATAAGCAGCAACTTTCTCATAGCTATCCTGCTGCGCTTGCTTACCATTCAAATAAAATCTATTTGTAGTCGCTATATCTTTATGCTGCAGATGATTCTTGGCGTCTTTTGCTGTCTTTTTGTTTTTTATAAAAGCCGAAACCGCTTTTCGTAAGTCGCTGAAGTTAAAATACGGAAAACCATACAGATCCCTAAAATCGGAGAGGTAATTATGAAGGGACTGCACGCAGAACCTCCTCGCGACATGACCGGTGCGTATCAAAAATAAAAGCCGTTCATCGCCTGGTTGGGCTAGATGTCTAGTTGTCTCAGTCAAGGTGAGCACTAGCTCAATCAAACTTGGCGCTGAGTATTTACCTGCGTTGAGAAAGGAGAGTTGTTGCTCCCTACCTGACCGCCCCTTCTCCCACCGGATAAAAGCCCGAGTTTCATCTGCCGGGTCGGTATCATAACAGGTCGCCTCTATTTCCATGAGCGCAACTGGATTTGCGGCCATCTCAACTAAAAGCAAAATATAAATCGGCAGGGCCGCTCTATAGGTTAATTCACGATAGTGCCGAAATTTCTTCAGGCTAATGAGATTTATAGTGCGGCCAATTTTTGCTCTTATCTCTGCCCGCGTCCACGCATTCTCTTTTGCTGCGCCAATCAAAACCGATATAACCTCAATGTCCTCTGCAGTCAAATCAGGATGCGATACAGCTTCACCTTTTCCGATAGCGCGGCTAACCGCAAAATCCTTTGTTACACCCGCGATTTCCTTTTTGCACACCGAGACTATTCGCTGCAGATCCTTATACGAAACATCATTATCTCGATTGTTTTTACGCTCACGAGTAAAATCGAATAACTGAATCACCTGGCGTTTCCAAAAAATAGATTCGCTAACTCCTGAGAGCCAATCAACCAAGCGACGAGCAAAATTATAATGTGAACCAATAGTTTTCTTTAGCCTTTTACCACTATCCAAGAACAGCGCATATCCAGCGAGAATATCTTTGCAATCATCTTCAAAAGATATCTTTCGCTC
This sequence comes from Pseudomonas sp. AN-B15, assembly GCF_019056475.1. Lineage (NCBI taxonomy): Bacteria > Pseudomonadati > Pseudomonadota > Gammaproteobacteria > Pseudomonadales > Pseudomonadaceae > Pseudomonas > Pseudomonas sp. AN-B15. The sequence continues at coordinate 6,003,739 of NZ_CP049737.1, forward strand.
GACAATGCAGGAGCAAAGTAGTCTTGTCGACCTCCACGCTTGTATCCTGCTCCTAGGGTGGTAGTGTCCTACTAGCTCTACGAAGGCATCCTTAAGGTCTTGAGCAATCGTGTGGTCCAGGCCAACGATTTCAAAATCATAGGTATTCCACCGCTTGCGTTCCGGATCATAAAACTTTGCTTCTAGTGGCCTACTCATACGCCCCCCGCAATATCGCCGGCCACATCTTCAAGCAGTGCGAGTACATCGCTGTTATTAGAAACAATCGAATCCAGGTAATCCTCTGTTGTTTCTGAAGACGCATGACTCAACAACCCCTGCATAACCTTTACTGAATCAAGATCATTGAATGCTGGAGACGTCGACATCCTTCTTTCCACCACTGTCGCAAACGTATTTCGCGCTTGATGAGGGTTGGCCTTAATTCTAATTGTAGAGCAAGCTCTTTTAAATGCAGAGTAATAGCAGCTATAGGAGACCGGTGTCCCTGTGGAGTTCAAGAACAACGCCTCAGGAGGGCGACCAGACTTGATTTCTCGTCCCAGGCTCAAAACCCTATCTATTTCCACGTACCGGCTTGTTCTCTCAATGACTAACCTCGGAACATAAGCGTGGACTACCTTACCCCCTTTAGAAAGTACAAAGACAAAACGATCAGAGACCTCACTACATAGTTGCTCGAAATCAACTAACTTGACATTCAGCAGTGCACCAATGCGCAATCCGGTTGAGACCGACCATACAAAAATCAACTTGTGCACGCCATGCAAATTAGCTACCAATGCATTGCAGGCGGCGACAGGAATACTCCTTTGCTTCTTAATTCCCCCTCGAAGGTTCAGCTTCAGCCTTGATAGCTCTTGCAAGCTATCATGATAAATCTGCGCACTTGGTGAAGGCTGCAACGATAGCCTAGACCAATAGAACTCATAAAATTCAGAGACAACCACGAGCCTTAGATTTATCGTGCGCACCGCGAGCAGCCGATTAGTTTTCTCACTAATAGTATTTTTTATTGAATTCCGATATCTTAAAATGACTCTTGGAGTCGCGCGCCTCCAATCAAAACCACTCTTTTCTGCATAGTCAAACCAAGCAGCCAAACATTCCGCGTAAGTCTTAACGGTTTTATCGGTTTGGTATGCGGGTGAGTAAAACAGTTTTTCCTGAAGAAAATAACTAGCCTCTCTAACGATGGAGTTCGAATTGTCGATTATGAGAGGTATCCCAGATGAGGGAGCAAATTTCTTGGAGGCAAAGTGATTCGCGACGTCGAACAGCCTCGCCTCATCAAGCGACTGCTGTAGGGCGCTATGGGTAATTTGAGCAGGCCAAAGCAGCTTCATAGACCACCTCCAACGTCTACAGTGTAGCCCGGTATCCTAATTCCGGAATTTGATCGCAAGGTGTTGGAGGTACTGCGCGAACCTCTGGAATCCGGATATATCGTGATCGCCAGAGCCAAGGACCGCGTGCGATTCCCCGCGCGCTTTCAGTTGGTAGCAGCGATGAACCCCTGCCCTTGTGGATATCTGGGCGAACCGAGCGGCAAGTGTTCGTGTACACCAGACATGGTGCAGCGCTACCGTAACAAGCTCTCGGGGCCGTTGCTGGATCGGATCGATCTGCACCTGACGGTGGCGCGGGAGGCAACGGCGCTGAATCCATTGGTCAAACCGGGCGAGGACAGTGCCAGTGCGGCAGCCGTGGTGGCCGAGGCACGAGAACGCCAGCAAAAGCGCCAGCGTTGTGCCAACGCCTTTCTTGATCTACCGGCGCTCAAGCGGCACTGCCAGTTATCCACAGCCGATGAGAAATGGCTCGAGTCAGCCTGTGAACGGCTGACACTCTCACTGCGTTCGGCACATCGCTTGCTCAAGGTTGCGCGCACGCTGGCGGACCTTGAGCAAGTGGATGCGATCAAGCGTGAGCACTTGGCCGAGGCGCTGCAATACCGCCCGGCAACGCCTTAATGCTCGGTCAAATCCACCAGCGGCGCCTGCCGTACTTCGGTTTCGCGCCCGGCCTGAATCTCGGTCACGCGCTTCAATGCGTTATCCACAGCGCTTTTGTCTGCCAGCAGGCTGTAGCTGATCTGAAACTGTTGGCTGGCCTTTGGCGCAATGATCGGTACCAGGTTCAGCGGACGCTGATAGCGGCGGTTGTAGGAAAAACTGGTGCCCGGTTCAAGGCCCGTGACATAGCCTTGCCCTTGGGTGTCGGTGTTCTTCCACAGAGAAAATACCGGCAGCTGCCGGGTATTGAAGCCGACGGAGACACCGAGGCTGCCAGCCTTGTCATGCAGCACGGTCAGGGTTTCGCCTTTGGCGTCGGCGTAAGGTATGACGTTGTAAACGGTTTCGTCATAGTCCTTGGTCGGCCCGCGATAGGTCTGCCAGTCCGCCAACTCGGCTTTGGCCTTGTCGTTGAAGGGCGAGACCTGTTTCACCGGTGCTGCGAACCGCGCGCCCTGCTCGAGGAATGGCGTGCTGAAATTGCTGTGGTACAGCGCCTGGTATTCCTTCGGATAATCGCCGTTATTGGTCAGCGTATCGTTAAGGGCAAAACGGGTGCTGCCGGGCTCAGTGACAAGCTCGGTCATCACCGAAAAATCGACTTTCTTGAACGCCTGCTCTTTCAGTTCGCCGCGCAGGCTGATGGCATAGGGTGGTTTTTCATCGATGTGCAGCGTGACGCTGCTGGCTGGGGTATTGGCAGCGCGGCCGTGCAGGGTCAGCAACTCACCATTGTCCATGCCGGGATGGCCGACCCATTCGTAACCGCAGCGGGTCACCAGTTCATTGAAGCCTTCCAGCCAGCCCAGACCTCCGCGCCCATTGAGTTCGATGAAGGCCGGGTTGACCACGTCCTTGACCGGCGAATCCCAACCCATGCGTACATTGCCGACGGAGGCCTGCAGGACATTCATGCCACGGGTTGGCACCACCGAGAGTTTCATCGTGCCGTTATCGATATCGACGATGCTGACACCTTCCTGTCGCCCACCGTGCAGGGTGTGCAGGCTTATGGAGAAAGGTTTGCCGGTTTTCACACCGAGCTGCTCACTGGTGATCGTCCAGTTTTGCGCCGGTTTGCTGGCGTCGAGGAGTACGTAATCCCATGCCATGGCCTGGGAAGCAGCGGACAGTGCGCCAAGGGCGACGACGAATTTGAGCGGGGTCATGGCAGCAGCCTTTATTGGAGTTGTGCCATTTTTATAGCGCTGCGGAAACGTTTCAGCAAGAAAAGATGAGAGACATATAGAGTGATTTTTCATGGATCGGCGGCGTTGCATTCGCGAGCAGGCTCGCTCCCACAGAGTATTCGGGTGCTCAAACGATTTATGAGCGACCCCGGAAACTGTGGGAGCGAGCCTGCTCGCGAAAGCTATATCAAGGCCGAATCAACGGAAGCGATCAACCTCGGAACGCAGATCCGCCGCCAGCTTTTCAAGCTCTTTGGCGGTGACCGCGAGGTTGGAAACCACTTCACGCTGCTCGCTGTTGGCCAGCGCAATACTCTGCAGATTGCTGCTGAGCAGCGTCGCCGTGCTGCTCTGCTCCTGCGTCGCCGTGGTAATCGCCGCAAACTGCTGCCCTGCCGAACGGCTCTGTTCATCGATCCGCGCCAGCGCCGAAGCCACATTGGCGTTGCGCGAAAGGCCTTCCTGCATCAGCACATTGCCCTGTTCCATGGTGCTGATGGCGTTGCCGGTTTCCTGCTGGATGCTGTGGATCATCCCGGAAATTTCATCGGTCGCCTGACGGGTGCGCGACGCAAGGTTACGCACTTCATCAGCCACCACGGCAAAACCACGGCCCTGTTCACCGGCCCGCGCCGCTTCAATCGCCGCGTTGAGCGCCAGCAGGTTGGTCTGTTCGGCAATCGAAGTGATCACACTGACGATGCCGCCAATTTCCTGAGAGCGTTGACCCAGCGTGTTGATCACGGACGCCGTGGTGTTCAGCGCGCCAGCGATTTGTTCCAGCGAGGACGAAGCTTCTTCCATCGAGCTGCGACCGATCTGCGTTTGCTGGGCATTTTCCTGCGCCAGACGCTGAGTCGCGCCCATGTTGTCGGCAATGTTCAGCGAGGTCGCGCTGAACTCTTCCACCGCGCCGGCCATGCTGGTGATTTCGCCGGACTGCTGTTCCATGCCTTCGTACGCACCACCGGACAAACCGGATAGTGCCTGGGCGCGGCTGTTGACCTCTTGCGAGGCGCGGCGGATGTGCTCGACCATGGTCGACAGCGCCTGGCTCATCTGGTTGAACGCGCGGGACAGCTGGCCGATCTCGTCATTGCTCGACACGTTCAGGCGCACGCTCAGATCACCGGCGCCCAAGGCTTCGGCCTGACGTACCAGATCGCTCAATGGCGCCAGTTTGCTGCGCAGCAGCCAGACCACCGAACCGACCGCCAACAACATCGCCAGCAGACTGCCGATAGCCAGTTGCGTACCGACACTCCAGGTCACCGCGCGGATCTCGGTTTTCGGCATGCTCGCCACCACCGACCAAGGCCCGCCCTCGAACGGAACAGCAATGCTGTAAAAGTCTTCAGAGGTGTCGCTCCAGAACTCACCCTTGCCCGGTTTCGCCGCCAGCCCCTTGATCACCGGAACGGCCTGATCCAGCGCTTGCACGCCGGCCGGCGCCACCAGCCATTTATTCTGCTCATCCAGCAGCGCCAACGAACCAGTCTGGCCGATGCGGAAACGCTTGAGATTGGCAAACTGGGCGTTCTGCGCATCGGTGTAGTCAAAACCAACGAACAACACCGCAATCACCTTGCCGCTGCTGTCGCGCACCGGGGTGTATTGGGTCATGTAGGAACGATCGAACAACAAGACACGGCCGACGTAGCCCTGCCCCGCCATCAACCTGGCATAGGCGGGGTGCGCATGATCGAGCAAAGTGCCGATGGCGCGCGTGCCGTCCTGTTTGGTCAGCGAGGTGCTGACGCGCACGAAATCTTCGCCGCTGCGCACGAACAGCGTGGCGACACCAGCGGTCATCTGCTTGAACTCGTCGACTTCCTTGAAGTTGTTGTTCAGCACTTCACTGCCCAGGTGCAGGCCCGGGGTCTGGGTGCCGGCGACGTTCACCGGTTCATCCGGGTGAATGCTCAGGCCCGCGCTGAAGCGCTTCTCGAACAACCCGCTCAGGCGCTGGGTGCTCTCGCGCAGCGTGCCGTGGAAGGTGCTCAACTGGTCAGCCAGCAGCCTCGCCTCACTGGCGAGGTGTTCTTCACGGGTGGCGAGATTGGCGGAATCCAGCGAACGCAGGGCGAATACCGTACTGCCGCTGATGACGATCGCCAATATCACAGCGAGCGCGAGGCCCAGCTGCGAAGCGATCCGAGCGCGAGGTTGAGACATGAACAGCTCCTGGCCGAGCCACCGGATCCTCCTTGATCGCAGCACCTGCTCGGAAAATTCTAATAATGGGGGTGGAATCGTGGAGACCGGCACGACGGTCCCACATGCTCATTTTCGGCGGTTAAACCGAATACTTGAGTAAATAGCGGGGTTATGGCGCAAGGCCGGCATTGTGGCGGCTCAAACGTTTCAGCTCAAGCGCTTGACCTGCGGCAGCACCATGGCGCGCACTTCGCCTTGCAGAAAATCACTGAGACGGCGCAAACGTTCACCTCCCGGACGGGTTTTCGGCCATACCAGGTAGTAATTCAGGCCACTGGCGACGGCAGTCGGCCACGGCAGGCTCAAGCGGCCCTGCGCCACATCCTCGGCGACCATCAGCAGATCCCCCATCGATACCCCATAGCCACGGGCGGCAGCGATCATGCCCAGTTCGAGGGTATCGAACACCTGCCCACCCTTGAGCGAGACCTGATCGGACAGCCCCATATGCTCCAGCCAACTGCGCCAGTCACGCCGGTCCGGGGTCGGGTGCAGCAACTCGGTGGAGGCCAGCCGCGCCACGTCCCAGGGTTGATCGTTCAGCAGGTTCGGCGCGCCGACCGGGATCAGTTCTTCGGGAAACAGCAGGCTGGCCTCCCAGTCCGGCGGGAAGTGCCCGTCACTGAGCAGTACCGCGCAATCGAATGGCTCATTGTTGAAATCCACCGAATCCACGTCCATCCACGCACTGGTCAATTGCACTTCGTTACCCGGTTGCAGATGGCGGAAACGACTGAGTCGCGCCAGCAGCCAGCGCATGGTCAGGGTCGATGGCGCTTTCATGCGCAGGATGTCGTCCTCGGCGCGCAAGGTGTTGCAGGCGCGCTCAAGGGCTGCAAAGCCCTCGCGAATGCCGGGCAACAACATCCGCGCCGATTCCGTCAGTTGCAGGTTGCGTCCGCTGCGGTGAAACAGTTTACAGGCGAAATGCTCTTCCAGCGTCTTGATGTGCCGGCTGACAGCACTCTGGGTAATCGACAACTCCTCGGCCGCCCGAGTGAACGAGCTGTGCCGCGCCGCCGCTTCGAATGCGCGCAGGGCATACAAGGGTGGAAGACGACGGGACATACACAAAGCTCCTCTAGCGGCATCCGGTCAACCCGACGGGGTGTTCTCATGATGAGTTTTAATCATGCCACCCATCCTTTTTATCCTTTTGTGCAAACCCTGCCAAGCGCCGAGAATCGACGGTCTCGTGTTCCCTTTGATAAATGGGTGGTGATGACCATGCAGCATCCTGTGCGTACCGAACTCTGGGCCATCCTGCGGCTGGCGGGGCCGTTGATTGCTTCACAGTTGGCGCACATGCTGATGGTGCTGACCGACACGCTGATGATGGCGCGCCTGAGTCCCGAAGCGCTGGCCGGTGGCGGACTGGGCGCGGCAAGTTATTCGTTCGTGTCGATTTTCTGCATCGGCGTGATCGCAGCGGTCGGCACCCTGGTGGCGATCCGGCAGGGCGCCGGCGACATCATCGGCGCGGCCCGCCTGACTCAGGCCGGATTATGGCTGGCATGGCTGATGGCGCTGGGCGCCGGTCTGCTGCTGTGGAATCTGAAACCGGTGTTACTGCTGTTCGGCCAAACCGAAACCAATGTCCATGCTGCCGGGCAATTCCTCATCGCCCTGCCCTTTGCCCTGCCCGGCTATCTGAGCTTCATGGCCCTGCGCGGCTTTACCAGTGCGATCGGCCGGGCGACGCCGGTAATGGTCATCAGCCTGGGCGGCACCGTGGCCAACTTCCTGCTCAATTACGCGCTGATCACCGGCCTGTTCGGCCTGCCGAAACTGGGGCTGACCGGCATCGGCCTGGTCACGGCAATCGTTGCCAACTGCATGGCGCTGGCGCTGGCCTGGCACATCCGTCGGCATCCGGCCTACGACGCTTACCCGTTGCGCGCCGGCCTGTCGCGGCCAAATCGTCAATATCTGAAAGAACTGTGGCGGCTCGGCCTGCCGATTGGCGGCACCTATGCCGTGGAGGTCGGTTTGTTCGCCTTCGCCGCGCTGTGCATGGGCACCATGGGCAGCACGCAACTGGGCGCACACCAGATTGCCCTGCAGATCGTTTCGGTGGCGTTCATGGTGCCGGCGGGGATGTCCTACGCGATCACCATGCGTGTCGGCCAGCACTACGGCGCCGGGCAACTCAGCGATGCACGCATGTCCGGCCGGGTCGGCATCGTCTTCGGTGCAGTGGTAATGCTGGGTTTCGCCATGGTGTTCTGGCTGTTGCCGAATCAACTGGTCGGGTTGTTCCTCGATCACCACGACCCGGCGTTTGCCGAGGTGATCCGCGTGACGGTGAGCCTGCTGGCGGTGGCGGCATGGTTTGAGCTGTTCGATGGTACACAGACGATTGCCATGGGTTGCATTCGTGGACTCAAGGACGCAAAAACCACGTTTCTGGTCGGCCTCGGTTGCTATTGGCTGATCGGCGCGCCGGCGGCGTGGTGGATGGCGTTCCACCTGCATTGGGGGCCAACGGGCGTCTGGTGGGGTCTGGCGCTGGGTCTGGCGTGTGCGGCGGTGAGCCTGACGCTGGCGTTTGAATGGAAGATGAAGCGAATGATCCGGCTGGAGCCTGTGTCACAGAGGTTTGAGGCCGTTCGCGCAGATTAGGATCAAAAGATCGCAGCCTTCGGCAGCTCCTACAGGGATTTGTGTAGGAGCTGCCGCAGGCTGCGATCTTTTAAACGGCCTCCACAGAAACCTGCTGGCTTGAGCCAAACGTCAGGTACTCAACCAACTCCGCCAACGGCAACGGCCGGCTGATCAGATATCCCTGCACCTGATCGCAGCCAAAGCCGCGCAACAATTCCAGCTGTTCCGGTGTTTCCACGCCTTCGGCCACCACTTCCAGATGCAAGTTGTGCGCGAGGTTGATCATTGCGTGCACCAGTTTGCGGTTCTCTTCGCGCTGCTCCATGCCGCCGACGAAGCTCTTGTCGATCTTCAGCAAGGTGATCGGCAGGCTGTTGAGGTGCACGAACGATGAGAACCCGGTGCCGAAGTCATCCAGCGAGAAGCGCACGCCGAGGCGGCCGAGGGCATCCATGGTCTGTTTGACCAGATCGCTGCGGCGCATCACGGCGGTTTCGGTGAGTTCGAATTCCAGCCACTGCGCCTCGACCCCACGCTCGGCAATCAGCCGACTGAGCGTCGGCAGCAACTGACTGTCCTGAAACTGGCGGAATGACAGGTTGATTGCCATGTGCAGCGCAGGCAGCCCGCGCTCGCGCAGCGCCTGCATGTCACGCAGGGCGCGGGAAATCACCCAGTAACCCAGCGGCACGATCAAACCGCTTTGTTCAGCCAGCGGCACGAATTCGCTCGGCGGCAGCAGACCACGCTCGCCATGACGCCAGCGTACCAGCGCTTCGAGGCCGACGATTTGTCCGTCCGCCAGATTCAGCCGTGGCTGGTAGTGCAGCTCCAGCTCATCACGACGCAAGGCCCGGCGCAGTTCGCTTTCGAGGTCGGCCATGCTCCGCGCGTTGCGGTTGATGCGTTCGTTGAAGATATGGAACGTGCAGCCCTGGGTGCTCTTGGCCTGCTGCATGGCGATGTGCGCATGCCACATCAGCGGATCGGCGCCACCTTGTGCGCGGGCATGAGCGATGCCGAGGCTGGAGCCGATCAACAGGCTTTCGCCATCGACCCAATACGGCTCGGACAAGGCTTCGGTGATGCGTTCGGCCATCCACTCGGCGCGTTGTGGCGCACGGCGAGTGTCGATCAGCAAGGCAAATTCGTCGCTGCCCAGCCGCGCCAGTTGATCACCGGCCTCGAGCTGGCTTTTCAGCCGCGCAACGACCTGCAGGATCAGCCGGTCGCCGGCCTGATGGCCGAGGGCGTCGTTGGCGTGGCGGAAGTTGTCGAGGTCGAGATGCCCGAGGGCCAGGCCACGGCCGTCGTTTTCCGCCAGACGCGCCGCGAGCAGGGTCTGGAAGCCCTGACGGTTGGCGATGCCGGTCAGCGGATCCTGTTCGGCCAGGCGTTGCAGGGTGTTTTCCAGCACGCCGCGTTCACGCACGTGGCGCAGGCAGCGGCGCAGCATGCCGGCGTCAAGCGCGTCAAACACCAGCCAGTCACTGACACCCACTGGCGCAGTGGCGGGTTCGTGCTCCAGCAGCAACACCGTCGGCAGGCTGCAACGGCCCGGGGCCGGCTGCAACGCGGGAACGGTCAATAACACCGCGTGGCGATTGTCTTCGAACAGACTGCTGACCGACTCCCAGCTCGGCGCGCTGATCAGCACCGCCGCGCTCCCCATCGGAGCCAGACACTCGCGCAATAACGCTGTCCACGCTGGCTCTTCGGCCAGTAGCAGCAAACGCAAGGGTTCGACAGGCGTAGACAAGCTAGCTCCCTAGACTCTGCAATGATGTGGGCGGGGCATTATGCCGTTGCGATGCTCAATGACAACGATTATCAGAACGTTATTTTGTGTCACGAATGAGAACATTAGCCGCAAAATCACTGTGTATCCTCCGCGAAAGTAACAAAACCGGCAAATTTGAATCGCGTGGTGCGTCACAAGTCGGAGAGAGCAGCACAAATCGCTGAGCCTGTTAAAATGCCGGCCCATTTCGTCAACGACTCCCGAATTTTCGTATGTCCCGACTCAATCCCCGGCAGCAAGAAGCCGTGAACTACGTCGGCGGCCCTCTATTGGTGCTCGCCGGCGCTGGCTCCGGCAAGACCAGCGTGATCACCCGCAAGATCGCGCACCTGATCCAGAACTGCGGCATCCGCGCCCAGTACATTGTCGCCATGACCTTTACCAACAAGGCTGCGCGCGAGATGAAGGAGCGGGTCGGCACCCTGCTGCGTGCCGGTGAAGGTCGCGGCCTGACGGTCTGCACCTTCCACAACCTGGGCCTGAACATCATCCGCAAGGAGCATGCGCGGCTGGGCTACAAACCCGGTTTCTCGATCTTCGACGAGACCGACGTCAAAGCCCTGATGACCGACATCATGCAAAAGGAATACGCAGGCGACGACGGCGTCGACGAGATCAAGAACATGATCGGCGCCTGGAAAAACGACCTGATCCTGCCGGCCCAGGCGCTGGAAAACGCGCGCAATCCCAAGGAACAGACCGCTGCCATCGTTTACACCCACTACCAGCGCACACTCAAAGCGTTCAACGCGGTGGACTTCGACGACCTGATCCTGCTGCCGGTAAAGCTCTTCGAAGAGCACGCCGACATTCTCGAAAAGTGGCAGAACAAGGTGCGTTACCTGCTGGTCGACGAATACCAGGACACCAACGCCAGCCAGTACCTGCTGGTGAAAATGCTCATCGGCAAGCGCAACCAGTTCACCGTGGTGGGCGACGACGACCAGTCGATCTACGCCTGGCGCGGCGCGCGGCCGGAAAACTTGATGCTGCTCAAGGACGACTATCCGTCGCTGAAAGTGGTGATGCTGGAGCAGAACTACCGCTCCACCAGCCGCATCCTGCGCTGCGCCAACGTGCTGATCTCGAACAACCCGCACGAATTCGAAAAGCAGCTGTGGAGTGAGATGGGCCACGGCGACGAGATCCGCGTGATCCGCTGCCGCAACGAGGACGCCGAAGCCGAGCGCGTGGCCATGGAAATCCTCAGCCTGCACTTGCGTACCGACCGCCCGTACAGCGATTTTGCGATTCTCTATCGCGGCAACTACCAGGCCAAGCTGATCGAACTGAAGTTGCAGCACCACCAAGTGCCGTATCGCCTGAGCGGCGGCAACAGTTTCTTCGGGCGTCAGGAAGTGAAGGACCTGATGGCCTACTTCCGCCTGATCGTGAACCCGGATGACGACAACGCCTTCCTGCGGGTGATCAACGTGCCACGCCGGGAAATCGGCTCCACGACCCTGGAAAAACTCGGCAACTACGCCACCGAACGCAAGATCTCGATGTACGCCGCCACTGACGAAATCGGTCTGGGCGAGCATCTGGACAGCCGCTTCACCGATCGCCTGTCGCGCTTCAAACGCTTTATGGACAAGGTCCGTGAACAGTGCGCCGGCGAAGACCCGATCTCGGCCCTGCGCAGCATGGTCATGGACATCGACTACGAGAACTGGCTGCGTACCAACAGTTCCAGCGACAAGGCTGCGGACTACCGGATGAGCAACGTCTGGTTCCTGATCGAGGCCTTGAAGAACACCCTGGAAAAAGACGAAGACGGCGAGATGACCGTCGAAGACGCCATCGGCAAACTGGTCCTGCGCGACATGCTCGAGCGTCAGCAGGAAGAAGAGGACGGCGCCGAAGGCGTGCAGATGATGACCCTGCATGCGTCCAAGGGCCTGGAATTCCCTTACGTGTTCATCATGGGCATGGAAGAGGAAATCCTTCCGCACCGCTCCAGCATCGAAGCCGACACCATCGAAGAGGAACGCCGCCTGGCCTACGTGGGCATCACCCGCGCGCGTCAGACCCTGGCCTTCACCTTCGCTGCCAAACGCAAACAGTACGGCGAGATCATCGATTGCGCGCCCAGCCGCTTCCTCGATGAACTGCCGCCGGACGATCTGGCGTGGGAAGGCAACGACGACACACCGACCGAAGTCAAAGCCGTGCGGGGCAACAGCGCACTGGCTGATATACGCGCGATGTTAAAGCGCTAGAATTGACCACTTTTTACTAGACCTTCGGCGCACAAAGCGCCAAATGAGGACAGCTTCATGGAAGCATTGCACCAGAAAATCCGCGAACAAGGCATCGTGCTTTCCGACCAGGTCCTGAAGGTCGACGCCTTCCTGAACCACCAGATCGACCCGGCCCTGATGAAGCTGATTGGCGACGAATTCGCCACGCTGTTCAAGGATTCGGGCATCACCAAGATCGTTACCATCGAAGCCTCGGGCATTGCCCCGGCGATCATGACCGGTCTGAACCTCGGCGTGCCGGTGATCTTCGCCCGCAAGCAACAGTCCCTGACCCTGACCGAAAACCTGCTGTCGGCGACCGTTTACTCGTTCACCAAGAAGACCGAAAGCACCGTGGCCATCTCGCCGCGTCACCTGACCAGCAGCGACCGCGTGCTGATCATCGACGACTTCCTGGCCAACGGTAAGGCCTCGCAGGCGCTGATCTCGATCATCAAACAGGCTGGCGCCACGGTGGCCGGTCTGGGCATCGTGATCGAGAAGTCATTCCAGGGTGGGCGTGCCGAGCTGGACTCGCAGGGCTATCGCGTTGAATCGCTGGCTCGCGTGAAGTCGCTGAAGGATGGTGTCGTTACCTTCATCGAGTAACGGCTGAAAGACGCGAATACACCGCAATTCCTGTGGGAGCTGGCTTGCCAGCGATGGCGACCTATCCTTCAACATCCACGTTGACTGATACACCGCCATCGCGGGCAAGCCCGCTCCCACAGTTTTTTGTCGTTTTTTATTGCGCGGTGGCCTTCAGGCCGGTGAGCAGCAGGCGCTGGAACAGGTCTTCCTTCAAGCCTTCCGGATTGGTCAGCTGCATACGTTCAAGGTGTTCGGGGAACGTCGAAGCCTCCGGCGCATCCAGCGCAGCCTTGCCCAATTCCAGGATCTCGCTCAGCTTGAACTTGCTCTTCAGCCAGTTCAGCGCTCGCAGCAGATCGCGCTCGATCGCGGTGAAATCACAACCCAGCGGATACTCCGGAAACAGGTTCGGATGCTTTGCGGCAATGGCCTGCAAGCGTTGCGGGGTGTTGTCGGCAAATCGCGGATCGAGGCGGAAGTCCTTCGGCAGCTTGCCGACCTTCTGTGCCTGCTCGATCAACCCCGGCTGGAAGCGTGAATCGCTGATATTGAGCAACGACTCGATCACCGCCGCATCGGCCTTGCCGCGCAGGTCGGCGATGCCGTACTCGGTGACCACGATGTCACGCAGGTGCCGTGGAATCGTGCAGTGGCCGTACTCCCAGACAATGTTCGAACTGACCTCGCCGCCGGACTCGCGCCAGCTGCGCAGGATCAGAATCGAGCGCGCATCGTGCAGCGCGTGGCCTTGGGCGACGAAGTTGTATTGCCCGCCGACGCCGCTGAGTACCCGCCCGTCTTCCAGTTGATCGGCCACACCCGCGCCCATCAGGGTCATGGTGAATACGGTGTTGATGAACCGGGCATCGAGGCGCTGCAAGCGCTTGAGCTCTTCCTGACCGTACAGCTCGTTGATGTAGCTGATTCGGGTCATGTTGAACTCGAGGCGCTTGCTCTGCGGTAACTCGCGCAGGCGCTCATAGAAACTGCGCGGGCCGAGGAAAAAGCCGCCGTGCACCGAGATGCCATCGGTCTGCGCCGCTTCATCGAGGGTGCCGGCGTTGGCCTGCTCCTGCGTCTGTACGTCGGGGTAGACCTTGCGCCGAATGATCCCGGCATCGGCCAGCACCAGCAAACCATTGACGAACATCTCACTGCAGCCATACAGGCCTTTGGCGAATGGCGTGGTGCCGCCCTCGCGTTCGATCAATTGCGCCCACTGGCTGAGATTGATGTCATTGAGCAGGGCCTGATAACCGGCGTTGTCCGCCTGCCGTGCCAGCAGTGCGGCGGTCAGCGCATCGCCCATCGAGCCGATGCCGATCTGCAAGGTGCCGCCGTCGCGCACCAGCGTGCTGGCGTGCAAACCGATGAAATGATCCTGAAAGCCCACCGGCATGTTAGGCGTGGAAAACAGCGTGCTGCTGTCCTTCGCGTCGATCAGCAGGTCGAAGGTGTCGATATCGACTTCGGCATCGCCGGGCATGTACGGCAAACCGATGTGCACCTGGCCGACCAGCAGAATGGTCTCCCCGGCATCGCGGCGCTTGGCGATCATCGGCAGCAGGTCGAGGGTGATGTCCGGGTTGCAGCTCAGGCTCAACCGATCAGGATGTTCGCTGCTGCTGGCAAGTAACTGCGCCACCAGATTGAGGCCGGCGGCATTGATGTCGCGGGCGGCGTGGCTGTAGTTGCTGCTGACGTAATCCTGCTGGGCCGGCGCGCTGTTGAGCAGGCTGCCGGGCTGCATGAAGAACTGTTCGATACGGATGTTGGCGGGCAGGCTGTCGCGGCGCAGGTCGGCGAGGAAATCGAATTCGGGGTAATCACCGAATACACGCTCGACGAAGGGTTCGATGAAGCGCTTCTGCAGACCGTCGCCCAGCGTCGGCCGCCCCAGGCACAGCGCGGTGTACATCGTCAGTTGTCGCTCGGGCAGGCCCTTGATGCGCCGGTACAGCGCGTTGACGAAGTGATTGGGCTTGCCCAGCCCCAGCGGCATGCCCATGTGGATATGCGCCGGCAAGCGTGCGAGCACCTCGTCCACTGCCTGTTCGATCGAACACAACTGCACCATCTGAAGCCTCCTGCCCGTTCCGTGAATAGAGGTAGACCGAGCTTGCCTCGACTTTGCTGCAAAGGACAGCCCAGGTCGCGAATCGCAGGCACAAAAAAACCGTCCGAAGACGGTTTTTTTCGTCAGAAGCGCGGCTTATTTCAGGCCGGACATCTTCTGGATCGCGCCTTTCAACTCGTCATCCGAGCAATCGGCGCAAGTGCCTTTCGGTGGCATGGAGTTGATGCCGGTGATGGCTTTGGCCAGGATGCCGTCGAGGCCGCCCTGGTGATCGGCGCGGTCTTTCCAGGCGGCGGTGTCACCGATTTTCGGTGCGCCCAGCAGACCCGTGCCGTGGCAAGCGTTGCAATGTTTTGCAATCACTTCATCCGGGGTCTTCGCACCACCGCCGCCGCCCGCAGAGGCAGCGACTTCCATTCCTTTGCATTCCTGCCCCTGAACGCACACCTGGCCCACTGGCTCGAGGCGCTTGGCAATGTCGTCATTCGTCGCAGCTTGAGCGCTGACAGCCCAGAGGGCCAGTACGGTTGCTGGTGCGGCCAGCATTTTCATAATTAGGTTCACGCGTTCACCCTCAATGGTGGCTATTCACGCCTGCGGCCACGGTTCGCAGGCGGGCGCAAGTATAGCGGGTAGCCCGCCACACTGAAACAACCCCATAGTCGAAGGGGTTATACCGCGCAGTGGAAAAACTCTTCGGATGCCTTCGCCGTCATGGCCTGGCGCCTCTGTGTTTAAAAATTCGCCGGCGTGGCTGCGCTGATTAGTCGCGCAGGCGCGTCGAACGGATTACGGAAACGGTGCGGCTTGGTACTTTCAAAATAGTAGCTGTCGCCGGCTTCGAGAATAAAAGTTTCCAGCCCCACCACCAGTTCCAGACGACCTTCCACCAGAATCCCGGTTTCCTCGCCTTCATGGGTGAGCATTTCTTCGCCGGTATCGGCGCCGGGCGGGTAGATTTCGTTGAGGAATGCGATGGCCCGGCTCGGGTGCGCGCGGCCGACCAGCTTCATGGTCACCGCGCCGTCGGAGATGTCGATCAGCTCGTTGGCCTTGTAGACGATCTGGGTCGGGACTTCCTGCAGGATTTCTTCGGAAAAGAACTCGACCATGGACATGGGAATCCCGCCCAGTACCTTCCTCAGCGAACTGATCGAAGGGCTGACGCTGTTCTTTTCGATCATCGAAATGGTGCTGTTGGTGACGCCCGCGCGTTTGGCGAGTTCACGCTGGGAAAGCCCTTTGAGCTTGCGGATCGATTGCAGTCGTTCACCGACGTCCAAGGCGGGAGCCTCCTGATGTTGTAAGAATATTGAGCGTTATCATGGCGACAGCGTTCAGTATTTACAACACTTGGCCCCCGCAGCGGCGTCAACCCTCGGAATAGAGCCTTGGCACCCGACGCAGGTTGCAGAAGATCTGATACGGAATGGTGTCCGCCCACTGCGCCACTTCGCTGGCGAGGATGTTCTTGCCCCACAGCTCGACGGTCGAACCGAGGTCGGCTTCCGGCACCTCAGTGAGGTCGATGCACAGCATGTCCATCGACACACGGCCAAGAATCCGGCTGCGTTTACCGGCCACCAGCACTGGCGTGCCGGTCGGTGCCTGACGTGGGTAGCCGTCGGCATACCCCATGGCCACCACGCCGATGCGCATCGGCTTGTCGGTAATGAATTTGGCGCCGTAGCCGATCGGCTCGCCGGCGGTCAATTCACGCACGCAGATGACTTTCGATTCGAGGGTCATCACTGGTTGCAGGCGCTCGGCCACGGCGTTGGCTTCTTCGAACGGGGTGGCGCCATAGAGCATGATACCCGGGCGTACCCAGTCGCTGGGGATCTGCGGCCAACCGAGCACCGCCGGCGAGTTGCGCAGGCTGACTTCGGCCGTCAGGCCCTGACGCGCCGCTTCGAACACCGCCACTTGATCGGCGCTGCTCTGCTCGTGCAACTCATCGGCGCGGGCGAAGTGGCTCATCAGCACGATCTTCGCCACTTTGCCGCTGGCCAGCAGGCGCTGATAGGCCGCCGCGTAATCCTTCGGATGCAGACCCACACGGTGCATCCCGGAATCGAGCTTCAACCACACGGTGATCGGTTTGCTCAATGCCGCCTGCTCGATGGCTTCGAGCTGCCACAACGAATGCACCACGCACCAGAAATCATGCTCGACGATCAGCGCCAGTTCATCGGCTTCGAAAATGCCTTCGAGCAACAGCACCGGGGCCTTGATGCCCGCCACGCGCAGCTCCAGCGCTTCTTCGATGCAGGCGACGGCGAACCCGTCGGCCTCGGCTTCCAGCGCCTGGGCGCAACGCACCGCGCCATGCCCGTAGGCATCAGCCTTGATCACCGCCAGCGCCTTGGCGCCGGTGACTTCGCGGGCAATTCGGTAGTTGTGGCGCAGGGCTTCTAGGTCGATCAGGGCACGGGCAGGACGCATGGCGGCAGACTTCTAGGCGGTCATGGGAATAAAAACCGGCGCTGGCTGACGGCGTGAACCGCCAACAGCGCCGGGAGAGGGATCTTTGAAACGGTTACGGCAACGCGGCGACGATGGAAATCTCGACCAGGATGCTCGGCTTGGCCATCTTCGCTTCGACGGTGGCGCGGGCCGGGGCGGCGCCTTTGGGCAGCCACTGATCCCACACCGAGTTCATCCCGGCAAAGTGCGCCTCGATGTCGTTCAGGTAGATCGTCGCCGACAGCAGATGCTGCTTGTCAGTCCCTGCCAGATCCAGCAAACGCTCGATGTTGGCGAGCACGTCGCGGGTCTGCTGTTCGACCCCGGCGTTGAAGTCATCGCCGACCTGACCGGCCAGATACACGGTGCCGTTGTGGGTAACGATCTGACTCATGCGCTCATTGGTGAGCTGGCGCTGGATTGCCATGTTTTGCGGACTCCTGAGGCTTGTTGCCGTAACGGGAAATATCGAGGCCTTCGGCGCTGATCTGCGGCTTTTTCTTCGCCATCAGATCGGCCAGCAAACGACCGGAACCGCACGCCATGGTCCAACCCAGGGTGCCGTGACCGGTGTTGAGGAACAGGTTCTTGAACGGTGTGGCACCCACGATTGGTGTGCCGTCCGGCGTGGTCGGACGCAAACCGGTCCAGAAGCTCGCCTCGGTCAGATTGCCGCCCTGAGGATAAAGGTCGTTGACGATCATCTCCAGGGTTTCGCGCCGACGCGGGTTGAGCGACAGGTCAAAACCGGCGATTTCCGCCATGCCGCCGACGCGGATGCGGTTGTCGAAACGGGTGATCGCGACCTTGTAGGTCTCGTCGAGAATGGTCGAAGTCGGCGCCATGTCCGGGTTGGTGATCGGCACGGTCAGCGAGTAGCCCTTGAGCGGATACACCGGGGCCTTGATGCCCAGCGGCTTGAGCAGTTGCGGCGAGTAGCTGCCGAGGGCCAGCACATAGCGGTCAGCGGTTTCCAGCTTGCCGTCGATCCACACGCCGTTGATGCGGTCGCCAGCGTAGTCGAGGCGCTGGATGTCCTGACCGAAGCGGAATTCCACACCGAGTTTCACGGCCATTTCCGCCAGGCGCGTGGTGAACATCTGGCAGTCGCCCGTCTGGTCGTTCGGCAGACGCAGGGCGCCGGCGAGGATATCGGTGACATTGGCCAGCGCCGGCTCGACGCGGGCAATGCCGGCGCGGTCGAGGACTTCAAACGGCACGCCGGATTCTTTCAGCACGGCGATGTCTTTGGCGGCGCCATCCAGCTGCGCCTGGGTGCGGAACAGTTGCGTGGTGCCGAGGCTACGGCCTTCGTAGGCGATGCCGGTTTCGGCACGCAGTTCGTCGAGGCAGTCGCGGCTGTACTCGGACAGACGCACCATGCGCTCCTTGTTCACCGCGTAACGGCTGGCAGTGCAGTTGCGCAGCATCTGCGCCATCCACAGGTACTGGTCAATGTCAGCGGTGGCCTTGATCGCCAGCGGCGCGTGGCGCTGCAGCAGCCATTTGATGGCCTTGAGCGGCACGCCCGGCGCGGCCCACGGCGAGGCATAACCCGGCGACACCTGGCCGGCGTTGGCGAAACTGGTCTCCATGGCCACGGCTGGCTGCCGGTCGACCACCACCACTTCAAACCCGGCACGGGCCAGATAGTAAGCACTGGCGGTACCGATGACGCCGCTACCCAAGACCATTACGCGCATTTTTGTATCCCTCATCGCGGCAGGGCCGCGTACGTCTGTTGTTAGAGCAATGATGCGCGCAGTGTAAAAAAGAATGGCCAGTGCATTTCACTATATAAGCGCCTATATTTGGCGACAATTCTCGGCAAAAACCCTTTTCACGGAGGCGCATCCCCTATGCGTACCAACACTCAGACCAAACGTGAGCTGGACAAGATCGACCGCAACATCTTGCGGATCCTGCAGGCAGACGGGCGCATATCGTTTACCGAACTCGGGGAGAAGGTCGGTTTGTCCACCACGCCGTGCACTGAGCGGGTGCGACGGCTGGAGCGTGAGGGAATCATCATGGGCTACAACGCCCGCCTGAATCCGCAGCACTTGAAGGGTAGCCTGCTGGTGTTCGTCGAGATCAGCCTCGACTACAAATCCGGCGACACGTTCGAGGAGTTCCGCCGCGCGGTGCTGAAGCTGCCGCACGTGCTGGAATGCCACCTGGTGTCAGGGGATTTCGACTATCTGGTGAAGGCGCGGATTTCCGAGATGGCCTCGTACCGCAAGCTGTTGGGCGACATTCTGTTGAAGCTGCCGCATGTGCGTGAGTCGAAGAGCTATATCGTGATGGAAGAAGTGAAGGAGAGCCTGAGCCTGCCGATTCCGGACTGAGATTTGTGCTGCCTGATCCGGCCCCATCGCTGGCAAGCCAGCTCCCACAGGTTCAGTGGTCAACAGATATTCTGCGAACGACAACGATCACTGTGGGAGCTGGCTTGCCAGCGATTGGGTCGACTCAGTTCCAGCAATTGCGCTAAACCAGCACCTGCCGGTTCGAAGCCATGTACTCGAAGATCTGCTTTTCCACCCGTGGATGAATCAGCTCCACCGGCCCCCGCCCGTTCGGGCACGGCAGGGTTTTGGTGGTACCGAACAAGCGACAAATCAACGGCCGCTCGCCATACACCGTGCAACCATTGGACCCCAGGTGCACACAGTTCAGCTCTTCCATCGCCGCATCCTGCTCGGCGCGGGTCTTGCGCGGCAGTCGCGACATCTCTTCCGGCGAGGTCGTCACCGGCCCGCAGCAATCGTGACAGCCCGGCACGCAGTCGAACGTGGGGATCTGCTGACGCAGGTCGCGAAGGGTCTGGCGATTGCAACTCATCGAAACGGTAACCCACATGAAATAGGCGGCAATTGTGCCGCAAAAGCCGTGATCCAGACAGCAACGGCCGACCAGTGTTGCCGGTCTTCGGCGGCGCGGCTTATGCTCCGTCAAATTTTCTCGACACTCAGCCGTTGGATGATGCCCATGAATGCCCGCGCCCGAACCTTCGCGAGCCAACCCCACGTTGCCTCTTACTACGCCGCCAGCAGCCTGCCGCAGCCTGACCATCCGGCGCTGCAAGGCGAGCTGACGGCGGACGTGTGCGTGGTCGGCGGCGGCTTCTCCGGGCTGAACACCGCGCTGGAGCTGGCCGAACGCGGCCTCAGCGTGGTGTTGCTGGAAGCGCACCGGATCGGCTGGGGCGCCAGTGGCCGCAACGGCGGACAGTTGATTCGCGGGGTCGGCCACGGTCTCGATCAGTTCAGCAACGTCATCGGCGCTGACGGTGTACGCCAGATGAAACTGATGGGCCTGGAAGCAGTTGAAATCGTCCGCCAGCGCGTCGAGCGCTTTCAGATCCCGTGCGATCTGACCTGGGGCTATTGCGACCTCGCCAACAAGCCGGCCGACCTCGAAGGCTTTGCCGAAGACGCCGAAGAGCTGCGCAGCCTCGGCTATCGCTACCAAACCCGCCTGCTGCAAGCGGATGAAATGCACACCGTGGTCGGCTCCAAACGCTATGTCGGCGGCTTGATCGACATGGGCTCCGGGCATTTGCACCCGCTGAACCTGGCGCTGGGCGAAGCCGCTGCCGCACAGCAATTGGGTGTGAAGCTGTTCGAGCAATCGGCGGTGACGCGGATCGATTACGGCACCGAGGTTCGCGTCCACACCGCTCAAGGTTCAGTGCGGGCGAAAACCCTGGTGCTGGGCTGCAATGCTTACCTCAACGACCTCAATCCGCAACTCAGCGGCAAAGTGCTCCCGGCCGGCAGCTACATCATCGCCACCGAACCGTTGAGCGAAACCCAGGCGCACAGCCTGCTGCCGCAAAACATGGCGGTCTGCGACCAGCGGGTGGCGCTGGATTACTACCGGCTCTCGGCGGATCGGCGCCTGCTGTTCGGCGGTGCCTGCCATTATTCCGGGCGTGATCCGAAGGACATCGGCGCCTACATGCAACCGAAGATGCTCGACGTGTTTCCACAACTGGCAGGCGTGAAGATCGACTATCAATGGGGCGGGATGATCGGCATTGGTGCCAACCGGCTGCCGCAGATTGGCCGACTCAAAGACCAGCCGAACGTGTATTACGCCCAGGCCTACTCCGGGCACGGCGTTAATGCCACGCACTTGGCCGGCAAACTGCTGGCCGAGGCGATCAGCGGGCAGCACAGCGGCGGCTTTGATCTGTTTGCCAAGGTGCCGCACATCACCTTCCCGGGTGGCAAGCATTTGCGCTCGCCGTTGCTGGCGTTGGGGATGTTGTGGCATCGGCTCAAAGAGTTGGTCTGATGTTTTTGCTGCGTCCTTGAAGCCGCCATCGCTGGCAAGCCAGCTCCCACAGGTTTTTGCGGCGAATACAAATATTGTGAACACCAAATTACTGTGGGAGCTGGCTTGCCAGCGATGAGGCCCGCCAGAAAAATACAGGTTTCAGATCCGCCAGAACGGCTTCAACCCCTCTTCATGCGCCTGCTCCCGGGTCAGCCCAATATCTTTGAGCTGCTCCGGCGTCAGGTTCAAAAGCGCCTTGCGCGTGTGCAGACGATGCCAGAACAGGCCCCAGCGACTCAGGCCGGACGGCGCGTTGCGCATGGCGCTATTCCATGCGCTGTCCTCCTGCCCTGCCGCCAGTTCCTGACTGTGTAACGTCAGCCGCACATCGCTCAAGCCGTTCATTTTTGTCGCTCCTGTTTACTTGGGTAGCCAGAGATTCCATGATGCGCGGGTCGGCAAAAGCATTACAGATTCAACACATCTGTATTAATTCCATACAGATTTGCCGTTTCTGCGTCTGAATTACCGATTTTTGCTGCATCTGTACTGGTTTAACGAATCACCTGCATCGAGGCAGTGCCATGACCCTGTATGTGAACCTCGCCGAGCTGCTCGGCACCCGCATCGAACAAGGCTTCTACCGTCCCGGTGATCGCCTGCCTTCGGTGCGCGCCCTGAGCGTAGAACACGGGGTCAGCCTGAGCACCGTGCAGCAGGCCTATCGCATGCTTGAAGACAGCGGCCTGGCAACGCCGAAACCCAAGTCCGGCTACTTTGTGCCGGTCGGTCGCGAGCTGCCGGAGCTGCCTGCCGTCGGCCGTCCGGCGCAGCGGCCGGTGGAGATTTCGCAGTGGGATCAAGTGCTGGAGCTGATTCGCGCGGTACCGCGCAAGGACGTGGTGCAACTGGGTCGCGGCATGCCCGACGTGACCACGCCCACCCTGAAACCACTGCTGCGCGGGCTGGCGCGGATCAGCCGCCGGCAGGACATGCCCGGGCTGTATTACGACAACATCCACGGCACCCTCGAACTGCGCGAACAGATCGCCCGACTGATGCTCGATTCCGGCTGCCAGTTGAGCGCCAGCGATCTGGTGATCACCACCGGTTGCCACGAAGCGCTGTCCACCAGCATCCACGCGATCTGCGAGCCGGGCGATATCGTCGCGGTGGATTCGCCGAGCTTCCACGGCGCCATGCAGACCCTCAAAGGGCTGGGCATGAAAGCCCTGGAAATCCCCACCGATCCACTGACCGGCATCAGCCTCGAAGCGCTGGAACTGGCGCTGGAGCAGTGGCCGATCAAGGTCATCCAGATCACCCCCAACTGCAACAACCCGCTGGGCTACATCATGCCGGAGTCGCGCAAACGCGCGTTGTTGACGCTGGCGCAGCGTTTCGATGTGGCGATCATCGAGGACGACGTGTATGGCGAACTGGCTTACACCTACCCACGACCGCGCACGATCAAATCCTTCGACGAGGATGGTCGCGTGCTGCTGTGCAGCTCGTTTTCCAAGACCCTGGCGCCGGGGCTGCGCATCGGTTGGGTCGCGCCGGGACGGTATCTGGAACGGGTGCTGCACATGAAATACATCAGCACCGGTTCCACCGCGCCGCAGCCGCAGATTGCCATCGCAGAATTTCTCAAGTCCGGGCACTTCGAACCGCATTTGCGGCGGATGCGCACGCAATACCAGCGTAATCGCGACATCATGATCGACTGGGTCACTCGCTATTTTCCGCCCGGCACCCGCGCCAGCCGTCCACAGGGCAGCTTCATGCTCTGGGTCGAATTGCCGGAGGGTTTCGATACGCTGAAACTCAATCGTGCGTTGCATGACCAAGGCGTACAGATCGCCGTGGGCAGCATCTTTTCCGCCTCGGGCAAGTACCGCAATTGCCTGCGAATGAACTACGCTGCCAAACCGACACCGCAGATCGAAGAAGCGGTGCGCAAGGTCGGCGCAGCGGCGATCAAACTACTGGCCGAAGCCGACTGACCTTTTTCGAGTGATCAGCGTCCATATGCCGACCTTTGCAGCCGACCGGAACGTTCCTACGTGAGCTTCAGACAGCCCCTACTCGCTTTGCTGATGTTCGCCTCGCTCCTGAGCGGCTGCGCCAGCTTTGATGTACCCCGTGAGCCGAGCCAGGCCTTGCCTGCGTCGAAGTCCAGCTTCGGCCGCTCGATCCAGGCCCAGGCCGCGCCCTATCAGGGCCGTTCCGGCTTCCGCTTGCTGTCCAACAGCACTGAAGCGTTCACCGCGCGCGCCGAGCTGATCCGCAATGCGCAAACCAGCCTCGACTTGCAGTACTACATCGTTCACGACGGTGTCAGCACGCGGATGCTGGTGGAAGAACTGCTCAAGGCTGCCGACCGCGGCGTGCGCGTACGCATCCTGCTCGATGACACCACCAGCGACGGTCTGGACACGATCATCGCCACGCTGGCGGCGCACCCACAAATCCAGATTCGCCTGTTCAACCCGCTGCACCTGGGTCGCAGCACCGGCGTGACCCGCGCAGCCGGACGCCTGTTCAACCTGTCGCTGCAACACCGGCGCATGCACAACAAACTGTTTCTGGCCGACAACAGCGCGGCCATCGTCGGCGGGCGCAATCTGGGCGACGAGTACTTCGATGCCGAGCCGAACCTGAATTTCACCGACATCGACATGCTCAGCGTGGGCCCGGTGGCCGAACAGCTCGGGCACAGTTTTGACCAGTACTGGAACAGCGCGCTGAGCAAGCTGATCGACGAATTCCTCTCCAGCAAACCGAGCATCAAAGACCTGCAAAACACCCGCACGCGCCTGGAAGAATCGCTGGATGAAACCCGCAAACAGAACCACGCGCTGTATCAACAGTTGATGACGTTCAAGACCGCGCCACGCATGGATATCTGGCGCAAGGAACTAATCTGGGCCTGGAACCAGGCACTGTGGGACGCGCCAAGCAAGGTGCTGGCCAAGGACGAGCCGGATCCGCAACTGCTGCTGACCACGCAACTGGCGCCGGAACTGCGCGGCGTCAGCAAAGAGTTGATCATGATTTCGGCGTACTTCGTGCCCGGCCAGCCGGGGCTGGTGTACCTGACCGGACGCGCCGACGCCGGGGTCTCGGTGAGCCTGCTGACCAATTCGCTGGAAGCCACCGATGTGCCAGCGGTGCACGGCGGGTACGCGCCGTACCGCAAGGCGTTGCTGGAACACGGTGTGAAACTGTATGAACTGCGCCGTCAGCCTGGGGATAACTATGGCAGCGGTCCGCATTTGTTTTACAGCAAGTCGTTCCGCGGCTCGGACTCCAGTCTGCACAGCAAGGCGATGATTTTCGATCGACAGAAAGCATTTATCGGCTCGTTCAACTTCGATCCGCGCTCAGTGTTGTGGAACACCGAAGTCGGGGTGCTGGTGGACAGCCCGGAGCTGGCCGGACACGTGCGCGAACTGGCGCTGCAAGGCATGGCGCCAGCCCTGAGTTATCAGGCGAAATTGCAGGATCGGAAGATTGTCTGGGTGACCGAGGACAACGGTCAGATGCACACGCTGACCCAGGAACCCGGGAGCTGGTGGCGGCGCTTCAATGCGTGGTTCAGCACCACGGTGGGCCTGGAACGGATGCTTTAAAAAGCAAAAGATCGCAGCCTGCGGCAGCTCCTACACTGGAGGAATGCGGTTTCCCTGCAGGCTGCGATCTTTTGACCTTAAGCCGTCTGCACCGCCCCGAATGCACCTTGGCGCATCAGGAGAATCACCAACCCGAACGCCCCGACCGCCATCAACAATGGCAACGCATGCCCGCTGATCCACTGGCTGCCCGCCCCCGCGAGCAAAGGCCCGATCAGACAGCCCACACCCCACAGCTGCGCAATGTGCGCATTGGCTCGCACCAGCGCATCGTCGCGATAACGCTCGCCGATCAGGATCAGTGACAAGGTGAACAGGCCACCGGCACTGGCCCCGAACAACACCCACAACGGCCAGATCAGCAGCGTATCGATCAACAGCGGAATCGCCAGGCTCGACAGCATCAGGATCACCGCGCATCCGGTGAACAACGTGCGCCGCGACAGGTAGTCTGCCAACGCGCCAATCGGCAGTTGCAACAGCGCGTCGCCGACCACCACGGTGCTGACCATCGCCAACGCAATCTCGGCAGTGAAGCCCTGCTGCAGGCAATACACCGGCAGCAGCGTGAGGATCATCGCCTCGAACGCGGCGAACAACGATACCGCCCAGGCAATCGCCGGCAACTCGCGGGCAAATCCCCAGAGATCGCCGAAGGTCACACTGCTGGCTTCACTGCTCGGTGCCCCGCTGCGGCCCATCAACAGAAAAGGCGAAACCGTCAGCAACCCGACGCCGACCCAAAATCCATAATCATGTTCAGTACCCAGCGCCCCCAGAAGCAATGGACCAGACAGTTGGCTCAATGCATAACTGCTGCCATACAGCGCGACCAACCGCCCGCGCCAGTGTTCGACGACCAGTTGGTTGATCCAGCTTTCGCCAAGGATGAACACGATGGTCAGGATCACCCCGATCATCAGGCGTAATACCAGCCAGATCGGATAACTCGGCAGCAGCGCCAGCAAGCCGATCGACAACGCGCCGGCCCACAGGCACAGGCGCATCAGGTTGGCTGTGCCGAAACGCGCCGCCAGATGACTGGAAATCTTCGCGCCCAGCAATACGCCAATCGCCGGCATCGCCGCCATCACGCCGATGGCGAAAGAGCCATAGCCCCAACCCTCCAGACGCAACGACACCAGCGGCATGCTGACCCCCAGGGCCAGACCGACACTCAAGACAGACGCCAACACGGCGAAATACGTCGCCCAACGCATGGTCCACGCTCCTGTGGATTATTTTTATGTACACCACAAAACCAAATGTGGGAGCAAACCCTGTGGTGAGGGGATTCATCCACGACAGGTCGCGCAGCGACCTCAAAACCTGCACCATCAAATGCACTGGTTTTGCGACTGCTTCGCAGCCGATCGGGGATAAATCCCCTCCCCACAGAGACTTGCTCCCACAGGGATCTCTGTTCGATTCGGGAGCCTGATTCACTCAGGCTCCCATCAACGATTTACAGCTTGATCCACGTCGCCTTCAGCTCGGTGTACTTGTCGAATGCATGCAGCGACTTGTCACGACCGTTGCCCGACTGCTTGAAGCCACCGAACGGTGCGGTCATGTCGCCGCCGTCATACTGGTTGACCCACACGCTACCGGCGCGCAGCGCTTTGGCGGTCAGGTGCGCTTTGGAGATGTCCTGGGTCCAGACTGCTGCGGCCAGGCCATACGGCGTATCGTTGGCGATCTGGATCGCCTCTTCGGCGGTGTCGAAAGCGATGACCGACAGCACCGGGCCGAAGATCTCTTCCTGAGCGATCTTCATTGCGTTGCTCACGCCGTCGAAAATCGTCGGCTCGACGTAGGTGCCACCGGTTTCCTGGAGGATGCGCTTGCCGCCAGCGACAAGTTTGGCGCCGTCGCTGTGACCGGATTCGATGTACGACAGCACGGTGTTCATCTGCTGGGTATCGACCAGCGCACCAACGTTGGTCGCCGGATCCAGTGGATTGCCCGGCTTCCAGGTTTTCAGCGCCTCGATCACCATCGGCAGGAATTTGTCCTTGATCGAACGCTCGACCAGCAGACGCGAACCGGCGGTGCAGACCTCGCCCTGGTTGAAGGCAATGGCGCTGGCGGCGGATTCGGCAGCGGCTTGCAGGTCCGGCGCATCAGCGAAGACGATGTTCGGGCTCTTGCCGCCGGCTTCCAGCCACACGCGCTTCATGTTCGATTCGCCGGAGTAGATCATCAACTGCTTGGCGATTTTGGTCGAACCAGTGAACACCAGCGTGTCGACATCGTTGTGCAACGCCAGCGCCTTGCCAACGGTGTGGCCGTAGCCCGGCAGCACGTTGAGCACGCCTTTCGGAATGCCGGCCTCAACCGCCAGCGCAGCGATGCGGATGGCAGTCAGCGGGGATTTTTCAGACGGCTTGAGGATCACCGAGTTACCGGTCGACAACGCCGGGCCGAGTTTCCAGCAGGCCATCATCAGCGGGAAGTTCCACGGCACGATGGCGCCGACCACGCCGACCGGCTCGCGGGTCACCAGACCCAGTTGATCGTGCGGAGTGGCGGCGACTTCGTCGTAGATCTTGTCGATCGCCTCGCCGCTCCAGCTCAGGGCCTGCGCCGCGCCGGGCACGTCGATGTACAGCGAATCACTGATCGGCTTGCCCATGTCGAGGGTTTCGAGCAGCGCCAGTTCTTCGGCGTGCTGCTTGAGCAGGCCGGCGAAACGAATCATGGTGGCTTTGCGTTTGGTCGGTGCCAGGCGCGACCAGACGCCGGAATTGAAGGTGGCGCGAGCGCTTTCCACAGCGCGCTGAGCGTCGGCGGCGTCACAGCTGGCGATCTTGCCCAGCAGACGGCCATCGACCGGGCTGATGCACTCGAAAGTCTCGCCAGAAACGGCGTCGGTGTATTCACCGTTGAGGTAGGCGCGGCCTTCGATCTTCAGGTCGCGGGCGCGTTGTTCCCAATCGGCACGAGTCAGGGTGGTCATTCGAGTGTCCTCCTCTTGTTGAATAGAGCGCCGCGTTCTTCGCGGTCGTCTTCAGGAATGCTGCCCGGCCAGCCTGCTTTTCGGCCCAAGGCACCCGCCACCCTAAACCAGCGGCCGGGTTTGTTTCAATATATTTGACATAAGCGCGCCATACGACCTTGCGGTGTTCATTTTAATAAACATAGACTTTGGCACTTTCAAGTCACCGCGCCGTCATCACGGGAGAAAACAACAATGAACATCCAGAACGTCGTCGACATCAGCCTGACCACCAGCGCAGCCGAACGCTATCGCCCGGATCCGGCCAAAGTGCTCAAGGGCGATCCCGAGCAAGCGGTGTTCAACCAGTACGACAGCCCTTGCGGGCAAATGGGTGTCGGCGTGTGGGAAGGCGCGGTTGGCCAATGGACGGTGAACTACACCGAGCACGAATATTGCGAAATCCTGCAGGGAGTTTCGGTGCTGCGTGACAGCGATGGCAATGCCAAGACCTTGCGCGTGGGTGACCGCTTTGTGATTCCAGCGGGCTTCCGTGGCACCTGGGAAGTGCTGGAGGCTTGCCGCAAGGTCTATGTGATCTTTGAACAGAAGGCTTGAGGACTTTCGCCGACTGCTCCGGCCCTATCGCTGGCAAGCCAGCTCCCACAGGTTTTGTGGTTAACACCAATATTGTGAACACCGGTAATCACTGTGGGAGCTGGCTTGCCAGCGATGAGGCCCGGCCTGACACCGCAGAAATCCGAGGCAACAAAAAAGGCCCGTATCGTGAGATACGGGCCTTTTTCGTAAGTCGGGAAAAATCAATTACTTGATTTTGCCTTCCTTGTAGATCACGTGCTTGCGAACAACCGGATCATATTTCTTGATCTCGATTTTGTCCGGGGTAGTACGCTTGTTCTTGTCGGTAGTGTAGAAGTGACCAGTACCGGCGCTCGAAATCAAACGAATCAATTCACGCATGATTAGCTCCCTTAAATCTTGCCGTCGCGACGCAGCTCGGCCAGCACAACGCTGATGCCACGCTTGTCGATGATACGCATGCCTTTGGCGGAAACGCGCAGGCGTACGAAACGTTTCTCTTCTTCAACCCAGAAGCGGTGATGCTGCAGGTTCGGCAGGAAACGACGACGGGTTTTGTTGTTTGCGTGGGAAATGTTATTCCCGGTTACCGGACCCTTACCGGTAACTTGACATACTCTCGACATGCCTCAGCCCTCTAAAACCACATGCCCAACCCGGCATGGGTTGGCCGCTTAATCTCTCAGTCATTTGGCGCCAGGCGCCGCGTTTCTTTAGAGGTCTTACCGGCTACACCTACAGTGAAGGAACCGGGCCCCTAGAAAAGAGCGCTGCTTTATACCAGAAAGACCGGGGTGCAACAACAATGGATGTGCAATCGACCGGTAAAAACGCGCATTTTCCGGCTGCGGACGCTTTGGATAAAGGCTGAGGCGCGTTTTGACCACTCGTCGCAGAAAACCGCTCTAAAAGAGGTTCCCGACTTTTCCTCGTGCACCGTGGTCTGAAAAACACCATTGTCCCGGCCCGAAAAATGCAAAAAGGGGATAGTCATTTGCAATCCAGCCCTCTAGGGTAACCCTTTTCCAGACTGCACCTGCAGATGGGCCTTCGATCTGTAAAGGAAGCCGACCATGCGCCTCGCTGCCCTACCCCTGTTGCTCGCCCCGCTTCTGCTGAGCCCCCTGGCCCAGGCTGCCGCCCTGAGCGTGTGCACCGAGGCCAGCCCTGAAGGGTTCGACGTGGTGCAATACAACTCGCTGACCACCACCAATGCCTCGGCCGACGTACTGATGAACCGCCTGGTGGACTTCGACACCGCCAGCGGCAAAGTCGTGCCAAGCCTGGCCGACAGCTGGGAAGTCAGCCCCGATGGCCTGAGTTACGCGTTCAAGCTGCACCCGCAGGTGAAGTTTCACAGCACTGACTATTTCAAGCCGACCCGCACCCTGAGCGCCGAAGACGTCAAGTTCAGCTTCGACCGCATGCTCGACCCGGCCAACCCATGGCACAAAGTGGCGCAAAGCGGCTTCCCGCACGCCCAGTCCATGCAGTTGCCGACGCTGATCAAGAAGATCGACGCACTCGACCCGCTGACCGTGCGCTTTACCCTCGACCACCCGGATTCGACGTTTCTCGCGACGCTGAGCATGGGCTTCGCCTCCATCTATTCCGCCGAATATGCGGACAAGCTGCTCAAGGCCGACGCCACGGACAAGCTCAACAGCCAACCGATCGGCACCGGTCCGTTCGTGTTCACGCGCTTCCAGAAAGACGCCTCGGTGCGCTACAAGGCCAACCCGGACTATTTTGGCGGCAAGCCTGCGGTCGATCCGCTGATCTTCGCCATCACCCCGGACGCCAACGTGCGCCTGCAAAAACTGCGGCGCAACGAGTGCCAGATCGCTCTGTCGCCAAAACCGCTGGACGTGAAGGCCGCGCAAGAAGAGCCGACGCTGAAAGTGGAAAAGACTGACGCGTTCATGACCGCTTTCGTCGGCATCAACAGCCAGCATCCACCGCTCGACAAACCGGAAGTGCGCCAGGCGATCAACCTCGCCTTCGACAAAGCCAACTACGTCAAAGCCGTGTTCGAAGACACTGCCGAACCCGCCAACGGCCCTTACCCGCCGAACACCTGGAGCTACGCGAAGAACCTGCCAGGCTATCCGCACGACGTGGCCAAAGCCAAGGCGCTGCTGGCCAAGGCCGGACTCAAGGACGGCTTCCAGACCACCATCTGGACGCGTCCGTCCGGCAGCCTGCTCAACCCGAACCCGAGCCTGGGCGCACAGTTGCTGCAATCGGACCTGGCGGAAATCGGCATTCAGGCGGAAATCCGTGTGATTGAGTGGGGCGAACTGATTCGCCGTGCCAAGGCGGGCGAGCATGACCTGCTGTTCATGGGCTGGGCCGGTGACAACGGTGACCCGGACAACTTCCTCACGCCGCAGTTTTCCTGCGCAGCGGTCAAGTCCGGCACCAACTTCGCCCGCTACTGCAATGCCGACCTGGACAAGCTGATCAGCGCTGGCAAGACCACCAGCGAACAGGGCGTGCGCACCAAACTCTACGAGCAGGCGCAGGCGCAGATTCAGCAGCAGGCGCTGTGGTTGCCACTGGCCCACCCGACCGCCTATGCGCTGACGCGTAAAGACGTTCAGGGTTACTCCGTCAGCCCGTTTGGGCGGCAGGACTACTCTAAGGTCAACCTCAAATAACCCACCACAGCACAATCCCCCTGTAGGAGCTGCCGGAGGCTGCGATCTTTTGATTTTGTTTTTCAGATCAAAAGATCGCAGCCTCCGGCAGCTCCTGCAGAGGGTAGGCCGGCTACATCCAGCCACACTCCGCCATCGACAGCGGTTCGCCATCGCCGACAATAAAGTGATCGAGCACCCGCACATCAATCAGATCCAGAGCCTTCTGCAAACGCTTGGTCAGTTGCCGATCCGCCTGGCTCGGATCGCTGTTCCCCGATGGATGGTTGTGGCAGAGAATCACCGCCGCCGCGTTGTTGGCCAATGAGCGCTTCACCACTTCCCGGGGATGCACGCTGGTATTGTCGATCGAGCCGCGAAATAGCGCCTCGAACGTCAGCACTTGATGCTTGGAATCAAGAAACAGGCAGCCAAACACCTCGTGGGGCTCATGGCGCAGCATGGATTTGAGGTAATCCCGAACAGCCTGTGGATTCTCCAGTGCCGGCTCTCTACGTGAGCGCTCGGCCAGATACCGGCGGTTCATTTCTTGGGCAGCCTGCAACTGCGCAAACTTTGCGGGCCCCAGCCCCAACTGTTTGCTGAATGCTTCCTGATCGGCCTCAAGCAACAAACGCAGGCTGCCGAACTGATTCAACAAGTGTCGCGCCAGGTCCACTGCGCTTTTTCCAGCGACTCCCGTACGCAAAAAAATCGCCAGTAACTCGGCGTCTGAAAGGCTCGCAGGGCCCTGTTCCAACAACCTTTCTCGCGGCCGCTCCGCCGCCGGCCAATCGCGAATACTCATACACGTTCCTTGTCTGTGGGCGCCGCTGTTCCGTAGCGGTCGCTGTGATATCGTAGCCCATCTTTTTTGCGGGCGAATTCACCCTGGGGAGGGGGTTTCGCCACGTATCAACCACGAAATGAAAGGCAGACCTATGCAGCGGCTGTATCGGAAACGCATCGTTCTGGGCGTCGGCGGCGGCATTGCGGCCTACAAGAGCGCCGATCTGGTTCGTCGCCTGATCGACCAGGGCGCCGAAGTGCGCGTGGTCATGACCCATGGCGGCGCCGAGTTCATTACCCCGCTGACCATGCAAGCGCTGTCCGGGCACCCGGTTCACCTGGACTTGCTCGACCCGGCTGCCGAAGCGGCGATGGGCCACATCGAGCTGGCCAAGTGGGCCGATCTGGTATTGATCGCCCCGGCCACCGCCGACCTGATCGCCCGTCTGGCCCAAGGCATCGCCAACGATTTGCTGACCACGCTGGTTCTTGCTACCGACGCCGTAGTGGCCGTCGCGCCGGCAATGAACCAGGCCATGTGGCGCGACCCGGCGACCCAGGCCAATCTGCAACTGCTTGAAAGCCGTGGCCTGAAGACCTTCGGCCCGGCCTCCGGCAGTCAGGCCTGCGGCGACGTCGGCATGGGCCGGATGATGGAAGCCACCGATCTGGCGCAGTGTGCGGCGGACTGCTTCCAGCGTCAGGCACTGACCGGCAAGCACGTAGTGATCACCGCCGGCCCGACCCAGGAAAACATCGACCCGGTGCGCTACATCACCAACCACAGCTCCGGGAAAATGGGCTTTGCTCTGGCCGAAGCCGCGGTGGAAGCCGGCGCCCGCGTGACCCTGATCAGCGGCCCGGTGCACCTGCCAACGCCGGATCGCGTCACGCGCATCGACGTGGTCAGTGCCCGCGACATGCTCGCGGCCTGCGAATCCGCCATCCCATGTGATGTGTTCATCGCCTCGGCAGCGGTGGCGGACTACCGTCCGGAAGTCGTTGCCCCGCAAAAACTCAAGAAAGACCCTACAAGCGGCGACGGCTTCGTCCTGCAAATGGTGCGTAACCCGGACATCCTGGCCACCATCGCGACCCGTCCCGACCGTCCGTTCAGTGTCGGCTTCGCCGCCGAGACCGAACACCTGCTCGACTACGCTGCACGCAAGCTGAAAGACAAGAATCTCGATTTGATCGTCGCCAACGACGTGGCCAATCCGAGCATCGGGTTCAACAGCGAAGAAAACGCCTGCAGCGTGATCGACCGTGAGCTTCACGCCACCGTTTTCGCCCAGACCAGCAAGGGCAAGATCGCTCGCCAACTGGTCACTTTTATCGCCGAACGTCTGAACCAGGTTTAATTTACATGCACGCTTTGCAAGCCAAGATCCTCGACCCCCGCATCGGTACCGAATTCCCGCTGCCACAATACGCCACCCCGGGCTCCGCCGGCCTCGACCTGCGCGCCATGCTGGAGCAGGACATCGTGATCAAGCCGGGTGAAACCGTGCTGATCCCTACCGGTCTGTCGGTCTACATCGGCGACCCGAACCTCGCCGCGCTGATCCTGCCGCGCTCGGGCATGGGCCACAAGCACGGCATCGTGCTGGGCAACCTCGTCGGCCTGATCGACTCGGACTACCAGGGCCCGCTGATGGTGTCCTGCTGGAACCGTGGCCAGAGCGACTTCACCATGACCGTCGGCGAGCGCCTGGCGCAACTGGTGCTGGTGCCGGTAGTACAGGCGCACTTCGAAATGGTGGAAGAGTTCGTCGAAACCGAGCGCGGCGCGGGCGGCTTCGGTCATACCGGCACTAAATAACCCTGAAACATTATTGTGGCGAGGGGATTTATCCCCGATGGGCTGCGAAGCGGCCCCAAGACTTTTGGATCTGTTGCGCAGCCATCGGGGATAAATCCCCTCACCACAAATTTGTGCATTTTCGACAGCAGGTTTTAACACCGAAAATCAAGGTTTTGCCGGCCAAAAGCCACGCCAGCCGAGGCGTCATGGCCCTTTCACACCACGAACTCTCTGTGGAAAACGCCGTCATACCCTTCAGTTTGAGCCTGCCGCCGAGTGAATCGTCGGTCTGTCCCGCCCTTTTCGAGATGGAGCATTTGTGCAGATGAGCACCCCAGCCAAGATCGCCCCGAAGCTTCCCGACAGCATCTTCCGCGCCTACGACATTCGCGGCACCGTGCCGGAATTCCTCAATGCCGAAACCGCGTACTGGATTGGCCGCGCCATCGGCTCGCAGAGCCTGGCCCAGGGTGAACCGAACGTGTCGGTCGGCCGCGACGGGCGCCTGTCCGGCCCGGAGCTGGTTGCCGAACTGATCCGCGGTATCGCCGAGAGCGGCTGTCACGTCAGCGACGTTGGTCTGGTGCCGACGCCGGCGCTGTACTACGCGGCCAACGTGCTGGCCGGCAAGTCTGGCGTAATGCTCACCGGCAGCCACAACCCGTCGAACTACAACGGCTTCAAGATCGTGATCGCCGGCGACACCCTCGCCAACGAGCAGATCCAGGTGCTGCACGAGCGCATCAAGACCAATGACCTGACCAGCGGTCAGGGCAGCGTCACTCAGGTCGAAATCCTCGACCGCTACACCACCGAAATCGTCCAGGACGTCAAACTGGCCCGCCGCCTGAAAGTCGTGGTCGACTGCGGCAACGGCGCGGCCGGCGTGATCGCTCCGCAACTGATCGAAGCGCTGAACTGCGAAGTCATCCCGCTGTTCTGCGAAGTCGATGGCAACTTCCCCAACCACCACCCGGACCCGGGCAAACCCGAGAACCTCGTCGACCTGATCGCCAAGGTCAAGGAAACCAACGCCGATCTCGGCCTGGCCTTCGACGGCGACGGCGACCGTGTCGGCGTGGTGACCAACACCGGCAGCATCGTCTACCCGGATCGCCTGCTGATGCTGTTTGCCCGCGACGTGGTGGCGCGCAATCCCGATGCGGAAATCATCTTCGACGTCAAATGCACCCGCCGCCTGGTGCCGCTGATCAAGGAGTACGGTGGTCGCCCGCTAATGTGGAAGACCGGTCATTCGTTGATCAAAAAGAAAATGAAACAATCCGGCGCTCTATTGGCCGGCGAGATGAGCGGGCACATCTTCTTCAAGGAGCGCTGGTTCGGTTTCGACGACGGTATTTACAGCGCCGCACGGCTGCTGGAGATCCTCAGCAAGGAAAAATCCACCGCCGAAGAGCTGTTTGCGACCTTCCCGAACGATATTTCTACGCCGGAAATCAATATCCATGTGACCGAAGAGAGCAAATTCAGCATCATTGATGCACTGCACGACGCACAGTGGGGTCCAGGCGCTGACCTGACCACCATCGACGGCGTGCGAGTCGATTACGCCAAAGGCTGGGGCCTGGTGCGCGCCTCCAACACCACACCGGTGCTGGTGCTGCGTTTCGAGGCCGATGACGAGGCAGAACTTGCGCGTATCAAGGCGGTGTTCCACACCCAACTGAAACGCGTTGCACCTGATCTCCAACTACCGTTCTGATTCACCCGGAGCCCTGAATGACCCTCGAACGCGAAGCCGCCGCCCACACCGCCCAGGTCCTGTCCGAAGCGTTGCCTTACATCCGACGTTATGTCGGCAAGACTCTGGTGATCAAATACGGCGGCAACGCGATGGAAAGCGAGGAGCTGAAAACCGGCTTCGCCCGCGACATCGTCTTGATGAAAGCCGTGGGCATCAACCCGGTGGTGGTTCACGGCGGCGGCCCGCAGATCGGTGATCTGCTCAAACGCCTGTCGATCGAAAGCCACTTTGTCGATGGCATGCGCGTCACTGACGCGGCGACCATGGACGTGGTGGAAATGGTCCTCGGCGGCCAGGTCAATAAAAGCATCGTCAACCTGATCAACCGCCACGGTGGCAGCGCCATCGGCCTGACCGGTAAAGACGCCGGACTGATTCGTGCGAAGAAATTGACCGTCACCCGCCAGACTCCGGAGATGACCCAGCCGGAAATCATCGACATCGGTCAGGTCGGTGAAGTGGTCGGGATCAACACTGAACTGTTGAATCTGCTGGTCAAAGGCAACTTCATTCCGGTGATCGCGCCCATCGGCGTCGGTGAGAACGGCGAGTCGTACAACATCAACGCTGACCTGGTGGCCGGCAAGGTCGCCGAGGCGCTGAAAGCCGAGAAGCTGATGCTGCTGACCAACATCGCCGGCCTGATGGACAAGTCGGGCACTGTGTTGACCGGCCTGAGCACCCAGCAGGTCGACGACCTGATCGCCGACGGCACCATCTACGGCGGCATGTTGCCGAAGATCCGTTGTGCACTGGAAGCGGTTCAGGGCGGCGTCGGCAGCTCGCTGATCATCGACGGTCGCGTACCGAACGCGATCCTGCTGGAAATCTTCACCGATACCGGTGTGGGTACGCTGATCAGCAATCGCAAGCGTCCGTAAGCCGTCGCGGAAACCAAAAGACCCCGCTCAGCCTGACTGAGCGGGGTCTTTTTTTGCCTGCGGCATTCCATCTCTTTTGTGGCGAGGGAGCTTGCTCCCGCTGGGTTGCGAAGCGGCCCCAAAATAGTGTGAGCGCTGCGCACTCAAGCGGGAGCAAGCTCCCTCGCCACAAAAGCACCTACGACATCAGACGCCAAACTGCGCGCGGTACGCTTCCACAGCTGGCAGATGCTGCTTGAGCTGCGGATCGTCAGCGAGGAATTCCAGCACCTGGTTCAGCGAAACGATGCTGATCACCGGAATACCGAAATCACGCTCGACTTCCTGGATTGCCGACAACTCGCCGTTGCCACGCTCCTGACGATTCAGGGCGATCAACACGCCAGCAGCCTTGGCGCCGTCTTGGGAGGCGATGATCTGCATCACTTCACGGATCGCGGTGCCGGCGGTGATCACGTCGTCGATGATCAGCACGTCTCCGGTCAGCGGTGCGCCGACCAGACTGCCGCCTTCGCCGTGGGCCTTGGCTTCCTTGCGGTTGAAACACCACGGCAGGTCGCGGTCGTGATGCTCGGCCAGCGCGACGGCAGTGGTTGCCGCCAGCGGGATGCCTTTGTAGGCCGGGCCAAACAGGACGTCGAAGGATATGCCGCTTTCGGCGATGGCTGCCGCGTAGAAACGCCCCAGTTGCGCCAGGGCCGATCCCGTGTTGAACAGGCCGGCGTTGAAGAAGTAAGGACTGGTGCGCCCGGACTTCAGGGTGAACTCACCGAAGCGCAAAACGCCGCGATCGATGGCAAAACGAATGAAATCGCGCTGATACGCTTGCATGAAAAAAACCCCAAATACCACGGATTTAGCTAATTAGCTTGACGCCGTGTATCATACACGCACGCGATTTTTGGGGCCATTTATGCGGATCATCAGTGTGAACGTCAATGGTATTCAGGCGGCAGTCGAGCGTGGTTTGCTCAGTTGGCTGCAAGCTCAGAATGCCGACGTCATCTGCCTGCAGGACACCCGTGCCTCCGCCTTTGAACTGGATGACCCAGCCTTCCAACTGGATGGCTACTTCCTTTATGCCTGCGATGCTGAAGTCCCTGCCCAAGGTGGCGTGGCTTTGTATTCGCGGTTGCAACCGAAGGCTGTCATCAGCGGTCTCGGTTTCGAGACGGCCGACCGCTACGGGCGCTACCTGCAAGCAGATTTCGACAAAGTCAGTATTGCCACCTTGCTGCTTCCTTCGGGGATGAACGGTGATGAGGACTTGAACCAGAAGTTCAAGCTCATGGACGATTTCGGCAAGTACCTGGACAAGCAGCGGCGTAAACGTCGCGAGTACATTTATTGTGGCTCGCTGTACGTGGCGCAGCAGAAGCTCGACATCAAGAACTGGCGCGACAGCCAGCAATCCCCGGGCTTCCTGGCGCCAGAACGCGCCTGGATGGACGAGATTGTCGGCAACATGGGTTACGTCGATGCCCTGCGCGAAGTCAGCCGCGAAGGCGACCAGTACAGCTGGTGGCCGGACAACGAACAGGCCGAGATGCTCAATCTGGGCTGGCGCTTCGACTACCAGATCCTGACCCCGGGCCTGCGGCGCTTCGTGCGCAGTGCACGCCTGCCGCGTCAGCCGCGGTTCT
This sequence comes from Pseudomonas sp. AN-B15, assembly GCF_019056475.1. NCBI lineage: Bacteria > Pseudomonadati > Pseudomonadota > Gammaproteobacteria > Pseudomonadales > Pseudomonadaceae > Pseudomonas > Pseudomonas sp. AN-B15. The sequence goes on from NZ_CP049737.1 coordinate 6,041,921, forward strand.
CGCAGCACGCGCCGCTGATCGTCGACTACGACTGGACGCTGACCATCTAAGCGTCGATTCGTGAATGCAAAAAAGCCGACATCGCTGTCGGCTTTTTTGTGCGCGCTGATTACAGGTCATTTGTGCTGATCGTTATTTGATCAACCGCCAGGTAAACGGATAACGGTAGGGGAACCCTTCGTTCGCCTTCACCCCGGCAATGATCGTCAACACCAGCGCCCCGATGGCCAGCAGGCCCAGCAAGAAGAAGCCGATGATCAACACCATCAGCAGCAGACAGATCGCGGCAGCAATCGCCACGGTGATCTGGAAATTCAGCGCCTCTTTGCCCTGAGCGTCGATGAACGGATCAGTTTCGCGCTTCATCTGCCACAGAATCAGCGGCCCGATCAGGTTGCCGAACGGAATCCAGATCCCCAGCAAGGCGGACAAGTGACAAAACATCGCCCATTGGCGAACCTCCTGGCTCGGTTTGGGCAGCAACTCTTGCTCATCACTCATCGCATCCTCCTTGCGGGTTACGAACCTGCTCAGTCGGCCAGTGCGGCCTTTTGCAGTTCGAAGATTTCGTTCATGCCTTTCTTGGCCAGTTCCAGCATGGCGTTCAGTTCTTCAGGCTGGAACGGCGCGCCTTCGGCGGTGCCCTGGACTTCGATGAAGCCACCGGTACTGGTCATCACCACGTTGAGGTCAGTCTCGGCGGCGGAGTCTTCAAGATAGTCCAGATCCAGCACCGGCTCGCCCTGATACATGCCGACCGACACCGCGCCGATCATTTGCTTGAGCGGGTCGCCGCCCTTGAGGCCGCCACGCTTCTTGATCACTTTCAGTGCATCAACCAGGGCGACCATGGCACCAGTGATGGAGGCGGTGCGGGTGCCGCCGTCAGCCTGGATCACGTCGCAGTCGACGTACAGGGTCACGTCGCCCAGCTTGGACATGTCCAGCGCAGCGCGCAGGGAGCGGCCGATCAGGCGCTGGATTTCCAGGGTGCGACCGCCCTGCTTGCCACGGCTCGCTTCACGCTGGTTACGCTCGCCAGTGGCACGCGGCAGCATGCCGTACTCGGCGGTCAACCAGCCCTGGCCCTGGCCCTTGAGGAAACGCGGCACGCCGTTTTCGACGCTGACGGTGCAGATGACTTTGGTATCACCGAATTCGACCAGTACGGATCCCTCGGCGTGTTTGGTGTAGTTGCGGGTAATGCGGATCGAGCGGAGCTGATCGGCAGCGCGACCACTTGGACGTTTCATAGGGAATACCTGTACTGGGGACGGAAAACTGCCGAGCATTATAGAGCGCTGCACCGCGCCTGGGCACGGGTTAAAAATTCCGGCCGTCGACCTACGGCCCTGAAACACGCATAACCGACGGCCTGCAGCCCTTTGTCACACCGTGTGTTTGGGCGCATCCGCCGCACTGCGCTACAATCCTGCGCCTTTGCTGCCAGTCGGCTTAAATTCATTGATATCGAGCCTGCGGAACATCCCTTCTGCGCCGATCTGCATTGCGAGGTCACCGCCATGGTGCACAGCATGACCGCCTTCGCCCGCGTTGAGAAAGCCGGCGCCCAGGGCACCCTGAGCTGGGAACTGCGCTCGGTCAACAGCCGCTATCTGGAACCGCACCTGCGCCTGCCGGAGTCGTTCCGCGACCTCGAAGGCGCCGTGCGTGAAGCCCTGCGTCAGGGCCTGTCGCGGGGCAAACTGGAATGCACCCTGCGCTTCACCGAAGAAAGCACCGGCAAGCCGTTGCAGGTCGACCGCGAGCGCGCCGCGCAATTGGTCGCCGCCGCCGAAACCGTTGCCGGGCTGATCAACAACCCGGCGGCACTGAACCCGCTGGAAGTACTGGCCTGGCCCGGCGTGCTGGTGGCCGACGCGACTGATCCCCAGGCGCTGAATGCCGATGCGCTGGCCCTGTTCAATCAAGGTCTCAAGGAACTCAAGGCCGGCCGCGAGCGCGAAGGCGCGGAGCTGGCACGCCTGATCAACGAGCGCCTGACCTCCATAGAAGAAGACGTCGTGACCCTGCGTGAACTGGTGCCGCAGATGCTCGCGACCCAGCGCCAGAAAGTCCTCGACCGCTTCGCCGACATGAAGGCCGAACTGGATCCGCAGCGTCTGGAACAGGAAATGGTCATGCTCGCGCAAAAGAGCGATGTGGCCGAAGAACTGGATCGCCTGAGCACCCACATCATTGAAGTCCGCCGGGTGCTCAAGTCCGGCGGTGCTGCTGGCCGGCGCCTCGACTTCCTGATGCAGGAACTCAACCGCGAAGCCAACACACTGGGCTCCAAGGCCTTCGACCCGCGCAGCACCCAGGCCGCCGTCAACCTCAAGGTGTTGATCGAGCAGATGCGCGAACAAGTGCAGAATATTGAGTAAGGCAACAGACATGACCCACCACACCGGCACCCTGTACATCATTTCCGCCCCTTCGGGTGCGGGCAAGAGCAGCCTGGTCAAGGCGTTGACCGACACCAACCCGGAAATCCGCGTCTCGATTTCCCACACCACCCGCGCCATGCGCCCGGGCGAAGTGGATGGCGTGAACTATCACTTCGTGACCCGCGAAGAGTTCGTGAAGATGGGCGAACACGGCGACTTCCTCGAACGCGCCGAAGTTTTCGGCAACTTCTACGGCACCTCGCAAAGCCGCCTGCAGCAGACGCTGGATGAAGGCCACGACCTGATTCTGGAGATCGACTGGCAAGGCGCCGAGCAGGTCCGCAAGTTGATGCCGCAAGCCCGCTCGATCTTCATCCTGCCGCCGTCGCTGCAAGCCCTGCACCAGCGCCTGACCAACCGTGGCCAGGACAGCGACGAGATCATCGACGGCCGGATGCGCGAAGCAGTCAGCGAGATGAGCCACTACGTCGAATACGATTACCTGATCATCAACGATGATTTCGCCCACGCGCTGGACGATCTGAAAGCGATTTTCCGTGCCAATCAGCTGCAGCAGAAGCGCCAGCAAGTGCGTTTCGGCAGATTGCTGGCTGAATTGCTGGGTTAATCAGCACTTCCCAAAACCGCTGCAAGCGCTTTACATTGGTGCCTGCAGCGCGTTGAAGGGTCTGGTCAAAAAATCAGCGCTTCCCTAATCGCTGGTGATTTTTTAAACTGTTGAGTCCGCTCGCCCAACCGGGCAGCGCGCATATTGCATTCGCTCCGAGGAATACCATGGCCCGCGTAACCGTTGAAGACTGCCTAGAACACGTGGAAAACCGCTTTGAGCTGGTCATGCTCTCTACCAAGCGTGCCCGTCAACTGGCCACCGGCGGCAAAGAGCCACTGGTCCAGTGGGAAAACGACAAGCCGACCGTTGTCGCCCTGCGTGAAATCGCTGAAGGCCTGATGAGCTACGAGTTCATCGCCGAGCAGGAAATCGTCCAGGATGAACCGCTCTTCGCTGCTTTCGAGGACGAGTCCAACGAGGCCGTCTAAGCCTATGCCTGGTCGACGTAGCACGGCGCGGGAACACAGCCTACGGCAGGAGTCATCATGCCGAGCATAGACGCCCTCGCCGATCGCTTATCGACCTACCTCGGCAACGACCAGGTCAACCTGGTCCGCCGAGCGTATTTCTACGCCGAACAAGCCCACGACGGCCAACGCCGCCGCAGCGGTGAGGCGTACGTCACGCATCCGCTTGCGGTGGCGAATATTCTTGCCGACATGCACATGGACCATCAAAGCCTGATGGCCGCAATGCTGCATGACGTGATCGAAGACACCGGTATCGCCAAGGAAGCGCTGCAAGCGCAGTTCGGTGAAACCGTGGCCGAACTGGTCGACGGGGTCAGCAAACTGACCCAGATGAACTTCGAGACCAAGGCCGAAGCCCAGGCCGAGAACTTCCAGAAAATGGCCATGGCCATGGCCCGCGACATTCGCGTGATCCTGGTCAAACTCGCCGACCGCCTGCACAACATGCGCACGCTGGAGGTGTTGTCCGGGGAAAAACGCCGCCGCATCGCCAAGGAAACCCTCGAAATCTACGCGCCCATCGCCAACCGGCTGGGCATGCACGCGATTCGTATCGAGTTCGAAGACCTCGGCTTCAAGGCGATGCACCCGATGCGTTCCGCGCGGATCTACCAGGCGGTCAAACGCGCCCGGGGCAACCGCAAGGAAATCGTCAACAAGATCGAAGAATCCCTCGGCCATTGCCTCGCCATCGACGGCATCCAAGGCGAAGTCAGCGGACGCCAGAAACACCTCTACGGCATCTACAAGAAAATGCGCGGCAAGCGTCGAGCCTTCAACGAGATCATGGACGTCTACGCGTTCCGGATCATCGTCGACAAGGTCGATACCTGCTACCGCGTGCTGGGTGCTGTGCATAATTTGTACAAACCGTTGCCGGGGCGCTTCAAGGATTACATCGCGATCCCCAAGGCCAACGGCTATCAATCGCTGCACACCACGCTGTTCGGCATGCACGGCGTGCCGATCGAGATCCAGATCCGCACCCGCGAAATGGAAGAGATGGCCAACAACGGCATTGCCGCCCATTGGCTGTACAAGTCCAGCGGTGACGAGCAACCGAAAGGCACTCACGCCCGCGCCCGCCAGTGGGTCAAAGGCGTGCTGGAAATGCAGCAACGTGCCGGCAACTCGCTGGAATTCATCGAGAGCGTGAAGATCGACCTGTTCCCGGACGAGGTCTATGTGTTCACGCCCAAAGGCCGGATCATGGAGCTGCCCAAAGGCTCCACGGCGGTCGATTTTGCCTACGCGGTACACACCGACGTCGGCAACAGCTGCATTGCCTGCCGGATCAACCGCCGCCTCGCACCGCTGTCCGAACCGCTGCAAAGCGGCTCCACGGTCGAGATCGTCAGCGCGCCCGGCGCACGGCCGAACCCGGCGTGGCTCAACTTCGTGGTCACCGGCAAGGCGCGCACGCACATCCGCCACGCGCTGAAACTGCAGCGCCGCTCCGAGTCGATCAGCCTCGGTGAACGCCTGCTGAACAAGGTACTCAACGGTTTCGACAGCGCGCTGGAGAAGATCCCGGCCGAGCGCGTCAAGGCAATGCTCGCCGAATATCGCCTGGAGCTGATCGAAGATTTGCTCGAAGACATCGGCCTGGGCAACCGCATGGCCTATGTCGTGGCGCGCCGTCTGCTCGGCGAAGGCGAGCAGCTGCCGAGTCCGGAAGGGCCGCTGGCGATTCGCGGCACCGAAGGCCTGGTGCTGAGCTACGCCAAGTGCTGCACACCGATCCCGGGCGACCCGATTGTCGGCCACCTGTCGGCGGGCAAAGGCATGGTCGTGCACTTGGACAACTGCCGCAACATCAGCGAAATCAGGCACAACCCGGAAAAATGTATCCAGCTCTCGTGGGCCAAGGATGTCACCGGCGAATTCAACGTCGAGCTGCGCGTCGAGCTGGAGCACCAGCGCGGCCTGATCGCGCTGCTGGCCAGCAGCGTCAACGCGGCCGACGGCAATATCGAGAAAATCAGCATGGATGAGCGCGATGGCCGCATCAGCGTCGTCCAACTGGTGGTCAGCGTCCACGACCGTGTGCACCTGGCCCGCGTGATCAAGAAACTGCGCGCCCTGACCGGGGTCATCCGCATCACCCGCATGCGTGCCTAATTCACACCTAACAAGGAGTCATACATGACCAAGACTGTTATCACCAGCGACAAGGCCCCAGCCGCCATCGGTACTTACTCCCAGGCGATCAAGGCCGGCAATACTGTCTACATGTCGGGCCAGATTCCTCTGGACCCTAAGACCATGGAGCTGGTTGAAGGCTTCGAAGCCCAGACCGTCCAGGTGTTCGAGAACCTCAAAGCCGTGGCTGAAGCTGCCGGTGGTTCGTTCAAGGACATCGTCAAGCTGAACATCTTCCTCACCGACCTGAGCCACTTCGCCAAGGTCAACGAAATCATGGGCAAATACTTCGACCAGCCTTATCCGGCCCGCGCCGCCATCGGCGTTGCAGCCCTGCCGAAGGGTTCGCAAGTCGAAATGGATGCCATCCTGGTCATCGAGTAATGCACACGGCGCAGCCTTCAACCGCTGCGCCGACTGCTCTGCGGTAAAGAAAAGGTTTTGAAAGGATTCCACCATGCGCAAAGCGCTTGCTCTCTCGCTGCTCGCCATTTTCCTCGGCGGCTGTGCCAGCGACCCCGCCGACCGTGACATCAGCGGCACCTGGATCAACCAGGTGGCGATCGATGCCGCTGCCAAGGGCGGTCCCCTGCGCGAAGCGCTTCAGGCCTATGGCCCGAACCTGGAGTGGGACGTCAATACCAAGGCCGGTCAGGCCCGCTACACCAACGGTTTCGAGAACGTCGAAGGACGGCTGCAGGGCGAACAGTCCGGCGCCTGGAAAGTCGACTTCTATGGCAGCTCCGGCAGCGAGCTGAAACGCGACGGCGGCCGGATGAAACAAGCCGCCACCGAGAACGAGCCGGATCAGTTGTTCGATCGCGCGCAAATCCCCGTGCCGGAAGGCGCACCAATCGGCGCCAGCTTCGAACGCGCACTGTATTCAGCCTATCTGGGCGGCAGCTGGAAGATTGCCAGCGGCGACGGCGAAGGCAACACCGTGCAATTCCAGGCCGACGGCCAGGTGTCCGGCCTGCCCGGCGCCGACCGCTATGCGCTGTGCCTGGCAGGCGACTGCGCTTCGATGAACAGCGACCACGACAGCATGTGGCTGCAGCTCAACGGCCAGGGCAACAACTGGATCTTTGCCCGCAAAGGCAAGGCACTGGAAATTTTCCAGGCAGTGAATACCGCGCTGGCGGATGAAATGCCGCAGTTCACCCCGGGTGAGCGCAAGTGGTTGCTTGAGAAACAGTAACCGCGCCTGAGAACAATACATAACCCTGTGGGAGCACAGCTTGCCCGCGATGAGGCCATCAGACTCAACACTTTAGTTGACTGCCAAGCCGCCATCGCGGGCAAGCCCGCTCCCACAGTGGTTTGTGGCGTTAGAAAGTCAGCACTTGCCTTCAAGAATTGCCGCATAACCTTCGCGGTAACTCGGATATTTCGGCGTCCAGCCCAGCGCCTTCGCACGAGCATTGCTGCAGCGTTTACTGCCAGTGCGGCGTACGCTGGCGTCGTCAGCCCATTCGGTAACCCCCAGATACTCCCGCAGCCAGGCGACCACTTCGGCCAGCGGTGCCGGCGCATCGTCCACACCAATATAGATATCCTGCAACGGCTTGCCCTGATGAGCCGCCTGCAGCAGAAACGCCATCAGCCCCGCCGCGTCATCAGCATGGATGCGATTGCCGTACAGCGGCGGCTCGACCGCTACCCGATAACCACGACGCACCTGGGTCAGCAGCCACTCACGCCCCGGGCCGTAGATACCGGTCAGGCGCACGATGCTCGCCGGGATACCGCTGTTCAGCGCCACTTGCTCAGCTTCGAGCATCAGTCGCCCGGAGTATCCGCTGGCGACAGTCTCTGAATTTTCGTCGACCAACTCTCCTTCCTGCTGCCCGTACACGCTGCTGCTGGACACGAACAGCAGTCGCTCAGGCACCTGGCCAAAGTCATTCAGCCAGCTCAGCACATTCTGCAAACCCTGTACGTAGGCAGCGCGATAACCGGCTTCATCGTGATCGGTCGCCGCCGCGCAATACACCAGATAGTCCACCGCCCCGAATGGCCAGTTTTCCGGGCAATCTTCCTTGAACAAATCACCAGCGACGCCGATGACGCCGTCCGGCAAACGCGACACATCACGGCGCAGACCCTGCACCTCCCAGCCGGCGGCCAACAATTGCGTAGCCAGACGACTGCCGACATCACCACAACCGGCAATCAAAACAGAAGGCGCGGACATCAAAAAACTCCCAAAAGAAAGGAACAGACTAGCCCTCGTACAGGACGAACGGCTAGCAATGAAGGAAAAAAAGAAACTCTATTACTTTTGTTAACAAGAATTACTTGCAATAATGCACCCCACTTTTGTTCTCGGCCTTACGAGGCCTGGAAGAGCATTACCGTTTTTCTACCTCAGGTCCGGCCAGCATGACACGTAATCAAAACCCCGCTTCGCCAACCAAACGACCTCGCGCCTTCAGCGCAGTGGCGGCCCTGCTGCTCAGCCTGATGCTGGCACCGACCGCCGCTTTCGCCGACGCACAAGCGCCAACCGCTCCGGCTGCCACCGAACAGCACGCACCAACTGCAGCCGCGCCAGCCACCACCGACCCGGTGCAGGCATTAGACGCCGCCCCGGCAGATGCCCCTGAAGTGCTCGAACCCGACAACACCTTGGGCATGGCCCACGACCTGTCGCCATGGGGCATGTACCAGAACGCCGACATCATTGTGAAAATCGTAATGATCGGTCTGGCCATCGCTTCCATCATCACCTGGACCATCTGGATCGCCAAAGGCTTCGAGCTGATGGGCGCCAAGCGGCGTCTGCGTGGTGAAATCGCTGCCCTGAAAAAAGCTGCCACCCTCAAGGAAGCCAGCGCCACTGCGGCAAAGGAAGGCACCCTCGCCAACCTGCTGGTGCACGACGCCCTCGAAGAGATGCGCCTGTCGGTCAACAGCCGCGAGAAGGAAGGCATCAAGGAGCGCGTCAGCTTCCGCCTTGAGCGTCTGGTCGCCGCCTGTGGCCGCAACATGAGCAGCGGCACCGGCGTCCTCGCCACCATCGGTTCCACCGCGCCGTTCGTCGGCCTGTTCGGCACCGTGTGGGGCATCATGAACAGCTTCATCGGCATCGCCAAGACCCAGACCACCAACCTCGCCGTTGTGGCGCCGGGTATCGCCGAAGCGCTGCTGGCCACCGCGCTGGGTCTGGTTGCTGCGATTCCTGCGGTGGTGATCTACAACGTGTTCGCCCGCTCCATCGCCGGCTACAAGGCGCAGGTGTCCGACGCTTCGGCGCAGGTCCTGTTGCTGGTCAGCCGTGACCTCGATCACCAGCCTGAGCGCAGCAGCTCGCAACCACACATGGTGAAAGTGGGGTAATCGGCCATGGGCCTGCATTTGAAAGAAGGCGCAGACGACGATCTGGCCGAGAACCACGAAATCAACGTCACGCCGTTCATCGACGTAATGCTGGTGCTGTTGATCATCTTCATGGTGGCCGCGCCACTGGCCACCGTGGACATCAAGGTCGACCTGCCGGCCTCGACCGCCAAACCGGCGCCGCGCCCGGAGAAACCGGTGTTCCTCAGCGTCAAGGCTGATCAGCGCCTGTACATCGGCGACGATGAAGTGAAAGCCGAAACCCTTGGCGCCGTGCTCGATGCCAAGACCCAGGGCAAGAAAGACACCACCATCTTCTTCCAGGCCGACAAGGGTGTGGACTACGGCGACCTGATGAGCGTGATGGATAAACTGCGCTCGGCCGGTTACCTGAAGGTCGGTCTGGTGGGCCTTGAGAGCGCAGCCAAGAAATGATCACGACGCGCCATAAGCTGACGCGTTACAGCGGTAGCCTGGCCGTGGTGCTGGGCGTTCACGCGCTGGCCATCGCGCTGGCGCTGAACTGGACCGCCCGTCCGCCCATCGAACTGCCGCCGCAGGCAATGATGGTCGAGCTGGCACCGGTTCCGACCCCGCCACCGCCTGCTCCGCCGAAAGTCGTCACACCGCCGCAGCCACCGGCTCCGGTCGAAGAATTGCCGATTCCGAAACTGGCTGAAGCACCCAAGGCCGAGATTGCCGTACCAAAGCCCAAACCCAAGCCAAAGCCGAAACCGCAGCCGCCCAAACCGGTGGAGAAAAAACCGGAGCCGGTGAAGGAAAAACCTTCCGAGGAAAAACCGGCGGAGACGCAGCCGACCCAGGCACCGACGGAGAAATCCGCCCAGCCGGCACCTGGACCGTCGCCCGCACAAATGGCCGCCAAGGCCAGCTGGCAAAACACCCTGCTCGCGCACTTGGGCAAGTACAAGAAGTATCCGGCCAGTGCGCAGGCTCGCGGCAAGGAAGGCGTGAACCGTTTGCGTTTCGTCGTCGACGCTGAAGGCAATGTGTTGTCGTTCGAACTGGTGGGCCGCTCGGGCAACGCCGACCTGGATCGGGCCACCCTGGAAATGATCCGTCGCGCACAACCGCTGCCCAAGCCGCCGGCCGATATGCTGAACAACGGCTCGATCGAAATTGTGGCGCCGTTTGTGTACTCGCTGGACCGTCGTCGTTAAGTAGCAAGATCAAAAGATCGCAGCCTTCGGCAGCTCCTACAGGTATTCGCCCCTTGTAGGAGCTGCCGAAGGCTGCGATCTTTTGTTTTTCAGCTCATCCATAAACGGCAAACTCACATTGCCCGGTGTCGCATTCCTCACTCAGTCTGATAACGTGCGTCTATCGATTGCAGCCGTTATGCTTGGCCCGCAACTTCATGGACGCTCGCTATGACCCTCACAGAATTACGCTACATCGTTACCCTCGCCCAAGAGCAGCACTTCGGCCACGCCGCCGAGCGTTGTCACGTCAGCCAGCCGACCCTCTCGGTAGGCGTGAAAAAACTTGAAGACGAACTCGGTGTGCTGATTTTCGAGCGCAGCAAAAGCGCCGTGCGCCTGACCCCGGTCGGCGAAGGCATCGTCGCCCAGGCGCAGAAAGTCCTGGAGCAGGCGCAAGGCATCCGTGAACTGGCCCAGGCCGGCAAGAACCAGCTGACCGCCCCGCTGAAAGTCGGTGCGATCTACACCGTCGGGCCGTACCTGTTCCCGCACCTGATTCCGCAACTGCACCGGGTCGCCCCGCAGATGCCGTTGTACATCGAAGAAAACTTCACCCACGTGCTGCGCGACAAACTGCGCAACGGCGAGCTCGACGCGATCATCATCGCCCTGCCGTTCAACGAAGCCGACGTGCTGACCCTGCCGCTGTACGACGAGCCGTTTTACGTCTTGATGCCAGCCCAGCACCCGTGGACGCAAAAAGAATCCATCGATCCGGGCCTGCTCAACGACAAGAGCCTGCTCCTGCTCGGCGAAGGCCACTGCTTCCGCGATCAGGTGCTCGAAGCCTGCCCGACCCTGACCAAGGGCAACGACGGCGCCAAGCACACCACGGTGGAATCCAGCTCGCTGGAGACCATCCGCCACATGGTCGCGTCCGGTCTGGGGATCTCGATCCTGCCGCTGTCGGCGGTGGACAGCCATCACTACGCCCCAGGCGTGATCGAAGTGCGGCCGCTGTCGGCGCCGGTGCCATTCCGCACAGTCGCCATCGCCTGGCGCGCCAGCTTCCCACGGCCGAAAGCCATCGAGATCCTCGCCGACTCCGTTCGCCTGTGCTCGGTGGCCAAGCCCGTCGCGCCGGTTACGGCCGGTTAAGCCAGGGTCATGACTGAGCTGTCGCAAGTGTCGGTGACGGCACTCAAGGGTGTCGGCGAAGCCATGGCCGAGAAACTGGCCAAGGTCGGCCTGGAAAACCTCCAGGACGTGCTGTTTCACCTGCCGCTGCGTTATCAGGATCGCACCCGCGTGGTGCCGATCGGCCACTTGCGCCCGGGCCAGGACGCGGTGGTCGAAGGCACCGTCAGCGGCGCCGATGTGGTCATGGGCCGGCGTCGCAGCCTCGTCGTGCGCATGCAGGACGGCACTGGCGGGCTGAGCCTGCGCTTCTACCATTTCAGCAATGCGCAGAAAGAAGGCCTCAAGCGCGGCACGCGGATTCGCTGCTACGGCGAAGTCCGGCCCGGCGCTTCGGGGCTGGAAATCTACCACCCTGAATACCGCGCCATCACCGGTGACGAACCGCCGCCAGTGGATGAAACCCTGACTCCGGTTTACCCACTCACCGAAGGCCTGACCCAACAGCGCCTGCGCCAGCTGTGCATGCAGACCCTGACCCTGCTCAAGCCGAACACCCTGCCCGACTGGTTGCCGACCGAACTGGCTCGCGACTACCAACTGGCGCCGCTGGCCGATGCGATCCGCTACCTGCACAACCCGCCCGCCGATGCCGACGTCGATGCACTCGCCCTCGGTCATCACTGGGCGCAGCATCGCCTGGCGTTCGAAGAACTGCTGACTCACCAGCTATCGCAGCAGCGCCTGCGCGAAAGCATGCGCTCCCTGCGCGCACCGGCGATGCCGAAAGCCACGAAACTGCCGGCAAAATACCTGGCCAACCTCGGCTTCAACCCGACGGGTGCCCAGCAACGGGTCGGCAACGAAATCGCCTACGACCTCAGCCAGCACGAACCGATGCTGCGCCTGATTCAGGGCGATGTCGGCGCGGGCAAAACCGTGGTCGCCGCCCTCGCGGCACTGCAAGCGCTGGAGGCCGGTTATCAGGTCGCACTGATGGCGCCGACCGAGATCCTCGCCGAGCAACACTTCATCACCTTCAAGCGCTGGCTCGAACCGCTGGGCATCGACGTGGCGTGGCTGGCCGGCAAGCTCAAGGGCAAGAACCGCGTCGCCGCGCTGGAACAGATCGCCAGCGGCACGCCGATGGTGGTCGGTACCCATGCGCTGTTCCAGGACGAAGTGCAGTTCAAAAATCTCGCGTTGGTGATCATCGACGAACAACACCGTTTCGGCGTGCAGCAGCGTCTGGCGCTGCGGCAGAAAGGCGTCGGTGGGCGCATGTGTCCGCACCAACTGATCATGACCGCCACGCCGATTCCGCGCACGCTGGCGATGAGCGCCTACGCTGACCTCGACACCTCGATTCTCGACGAACTGCCGCCCGGTCGCACCCCGGTCAACACCGTGCTGGTCACCGACACCCGTCGCGTCGAAGTCATCGAACGGGTGCGCAGCGCCTGCGCCGAAGGGCGTCAGGCTTATTGGGTGTGCACGCTGATCGAAGAGTCGGAAGAGCTGACCTGTCAGGCCGCTGAAACCACCTTCGAAGACCTCACCGCCGCTCTCGGCGAGCTCAAGGTTGGGCTGATCCATGGGCGCATGAAACCAGCGGAAAAAGCGGCAGTCATGGCTGAATTCAAGGCCGGCAATCTGCAACTGCTAGTCGCCACCACCGTGATCGAAGTCGGCGTCGACGTGCCCAACGCCAGCCTGATGATCATCGAAAACCCCGAGCGCCTCGGCCTTGCACAATTGCACCAGTTGCGTGGCCGCGTTGGCCGGGGCAGCGCGGTCAGCCATTGCGTGCTGCTCTACCATCCGCCGCTGTCGCAGATCGGCCGTCAGCGCCTGGGCATCATGCGCGAGACCAACGACGGTTTCGTCATCGCCGAAAAAGACCTCGAACTGCGCGGCCCCGGCGAAATGCTCGGCACCCGTCAGACCGGCCTGCTGCAATTCAAAGTCGCCGACCTGATGCGCGACGCCGACTTGCTGCCCGCCGTGCGCGATGCCGCGCAAGCGCTGCTGGAACGCTGGCCAACCCACGTCAGCCCATTGCTCGACCGCTGGCTGCGCCATGGGCAGCAATACGGCCAAGTGTGAGCACCGTCGCAGTTTGTGCAGGATCGTTCCGACAGAGCTGGTTATACTCCTGCCATTGTTTCAAAAACGGATACAGACCATGACTGACGCAGCTCTCGCCCCCGAACCCCCGCACGCGCCGTCTGTAATTCGGCTGCTGCTCGGCAAGCTGGGTATCGCCTACGAAGAAGTGCTCGACCACCACGGCCTCAATGCCTCGCGCAAGGTACAAGCCGTGTTGCTGGACGACGCCGTGGGCGCGCTGATGGTGCTGTTTCCGCAGAGCCAGTTGCTCGACCTCAACCGCCTCGCCGAACTGACGGGCCGGCGCCTGACCGCCGTGTCCACCGAGCGTCTGGAAAAGATGCTCGGCAAACACAGCCTGAGCCTGCTGCCGGGCCTGCCGGCGCTGACCAGTTCGCCGTGCCTCTACGAAGAAAGCCTGCTGCGCGAGCCGAAGCTGCTGATCAACTCTGGCGAGCCGGGCGTGCTGCTGGAAATCACCAGCGAAGCCTTCAAGACCATGCTGACCAAGGCCAGCGCCGCCAACTTCGGCGAAGCCCTGAGCAGCATCCGCCCGAACCTCGACCGCCCGGACGATGACCGCGAGGAAATCACCCAGGCGGTTCAGGCGTTCACTGCACGCCGGATTCAGCAGCGTCTGGAAGCGACCATCGAGATTCCACCGCTGGCCGAAACCGCACAAAAAATCATCAAGCTACGCGTCGACCCCAACGCCACTATCGACGACATCACCGGCGTGGTCGAAACCGACCCGGCGCTGGCTGCACAAGTGGTGAGCTGGGCGGCGTCGCCGTACTACGCCTCGCCGGGCAAGATTCGTTCGGTGGAAGACGCGATCGTTCGCGTACTGGGCTTCGATCTGGTGATCAACCTCGCGCTGGGCCTGGCCCTCGGCAAGACCCTGAGCCTGCCCAAAGACCATCCGCAACACACCACGCCGTACTGGCAGCAATCGATCTACACCGCCGCCGTCATCGAAGGCCTGACCCGCGCCATGCCGCGCGCCCAGCGCCCGGAAGCCGGCCTGACCTATCTGGCCGGTCTGCTGCACAACTTCGGCTACCTGCTGCTGGCCCACGTGTTCCCGCCGCACTTCTCGCTGATCTGCCGCCACCTGGAGGTCAACCCGCACCTGTGCCACAGCTACATCGAGCAGCACCTGCTGGGCATCAGCCGCGAACAGATCGGCTCGTGGCTGATGCGCTACTGGGACATGCCCGATGAACTGGCCACCGCCCTGCGCTTCCAGCACGACCCAAGCTACGACGGCGCCTACGCCGAATACCCGAACCTCGTCTGCCTGGCCGTGCGCCTGCTGCGCAGCCGCGGCATCGGCTCCGGCCCCGACGAAGACATCCCCGACGCCCTGCTCGAACGCGTCGGCCTGACTCGTGACAAGGCCAATGATGTGGTCAGCAAAGTCCTCGAAGCCGAAGTCCTGCTGCGCGAACTGGCCTCGCAGTTCAGCCAGGCCTGAACCAAAACAGGCCCGCTCCCCCAAGGTTTACACAACCCCTGTGGGAGCGAGCCTGCTCGCGAAGAATCCACCTCAACCCAACTGACTCAGCGAAACCCTGTGGTGAGGGGATTTGTCCCCGACCGACTGCGCAGCAGTCGCAAACCCAGCCAACAGGGTGCGTCAGTTATATCGAGGTCTCGGGTTTTGGGGCCGCTGCGCAGCCCATCGGGGATAAATCCCCTCACCACAACAGCCCCTCCACTCAAGCCCTTCTACTCAAGCACATCTACTCAAGCCTTAGGCTTGGCTTTCCTCGGCTTCAAATACTTCATCAACCCCTGAAACCACATCACCAGCGCCGGATTCCCCTTCAGCTGGATCGACTTGTCCTGAATCCCCTGCATGAACGCCAGCTGCTTGTTCTTCGCCTGCATCGTGGCAAAGGCATAACCCGCATCCTTGAACGCAATCGCAAACGCCGGCTCCGCCACCACACCAGACTTGCTGGTAACGCGCTGATTCTTCACCACGAAATGCCGCGCCACTTTCCCGTCCAGCGTCTGCAGCTGAAACACCAGATCCTTGTCACCCAACTGCTGCTGGAACGCAGGATTTGTCCGGCTGGCCTTCCCCATCAACAAACCCATCATCCACAGAAGAAAACGAAATTTCATGCGCACAGCCTCAAAAGGAAAATGAACGGCCGGGGCAGTGTAAGGGATTCGAACGATAACGCCACTATCCGCCGCTATTGGAAGATGATGCAGACCATTTCCCGCACGATGACCGCCAAGTCACACTTCTGCACCCACCGTCCTACACCTGTTGAAACACATCCCTGTAGGAGCTGCCGAAGGCTGCGATCTTTTGATCTTCCAGCCTGCAAACCTATGGGAAATTTCCTGCAAAGCGTGGTGTTGTGCGTGAACTAGGCAGGTTGGAGCATCGTCGATAGCCTGTGTGTGTCTCCGCAAAATCGGTGACTCGGACGTGCAAGTCCAGACTCGTTATGCATTCAGTTATGGCTATTCGCCGGGCGTTTTCCTATGCTCGCGAACTGTTATGGCGGCTGTGTATGGGAGGCCTTCGGGTCTGCCGGTTTCCGAGTCCGGTCTTGCACACCTATACACAGCTGCCACCCTCTCGAAGCAAGCGAAACGGTGTTGGCTCCATAACTCGGAAAATACCTATGATCAAACCAACACCCAATCCCCCCGAAACCCCAGACATATCGCCCTACGAATCACTGGAATCCAAGAAATTCCACGAAGCCGCCGAACGCGCCCTCGACCACCACTTCAAACCACGCACCGAATCCCAACCCAAACGCGAAACCGGCCTCTTCAGCCTCACCCCCGGCACCGATGCCGAAGCCCTGATGGCCAACGCCTCCGAAGACCTCCTGTCCATCAGCGCCATCGCCTGCGACCTCGCCGACGACCTCCACGGCTCCCGCCGCTCGGTTGCACTGGCTCTGAGCAGAATGGCGGATGGGGTGCGATTGATGGTGGAAGGGACGCTCGATCATATTGAAGTGCGGAACCTGGCGGCCAAGTCCTAGCGAGGTTTGTGGATGAAAAAAAAGGGGACGTTAAGTCCCCTTTCTTGAAGACTTCATCTCCACTGACAACCCGTCTCTGGGGAGGCCTCGATGCCGAAGTCTTCATCGAACGAATACTGTTTGCCGGATTTGTAATTCGTGTAACGCATTGAGTTCACCCGAGCGCCTTGCGTTGCAATGACATACTGCCCCGTCACTGCACCGCCTGAAACTTCCACCCAAGTCGTCGTGAATTCGTAGGGACCGTCCTCCGTCATGACGTACTCTTCGGTTCGGTGATGAACCAGAGCAATAGCATTCTTCGACTTGCTATACCTGACACTTGCGCCGCTCCATTTAGCGGCCGCGTCGTAATAGGTTCTGAATTCAAAATTGATATTTTTGCCTTCCAGCGAGCGGAAGCACCTTACCTGTGTAGAAACTTCACTGTGCGCAGCCAGTGGCATTAGAAGAAGCACTGAAATAAACGCAGGCAAACATTTCAAACCGAACATTCCTTTAGCGATTTCATGAGGTATCAGAAAACACATCTACAGCAACTCAACGAGCGTTGATCACGCCTCGGGCACCAAAGCGCGGCGCTCACCCACCCTCGCCGGGATCTTCGAAGCTTTTCCCGCTTCAGACATTCGCGATACGTATTGCTTGTATGCCGCCACCGCCCGCTCTTTATCGTTCACGGCCCAATAACTGTCAGCGAGATTCAGGTAAGCAACCGTCCTGTTTGGGTGATTGGCAATTACTGCATTGAGCAACTCAATCGACTCAACGTAGTAACCCGCCTCGCCCAGCAAAAAACCGAGGTCGTTGGACCAACCTGGACGCTGCGGGTAGTAGTACTTTGCGACGATATAGCTATCCGGGGGACAAGTGTCATGCGAGCCGCCGCCCATCAACGCGAAGCTCATCGTATCCTTGAAGGAAACGTCATCACCCTTTCGGTAGGCTGCCAGCGCCATATCCAGCAAATCAGCCGAATCGACGGTCATCAATTTCTTTCTCACGCCCTTAATACTGCCAGTACGAGCAACCTGCAGCTTCTGCAGCGCTTCACGCCCATCGAAAGAAGCGAGAGTGATGGGGCCCAATGTCTGCACCGGCAACTCCACTACGCTGACGAGCGATCGATCACATGAGTCGTTATTCGCCACTTCCAGGAGAGCTTTCAGCTCAAACTGCTTCGAGCTTCTATTGAATGTGAACAACAGGTTGAAGTTGTAAACCGCGTTATCTTCCTCGCTGGTTACCAGCGCTATGTAATCCCCAGCCTCAACGAACGGCTGCTTGACCACAGCTTCCTCAGCCTGCGGATTAATCACGGTCATGACGCCAGGACGACCTTTGAGTACATGGACGCTGAAGACACCCTGAAGAGCAGACGAGTACTGACTCTTGATCAGAGGCAGCGCCTTGGACGTATCAAGCAAGATGTTCTCATCACGTGCCTGTACCGGCGCAATCAACAACCGGTTAGAGGCCTCGTCCGCGTCTCCTGCCAGAACGAATACGTTCTGCCGTGATGCATCGCCCAGCAAACTCGCAGGAATTTCCTTGAGGACTTGCGGGGTAGAAAATGCGTAGGAAGTGGATAAAAGCCCAAGGCTCAACACGATAAAGCGGAAGAACATATTCACTGTTTCAGTCCCTGAATTTCAGATCGCTCAACGACGCGTTGCGAAATCTTCTGCGCTTTGCCGGCGGCACTCATCGCGTCGCGGTACTCGCGGTAATACCGCTGCGCTTCCTCTTGCCGATCAAGTCGCCACAGCGAATCAGCCATGTTCAGCATCAGCACTGTGCGTTTGCCGACAGCTTCAACGCCTCGATAAAACTTCATTGCCAACTCATCGTTGCCGCCCTCGGCCAGATAAAAACCGAGGTCGTTGTAGGCCTGAACATTTTGCGCCGGGGGATGACACGCCATATAGGATTCCGGGCTTAAAAAGCTCAGGCTCCATTCGATGGACTCTGCTCGGGACTGCGCAGGCTTAATACTCGAAGAATTTTTCAGAAGGTACTTTGGTGGCTTAGTCTCCAAGACAGGGTTGAGTACCCCGCCCTCTTCAGAAACCCATTGATTACCTACCCATTTACCCTCACAAAACCGTTCGTAAGTCTCAGCAAGTACGCAACCGGTTTCCATCGAGATCACATCGCAATGTCCCTGTGATGTCGCTATTTCCTCGCCGTTCTCACCTATGACAACGCCGTACTCCACCGCAGTCGCCAGTAGAAATCTTTGGTCAGGGCTGAGCCAGTCAGGATAAGCCTGCGCAGCAATGCCGGCATGGAACAAGGGGAACGTTTGTCCATTCGCGGTGAACCAGGCGGTCGTAGATTCCACGACGGGCGATGTCCATTTTTTTGCTTGGAACGTAACGGTGTTTCCGGCGACTCCCACTATTGGCGGGTCAACGGCAAAGACATTGGCAGCGCTGAACAAACTGCCGATCATCAACACCCACTTAAGGCTGGCCATAGCTAATCCTTTTCGCCGTTAGCCGGCCTTTTGTTTTGTCAGGCACTTTGCATAGCCGTCCGCAAACTTGGCATCGAATGACAACGCCACCGGTTCATCCAACTCGGCCGAGGTGTTGAGCAATTCGTGGGTAGTCGGGGTGTATTTGATCCAGCCAATCGTGCCGGTGCCGTCGGTGTCGTAAAACAGCTGAGCGCGCACTACTTCACCGTCATCCTCATCAATCAGCAAATTGACCTTGTCCTTGCCGACATAACGAAACGGAAAATCGCTGCTCCTGACAAGCTCAGTAAGGTAGCCGTAGCAACTCCCTTCGCTGGCAGTCGCGGGCAGTGAATGAGGTAATAGCGAAAGCGCAATCAGCACGGGCCAAATGAAAAACCGGTTCATCCACTCACTCCTCATCCATCGGCGACGATTCAACATCGGTCATGCTCAGCAGTCGAAATTCATTGTTCACAAACTCGTAGTAACGATCCCGGTTACCACTTTCCAAAGCATTCCCCTGCGCATCTTCTTCACCGTCGAGCGTGATGCCGGAGACGAAGATCAAACGACTATCTGGCTGGTAAACCATGCCAAAAGTGCTGCCGTCGTAAGCATTGGGCAGACCTCCAACCATTTCACCAGTCTGGGCGTCCAGCACTTGGCCGCAAATGGCGCTGCCGCCACAACTTAGTCTGTGCAGGATGTAATGGCCGGCGAAGTTGACCTTGCCTTGCAGGGCTTGCACCCGTGCCTGATCCATCATTGGGCTGCTGTTCTTTTGCGGCACCAGTTTATGGTTGGGGCCGGTGAAAACTGGCGTGACGGTGTAATCCTTGAAGGCTGGATCTGCAGCGAAGGCCATGGACTCTGCAGCCAATATCAAGCTGCCGAGAAGAACCGAAAATCCTTTCACGTAGTAACTCCGTAAATGCAGTGGGGACTGTCGGCTTACTCAGCCTGCCCTTCATAACGCTGTGTCTGCGGGTTGAATTGCCACAGATGTGGCCGGGTCATGCCCTCTTCGCCCTTGTAGCGAATCCGCCCTCGCTTGTCCCTAATGTAGGAGTAGATCTCGATGTCCTTGAATTCACCGCCACCTTTAGGCGGACCGTCCAGAACTTTGACCCCGGCGAAGTAATCGCCACCCGAATACTTCAAGTAACCACGGCACTTGATCAGGAAGGCGAATGTGCTGTCCATCGAAGAACCAATGCCTACGCGGGAATTGAAGATGAAGTCTTCGATACCATCGCCGTTTAGGTCGCCACGGAAGACTACGTGGCCTGGCTCGATAGAGAATTCTTTTCCATCGAGACTGGAAAGTATGTCTTCCTGATCTCCGCTGCTCTCCGGCCATTGAGATAAGAAATATTTAGAGTCAGTTTCCTGATTGCAGACACCTGCCGCCATAACGGCTATCGGCAACCAGCTCATGAATAACACCAGCAGTCGTTTCACTTCACATCCTTCGAATTCATCAATTCCAGTTCACCATCCCGATACAACACCTCACACCCCATCCACGCCGGATCCACCTGCGGCATCACCGCCGACGGCTTGCGCAATTCCCGCAACAACGTCGAGCCATGGGACAGCCGCCCACCCATCCGCGCAATCACCGCTCGTGCTGCTTGATAGTGCGCATGCCGCCCCGGATCGAGGGTGTCTTCGAGCAGGATGTCCTCGCCGAGAATGCCTTGCACTTGTCCCGGATAAATCATGAACCCGGTGGCCTGCTCCGCACCTTCGCGACCGTCCTGCCAGAAGCTGCCATCGCGAGTGCGTACGTCCGGATGCGGCGCGAACCAATGCTCGCGATCCGCCATGGGCATGGCGTGGTGCAGACGGAAGAAGATGCGCATCAGGTTGTCGCGGTACCACTCGCGTACTTGCAGGTAGTAACCGCGCAGGCCCGGCAGGCCGGTCGAATGCGCGAGGCGGATCAGTCCGGACCATTGCGGGAATGGCTGTAGCGGCAGCTCGCTCGACGCAGGTCGAGGGGTGGCCGGGTCCGTTTCCCACGGCAGTCGATGAGGACTGTTTTCCAGATTGTCGTACGCGGTCGGCGGGCGGCCCAGCCAATCGCCGCCGCTGCTGGCCAGTGCCGTGGCGATGCACAGATTGCCTTGCACCACGAACACGTAGAACCGGGAGAACCAGTCTGCTAATTGCTGGCCATCGGCAGCTTGGGCGACCAGTTCGGCAAGCTCCCGATCGAAGCGCTGCAAGCCGTTTTCAAGGTTCAGCAAATGGCCGCGAGCCTTGCGTTGCATACGCAAAAACAGCGGCAACGAACGCAGCATTTTGTGTGGTTGCCACGGCAGATGCGGGGTCGCGCCGCCGACTTCACCTGCATAGTTGCTGGCGCTGATGCCCCAGTCGGCCAACCGGGCAAGAAACAGGTCATTGTTGATGTAGGAAGCACCGCCGAACACAGCAGTGAATGGCTCGTTGTCCTGCAACACTCGCGCATCCCAACGCGCCATGATCGCCGGGATACTCGCTGCCGCGCGGCGCTGGGCGTACTCGACCAGCACGCTCGGTTGCGGCGGCAGGATCTCGGCGATGTTGGCGGCGGTCAGGTGCCGGCGCCAGCCGTAGTCACTGATCGGCCGGTATTGCAGCAGCCAGAGTTGCGAGCCGTCCCAGGCCCATTCGACGTCGCCGGGCACGTAGTGGAACACGCGCAACACGTCTTGCAGAAAGCGCCACAGCACGTCTTCGGTCAAGCCGTGGGACGGCGTGAACGTACCGCTGCGCCACGCATCGCCCAGTCGCGAAAGCGTTGCTCGTAAGGGGCTGACGCGTCCATCGGCCAGTGATTCGAGATGACCTTCAACCCATTCCAGTTCTACCGAGAGATGGCGCACGAACGCGATCCCGGAAACTACGGGGGTGATGAAGCGCTGCACGACCACTTCCTCGACACCTTCGGCCGTCAATTCGGCGATGCGTTTCGGCACATTGGCGGTCGGCTCGCGCAGATAGGTGGTGCTCAAACCGGCATTCGCCGAGTCGGCCTGATCCTCGCCATAACTGGAGGAGCGCACCGCCCAGGTCACGTCGGGTTGGGCAGCGAGAAATGCTGGCAGACGCGGATCATTGCA
Source organism: Pseudomonas sp. AN-B15 (assembly GCF_019056475.1). NCBI lineage: Bacteria > Pseudomonadati > Pseudomonadota > Gammaproteobacteria > Pseudomonadales > Pseudomonadaceae > Pseudomonas > Pseudomonas sp. AN-B15. Next base: position 6,063,896 of record NZ_CP049737.1, read on the forward strand.
ATCGTTGAGCGTCAGCGCCGCCGGCACCGCTTGCCGCGCCAGTTCAGCCAGGCGCAAACGCCCGCCCTTGGTGTGCGCAACAAACCCGCGCTCGCCCGACTCCAGCCATTGCGCGAACTGCGCGGGCGAGTCGATCCACGGGTAATGGCCCCAACCGGGTTTGAGACTGATAGTCAGATCAGCGCGAGCGAGAATCGCCGACCACGCCGCCGCTTGCTCGATGCCGAGCACAGCGTCCTGATCGCCCCAGACCAGCTCGACCGGATCGGTGATCCACTCCAGCAGTGGCAGCGCGGTGTCGGCGCGAATCAGATCCCAGTGCGGCACGAACGCACGACAGCGCGCATAGCCGGCGCCCATGCGCTGGTACTGCTCGGGCGTCCAGGTCTGGTTGGAGAACTTGCGGGCAAACAGCGTGGGTTTGTTCGACAACAGCCAATGAATGGTCTTGCGGATCGGCAGCGGTGACATCAGCGCCGGCAGTCGACGCTGCCACAAAAAAGCGCCCACCGGCGCCAGCAAAACACTGCGAGAAAAGTGCCCGGGCCGACGTTGCAGCGCATGCAGCACCAGCAACGCGTTGACTCCGACGGCCATGATCGCGCTGCCCTTTTGCGTCATCATCAGCAAGGTCTGCGCATAAGCCGCCAGATCCTCGCAGGGCGGCTGCGGGTTGGCGCCGAAACCCGGCAGCTCCAGCGGCACCACCTCGTAACGCTGAAAATGCGGCAGCGCGTCATCCCACCAATCGGCGGCGCTGCCGTTGCCGGCCAACAGGTACATCAGGGGCTTGCTCATGGGCGATCCTCAGGCCAGATCGCGCAGCGCGGCGTCAAGAGTCGGATAGCGGAACGTGTAGCCCGCCTCGCTCAAACGCTGCGGCACCACACGCTGACCGTCGAAGAACAATTGCGCCATCTCCCCCGCCAGCGCACGAACTGGCGCGGCGGGAATGTGGAACCACACCGGACGCTTGAGGACCTTGCCGGCCTGCTCGGCGAACGCTGCCTGACTGACCGTTTCCGGCGCCACCATGTTATAGGTGCCGCGCAGACTGTCGTCGTTGAACGCCCGCGCGATCACCTGAAGCACATCGTCGCGGTGCACCCAGCTCATGATCTGCCGTCCATCGCCCATGCGCCCGCCGAAGCCCAGGCGGAACGGCATTAGCAACGGTGTCAACGCACCACCCGGGCCGAACACCACGCCGAGACGCAGCACCACCTGACGCACGCCAAACTCAGTGGCCGGTTGCGCGGCGGCTTCCCAACGCGCGCAGAGTTCGGCCATGAAACCGTCGCCCTTGCTGGCCTGTTCATCGAGGCTTTCGCTGGCATCACGCACACCGTAGAAACCGATGGCCGAAGCTTGAATCCACAGCGGTGGTTTTTGCTTGGTGTTCTTCAGCCAGATCATCAGGGCTTCGGTGGTGCCGACTCGACTGGCGAGCAGTTGCGCCTGACGCTTGGGACGCCAGCGTGGGCCGGCGACGGGTGCTCCGGCGAGATTGATCACTACGTCGAAGGCTTCGTCGCGGCTGAGTTCGCCGAGCGAATGCATACAGCGGACGCGGCCGTTGAACAAGGTGGCGGCGCTCAACGGATCACGCGTTAGAACGCTAATTGAATGACCGGCGTCGAGTAACTGGAGGACTAAAGCTTCACCTATAAACCCTGTGCCGCCGGTGATCAGTACGCGTTTGAAAGCGCTGCCAACAAACGGGTTGGATGTGCTCGGAGTCTTTACTGAAGGGGATTTTCGGCGGTCATGGCGATATAGCCAAACCAGCGGTGGCAACAACACCAGCAACGCAAAACCGTCGAGCCACAGGTGCGACCAGACCTGCCGTTGCGCTGAAAGCCACATGTCCTGCGGCGCCCATAACAGGATGCCCGCGATCAACCAACCCCAGACTGCCGGGGCTTTCAAGCGATTGCCCAAGTGCACCAGAGCGAGCATGTACAGCGAATAGCTTTGTAGCGTCGCGCCGAAAAGCGCGAGCCACCAGACTTGTTGTTCGTGGCCGGCCGCAGGTACCGCATCGGCGCCCCAGAATGCGAGTTCGAGGGTGTGCAAATAGCCGTCGAGTAAACCGGAGTGACCGGCCCAAGTCAGGGTGAGGCCGGCGAGAATGTGCACGATTGCGGCGGCGTATAGCCAGAGTACTAACGCGGGGCGAAGGGAGATCGAGGGGGCTGGCATTCCGTGTCCTGAGCGCATTCCTTGGGGGTGGGGAGTTTAAAGGAAAAGCGTAGGGTTTCGGGGGTTGTCAGTAGCAGTAGCTGGGTTTGATTGGTGTGGTGGAGTTTTGCTTCAAGTTTTCCAATCCGAAACTCGCGCCTTCACTACCCTTCGCGAGGGCCATTTGGTAACAGGCCATGGCTCGGGATGGATCTTTGGTACCCCATTCACCGCTCGCGAAGGTGGATCCCAACTTGCTGATAGCGTTGGCATTGCCCATTTTCACGGCGCCCATCAGTGCTTGCTCTGCGAGCGCAGGATTTTTGCAGGGACCGTCGGATGTTAGTTCGTTCCCATCGCAGTAAAACTCGGAAAGTCCCATCGCACCGTTCGGCAAAGTAGTGGCCGCTGCTTTGAATAGTGACTCCAAAGTATCCGTCGGCACCTGCGGCGCCATGCCCGAGAGGCTCAAAATAGCGGCTTTATAACTGGCAAGTGGGTCTCCGGAGTGTGCTGCACATAACAAGTTTTCCAGCGTGGCCTCATACAACTCAACGGTGCGAGGCTGGTCTTCCGGTGCACCCAATGCTTCGAACGCCTCGGCACGCTGGAAACAGAGACTTTCTTCCTTGCTCATAGTCGGCGTACTCGCCGCGAGCAGGTCTTTCTCGCGAATAGACCAGTCTTCAACGCCTTCAAGCACCCAGCACGCCTGACGGGAAAAATTGAAGACTTTGACGTTGCTCCAACCGGCGCGTCGATCCACAACAGTTGAGTGGCTGTCGTCGTATTCCCAAATCACAACACCCGGCGTTTTGCGAGATTCAATAGATGCCATCAACGGATAGGCCAATCCGGCGCCCTTCTCGCCCGTGGTCACAGGCTCGAAACGTCCCGGCTCGGCTTTTGGCTTTAACACCATCGACTTGACGGTAAACGCGGTGAGCCGGCGCTGTGCTTCGATATCGGCAGAAAACACTGCCAGGAAGGGTAAGAAATCCTCGGATGGGCAAGCATGACTGGCGCTGACTTTTTCGGATAACTGCGCCGACTGTGCCGGCACAATCTTGTCCAGATACGCCGAGCGCTCGCGGCTCATTCTGGCGATGCACGAGTTAACAGCGAACATATGCGCAGGCATCCCCGTCTCGATCTCGAATGCTTCCAAAGGGCAGTTCGCATCGCGTAATTTCAGCCACGCACGTTGCGACTCTTTGACCTTCGCCGCGTACTCTGCGCCCAACGCCGGATCTGCTCGATAGTCAGACTCAAGCCGCGCCATCAATTGCTTGTAGCTGAGGTTCAACTGCGCATCGGCAGCCTTCTTCGCCGCCTCCGAGCAGGGCACCATTTCCAGGCTTGAGGTGACATGGCTGCAGTCATCCTGCGCGTACACCGCTGAAACTGGCAGCAGCACGGCCAGAAGGGTAAAAACAAAACGTTTCACTGTGTTCTTCCTTGAGTTATTCATGCCTTGCGTTTGGCGAACCGGGTGACGCATTGCTTAGGTATGTTCATTTCCCAGTAGGTGCTGAGCAACGCCTTACGCTTTTTGTCGACACGCAAATTAACGAAACCATCGCCGCAGTCCGGCTGCAACTCTTCGAACGTGCCGGTTTTGACTTGGTAAATGAACACCCGGTAGTAGTCGTAAGAGCCCATGCCGTCATCGAGTTGCCGGATCGCGAAATCCTTGGCGCCGTCGAAATTGAAATCATCGATCTTCACATGTAGTTCGTTTTCAGCTTGAAAATCGATTGTCCGCGACTCGCTATGTGCTTCGCTTTTAACCGCGACGTTCAGCGTGGAGCCTTCGATCACCAGCGTCGCCTCGATGCTTTTGGTTGGGCTGAAGGTAGTGGTATCGGCTAACACCGGCATCGTCCACAGCAAGCCGAGGAGTGATACTGCTAGAGCTTTTGATCTCATGTGTTCTCCCTACTCCCACTTGCATCCGGACTCCAAAGAGGAATCGACGCTGGTGTTATTTCCAAAATAGTAAACCTTGCCGTTGGACTTCTTCGTGTACGTCATCGAGACGATCTGCGTTCCTTGAGTCACGAGCTCGTAGGTCCCAGAAACCTTGCCGCTAATGACTTCAAACCAGCTTCTGGTGCTCTGCCAAGGGGCATCGGCGCCGAGCATTTCGTTCTGGGTATCCGTCAACACAATGGAAATTGGCTCGCTGGACTTGGCGTACTTTACGAAGCCGCCTGACCATTTGCTCGAGGCGTCGTAAAAGGTACGGAATTCGAACTTCACCGGACTGGTTTCAGATAGTTCGAAGCTGAGTGATTCGCGGGTGACTGCGCTGTGGGCGGCGAAAGGAAATAACGCCAAGAAACCAAAATATGACCGTCTCATATTTATCGAAACTCGTTAAACACTGACAACTCGTCAATCAGCAAATACAATACTGCCACCAACGAGCGGGCGGATTTATTCGCAACACAAATAAATCGATAAACTTTTCAATTACCAACAAAACTAATTAATCCGCCCCTTATTATTTATTTAACCACGGCGAGCCACTATCTAGACTCCCCCTCATAAAGCTTGGTTTCTGGATTAAAACGCCAAACATACTCAGAGGTTAGCGGCTTACCATCCTTATGCATAATCTGATCCTGCTTATCTCTTTTATACGAATAGACTTTAATATCTCTGAACTGACTAATCTCAGAATGAGAGTCGAGAACCTTCACATCTGCAAAATATTCACCGCCCACATTTCTCATAAAACCATGGCACTGCACTAAAAACTCGTGAATAAAATCCCCACTAGACCCTCCACTAGAGTACGAGAGAAAAATAGCATCTTTTACACCATCACCATTAATATCTTCAACATTGACAACCTTTCCCTCTTCGAGTGAGAAGCTATCTCCTTCCACCCGAGAAAGAATATCAAATTCACGCTCTCCCTCAGACCATTTGGATAGAAAATATTTCGCGCCCTCTTGTGGAGAACATACGTCTATGGGGGCTGCATTAACAGCAGTAGCAAACAGTGCAAAAACAAATAAAAATTTCACATTAGCTCTCCAAAACGAATGTATTACGACCAGTTCTTACCGCCCCCTGGACTTCACCAGAACCAAAAGCAATAGCCCCCGTTATAGTGTTATTCAGTGCCTCAAGAGCCGTAAATAATCGAGCCGTCAGCGCCGACTCGTGTGCCGCCCCCCAACTGGCAACTGGAAGTTGCCAATTAACTCCATTGGTCGCATTAACCGTGTTCTGCAGAACTGTGCGAACCCTATTATACTGAGGCACACCAACAACATGCGAAGGCCGCCAAACATGCCAACGCAAGAGTATAGCCACTGCTTTTTCAGAAGTATAAACACTTCCTAAAGTACTATTCACAGTCACCCCGCCCACAGTAAAGCTAATCGGATCATTCAATATTTCACTTAGTCGAATTTTCGCCATAGCCCACATTGCCGCCCTGTATGCAGGCATAGTCCGCGCAGCCATACTTAAACGATAAAACCAATGCCATGTCTTCAGATAGTGTGCCTCTTCTTGTGACCCACCCAATTCTGTAAATTCACTATTAGCATGAACCTGCTGCGAAACAACGTAACTATCGTTTGTAAGCTTCACCCAAGCTGCATAGGTCATTAGATCCGTATTATGCAGACCCTGTCCGTTCCAATCTATTGTTGGGTGCAAGCCAAAATCGCCAAAAGCCTTTTTGTAAACTTCAGGGTTTCGGTCCTTTAGATAAGCCATGAATCCAGGGAGCTCACCTTTACCATATGCGTTTGCACCATACAGCCCCATAGTCCAATGACAAGGCCCGCCAGAAACCAAGGCATTATCCCAAGCATTTAAAACATCAAATCGACCAAAGCATTCCGCTTCCGCAACCACCCTAATCGTTCGATATGTTGAAAGTGCTGGAGTATTGAGTTGTGCCGGATTAGCAGGTGAACCAGTTATTTTCTCAACAGACATTTCAGTTTGGGATGACCAACTATGCGCTTTTCCTGCATTCGGCCCGCCATAGGTACCACTTTGATAGTAACCGACCGCATGATATTCCGTCTGGGCGCGACCGCCAGGAAAAGTAAAATAACTACTGAAGTCTCTGAATACAACTCTTGGAGCACCTTCAGTAAAACTATCATGAGCCCATATATTACAACCCTTTTGAGCCAACTCGGTCCTATTTCCAGCCGTTATCTTCCAAGCTTCAAAAACAACTGGACACCGATAGTCATTATCGAGCCAATGTTCTATCGCCACTCTGGTCTTTTCATTCACGACACCGCTTACAGGACCAACATACTTTGCAGAGTTAGCTATGGACTGAAGACTATCAACATAATAAGTTACAGGACCTACAGTTGACCCGCTAACAACCGGAGCTTTTCCAGCTTTGGCTACAATACCCGCCGAGCCGTCATAGTAAACATCCAAGTTATTTATCCGCACGGGGGAACCAGCCTGATCTAGCAGCAGCTGCCCCTTTTTTTCAGCTCTAACACATGCAACCTGTGCCATTGAAGCATATATCTGAAATTCTCGAACGGCCCACTCGGTCCTAGTATCAAACTCCCCAGTAGGTTTGCCTAGTACAGAGAAGCCTAGACCAATCAAGTCCTCCTGAAGCTTTCTTACATGCTCTGGCACTGCTAACGCCGCGCTACTCCCCGAAGCTGCACCAGCTGTTTCAGCATTAGTAATAGCAACTGGTGGGTTATCAACACCTCCCCAACGTGGAGGTGTGTTCTGCGCAGGTTTTCCGTCATGATCCTTTTTACGGAGATCAAAATTACCGTAAATCATTGCTCATTCCCTTATGCAATATGCTGTTCTTCGAGACGCTTAATATCGCTCGAAGAAAGATAATCTTTGTCTGCCAACTCACAAGAACGGTGAAAACAACGGGTGGCATGCTTCGTTTTCGGGCCATTTTCACCGTCGATTTTCCCATCATAGAACCCAAGATTTTTAAGGCGGGACTGAAGCCCTTTCACGTCCGAGGCCTCCGACTGAGCTTTCAAGTCCAACTCCCATACCCATGGCTGAGATTCTGCGCCAAATGGATAGAAAGTAAGCTTGCCCTTTTTCGCATCAGGCGGAACTGGCTGATCAACAAACCCTTCACTAGAAGTTGTGCCTTTATAGGTCACTCCATCTACTTCCAGCGTATAGGGCTGTCCAGCAATACCCTTTTTGTCATAGGGACGCTTCATCTGAATACGGAAGCTCTTTTTCTCGGATGCTGGCGGAGGAGGTGGCGGCGCATTCAACAACGCCTGATCCATCAAACTCCCCGCCTTATCCTTATCCGCCGCCCCCGGCAGTACTGGCGGCTTAATCCCGATGCCAGTCCCACTCCCCGGCGACCCACCCGCATTAATCTTCACCACCGGCCCAACCACCGTCACACCACCGCCATCAAGCTTGATAAAGCTCCCGCCCCCGAGGATGGTCAGCTCCGTACCCGCCTCGATAACAATCTTGTCCCCAGCCTTAAGGTGAATCTCTTTGCCCACGCTGGTGAGCTGCGCAGTCCCCAGCTTCACATGCTGGTTCTGCCCAACCGTCAGATGATCATCCAGCTTCGCTTCGATCTTGCGGTCGCTGATGGTGGTGCGGTGCTCTTCGGCCTTGAGCTCGGTGTAGGTGTTCTTCACCACGGTGTCGTGGCGTTCATTCCCTACCCGAATCTTCTGGTCATGCTCGACGTTTTCATCCCAATCCCGCTGCGCGTGGATGAAGATTTGTTCGGCGCCTTTTTTGTCTTCAATGCGCAGTTCGTTGTACCCGCCGCCACCCGGGGAGCTGAGGGTTTTGAACACACTGCGGGTTTTGTTCGCCGGCAGGGCGTACGGCACCGGGTTTTCCTTGTGGTACAGGCAGCCGGTCACCAGCGGTTGGTCGGGGTCGCCTTCGAGGAAGGTGACGAGGACTTCCATGCCGATGCGTGGGATGGAAATGGCGCCGTAGCGGTCGCCGGCCCAGGAGCTGGAGACGCGCAGCCAGCAGCTGGTTTTGTCGTCGGCCAGGCCTTCGCGGTCCCAGTGGAACTGGACTTTGATGCGGCCGTATTGGTCGCAGTGGATTTCTTCGCCTTTGGGGCCGGTGACCATGGCGGTCTGGCTGCCGAGCACGCGCGGTTTCGGGTGTTCGAGGGCCGGGCGGTAGAACACGTCCCACGGGGTGGCGAGGAAGGTGTTGCGGTAGCCCTGATGGAAGTCGTCCTTGTTGTCGGTGGTGTCGCTGGTCACGCCTTCTTCGAGGACTTGCGGTTGTTTGCCTTCGTGGAAGATTTCGGTGAGCAGCCACAGGTCGTTCCACTCGCTGCGCGGGTGGTCGGACATGGCCATGAAGTGGCCGCTGACCAGTTTGGTCTGGTCGCCGCGACCTTCGGCCTGGCGGTAGTCGGCGCGGTGGCGTTCGAGGGCACGCTGGCTGAGGAACTTGCCGCGCGCGCGGTCGATGAAGCGGCCCGGGTAGTCGTAGTCTTCCAGATCCGGTTCAGTGCTCTCGCCATCGGGTTTGTACGCGGCTTCCATTTGCAGACGTGGTTTTTCGAAGTCGTAGTCGCGACGCGTGGTGCGGCTGGTGCGGGTTTCCAGGCGCAGTTTGAAGCCTTTGATCACCGGTTCTTCAGCGACCATGCCACTGCCCTGTATGTAGGCGGTCGGCTGGCCGAGGTCGGGGAACACGGTCTGGTCGTCGCCGAACACCAACAGGTGGGCTTTTTCGCTGTGCTGGAAGTGGTAGTGAATACCCTCCTCTTCGCACAGACGCTGGACGAAGTGCAGATCGGTTTCGTCGTACTGCACGCAGTAGTCGCGATCCGGGCACGGCTGGCTCAGCTGGAAGCTGTAGGCGTTGCCCTTGATCCCGTGTTCGTCGAGGATCAGCGCGATGATTTTCGGCGCCGACATCTGCTGGTAGATGCGCTGGTTGGTGCGGTGATGCAGGTATTGCAGTTGCGGCACCAGCGAGACCTTATAGCGGGTCAGGCGCTTGCCGGCATCGCCCTGGGCGACACGGTAGATCTGGCCGTGAATGCCCGAGCCCTGCGGATCGAATGCGAGAAACGCCTGCTTGTGCAGGAGTTTTTCCAGGTCCAGATCGGGGTTTTCGCTGACCAGTTCGAGGTCGAAACGAAACGGCTGGCTGATGCCTTCGGTGCCGGTGAACGACAGCACTTGCAGGTCGCCCACGTAGTCTTCGACCTTGAGGCTGAAGTGGGTTTCGTTAGCTGGGTTGAACATAAAGCGCTCCCTGTTCGAATGTCGTCCGTTACGCCCGAAGTCGCAACCGTTGCAGCCAGGACGAAGTGGCGCCCAAGGCGTCACGCAATTGGGCAGCAGTGATGGTGCGTTCTGCCGCATTGAAGCTCAGCGCGGTTCGCAGCGCTGGCCAGCCGTGTTTCGGTAAGTTCGCCGGGGCTTGCAGCTCGCGCTCCAGGTGCTCGTCGCGGGCCTGGGTCGAGGGCAAGCGGCGGAACGGGTGTTTGCCGCTCGCCAGTTCATAGATCACGCAGGCCACGCCGTACACGTCCGCGCTGGCCGACAACGGTTGGCCCTCAAGCAGTTCGGGGGCGGCGTAGCCCGGGGTCCAGGCGTTGAACCGCTCGCGGCTCAGGTGCGGCAGGCCGGGCAACACGCCCTCGGCGGCCTGGCCGAGACCGAAGTCGAACAGGCGCAGGCCGTCTTCGCTGAGCATGACATTGCTCGGTTTCATGTCACCGTGCAGCACGCCGCGACGGTGGGCGTAGGCCAGCGTGTCGAGCAGCGGCAGCGCGATGTCGCGCGTTTCTTTCCACGGCAGGCCCAGCGGCCGCTCGCAGAGCAGTTTGTCCAGGGTCAGGCCACGCATGTATTCCATGGTGATGAAGGCCCGCTGGCAGTCGGTGTCGACTTCAAACGTGTGTGCACGCACGACGTTGTCGTGGCGCAGGCGTCGGGTCAGGGCGAACTCGCTGTAAAGCAAGGCACTGGCGTCCGGCGATTCGGCAAATTCTTCGCTGAGGATTTTCAGCGCAATGTAAGGGTCGGGATCGCCGAACTGCTCGTGCAGCAGATCCCGCGCCCGGTAAACAGCGCCCATGCCGCCCGCCCCGAGCAGACGCTCGAGGTGGTAGCGGCCGGCGAGTACGTCCGGCAATGCACCGATGCTGGCCTTGGTCGGCGCCAGCAACGGCTCGGCGTTGTTTGCCTTGGCGAAGGCGAAGTAGGTCAGGTTGCTGGCCTGCTCTTCGCTCATCAGCAAGTCATCGACTGAGGATTCGATTTCAGTCATTGGCGGATCACCACGGCAGTCAGGTTGTCCCGGGCGGCGCCACGCAGGGCGCCGTCGAACAGACGTTCCAGCGCCACATGCGGCGCGCTGAGGCTGAGGGCGTTGCCCAGGGCGTCGCTGCTCAGGCCCTGATACAAACCATCGCTGCACAACAAAAACGCATCGCCCGGATAGACCTCGAGTTCGAGGACATCCAGGGTCAGTTGTTCGGCCGCACCGACGGCTCGGGTCAACGCCTGAGCCGCCGGGTGCGCTGCCGCCTGTTCGACGCTCATCTGTTGCTCGTCGATCAGTTGCTGTTGCAGCGAATGGTCTTTGGACAGCTGATACAGCCGCTGCCCACGCCACAGGTAACAACGGCTGTCGCCGGCCCAGATGCAGGCCGCGCGATTGCCTTCCACCAGCAGCGCCACGACGGTGCTGCCCATGATGCTGTCGTGGCGCCCGGCGGTGACCGTCAACTCCTGCCCCAAACGCCGGTTCAGCCAGTGCAGGCACTGGCGGATGGCTTTGAGGCGTTCGTCGAAGTCCTCGTGTTGCGGCAGTTCAGCCAGGCTGGCAACGATCAACTGGCTGGCGATGTCGCCACCCTGATGACCGCCCATGCCGTCCGCGACCACCCACAGCCCCTGCTGTGGCGAGTCGAGGAAGGCATCCTCGTTGCGCGCCCGCACCTTGCCCGGGTCGGTTCGCGCCGCGCTGCGCCAGGGACTGGCCACCAGCATCAGAGCTGCACCGGCATACGGAAGGTGCGCAGCACGCCCATGTCGAACGGGTTCGGCGTGCGCTGGCTGGTCAGCAGGTAGTTGGCGCGCAGGCCACCCACGTCGGCTTTCAGCACCAGCACGTCGCGACCGGTCAGGTACTCGGTCTGCATCAGGTCAAACAGACGGAACAGCGACCATGGGCCGGAGTTCTTCTCGATACCGATCGGACGCCCCGCCATCTTGTCCATCACCAGGCTGGTGCGACCGTCTTCAGCGTCGGTCGGCCACTTGAACGTCATCGGCAGGATCGGACCGTGGCGGTATTCCATGGTCTTGTCGCCGAACTTGAACTCGGAACGGCTGACGGCCGGATCGAGGGTGTACGGCTCCAGTTTGAACTGCACGGTCGGCTCGGCCGGGTTGATCGAGAAGAAGCTCTGACGAATGGTCAGGGCTGCTGCCATCTGGTCGAGATACATCTTCGAGACCGGCAGGCTGTGACCGTCGACGCTGCGCATCCGGTAGTTGCCCGGATCACCGCTGACGAACGGACGCATGTAGCTGTCGAAGAAGCGGTCGACCGTACCTTGAGCGCGGAAGAACTCGCGGAAGTCGCTGATCGCCACGTCGCTGGTGCTGCTGGCGCTGAACGGATAACGCTTGCTGATGGTTTTGCCATACACGCTGTACAGCTCGTTCTGATAACGGCCGTTCAGGTATTGGTAAGCATCGTTGAGCACCAGGCGCCACGAGTCTTCGGCCAGCACGTTGAACCACACGCTCAGCGGACGCGGCAGGCGACCCGAGGCCGCACGCAGGTTGGTCAGCGCATCACGCTGGCCGCTCATGCGGGTTTTCGCCATTTCGAACGCGGCTTGTTCCGGCGTGCTGGAACGGGCCAGACCGGACAGTTGCAGTTGCAGGTCGTTGAGGGCGCTGATGGCCGGGGTCAGGTCAGCGGCCGGGCCGTTGTTGTCATCGAGCAAACGGTGCAGCGGCTCGAAGCGCCGTTGCAGCGACTTCTTCGCGGTGTCCGGCAGGCTTTTCGCCACGGCCATCGCCGACGCCTTGTCGGCAACCGCCGAGGCCAGTTTACCGACCTTGCCCAGTTTGCCCTTCTGCCCTGCCAGTGCATCGGCAGCATCACCGGCTTCGTCCACCGGATCGGCGGCGGCCGGGAAGCGCGTGTTCTCGCGCACTTCAGTGAGCAATGCCAGCACCGGCGAGTTGGCCGACGTCAGGCCCGCCAGTTGCTCGGCGCCTTCACCGGCGTCGCTGATCGGCGGCAAGGCCACCTGGCCAACGGCTTCGCTCCAGTAGTTGGCGTAGTCGCGGAAATACAGCTGCTCCAGTTCGACCATCAGGCGACGCAAGTCCATGTCGCTGATGCCCGCGCCTTCGCCCAGCACCCAGTTGTCACGCAGGATGTCGGTGACCAGCGCCGAACCCTGCACCGAGAAGTACTGCTGATAACCCTGCTGGGTGTAGAACCCCGGGATCACGTATTCGGTACCGATGAACAGCGAGCCTTGCGGGCCGAGGTGCTGGCTGAAACGGTATTCCGGCAGGTTGCGCGCCTGCTCGCGGAGCATGCGGTAGACCACGGTGGCCAGCGATTCGGCGCGCAGCACCTGACGTGCCTGAGTCACCAGTTGATCGTTCAGCGGGTAGATGAACGGCTGCTTCAGCAGGCGCTCAAGGTGAGTGTTCAGACCGTTCTGCACCGCAGTGTTGCCGGTGTAGCGCTGCGACCAGTCAGTGGCGACCCAGTCCTTGAGCCACGCCGCGTCACGACGGTCTTTCATGTTCAGCATCAGGTACGCACGCAGGCTGTTGAGCAGCTTGTCGCGGTCCTTCATGTTGGCGCGAATCTGCCCTTCGAGCATCGTCGCGACCCGTGGCAGCAATTGCGCTTCGAGCTCATGCTCGTAGGCTTGCTTGACCACCGGATTGACGTCTTCGCCCTGATACAGACCGCCACGCTCGTGGTACGAGACGTCGCCCTTCTTCGGGAACACCTGAGTCGCGGCGTAGCTGGTGTCGAGGGTTTTCAGCACGCCCATCGCGTCATCACGCGGGCTCAGCGCCGAACGTTGCTGAGTCCAGTTCTGCGCCAGCGCGCGCAGGTTTTCCAGACGCTCGTAGTTGGCCGAGAAACCACCGGCCCAGAGCATGCCGAACAGCGCCAGTGCCGCCAGTGCGCCAACGTACAACGCACGCTGGCCCCAATGGATGCGGCTGCGCTCGCGCTTGTCGAGACCAGCCAGATCCGACTCGGGGAAAATCACCCGGCTGAACAGATGATGGATGAAGCGCGAACGGCCACTGCGCAGGGTCGGCAGCACGCCGGCACTCATGCCGAGGCTGGCGCCGATGCCGGCGGTGGTTGCGTCCATTTCCTGGGTCAGGTGCGGCGCACTGGTCAAGTAGAAACCCCGCAGCAGCGACGCGCGCTGGTAGCGGTTGCCAGTGAACGCCATGTCGACGAACAGGCACAGGCGCTCGCCGATCTGCCCCAGTTGATGCGGGAAGTCGAGGATGCGGCCACGGCGCTGGGTATCGCGTTCCGAGTGCATGCGCATGATCACCTGATTGTTCAGGCGCCGCAGCAGCTCTTCGAACTCGCCGCGCAGGACCGCGACGTCGGTGCCGACCTGATCCTTGCGGAAACTGGTGCCCAGCACCTGATCGCTTTCTTCGCGGGTCAGTTGATCGAAGAACTCGTCGAAACCGAGCAGCTTGTCGGCCTTGCTCAGCACCAGATACACCGGCACATCGACGTGCAGTTTCTGATAGACGTCTTGCAGACGACCGCGCACCTGACGCGCCAGGGTGTCGATGTCCTGCTCGCTGCCACCGATCAGGGATTCCACCGGAATGGTCACCAGCACACCGTTCAACGGACGCCCGCGACGACGCTTGCGCAGCAACTCGAGCAAGGTGGTCCAGGCACTGCCGTCGACTTCCGCGTCCGGCTGCGTGGTGTAACGTCCGGCGGTGTCGATCAGCACGCCGTGGTCGGCGAAGTACCAGTCGCAATGACGGGTGCCGAGGGTGTCACGGGTCAGCTTGCGGTCGATCTTGTTGATCGGGAATTCCAGCCCGGAGAAGTCCAGCAGACTGGTCTTGCCGGAAGCCTGCGGACCGATCAGCAGGTACCACGGCAAATCGTTGCGCCAGCGCTCGCTGCGGCCGCGATACAGGCTCGAGGTCTTCAGGGTTTTCAGCGCGTCCTTGAAGCGCGCCTTCAACTCTTTCTGTTCTTCTTCGATCAGCTCGTCACGACGGATGCGATCCTGGCCGTCTTCGGTTTCTTCGATGGCTTTCTTGCGGATGCCCGCGCGCCAGCTGACGAAGACCATGGTCAGGCCCCAGATCAGGAACAGCACGGCGATGGTCAGCAAGCGAGAGGTCGAGCTCTCCCAGAACTTGTAGTCATCCACCGCCAACAACGGGCCGACGAACCACACCAGCAGCGCCACGAACAGCACCAGCAGCAGAGTCCAGACCCAGGTCTGGCGCAGGAAGGCGCCGACTTTCTTGAAAAACTTTTTCATCACACGTCCCTGTTTACGGCTGCGACTGCGGTTGCACCGCGGCCGGATCAAGCGGCTGATAAGGTTGCAGAACGGTGTCGCGCTGCTCGCCCAAGACCCAGGCGAAGCCCGAATACATCACCACCAGACAGACCACCGTGAACAGCACCACCATCCACGCCGGCACGATGCGCACCAGGTTGCGGCGCTGGTCGTTGAGGCCTTCCCAGTGCGGCGACAATTCACGCGGCACGTCGCCACGCAACTGACGGATCTGCCGGTACAGGGCGTCGCGGATGCCTTCAAGCTCAAGCATGCCACGGGCCTGTACGCGGTACTTGCCCTCGAAACCGAGGGACAGGCACAGGTACATCAGCTCGAGCATCGGCAGGTGTTTGACCGGGTTCTTCGACAGCCGGTCGAGCAGCTGGAAGAACTTCTCGCCACCGAAGGTCTCGTTGTGGAAGCTGCTGAGCAGGCTCATCTGTGACCACTCGCTTTCGTTGCCCCACGGCGTGGTCACTACAGCTTCGTCGACCACCGTACAGAGCACGTAACGCGCGGCCATCACCTGGCTGCTTTCGGCGCCGTTGTGCAACGCGCGCACTTCAAACAGCTTGAGCCCGGCGGTCAGGCGCTCGTTGAGCGCGTAGAGGTCTTCGCGGGTTTCGCTGTGCTTGAGGCGCACCACTTCCGAGAGCAGTTCGGACGACGCCGCCACCAGCGAATTGAGGCTGATGTTGAACGCTTCCGCCGGGCGCAGGCGCGCGGCGTAGATCATCCGTTCTTCCAGTTGCTCGAAGCGCGGCGGCGCGGCGAAGTCGGTCAGCGGACTGGCTGCCGGTCCGTGGCCCTGACGATCGAGCAGGACGGTTTTGTCGTCCTGGTTGTAATCCGTTTCCTTGATCATGTCGGTCAGTTCCTGATGGCCCAGAATTTCAGTTCAAGCTCGGCGAATTCGCCGGACACGTGGAACGCGAAGCCGCCGGAGCGCTCGAGTTGCGCCAGGTCTTCGGAACTGAGTTCGAGGATGAAGTAGGTTTTGTTCGAGTGGAACGCGATCTGCCGCGGGGCCACCGGCAACGGTTTGACCTTGATCCCCGGCAGGTGCAGGTTGACCAGTTGGCGGATACGCTCCACCGGGCCGACCTTGAGGTGCGCCGGCAAGCGATGGCGCAGTTCTTCGGAGTCGCAGTTGGCACTCGCCGCCAGCACGAACGACGCCGAGCCGAGCAGTTTGTGGTCGTGCAACGGCGACACGATGATCCCGTACTGACGCGCCTGCAGGATCAGTTCGATGGCGTGCTGTTCGAGCACCATCGACAGCACCTGACGAATCGCTTCCATCAGTTTGCGGAAGCTCGCGCCCTGATCGGCGTGGGAATAGCGGCTGTCCAGACGCGGGCGTTTGCTGTCGCTGGAGAAGGTGGCCAGATCGCCGAGCATGGTCAGCAGCGTGCGATACAACTCTTCCGGATGCACCTGCTCCAGACCGAGGTAATGGCGCAGCAGCAGCTCGGTGCGGTTGATCAGTTGCAGCATCATGAAGTCGCCGACTTCCGCGCCAACGACCTTGCCGTTGGAGCGGATCCGCTCGGCAATCGTGTCGCCCCGGTGGTTAAGCATGCTGATGACTTCTTTGAGGCACGACAGCAGGTAACTGGACGCGTGAGCCTGAATGTAGGTCGGCACGAAATCCGGGTCGAGGCTGATCACGCCGTCGGGCGTGGTGTCGAGCACGTCGCAGATCTTCAGCTTCACGTAGGCCTGATCGCTCTGCTGCTCGCCGAGCAACAGTTTGAAATCCGGGCGACCACAGCTGACCTGGCTGGCGGAATCGTCGCCGGCGTTGGAGTCGGCCACTTCGGCGTCGTACGCGGTGTAACGCGCGAGCACGTCGGACTGCTCCGGGCGGCGCGCCTCGATGTGGTTGCCGGTGACCAATGGCAGCGCCAGATAGATCGGCGTGTTGCCGGTGTTCGGCGGCACGTCCAGCGCCAGCGGCTCGGTGTTGCCGCCGAGTTCGAACAGGCTGCCGTCCGGCAGGATCCCCGAGGCGGCACTGATCACCAGTTTGCCCATGTTGAGGAACTGCAGGTCGATCTCCAGATTGAGGAAACCCCAGGTGTAACCACCCAGCAACTGGGTGCGGGTTTTCATCTGGTGATCGTAATAGCGATCGTTGTGCTGGAAGTGCTGCGGCCGCAGCAGCATGCCTTCCTGCCAAATGACTTTATGGGTATTCATGTTCAGTCATCCGCCTTGGCGAGCGCTTCATGGGTATTGCGGATCCCGGCCTGATCGAGGGTCAGATCGGCCTCGGTCAATTCCAGCGGGGTGACCTGCACGGTGTAGCGCCACTTGGTTTCCGGCAGATCGCGGTACGCAGCGAGAACGCCGACGTAGCGGCTGCCCTCCTCCACGCTGAGTTTCATTTCCACGGTTTCACCCGGGCGCAGTTCGAGTTCTTCGCTGGCCACCAGATCCGGGTTGAGGGATTCCTTGGCGCGCTCGTAGAGGCTGAAGAAATCAGCGTTCTCGAAGGTCACCGGGTGCTTGAGTTCGAACAGGCGCACGACGATCGGCGAAGGACGGCCGTTGAGGTCCGGGTTGAGCTGATCGCTGCCGGTCAGCTTCAGATTGATCTTGGTGACTTTCGAGTACGGCGACAGCGACGAGCAACCGGCGAGCAGCACCAGCACGGTGAGCGCAGTCAGCGTCTTGAAAAAAGCGGTCGAGCGGCGAGACATGCGCATCATCCTTGGTGGTCGGTGTGTAGGGTAGAAATCAGGCGGATCTGTTCTTCGTAGGCCTGGGCGAAATCGCGGGCCAGCAGACGCTCGCTCCAGTCATCGTCCTGACGCAGGGCCTGGTGGTAACGGCCGAACGCTCTCCAGCGTCCGCCCGAAGTGGCGATCAACGGCTTGTTGTCGCGCTCGAAACGCAGGGTCAGTTGCTCCGGCGAGAAGTGCTCGAGGGTGCCGCGTACGGCGGCGCGGCTGGCGGTGAGCAAGGCCACCTGATGCGCCTGCAGATCGCGGAACGCGCGGGAAATCGCCTGCTCGGCCGGCAGGTGCCCGGGCTTGTGCGGCTGCAACAGAATCTCCAGCGCTTCGCTCGGATCGACGGCGAACTTCAGCGGGTTCTTGTTGGTGCCTTGCACGGTGGTCTGGGCCAGACGCAGTTCGTTTTTCAGCTCCGAACGGGTGCGCAGGCTCTGCTGCAAACCGCCGATGCTCTGGCGCAGCAGACGCGCGGCGTTCAGCGCCAGGGCTTCGCGGGCGTCGTGATCGAGGCCTTTGAGATCCACGCCCAGTGCCGCGCCGAAATGCTCCCAGAAACCCTCGCTCTGACGCTCGACGGCTTTCGGGGCTGGAGCAGGCTCGGGTTCAACCGGGGCGACCAGCTCGGGCACCATCAGGCTTTCCATGTCGATGCGTGCATAGTCGGCACGCTGACGGGAGTCCTCGGGCTTGGCGGTCGGCGCCAACAGTTCGTCGATTTCCGAATAGACGCGCTCTTGCTGTTCGATCGCGTTCAGCGGATCAAGGTCGAGGAAGGCGTCGTCCGGAATGATGCTGCCGGCGGCACGCGGACGGCCGACTTCACCGTCGAAGGTCGCCGGGTCACGCACCAGCCGTGCACGAATCTCGAAGTCGCCGAGCACGTAGGTGCTGCCGTGCTCGATGCGCACCGGTTCGCCCTTGTGCAGGCGAGCGCCGCTGCCGCCGTCCTGAACCCCGTTGCTGCTGGTGTCGGTGAGGAAAAACGTGCCTTCGCGGTAGCTGACAATCGCGTGGTGATTGGACAGATGACGCTTGCGGTCAGGAATGAT
Organism: Pseudomonas sp. AN-B15; assembly: GCF_019056475.1. Classification (NCBI taxonomy): domain Bacteria; kingdom Pseudomonadati; phylum Pseudomonadota; class Gammaproteobacteria; order Pseudomonadales; family Pseudomonadaceae; genus Pseudomonas; species Pseudomonas sp. AN-B15. The sequence goes on from NZ_CP049737.1 coordinate 6,082,429, forward strand.
CCAGTCGCAGTCCTCGCCCCGCCCGATCACGCCGCCGGCCTGTTTGAAGGTCTTCTGGCACAACTCGGTGGGCACGAACTGCTTGGTGTTCAGCATTTCGAAAACCAATTCCATGTTTGATGCTCCTTGCGGTCACTTGCCGCGATTGACCGCTTGCGGATCACCCAACGGGCGATAGTCGTTGTCGTTGAATTTGTAATTGCCGCTGCAGCCGCCAAGGCCGCATAGAACGACGAGGGTCAGCAGGACAGCGTGCCAGTGACGAACAGACATCAGAGGGTCTCCAGGGGTAGACAAAGCACAAAGCGCCGACCCTTGCGGGCGGCGCTGAAATTAATTCTTTGAGTGGTCTCGAAGGCTCTGCATCGGGGCCTTGAGCCAGACCACCGAGAGGCACGCACCTTCTGTGGCAAATGAGCAACCTGTGTCGAGGGAGCTTGCTCCCGATGGGCTGCGAAGCAGCCCCAAGACCTGATCACCGGTTCTTGCAGGAGAACCGCGCTTGCTCGATTACGACTGCTGCGCAGCCGATCGGGGATGAATCCCCTCGCCACAGAGAAGCCGTTCAAGACAGGAGTTGTGCACACTGCAAGAGACAGGTTCAGGTCAGCCATCGAAGTCACCCAGGTTGATATTCAACCGCCCGAGGCGGTACAGCAGGGTGCGGCGCGGCAAGCCCAGTTCGCGGGCGGCGAGGGTCTGGTTGCCGTCGTTTTTGCGCAGGCAGTCGAGCAACAACGTGCGTTCGACTTTTTCCAGGCGTTCGCGCAGGTTCAGGCCGCTGTGGTCTTCGGGCATCGGCTCCATGCGCAGGGAGAAATGCTCGGCCAGCAACTCGCCGCCCTCGCACAGCAGCACCGCGCGTTCGACCAGTGCCTTGAGTTCGCGCACGTTGCCGGGGAAGGTGTAGCCGGACAGGTGTTCCAGCGCCGCGCTCGACCAGCGCACCGGGTCGCGCTGCAAATACGCGCAGGTCTTCTCGGCGAAATGCTGAGCCAGTTCGAGGATGTCGCCTTCGCGCTGACGCAAGGCCGGCAGCTCGATCGGGAACTGCGCGAGGCGGTAATACAGGTCCTCGCGGAATTTGCCTTCGCTGACCAGTGTCGACAGATCGCGGTGCGTCGCGGCGATGATGCGCACGTCGATCTTGTGCGTGTCGTTGGAACCCAACGGGCGGATCTCGCCTTCCTGCAACACGCGCAATATCTTCGCTTGCAGCGACAGCGGCATGTCGCCGATCTCATCGAGCAACAGCGTGCCGCCGTTGGCTGCATCGAACAGCCCCGCGCGGTCACGATCAGCGCCGGTGAAGGCGCCTTTGCGATAGCCGAACAGCTCGCTTTCCAGCAGGTTTTCCGGGACGGCCGCGCAGTTCTGCACGATGAATGCCTGAGAGCGACGCGGGCCGCAATCGTGAATCGCCCGGGCCACGACTTCCTTGCCGGTCCCGGTTTCGCCGCGCAACAGCACCGTGTACGGGCTGTGCAGGACTTTGCTGATCAGCGAATGGGTCTGGCGCATGGCGGCGCTTTTGCCGATCAAGCCATAACCACTGATGCTCGGCACACTGCGCGCCACCGTGGCCGACTCGGCCAGCGGCTGGCGCAGACGCTGCAGCAAGTGCAATTGACCGAGCACGAACGAGCCGAGCTGACCGAGCGAATCGGCAAAGCCTTGCAGGTCCACACGACGACGACTGGCGCACAGCAACAAGCCTTCGACCGCTTTGTGCTGATTGACCAGCGGCACGCACAGCAGCGATTGCCACGGTGTCGCCGCAGCCGGCAGAAAACTGGTCTCGTGCAGACTGCCGCTCAGGTCGTCGAGGCAGACCACGCGGTTCTGGCACAGGGCAAACTGCAGCAGCTGCTCACCGTTGTAGTCCGCCGGCAAGCTGGTGGCGGCGCGCGGTTGCAGCGCGCCGTCGAGGCACTCGGCGTTCATCCCCAGACAGGTGTGGGTGGCATCGAGCAGGTACAGCTGCGCCAGTTCGCAACCGCTCAGCTCGGCCAGGCCACGCACGAAGTCACTCAGCAGCGCGGCACCGTCCGCCGCGCGCGACAGGCTGGCGAACTGCGCCAGCAACGCTTCGGCGTAGACCAGTGGCTGCGGCACTTGAGTGAACATCACACCCACCTCAGGCGAACTCGCACGTCACGCTGGCGTTGCCGTCGAGCGTGGCATGCACACGCTTGAGGCTTTCACCGGTGGCCATTGCATCGAGCAAGCGATCAGCTACCAACGGCAGCACATGCTGATCGAGCAGATGGTCGATCAGGCGCGCGCCGCTTTCGCTTTGCGTGCAGCGCTCGGACAGGTGATCGACGAGGTTCTGACACCAGCTGAAATCCAGCTGACGGCGATTGAGGCGCTCGCCCAGACGACCGAGTTTGATTTCGATCAGCTCGCGCAGCACCGGGCCGCCGACCGGGTAGTACGGCACTACTTTCATCCGCGCCAGCAGCGCCGGTTTGAAGTGTTTGCTGAGTACCGGGCGAATGGTTTCTTCCAGCAGCTCGGCGGTCGGACGAGCGCCGTCTTCGCAGAGGTCGCTGATCTTGTCGCTACCAAGGTTCGAGGTCATCAGGATCAGGGTGTTGCGGAAGTCGATCTCGCGACCTTCGCCGTCATTGGCCACGCCCTTGTCGAAGATCTGGTAGAACAGGTTGAGCACGTCCGGATCAGCCTTTTCGACTTCATCGAGCAGCACCACCGAGTACGGCTTCTGGCGCACCGCTTCGGTGAGCATGCCGCCCTCGCCGTAACCGACGTAGCCCGGTGGCGCACCGATCAGACGCGAGACGGTGTGCTTCTCCTGGAATTCGGACATGTTGATGGTGGTGATGAAACGGTCGCCGCCGTACAGCAGGTCAGCCAGGGCCAGCGCGGTTTCGGTCTTGCCGACGCCGCTCGGGCCGACCAGCAGGAACACGCCGACCGGCGCATCCGGTTTGTTCAGACCGGCGGCAGTGGCGCGCATCGAGCGATCCAGCGCGTGAACGGCTTGCTCCTGACCACGGATGCGCGTGCGCAGGTCGGTGGCGAAGCTGGCGACTTTGGCGTTGTGTTCGCGGGCCAGTTGCGCCAGCGGCACGCCAGTCCAGGCGCTGATCACCTCGGCCACCAGACGCGGGCAGACTTCGAAGCTGACCAGACGCTCTTTGACTTGAGCCGCGGTCAGGGCGCTGTGGGTTTCGTTGAGCTGGGCTTCCAGCGCCTCAACGCTCTGGCCTTCCTCGACTTCGGCCACGAGGGTTTCGATCACTGTGCCTTCGGCGTCTTCTTCAACGCTGACAGTCGGCTCGACGGCGGCAGCTTCGCGGGCCTTGGCCAGTTGCTGGCGCAGTTCCAGCAGGCGCTCGGCCAGTTGTTTCTGTTCAATCCACAGCGTTTCGAGCGCGACCCTTTCGTTTTCGGCTTCGTCCAGTCGCGCTTCCAGTGCATCCAGCGCTTCGTGGTCGATCAGCAGACCGGCCTCGGCATCGCGACGCAGGGCCTGACGCTGACGACCACCTTCGGCCAGTTCGCCACGCAGGCGCTCGAGGCTTTCCGGGGCAGCGGCAAGGCTGATGCGCACGCGAGCGCAGGCGGTGTCGAGGACGTCGACCGCTTTGTCCGGCAACTGCCGACCGGCCAGATAACGCGCCGACAATTCCGCCGCCGAGACCACCGCGTCATCGCGCAGGTAGATGCCGTGGCTCTTCTCGTAGACCTGCGCCAGACCACGGAGGATGGTCACCGCTTCGCTGACGGTCGGCTCGTGCAACTGCACCGGCTGGAAACGCCGGGCCAGCGCCGGGTCCTTCTCGAAGTATTTCTTGTACTCGGCCCAGGTGGTGGCGGCGATGGTGCGCAGTTCGCCACGGGCCAGCGCCGGTTTCAGCAGGTTGGCCGCGTCGGATCCGCCGGCATTACCGCCCGCGCCGATCAGGGTGTGGGCTTCGTCGATGAACAGGATGATCGGTTTCGGCGAGGCTTTGACTTCGTCGATCACGCCTTTGAGACGCCGCTCGAATTCACCTTTGACGCTGGCGCCGGCCTGCAGCAAGCCCATGTCCAGCGACAGCAGCTCGACGCCCTTGAGCACCTGCGGCACTTCACCGGCCGCGATGCGCGAGGCCAGGCCTTCGACGATGGCGGTTTTACCGACCCCGGCCTCACCGACCACGATCGGGTTGTTCTTGCGGCGACGGGCAAGGATGTCGACCATCTGGCGGATCGCGCCATCGCGGCACAGCACCGGGTCGAGTTTGCCGTCGCGGGCCTGTTGGGTCAGGTTGTGGGTGAAGCGCTGCAGCAGCGATTCGCCCTGCGCCGCCGGCTTGCCGCTGGCGGCCGGTTGCTCCTGTTGCGACAGGGCAAATTCCTTCAGGCGATCGATGTTAAGTTTGGCGAGCAACGGCTGGTAACGGCTGCCGGCGTAGCGCATCGGGTTACGCAGCAGCGCGAGGATCAGCGCGGCGTCTTCCACCGAGGTCTGGCCCAGTTCGAGGTTGGCCACCAGCAGCGCGTCTTGCAGCCACTGCACCAGTTCCGGGGCGAACACCGGGTTGCGCGAGGCGCTGTGTTCAACGCGAGATTGCAGCGCAGCGCTCAGTTCACCGGCATCGACATCCGCATCCTGCAAGGCGCGCGACAGCAAGCCGTTCGGACGTTCCAGCAAACCCAGCAGCAGGTCTTCGACGAGGATCTTGCTGCCGCCACGGGCCACGCAACGTTCGGCCGAACGCTCCAGATCACGACGGGTTTCGGCGTCCAGCGCCTGGATGAGTTGTTGCAGGTCTACGTTGATCATGGCTCACGTCCTTAATGAATTTTGCTGCCCAGGGTGACCACGCCGTCTGCTTTTTCGCAGCCCAGCCAACTGGTCCATCCCAGGCGACAGTCGTTCTTCTCACCAATGCGCAGTTCGCGGATTTCTTCCGGGCGCAACACCAGGCGAATGTCGTAATCGAGCGGGTCACGCAAGGTGAACCGCACCAGCGCGCACAGCGGCTGGTAACCGAAACCGATCGGCAGGAATTCGTGGAATCGCTCCCAGTCGAGTTCGGTGATGTGAATGCGGAATTTGCCGCTGCGGTCGCGCACCCGCTCGCCCAGCACCAGGTCTTCACCGAGCAGGCTGTTGGCGCGGCCGAGGCGGTTGCGCTGCTCGTCGAGAATTTCCACGCGGCGCTCGATGCACTGCTCGATGACCAGGTCTTCGTGCTTGAAGTAGTAACGCAACACCGCTTCGATCAGCGCCGCGGAGTGCGCGCGCAAGCTGAGCAAGCCGAGGTACGGCAACAGGCGCTTCCAGTTCAGTTCCTTGGCCTTGCGGATCTCGTCGCCACCCAGACCGATCAGCGCAAACAGCTGCGACGAGAACGGGTCGATCGCACCGCTCTGGAAGCTGGCGCGATAGCGGTACTTGCGCCAGATCGGCAGCATCAGCCGTTGCAGGCGATGGTGGAACAGGTCGAGGAAATTGCGCGTCGGGTTGCCGTCCTCGCTGTCGCCCAGCGCTTGCTCGCCGTAGAACGCCGGCAGCGGCGAACCCGAGCCGACCAGCCCGATCAGGTTGAAACGCATGCGTGCGCGCATCTGCCCGTGCTCTTCGAAAAACTCCACGCGATCGACGTCGCTGCGCGGAAAGCCCAGGCTCGGGTTGGCCTGAAACTCCACCTGGTCGTACAGATCGTCTTCGCTCAGGTACGGGTGTGCTTCGCGCAGCCGGTCGATCACCAGCAGCACGGCCTGAAACAGCGAGTACTCGCGTATTACCTTGGTCAGCCCGCTTAAAGCAGGGGCTGCAGGCCCATACGTGGTGTCCATTGGTACACCTCTCCCTGTGTGCTTTTTACCCGCAGCTCGTGGTACGAATTGAGACTGGCGTAAAGCGCGAAAAACTCGTTAAGAACCGAGGCGAAAACGAACAGGTCGCCTTCGCCGATATACCCTTCCGGGTCGATGGTCAGTTCGGTGCGCAGACCGCGCACCGGCAAGCCACGGTGCAGCCGGTCGACGTGGTGGTGCTTGATGTGCTTGAGGCCGCCGAGCAGGCGTTTGCTGACCTTCTCCGCGTGCTGGTCGTAGTAGCGCGGCAGGTCGTAGGTTTCGAGAATCACCTTCAACGCGTTGACGTCGGCCAGCGACAGATAGTTGAGCGACATGTTGCTGATCAGCTTCCACAGGAAGTCACGGTTCAGCGGCGGCGCAAAGCTCGACGTGGCCGGGGTGATGTTGCGGAAACTGAGGAACTCCGGGGTCTCTTCGCAAGCCATGCAGATGTCGCCAAGCTTGAGCTTGCGCGGCAGGTTCTGGTTGGTGCACATCAACTCGATCGACAGGGTTTCGTGGGCTTCGGTGTGGCGGATGCCGAAGCTCAGGTAGGTGTCGAGGCCGTCATGCAGCAAGGATGAACGCTGGCGGATGCTGTAATGCGGACGGCTGTTGGGCACGTCGAAACTCGGGTCGTGCTCGAACGACTCGAACGGCACGTACTCCTGATAACCGAGGCCGCCGGGCTTCCAGCCGGTCACGGTTTCCACCGAGAACACGCCGCAGTTTTCCAGATCGTATTCCGCCGGCAGCAGCAGGTATTCATCCTGTTTGCCATCGAGGCGGATCGGCAGCGCATCGTGGGCGAACAGGTTGGCAATCGGCGTGCAGAACAGCTTCACGTTATCCAGGGTCGGCCGCATGCGCATGATCCCGCTCTTGCGGATATCGAAACGCAATTCCAGGCCGCGCATCTGCTTGAGCGTGTCTTCCGGCAGCGCCTTGAGGATGTCCAGACCGTTGACGTCGACGAACAGGAACTTGTCCTGGAAGGCGAAGTATTCCTGCAGGTAGCGATAGCCACGGAAGGTGTTCAGCGGATACGGGATCAACGCTTCTTCTTCGGCAAAGCCGACCGGCTTGACCCGGTCACCGGGAATCTTGAACGCCATCGGCTTGCCGGACACGCCATCGATCGGCTTGCCGGCACCGTCGAGCGGGATCAGTTCGATGCCTTCCAGGTTGCGCAGCAGGCTCAGGTAGAGCATCTGGCTGATGTAGCGTTCGCCGGCAAAGTGCAGGCGCAGCTTGCTCAGTTCCAGCTCACCGAGGTGGCCGTCGGCGCTCATTTCCAGACGCAGGCTGAGCAGCGACCCGTCGCCCTTTACCGAGTAATTCAGCGCGGCCAGATTTAGCGGCAGGACTTCAGTCGGATAGCAGGTGCGGAAGCGGCAACGCACGTCTTCGATCGGCTTGCTTTCAATCGGCGTATCGCGCTCGACCACCAGTGCCGGGCCAGAACGTTTCAACGGATCGAACTGCAGAATGCTGAACGCCGGCAGCGGACGCATGTAGTTCGGCCACAACAACTGCATCAGCGAGTGGCTGAGCTCCGGCAGCTCGTCATCGAGTTTCTGCCGCAGACGCCCGGTGAGGAACGCAAAACCTTCCAGCAACCGCTCCACATCCGGATCCCGCCCGGCCTGGCCCAGGAATGGCGCCAACGCCGGACTACGCTCGGCGAAACGGCGACCGAGTTGGCGCAGTGCGGTGAGTTCGCTTTGGTAGTAGTGGTTAAAGGACACGGGTTACCTGCCTGGTAGTGGAACTCATGGAATAACTGTCCTGCGGATTACGCTCGATGTCCGACCTGGTCATTGGATTGCACCTGCAGGCTGACTTGGCTGAATGCGACCTGCGATGTTTCGCAAAGCCCAACGCAACTCGATGACTTGAGTGGTGAGGATCGCCAGCAACGTGACGCAGCCTTGAGCTACGCCGTAAAACAGGGCTCTTAACGGGTTGTCGGGTAGCATCCAGAGCAGGATGAAGCACACCATCAGAAAAAGGATGGCCAGCTTGGCGACCAGACCTGGAATCAGCGCAACGATCAGGTTGACGCCCAGAAAAATGTAAAACAGTGCGTAACTCGCAATGCCGATGGCGACACCATGGGAGGTAAATCCGCCGTTAAAAAGCCTGTAAGCATGCACAACCGCGTCATTCAAAAATGCATACGCCACGCATCCGAGAGCGTGGATTAATAGGCATAGGGCGAGACGAACGTAGCTGTTCATACTGCTATCAATTTTCCAGAATCTCGTAGGGTGTATTACTGATGAAAATATTCAGCCAGCTTTCTTCCCATTGCGGCATGGAGATTATAAAAGCCTTATCTTTCTTTTCGAAGGCGATCCAAGTAATTCCAACTTCAGTTTCATCTTCGAACGTGCGCATATCCAATGACTGAGTATCATACAACGGGGTTCGATATACCTTTCCTGGCTCTTTTGAGTCGACAACTCTTAAATACGCCATACCGCCAAGCATGAAGATCCTGCCGACACGCACATTCTCAATTGTGTAGCGACCCGAGGGGCTAACTGTAGTTGTACTTGCAGGATACCCTAGCATTGCGCTTACGCAATAAACGATCAATGCAATCAACGCCAAGAGCAAACTGATAGCCACTAGCCATTTCTTTTTAAGCGTAGTCATTCTTTCGCCACACCCACTTCGACAGCGATTGTATATGAGCAAAAAATTCGCATCATTTATTCCAAACATTAATAACTGTCACGGGAACATTCTGATATTTGATATCAGACAAAACCTGGAAATCACCGCCTTTTTTAAATTCCGTTCGATATTTTACAAAATGAGAATTCGTAATATAGAAATAACGCGAGCTTTCTATTTCCCGAAACATCGCCTGAGAGTCTTCTGCACTGATATAGGGGTTTGAAGCGATGTTTGACTTCATCTGCGCCGCACCGGCATTTGCAGTGGCCGCATAGGCCGGGTTGGCTATACCATCGAAGTTCCAGAACCCCAATGGCTGACTGAAATTGTCATCCGGTGCGTCATTGAAGTCATACGCATCCTCAGCGTAAAACCCAATTCGCTCTACAAACAGTTGAATGCTGTCTACGGAAATAACCAGCTTTCCTTCTGGAAATACGCGGACGTTAAAGTTTGCCAGCGCAGCTCGCAATTCATCAGTCTTCTCTATTAGACCGAATTTAACTGCTCGATTATTGCTGTATCCAAACTCTTCAACCTTCCTGGCGCTCGCAAACTTAAAAGGATAGACACCCGGCGCCGAGCCAAGATACTTATCTTTAATCTTCTTGCTTATATTATTGCGACCTGCAGGATTATCCCAGGCTGATTTAAGCTCTTCAATGACAGCTTTCGCAGGTTCAAACTTTTCCAACCAGGCCATTTTTACGATGGTGTCATTTACGTAGGCGATGTCAGCAAGAGCAATATGGTCTTTAACCTCTTTACTCATGGCACCATCGGCAGTTGGCCATGGTTTGCCATCAAACCAATGGCGCATCAGCTTCGCAGCAACTGGCCACTTCATCTTATCCATGGCATCAGGTATATCTGTGATTTTGAATTGACGGACAGCTGCAGACTTACCAGTTTGGTTACTGGCCGGCGTCAGACTTGATGCTATTTTCGTATCCGCCATAACAAAATCCTTTTATCCAATTACGACTTCAGATTGCTGTTCAATAATCAACTCATAGGACTCCGCTACAGAGGACGAGATTTTTTGCGTCTTCCCGTCGGCTCCTGTGACGCCACTGATAACTTTCCCCGAGGCGGTTTTGAAACTGTATGCCACTCCCGCCAGTGGCTTCCCGGAGTCCTGACAATTGATGACGTAGTGCTCGTTAAACGGCCATTTGATCTCCACCGGTAACGGCGGCACAAACGGCGCCGGCGAATGCGAATTACCGATAATCACCGTCCCGGAACCCGCCGTGACCTTGTTGCCATGGGCTCCCACCGAATCAACCGTGGCGGCCGGTTTGCCATTGATCAAAACCGTGGTCGCCAGATCGCCGACCAACGCACCACCACACGCGGAGGCATCGCCCTGGCGGGCGGCCGCGAGGCCGTCGAAGAACACGTCGCCGGAACCGGCGGCGATCGGGTTGGTACCGTGGCCTGGAAGTGGGCAAGCGGTGGGGTCGGATACGCGTGCTGCGGGTTTGCCAGACATCGGGAATCTCCTTAGGTGACCTTCACTTGACCGCTGCCATCCAGGCGCGCGGAAAAACTGACCTGACGCTTGAACCCCTCGACTTCCAGCAGGCCTTCGATGCTGAAGGCCAGCCGCAACTGGTCGTGGTCACGCGGCAGGGAAATGACACGCACGTTGCTCAGGCGCGGCTCGTAGGCTTCGATGAAGTTTTCGATGGCCAGACGGGCCTGACTCAGGGAGTCGTGCAGGCTCAGACGCATGTCATTGAGATCGGGCAACCCGTAGTCGGCCAGCGTTTGCACGCTGCCGGCCCGGGTGCTGAGCATTTTGGCCAGATGGGCAGCCACTGACGCCATGGCACAAGCCTCAAGGCTGTTGCCCTTGCGTAGTTCCACGTCGCCGTTGAGGCGTTCGAAGAGGCTGCCGTATCCGTCCATGAGTCGCTCTTACTCTTTGTCCAGCTTGCCAACCAGCGACAGGGTGAAATCGGCACCCATGTACTTGAAGTGCGGGCGCACGTTCAAGCTCACGCGGTACCAGCCCGGCTCGCCTTCAACGTCACTGACGATCACTTGCGCAGCGCGCAGCGGACGACGGCCACGCACTTCGGCGCTCGGGTTTTCCTGGTCGGCCACGTACTGGCGGATCCACTTGTTCAGTTCCAGTTCGAGGTCGGTACGCTCTTTCCACGAACCGAGTTGCTCGCGCTGCAGCACTTTGAGGTAGTGAGCCAGGCGGTTGACGATCATCATGTACGGCAGTTGGGTGCCAAGCTTGTAGTTCAGCTCTGCCGCCTTGCCTTCTGCGCTGATGCCGAAGAACTTCGGCTTCTGCACCGAACTGGCGGAGAAGAACGCCGCGTTGTCGGAACCTTTGCGCATGGTCAGGGAGATAAAGCCTTCCTCGGCCAGTTCGTATTCACGACGGTCGGAGACCAGAACCTCGGTCGGGATCTTGGTTTCGATTTCGCCCATGCTTTCGAAGTGGTGCAACGGCAGATCTTCAACCGCGCCACCGCTCTGTGGGCCGATGATGTTCGGGCACCAGCGGAATTTGGCGAAGCTGTCGGTCAGCTTGGTGCCGAACGCGAACGCGGTGTTGCCCCACAGGTAGTGCTCGTGGCTGTTGGCAACGGTTTCCTTGTACACGAACGATTTGACCGGGTTTTCTTCCGGATCGTACGGGTTACGCAGCAGGAAACGCGGCACGGTCAGGCCAACGTAACGGGAGTCTTCCGAAGTACGGAAGCTCTGCCATTTGGCGAACTGCGGGCCTTCGAAGTGGTCTTTCAGATCCTTCAGATCCGGCAGGCCGGTGAAGCTTTCCAGACCGAAGAATTTCGGGCCGGCCGCGGCGATGAACGGCGCGTGGGACATGCAGGAAACGCTGGCCACGTACTGCATCAGTTTCACGTCCGGCGAGCTTGGGGACATGAAGTAGTTGGCGATGATCGCGCCCACCGGCTGACCACCGAACTGGCCGTACTCAGCGGTGTAGATGTGCTTGTACAGGCCCGACTGCATGACTTCCGGCGAATCTTCGAAATCGTCCAGCAGGTCTTCTTTGGAGACGTTGAGGATTTCGATCTTGATGTTTTCGCGGAAGTTGGTGCGGTCGACCAGCAACTGCAGGCCACGCCACGACGATTCCAGCGCCTGGAAATCCGGGTGGTGCAGGATTTCGTCCATCTGACGGCTGAGCTTGGCATCGATCTCGGCGATCATGCGGTCAACCATGGCTTTCTTGACCGGCTCACCGTTGTTCTGCGGCTTGAGCAGTTCTTCGATGAACGCCGAGACGCCACGCTTGGCGATGTCGTAGGCTTCGTCGTCCGGAGTCAGACGGGTTTCGGCGATGATGCTGTCGAGAATGCTGTATTCGCCGCTCTCGGCGCTCTTCTCTTGTGCTGCGCTAGTGCTCATTGTGTTGGCTTCCTTGGCTGGAGTCTCAGGCGTCCGGGGCTGCGGCGTTCAGGCCCAGCTCACCGAGTACGCGACCGCGGGATTCGTCGTCGGCGAGCACGCCTTCGATCGCTTTACGGAACGCAGGTGCGTTACCCAGCGGGCCTTTGAGGGCCACCAGCGCATCGCGCAGTTCCATCAGTTTTTTCAGCTCAGGCACTTGCTCGACCAGGCTGGCCGGGTTGAAGTCCTTCATCGAATTGACGCGCAATTGCACAGCCAGCTCGTCGGCCTCGCCATCTTCCTGCAGACGGTTCGGCACGCTCAGCGTCAGACCCAGTTCTTGCTTGGCCAACACTTCGTCGAAGGTCATCTTGTCGATGCTGATCGGCTTGCGATCTTCGATTTTGCGATCGTCCTTGCGGTGGGTGTAGTCACCGATTGCCAGCAGCTTCAGCGGCAGTTCAATCTCTTCCTGAGCACCGCCGGTGGCGGGTTTGAAGGTGACGTTGATGCGTTCCTTGGGGGCTACCGAGCCTTCTTTGGCCATGGCTTTTCTCCTTGCGGTTGTGGCCCTGGGGCCTATTCGAGTACCACTTCGAGATCGAGGTGGCACAGCCTGCGATAAATCTCTTCCTTGCGTTCACGCACTGCATGGTTCTGCGGCAACAGCTCGCAGCAACTGTGCAGCAGGTGCAGCACTTCCAATGCAAGATCGGGCTCCCAGGCGTGCAGGCCTGAGTCCTGTAATGTCTGATCGAGGGTTTCGAGCTGGTTCTTGGCCAGTTCGTATTTCTTGGCCATGAAGCACAGCCGCGCGAGGGCGAACTGCCAGAAGAACCGCTCGCGTCCGCCGTGGGCCGTTTGCAGGCCTTGCTTGAGAATCTGCACGGCAGGCTTGAGGCCTTCCTTGCGCAGCAGCGGCAGCACGTCCTGCAGGGCTTTTTCCCAGGCGGGCTGGGTCTCGACGTCGTCGGTTTCGACCTTGCGCGGCGCGCTGGCGCTTTGCAGGTGCGGCATGACATTGCCGGCGATCCACGCCCGGGTGGACGGATCGGCAAACGGCGCACCGTCATGGAAGCGACATTCGATAATGCCGGGCAGGCGCTGAACCAAAAGCGCGAAGTGGATTTCCACTTCGCGCATTGCCATCTCGGCGTTGAGGTTCTGGAGACACTCCCAGACCATCCTCTGGCCGTCGAACCAGAACGGCGCCTTCGCCAGGCTCGCCTCCAGTTCCACCAGCAGGTCGGCGTATTTGCCTTGATCGAAGCGATCCTGGTACTGCTTGAGCTTGTCCACCGGCAGACCCCGCAACACGGTGATCTGCTCGGCGTTGCGCTCGGGCACCGCGTCGATCGGCAGCCACAGCAAAGTGCGGTTCAGACGCAAGGCGCGCAGGTCGGTGGCTTTCTGTTTGAGCCACCAGGCACACAACGGACGCGCGCTTTCCTGCTGGGCGCGCAGTGCCTTGTAAGCGTCTTTTTCGTTGTCGATCGGTGCGCCGGGGGTCAGCAGCTGGCTCGCGGCCTGCTTGACCTGCGCCACCGCCGCACCCACCACACCAGGGGCCGGCTGATTGTCGGCGGCACGCTGGATCATGGTTTTCAGGCGACGCGAGAGCGGCAACAGCAGCGGCGCATCGTCGCCCAAATGTTCGGTGCACGCGGCATCGAGACCGGCCAGGTGCTCGGACAACTGCCGGAACATCGGCAGTTGCTCCTTGATCGCGATGTTTTCGGTGAGCACCTGCTCCAGGCGCGGCACCAGCCAGCCGATGGCGGCGGCACGGGTGCGCGGTTTGAGCGGATGAACGTCGGCCCAGTGGTTTTCCGACAGATGGTGCAGCAGACCGAGGCCGGCCAGCAGCCCGGGGAAGGATTCGCGCTGGTACAGCGACCAGGTCAGCCAGGCGCCGACACGCAAATCCTTGGATTGGGTACGCAGCAGGTTTTCACTGTTTTCACGGATTTTCAGCCAGTCGATCTGCCCGCTTTCGTGCATCGACGAGGCTTTGGCCAGCTCGCTTTCCAGCGCCTCGAATTCGCTCGAAAAACGAACGTCTTCGCCCGCGAAATTCTCTTTGGAAACAGAGACTTTTGCGAGTTCGAGGTAATGGGCGGAAAGTTTGCTTGAGTAGGACATCCATGGCCTTTATTCAGGATTACAGTCAGGCGCCTGTTGGAGTTACCGCGGCGCGGGACAGTATCGAAGAGCGGTGAAGCGACTCATCCAATTGAGATGTGCTCTTTCAAGTGGGCGCATCGTAATCACTATGATGGCCACTAGCAAGCATCTGATTAAACAACAAGACGAAGTGTTCATTGGGCTGTGTAAGAGATCACCCTATATATGGCAGGGGAATCCCTGATGGCGAATTATATTGTGAACATTCGCCCTGCGCCCTCAAAACCCTTGATCCAGAGCGGCCCGATCCAGCTTGCACAAATCGCATCGAACATCCGGCCCATTACACGGCGGCCAGCATGACAACTCTCGAAAAAAATAGAAGTAGGATTCTTCCGAAAACCCGCTGGATTTTACAAACAATTCACTGGCGACAACGCGCAACAACAAAAGTGCCATCAAATTGATGGCAATTCATTTTTCTGAAACTTTATTCATCTCGTGAATGCTGCACTTCAGTGCCAACTCAATAATTATCGAAGTGCGATCCAACAGTCATTTCCAGCCCTTAAGCAACACTTCCATGCCGAAAATACTCTGATAAATGTCAGGGATAATTCTTACATCGTTTTATTTCCCACGTTGCCAGCTTGCCTTGGTAAATTCTTTTCGACCGGCAATGTCAACCAGACCGGCTGACTGTTGAGCCACGGTCCGAAGCCTGCATCTCATTCGGCTCCCGAGCCCGGAGCCGCCAAGGAGCTTTACCTCATGGAATTGAAACCCCTGTTGTTCGCAGCACTGATGTCGCTACCCGTCACTCAAGCCTCCGCAGAGACACCGCCACTGGATGGTCATTACTATCTGACCGGCGCAATGGAAATGGGCGCTGAATTGCTGTTGCGCAAGGACGGCACGTTTGACGCCGGCGTGGCGTATGGCAGCGCAGACGGCTTTGCCAAGGGCACCTGGCGGGTGGAGAACAACACCGTGACGCTGAAGAGCGAGACCAAAGCGGCGTCGAACAGCGATTTGTCTGGCCTGTTTCAGGATCTGCAACTGGCCATCGAACCGAACTGTCTGGCCGTGGATTTCGGCAACGGCAAGGCCTGTTTCCGACGTCAGTAAGCCGATGGGCAGCCACAAAAAATGGGCACCCGACCGCAATCGGTGTGCCCATTTTTATTGCAGTTCTCCCTGCTTGTCAGGGAGTTTGCCGCAATTTAAGGATTGACGCTGTCTTTAAGCGACTTGCCTGGCTTGAATGCCACGGTGTTGCTGGCTTTGATCTTCACCGGCTCACCGGTTTGCGGGTTCTTGCCGGTGCGGGCGCCGCGGTGGCGTTGCAGGAAGGTGCCGAAGCCCACCAGCGTGACGCTGTCCTTGCGGTGCAGAGCGCCGGTGATTTCTTCGAGGACGGCGTTGAGAACGCGGTTGGCCTGTTCTTTGGTCAGATCCGCTTTCTCAGCGATTGCAGCGGCGAGTTCTGGTTTACGCATTAGTGAAGCCCCTTTGACGGTTTTTTGTTGTTATGTCCGTGCTGTTCTCGTTGGAACAGCGCCCAAGGCGCCGCAGGCTCTACTCTGCGGCAGACGGGAGTGAGAATGGCACGCGGATACCGGCGGCGCCAGTCTCCCCGCGACCTTTGTAGGGGCAAAAGCGGGGTGATTCCGACAGAACGACCGGTATTTACGCCAGCAGGGGCGGAAGCTGTTTGTTCAGGGCGAGTTTTTCCATCACTGCCGCGCCAGTCAGCGCGTAACCGACCAACTGACCCTCGGCGCTGTGGCACAGGGCCTTGATGTCGGCGCCCTGCCCTTCGACGGTCCAGACGCCTTCGCTGCCCCTTGGCGGTGGCGAAACGACCAACGGGCACACCGGGGTTTTCACCGTGATCGGCATCGCGCCGTAGCTCACCGCCGTCGGATTACCCGCCAGGGTTTGTGCCAGCGCACGCGCACAGCTCATGAGGGGCATCACGTACAACAGATTCAGCCCATCGACCTCGGCGCAGTCGCCCAGGGCGTAGATATTGGGGTGGGACGTTTTCAGATACCGGTCGACAACAACGCCGCGGTTGACCTGCACCCCGGCCGCCGCGGCCAGATCAATGCGCGGACGCAGGCCGATGGCCGACACCACCACATCGCAGGCAATCACCTGACCGTCGGACAGATGCGCTTCCAGCCCGTCCGCGACTTTTTGCAGGCGGGTCAGCACCGGGCCAAGGTGAAAACGCGCGCCCAGGCTTTCCAGCCCGGCCTGCACGGCGGCCGCAGCGGCCGGGTGCAGCAGCATCGGCATCACTTGCTCGCACGGCGCCACCAGTTGCACCTCGTAGCCGCCGAGGATCAGGTCGTTGGCGAATTCGCAGCCGATCAGGCCCGCTCCCAGCAGCAATACGCGGCGCTTGCCAGCAGCGGCGGCACGAAAGCGTGCGTAGTCTTCGAGATCGTTGATCGGGAATACCAGTTCGGCGCCATCGCCTTCGATCGGCACCCGCACGGTTTCCGCGCCCCAGGCGAGGATCAGGTCGCGGTAGTACACCGCTTCTTCGCCGATCCACAGGCGCTTGTGGCCGGCGTCGATGCCGCTGATGCGCGTGTGGGTGCGCACTTCGGCCTTCAATTGCTCGGCCATCGCGCCGGGTTCGGCCATGCTCAGGCCGTCGGCGTCCTTGTTCTTGCCGAAACCGGTGGAGAGCATCGGTTTGGAGTATGAGCGGCCATCATCTGCAGTAATCAGCAGCAGCGGGGTTTCGCTGTCGAGCTTGCGAAACTCCCGGGCCAGGTTGTAGCCCGCCAGGCCGGTGCCGATGATGACGACAGGTGCGCTCATGCCTTACTCCTTGTTGGTGCTTAGTTGATTTCGATCATTTCGAAGTCGAGTTTGCCGACGCCACAGTCCGGGCACAGCCAGTCTTCCGGCACGTCCTGCCACAGGGTGCCCGGCGCGATGCCGTCATCCGGCCAGCCGTCAGCTTCGTTGTAGATCAGGCCGCAGACGATGCATTGCCACTTTTTCATTCAGGTACTTCCTCAGGGTTTCAGGCTTTGGTCGGCGCGGACGGTCGATGGTGGTTGTGCTGCCGTCCGGCTCAGGGCGTTTTGTACTGAGGGTGCCGGGCAGATGCAAGCCTGTTCGGCGCAACGGCGACCCGGATCCATCAAATTCGCAGCACGCCATGTTAAGCTCGCCGCCTCATTTGCGGCCAATAATGACTCATTGTGCACCATTCAAATGCCTGCCCGGCCCCGCTCTGGCTGACTCAAAGCCGACTGACGTCCCTTCCCGATTCGTTGACCCTGAACTGGTTGTTCGACGAAGGCTCGCTGACCCGCCGCCTGACGCGGCTGTCGAATGACGGCTTCAGTGTCACGCCGCTGTTCGAAGGCTGGGACACTTTGCGCAGCGACGAATGCGCGGCGCTGGATCTGGCCGAAGGCAGCGAAGGCTGGGTGCGCGAGGTGTATCTGCGCGGTCACGGCGAAGCCTGGGTGTTCGCCCGCAGCGTGGCGTCACGCGCCGCCCTGCAAGGCGACGGCTTGCACATGGATGAACTGGGCAGCCGCTCGCTGGGCGAACTGCTGTTTTGCGACCACGCCTTCCAGCGCCGCGCCATCGAGGTCTGCCACTACCCGCAGGACTGGTTGCCGTCAGCCTGCCAGGCGCCCGAACTGTGGGGCCGCCGTTCGCGCTTCGACCGTGGCGCCTTGAGCGTGCTGGTGGCGGAGATTTTCCTGCCGACGCTGTGGAACGCCGCCCGCGCCCATCCGGAGAACTGCTGATGTACCAGAGCCTGCTCAAGTCCCTGAACCGTTTGAATCCACGCGCCTGGGATTTCATTCAGTTGACGCGCATGGACAAGCCGATCGGCATTTACCTGCTGCTGTGGCCGACGCTATGGGCGCTATGGATTGCCGGTAAGGGCGCGCCTTCGCTGGCCAATATCGTGATTTTCGTCCTTGGTGTGGTACTGACCCGCGCCGGGGGTTGCGTGATCAACGACTGGGCCGACCGCAAGGTTGATGGCCACGTCAAACGCACCGCGCAACGACCGCTGGCCAGCGGCAAGGTCAGTTCGAAAGAGGCGCTGGTGTTCTTCGCGCTGCTGATGGGCGTGAGTTTCCTGCTGGTGCTGTGCACTAATGCGCCGACCATCTGGCTGTCGCTGGGCGGCCTGGCGCTGGCGTTCACCTATCCGTTCATGAAGCGCTACACCTATTACCCGCAAGTGGTGCTCGGCGCGGCGTTCTCGTGGGGCATGCCGATGGCGTTCACCGCCGAAACCGGCGAACTGCCTGCCGCCGCGTGGCTGCTGTGGATCGCCAATCTGTTGTGGACAGTGGGTTACGACACCTATTACGCGATGACCGATCGTGACGATGACCTGAAGATCGGCGTGAAATCCACGGCAATTCTGTTCGGCGATGCGGACCGGGTGATCATCCTGACGTTGCAGGCGCTGTCGCTCGGCTGCCTGTTGCTGGCCGGGTCGAAGTTCGAGCTGGGGACGTGGTTCCATCTCGGCCTGCTGGTGGCCGCTGGCTGTTATGCGTGGGAGTTCTGGTACACCCGCGATCGCGACCGCATGCGTTGCTTCAAGGCGTTCTTGCACAACCATTGGGCCGGATTGGCGATTTTTGTCGGGATCGTGCTGGATTACGCGTTGCGCTGATCCACAAAAACCTGTGGGAGCGAGCCTGCTCGCTCCCACAGGGACGTAGTTACTGCAGGAATCAGTGTTTAGGCATGTGCCACATGTCCTTGAACCCTTCCCCCTTCATGTCGCCGGGTTTTTCATCCATTTTGAAGGTGTAAAGCGGCTTGCCGTCATATGCCCACTGCATGGTGCCGTCATCACGCTTGATGGGGGTGAATTTGCCTTCAGCCTTGGCACCCGCCGGCGCCATCATCGGCGGCCAGTTCTTCGCGCAATCGCCGTTGCACATCGATTTACCGCCCGTGTCCTTGTCGAAGGTGTACACGGTCATGCCTTTGTGATCGGTCATCATGCCGTCTTTCATCATGACCGGGTCGGCGGCGAACGCCATCGACGGTAATGCAACGGCAGCAGCCATCAGCAGGGCTTTGAAAGAAGCAGTCATTTGAGTCATGGAAACCTTCTTTTGTGGTTGTCAGGATTCGGACTTAGAGCTTAGTCCAGGATCACGCCAACCGCCGGACGACTAAAATACTGTCACACGACTGCAATAATTCCGTTATCTAATGCGGCGCAAGACAGTTAAATGACAAGAGGATTAAGGCATGGTTGGCAGGAGCATTCTGATCGTCGACGACGAAGCGCCCATTCGCGAAATGATCGCCGTTGCGTTGGAAATGGCCGGCTATGACTGCCTCGAGGCGGAGAACTCGCAGCAGGCACACGCCATCATCGTTGACCGCAAACCGGACCTGATCCTGCTCGACTGGATGCTGCCCGGCACCTCCGGCATCGAACTGGCCCGCCGCCTCAAGCGTGACGAACTGACCGGGGACATCCCGATCATCATGCTCACCGCCAAGGGCGAAGAGGACAACAAGATTCAGGGTCTTGAAGTCGGCGCCGACGACTACATCACCAAGCCGTTTTCCCCACGCGAACTGGTCGCCCGCCTCAAGGCTGTGCTGCGTCGCGCCGGCCCGACCGATGGCGAAGCACCAATCGAAGTCGGCGGCCTGCTGCTCGACCCGATCAGCCACCGCGTGACCATCGACGGCCGTCCGGCCGAGATGGGCCCGACCGAATACCGTCTGCTGCAATTCTTCATGACTCACCAGGAACGCGCCTACACGCGCGGGCAGTTGCTGGATCAGGTCTGGGGCGGCAACGTCTATGTTGAAGAGCGCACCGTCGACGTACACATCCGGCGCCTGCGCAAGGCCCTCGGCGATGCCTACGAAAATCTGGTACAAACCGTGCGCGGCACCGGCTACCGGTTTTCCACCAAGGCCTGATCCGACCGCCAGACTCGCTGACAAGGACCGTATTTTCCGTGAATCAAAACTGGCATGGCACCCTGATTCGCCACATGCTGTTGCTGGTCACCGCCTGCCTGGTGATCGGTTTGATCAGCGGCTATTACGGCTGGAGCCTCGCTGCCGGCCTGGGCCTGTATCTGGCCTGGACGCTCAAGCAACTGCTGCGCCTGCACGAATGGCTGCGTCTGCACCAACCCGATGAAGCACCGCCCGATGGCTATGGCCTGTGGGGCGAGGTGTTCGACAGCATCTACCACCTGCAACGCCGCGACCAAAGGGTACGCGGACGCCTGCAAGCGGTGATCGACCGGGTACAGGAGTCCACCGCCGCGCTCAAAGATGCGGTGATCATGCTCGACAGCGACGGCAATCTGGAATGGTGGAACCGCGCTGCCGAAACCCTGCTCGGCCTCAAGACCCCGCAGGACAGTGGCCAACCGGTGACCAACCTGGTGCGCCATCCGCGCTTCAAGGAATACTTCGAGCAGGACAGCTACGCCGAACCGCTGGAAATCCCTTCGCCGACCAATGATCGGGTGCGCATTCAGCTGTACCTGACGCGCTACGGCAACAATGAACATTTGATGCTGGTGCGCGACGTCACGCGCATCCATCAGCTGGAACAGATGCGCAAAGACTTCATCGCCAACGTCTCCCACGAACTGCGCACGCCGCTGACGGTGATCTGCGGCTACCTGGAAACCCTGCTCGATAATGTCGAGGAAGTGAATCCGCGCTGGAGTCGCGCCCTGCAGCAGATGCAGCAACAGGGCGGGCGCATGCAGACCCTGCTCAACGACCTGCTGTTGCTGGCGAAACTGGAAGCCACCGATTACCCGTCGGACAATCAGCCGGTGCAGATCGACACCCTGCTGCAGTCGATCAAAAGCGATGCGCAGCAGTTGTCCGGGCAGAAAAACCAGAAAATCACCCTCGAAGCCGATGGCAAGATCCTGCTCAAGGGCAGCGAGGCGGAACTGCGCAGCGCCTTCTCCAACCTGGTGTTCAACGCCGTGAAGTACACCCCGGCCGAGGGCAACATCCGCATTCGCTGGTGGGGCGACGAGCAAGGCGCGCACCTGAGCGTGCAGGACTCCGGGATCGGCATCGACAGCAAGCACCTGCCGCGCCTGACCGAACGCTTCTACCGTGTCGACTCCAGTCGCAACTCCAACACCGGCGGCACCGGGCTGGGCCTGGCAATCGTCAAACATGTGTTGCTGCGCCACCGCGCACGGATGGAGATCAGCAGCGTGCCTGGTCATGGCAGCACGTTCACCTGCCACTTCGCCCCGGCCCAGGTGGCCCATGCACGGGCCATCAGCGCCGCCGAGTGATACCGGCCAGCACGCGCCACTAGGCAATCGCCAAGTCAGCCGCTACATTGGCTGACTTGCGTCTGCCTTTCAGGCGCGATTTTTTCTCTCTTACGAATCACACGGAACCTGCAAAACTCCATCATGGACCCTTCCCCTGGCTTGTCCCTCGCTACGATTTTCGCCGATTTCGGCATGATTCTTTTCGCTCTGATCCTGGTGTTGCTCAACGGCTTCTTCGTTGCGGCGGAATTTGCCATGGTCAAACTGCGCTCGACCCGGGTCGAGGCCATCGCCGACAAGAACGGCTGGCGCGGGCACATCCTGCGCACCGTTCACAGTCAACTGGATGCGTACCTCTCGGCCTGTCAGCTCGGTATCACCCTCGCCTCCCTCGGTCTGGGCTGGGTCGGTGAACCGGCGTTCGCGCACCTGCTCGAGCCGCTGCTGAGCGCGGTCGGCGTGCAGTCGCCGGAAGTGGTCAAAGGCATTTCGTTCTTTACCGCGTTCTTCATCATTTCCTACCTGCACATCGTGGTCGGTGAGCTGGCGCCCAAGTCATGGGCGATCCGCAAACCCGAGCTGCTGTCGCTGTGGACGGCAGTGCCGCTGTACCTGTTCTACTGGGCGATGTACCCGGCGATCTACCTGCTCAACGCCAGCGCCAACGCGATTCTGCGCATCGCCGGCCAAGGCGAACCCGGCCCGCACCACGAACACCATTACAGCCGCGAAGAACTGAAACTGATCCTGCACTCCAGCCGTGGTCAGGACCCGAGCGACCAGGGCATGCGCGTGCTGGCCTCGGCGGTGGAGATGGGCGAACTGGAGGTGGTCGACTGGGCCAACTCCCGCGAAGACCTGATTACCCTGGAATTCAACGCGCCGCTGAAAGAAATTCTCGCGATGTTCCGCCGCCACAAGTTCAGCCGTTACCCGGTGTACGACAGCGAGCGCCAGGAGTTCGTCGGTCTGTTGCACATCAAGGACCTGCTGCTGGAGCTGGCGGCGCTGGACCACATTCCGGAGTCGTTCAACCTGGCCGAGCTGACCCGCCCGCTGGAGCGCGTGTCGCGGCACATGCCGCTGTCGCAGCTGCTGGAGCAGTTCCGCAAGGGCGGCTCGCACTTCGCCGTGGTGGAAGAGGCCGACGGCAACATCATCGGCTACCTGACCATGGAAGACGTGCTGGAAGTGCTGGTCGGCGACATCCAGGACGAACACCGCAAGGCCGAGCGCGGGATCCTCGCGTATCAGCCGGGCAAGCTGCTGGTACGCGGCGACACGCCGCTGTTCAAGGTTGAACGCCTGCTCGGTATCGACCTGGATCACATCGAAGCGGAAACCCTCGCCGGGCTGGTCTATGAAACCCTCAAGCGCGTCCCGGAAGAGGAAGAAGTGCTGGAAGTCGAAGGCCTGCGGATCATCATCAAGAAGATGAAAGGGCCGAAGATTGTGCTGGCCAAGGTGTTGATGCTGGATTGATCGCGATTGCACGACAGCTTTTGTGGCGAGGGAGCTTGCTCCCGCTCGGCTGCACAGCAGCCGCAAAGGCGCGTGCAAGGTGTATCTGATCGAACGCGGTTTCAGGGTTTTGGGGCCGCTTCGCAGCCCAGCGGGAGCAAGCTCCCTCGCCACAGTTGAGCTCCACCGCCTTTATTGTTTGCCCAACGCAAAGTTGGGCAATGCCCCCAGCGGCTGGTTGAACTGATACGGAATCGACACCAGCCCCTGCCCGGTATTGCGCTGCACCACAAAGTGCAGGTGCGGACCGCTGCTGTTGCCGGTATTGCCCGACAGTGCCAGCGGGCTGCCGACCGTCACCCGCTGCCCCTCGCGCACGCTCACCGAACCTTGCTTGAGGTGCAGGTACACGCCCATCGTGCCGTCGTCATGCAGCACCCGGACGAAATTGCCGGACGCATCATTGCCGCGCCCGCTCTGCGAATTTTCGGTTTTCACCACCACCCCGGCCCGTGCGGCGATGATCGGCGTGCCGACCGGCATGGCGATGTCCATCGCATACCGGTTCTTCGGCCCGTAATGGCTGTACTGGCCATTGGCGCCCTGACTCAGACGGAACGGCCCGCCCCGCCACGGCAACGGATAGCGATAGCTTTGCGCGGCGCCTGCAGGGTCACCCAGGGAATACTGAAATTGCGGTGAATACACCAGCGGCTGACCCTGGGTAATCGCTGTGAGCAGTGCCAACCGGGTATTACTGCGCGCAGGCAGCACTCGGCGGATGGTCTGGGCCGGCACGCCACGCACGTTGCTCATCCCGGTAAACGCCAGCGCAATCTCGACCGGTGCATACAGATCGTTGCGCACGAACACCACGTCGGCGCCCTTCTGCTTCTTGATGTCGAGGTACACCTGGCGCTCCAGATGTTCGACCATGCGGTCCTGAAACACGAACACCTGCGAGCCTTTGCTCGGCCGATCGCTGTACGACACGACACCGTTGGCATCGGTGGATTTGTAGATGGTCATGGCCACAGTCGAGGTGGAGGCCAGGAAAAGACCACAGAGAAACAGCAGGCGCGCGAGCATGGGCAGGAATCTGTCGAAGGAAGGCCTGGAAAAGAGCCTAGCAGCTGAGACAGACCAGGCTAGTCGACAGATGTTTCAAATTGCCCAGCGCACAAAGCAAAAGATCGCAGCCTGCGGCAGCTCCTACAGGGAAATGCATTCCAATGTAGGAGCTGCCGCAGGCTGCGATCTTTTCACAGACGCCGCTTACGCGCCCGGAACGAAGTGCTTCTGCGCCGTACCGCGGGCGATCAGGCGCGAGATGTAGTCGAGCTTCTGCGCATCCTGGTCGACGAAACGGAATGTCAGTTGCAGCCAGTCGCTGTCAGCTTTCTGTTCGTGGGCAACGATGGCGTGCAGGTAGCCGTTGAGGCGGGCGATTTCGGCGTTGTCGCCCTGCTCCAGATCGAGCACAGCGCTGTCGAGAATCTGCGGCAAGGTCTCGGTGCGTTTCACCACCAACAGCGCTTCCTTGATGCTCAGGGCCTTGATCACGCATTGCTGGGTGCCGCCTGGCAGGCGCAACTGGCCCTGGCCACGACCTCCGGCCGGGGCTTTGGAGGCGGCCGGAGCCTGGACTGGCGGGCTGTTGAGCAAGCCGCGGGACGGCGCCGCAGCAGGTGCCGCCGCAGCGGCAGGCTTGGCGAACGGATTGGCCGCCGCAGCGGCCGGCGCAGCACCGACCATTGCAGGCTTGCCACCGGTCAACGCGCTCAGGGAATCGTTGCCGAATGCCGAATTCATCTTGGTCGGCGCGCTGTTCATCAGGGTGTCGAGCTTGCCGACCTTGTTCAGCGCCTGCTTGACCTTGGTCAGCAGTTGCTCGTTGGTGAACGGCTTGCTGACATAGCCGGAAACGCCGGCCTGAATCGCCTGCACCACGTTCTCTTTATCACCACGGCTGGTGACCATGATGAATGGCATGGTCTTGAGATTGTCCTGCTCGCGGCACCAGGTCAGCAGTTCAAGACCGGACATTTCCGGCATTTCCCAGTCGCACAGCACCAGGTCGAATGCTTCCTTGGCCAACATGGCCTGAGCCTTTTTGCCGTTGATGGCGTCCTCGGTGCGGATTCCCGGGAAGTAATTACGCAGGCACTTTTTCACCAGGTCGCGAATGAACGAAGCGTCGTCCACGACCAACACACTGATCTTGCTCATCCAACACCCCTATAAAAATCCCGGCAAGCATACCGCTTTGCTGATGGCACATTGCCAACAATCTTCAGTCACGCCGGGACTTTTCGTTCGCGGGTGCTGCTTTTTAATTCGATTTTCTGCTCAAGCGCCATAAACAAAAACGCCCGGCCAAAGGGCCGGGCGCTTTTCTCAGGCAATCTTACTTATCGTCAGCATCGCCCGGAACATTAGCGGTTTCGCCGCTTGTGCCTTGAACTTCTTCTTTCATGCGCTTGAGGCCCAGGTGCCGCACATCGGTGCCGCGTACCAGGTAGATCACCAACTCCGAGATGTTGCGCGCGTGGTCGCCGATCCGCTCCAGCGAACGCAGCACCCAGATGATGCTCAAAACCCGCGAAATAGAGCGCGGGTCTTCCATCATGTAGGTGGCCAGCTCACGCAGCGCGGTCTTGTATTCGCGGTCGATGACCTTGTCGTATTGCGCCACCGACAGGGCCAGATCGGCGTCGAAGCGGGCAAACGCGTCCAGCGCATCGCGCACCATGTTGCGCACCTGGTCGCCGATATGACGCACTTCGACGTAACCGCGCGGCGCTTCGCCTTCTTCGCACAGCTGAATGGCACGGCGGGCAATCTTGGTCGCTTCGTCGCCGATGCGCTCCAGATCGATCACCGACTTGGAGATGCTGATGATCAGACGCAGGTCGGACGCCGCCGGCTGACGACGGGCGAGAATGCGCAGGCATTCTTCGTCGATGTTGCGTTCCATCTGGTTGATCTGGTCGTCGATCTCGCGCACCTGCTGAGCCAGGCCGGAGTCGGCCTCGATCAGTGCGGTGACCGCGTCGTTGACCTGCTTCTCGACCAGCCCGCCCATGGCCAGCAGGTGGCTGCGCACTTCTTCCAGTTCAGCGTTGAACTGCGCGGAGATGTGGTGGGTAAGGCCTTCTTTACTAATCATGGTGGCGTCCTTGGAGCGTCCGGTAAGGTGCGGCGGGCCGCAGCGTCAATTTCTGTGAGCAACCGCCATCTGCTAGCCGTAACGACCGGTGATGTAGTCTTCGGTCTGCTTCTTCGCCGGATTGGTGAACAGGGTGTCGGTGTCGCCGAATTCCACCAGTTTGCCCATGTACATGAACGCCGTGTAGTCGGAAACCCGCGCGGCCTGCTGCATGTTGTGGGTCACGATGACGATGGTGAACTTGGACTTCAGCTCGTAGATCAGCTCTTCGACTTTCAGGGTCGAGATCGGATCGAGGGCCGAGCACGGCTCGTCGAGCAGCAACACTTCCGGCTCAACCGCGATGGTGCGGGCAATCACCAGACGCTGCTGCTGACCACCGGACAGGCCGAGTGCCGAGTCATGCAGACGGTCTTTGACCTCATCCCACAGTGCAGCACCTTTCAACGCCCACTCGACGGCTTCGTCGAGGATACGCTTCTTGTTGATGCCTTGAATGCGCAAACCGTAGACCACGTTTTCGTAAATGGTCTTCGGGAACGGGTTGGGCTTCTGGAACACCATGCCGACGCGGCGACGCAATTCGGCGACGTCTTCACCCTTGCGATAGATGTTGTTGCCGTACAGGTTGATCGCACCTTCGACACGGCAGCCGTCCACCAGGTCGTTCATGCGGTTGAAGGTGCGCAGCAGCGTGGACTTGCCGCAGCCGGACGGGCCGATGAACGCGGTCACGCGCTGTTTCGGGATGTTCATGCTGACGTCGAACAGCGCCTGCTTCTCACCGTAAAACAGGCTCAGGCCCGGGACTTCAATGGCCACCGTTTCCTGCTCGAGGCTCAGGCTCTGCTTGTCGCGACCCAGGGCCGACATGTTGATGCCGTGGGTATGTGTTTCGTGCTGCATGGGAGGCTCCCTGTGCTAACAAATTCGGTTCGTTGTACCGCCGGACAACGCCAGCGGGTTACTCAAATTCTGTGTCTGTCGCGATTCCTGTGGGAGCTGGCTTGCCAGCGATGGCATCACCGCGGTGTTACTGGCAGACCGCGTCGTCTGCATCGCTGGCAAGCCAGCTCCCACAGGGTTTGTGTCAACTATCCAGTGCTTTGTATTTTTCGCGCAGGTGGTTACGAATCCACACCGCCGACAGGTTCAACGTGGCGATCACCAGCACCAGCAGCAACGCCGTGGCGTACACCAGCGGCCGTGCCGCTTCGACGTTCGGGCTCTGGAAGCCGACGTCATAGATGTGGAAGCCCAGGTGCATGATCTTCTGGTCCAGGTGCAGGTACGGGTAATTGCCGTCGACCGGCAGCGACGGTGCCAGTTTCACTACACCCACCAGCATCAGCGGCGCCACTTCACCGGCGGCGCGAGCCACGGCGAGGATCATGCCGGTCATCATGGCCGGGCTGGCCATTGGCAGGACGATCTTCCACAGCGTCTCGGCCTTGGTCGCGCCCAGTGCCAGCGAGCCTTCACGGACGGTGCGCGGGATACGCGCCAGACCTTCCTCGGTCGCCACGATCACCACCGGCACCGCCAGCAGCGCCAGGGTCAACGAAGCCCAGAGCAGACCCGGTGTGCCGAACGTCGGCGCCGGCAGCGCTTCAGGGAAGAACAGACGGTCGACCGATCCACCCAGCACGTAGACGAAGAAGCCCAGACCGAACACGCCGTAGACGATCGCCGGCACACCGGCGAGGTTGTTCACCGCGATGCGGATCACTCGGGTCAGGGTGTTCTGCTTGGCGTATTCACGCAGGTACACCGCCGCCAGCACGCCGAACGGGGTGACGATCATTGCCATGATCAGAGTCATCATCACGGTGCCGAAAATCGCCGGGAAGATCCCGCCTTCAGTGTTCGCTTCACGCGGGTCATCCGAGAGGAACTCCCAGACCTTGCCGAAGTAGAAACCGATCTTGGTCATCGTGCCCATGGCGTTCGGCTGGTAAGCGTGAACCACTTTGCCCAGGCTGATTTCGATCTCTTTGCCGTTGGCATCGCGGGCGGTCAACGCGTCGCGGTTGAACTGCGCATGCAGATCGCTCAGGCGTGCTTCGACATCCTGATAACGCGCGTTCAGCTCGGCACGCTCGGCGTCCATGTCCGCTTGCGCGGTGGCGTCGAGCTTGCCGTCCAGTTCCAGCTTGCGCCCGTGCAGACGGATGCGTTCCAGCCCTGCGTTGATCGCACCGATGTCAGTCTTTTCCAGCGATTTGAGCTGTGCAGCCAGGCCGTTCACCCGGTTGATCCGCGCTTGCAGCTCAGGCCACGCCG
The DNA here is from genome assembly GCF_019056475.1 of Pseudomonas sp. AN-B15. Taxonomy (NCBI): domain Bacteria; kingdom Pseudomonadati; phylum Pseudomonadota; class Gammaproteobacteria; order Pseudomonadales; family Pseudomonadaceae; genus Pseudomonas; species Pseudomonas sp. AN-B15. Next base: position 6,110,650 of record NZ_CP049737.1, read on the forward strand.
CTTCACCTTCGGCGATGACCTTGCCGTCCTGTTTGACGTTGACCAGGTAGCCGTAGAAGTTGCCCCACTCGCGACGCTCGATCGCCATCAGTTCCGGCGGCGTGGTCTGCTTGGTCAACCACTCGCCGACCACCCAGGTGAAGTCGTTGCCGTTGAGGTCACGGTTGCCGACCTTGATCAGCTCGCGGGTCATGAATTCCGGGCCCTGATCAGGCACCGGCAGGCCGGCGCTTTTCAGGCGTGCGCGCGGTACTTCTTCTTTCTGTACCACTTCGCCGATGACCAGGTGATTGGCCTGGCCCGGTACGTCGTAGCTGGCGTGGATCAGGTCCGCCGGCCAGAAGTGACCCAGACCGCGCACGGCAATCACCGCCAGCAGGCCAATGGTCATGATGACCGCGATGGACACCGCGCCACCGCTGATCCAGACGCCCGGGGCGCCGCTCTTGAACCATCCATTCAGGGAGTTCTGTTTCACAGACTTCTACCTTTCTTAAAGCGACGAGTATTTCTTGCGCAGACGCTGACGAATCAGTTCTGCCAGGGTGTTCATGACGAAGGTGAACAACAGCAACACCAGCGCCGAAAGGAACAGCACGCGGTAGTGGCTGCCGCCGACTTCCGACTCGGGCATTTCCACCGCGACGTTGGCGGCCAGGGTGCGCAGGCCTTCGAACAGGTTCATTTCCATGACCGGGGTGTTACCGGTGGCCATCAGCACGATCATGGTTTCACCGACCGCACGGCCCATGCCGATCATCAGCGCCGAGAAAATGCCCGGGCTGGCGGTGAGGATCACCACGCGGGTCATGGTCTGCCACGGCGTGGCACCGAGCGCCAGGGAACCGAGGGTCAGGCCACGCGGCACGCTGAACACGGCGTCTTCGGCAATCGAGTAGATGTTCGGGATCACCGCAAAACCCATCGCCAGACCGACCACCAGAGCGTTGCGCTGGTCGTAGGTGATGCCCAGGTCGTGGGAGATCCACATGCGCATGTCACCGCCGAAGAACCAGTTCTCCATGTACGGGCTCATGTACAGCGACAGCCAACCGACAAACAGAATCACCGGAATCAGCAGCGCACTTTCCCAGCCATCCGGGACTTTCAGGCGGATCGATTCAGGCAGGCGACTGAAAGTGAAACCGGCCACCAGAATGCCGATCGGCAACAGCATCAGCAGGCTGAAGATGCCCGGCAGATGCCCTTCCACATACGGGGCGAGGAACAGACCGGCGAAGAACCCGAGGATCACCGTCGGCATCGCTTCCATCAGCTCGATCACCGGCTTGACCTTGCGGCGCATGCCCGGGGCCATGAAATACGCAGTGTAGATCGCAGCAGCAACCGCCAGCGGTGCCGCCAGCAGCATCGCGTAGAACGCGGCTTTCAGGGTACCGAAGGTCAGTGGCGAGAGGCTCAGTTTCGGTTCGAAATCGGTGTTAGCCGCCGTCGATTGCCAGACGTATTTAGGCTCGTCGTAGTTCTCGTACCAGACCTTGCTCCACAACGCGCTCCACGACACTTCCGGGTGCGGGTTGTCGAGCAGCAGCGGTTGCAGCTTGCCGCCCGCCTCGACGATCACCCGGTTGGCGCGCGGCGACAGGCCGAACAGGCCCTGACCTTCGGCCACCGGCTCGACCAGCAACGTGCGGTGCGCGGTGCTGTGGAACACACCGAGCTTGCCGCTGGCATCGAGGGCCACGAAGCCCTTGCGACGCTCTTCGGCAGTGATTTCAACGATCGGCGTGGTGCCCATCTGGAAGGTACGGATCTGCTTCAGGCGCAGTTCGCCATCGGTATCACGGGCCATGAACCACTGGGCCAGGCCACCCTTGGAGTCACCGATGATCAGCGAGATGCCACCCACCAGTTGCGTGCTCGCGGTGACCTCTGCGTCAGCGTTTTCCAGCAGTTTGTAGCGACCGTTGAGGCTCTTGTCGCGCAGGCTGAACACGTCGGCCTGGGCGCGCCCGTTGACCACGTACAGCCATTGTTGGCGCGGGTCGACGAAGATGTTTTTCACCGGCTCGGTCATCTGCGGCAGTTCGATACGCTTCTGCTCGTTGGTGACTTCGCCGGTCATCATGTTTTCTTCGCTGGTCAGCGACAGCACATTGAGTTGCGCACCGGTCGAACCCACCAGCATCAGCGTCGAATCGGTAGCGTTGAGGCTCACATGTTCCAGCGCCCCGCCGCTCTCGTTCACCGCGATCGGCGCTTCGCCGTACGGGTATTCGATGGCCGGGGTGATGGTTTTCTTGCCATCGGGATAGCTGACTTTATAGGTGTGACGGAACACCAGCGCCTGGCCATTGGACAGGCCCACCGCTACCAGCGGATGACCTGGCTGATCTTCGCCAATGGAAGTGACGGTCGCGCCAGCAGGAACCGGCAGATCGACGCGTTTCAATTCAGCGCCACTGTCGATGTCGAAGAACAGTGCCTGGCCCTTGTCGGAAACGCGCATCGCCACCTGATTCTGCTCTTCGAGCGAAATCATCAGCGGCTTGCCGGCGTCCTGCATCCAGGCCGGGGTAATGGCATCTTTCGCGGTCAGGCTGGCACCCTGGAACAACGGGGCAACGACGTAGGCGAGGAAGAAGAAGATCAGGGTGATGGCTGCCAGCACCGCCAGCCCGCCAACGAGGACGTACCAGCGGGTGAAGCGATCCTTGAGCGCGCGAATGCGGCGCTTGCGTTGCAACTCAGGCGTATTGAAGTCAATGCGCTTGGGAGGGTTCGTAGTCATTTTGGAATTGGCCAGATCATTCATGCGCACACCCTAGCGATCCTGTATGACAGAAAGATGACAATGCAGTGACGCAGCAAATCCGCCGCCAGCAGGGCACTGGCAGTGGATAAAAGAATTCGGGGAGTGTGGGGCGAACTTGCTCGCGAAAGTGCCGGTTCTGAAGGCCCCTTCGCGAGCAGGCTCGCTCCCACATGAGTCAGGCGGGGTTTACCCCTGACTCAGTTTGTTACTTTTTTGCGACTTCAGCGCCGCCTTCCTGCAGACCCAGGTCAGCCAGTGCTTTTGCAGCAACCTTGGCTGGCAGTGGGATGTAGCCGTCTTTCACCACCACTTCCTGGCCCTGTTTGGACAGAACCAGTTTCACGAACTCGGCTTCCAGCGGGGCCAGAGGCTTGTTCGGAGCCTTGTTCACGTAAACGTAGAGGAAGCGCGACAGAGGGTACTTGCCGTTCAGGGCGTTTTCTTCGGTGTCTTCGATGAAGTCAGTGCTGCCTTTCTTCGACAGAGCAACAGTCTTCACGCTGGCAGTCTTGTAGCCGATGCCCGAGTAGCCGATGCCGTTCAGCGAGGAGCTGATCGACTGCACAACCGACGCCGAACCTGGTTGTTCGTTGACGTTAGGCTTGTAGTCGCCTTTGCACAGGGCTTCTTCCTTGAAGTAACCGTAGGTGCCGGATACCGAGTTACGACCGAACAGTTGCACTGGCTTGTTGGCCAGGTCGCCGGTCACGCCCAGGTCGCCCCAGGTTTTCACGTCGGCTTTGGCGCCGCACAGACGGGTGGACGAGAAGATCGCGTCAACCTGCTCCATGGTCAGGTGCTGGATCGGGTTGTCCTTGTGCACGAACACCGCCAGGGCGTCCACGGCCACCGGAATAGCGGTTGGCTTGTAGCCGTATTTCTGTTCGAAGGCCGCCAGTTCGGTGTCCTTCATCTTGCGGCTCATCGGGCCCAGGTTGGAGGTGCCTTCGGTCAGCGCAGGTGGCGCGGTGGCGGAGCCAGCAGCCTGAATCTGGATGTTTACGTTCGGATATTCTTTCTTGTAGTTCTCAGCCCACAGGGTCATGAGGTTGGCCAGGGTATCGGAACCGACGCTGGACAGGTTGCCCGACACACCAGTGGTCTTGGTGTAGCTCGGGATAGCAGGGTCAACAGCGGCGAACGCGTTGGCAGTCGCAACGCCAGCAGCGACAAAAGTCATTGCCGCCATCAAACGCTTCAGTTTCATGCCTTACTCCTAGCAGATAGGGTGTGTTAAGTCGGGGCCAAGTATCAGCAGGCCGTGTGAACACTCTATGGCTGAAATATGACAATTGGATGAAAGGCCAGCATCTGGGTCTTGCTGAATGATTCGAGTGGCCCCCTTCGCGAGCAGGCTCGCTCCCACGGTTGAAATGCATTCCAATGTGGGAGCGAGCCTGCTCGCGAAGGGGCCGGTACTACTGGAGGAAATTACGGATCAGCGCCCCTTCTTCCAGAGCCACGCCCCCACCAGAATCCCCATCGTGCACAGCACCGCCACATAGTAGGCCGGGCCCATCGCACTCTCTTTAAGCAACAGGCTGACCACCATCGGCGTCAGGCCACCGAAGATCGCGTACGCCACGTTGTACGAGAACGACAGCCCGCTGAAGCGCACCACCGGCGGGAACGCTTTCACCATCACATAAGGCACCGCGCCGATGGTGCCGACCAGCAGACCGGTCAGCGCATACAGCGGGAACAGCCAGTTCGGGTGATCGGCGAGGCTGTGATAGAAAGTCCAGGAGCTGATCAGCAGGCCGAGGCTACCGAAGACAAACACCCGGCCGGCGCCGAATCGGTCAGCCAGGGCGCCAGAGATAATGCAGCCGACGCTGAGGAACACGATCGCCAGGCTGTTCGATTGCAGCGCCATCGTTGGCGAGAAGTGATAGACCGTCTGCAGCACGGTCGGGGTCATCAGGATCACCACGACGATACCGGCCGACAGCAGCCAGGTCAGCAGCATCGAGATCGCAATCGCCCCGCGATGGTCACGCAGCACCGCACGCAACGGCACTTCCTCGGCCAGCGCCTTGCGCAGTTGCAGCTCGGCGAACACCGGGGTTTCGTGCAGCCAGCGGCGCAGGTACACCGAGAACAGACCGAAGACGCCGCCGAGCAGGAATGGGATCCGCCAGGCGTAGTCGGACACCTCCACTGGCGTGTAGATGCTGTTGATTGCCGTGGCGACCAGCGAGCCGAGCAAAATGCCGGCAGTCAGGCCGCTGGTCAGAGTGCCGCAGGCGTAGCCGATGTGCTTTTGCGGTACGTGTTCGGAAACGAAGACCCACGCCCCCGGCACCTCACCGCCAATCGCTGCGCCCTGGATCACTCGCATCAGCAGCAACAGAATCGGCGCCCACAGGCCGATCTGTGCGTAGGTTGGCAGCAGGCCCATGATCAGGGTCGGCACGGCCATCATGAAAATGCTCAGGGTGAACATTTTCTTGCGCCCCAGCAGGTCGCCGAAGTGCGCCATGACGATGCCGCCCAGCGGCCGCGCGAGGTAACCGGCGGCGAAAATGCCGAAGGTCTGCATCAGGCGCAGCCACTCGGGCATGTCGGCCGGGAAGAACAGCTTGCCGACCACGGTGGCGAAGAACACGAAGATGATGAAATCGTAAAACTCCAGCGCACCGCCCAGGGCCGATAGCGACAGAGTCTTGTAATCATTGCGGGTCAGGGGGCGTGCAGGTTGCTCGGGCTGCGCGAGGCTCGAAGGCGCTGTGGTCATGGCAAGGGCTTCTCTTATAGGCGGATCTACCGCCACAACAACGCTGGCTGTGGCTTGGGCAGGTTCGGCACCATAGCAAATTGTTCGAAAAAGCACATAGAGGCGCGTATTTGCCGGTCAAAATCAGAACCCGATGGTCGTCGCGGAGTCTACCGACCGATATACTCGCAACCTTGCTCCGGTTTGTAGGGGGTTGCTGTGCGAAAACGTCGTTGGCCCGGTTTTTGAACGGGATCAGCCGGTTTCGCAGAGTTTCCCCTTTAGGCGCCTATGGAAAACGTGACGAACGCAGTATGTTCGGTGCTGAATCGTTTTTCCTTAAGACGGCTACCACCAGCAATACCAACGAAGAGTCACGGGTCAGAGGCACCCCCGGCATGATAGAGCTCGAACAAGAAGATCCGATCCCGCAAGGCGACCTGGCCTTGCAAATCACCGCACTCCCGCGCGAAACCAACGGCTTTGGCGATATTTTCGGCGGCTGGCTGGTGGCGCAGATGGACCTGGCGGGGACCGCGATGGCCAGCCGCGTTGCCGGTGGCCGTGTGGCAACCGTGGCCATCGACCGCATGGCCTTTCTGGTGCCGGTCGCGGTCGGCGCGCAATTGTCCTTTTATACCCAGACCCTGGAAATCGGCCGTAGCTCGATCCAGATGATGGTCGAAGTGTGGAGTGACGATCCGCTGTCCAGCGAGTGGCGTAAAGTGACCGAGGCGGTGTTCGTCTTCGTCGCCATCGACGGCAGCGGTCGCACCCGCTCGGTGCCGCCGCGCGCACGTTAAACCTCACCGCGGTTTTGCGGTCGATAGTCGTCCCAAGTGTCTGATCGAGAGCTGTCCCATGAACACGCCCAACGTTGAAGCCGTGAAACTGGATGAACTGAACTGCTGGCGCATCCGCCACGGTCAGGCCGAAGTGCTGGTGGCCCAGCAAGGCGCGCACATCCTCAGTTATCAGATCGACGGCCAGCCGCCGATCATCTGGCTCAATGACAAGGCTGTGTTCAAGACCGGCAAGAGCATCCGCGCCGGTGTGCCGGTATGCTGGCCATGGTTCGGCAAGTTCGAACGCAACCCGCAGAGCGTGCAGGCCATGTACACCGGTGAGCAACCGGCACCCGCACACGGTCTGGTGCGAGCGATGGATTGGGAGCTGGGCGGCATCGAATCAGAGGCTGACGGCGTCAAGGTCGAATTCAAGCTGCCCTACCCCGAAGGTGGCCTGCCGGGCTGGCCGCATCAGGTTGACCTGATCCTGACCCTGCATCTGAATGATCAGTTGCACATCAGCCTGACCAGCCACAACCGAGGTGCCGAAGCCGTCAGCATCAGCCAGGCGCTGCACACTTATTTCGCAGTCAGCGATGTGCGCAACGTGCACGTCGACGGTGTGGACGGTCTGGATTACATCGAGACGCTGGATGAGTGGAAAACCCACAACCAGCAAGGTGACCTGCATTTCGCTGGCGAAACCGACCGCATCTATCTTGATGCGCCACCGCAACTGAGCATCGTCGACCCGGCCTGGGAGCGGCGCATCGTACTGACCGCCACTGGCTCACGCACCGCGGTGATCTGGAACCCGTGGATAGACCGTGCGGCAGCGTTGGCCGACATGGACAACGACGGCTGGCAGCGCATGCTGTGCATCGAGACGGCGAATGTGATGAATGATGTGGTAAATCTGGCGTCGGGTGCGAGCCATACGATGGGTGTCAGCGTCGGTAGTAAACCGCTTTAAGATCAAAAGATCGCAGCCTTCGGCAGCTCCTACAGGGAAACGCATTCCAATGTAGAAGCTGCCGAAGGCTGCGATCTTTTGCTTTAGAGATCAGACTCCTGCACCACCCGCACCTTGTCCGCATCCAGCGCATACGCCGCGTCGGCCAGGTCATTGCTGACCTTCTCGATCTTCAGCGTGCCGGTCACCCACAGCGGCGTGTAGATATCATCCAGCTTCAAGCCCTTGGGATAACGCACCAGCACCAGTTGATTCGGCGGCGGTGGCGGTACGTGGATGCACGCGCCCGGGTATGGCACGAGGAAGAACAGCGTGCTGCGCCCCTTGGCATCGGACTCCAGCGGCACCGGGTAGCCACCGATGCGGATGTGCTTGTCGTTCATCGACGCCACGGTCTTGGTCGAATACATCACCGCCGGCAAACCCTTGGCCTGCTTCATGCCGCCCTTCTCGGTGAAGGTGCCGGTGGCTTCCGGGGAATTGTGGTCGATTTCGGGCATGGCCTCGAGGGCTTTCTGGTCCGACTTGGGCATCAGTTCCAGCCAGTCGGTTTCCGGCAGTTCGCCGGCGTGGGCCAGACCGCTGCCCAGCAAAAGGAGAGTCAACAAAAGACGGCGCATGGAGGTGCTCGGTAAAAGATGCTCGGATAAGGAAGGACGTCGAATCGCCGAGCATTCTAGCCCTCCCTGCCGCGTTGGCAGAGAGGACTTGGTCGCTTGGATCAGTTCTTTTTGATCAGGCCGTAGATCACCAGCAGCACGATCGCGCCGACCAGCGCACCGATGAAGCCTGCGCCTTGACCTGCCTGATAGATACCCAGGGCCTGGCCGCCGTAAGTGGCCGCCAGCGAACCGCCGATACCGAGCAGGATGGTCATGATCCAGCCCATGCTGTCATCGCCCGGTTTGAGGAAGCGTGCCAGCAGGCCGACGATCAAGCCGATAAAGATGGTTCCGATAATTCCCATGGCATTCCCTCTGACACTCAATGGTAGATATGCCAAAGCCTAGTCAGACTTTGGCATCCTGCCATGAGAGAACGGCGAGCCCTGAATGGTTCCGCCGCTGCCAGATGAAACTGTCGTTACTCGGCGATCAGCGCTTCGACCTTGACGATCTGCGCCTGCAGCGTGGCCATGTCGGCGCAGCGCAGGTTGGCGTGACCAACCTTGCGCCCGGCCTTGAAGGCTTTGCCATAGTGGTGCAGATGGCAATCTTCGATAGCGATGACCTTCTCGACCGGAGGAACCACACCGATGAAGTTGAGCATCGCGCTCTCGCCGACCTTGGCGGTCGAACCCAGCGGCAGACCGGCCACGGCACGCAGGTGGTTTTCAAACTGGCTGCACTCGGCGCCTTCGGTGGTCCAGTGCCCGGAGTTGTGCACACGCGGGGCGATCTCGTTGGCCTTGAGGCCACCGTCGACTTCAAAGAACTCGAACGCCATCACGCCGACGTAATCCAGCTGCTTGAGCACACGGCTGGAGTAGTCTTCGGCCAACGCCTGTAGCGGGTGATCGGTGCTCGCCACCGACAGCTTGAGGATGCCGCTGTCGTGGGTGTTGTGCACCAGCGGGTAGAAGCGGGTTTCGCCATCACGGGCACGCACGGCGATCAGCGAGACTTCGCCGGTGAACGGCACGAAGCCTTCCAGCAGGCAGGCCACGCTGCCCAGTTCGGCGAACGTACCCACCACGTCTTCTGGCTTGCGCAAGACTTTCTGACCCTTGCCGTCGTACCCCAGGGTGCGGGTTTTCAGCACGGCCGGCAGACCGATCGAAGCCACGGCGGCGTCCAGGTCGGCTTGCGATTGAATGTCGGCGAAGGCCGGAGTCGGAATGCCCAGGTCCTTGAACATGCTCTTCTCGAACCAGCGGTCGCGAGCGATGCGCAGGGCTTCGGCACTCGGATAGACCGGGACGAATTGCGAGAGAAACGCCACGGTCTCCGCCGGGACGCTTTCGAACTCGAAGGTCACCAGGTCGACTTCGTCAGCCAGTTGGCGCAGGTGATCCTGATCGCCGTAATCGGCCCGCAGGTGTTCGCCCAGCGCGGCGGCACAAGCGTCCGGCGCGGGGTCGAGGAAAGCGAAGTTCATGCCCAGCGGAGTGCCCGCCAGCGCCAACATGCGGCCCAACTGGCCGCCACCGATTACACCGATCTTCATCTCAACAACCTCAGGCAATACGTGGGTCTGGATTGTCCAGGACGCTGTCTGTCTGCTCGGCACGGAAGGTTTTCAGTACCGCGTGGAATTGTGGATGCTTGGCGCCGAGGATGCTCGCCGACAGCAGCGCGGCGTTGATCGCGCCGGCCTTGCCGATGGCCAGGGTGGCAACCGGGATGCCTGCTGGCATCTGCACGATCGACAGCAGCGAATCGACGCCCGAGAGCATCGACGACTGCACCGGAACGCCCAGCACCGGCAGGTGGGTCTTGGCCGCACACATGCCTGGCAGGTGGGCTGCGCCACCGGCACCGGCGATGATCACCTCGATGCCACGGCCCTCAGCCTCTTCGGCGTACTGGAACAGCAGATCCGGGGTGCGGTGGGCGGAAACCACCTTGACCTCGTACGGGATGCCGAGCTTTTCCAGCATATCGGCGGTGTGGCTAAGGGTGGACCAATCGGACTTGGAGCCCATGATCACGCCAACCAGTGCACTCATCGTCGCGCCTCTTCTCTCTGGGCGCCCGCAGGCGCGTCAAAAACAACAAGCCACGCAGGATTGCGTGGCTTGATTGTACGAAAAATGGCCGGACGTACCGGCCGAAGGCCGCGCAGTATACCGCAAAGATGCCAATAAACAGCCCCCGAAACGACCATCTGTCAAATCAGCGAAAGGCCCGGTTTTATTGACTTGAAGGTCAGCGCTCCAGCATCCCACGATACCTGTGGGAGCTGGCTTGCCAGCGATGGCGTCAGATCAGTAACCACAGGCGGTGATTGACCCACCGCTATCGCTGGCAAGCCAGCTCCCACAGGGTTGTTGGGTGGGCTCAGGAAGCCTGTGCAGCGCCGCCCTCAAGTTTGCGCCAGAGCAACCGTACGTTGGCCTTGCGCACCAGTGCGCAGCGGTACAGGCGAATTTCCAGCGGTACATGCCATTGCGGGCCGCCGCAGACCACCAGTTCGCCGCGGGCCAGCTCGGCGCGCACGCTCAGTTGCGGTACCCAGGCGATGCCGAGGCCTTCCAGGGCCATGCTTTTCAGGCTGTCGGCCATGGCGGTCTCATAGATGGTGGTAAAGCGCAGCTGACGCTGACGCAAAAGACCATTTACCGAGCGCCCGAGAAACGCCCCGGCGCTGTACGCCAGCAACGGTACGCTGACGTCACCTTCCAGATCGAACAGCGGCTTGCCCTCGGCATCCGCCGCACACACCGGGAGCATCTCGGTCTGGCCCAGGTGCAACGACGGGAAGATTTCCGGGTCCATCTGCATCGCTGCGTCCGGGTCGTAGAACGCCAGCATCAGGTCGCAGCCGCCTTCGCGCAGCGCGTGCACCGCGTCGCCGACGTTGGTCGCGACCAGCCGTGTGGCAATGTTCAGCCCTTCATTGCGCAGTTGCGCGATCCAGCGCGGGAAGAATCCCAGCGCCAGCGAGTGCGCGGCGGCGACTTGCATCACTTCGCCCTGCCCGCCTTCCAGGTGATGCAGGTGGCGCAGCACTTCGCCGAGCTGTTCGACCACGGTGCGCGCGGTCACCAGAAACAGTTGCCCGGCCGCCGTCAGTTCGATCGGCGTGCGCGAGCGGTTGACCAGCGTCAGGCCCAGCGCCGCTTCGAGGCTGCGGATCCGCCGACTGAACGCCGGCTGGGTCACGAAGCGCCGTTCGGCCGCCTGCGAGAAGCTGCGGGTGGCGGCCAGGGCACTGAAGTCCTCGAGCCATTTGCTTTCCAGATTCATCACGCCCTCCCGGGAACGCACCAAAACAGGTCACACGTCTGCCGCGCAGGCGGCGTCACACGGGCATTATACCGAATGTGCATAGGCCAGTGTTTAACAGCATTGGCCCAAAAAATCCTGTAAGCCTAGCATTCGCAGCGTTCCGGCATAGACCGGGTCCATATCGAGATGATTTCTATCATGTCCTCCGCTGCATCTTTCCGCACAGAAAACGACCTGCTTGGCGCCCTCGAAGTACCGGCTCAAGCGTATTACGGCATCCAGACCCTGCGAGCGGTGAACAACTTCCGTCTCTCCGGCGTTCCGATTTCGCATTACCCGAAACTGGTTGTGGGTCTGGCGATGGTCAAACAGGCCGCCGCTGACGCCAACCGTGAGTTGGGTCATCTGAGCGAAGCCAAGCACGCTGCCATCAGCGAAGCCTGTGCCCGATTGATCCGCGGTGATTTCCACGAAGAGTTCGTGGTCGACATGATTCAAGGTGGCGCCGGTACGTCCACCAACATGAACGCCAACGAAGTGATCGCCAACATTGCGCTCGAAGCAATGGGTCACCAGAAAGGCGAGTACCAGTACCTGCACCCGAACGACGACGTGAACATGGCGCAGTCGACCAACGACGCCTACCCGACCGCCATTCGCCTGGGTCTGCTGCTGGGTCACGATTCGCTGCTGGCCAGCCTCGACAGCCTGATTCAGGCCTTCGCCGCCAAGGGTGAAGAATTCAACCACGTCCTGAAGATGGGTCGTACCCAGCTGCAAGACGCCGTGCCGATGACCCTGGGTCAAGAGTTCCGTGCGTTCGCCACCACCATGGGCGAAGACCTGGCCCGTCTGAAGACGCTGGCCCCGGAACTGCTGACTGAAGTGAACCTGGGCGGTACCGCGATCGGCACCGGCATCAACGCCGACCCGCGCTATCAAGCGCTGGCCGTCCAGCGTCTGGCGCTGATCAGCGGTCAGCCGCTGGTGCCCGCTGCCGACCTGATCGAAGCCACCTCCGACATGGGCGCCTTCGTGCTGTTCTCCGGCATGCTCAAGCGCACCGCGGTCAAGCTGTCGAAGATCTGCAACGACCTGCGCCTGCTATCCAGCGGCCCACGCACCGGCATCAACGAGATCAACCTGCCAGCGCGTCAGCCAGGCAGCTCGATCATGCCTGGCAAGGTCAACCCGGTGATTCCGGAAGCCGTTAACCAGGTGGCCTTCCAGGTCATCGGTAACGATCTGGCGCTGACCATGGCAGCCGAAGGCGGCCAACTGCAGCTGAACGTGATGGAGCCGCTGATCGCGTTCAAGATCCTCGACTCGATCCGCCTGCTGCAACGCGCCATGGACATGCTGCGCGAGCACTGCATCGTCGGCATCACCGCCAACGAAGCCCGCTGCCGCGAACTGGTCGAGCACTCGATCGGTCTGGTCACCGCGCTGAACCCGTACATCGGCTACAAAAACGCCACCCGCATCGCCCGTATCGCCCTTGAAAGCGGCCGTGGCGTGCTGGAACTGGTGCGCGAAGAAGGCCTGCTCGACGAAGCCATGCTCGCCGACATCCTGCGCCCGGAAAACATGATTGCCCCGCGTCTGGTTCCGCTCAAAGCCTGAGCCGACGCGTTATTTGTAGCACCGCTCACCAGGTCGAGGGACTAGACACCTCTCACCTTTTGAGGGCTTGGGGATCAGTCCCCAAGCCCTTTTTTTTAACTTCTTTGCGGGCAGGACGTTAAATGTTTTGTGTATTTGATACCGCCAAGATCGCAGCCTTCGGCAGCTCCTACATGATGGATGTAACCCTGTAGGAGCTGCCGAAGGCTGCGATCTTTTGATTTTGCAGCAACTCTCGTTTCGTCGCTTGCACCACGAGCGTGCAGACGGGCGCCGCACTGATCGGTATAGTGCCGCCCCTCTTCGCGTGAGCGGTCGTCGGTAACGAGGCCATAACCCATGCGAAACCCGAACTAATAACAAACCCGCGAAATGGATCCGGGACGAAACCTTCGCCTCACCTGTCGTGCCGCGCGCAAACCGGTGTAACGCGATGTTTCTGAACATCCAGCATTTGCTTACACAAAAAACAGCGAGGAAAAATCCATGCTCGAAGTCATCAACGACTTCCTCTCAGGGAAAGTACTGATCGTGCTCATTGTCGGGCTCGGTAGCTACTTCACGATTCGCTCGCGTTTCGTTCAATTGCGCCACTTCTTCCACATGTTCGCGGTGTTCCGCGACAGCCTGAAAAGCAGCGGCGGGCAACTCAGCTCGTTCCAGGCCCTGATGCTCAGCCTTGCCGGCCGCGTCGGTGCAGGCAACATCGCCGGTGTCGGCATCGCCGTGACCCTCGGTGGTCCGGGTGCGGTGTTCTGGATGTGGGTGACCGCACTGGTCGGCATGTCCAGCAGCTTCTTCGAATGCACCCTGGCGCAGGTCTACAAGCGCGCCGACGGCGACGGCCTGTACCGTGGCGGCCCGGCCTACTACATCCAGCACGGCCTGAAGTTGAAAGGCATGGCAGTGGTGTTCTCGGTCCTGCTGCTGGTCACCTACGGCTTCGCCTTCATCGGCCTGCAGTCCTACACCGTGACCCACTCGCTGCAAAACGCCTTTGCCTTCGACCCACGCCACACCGGGATCGTCCTGGCGGTGCTGCTGGCCATCACCTTCATCGGCGGTATCAAGCGCATCGCTGCGGTGTCCGACCTGTTGGTGCCGGTCAAGACCCTAGCCTATATCGGCGTGACCCTGTACGTGATCGGCACCCAGATCGAGCACGTGCCAGCGATGCTGGAAACCATCTTCAAGAGCGCCTTCGGTCTCGACCCGGCCTTCGGTGGCCTGCTCGGCAGCGCCATCGTCATGGGCGTGAAGCGTGGCGTGTTCGCCAACGAAGCGGGCCTGGGCAGTGCGCCGAACGTCGCCGCCGTGGCCTCGGTGAAACACCCGGGCGCTCAGGGCGTGGTTCAGGCCTTCAGCGTGTTCCTCGACACCTTCGTGATCTGCACATGCACCGCACTGCTGATCCTGCTGTCGGGCTTCTACACCCCGGGCTTCGAAGGTGACGGCATCGTCCTGACCCAGAACTCGCTGGCCGCCGTGGTCGGTGACTGGGGGCGCATCTTCGTCAGCGTTGCGCTGTCGCTGTTCGTCTTCACCTGCATCCTCTACAACTACTACCTGGGCGAAAACAGCCTGCAGTTCCTCAGCCGCAACCGCGCTGTGCTGATGCTGTTCCGCGGTCTGGTCCTGGCGCTGGTGGTATGGGGTTCGATGCAAGACCTCTCGACCGTGTTCGCCTTCGCCGACATCACCATGACCTGCCTGGCCTTCGTCAACCTGATGGCCCTGGCCATGCTGTTCAAGGTCGGCATGCGTGTCATGCGCGACTACGACGAGCAGCGCCGCGCCGGCATCAAGCAGCCGGTGTTCGACTCCAGCAAATTTGCCGATCTGGATCTGGACCTGAAGGCCTGGCCGACCGAGGCGCCAGCCGCCGGCAAGACCGCAGTCGAGCCGCAAGGCATCCCTGCAGCGCAACGCTGACAGGTGAATGACGGGCGCATCCCCTGCGCCCGTCAGTTATTGTGATGCAATAACCTGTAGGAGCGAACCTGCTCGCGATAGCTGTCTTTCAGCCAACATCAATGCTGAATGATGAACCGCCATCGCGAGCAGGCTCGCTCCCACAAGGACCTCATCCTTTCGGAGAATCCCCATGAATTCGTCGACTTATCCCGCCGCCCAACACGTCATGGTGCTCTACACCGGTGGCACCATTGGCATGCAGGCCAGCGCCAACGGTCTGGCCCCGGCGTCCGGTTTCGAAGCCCGCATGCGCGAGTACCTGCACAGCCAGCCCGAACTGGTGGTGCCGCAGTGGCGCTTCCGGGAAATGTCGCCGCTGATCGACAGCGCCAACATGACCCCGGCCTACTGGCAGCAACTGCGCGAAGCGGTGGTCGATGCGGTGGACGTGCAAGGCTGCGACAGCGTGCTGATCCTGCACGGCACCGACACCCTGGCCTACAGCGCTGCGGCGATGAACTTTCAGTTGCTCGGCCTGCATGCCCGTGTGTGTTTCACCGGCTCGATGCTGCCGGCCGGCGTGACTGACAGCGATGCCTGGGAAAACCTCGGTGGCGCGCTGGTCGCTCTCGGCCAAGGTCTGGCGCCGGGTGTGCACCTGTACTTTCACGGTGAGCTGCTGGCGCCAACCCGTTGCGCGAAAGTGCGCAGCTTCGGCCGTCATCCGTTCAAGCGCCTGGAACGTCAAGGTGGCGGCGTGAAAGCCACGTCGATTCCGGCAGCGCTGCACTACGACCAGCCAAAACAATTGGCGAATGTCGCTGTGCTGCCACTGTTCCCCGGCATCAGCGCCGGGATTGTCGACGGGTTGCTCGACGGCGGTATCCAGGGTCTGGTGCTGGAGTGCTACGGCAGCGGCACCGGGCCGAGCGACAATCCCGAGTTCCTCGCCAGCCTTGGCCGCGCGCGGGATAACGGCGTGGTGGTGGTCGCGGTCACGCAGTGCCATGAAGGCGGGGTCGAGCTGGACGTTTACGAGGCCGGCAGCCGCTTGCGTGGCGTGGGTGTGTTGTCCGGTGGCGGCATGACCCGTGAAGCGGCGTTCGGCAAGTTGCAGGCGTTGCTCGGTGCTGGCCTGGAATCGGCTGAAGTGCGCCGGCTGATCGAACTCGATCTGTGTGGCGAGCTGATCTGATACCACCCGCCCCCTTGCGGGAGTGATCCCCTGTGGCGAGGGCGCTTGCTCCCTCGCCACAACAGCGCTCCCACCTTTTGATCTCTGTGCGGCATATAACTTGCTGCCGTTTCCAGCACCCCCAAGGCTGGAAGATCCCATGCTGCACTCCCACCTCACCACCCTCAACGCCGTCTCTCTTATCCTCAACACCTTCAAAGATGAAGGCCTGTCGAGCGAGGCGCTATTGGCCGGCAGCGGCATCAGTGCGGCGGATCTGAACCGCGCCGACACGCGCATCACCACCAATCAGGAAATGCAGGTGTGCGCCAACGCGGTCGCGCTCAAGCACGACATTGGCCTGGAACTGGGCCGGCGGATGCACGTTTCCTGCTACGGCATCCTCGGTTACGCGCTGCTGACCTGTGCCACCTTCGGTGACGCTTTGCGCCTGGCGATTCGCTATCCGGCGCTGTTGGGAACACTTTTCGAACTGAGCCTGGAAGACGATGGCGAGCGCGTCTGGTTCGTCGCTGCCGATTACCGCGAGAGCCCGGAGATGGCGGTGTTCAACGCGGAATTCTGCCTGGTGTCGCTGAAGGTCATCTGCGACGACCTGCTCGGGCATCCACTGCCATTGCTGGCGACGCGTTTTGAACATGCTGCGCCGGATTATCGCGACAGTTATGCCGAGCACTTCGCCAGCCCGCTGCACTTCGCCGCCAAGGACAACGCCTTCGCCTTCGACCGGCGCTGGCTCGATCAACCGTTGCCACTGGCCGACAGCATCACGCATCAGGCCATGGCCGACCGCTGCCGCAAACAGAACATCGAATTCACCGGACGGCAGGCGTGGCTGGGGCGGATTCGCCAGCTGCTCAGTGCCCAGCTCAATGCAGCACCAGGCCTCGAGGGGCTGGCCCAGCAGATGAAATGCTCGCCGCGCACCTTGCGCCGTCACCTCAAGGACATGGGCAGCAGTTATCAGGAGCTGCTCGACGAACTGCGTTTCGAGCGCGCCAAGCAGATGCTGTGTGAGGATCAGTTGCCGATCTACCGCATCGCCGAGACCCTGGGTTTCAGCGAAACCGCAAGCTTCCGCCATGCGTTCGTGCGGTGGAGCGGCGTGGCGCCGAGCCAGTTCAGACCCTGAAGATCAAAAGATCGCAGCCTTCGGCAGCTCCTACGCCGATCTGTGTAGCAGCTGCCGAAGGCTGCGATCTTTTGATCTGCTGGAAAGGGGCGAATTGCGGTCAGAGTTTTTGGCCATATCGATCCCCTTTTGGCCTTTCCTGCCGTTCTCCGTTGCGCCGCGCGCCGCAACACTGGGGGCAACCGAATCAGCCCCTGCGGAGAACAACAAATGCTGACCATCTACTCGGACGATCACCACCTGCACCACGGCCGCTGCGAGCTCATCGACGGCCAGCTCAAGCCGTGCTTCGAGATGCCATCGCGTGCCGACCATGTGCTGCAACGGGTCAAGCACCAGAACCTCGGTTCGGTGGAAGCGCCAAAGGATTTCGGTCTCGAACCGATCGCGCGCATCCACAGCCGCGACTACCTCGACTTCTTCAAAGGCGCCTGGGAACGCTGGACCGAATTCAACACCGACGGCGACCTGCTGCCGTACACTTGGCCGGCGCGCACGCTGCGCCAGATCAAACCGACCAGCCTGCACGGCCAGCTCGGCTATTACAGCTTCGACGGCGGCGCGCCGATCACCGCCGGCACCTGGCAAGCAGCGTATAGCGCAGCGCAAGTCGCCCTCACTGCCCAGGCCGAAATCCAGCGCGGCGCCCGCAGCGCCTTCGCCCTGTGCCGACCACCGGGACACCACGCCGCCAGCGACTTGATGGGCGGTTATTGCTACCTCAACAACGCCGCTATCGCTGCTCAGGCATTCCTTGATGCCGGCCACAAGAAAGTCGCAATCCTCGACGTCGACTATCACCACGGCAACGGCACCCAGTCGATTTTCTACGAGCGCAGCGACGTGCTGTTCACCTCGATCCACGGCCACCCGGAAGCCGAGTTTCCGTTCTTCCTCGGCTACGAGGATGAACGCGGCGAAGGCGCCGGCGAAGGCTTCAACTTCAACTATCCGCTGCCGGCCGGATCTGGCTGGGAGGTGTGGAGCGCGGCACTGGAGCAGGCCTGTAACGAGATCGACAGCTATGGCGCCGACATCATTGTCGTGTCGCTGGGCGTCGACACGTTCAAGGACGACCCGATCTCGCAGTTCAAGCTCGACAGCCCGGATTACCTGGCAATGGGCAAGCGCATCGCCGCCCTCGGCAAACCGACCCTGTTCGTGATGGAAGGTGGCTACGCCGTCGAAGAAATCGGCATCAACGCGGTGAACGTGCTGGATGGGTTCGAACAATGAACCGACTCAAGCACTGCATGGCGCCAGCCCTGTGCGCGGCGCTGCTCAGCTTCGGCGCCCACGCCGAAGAACGCACCTTGCGCGTCTACAACTGGTTCGACTACATCACGCCCAAGGCGCTGGAAGACTTCAAGGCGCAGAACAGCCAGACCAGACTGGTCTACGACATCTTCGACACCAACGAAGCGCTGGAAGCCAAGCTGCTGACCGGCAACTCCGGCTATGACGTGGTGGTGCCGTCCAATGTGTTCCTCGCCAAGCAGATCGAGGCCGGGGTGTTCCAGCCGCTGGACCGCAGCAAACTGCCGAACTGGAATCACCTCGATCCGAAACTGATGAAGCTGATCGAGGCCAACGACCCGGGCAACCAGTTCGCCGTGCCATACATGTACGGCACCATCCTGATCGGTTTCAACCCGGCCAAGGTCAAGGCCGCACTGGGTGACAACGCGCCGGTGGACAGCTGGGACCTGATTTTCAAGGAAGAGAACATCAGCAAGCTCAAGCAGTGCGGCGTCGCCCTGCTCGACTCGCCGTCGGAGATCCTGCCGCTGGCCCTGCAACACCTGGGCCTGGACCCCAACAGCAAGAAGCCGGCGGACTATGCCAAGGCCGAGGCGTTGCTGATGAAGATCCGCCCGTACGTCACTTACTTCCACTCCTCCAAATACATGGCTGATATTGCCAACGGTGACATCTGCGTCGCGGTGGGTTATTCCGGCAGCTTCTCGCAAGCGGCCAACCGCGCCAAAGAGGCGAAGAACGGTGTCGTGGTCGACATGCGCCTGCCCAAGGAAGGCGCACCGATCTGGTTCGACATGCTCGCCATTCCCAAGGGCGCGAAGAATCCGCAAGACGCCTACACCTTCATCAACTACCTGCTGCAACCGGCGGTGATCGCGCCGGTCAGCGACTTCGTCGGGTATCCGAACCCGAACAAGGACGCCACCCAACTGGTCGACCCGGCGATCCGCAACAACCCCAACCTGTACCCGACCGATGCGGCGATGGGCACGCTTTACACCCTGCAACCGCTGCCGCGTGATGCCGAACGGGCGCGCACACGGGCCTGGACCAAGATCAAATCCGGCACCTGATCGCTTCGCATGACCCAGACCTGCGCACGCGCAGGTCTTTTTTTGCCTGCAATATCTATCTACCACCTCGAATACTTCACCTGTCACTACCTTGCAACGGATCGCCCACCGCACCCGCGCTGTGCCTGCCGCCCTGCACAAAGGATGTGACCATGACCGAAACACCGAGCCCCTCTTCCACCCCTGCGCTGTCTACCGACCGGGATGCCCTTCTCACGCAACTGGTCACCGGGCCGTCTATCAGAGAGGTGGCGACCAACGCCCTGCAACCTTCGCTCAACAGTCTGTACCCGACACTACGAATCGATCCTCGACTGGCCATGGTCGTGACACCAGGCTGGACCGTTCAGGATCAGCAGGTCGTCCCCGGACCGTGGTATTACGAATCCCTGACTGACATCCTCGTGCGTCTCGGCGTTGGCGCCACATCGGTGACCTGGCTGGACGGCGAGCACTACCTGACGCTGCAACCTCTGGCACCGACCCCAGTGCAACTGCCCGTCGACATCGAAGCCATCGCCAGACTGCTGAATGAACTGGCACCGTTGCTGTTCGTTGCGTTTGCCGAACAACAGGTCGAATACTGGAATCAGTTGACCCGCGCGTCGATGCCACGCTGGAAGGAGCTCGCCAGATCCCTGCGCGAGCTGTGGAACGTGCAGTCCCATCCAGCGTGGGACGACGACCAGCGCGCCATGGCTCGCGGTCTTTTCGACTATCCGCAAAAAACCACGCGCCATGTTCATGACCACTTTCTCTCACGCGCCTGCCTGATCGACCTGGATACCGACGACAACGGCGTTTCCAGGCACCTCAACGTGCTCGATATGGCGGTCCTGATCGGCACGCTCGGCAAACGTACGCTGATTCTCACGCACACCATCACTCAAGGCTTTCAGGCCTTCGACTCGTTGCAGGCATTGGGCGCGTCACTGCACACGCAGATCGAAGGCAGCCCGCCAGGCACCTTGCAATGGCGATTGATCGAACCTGAGGGCGATTACTTCGACCACTTGGCGTGCAACCTGATCGCCCTCCAGGCCGATGCCATCACTGCGCTCGCCACACAAACCGACTCAATCAGTCTGGCCCCGCCTATCAGCCGCACCACTCACGGACTCAATCCGACAGACAGCCAATCGCCCTCTCGTTTCAAGCAGCTACAACAAGCGCTGCCCGAATGGATGGCCAAGGCATCGTCTACCGACCTGACCGCTTACAGCCGCCACTTGATGGAGTTGGCGCAGGTGCAGATCCAGAACAGCGGCCAGTCGTTCGATGATGGCATCCCGCCGATTCAGGAGTTCGCACTGAAGCAACTGCGCGAGGCGATGCTCAAGGACCATCCCGATGCGGCGGAACTGAATCTGGCCGACATCCGGATCGTGGTGCAGAGTGTGGTGGTGTGGGGCGCGTTCGCGCCGCCGCTTGAATCCGAGCGCAGTACCTTCAGCCTTGGCGACCTGGCGCTACAAAACCTCATCAGCCTGCCAACGGGCAACAAAACCGTGTGCAGTCTCAGCGGCAGCCCGGTGCCGGCGTGGATGACGGCAAGCTATCTGGAAGCGCTGATCACCACGGTCGACATTGGCCGGACCTATCCCGCCCTGATCAAAAGCAAACTGCGTGATGATTCGCTGGAAAGCCTGCGCCGGCAGAACCTGTTCACCAGCCGCTTGCGCGTTGAACTGCCGCTGCTCGCCTTGCAACAGAAAATCCGCGCACAGGCCGGCGTCGATGAGACGGGGTATCGCTATATCGCTGCCGTCGTGCAGATAGTCGATGCCAATCGCCGGGTTGACGGTCAAGAGATCGTCATTCGCCCGCTGGCTCTCAATCCGGCGTGGCGCCCGGGCCAATCCACGGACGAAGTCGCCAACATGTACGTCATCGGTCCCCGGCAGATGGACAAGGGCCCATGCCTGCTGTACCGGCCTTTGCTTGATCATTGCCTGAGCCAGTACCCCTCGCCGGCCAACCTGCTTTACGCGATCAAGCATTCGCCGACACTGCGGCAATCAGTCCTTGCCTGGCTGCCAGGTAACGTCCGTGCCAATTACGCCAACTATGTGTTCAGCGACGACCGGCCGACGGTATGGTCGCTCTCGCAACTGCTCGCCGACCCACTGACGTCGCTGCAAATGAGCGGAACCCTGACGCTGGGAACACAGGTTCTCAACACCGATTACCTGGCGTCTGTCTTCAAGGCCAATGTCGGCGCCATGATCGAGCTGGCTGATCGACAATCGATCTCTAACAGCGAAAATCGCTGGGAAAGTTTCAAGCGAGCGGGTTGGCTGATTCTCAACGCCGCGCTGCCGTTTTTCGGGCGTACGGCAGGCACCGCCGCGTGGATCTGGCAAATTCTGGACGACTTGCAGCAAACCCTCGATGCCGGCGTCACCGGTGACACCGAGCAGCAGAAAAGCGCAATGACCGATCTGTTGTTGACCCTGGCCATGGTGCTCGCCCATCACGCCAGCACGCGCAACTGGGCACATGACAGAACCGAAAGAGCGTCAGCGACCCTTGCAGACACCGTCAGCAGGCCTTCGACACGCACGCCTGTGACGATTGTTCAGCAGGCCGATGTGCTGGGCGAGCATCCGGTTCAGCACCGAAGTTCATTGCACACCGATGCCGCATTGAACCTGGCCAAAACCCTTGATCGCTTCGCCGTCACTCGCCCGGCTTCACTGGTGCCACCGGCCAGCGAAACCGGCCTGCATGCCTATCTTTACCGTCACGCCACCCGCTACTACGCACCAGTAGGTGAACGCTGGTTCGAGGTAACGGTTGCGGCCACGGGTGACGTATCGATCATCAATAGCGAACAGCAGCCTGGGCAACATGGGCCTGCGTTGATACGTAATCGACGGGGCGAATGGTTCGTCGACACCCGCCTGCGTCTGCGTGGAGGAGGCCTGTCCAGACGCCGCCTGGCTAAACGCCAGGAAAACCGCGAACGCATCGCGGCGCTCAAGAAACAACTCACGGAGTTCGATGCCCAGCGCGAACAGGCACGTCAGGAACTGACAGCCGCTTATAACGCCATGAAGGCGGCCAGCGACCAGACATTACTGACCGAGCAGACTCGCTTCCTCGAACTGCTGGAGCGCCGGACCGGAGAATACGCGGCCCCGATCGAGCAGTTGAAAGCGTTGAATCTGCTGGAGACGGTGCCCAACTTCCGTAGCGCCATGACCGAGATGCTCGGTACGCAGTTGTTCTTCAACCAGACCTGGCTCGATCAGCGCAACCCCACATTCGCTCAAGCGCTCAGGGAAACCCTGGTACTGCTTGAAGCACAAGAGGCGGCCCAAGGTGCAGGTGACATCGCGACCTATCGCAAGATGTCAGACTTAAGCGAAGGCATGATCAACAGGATCGAATTCGCCCAATCGCGCTTCCAGGAACTGAGCCGGTTGGGCAAGAGCGCCGCGCAAATCGCCAATACCTATCGCACCAGGCTTCCTGCTTACAGTGTCAACGATCTCAAGGCGCTGCAGGTTTCGCTGGCGCGCGATCTCTGTCTGAAAGAACAGGCGCCGGCAGGCCCGAGGCAGGCGCAAGCCGATATCGTTCGCCTGATCGACAGCAGCAATCTGGTCATCCAGACCTCTCAGGAACTGATGACCGAACACCCCGGCCTCGGGACCAGCGAACGGATCGAAGGCCTCAACGACCTGCTGGAACAGTTTGCCGACATCGCTCAGTCGCTCGAAGATTTTCAGGTCAACCACAAGGACGAAATCCTTGATCTGCCGTTCGAACATCTACGCGCCCGAATCGGCGAATTCCAGCAGCAGACCGAAAAGCACCTGGCGCAACTGCTGCTGGATCACGCGCCTGTCAAACCTCTTCCCGGCCCTTCAAGGCCAGCGCCGGCTTCACGCAAACGAGTCATCAAAACCCGTTTCAAAGGCACGGTCGTTGGGGAACTGCGTCCTTCGGCGCCAGGACAACCGATCCTGCTCGATGTAAAAGCGCCCATGACCGGCAACGTGATTGCCACCTTTCATGAAAAAACTCCGGGAGTCTGGGTCGAGCGCGTACAGCCCGGTCGTCGTCACCCCACGGCCTCCGCCACGGATCTGGCCACGCAACTGACTCAAGGCCAGACGCTGCTGGAGGGCGTGGAAGGATTCATCCGACAGACCGAGGCGCACGCGAAAAAGCCCGGGCGCATCCCGATAGAAATCGAAGAATTGTTTCAGCACAAGGCCGAACAGCTTGATGAGCAGGCAAAAAACCTGGAGCAGGCGCGCCTGCGGGCCAACAGCACCGAGGAACCACCCGCGCTGATCGCGCAGCTGCATGCAGCCTGTGGGCGCCTGTACGCCGAGGGTTACCGGGTGCGGGTGCAAATGATCAAACAACAACCGCCCACGGCTGCCCGGATCCAATGGTTATTAAGCAAGGAGGAAGTCGTCATTGTCTCGAGCGGAGCCCGACGCCGCTTGAAAGGGCCGCGCAAGGATTACTTGCAGGAGTATGAGATTCGCGAGCGAGGCACCGGCAGGCCGTTATGGTACGCCCACTTCCATTACGACAGCCTCGACGCGCCTGTCGATGCCTTCACGGCGGCCCACCTGAAACTTCAGGAACAGCGGCGCCTGGCCGGCGCCATCGATTTGAGCTCCGCCAGCAGCAACCCGCAAATCATTGCCATCTATCGCAGCGCGATCAGCCCGCAGCAGGCACGCGCACTGTTTTTCAAATGAACCCGCCACGTCAAAAGGAAGTGACAATGAGCAACGATTCAGAGAACGGCGAAACCCGGACACTGCTACAAAAAAGCCTGATCATCCACCAGACCAGTCGCGGCCCGACAATCGATGAGGTCGCCGCCACCATGCTCCGCCAGGCACTGAAAGCGCGCTATCCGCAACGAGATATCGATCCCGATGTGACCAAGATCGCAACACCGCAATGGCAGTGGCTCGACGGTAATCTGATGGCCTTGCCGACCCGATACGAATCGCTGACCCAGACCCTGATCCGCCACTGCCTGAGCGGTTCCAGTGCCAACTATCTGGAGGGCGAACACTATCTGACCCTGAATCCCCAGGCCACGCCCGTGGTGCATCTGGACGTCGATATCGAGGCCATTGCCGTGGTGCTCAATGACTGCTCGCCCTTGCTGTTCGTGGCTTTTGCCGAACACCAGCTGGAATATTGGAACAGCACTCAACACCAGGTGCCGCGATGGCAGGCCCTGTCCGAAGCATTGCGCAAAGCCCTGGACGTGAGCAGCGCTGACGGTTGGGATGAGATTCAGTGCCGGGTCGCGCGGGCCATCTCTCAGCAACCCGATAAACAGAAACGTCTGATCCAGGACAAAACACTGGCGGCCATTCGGGTATGCCTGCTGGATATGGATGGCGTCGATGCTCAAGGCATCGCACATCACTTTCTTCTGGGGGGCGCTGCCGTGGTGACCGGACGTTACGAGCAACGCGATCTGGTCATGATGTACACCGTGGAAAACGGTTATGAAACGTACGACTCTCTTGAGCAACTGGGTGACACATTGCCTTCGCGCATCGCATTGCCGAGCGGTCAGAACCTGCAGTGGCAATTATTCGAACCCGAAGGCAATTTCTTTGATCACATGGCCTGGGCGCTGGTCTCCAGCCAGCTGGATGCCATTAAGGCATTGACCCGACAAAGCCTCGTCACCGCAGCACAATCGCCGAGCGGCACTCCTCCCTCTGTGCTAGACGACAGCGAGCCGCCAGCAAACGCACTCATCGGTCTGAACGAGGCAATACCCGACTGGCTGTTTGGCGCATCGGCCGCCGACCTTGATCAGTACAGTCAATCGATCAATGCCCTGGGCCAGCTTTATCGCCAGGCAGACAACGCTTTGCAACCGATTCCGGCTATCGACACCTATGCACAGAACCGTATGCGTGAGGCGATCCTTGCCGAGCAGACAACTGCTGTCGGGCTGCCGCTTGAGAACTTGCGCATCCATGTCACCCATAGTTTCGAATCGGGTGGCGTGACGCTGCCCAATCCGCATGACACTCATACCGAAACCCTGGCTGAGTACGCACTGCAAAACAGTGCGCCGTATCTGGCCTCCATTGCGTTCAGCCCGGCATACCCGGTGCCGTCCTGGCTGACGGTCGCCTACCTGACGAACATGGCGGCCAAGGTTGATATTGGCCAGGCCTACCCTGAACTGATCAGAAACAGATTGATTGACGATCCGGTGCAAGCACCGTTGCAGCAGGCTTTTTACATCAGCCAACTGCAAGCGCTGCTTCCCTTGATTGCGCTGGAGTGCAAACTGCGTGGCCTTGGCGGTATCGATGAGCAGGGTTATCGCTTTGTGCGTGAGTGGCTCAAACCGACGCCCGGCCGGCCGCGTACCGTAGGCATCCGTCCCCTGAAGTTCGTGCAGGCCGGGCAGGACAACGGTGACACCGTCACCAACATGTTCATCATCGCTGAACGCAATAACGAGACCGGGCCTTGTCTGCTGTATCGCCCCTTGATGGATCAGCCACTGCTGCAGTTCCCTTCGACACAAAACCTGTTGTACGCCTTGCATCAATCAGGCGCCTTGAGAGATTCGGTACTCGCCTGGCTGGCGGATTCGCAAACCAGCTTCAAATATGAGCAATACACGTTCCCTGTCGGCCTGCCGAGTCCATGGCTGGGGGCACAAATGCTGGCCGAGCCATGGACCTCCGCGAACTGGACCGGGCCTGTCGAGTTGTCCACACAAGAGCTGACCGGGGACGTGTTTACGGTCCTGTTCAAGACCCATGCACTGGCGATGGCCGAGCTCGCGGACCGTCAATCACTGTCTAATGCGCAACGACGCTGGAACCTGCTGCGCGACAGCGGCTGGGCGCTGCTCAACGTGGCCGCAAACTTTCTCTGCGGCCCGGCCGGAGCCGCTATTTGGGTCTGGCAAAGCATCAGTGAAACTGATCAAGTCGTTGACGCATACAATCGCGGCGATCAGCGTGCCCAGTGGAGCGCCATTGCCGACATGCTGCTGAACATGGGGATGATTCTGGCCCATCACGCCGCCGCTCGACGCAAGACCGGCACCCGCACCGCAACAATGCCCAGAGTCGAAATCATCCGCCCGACGACGCCTGCGCTGCCCACGGTTACGCACATCAATACCGTCATGACTGGCGAGCTGCCTGACAGCCACTGCTCTTCGCTTGCAGCCAGCGGCTCGGTACCTCGTCGTTCGACATCGGCGTTGGCAACGTTTTTGAACGGGCTGGCAGTCTCGCCTCCTGACTTGACCGCGGCCAATCTGGAAACCTTGCTGCGCGGCAAGGCGCCCATGTATCGCCTCAATTCAAAGACCTTTGCCCAGGTCGGTGAGCGCTGGTTTCAGGTCATGGAAAACGATGACGAGCAGGTGCTGATCGTCTATCCGAAGACGCCTTCAAATACCGGGCCTCTGTTGATCCATAACCAGCGGGGTCAATGGTTTGTGGACACACGACTGCGCTTGCGCGGCGGCGCCGGAGGCACAAGCCTCAAGAGCCGGCTCAAGGCTCAGCGCAAGGAAAAGGAAACGCAAAGAAACCAACTGGGCTCTGCCCTGGACGTTTTCAGAGGTCAGGAAGCCACGGCTAACGCCGCCCTGGAAACCGCTCAGACATCATTGCTGGGCAGCTCGGGACAAGCCCATGAAGAGGCTTCCAGACGCTACCTTGAGCAGGTGGAAAAACTCATAGGCGATTACGACGAGGCCCTGAAAAACCTTGGCCAGTGGCGCCTGCTGGGCGGAACGGAGGGCTATTTCAGCGAGTTGCAGCGCATGACAGTGCTGCTGCAGAAAAACCTCAGCCTCTGGTTCGTCCTCAAACGCAACGCGTACTCGCAGCTGACTCAAAAGCTGGTCGAGAACACCGTGATCGATTCATCGAGCGCACTGCAGTCGCATGTTCAGGAGGTGCAACAAACCCTGGCGTTGAGCCAGGAAATGATTGCCCGCCTGAAACAGTCCAGCGACTCCCTCGCCGCGCTTGATGCTACCGGCAGCGCCGGCATGACCACCGCCCAACAATTGCGCAGCCTGCTGCCTGCTTTTACTCAATGGGACTTGAAATCCAATGCCATCGGCATGTCCCATGAATTATGCCTGCGTACCACGGCCACCCAAGCGGCACGGGAAGCAACCGGTGCATTGATTGTCGAAGCGGCAACCGCCAGTCACCAGCATGCCGCCTTGCTCAGATCGCCCGATACGGGACAGAGCGTGGAGGCGCGCATCGATCGCTTGAGCCGGTTGATCGATGTCTATGATGACGCCGAACAACGCTTGGGCGACTTGCCTGGCGAGTACCCCGACATGATCGACCGAACCGAAATCGAGCGAATCAAAAGCCTTATCGGTGAGTTCAGGCAGTTGGCCCAGGAACAATTGAGCGAAGGGCTGCCGGAGAACGCCGACAGAGCCATGCCGCTCGCGGCAAAGCCACCGGTCGCAGGACCGTCTCGCCCCGCCGGCAAGGTCACCAAGAGTCGTCCACGCGATCCTGCACCCGCCAAGCCGGCAACCGCCGGCGAAACGTTGCTGCAACAAGTACTCCCGGTTGCGCCGAAGGCGGCTCCCCAAGCACACCTCGACGATATCGACATCATCGATGACGCCCTGACACAAAATGAGCACGTCCAGGCGTTCATTGACCGGACCCGCCGCGATGCGCTCAAACCCAACCGCATACCGGCTGACATGCAGGATCTCTTCAATAATCAGGCCCGCCGACTGGAGCAGTTGGCAAGCAATGTTGAACAAGCCCAGGCGCGCATCGTCGCTGGCGGTGGAACGCGGCTGCCCGTCGCAACCTTGAGCATGGAACTCAACGGCGCCGCCGAGCGCCTGCGCGCCCAAGGCATCGCCGTGCGCGCAGAACTGCTCAAACATCGCCAGCCGCGACAAGCCTACTTGCAATGGCTGCTGGAAAACGACCAAGTGCGGGTCGCAAGAAACGACCAGGGGCGGATCAGGACCAAAAAGCGCCAGGATTATTTTCAGGAATATCAGATACTCGACAGCACTGATCAGGACCGACCGCTGTGGCTGGCGCACTTTCACTATGATTCGCTGGCAGACCCGCCAGAACAATTCACCGCCGCACACCTGAAAATCGCCGATGCACACCTGCAGTCGCTCAGTGCCGAACGTCGTAAGGCCTTGAGTAGTCTGACGCCGCTTGATTACGTCTTGCGCCGGATCAGTGATCCGAGTGTGTTCCTGCAACTCGAACCACGCCCTTGAGAACGGATGCGGGCGCCAACATGGCTCCCGCTTCAAGTCAAAGGGGTGCACCAAACCGTTCGCAAACGCTGGAGCGCCGCTTCGATCGCCTGTTCAGACACGGCTGCGAAGCCCAGAACCAGCCCGGCACGACGATCGACCGGAACCGTCGAGTCTTCCAGCCAATAGCTGCTCAAGGCATTGATTTCGACATCGACACCGCGCGCCAGCTCAATCAGTTCGCGTTCGCGTGCCACATTCTCGACGGCAACGGTCAAGTGCAGCCCGGCGGCGACAGCGGGCAATGGGCCGATGCCCGCAATGTCTTGCGGCCAGCCACCGAGCAGACTGTTGCGCCGACTCAACGCCGCGCGACGCATGCGCCGGATGTGCCGCTGGAAATGCCCGGCGGCCATGAACTCGGCCATCACCGCTTGCGTACTGACTTCCGAATGACGCACATCCACGGCGCGCCGTTGGGCAAAGGCATCCACCAATCCCGGCGGCAACACCAGATAACCCAGGCGTAATGCCGGAAAAGCGACTTTGCCGAACGTGCCGACATAAAGAACGCGCCCCTGTCGGTCAAGGGCAGCCAAAGGCGCTAGCGGCGCACCGCTGTAACGGTACTCGCCATCGTAATCATCCTCGACGATCCAGCCCTGTGTGCGCTCGGCCCAGGCTAACAGCTCGAGCCGTCGAGCCAGACTCATGACCACGCCGGTGGGGTACTGATGCGATGGTGTGACGTAAGTCAGGCGACAGTCCTTCAGGTCCGCCAGTTGATTGCAGTCGATTCCCTCACTGTCCACCGCCACTCCGTGCAACCGCGCACCGACCACGGCGAAGGCATGACCGGCCGCCCGATAGCCCGGATTCTCGATCGCCACGCCGTCACCCGGCTCGACCAACAGCTGTGCACAAAGACTGATCCCCTGCTGCGCGCCACTGGTGATCACAATTTGCTCAGCTGTGCATGGCAGGCCTCGTGAACTGCGCAAATAGGCGGCGATCATGCCGCGTAATCGTGCATCGCCGGCCGGATCGCCGTAACACAGTTGCTGCAGATCCGGTTTGCGCCAGAAAGCCGCATTCAGCTTGGCCCAGACATCGAAAGGAAACAGATCGAACGCCGGAACACCCACCCGAAAAGCCCGGGGCGGGCCACTCGGTGGACGAGACAAATGATTGTTTTTGATGCGAGCCAGCGCAGCACTGTGGATAACCTTGCTGGATGAATCCACAGGCAAATCCAGCCCATCTGTGGATAAGGCTGTGGGTAAGCCTGTTGAAAACCCTGTGGATATTTTTGTGGATAGTTTTTTTGCCGGCAGCACTTTCTGGGGCAATTGGGCAACATACGTGCCGTCCCCCACCCGCCCCTCGATAAAACCCTCGGCATACAACTGGTCATAGGCCCGCACCACGCTGTTTCGCGAAATCGCCAGGGCCAGCGCCAAATCGCGACTGGCAGGCAAGCGCGTGCCACTGGCCAGGCGTCCATCCAGCACGCGCGCGCGCAACGCCTGATAAAGCTGACGGCTCAAGCCTTGGCGGCGGTCGAGTTCGATTCCGGCCGGATTGAACGGCATAGACAGTGTGGTCGATTCGGGCATGGCAATGGACCTATGAAATTGGTCATCAATGGCTCTTACAACAGACCAATAGCCTGCCTAGGATGCAGGCATTCGCCAAGGAAAATCTCTCCATGTACACGCCCCGCGCCTTCGCCATCGACGACCTGTCGCAATTGCACGAACTGATCCTCGCCACTCGCCTTGCCATTCTTGTGAGTCACGGTGAAAACGGCCTGCAAGCCAGCCATGTGCCGGTGCTGCTGCACCGCGAACAGGGTCCGAACGGCACGCTGTACGGGCACCTGGCCAAAGCCAATCCGCAATGGAAAGACCTGCGCGACGGCGCCGAAGCGCTGCTGATATTTGCCGGCCCCGACGCCTACGTCAGCCCCGGGTTTTACCCGAGCAAGGCCGAGCACGGCAAAGTCGTGCCGACCTGGAACTACGTCGCCGTGCACGCCTACGGCCACGCCGAAACCTTCAGCGACGGCGGGCGCCTGCTCGACATCGTCAGCACACTGACTGATCGCCATGAAGCCGGGCGCGCGCAGCCGTGGAAGGTCGACGACGCGCCAGCCGACTACATCGACGGCATGCTCAAGGCCATCGTCGGTTTCGCCATTCCCATCGACCGCCTCGAAGGCAAGCGCAAGCTCAGCCAGAACCGCAGCGCCGAAGACATTGCCGGCGTGCGCGAAGGCCTGGCTGCCAGCCCCGATATCCATGACCAGACCCTCGCCCACTTGATGCGTTAAGGAAATCAGCATGAGTCAGATCCAGATCCGCCCGGTGACTGCCGGTGATCACACCGCCTGGCTGCCGTTGTGGCAGGCCTACCTGCGCTTTTACAACACCGAGTTGCCGGACACCGTCACGCACAGCACCTGGCAGCGCTTCCTCGACCCGAGTGAACCGACCCACGCCGCCCTCGCCTGGGCCGATGACAAGACCGTGGGCATGGTGCATTTCATCTACCACCGCTCGAACTGGAGCATCGAAAACTCTTGCTACCTGCAGGACCTGCTGGTGACGCCGGAGACCCGTGGCACTGGCGTCGGACGCCGGCTGATCGAACACGTTTACGCCACCGCCAAGGCCGACGGTTGCTGCAAGGTGCATTGGCTGACCCACGAAACCAATGCCACCGCGATCCAGCTCTACGAGCGCATCGCCGAGCGCCCGGGGTTCATCCAGTTTCGCAAAGCCATTTAAGGAGCCGCGTACATGACCACTTCCCTTGCCGACTGGAAAGGCGTCCCGGCGCCCACCAGCAAACTGCTCGAAGGCCGCTTTATCCGCCTGGAAAGACTTGACCCGGCGCGCCACGGCGACGAGCTGTTTAACGCCCTTGAGGGCCCCGGCGCCGACCCTAAGCTGTGGGATTACTTGCCCTACGGGCCGTTTCCGCAGCGCAGCGCGTTCAATGACTGGCTGAACAACCATGCGGCCAGCAGCGATCCGTATTTCTTCAGCATCATCGACCGCGCTACAGGCCAGGTGCAGGGCATTTTGAGTCTGATGTCGATTGTCCCGGCGCAGGGCCGCATCGAGATCGGCCACGTGACCTTCGGCGCGTCGATGCAGCGCTCGCCGAAAAGCACTGAAGCGGTGTACCTGCTCGCCAAATATGCCTTCGCGCTGGGCTACCGGCGCCTGGAATGGAAATGCAACAACGGCAACGCCCGCTCCAAATACGCCGCCGAACGCCTGGGCTTCAGCTTCGAAGGCGTGTTCCGCCAGCACATGGTGGTCAAGGGCCAGAACCGCGATACCGCGTGGTATTCAATTCTGGATTCAGAGTGGCCGGCGATTGCGGCAGGGTTCGAGCAGTGGTTGAGCGATGCCAACCAGACGCCGACCGGGCAGGTGAAAGGCTTGGTCGAGTGCCGTAGTTAAATCGTCAAAGCAAAATCGGCAGCTCCTACAGGGTGAACATCAATCCCATGCAGGAGCTGCCGCAGGCTGCGATCTTTTGATCTGTTGTTTACCCCAGTTTCTGCGCCAGCACCGCAATGTGTTCCGGGCCGATCCCGCAGCAACCGCCCAAATGGCTGGCACCACGCCGCTGCCAATCCTTCGCCCAGTGCAGATACCCCGGCGGGTCCAGATCGTCGCGCAACGGATCGAGGCCGTCGTTGGCCGTCGCCTCTTTCGGTTGCGGTGGAAACGCATTGGCATACGCGCCGATGTGAATCTGCACGCCCAGGCGTTCGAAGGTATCGCGCGCTGCGTCAATCGCCGCGCCGATCACTTCCGGCTGGCTGCAGTTGAACAGCAGCGTCTCGACGCCCAGCTCCGCCGCCACGGCCGCAGCCTCAGCCACCGGCTCACCGGAACGCAGACGCGGTACTTCGTCGGTGTTTTCATCCTTCAAAGTAAACGACAGCCAGAACGGTTTGCCGTCCTGCGGCAGACCGGCACGAATGGAACGCGCCTCGATGATCGAGCTCTGGGTTTCCGCCAGCCACAGATCGACATGCGGCGCCAGGCCGGTCACCAGTGGCGCCAGCAATTCGTTCACCCGCGTCGCTTCGAACAGGTCCGGGCGATAGGAACCGAACAGCGGCGGTAACGAACCGGCCACCCGCACCGCTTTGCCCGAAGCCTGCACCGCACGCTGTGCCAGCTCCCCGGCCAACGCCGCCAGAGCCTGACCTTCAGCGGCAAACCGCGCCTCGCCGATATGAAACGGCACGACCGCATAACTGTTGCTGGTGATCACCTTGGCGCCGCTGGCGATGTAAGCGGCGTGCACCGCTTCGACCGCTTGCGGCGCTTCGATCAGGGCCAGCGCCGACCACTCGGGCTGCCGAAACGGCGCCCCGGCGCGTTGCAACTCACGGCCCATGCCGCCATCGAGAATTACCGTGCTTGCTGTGCCCATATGCTTTTCGCTCATATGCTTATGAATATTTCTCACTACCAGAGTAGTTCTTATAACTATTTAATACGCACCATTCGGTTAATAACAACCTCTTTTTTTCAGGTGTCGACTGTGAACTTTCAACCGCTACTGGCCCTGGGCCTGACGATTCTGGCCGCGTCCACTCAAGCCTTCGGCGGCGCCACACTCGATCGTGTCGAACAGAAAAAAGAACTGGTCGGCGTGCTGATGGAAAGCTACCCGCCCTTCTCGTTTCTCAACGAGCAGAATCAGCTCGACGGCTTCGATGTCGACGTCGCCAAAGCCGTCGCGGACAAGCTGGGGGTCAAACTGCGCCTCGAAACGCCATCCTGGGACGTGATTGCTGCCGGCCGCTGGAGCGGGCGCTATGACATCTGCATCTGCTCCATGACCCCGAGCAAGGCCCGCGCCGAAGTGTTCGATTTCCCGGTCGAGTACTACGCCTCGCCCGCCGTGATCGTGGTCAATGCCAAGGACGATCGCATCCACGGCGCCAAGGACTTGAGCGGCAAGAAAGTCGGCCTGACCAGCGCCAGCAGCTACGAAAGTTATCTGAACAAGAATCTGGTCATTGAAGGCGCCGAAGACACGCGCCTGGAGTACCCGTTCGAAGATGTGCAGATCGCTCCGTACGATACCGACAACGTCGCCTTCCAGGACCTGGGCCTGGGCGCCGGTGTGCGCCTGGACGCCATCCTCACCAACCTGGTGACCGCGCAGCCGCGCCTGAATCAGGACCAGCGCTTCAAACTGGCCGGCGCGCCGCTGTACTCGGAGCCGAACTCGGTGGCCATCGAAAAGGGTGACGCCCAGTGGGACGCCAAGGTGCGCGAGGTGTTCGCGCAACTCAAGCAGGACGGCACGCTGAGCACGCTGTCGCAGAAATGGATCGGCGCCGATATCAGCCAATGACTGCCTTCCCGACACCCCCACAGCCGCCGCAACCGGTGGCTGAATCGCGCCTGCAACGGCTGCTTGGTTTCCGCACGCGCCTGTACCTGACCTGGGCGGTGATGTTCAGCCTGTTCGCCGGGTTTTTCCTGAGCTTCGATCTGAAGCTCTCGATCATCCTCGACAAGCTGCCGAATCTGCTTGGCGTGCACCTGGCGCCCAACGGCTTTCTGCAGGGTGCGGCGCTGACCCTGTTTCTTTGCGCGTGCGCCATCGTCGCTTCGTCTTTGCTGGGCTTCGTCACCGCCCTCGCGCGCCTGTCGAAAAGCGCCGTGGCGTTCGGGATCGCCAGTTTCTACACCTCGTTCTTTCGCGGCACGCCGCTGCTGATCCAGATCCTGTTGATCTACCTCGGCCTGCCGCAATTGGGCGTGGTGCCCGGCGCAGTGGTCGCCGGGATCATTGCCCTGTCACTCAACTATGGCGCGTACCTGAGCGAGATTTTCCGCGCCGGCATCCTCGGCGTGCCCTACGGCCAACGCGAAGCTTCGCTGGCGCTGGGCATGCGCGAGAGCGTGATCTTCTGGCGCATCACCCTGCCCCAGGCGATGCGCACGATCATCCCGCCGACCACCAACCAGTTCATCTCGATGCTCAAGGACTCGTCACTGATCTCGGTGATGGGCGTCTGGGAAGTGATGTTTCTGGCACAGTCCTACGGACGCTCGAGCTACCGCTACATCGAGATGCTGACCACGGCGGCGATCATTTACTGGCTGATGTCGATCGGTCTGGAGCTGATTCAGGCGCGCATGGAGCGGCATTATGGCAAGGCTTATGTGCGGCGTAGCTAGGTTAACCAGCACCTTGCGCCAGCGTCGGGTTTTAATTGACCTCTCGTCGGATCCGCACCACGCCCATTTTCAGTCCAAACGGACGAAACACCGCATTCAACGATTTCAATGTCTGGTTGCCCTCGCCATGCTCGATATGCACCAGCGTGCGAACCGATATTTTGCACATTCTGGCAAACTGGGTTTGATGCAGACCGGTCACTTCCACGCGTAGTCGGCGAACCGCTTCACCGACCTCCAGTGTTCCTTGGGCCAGCGCCTCTTGAATGTTTTCGATGAGTACCGTGCGCTCGGCTACCGTCATGCTCATTTCAGATCCCACTCTTTCAAGCGTTGCTCCAGATTTTTCAGGTGGATTCCCGGGTGGTTCATCGTTCTGTCGGGCAAACCGCTCGCCGTCAATATGTCGGGGAGCGCCGCCAGACGCTGGGCATCTTCACGCAAGCGTTCGAAAGGATCTGATGCGTCAGTCAAGCCTGCCAAAGGGTCTTTGGGATCGGTGATATCAGCCAATGCGCGGCACACTCCCCGCCAATCGACCTCTCCCGCCCTCTCCAGATCTTTTGGCCATTTGGTTGTCCGGGTCACACCCTCGTCATCCATGACCATCGGGGCCAAGTCATAGATCGGCGCCAGACGAAACGAACTTTCCTGGCGAATTATCGCGGTGTTACGGCCATGGTTATCCGAGTTACCGAGGATCTTGTTGATCAGGTCCCGACGTAAGTAATCCGTCACCAGTGCGGGGATCTGACTGGCCTGTCCTGCTTTTCGCCAGAGCCCGGCGAGCATGCGGATGACATCCATATGGTTCATTGCACTTCCCGGCGCCGTTACTTCAGCCAGTGAATAAATCGACTCGACAGCAAAACGATTGACCTCACCATTCGTTACTTCTCGATCAAAGCGCTGCATCCACAAGCTCGGCTTACTCGCTTCTTCTAATGCCAAACCTTCAACCGCGATCGTTTCAATGCCGAGTTTCTGAAGCGCCTTGTAGTAATGAAACTCGCTACGCAGGATATCTTGATCGACCAGACTTCCTTTGTTTCTGGCAAATTTTATAAACCAATGCTGCCTGACCTCTTCATCGCCCAATACCGCATCGGGGTACAAAAGGCCGGCCTTGTTTTCAGCCAACAATAGCTTCGGTGCCTCACCGCCTGCCC
Source organism: Pseudomonas sp. AN-B15 (assembly GCF_019056475.1). Taxonomy (NCBI): domain Bacteria; kingdom Pseudomonadati; phylum Pseudomonadota; class Gammaproteobacteria; order Pseudomonadales; family Pseudomonadaceae; genus Pseudomonas; species Pseudomonas sp. AN-B15. The sequence continues at coordinate 6,146,630 of NZ_CP049737.1, forward strand.
CTGTAGCACCACCAACTGCCGCGCCTTGCTCATAGGCGTATTCCAAAAAGCGACTGTCGCGGTGAACAACATCCTCACGCTTGAATCCGATGGGCTCACGCTCATCGACAGCCTCGGCCGACTCTTTTACGCGCATATTGCCAATGGGGGCTGGAGTGCTCTGGCCGAGCAGATACAGATCGGCACCGATATGCGCCGGTTTCTCCTGCCCCAGACGCGCAAGCAGAAATCTTTTGGCCGCTCCTGCGGGGGCAATGTCATAGACAAATGCGGGCGTACTGGAGCGTCGCCCTTCCCAATCCAATGGATACAACGCACTGACGGCTTTGGAAAACGAAGAGCCTATGGCTTCAATATTTTCGACAAGGTATGGCGTCTCGTAGCCGAAACTGCAGCGACTTTCGAACCCCATTTCAGGATTGTCGAACCTTAGAATCATGGCGTCGTGCCATTTCCCAGCACTGAATACCTGTAATGTCAGGTTGTACATGTCTCAACACCTGCATTTAAATGCATTTAAACAGGGAATTCATTGTCCTTAGATGCAATATAGTGCATTTCCACGGATGATGGCGCGGTGCAATATGCAACAAAATGCAGATAAGACTGAGTTTAAGATCATCTGAACGCAAAATAATGCAAGTCATCCTCCGACTTCATTCTGTAAGAACCCCTCGCTATACGGACGGCCCGCTAATAACCAAAGGCCCTCCATCAATGCCCTGCAGCGGCGAGATTGGCAGCAACAGTCGCAACCACGGGTTGATCGGGCAGTCGCAGATGAGTTTCTGATCATTACAAGCTGCTAATGGCAATTCAATTTGTAGGAAACGACAACGCGACGGCACGGCGCAATCCGCCAGTCTTTGTCGAGCCGCCCTTTTCCGAAGATCAAACAGACGCAGCCCGCAGCACCGAGCGATCCGGCTGACATCGGTGCCTGCAGGCTCCAACTTAGAGTTTGGCCTCCTTCCACGAGAGGCTGAACTCGATGCCCGTTCAATTCCACTTTCGACCCAAACACCTGACACTGGCCATTACTCTGGCGATGGGATGTGCTGATCTGTCCATGGCTCAGGACACACCGCCCGACACTCAAGGCATCTCTCCCGCCCCCTCTGAAACGTTCAAATCAGCGATCAACGCTTTCGCCAATCATCCGGACACCGTCCAACTGAAGGTCAGCAAAGCGTATCCGGCGCAAGAGGGTGTAGCGCTGGCGCTCGATGGCCGCAACGATCTTGTCACCGTGCAATCTCGGGGCAGTTTCGCCGGTCTGGTCGACGGTGGCGGGGGCGACAACCTGCTGCAACTCGACGCGAACAAGAAAGGCGTGCTGGGTGAAACCCGTAACTTCAGCGGGCTGGAGGTCAGGCGCGGGAGCTGGACCCGTAGCGGACCGGGTGATTTCAACATCGGCGTACTGGTCCATCCGAAGGCATTGCTGGTCAACGATGGGCAAATTCTGGGCACGGCAGTGACCGAGGGTATTCTGATCAACAAAGGAGCGATCAATGGCGGCGCCACTGTCGCGTCTGGCGGTGACCTGACCAACCAGGGCCTCATTGACGGCACGGTGGATGTTCATGAAAACGCCCATATAGCCGGGAATGGTGCGGTTAATCATTTGAACCTGCACGGACGCATGACCGTCGACGATGTCTATGGCGCACCCAAGATCGCGGGAGATCTGCGCCTGGCCCGTTCTGCCGTGCTGGCCTATGCCGTGGATGCCTCCGGCAACAGTCAGACGGTGGTGGTAAAAGGAACCGCGCATTTGGGTGACGCCACCCTGAAACTCGTCACCGCCGGCGACTATCCGCAAAGCAGCCAACACACCGTTCTGCAAGCGGAACAGATTGAGGGACAGTTCGGCACCGTTGAAAACGATCTGGCATACATGACTCCGACGCTGCACTACGAAGCACAACGAGTGGGCTTGCTCTATGCCCGTAACGATGTGCCGCTCGAAAAACTTGCGACCACGCAGAGTAGTCAGGCGCTCGCCCAAAGCATTGACGAGACACCCTCCCCATCTCAGCAACCTCAGCAACCTCAGCAACCTCAGCAACCTCAGCAACCTCAGCAACCTCAGCAACCTCAGCAACCTCAGCAACCTCAGCAACCTCAGCAACCTCAGCAACCTCAGCAACCTCAAGAGCCTGAGACACTTCGCCAGACAAGCAAAGCCATCAGCGCGTCCACCCCTCAAAATACTGCCGTCACGGCCCTGCTCGGCTCCAGCAAGCCGACGGCCAGCCTGGCTCTCGAACAACTCGCCGCCGGCAGCAACGCCAACCTCGCCAAAGCCACACTGAGCAGCGTCAATCCGCTCAGCGCCAGCATGCTTTCGGCCATGCATCAACTGGACAGCGGCAATGGCGCGCAGAGCTCAGGGAATGCACCGCGCCGAGCGGCTGGTGGCGAAGGCAACGGGCGGGTCTGGCTGCAGGCACTGGGGCATGGCGGCCAGGTAGATCGTGACGCCGCCAGTGTTCTGAAGCATTCCACCCAAGGTCTGGTCATGGGGTCCGACTGGCGAATCGACGAGCAATGGCACGTCGGCCTGATGGGTGCAAAAGCGCAGACCCGCTTCGATGCCCGGCAGTACGACGGTGATCTCGACAGCTGGCACCTCGGCGCCTACGCGTTGCGTCAGGATGGCCCGTTAGCCTTACGCTTGGGCGCCTCGTACGGCAGCCATGACGGCAGCGGCAAACGTCGCGTTGCGTTCAAGGGTTTCAGTGATCGGCTCAACAGCAGCTATGGCGCCAGCACCCAGCACGCCTTTGCCGAAGTCGGCTACAACCTCGGTCGTGGCAACGTCAGCATCGAGCCGTTCGCCAGCGTCGGCTATCAACGCTATCAACGTGACGGCTACACCGAGAAAGGTGGCGATGCGGCGCTCAAGGTTCAGGGTCAGACCCAGGCGAATCCGAGCAGCACCCTCGGCCTGCGCCTGGCGAACATCAGCCAGCTGTCGAACGGCATGCAACTGATGCCGCGTCTGAGCGCCAGCGTGAAACACACCTACGGCGATCTGGATAACGTAACGCGCCAGCAACTGGTCAAGGGTGGCAGAAGCTATGAAGTCACCGGCGCCGAGATGGATCGCAACAGCTTTACGCTGGACGCCGGTCTGGACCTGACGCTGTCCGACCGCAACGCCCTGGCCATAGGCCTCACCGGTGAGGCCGGCAACGACAGCCGCAGTTACGGCGTGGCAGGCCAGTGGCGCATGGCGTTCTGACACAACGCTACCCTGTAGGAGCTGCCGCAGGCTGCGATCTGTTGATCTCCAAGAGCAAAGTCAAAAGATCGCCGCCTGCGGCAGCGCCTACAGAAAACGGCATATTGCAGGCGAAAAAAAAGGGGAGCACATGCCCCCCCGAGGTTTAAAGCGTTGGATCGCGGCGGTTATCTCAGCCTTCGATCTCGATCAGGATTTCGCCCGGGTTGACCCGGTCGCCCTTGGCCACATGAATGGCGGTGACCTTGCCGGCAATCGCTGCCTGGACTTCGGTTTCCATCTTCATCGCTTCGGTGATCAATACAGCCTGGCCAGCCTTGACGGTGTCACCCTCCTTGACCAGCACATCGACGATGTTGCCTGGCATGGTGGTGCTGACATGGCCCGGTGCCGACGCCTGCTTGCGTTTGCTGCTGCCACCGCCGACGAATTCGTTGAGCGGTTCGAACACCACCTCTTCCGGCATGCCGTCGATGGACAGGTAGAAGTGACGCTTGCCTTCGGCCTTCACACCGACACCGGTGATGTCGACGCGGTAGGTTTCGCCGTGGACGTCGATGACAAACTCGGTCGGCACGCCTTCGCCGCCAGCCTTCGCCACACCACCGGCCTCAGGGATCGGCAACAGCACTTCCGGAACCAGGGTGCCGGCGGCACGTTCTTCGAGGAACTTGCGCCCGATGTCCGGGAACATGGCGAAGGTCAGCACGTCTTCTTCGGACTTGGCCAGTGCGCCGATGTCGGCACGCAACTTGGTCATTTCCGGCTTGAGCAGATCCGCCGGACGCACGTCGATCACCTCTTCGCTGCCGATGGCCTGACGACGCAACTTCTCGTTGACCACGCCCGGCGCCTTGCCGTAACCACCTTGCAGGTACAGCTTCACTTCATTGGTGATGGTCTTGTAGCGCTCGCCAGCCAGCACGTTGAAGAACGCCTGAGTGCCGACGATCTGCGACGTCGGAGTCACCAGCGGCGGGAAACCAAGGTCTTCACGCACCCGCGGGATTTCCGCCAGCACTTCGGCCATGCGGTTCAGCGCGCCCTGCTCTTTCAACTGGTTGGCAAGGTTGGAGATCATCCCGCCCGGCACCTGGTTGACTTGCACACGGGTATCGACTGCGGTGAATTCGCTTTCGAACTGGTGGTACTTCTTGCGCACGGCGTAGAAGTACAGACCGATTTCCTGCAGCAGCTCGAGGTTCAGACCGGTGTCGTATTCGGTGCCTTTGAGCGCAGCAACCATCGACTCGGTGCCCGGATGACTGGTGCCCGAGGCGAAGCTGGAGATCGCGGTGTCGATGTGATCGGCGCCGTTTTCAATGGCTTTCAATTGGCACATCGCCGCCAGACCAGCGGTGTCATGCGAGTGGATGAACACTGGCAGCGACTGCTCGGCCTTCAAGGCGCGGACCAGTTCACCGGTGGCGTACGGTGTCAGCAGACCGGCCATGTCCTTGATCGCCACCGAGTCGCACCCCATGGCTTCCATCTGCTTGGCCTGCGCCACGAACGCGTCGATGGTGTGCACCGGGCTGGTGGTGTAGGCGATAGTGCCTTGCGCATGTTTGCCGGCAGCTTTCACCGCTTCGATGGCCACGCGCAGGTTACGCACATCGTTCATTGCGTCGAAGATACGGAATACGTCGATGCCATTGACCGCGGCCTTGGCGACGAAGGCTTTGACCACGTCATCGCTATAGTGGCGGTAGCCGAGCAGGTTCTGCCCGCGCAGAAGCATTTGCAGGCGAGTGTTGGGCAGCGCGGCGCGCAGTTGGCGCAGACGCTCCCACGGGTCTTCTTTCAGAAAGCGAACGCAGGCGTCGAAGGTTGCACCGCCCCAGCATTCCAGCGACCAATAGCCGACTTTGTCGAGCTTGTCGCAGATCGGCAGCATGTCTTCGGTGCGCATACGGGTGGCGAGCAGCGATTGGTGAGCGTCGCGCAGGATGGTGTCGGTGACAAAGATCTTCTTGCTCATTCTTATATTCCTCACAGGCCTGCGTGGGCGGCGATGGCGGCGGCGATGGCCAGGGCCAGCTCTTCGGGTTTGCGCTTGATCGAGTAGTTGGTCAGTTCAGGGTGGCTTTCAACGAAGCTGGTATTGAACTGGCCGCTACGGAATTCCGGATTGCGCAGGATTTCCTGGTAGTAGGCGGCGGTGGTCTTCACGCCTTGCAGGCGCATGTCGTCCAGCGCGCGCAGGCCACGGTCCATCGCCTCTTCCCAGGTCAGCGCCCAGACCACCAGTTTCAGGCACATCGAATCGTAGAACGGCGGAATGGTGTAACCGGTATAGATCGCCGTGTCGGTGCGCACGCCCGGGCCGCCGGGAGCGTAGTAACGCGTGATCTTGCCGAAGCTCGGCAGGAAGTTGTTCTTCGGGTCTTCCGCGTTGATGCGGAACTGCAACGCGAAACCACGGTGCTGAATATCTTCCTGCTTCACCGACAGTGGCAGGCCGGAAGCGATGCGGATCTGTTCGCGGACGATGTCGATCCCGGTGATTTCTTCGGTGATGGTGTGCTCCACCTGCACCCGGGTGTTCATCTCCATGAAGTACACCTCGCCCTCGGCGAGCAGAAACTCCACGGTGCCGGCGTTTTCGTAACCCACAGCCTTGGCCGCGCGCACCGACAGGTCGCCGATGTAGGCGCGCTGTTCCGGGGTCAGTTGCGGGCTCGGGGCGATCTCGATCAGCTTCTGGTTGCGGCGCTGGATCGAGCAGTCACGCTCGAACAAGTGCACGACGTTGCCGAAGCTGTCGCCGAGGATCTGCGCTTCGATGTGTTTCGGGTTGACGATGCATTTTTCCAGGAACACTTCCGCCGAACCGAAAGCCTTGGTCGCTTCGGAAATCACCCGAGGGAAATTCTGTTCGAGTTCTTCGCGGCTGTTGCAGCGACGGATGCCGCGCCCGCCACCACCAGAAGTAGCTTTGAGCATCACCGGGTAACCGATGCGGTCGCCTTCGGCCAGGGCTTCTTCGATACCGGAGACGTTGCCTTCGGTGCCTGGGGTGACGGGTACGCCGGCCTTGATCATGCTGCGCCGGGCTTCAGTCTTGTCGCCCATGCGGCGAATGACTTCCGCCGACGGGCCAATGAACTTGATTCCGCGTTCGGCGCAGATGTCTGCCAGCTCGGCATTTTCCGACAGGAAGCCGTAACCGGGATGCAATGCATCGCAACCGGTTTCCACCGCCAGGTTCACCAGCTTGCGCGGGTTCAGGTAACCGGCCAGTGGCTCGGCACCGATGCTGTGGGCTTCGTCCGCACGCTTCACATGCAAGGCATGGCGGTCGGCGTCGGAAAAAATCGCAACCGAGCGAATGCCCATTTCGGCGCAGGCTCGCACGATTCGTACGGCAATCTCACCACGGTTGGCGATCAGGATCTTTGTTATCACTTGGAGGTTCCCTTGAGCCGGTGGCACCACGACCTGCTAGACCCAGGTCGACGCGTGACTAAATGTTTCAATTTAGTCGCCGCCCCACACTAGCGCTCGTAAGGGATTAACAAAAATGAATAAAAATTGGGTCAGGCATAAGCAAAGACTTATAGTTAAACCATCAGCCCGCCGCCAGAGCCCGTGAGAAATGCGTAAGTCCTTGATGCGTATGACATTACGCCAATTGCAGATCTTCAACGAAGTGTGTGATTTACGTTCCTACAGCCGCGCCGCCGATGAAATGTCTCTAACACAACCGGCCGTCAGCCTACAGATTCGTCAGCTGGAAGAGCTGATCGGCCAGCCGTTATTCGATTACGTCGGCAAAAAACTCTACATGACCGAGGCCGCCGAAGCCCTGCAGCGTGCCAGCCGGGACATCTTCGGCCGCCTGGAAAACCTCGACATGCAGCTGTCGGACATGCAGGGCTCGCTGCAAGGCCAGTTGAAGCTGGCGGTGGAATCCAGTGCCAAATACTTCGTGCCGCACCTGTTCGCCGCGTTCAAGCGCCAGCACCCGGAAGTGAACCTGCAGCTGACTGTGGTCAACCGCGGCCAGGTGATTCGCCGCCTCTCGGACAACCGCGATGATCTGGTGATCATGTCAATGGTGCCGCAGGACATGGGTCTGGAGTTTCTGCCGTTTCTGAACAACCCGATTGTCGCCGTGGCGCGCCCGGACCATCCGCTGGCGCACATGGGGCCGCTGCGTCTGCAGGATCTCGAGCCTTACACGCTGCTGATCCGCGAACCGGGCTCAGGTACGCGATTGGCCTGTGAAGAGTATTTCAAAGAGAAACGCGTGCACTTCACCCAGACTCAGGAAGTGGCCTCGGCCGAAGCTCAACGTGAATGCGTCGTGGCGGGGCTGGGCCTGGCGCTGTTGACGCGCCACGCCCTGAACCTGGAACTGGCGACCGGCGGCCTGGTGGAGCTACCGGTCGAGGAGTTGCCGCTGTTTCGCAGCTGGTGTCTGGTGCAAGCCAAGGCCAAACGGCTGTCACCGGTGGCGCATGCCTTCCTGGCGTTTATCCGCAGCGAGCGGGCGCAGATCAGCGCGCTGGTTGAGCGCTTCGACGGGAAGCTGCCGGTGCGGTCTGCCAGTATTTGAGTTCGATGTCCTCGGGAAAATCGCTGATTTCGCTCTGAAGCTGACGGAGTTCGAAGCGATCTTCGATGGCGCGACGGAATTCCATACGGCGCTGGTCTTCCTGCTGACGACGGGTTTTCGCGGCGCTGTTGCGTTCTTCGTAGGGCTGAGCCATTTCGAGTCTCCCAAGGCGAGTACGGGAGTTTCACGATAGGCGTGAGGGATGACGGTTTGGCTGCGCGGGGATGACAGTGCGATGAAAATTTCTGATAACCGTGTTTTTTTCGAGGACGCCATCGCGGGCAAGCCCGCTCCCACAGGTTTTTGTGTGGAGCACACAATTTGTGAACACCATCAATCCCTGTGGGAGCGGGCTTGCCCGCGATCAAGGTCGGAACGACCTTAGAATGACTTTAGTCGTCGAGGGCTTTCACGGCCTTGGGGGACAGCCGCAAGCTGCGCAGGCTGCGCTTCACGCTCTTCAGGTGATTGACCAGACTCGGCCCACGCGCCATCGCCACGCCCATCGCCAGCACGTCGATCACCACCAGGTGCGCAATGCGCGAGGTCAGCGGCGTGTAGATCTCGGTGTCTTCGTGTACATCGATGGCCAGGTTGACCGTCGACAGCTCCGCCAACGGTGTCTGACTCGGGCACAAAGTGATCAGCGAAGCGCCGCTCTCGCGCACCAGGTTGGCAGTGATCAGCAGATCCTTGGAGCGCCCGGACTGGGAAATGCAGATCGCCACGTCGGTTGGCTTCAAGGTCACCGCCGACATCGCCTGCATGTGCGGGTCGGAATACGCCGCAGCGGTCAGCAGCAGACGGAAGAACTTGTGCTGCGCATCCGCCGCCACCGCGCCCGACGCACCAAAGCCGTAGAACTCGACGCGCTGCGCCTGGGACATCAGCGTCACGGCACGCTGCAATTCCACCGGATCGAGCTTCTCGCGAACCTCCATCAGCGTATGCAATGTGGTGTCGAAAATTTTCAGGCTGTAGTCGGCGACCGAGTCGTCTTCATGGATCGCGAACTGGCCGAAGCTGGCACCGGCGGCCAGGCTCTGCGCCAGTTTGAGTTTGAGATCCTGAAACCCGGAGCAGCCAATGGCCCGGCAGAAGCGCACGATGGTCGGTTCGCTGATGCCGACGCTGTGGGCCAGGTCGGCCATGGAACTGTGCATCACCGCCGCAGGGTCAAGCAGCACGTGGTCGGCGACCTTGAGCTCCGACTTGCGTAACAGGTGACGTGACTGGGCGATGTGTTGCAGCAGATTCAAGGGGCTGGACTCTTCTTATGGGCAAGGATGTAGCACGCTTGTAGTTATACTACATGAATTGGCTTTTTGCCTGCTCAATGCGTAACTCCATGTCCCCATATCAGGCGCGATGGAGTGCATGTAGCCCTTAAAGCGGTTTTTCCTGTTCGCGCAACAGCCCGGCCAGACGGTCGGCCTCCACCGGACGACTGATCAGATAACCCTGCACTTCGTCGCAGCGCTCGACGCGTAGAAATTCCAGCTGCTCTTGCCGCTCGACACCTTCGGCCACCACTTTCAACGACAGCCCGTGAGCCATGGCGATGATCGCCCGGGTGATCGCCGCATCCTCACTGCCCTGCCCCAGCCCGCGAATGAACGCCTGATCGATCTTCACGTAATCCACCGGAATCCGCTTGAGGTAACTCAGTGACGAATAGCCGGTGCCGAAATCGTCGATTGCCAGCTTCACCCCCAGATCGCGCAGTTGCTGGAAGGTCGCGATGATGTGTTCGACGCTGTCCAGCAGCTGACTCTCGGTGAGTTCCAGTTCGAGGTAGTGCGGCGCCAGCCCGGTTTCCTCCAGCACCTGGCGCACCAGACTGACCAGTTTGCCCTGACGCAGTTGATGCACCGACAGGTTCACCGATACCCGAATCGGCGCCAGCCCCTGACGCTGCCATTCGCACGCCTGCCAGCAGGCCTGGCGCAGCACGAATTCGCCGATCGGGCCGATCAGTCCGGTTTCCTCGGCCAGACCGATGAAGTCCCCCGGCGGCACCCGACCCATGGTCGGATGATCCCAGCGCACCAGCGCTTCCGCCGCATTCAGGCGCCCGGTTTGCAGGCACAGCTTCGGCTGGTAGAACACCTTGAGTTGCTTGTCTTCGATGGCTTTGCGCAACTGGTTCTCCAGTTGCAGACGTTCAAGGGTGCTAGCCTGCAAGCTGTCGGTATAGAACTGAAAATTGTTGCCGCCCAGGTGCTTGGCGTGTTGCATGGCCATGTTCGACTGACTGACCAGCGCGGCAATCTCTCGGGCGTTGTCCGGCAGCATGCTGATGCCCATCGAGGCACTGACCACCAGTTCATGCCCTTCGACCGTCAACGGCAGGCGCAGCTTGCTCGACAGCCGCGTGGCGACCCGTGCCAGGCTCGACAGGTTGCCGTAGGCATCGAACAGCACCGCAAACTCGTCACCGGACAGTCGCGCGATGGTGTCAGCCTCCGGCAACGCATTGACCAGGCGTCGGGCCATTTTCTGCAGCAGTTGGTCCGCGACCTCATGACCGAGGCTGTCGTTGAGCAGCTTGAAGCGATCGAGATTGATGTGCAGCAGCGCCAGACTGCGCCGGCCGCCCTGACGCACGCGCTGATGGGCTTCGTGCAGGCGCTCGCGGAACAGCGAACGGTTGGCCAGCCCGGTGAGTTCATCGTAGTGCGTCAGGTAGCGCATGCGTTCTTCGGATTCGCGCCGCGCGGAAAGATCGGCGAAGAAGCCAACGATATGACTGACGTTTCCCCGACTGTCGCGCACCGCGTTGAGTTGCAGCCACTGCGGATACAGCTCGCCGTTCTTGCGGGTTTCCACCAGTTCGCCCTGCCAGCTGCCGTGCTGCTGCAGCGCGTGGCGGATCGAAACGTAATGTCGCCGCGCATCACGACTGCACGGCAGCTCGACGACATTGCGCCCGAGCATGTCTTCGATGTCATAACCGGTGACCCGGCTGAACGCCTGATTGATCGCAATCATCGCGTAGTTCGGGTCGAGAATGACGATACCTTCGCTGGCCGCTTCGAACACCGTGGCCGCCAGTCGCTGCTGTTCTTCAAGGCTTTTGCTCGCGCTGATGTCGCGCCGGGTGCCGACCATGCGGATCACCCGGCCACTGTCACTGCGCTCCACAGCGCGGCCGCGGTCTTCGATCCATACCCAATGGCCGTCACCGTGCCGTACGCGGTATTCGATCTGATAGTCCTCGGAGCGCCCCTTCAGGTGCTCGATCAGCGCCTGCTTGAGCCCTGGCACATCCTCCGGGTGCAGGCGTGGCTTGAGGTCGCGCAGGATCGCCGTGACGTATTCAGGCGCGAGGCCGAACAACTCCTGAATCTGCGTGTGATGGACTTCGTCGGTTTGCAGGTTCCAGTCCCACAGCCCCAGCTCACTGGCCTTCAACGCCAGGGCCAGACGGGCTTCGCTTTTGCTCAACGCCTGATTGGCTACGTCCAGTTCGCGACTGCGCTGTGCCACCCGGTCCTCCAGCTCGACCTGCGCCTCACGCAATTGGCCCTCGGCGCAGCGCCGCTGTTCGATTTCCTTGGCCAGCGCCTGATTGAGCTGCTCGCTGCGGTTCTGCGCCTGCTGCAGGTGCTCGATCAGGTGCTGGTTCTGAAAACGCCGCAGCAAACCACGATCAATCAGCCGATTGACCTGCCAGGCGACCACGCTCAGCGAACCGAGCAGAATCAGCCCGAGCCAGCCCCAACCGCGGGCCTGTTCGTCGCCGCCCCAGAACAGGTAGCCGATCGCCGGCAGCAGGCACGGCAAGGTAAAGGACAGAAACGCTGGCAGGCTGACGGCATAAGCAACGCTGGCCGACAATGTCGCGGCGCCGATCAGGCCGAACACCCAGGCTTGCTGCATGAAGTTGTCGGCGGGCACCAGCGCAATGCCGGCGCCAGCCAGCGTCAGGCCGGTCATGGTCGAGCCTAACAGGAACATGCGGAACCAGATCGGCTGGGCCTGACGGTCCGGGATCGCCGAATCGAACGCGGCGACCTGAATCACCCGCAGCGCCACCAGCGACAACAACCAGACCAGCCAGATGCTGACCACGAAATAGCGCTGCGGGCTCCAGAGCAAAGCGGCGCAGACCAGACCATTGAGCAACATGAACATCGTCGGCAGCAGCGAGCCCTGATACAGCAGGCGCGTGCGTTCGACCGCCATTTCGACGGCGTATTGCTTGCGGATGACCCGGGGTTCCACAGAGGGGCCCGACAGGTCTGAGCTGAGGGTCTTGTGCAATGTTGTTGTTCTTATAAGAGTGAGCATTGGGCCCGAAACGTGGACGGAGCATACACAAGCAGCCCCCGTTGCCAAACTGCTCCAGATCATAATTTGCCGGAAACTTTTCCCGTCCGATCACCGGCAAAACCCGCAAAGCGAGGCGGGCCGAAGCCTGTAGCCAGTGACCGACCGGTCGTCATCGACGGCGCTTTCATCGGCTAATGCAAAGCTCGGTTTGCCCGGGCCTGCGGCGCACCCTAGAATGCCCCGATGCGCGATGATCTCTCCCTTCTGCTGAACTCCCTCAACGATGCCCAACGCCAGGCCGTAGCAGCCCCCGTTGGCCGTCAGTTGGTCCTGGCCGGTGCCGGTTCCGGTAAAACCCGAGTGCTGGTGCACCGTATCGCCTGGTTGATCCAGGTGGAAAACGCCTCGCCCCACTCCATTCTGTCGGTGACCTTCACCAACAAGGCCGCTGCCGAGATGCGTCATCGCATCGAGCAGTTGCTGGGTATCAACCCGGCCGGCATGTGGGTCGGTACCTTCCACGGCCTGGCGCACCGCCTGTTGCGGGCGCACTGGCAGGAAGCCGGGTTGAGCCAGACTTTCCAGATTCTCGACAGCGACGACCAGCAACGCCTGGTCAAGCGGGTGATCCGCGAGCTGGGGCTGGACGAGCAACGCTGGCCGGCGCGTCAGGCCCAATGGTTCATCAACGGGCAGAAAGACGAAGGTCTGCGCCCACAGCACATTCAGGCCAGCGGCGACTTGTACCTGGCGACCATGCGCGGCATCTATGAAGCCTACGAGGCGGCCTGCCAGCGCGCCGGCGTCATCGATTTTTCCGAACTGCTGCTACGCGCCCTCGACCTGTGGCGCGATCATCCGGGTCTGCTGGCGCACTATCAAAAGCGCTTCCGCCACATTCTGGTGGACGAGTTCCAGGACACCAACGCCGTGCAGTACGCCTGGTTGCGCCTGCTCGGCAAGGGCGGTGACAGCCTGATGGTGGTGGGTGACGACGATCAGTCGATCTACGGCTGGCGCGGGGCGAAAATCGAGAACATTCATCAGTACTCGTCCGACTTCCCGGATTCGGTGACCATCCGCCTGGAGCAGAACTACCGCTCCACCGCCGGCATCCTCAAAGCGGCCAACGCCTTGATCGCCAACAACACCGGACGCCTCGGCAAAGAGCTGTGGACCGACGGTGGCGATGGCGAAGCGATCAACCTGTATGCCGCGTTCAACGAACACGACGAAGCACGCTATGTTGTCGAAACCATCGAAAGCGCGCTGAAAACCGGCCTGGCTCGCAGCGACATCGCGATTCTTTACCGCTCCAACGCCCAATCGCGCGTTTTGGAGGAAGCCTTGCTGCGCGAGCGCATTCCGTACCGTATCTATGGCGGCCAGCGCTTCTTCGAGCGCGCGGAAATCAAGAACGCCATGGCCTACCTGCGTTTGCTGGAAGGTCGCGGCAACGATGCCGCGCTGGAGCGGGTCATCAACGTCCCGGCCCGTGGCATTGGCGAGAAAACCGTCGAGGCGATCCGCGACCATGCCCGTCACAGCGATGTGTCGATGTGGGAAGCAATGCGGCAACTGGTCGCCAATAAAGGCCTGACCGGTCGTGCTGCCGGCGCCCTGGGAGCGTTTATCGAGCTGATCGAAAATCTCGCTGCCAAGTGCATGGAGATGCCGTTGCATTTGATGACCCAGACCGTCATCGAGCAATCAGGGCTGATTGCCTATCACGAAGCGGAAAAAGGCGAGAAAGGCCAGGCCCGGGTAGAAAACCTTGAGGAACTGGTCAGCGCCGCGCGCAACTTCGAAAACACCGAAGAAGACGAAGAGCTGACGCCCCTGGCGGCATTCCTTGGCCACGCGTCGCTGGAAGCCGGCGACACTCAGGCCGACGAGCATGAAGACAGCATTCAACTGATGACCCTGCACAGCGCCAAAGGCCTGGAATTCCCTTACGTGTTCCTGGTGGGCATGGAAGAAGGCCTGTTCCCGCACAAGATGAGCCTGGAAGAACCGGGGCGCCTTGAAGAGGAACGCCGTCTGGCCTATGTCGGCATCACCCGCGCCATGCAGAATCTGGTGATGACCTATGCCGAAACCCGACGCCTGTACGGCAGCGAGACCTACAACAAGGTCTCGCGTTTCGTCCGCGAGGTGCCGAAGGGGCTGATCCAGGAAGTGCGCCTGTCGAACAGCGTCAGCCGACCGTTTGGCGGCAACCAGTCGATGAGCGGCAGCAACCTGTTCAGCGGCAGCGAGATTCCGGAAACCGGCTTCAGCCTGGGTCAGGCAGTACGCCATTCGATCTTCGGCGACGGCGTGATCCTCAACTTCGAAGGTTCCGGCGCGCAGGCACGGGTGCAGGTGAATTTCAGCGAAGGCAGCAAGTGGCTGATGCTGGGGTATGCCAAGCTGGAAGCGATCTGACGCCGGTTTCGCTTTTCTGTGGGAGCGAGCCTGCTCGCGAATGACATCACCGTGGTTGATCTGATAAACCGCAGTGTGGCTTTCGCGAGCAGGCTCGCTCCCACAGGGGTCGGCGTTGGATGATCTAACAAGGATATTTGCATGGGCTCAGGCTTCTTCTCTTCCTGGACATTCTGGGCCCTGCTCTCGGCGACGTTCGCCGCGCTGACGGCGATCTTTGCCAAGATCGGCATCGAAAACGTCAATTCCGACTTCGCCACTCTGCTGCGCACCATCGTGGTACTGGTCAGCCTGGCCTTGATTTTGTACGCGACGGGCCAATATCAGTCCTTGGGATCAATTTCCGCCAAGAGCTACCTGTTCCTGCTGTTGTCCGGCCTGGGTACCGGCGCGTCGTGGCTGTGCTATTTCCGCGCGCTGAAAGTCGGCCCGGCTTCGCTGGTCGCGCCAGTGGACAAGCTCAGCGTGGTGCTGGTGGCGGTGCTCGGCGTGATCCTGCTGGGCGAGAAGCTCGACCTGCGCCAATGGGGCGGCATCGGCCTGATCACGGCCGGTGTGGTGATGCTGGCGCTACGTCGTTAAGCGATTTCTCGCTGAACCTATCCCTTTTTCCTACAGACAAAAGTACATGGCCTTATTGCTTCGACGGAGCTGAACGTAACCTGTCAGGCAAAAGCCCGAAACACTCTCTCGCTAGCCAGTAACACTTCAGCTGTGCAACATGGCGCGCGTGTCTCCACAAACGGGAATTCCCTTTATGAAACGTTTTCTTAGCATCGCCATGGCGTTGTGCATCGGCCTGACGATGAGCCTCGACGCCAACGCCAAGCGCTTTGGTGGTGGCAAAAGTGCCGGCGCTGCGCCGACGCACCAGACCAGCCAGATGGCTCCTTCTTCCCCAGGCATGGGCGGCGCAGCAGCGACCGCTGGTGCAGCCGGCGCTGCCGGTGCCGCGGCCAAGGCTGGCGGCGCTTCGAAATGGCTCGGCCCTCTGGCCGGTATCGCCGCCGGTGGCTTGCTCGCGTCCATGTTCATGGGCGGCGGCTTCCAGGGCATGCAGATCTTCGACATCCTGATCATGGCCGTGATCGCGTTCGTGATCTTCCGCTTCATCGCCGCTCGTCGACGCAAGCAGCAGGAGCACCTGGCTCCGGCCGGCGCGCCGATGCAGCGTGAAGTATTCGAACAGAAGCCTGCTGCCATGGGTTCGATCTTCGGTGGTTCGGCTGCTCCGGCTGCCGCTCGTCCGGTGATCAACGCGCCAGCCTGGTTCAACGAACAGCGCTTCCTTGAAGCCGCGCGCAGCCACTTCCAGTCGCTGCAGCAGCACTGGGACGCCAACGAAATGGACAAGATCGCCGAGTTCGTGACCCCGCAGATGCTCGAGTTCCTCAAGCGTGAGCGTGCGGATCTGGGCGACGGCTTCCAGTCGACCTACATCGACAACCTGCAAGTGCAGCTGGACGGCGTGGATGATCGTGCCGACAAGACCATCGCCACCCTGACCTTCAGCGGCGTGTCGAAGACCTCGCGTTTCGACCAGGGCGAAGTGTTCAGCGAAAGCTGGAACATGGAACGTCCACAGGGCGAGAACCAGCCTTGGCTGGTGGCCGGTATCCGCCAGAACGGCTGATCCCCACCGCGTTACGCATGTGGTAATAAAAACCCCGGCTCAGGCCGGGGTTTTCTATTTCGCGGTTGCATCTATAGCGAGCTACTGTATAAACCGGCCCATATAAACCGCGCCATTCAAGCAAGAGGATCCCGGACGTGGAAGAAATCATCGAACAACTGCGCGAAGCCAACGAACCCGTACCGGTTCCCCTGGAGTTGCCCGACGAAGACCAGTTGGTGGAGATCGAAGAAGAACTCTTCATCAACATCCCGTTCGTCTTCAAAGAGTTTCTGCTGACCGTCAGCGATGTTGTGTATGGCAGCCTCGAGCCGGTGACCGTCACCGACCCGCAATCGCACACCTACCTGCCGGATGTCGCGGCCAACGCCTGGGACGCTGGCGTACCGCGCGACCTGATCCCGATCTGCCAGGACGGCGACAACTACTACTGCGTCGAAGAAGACGGCACCGTGGTGCTGTGGTCCGGCGAAGAAGAGCTGATCACCGAAGAGTCCTGGGAATCGGTGTGGCACTGGGCGCGGGACGTCTGGCTGGAAAGCTGATTCACCAGACGCCCCGGGCGGTCAGTGCCCCGACGATTCCTTGTGATTGTCGAGGGTTTCCAGCAAAGCCACCTGCATCCGCGTGTGCACGCGGATGAACCAGCGCCAGAGCAGCGCCGCCACGGCGGCCGCCACCACGGCGACCAGCACCAGCAACTTGTTGGTCGGCAGGATACTGGCCGACAAGGCTGCCAACAGCAGGAAGATCACCAGCAGCGAGAGGATCGGGATCACTTCGGAGATCACCCGCCGCACTCGCTGCGTGTGCCGCCCGGCCATCTCCGGCTTCACGCCCATCTCCGCCAGCAGCATCGATAGCGCCTTGAGCTTGCGATACGCGGCGATCAGGAACGGCAGCGACAGCAATAGCGCACCGCCCCAGATCAACGCCTTCTGCCAGCTCGGATCAGCGACCCAGTCCTGCATCCACTCCGACAGCCGTCCGGCAAAGAACGCACCGCTGAAGAAGATCGCGATCACCAGCGCCAGGTTGACCCCGACCTGCAACAGAATCCGCCGGATCATCGCCGCCAGCATCGCGCCCTCGCCTTGCGGCTGAATACTGCGCAGCCACTCGCCGTACATGCCGAATACTCGGCCCAGACGCTTGGGTACCGCCGCTGAGAGTTTGATCGACAGCGGATCGGCCGCGCGGATCAGGTACGGCGTCAGCAGCGTGGTGATCACCGACACCGCCACCGCGACGGGATAAAGAAAGTTGCTGGTGACCTGCAGCGTCATCCCGAGCGCGGCGATGATGAAGGAAAATTCGCCAATCTGTGACAGCCCCATCCCGACCCGCAGTGAGGTGCGTCCGTCATTGCCGGCGATAAACGCCCCGAGGCCACAGGACAACATCTTGCCGAGCACCACCGCCACGGTGATTACCGCGATCGGCCACGCGTATTGCAGCAGGATCATCGGATCGAGCATCAGGCCGATGGCGACGAAGAAGATTGCACTAAACAGGTCGCGAACCGGTTCGATCAGGCGCTCGATCTTCAGCAACTGCCGCGACTCGGCCATGATCGCGCCGATCAGGAAGGCGCCGAGCACCATGCTGTATTCGAGCTTGACCACCAGCAGGCAGAAGCCGAAACACAGGCCGAGCACGGTGATCAGCAGCATCTCGTTACTTTCGAATTTGGCGACATAAGCCAACAGACGCGGCACCAGCAGAATGCCGATCACCAGCGCGACGATCATGAACAGCGACAGCTTGCCGACCGTGGAAAACACTTCGCCCGAACTGACCGTGCCGCTGACTGCGATGCTCGACAGCAAGGCGATGATGCCGATGCCGAGGATGTCCTCGACGATCAACACGCCGAAGATCAACTGGGCGAAGCGCTCGTTCTTCATCTTCAGGTCGTTGAGCGCCTTGACGATGATGGTGGTCGAGGAGATGGCGAGGATTGCGCCGAGAAACAGCGAATCCATGGTGTTCCAGTCGAACCAGCGGCCGATTTCATAGCCGATCCAGATCATCAGGACAATTTCGAGGAACGCCGCGATAAACGCCGTGGCCCCGACCTTGAACAACTTGCGCAGGCTGAACTCCAGCCCGAGGCAGAACATCAGGAAAATCACCCCCAGCTCGGCGAGGGTCTTGATGGTTTCTTCGTCGTGGATCAGTCCGAACGGCGGTGTGTGCGGGCCGATGATGAAACCGGCGACGATGTAGCCGAGCACCACCGGCTGCTTGAAGCGGTGAAACAGCACGGTGACCACACCTGCGACCAACATGATCACTGCCAGGTCCTGAATAAAGCTGATGGCATGCATGGTGTGGGCTCCTTGTATGACGTGACCCGCCGTGAGACTTCAGAAAGCTCTGAGCGAGTTGGGTAAAAATCCGCTTTTCGTGTAGGAATTGCCCTTGGGCAGGGCCTTTTGCAGGTTAACACCGCGACTTCCGGCTGGAAGGCGGTGCAATATAAGGAAACAGATCGGTCGCGGCGTGACGGCAGCCAGCCGTCTGGCGTCCCGATAAGGGTGCTTTTGAAAAAGCCACCAGGCACCCGCAGAGGTGCGTCCAGCCATCCAGCCTTGATCCGTGAGAACGTTATGGAACCCGGAAACGCCCAACTGTCGATGACGGTATTGATGACCCCCGACATGGCCAACTTCTCTGGCAATGTCCACGGCGGTACCCTGCTCAAATACCTCGACGAAGTGGCCTACGCCTGCGCGAGCCGCTATGCCGGCCGCTACGTGGTGACGCTGTCGGTGGATCAGGTGATTTTCCGCGAGCCGATCCATGTCGGCGAACTGGTGACCTTCCTCGCGTCGGTCAACTACACCGGCAATACTTCGATGGAAGTCGGCATCAAAGTAGTGACCGAGAACATCCGCGAGCGCTCGGTACGCCACACCAACAGCTGCTTCTTCACCATGGTGGCGGTGGATGACCAACGCAAACCGGCCGCCGTACCGCCGCTGCAACCGCAGAACAGTGAAGACAAGCGTCGTTATATGCAGGCGCAGCAGCGTCGGCAGATTCGTCAGGAGCTGGAGAAGCGTTATCAGGAGATCAAGGGCGACGCTTAAAGCAAAAGATCGCAGCCTGCGGCAGCTCCTACAGAGAATTAATGTTCACCCTGTAAGAGCTGCCGCAGGCTGCGATCTTTTGAACAATAACGCGATTACAGACTGATCGCCGTCGCCTCGAATTTCACCCGCGGATGCGCGATCCGGTCCTGCGCCCGCACCAGTTGCAGCTCGTAACTGGCACACGCCTGGGTCTCCAGCAGCACTTCATGCACCGCCGCTGCGGTGAACTCGAACGCCGCCACCAGACTGTCGCCGAGCAGTACCCGCGCGAGGAACAGCCCGGACGTCAGATCGCCCACGCCCACCGGCTGACGCGGAAACGCCAGCAGCGGACGGCGCAAGTGCCAGCTTTCATCAGCGGTCACCAACAACATCTCGAAACCATCCGCCGGCTTGCCCGGATAATCCAGATGCTTGACCAGCACCGCTTTCGGCCCGCGCGCCAGCAGCGCCCGGGCCATCGCCAGGCAATCGAACAACGACTGCGGCTTGCGCCCGGAGAAGCTGTCCAGTTCCAACTGGTTCGGACACATGATGTCCGCCACCGCCGCGGCTTCTTCCAGCAGAAAGTCGCTGACTTCGGCCGGCACGCTGCAGCCTTTCTCCGGATGGCCCATCACCGGGTCACACAGGTACAACGCCTTCGGATTGACCGATTTGATGCGCTCGACACCACGGAGAATCGCCCGACCCTGCGCCGCGCTACCCAGATAACCGGAAAGTACAGCGTCGCAGTTGCCCAGCTCGCCAATGGCGGCAATGCCGTCGACCAGTTCGGGGATCTGCTGCGGCGCCAGCACCTCACCGGCCCATTGGCCGTACTGGGTATGGTTGGAGAACTGCACGGTGTTGAGCGGCCAGACGTTCACCCCGACCCGCTGCATCGGAAAAACCGCAGCGCTGTTGCCGGCGTGGCCGAAGACCACATGGGACTGAATGGCGAGCAGATGAGGCGTACGTTTCATTCGGGTTATTCCGTAAAACGATTGAAATTCAAGCCGCGCAGTATGCGACGAAACACAGCCTGTACGACAGACCGGCGACGCAGTTAAGCTGGACCAATCTTTTGGAGTTTCTTGTTGATGCTGACCCTCGAAAACATCTTCGTGCTGATGCTGTTCGCCGCTGCCGGCGCATGGCTTTGGCACAACCACGGCTTGCGCGAGCGGGCGCTGGAGCGGGTCAAGCAGCATTGCATCAACGTCGGCGTCGAACTGCTGGACGGTAACGTCGCGTTGAAAAAAATCGGCTTGATCAAGGATGCCAGCGGCCGGCGGCGCCTGGCCCGGGTCTATAACTTCGAGTTCACCGTGACCGGCGAAACCCGGCACAACGGCACCATCACCCAGTTTGGTGCGCACAGCGCTCAGATTGAACTGGCGCCCTACCCGGCGCCGTTCGACGACACGCCACCGGTGGTTGAGGTTACCCGCCCACGGGCCGAAGTGATCGAGCTGAGCCAGTGGCGTCAGGAACACAATAAGTGGAAGCCTTGAACTAACTCGCCTGAATCTGGCATTGCGCCAGGCCTGCCTGCAAATCAGCGACATTGTGCGCGTCGGCAAAAATCAGCTCGATACGCGAATCCCGGCGCCACTCACTGGGCTGCCAATCCAGTTCAGCGTTATCCACGGCATTGGCCGAGATCCAGCCCTCGGCGCTATGGATAACCAGTTTCGCCCGCCGCCAGTTCAGGCTCTGCAGCCATTGGCTCAGACGTTGCGTATCGAACCTCTGTCCCGGGTGCCAACGCCAGCCGATGCTCCAACCGCCCTCTTGTGCCTGACTCAGGCAGATCGGCGATGCCGGGTCGCTCCAGAGCGCCGGAATCGGTCCCGCCCCCTGCGGAACAACAAGGTTATCCACACCCGCCAGTGCTTGCGCCGTCACACCCGGCAACTCGCGTAAAGACAGTTGCGCCTGCTGCGTCCAGATCAATTTGACCGCCGGCAAACGCTCGGCGATGGTCTGCCGCACAGCCTCATCCAGACCTTCTGCCTTGTTCAGCAACAGCAGACCGGCGCTGCCCAAAGCGTCCTGCTGAGCGGGTGGCAACGCTTTCCCGGCTGCCAGTGCCTGGGCATCCAGCACTGACACACAGGGCTGCAGCGCCAGTACACCCAACCACGGCGACTCACCCAACTGCTTGAGCAATTGCGCCGGATGGCCCAGTCCGGACGGCTCGATGAACAGCCGATCCGGTCTGGCCTTGCGCAGCAAACGACCGAGGCCGATTTGAAACGGCACACCGTTCACGCAACAAAGGCACCCTCCGGCGACTTCGCCCAGTGCGATACCATCGGCGTCGCGGGTCAGCAATGCGGCATCGAGGCCGATCTGACCGAACTCGTTGATCAGCACCGCCCAGCGCTCGCCTTCCGGCCGTTGGGCCATGAGCTGGCGAATCAGACTGGTCTTGCCGGCGCCCAAAGGGCCGGCGATGACATGGGTAGGAATGTTCTGCAACATGATTGGGCGTTTTCTGAGGGGATTGGACATGCGTTGGATGGGATGGTCGTTGCTGTTGATGTTGCTGTCGAGCGAAGCCTTGGCTCAAGCCTGCGTTGTGCACAGTCAGGGCGAACGACTCGACGTCAAGGTTTGCCAGCAAAACCGCAGTATTCCCGAGAAGCTGTTCAGCGACGGGTTCTGCCAACCGACCCTGGCCGGGCAGAAAGTCGAGGTGCAGTACGTCGATCAATGCCCGAGCGGCGCGTTCGGCGTGTGCAGCAACGCGCAAGTCGCCAATATGCCCTATCGCCAGGATATCCACTATTACGGCGTGGCTTCAGACATGGCGTATTTGAAGCCGTATTGCGAAGGCCAGAGCCAGGGTAAATGGCTCAAGCCTTGAGCCATCAACCGAGCCAGTCGAGCGTCAGCAGCAGCCGTCGTTCACCCGCTGGCAGTTGCGGAGAACGATGGATCAGACCGAAGCCTTCGTTGCCGTGCCATTTCTCGCCTTTCAATAGCGCCACGTCGCCACTGTGCAGTTGCTGGATGTTCGCCATGTCGTTTGGCTCAGCGTTCGCCTGGCCCAATTGCTCACGGTCCATCGCGCCCTCCTCGAGCCACTGACTGCCGATTCCGCCATACGTGGTGATCAGGCGCACCGGCACATGATCGACGTGGAAGCGCGGACACATGGCCTTGTCCAGCACCCGCAGGCGCAGGCCAATACGCCGTGCACCCAGCAGGCAGGCGAAGGCACTGACCAGCCATCTCAGATCAGCGACAAAGCCTTCGTAGCCTTCCAGATCACGGAACCCGGCGGCCAGTCCACTGAGATCAGGCTCGCCGTCTTCATCCGGCAATTCGAGGCAGAGCGACTGCGTCAGTGGCTCGTTGAGCGACAGCAACAACGCTGCGAAATCGGCGATGTGCAGCGGCAGTTGGCGCTGCCAGACCGCAAGATTGACGTCGTCTTCGAGGATTCGAGTCAGCGTTTTCGGCGTCGCCCCCTGATGCTGATGACGTACTCGATTCTGCTGCAGCTTGAGCGCAAGCATCAGGCGGCCTCATCGTGCCAAGGGCCGAACGGATCCGGCAGCGTGCGCCAACGGTCTACGCCAGCAGCCATTTCTTCGTCAGTCAGCAGGCAGGCATCAAGCTCCGACTTGAGCTGTACGAAATCGATGTTCTGACCAATGAACACCAGCTCCTGACGACAATCTCCGACACTCGGCGTCCAGTTTTCCATGATTGCTGCGGTACTGTCCTGATCCTGCGGCCATTGGTTTTTCGGCACGAAACGCCACCAGCGTCCAGCGAAACCGTGGCGCATCAGGCCGCCTGCCTGCGACCAGCTTCCTGCGTCGGAGGGTTTGCTGGCCAACCAGAAAAAGCCCTTGGAGCGCAGTAATTTGCCGTTCGTCCATGGACGGTCAATGAAGCTGTAAAAACGCTGCGGATGGAACGGGCGGCGTGCGCGATAAGCCGTGGAAGCAATGCCGTACTCGGTGGTTTCCGGTACATGCTCACCGCGCAATTCCTGCAGCCAGCCCGGCGCTTGGGCGGCTTTGTCAAAATCGAATCGGCGCGTGTTGAGGATCTTCTCCAGCGGCACCTCGCCCATCACCATCGGGATGATTTCCGCCTGGGCATTGAGGCGCTTGAGAATTGCCGTGAGTTCGTCACGCGCCTGGCGGCTGATGAGGTCGATCTTGCTGATCAGCAGTACGTCGGCAAACTCGATTTGTTCGATCAACAGGTCGGTGATCGAGCGTTCATCTTCGTCGCCCAAGGTCTCGCCGCGGGACGCGAGGCTCTCGGCAGCCTGATAGTCGAGGAGAAAGTTCACGCCGTCGACTACCGTGACCATGGTGTCGAGTCGAGCAACGTCGGCGAGGCTCTGGCCCAGCTCATCGCGAAAGGTGAAGGTTTCGGCGACCGGCAGCGGCTCGGAAATACCGGTGGATTCGATGAGCAGATAATCGAAACGGCCTTCACGAGCAAGTTTGCTGACCTCTTCCAACAGGTCCTCGCGTAACGTACAGCAGATACAACCATTGCTCATCTCTACCAGTTTTTCTTCAGCACGGTTCAGGCGGACATCGCGCTGGACTTCGCTGCCATCAATGTTGATCTCGCTCATATCGTTAACGATGACTGCAACGCGCAAACCTTCTCGATTACGTAGTACGTAATTCAAAACCGTACTTTTTCCAGCGCCGAGAAAGCCCGAAAGAACGGTCACGGGAAGCGGAGATGACATTGGATAATCCTCATCAGATGGTGGCCGATGGGCGTTTATGCCGGATTTGGCGTAACGCGCCTCGTTCTAGAGCTTCAAGACAGCGTGACGGCAGAAGCTGACGCTTTAAATCGGCGGACTCAGGCTCAATGAAATTGATGTTATAGTATAACAATATGAATTAGCCAGACCTGCTCTTGCCCAAACCGATAAAGAGCATGAAGCTGCATGCCATCTGCCCGTCGGGAACCGTGATGAAAAATGTCCTGAAATGCTCGCTAATGAGTCTGGCATTGCTGTCGGGTGCCAACGTATGGGGACAAGCGCCGATGCTCGCCAAGTGCACACACAGCGCTAACCTGCTGGCATGTGTCGATGCGCAAGGCAACGCCTACAGCGTGAATACGGTGGGCCGCACGATTTACCTGCGCGGCTTTGAAAAGGACGGCAAACGCTACTGGGCGCAGACCAACAGTCGGTTCGGCCAACTGACGTTCTTCACCGGCATCGCCTCTGACGGCGAAGCCTGGGTCGGCTACACCCGTCGCGTGGGCTGGACGACGATCAATCGCTTCTCCAGCTCAGGCGGCAGCAGCGCGAAGTTCACCTGCAGCCGGATCACCGGCTGCTAAACCTGCACCTTTTGCTGCGCCTGCTGCCAGGCGATGTAGCTGTCGGTTGGCGGGTTCTGCTGGAAATAGCGCTGCAATCCTTCAAACAACCCATTAGCGATAGCCTGTTGATGTCGAGTTGTCACCAGGCGCTGGCTGTCACGCGCGTTGGAAATAAAGCCGGTTTCTACCAAGATCGACGGCACATCCGGCGACTTCAGCACCGCAAATCCCGCCTGTTCCACGCGCTTTTGATGCAATGTGGTGATGCCCTGCAGACTGCCCAATATGCTGCTGCCGAGTTGCAGACTGGCGGCGATGGTGGCGTTCATCGACATGTCGAGGATCACGCCGGCGAGCATCGGATCCTTGTCCTTGAGATTGAGCAGACTGGTCGCGCCAAGCAGATCTGCGCCGTTCTCGCGCTGTGCCATGAAGCGTGCAGTCGCTGACGTCGCACCCCCTTCTGACAGGCAATACACCGAAGCTCCCGACGCCGTCAGTCGCGGCGCTGCATCGGCGTGCACGGAGATAAACATGTCGGCCTTGTGCTGACGGGCAATGTCTACACGCTTGCGAAGGGGCACGAAAAAATCGTCATTGCGCACCAATTTCACGTCGAAGCCCTTCTCCTTTTTAAGACGTTTGGCGAGCAATTGTGCGATGGACAGCACCACGTCCTTTTCCCGCTCACCCTTCGCGCCGACGGCGCCAGGGTCTTTACCACCGTGTCCGGGATCAACCACGACAATGATGTCGCGTTTAAGGTGATGGTTATTCGTGGATGTTTCACGTGGAACCACTGCGCTGCTCAGCACTTTATCGGCGTTCATCAGGTCGAGCACCAAACGGTGTCCTTGACCATCCTGCGGTGCCAAAACAAAGCTGTTCAATACAACGGGAGTGTTCAGATCGAGAACGATCCGGGTATCGCCTTGACCAAAATGCCCGGCGCGGATCGAGCGAATGGCCGTATCTGCTAACGGCAATTGACTGAAATCACCACTCAGACTCGCCCCGGACAGGTCAATGATCAAGCGCTCTGGCGCGCTCAACGTGAACGTTTTGTAGCGCACCGGGCCGCTTAAATCGAAGACCAGTCGCAGCTTTTCACCCGAACGCCAGAGCCGCGCATTTCGCACTTGGGTGGCCGAGACACTGAAGGGCAGAGCCAAGGCTGCGCTGGCCAAAAACAAACTGAGCAAGTGGCGTCTGTGCATATGAAAACCCGTTCATGAAAAAAGCATCGTGATTTGAATTGTTATAATGTAACATCCAATTCAGTCAACACGATGGTTCCGAACATGAATTCGCTGACACTTCCGGATATCGCCACTCAAGCCTCTCGACAAGCATTACCGCTTGAGTGGGTGGGAATGCGCGGCATTGCCTTGCCGGTTTTATTGGATGGCCAGCGTCTGAGCGCTAAGGCAGATGCAGGCGTCAGTCTTGACGATGGTGAGGCGCGTGGGATTCACATGTCGCGTTTGTATCTGGCCTTGGCAACGCTTGAGCAGCAGAACCTTTCTCCACGGGTTTTGCATCAGGTACTGGACGATTTTCTGGCCAGCCACGAAGGCTTATCCAGCAATGCCTACCTGAATATCCACAGCGAAGTGCTGCTGAAACGACCCGCGTTGGTCAGCCCACTGGCGGGGTGGAAAAGCTATCCAGTGAGCATTTCTGCCAGCCTCAAAAACAACGTGTTCCACGTGGAACTCAAGATCGATGTGCCCTACTCCTCGACCTGCCCGTGCTCAGCCGCATTAGCGAGGCAACTGATCCAGCAGCAGTTCATCGATGATTTTGCCAACAAGCCACTGCAGCACGCTGAAGTTCTGGCTTGGCTTGGTTCCAGCCACGGCATCGTTGCCACTCCGCACAGCCAACGCAGCACCGCGCAATTGCACATGCATCTGGACGAGTTTATCGATGAGCTGCCCCTCAGCGTGATCATCAATGACGCTGAAGCCGCACTGGGCACCGCCGTGCAAACCGCCGTGAAACGCGCCGACGAACAAGCCTTCGCGCTGGCCAACGGGCAGAACCTGATGTTCTGCGAAGACGCCGCGCGACGACTCAATCTGGCCCTGCGGCGCTGCCCCGGTGTCAGCGGATTCCACCTGCGAGTGATTCACGCTGAAAGTCTGCACGCCCACGACGCCGTCGCCGAAAGCCACTGGCATCGAGAACACGCATGATCCGCTGCCATTCCTTGAGCTGGGGCGCGCCAAGCCAACCGCTGACTTCACCACTGACGGTCACGCTGGAAAGTGGCAGTCTGAGCGCTATCGTCGGCGCCAACGGCTGCGGTAAAAGCAGCCTGCTGAAAGTCATCGCCGGGTTGCAGAAACCCTTGACCGGAAAAGTTGCGCTAGGCGTTCCACGCCAAGGAGGATTGTCGTTCCTGCCGCAACAGCAACACCTCGATCGACAGTTTCCCATCAGCCTGGAAGAACTGGTGGCTGCAGGGTTCTGGGGCCGTCGATTGTCGACCCAACTGCGTGCACAGCGCCTCACTCATGCACTCGATAATTGGCACTTGAGCGGACTCGAGAAGCGCCCGCTGATGGCGCTCTCCGGTGGCGAACTGCAACGCGCATTGCTCGCCCGTTTGAGTCTGGCTGACGCGCCACTACTCCTTCTCGACGAACCCCACGCTGCGCTCGACGAACTGGGTCAGCAATTGCTTTGGCAACACATCCACGCCTGGCACGCCGAAGGTCGAACCTTGTTGGTGGTCTGCCACGACCTGGCCGCCGTCCGCCAACACATCCCGCAGACACTGCTGATCAAAAACCACGAATGCGTGTTTGGCGACAGCGTCGAGCTGATCCAGCAAACACCTGGCACGCAGGTGGCTTGATGCTCACCGTCGCTCACCTTTGGCAACCGTTCAGCGAGTTCCTGTTCATGCGCCGAGCGCTGCTCGGCGGACTGGTATTGGCCTGCAGCACAGCACCGCTCGGCGTTTTTCTTATACTGCGGCGCATGAGCCTGATCGGCGACGCCGTCGCTCACGGCATTCTTCCCGGCGCCGCATTGGGCTTCTGGTTCGCCGGTCTGAGTCTGCCCGCGCTAACGTTCGGCGGTCTGGGTGCGGGCCTGAGCATGGCCGGGCTGGCTGCGTGGATTACCCGTCGCACCGGTTTGCGCGAAGATGCCAGCCTCGCCGCGATCTACCCGATCTCACTCGCCAGCGGCGTGCTGATTCTCGGCATCGCCGGCAAACGCCTCGACTTGCTGCACTTGTTGTTCGGCTCGGCGCTCGCCGTCGACGGCCCGACCCTCAACGGCATGTTATGGGTCTCGGCCCTCAGTCTGATCGCCATGGCAGTCATCTACAAACCGCTGCTGCTCGACACCCTCGATCCTCTATTCCTGCAAACCGTCAGCCGCCTCGGCCCTCTCGCCCACGGCGTGTTCCTGACCCTGGTGGTGCTCAATCTGGTGATCGGCTTCCAGGCCATCGGTGCATTAATGGTGGTGGGTCTGATGATGCTGCCTGCCGCTGCCTCACGGTTCTGGAGTCGTCGTCTGCCAAGCCTGATTGCCATCTCCGCACTCATTGGCTGCCTGTCGGTGTGGCTTGGATTGTTGCTGTCGTTCGACTACTCGCTGCCCAGCGGGCCGGCCATCGTGCTGGTCGCGGGGTCCGTCTACTTGCTGTCCGTGGTGTTCGGACCGGTTCACGGTCTGCTGCGCCGCCCGCCTTTGCTCACATCCCAATGAGGTGTTTCCCGATGCGCGTTCTACTCGTGTTGTTCAGCTTGCTGCTGTCGATGTCGTTATCGGCGGCGGAAAAATTGCCGGTGGTCACCAGCTTCAGCATCCTCGCCGACATGGTGCATCAGGTCGGCGGCGAGCATATCCAGATCACCAACATGGTCGGCCCGGACGCCGACGCGCACACCTATGAGCCAACACCGGACGACGCCAAAGCGCTGCTCAACGCCAAGCTGATCATCAAGAACGGCCTCGGTTTCGAACCATGGCTCGATCGACTGGTGACCAGCACCGGCACCCAGGCCCCGCTCATCAGTGCCAGCCACGGCGTGATTCCGCGCTCGCTCGATGAAGACGGTGAAACCATTCCCGACCCGCACGCCTGGCACAACCTGGCTAACACTGAGCTGTACATCGCCAATATCACCAAGGCGCTGATCGCTGCCGATCCGACGAACAAGGCCGATTATCAACGCAACAGCCAGACCTACCTGAAACAGATCTACGCCCTGCTCGCCGAAGCCAAGACCAAGCTCGGCTCGCTGCCACCGGGCAATCGCAAGATCGTCACCAGCCACGACGCCTTCGGTTATCTCGGGCAGGCCTACGGCATCGACTTCATGGCGCCGCAAGGTCTGTCCACCGAGCGCGAGCCATCGGCCGCCGAAGTCGCTGCACTGATCACGCAGATCCGTCAGGCCAAGGTCAAAGCGGTGTTCATGGAAAACATCAAAGACGCGCGCCTGCTCAAGCAGATCGCTGAGGAAAGTGGCGCGCATATCGGCGGCACGTTGTACTCCGATGCCCTCGCCGCCAGTGGCCCGGCCAGCACCTTTACCGGACTGTTCGAATACAACCTCAACACCCTTTACGACGCGCTGAGCCAACCATGATCCGCAAAAACCCCTCAGGCGATTTGCCGCAAATTGCCGAGTCGGCCTACGTCGACAAAACCGCGATCATCTGCGGCAAGGTGATCATTGGCGAGAACGTTTTCGTCGGCCCCTACGCAGTGATCCGCGCCGACGAAGTCGACGCTTCGGGCACGATGGAGCCGATCACCATCGGCGCCAATTCGAACATCCAGGACGGCGTGGTGATCCATTCCAAATCCGGCGCTGCCGTGACCATCGGCGAATTCACCTCGATCGCTCACCGCTCGATCGTGCATGGCCCGTGCGTGGTCGGCGACCGGGTGTTCATCGGCTTCAACAGCGTGCTGTTCAATTGCGTGGTCGGTGACGGCTGTGTGGTGCGGCACAACTCGGTGGTCGATGGCCGCGATTTACCGGACGCGTTCTACGTGCCCTCCACCACCCGCATCGGCCCCAACACCGACCTCTCGCAGTTCCCGCCGGTGAGTGTCAGCGCCTCGGAGTTTTCCGAAGACGTGGCGCGCACCAATGTCGATCTGGTGCGCGGTTACAAAGCCTTGCAGAACGAGTTCTGAACCATGAGCAGCGTGCTGATTCGCAACGCCAGACTGGTCAATGAAGGACGCGAGTTCGACGGCGATCTGTTGGTCAGCCATGGTCGCATCGTCAAGATCGCAGGCCGCATCGACGGTGAAAATGCCCGTGTGGAGATCGACGCCAATGGCCAATGGCTGTTGCCGGGCATGATCGATGACCAAGTGCATTTTCGCGAACCGGGAGCGCCGGCCAAAGGCTGCATCCACACCGAGTCACGCGCAGCGGTGGCGGGTGGCATCACCAGTTTCATGGACATGCCCAACACCCAACCGGCCACGCTCACCCTGGAAGCGCTGGCGGATAAAAAGCGTCGGGCGGCGATCAACTCCGTGGCCAACTACGGATTTCACTTCGGTGTCAGTCAGGACAACCTCGACACCGTGGCCGCGCTCAACCCCTGCGAAGTGGCCGGGGTCAAAGTGTTCATGGGCGCCTCCACTGGCAATATGCTGGTGGATGATCCGCAGACCCTCGAACGTCTGTTCGCCGAGGTGCCGACGATACTGCTGGCGCATTGCGAACACACACCAAGCATCGAGGCCAATGCAGCACGTCTGCGCGAACGCCTCGGCGACCACCTGCCGGCGAATATCCACGCACTGATCCGCGATGCCGAAGCTTGCTACCGATCCTCTTCGCTGGCGGTGGAACTGGCCCGACGTCACGGCACCCGCCTGCACGTTTTGCACCTGACCACCGCTCGCGAGCTGGAGCTGTTCGAAGACAAGCCTCTCACTCAAAAGCACATCAGCGCTGAAGTCTGCCTGCACCACCTGCTGTTCGATGACCGCGACTATCCAGCACTCGGCAACCTGATCAAATGCAACCCGGCGATCAAGAATCAGGCCGACCGCGATGCCTTGCGCGCGGCGCTGCTGAGTAACCGGCTGGATGTGATCGGCAGCGATCATGCACCGCACACCTGGGCGGAAAAACAGCGTCCTTACACCGAAGCACCGTCCGGTTTGCCGCTGGTGCAACACGCCCTGCCGGCACTGCTGGAGCTGGTGGCCGATGGCGTGCTGCCGATCACCACGTTGGTGGCGAAGACCAGCCATCGGGTGGCGGATCTGTTTGCGATTCCGGATCGGGGTTATTTGCGCGAGGGGTATTGGGCGGATCTGGTGCTGGTTGAGCCCGCGGCCATGGAGGTGTCGCGGCAACCGATTCTGTCGCAGTGCGGATGGTCGCCGTTTGCTGACAAGACTTTCCGCTATCGGGTGGATACGACGTTGGTGTCGGGGCAGATTGCCTGGCGGGAGCAGCGCATCAACGAAAGCTGTCAGGGGCTGCCGCTGCGGTTTATGCGTTGAATGATCAGGTGTCTGACAGAACGTCTTCGCGAGCAGGCTCGCTCCCATCAGGAATCGCGCTGGCCCTGTGGGAGCGAGCTTGCTCGCGAAGCTTTTAAGCTCTTGGCTTCACAGTGCCGCAATCCTGACCCAACCACACCGCACGGGTTTCCAGACTGCCCTTCTGGTTGATTCCGATCGCATTGAATGTGCCGTTGGCCACGGTGGTGAACTCACGATCACTGAGGAACGTCGCGACACCCGTGCCTTGCGCTTTCGGGCAGCTGAAGCGGAATTTCCACTGGTTGCCGGTGCGCTCGGTGATCTGCTGCTTGCAGCCCGACTGCGGATCGGCCAGCGGAATATCGTTGGTCGCGACCTGCTGCGGCGTCAGGCAGGCACGAATGCCCTTGCCGCCGATGTTGATCCCGTTCTTCTCCAGCGCCGCCCGCTGTTGCGGGGTCATCTGGCCTTGCAACTGGCCGAGGATCGATTGCACATCCATGGGCTGGTCATCGACCTTGACGTTGCTCGAGGTCATTTCCCACAGCCCCGGCTGCAGCATTTGCGCCTGCGCAACCACCGGCATTGCCAAACCCAGGCCCAGCGCCAAACCCAGCAGACGAACGTTCATCGAAAAACTCCTGATCAGTAGTGGCCGTTAGACGTCAGCCGATTGCTTCGGTTCATGCACCAATTAAATAGCGACATTCGCCTCGGAACATGGTCTGTTACGCATTGAGTCTTCAGGAGCAAGGCTGCCCCATGGATTATTTTGGACCGCACATTTTCGGCTATCTGATCGCCCTCATACATAGCCTCGGCTTGATCGCCGCGATCCACGCGGTGCTGACCGTTCGCACCGCCCAAGGCTCGATCGCCTGGGCATTGTCGCTGATTTTCATTCCCTACCTGACACTCATCCCTTATCTGGTTTTCGGCCGCAGCACCTTCGACGGCTATATCAAGGCACGGCGCCAGGCCAACGAACAGATGCGCCAGGCGATCTCCGAGTTGAACTGGCGACCGTGGGTCGAAGAAGCCCTCACCGCCCGCGCCTCAAATGCCTATGCTTCGCTACGGGCCATGCCCAAACTGGGGCGGATGCCATGCCTGGCGAATAACGAAGTGCAACTGCTGGTGAATGGCCACGCGACCTTCGAGGCGATTTTCCAGGCCATCGATCAAGCGCGCGAAGCCGTACTGATCCAGTTCTTCATCATCCATGACGACCGCCTCGGACAGCGCCTGCGCGATCTGTTGCTGAAGAAAGCTGCCGAGGGCGTGGCGATTTATCTGCTCTACGACCGCATCGGCAGCCACGCCCTGCCCCACAGTTATGTACAGGCGTTGCGCGATGGCGGTGTCGAGGTCAAAGCCTTCGCCACACGTAGCGGCTGGCTCAATCGCTTCCAGGTGAATTTCCGCAACCACCGCAAAATCGTCGTGGTCGATGGCGTGCTCGGCTTTGTTGGCGGGCACAACGTTGGCGATGAATACATGGGCGAGAAGCCGCCGTTGGCGCCATGGCGCGATACCCATGTGCAAGTGCGCGGGCCGGTAGTGGCCTGCATGCAGGAGTCATTTGCCGAGGATTGGTTCTGGGCTGCGCGCACATTGCCGCCGCTGATCCTGCCGGATGTTTACCCGGACGACGGCGTGCTCTGTCAGTTGCTGGCCAGCGGACCGGCCGACGCCTACGAAACCTGTTCGCTGTTCTTCGTCGAAGCGATCCACGCCGCAACCGAGCGGGTGTGGATCACCAGCCCGTACTTCATTCCCGATGAACCCGTGTTCGCCGCGTTGCGCCTGGCGGTGCTGCGCGGCGTCGACGTGCGCCTGCTGCTGCCATCGCGCCCCGATCACCGCATCGTCTACGCCGCGTCCAGCCTGTACGCATTCGAAGCGGTGCGCGCCGGCGTGCGGGTGTTCCGCTACGAACCGGGGTTCCTGCATCAGAAAGTGGTGTTGATCGACAGCGAAATCAGCGCCATCGGCAGCGCCAATCTGGACAACCGTTCGTTCCGGCTGAATTTCGAAGTGATGCTACTGACCGTCGACAGCGAATTCGCCGCCCACGTGGAACGTATGCTCAACGATGATTTCGAGCAGGCTTACGAGGTTGCCAAAGAGGAAAGCCGGGAGATCCACCGCCTGCAACAGCTCGGCATGCGGATCGCCCGGCTTATTTCACCGATCCTCTAGAAGCCCATCACCCTCTCCAAGGGAGAGGGCATGGTTCAGGCATCAAGGGTTGTAGATGTCGTCACGGGTCCAGGGCAGTTCATGGCTGCCGTCCGGATGAGCCTTGACTGCCAGAATCTGATGCAGATTGATCCAGCCCCGGGCAAACGCGTAGGCACACCCGGCCAGATACAGGCGCCAGATGCGCAGCGCCTGATCCGGCACCAGTTTCCCGGCGGCCTCGAGGTTATCCTCCAGCCGCTCGCTCCAGTGATCCAGCGTGCGCGCGTAATGCAGGCGCAGGCTTTCGACATCGACGATTTCCAGCCCGGCTTCGCTGATCTCGGCGGAGATCATCGCCAGGTGTGGCAACTCGCCGTTGGGGAACACGTATTTCTCGATGAAGTCGCCGGCACCGCGCCCCACCGGGCGGCCGTCGGTGTGCTTGGCGGTGATGCCATGGTTCATCACCAGACCGCCCTCCTTCACCGCGCCAAACAGGACTTTGCAGTATTCGGCGAGATTGGCGTGGCCGACGTGCTCGAACATACCGACACTGACCACCTTGTCGAATCGCCCGTCCTGCGGCAGGTCGCGGTAGTCGAGCAGTTGCAGTTCGACCTGGTCTTCCAGGCCTTCGGCCTTGACGCGCTCACGGGCCAGTTCCAGCTGTTCCTTGCTCAGGGTGATGCCGAACACTTTGGCGCCGAATTCACGTGCGGCGTAACGCGCCAGACCACCCCAGCCGCAACCGACATCCAGCAGGTAATCGCCCGGCTGCAAACGCAGCTTGCGACACAGATGGCGGAATTTGGCTTGCTGCGCCTGCTCCAGGGTTTCGCTGCCCGTTTCGAAATACGCGCAGGAATACGCCATGTCGCTGTCCAGCCACAGCTGATAGAACGCGTTGGACAGGTCATAGTGATAGGAAATGGCTTTGGCGTCGGTTTCCTTGTCGTGCACTGCACGCACCGGCTGAGCGCCTTCATCTTCATCGAGCAAGGCGCTGCTCAATTCGTCGCAGACCCGGATGACCTCGCTGATCGAGCCCTCCAGTTCAAGCTTGCCTTCAACAAACGCCGCCCCCAGCGCGTCGAGGCTTGGATGGGTGAACTGGGTGACCATCGTCGGGTCCTTGACCACGATGGTGACGCTGGGCGTCGGTCCCAGATTGAACTCATGGCCGTCCCAGAGTCGCAAGCGAAGAGGAAGCTGCAGATTCTGTAAGGCCGGTGGAAGTTGCGCGAGCATGGAAAATCCCCCCTTGTTTCAGACGTCAGATCTGAGGGTAGACCATCCTTGAAAAATAGCAGGCTATCGATTTAATTAGCCGAGACTATCGTTTCAGACGCTCCACCAAGCCGGAATGCAACCCGTGTTTTCGACACGGAAACCGGCAATGACGTGTGCGCCTTCTACATAGATGACTGCCTATTCGGCGCACAGTTCGCTGCAACTCATTTCAAAGACCATCCTTGAGCTTGAGCAATGGCTCCTGAAACCGCAGCAGCCGTCCGGCATTACCCAACACCAGCAACGTACTGAGGTTGTGCAGCAGCGCGGCGATCATCGCCCCGGCCGCGCCGAGCCAGCCGAAGGCGGCGAAGACGACAATCGCCAGTGTCCAGCCCAGACCGATGATCACGTTAACCTGCAAGGTTCGTCGGCATTGGCGGCTGAGCCGCACACAAGTACCGAGGCGGCGCAGATCACTGCCGATCAACACGATATCCGCCGAGGCCAGCGCGATGTCAGCGCCGCCCGCGCCCATTGCGACACCGACCACTCCAGCCTTCAGTGCCAGCGAATCATTGATGCCGTCGCCCACCACCATCGGCCGAAAACCGTTGTCGATTTCCTTCAGTACGCGGTTGAGTTTGTCCTCGGGCAGCGCCTGCGCTTCCAGCTCTTGCAGGCCGACCTCGCGGGCCAGGGTCTGAGCAACACTTTGGCGGTCGCCCGTCAGCAGCAACTGGCGACCCAGACCGAGCTCGCGCAATTCGCTGAGGGCAAAGCGGGCTTCCGGTTTGATGCTGTCGGCCAGCAACAGCCAGGCGACAAATTCGCCGTTCAGTGCCAATCCGGCAATCGGCCCGTCGTGCTCGGGAACGGTGGTGGTGACGATGCCCAGTTGCGCGAACAACTCGGGCCGGCCCAACGCCGCCTCGCCTTGGGCGGTCGTGGCGACTACACCGAGACCCTGACGCTCATGAATATCCGTCAGCGGCAGGCTCTGGTCCTGACTGACCAGCCCGGCCAACGCGCGGCTGACCGGATGGCTGCTGGCCGCCCCGAGGCTGGCGGCCAGTGCCATCACCGAGGCCTGATCCAGCCGTGGGCTGCTGATCGATTGCAAACGCAAAGTGCCGTAAGTCAGCGTGCCGGTTTTGTCGACCACCAGTGAAGTGAGATCTGCCAACTCCTCAAGGAACGCCGAACTGCGAATCAGAATGCCGTGGCGCGCCGCCACCGCCACACCGGCGATCGCTGTGGCCGGTGCCGACAGCACCAAAGCGCAGGGACATGCCGCCACCAGCACCGCGAGCATCGCCTGCGCGTCATGGGTGATAAACCAGGTCACCGCCGCCAGCAACAACACCAGCACCATGTAGCTACCGGCATAGCGCTCAAGCAGGCGCGTGATGGGCGGCTTCGAGCGCTCGGCGTTCTGCATCAGCGCGATGACTTTGCCCAGCGTCGATTGATCGCCGGTACGGGTCACCTCGATGCGCAGCAAGCCATCGAGGTTGATCGCGCCGCCAAACACCGTCATGCCCACCGCCGTTTCCACTGGAACCGACTCACCGGTAATTGACGCCGTGTCGAGGCTGGCCTGGCCGAACAACACTTGGCCATCCGCTGGCACCCGATCTCCGGCGCGCACCTCGACCTTGTCGCCGGGCTGGAGCGTGCCGTTATCGACTTCGATGATCGAGCCATCAGTCTGAATCTTGCGCGCGTGGCTGCGGGTCAACTGGCCGAGGGCGTGAATCGCTTCCTGCGAGCCGATCACGCTGCGCTCTTCCAGCACGTGGCCGAAGATCATGATGATCGGCAGCAACGCGGCGGTCAGCAGATCCCCGGTCGCCCAGGCACCAAGCATCGCCAGGGCAATCAGTTGATCGGTGATGCCGTGCAGGCTCGGATAACGCAGGCTGTACCACGCCGAGCGCATCACCGGCACCGCCACCAATAGAGAAGCGAAACCCAGCAGCAACTGACTGACACCGGTTTGCTCCGGTAACAGCCAGCGCCAGAGCAGACCGAGGCCGAGCAAGCCAAGGGCGAGCATCGCCAGGGTCAATTGCCGTGCGGCGCGGCGCTGTTCGGCCGAGGACAACAGGCTCGGTGCGGCAGTGGTCGCAGTCATTTGCTGGCTCCCTGAATGATCAGGCGGGAATCGTCTTTTGGATCGACCGTGGTCACTGAACCGGCTTGGCCGAGAATCTTCGGCATGCGTTCACGGTACAGCCGCAGGAGCATCTGCGGGTCGGTACCCTGTTGTTGCGCCTTGGCCAGGCTCAGCACCGTGGCGGTGTCGGCAGCGGCTTTTGCCAGCCGTTCGCTGGCCTGCGCGTGGGCCACTTGCAGGGTGCGGTCGGCTTGTTCATTGGCGGTCTGGGTGAGTTTTTCTGCTTCGGTGCGTGCATTGGCGACGGCTTTGTCGGCTTGCTGACTGGCCGTCAGAACGGCGTTGAACGCACTAACGGCCGGGTCTGGCAGACTCGACTGCACGTCGACACGCGCCACCTCAATGCCGATGCCCTGCCCGCTCGCCTTCAACTCTGCCAAGCGCTTGTTGATGCCTTGCACCAGATCACCGCGCAGACGCTCACGTCTTTCGGCAGCCTGGTTATCAGCACCGATCAACTCCGGACGGGCGACCAGAATCGTGTCCAGATCCCGCGCGGCGGTCAGAGCCACAGCGCTGCGGGTGACCAGCCGATCCAGCGCTGGCAGCACATGATCACCCTGCAGGACGAATTCGTAAGGGTCGGTCACTTTGTAAAACACCCGCACATCCAGCTGAACCACGCCCGCGTCCCCCGTCAGCAAGTAACCGGAACCGGCCAGGGCATCGCTCAGCGGTGTGGCGAAAGTCGCTACACGATCAGCCTTGATCGCCTCACTGCTGCGCAGCAGGTTTTCCACTCGGCGCTCAATCACCCGATCCGCTGCCGGTAGTAAAACCACCTGCTCGAACGGCTGCGGCTAGGCCAGCAACAGCCCGGCATTCTGAATACGCTGCAGCGCGCCAAAATGCAGAACCACGGCCCGATTTTGCGGATCGATCTGCCGCACATTGGAAAATGCCCAAGCCAACGCAGCCAATACCGTCACAGCATACAAGGCGAAAAACGCCAAACGTCCGGCCTGAATCCACGGACTGCTCAGCGAATGTGTTCCACGTGGAACTTCATCACTCATGGCTGCGATCCGGATTTATTTTCGACATTCGGCGGGCCGTCCACCAGCACGCGGAATGGTGCGGCGTCGGTACGCAGGATCAGCTTGGTGTCCGGCGTGACGATAGTGCCCAGGGTGTCCAGCGAACGCAGCAGGTTGTACAACTGCGGCGATCCAGCGTAGGCACGGCCATAAATTTGCGCCGCTTCGACTCGGGATTGCGCTTCGATTTCTGCCGCTTTCACCGTGGCATCGGCCTGGACAATTCGCGCATCGCGCTCGGCGGCAGATCGAATTTGCGCCGCTTCTCGCTTGCCGATGGCGGTGCGTTCGGTGGCAATTGTTTCACGCTCGGCGCGCATCCGATCGACCGTGGCGGTGAGCGTGACCGAAGGCAAGGTCAGGCGTTCGATGCCCACCTGCACCACACGCACACCGTAAGTGGCCAGCAACTGCTGGTCGATCTGCTGACGCAGTTGCGCTTCGAAACCGGCAATACGCACTTTGCCGGCATCGGTATTCACCAGATCCGCCAGGTCGAAACTGCTGGCGGTGGTTTCCAGCGCCGAGCCGACAAAGGTGCGAATCTGCCGCGCCGCTTCGTCCGGCTGGTTCTGCACCGCGCGCATGAAACGCTGCACGTTGTCCGGATCGCCCTGCACCTGCCACGCCACGTAGGCCTGAACGATGATGCGCAAACCGTCGCGGGTACCGACGTCCTGTAAACCGCTGGAAGTGGTACGCAAGCGCAGGTCTACCGGGATCGCCGCTTCGAACGGCGCCGGCCAGCGCCAGCTCAAACCCGGCTCAAGCAGCACCCGCGAGGGATTACCGAAACGGGTGATGACCGTGGCCTCCCCCGAGCGCACTTGCACCAGGCTCGCCGCCGCGATGGCAAACCCCACCAGCAACAGTGCCCAGCCCATCCGCCGCCAAGGGAACGGTCCCGCGTCTTCCGGCGCACCGTGGTGATGGTGATGATGCCCATGATGATGGTGATGCCCGGCGTGGCCGTGATCGTGGCCGCTGTGGTCATGGGAATCGTGAGTGTGCGACTGGCTCAAGGGGCAACTCCTGGTTGAGCGGTGGTACGCGCAGGCGTCGGATCAGCCGGCAGCGTGAACGTACGCAGGTCGATGGTCGGCGCATTGCTGCTGCCGCCTAAACGGTGGTCGAGTACCAACAGTTTGGCCTTGCTCAGCCCCAGGCTGAGCTGACTCAGATATTGCTCAAGCACGAACGCCT
Source organism: Pseudomonas sp. AN-B15 (assembly GCF_019056475.1). NCBI lineage: Bacteria > Pseudomonadati > Pseudomonadota > Gammaproteobacteria > Pseudomonadales > Pseudomonadaceae > Pseudomonas > Pseudomonas sp. AN-B15. Next base: position 6,185,504 of record NZ_CP049737.1, read on the forward strand.
GACCGGCGCTGGCGTAAGCTTTCTGTTCAGCGCTGAACTTAAGGTCTGCGGCCTGCGCCGCCGCATTGATTTCACGGGCGCTGGCACTGGCTTGATCACGGGCGAGGCTGGCTTGCAACTGCGCCTGATTACTGGCTTCGGCCGCCGCACCGCGCTCACGAGAGATCAACGCCTGCGCGCCGATCTGTGCCGCTTGCACGCCGTGATAAGCATTGGCGGCACCGGCCGGCGGGTGAATGGCTTCGACCACGGTGGCGAGAATTTCCACGCCACTGTCGAGTTTCTGCAGATCGCCCTGCACCGCGCGACCGATCTCATCGCCCAGCCCTATCCGGTCAGCACCGAGCAGACCGTCGAGGGTACGCGAGGCAAAATCGTGCACCAGAATCCGGCTCGCAGTGCTGCGAATCAGCGTCGGCACATCGGCATTGTTGTAAGTTGCGGCCAAAGCATCCTGATCACTCAGACCAATGCGATAAACGAAGCGCACGTCCATGTTGACGATCTGGAAGCTCTGCTGATCGCCACGGCTGCTGGCGATCACTTGAGATTTGTCGTTGACGTGACTGGCATCCCACAAGCGGTTGGCGGTCATCGGCGCCGGGCCTTCGGCAGGCTCAGCCAGGGTTGGCGCCGGAGCATCGCCGACGCTGGTTGCCAACTCGTGCACCACGCCGTTCTCGACGCTCAATACACGGCCCAAAGGCCACGGCAGACCGGCGTGCAAGCCAGGGCCAAACACTTGAACCGGTTTGCCGAAGCGCTCGTAGATACCGCGCCCCTGCAGCGGGATTTCGTGGATCCCGGTCAGCAGCCAGCCGACGGCGGCGACCAGTGCCAGCACCGGCAGAAAAGCGCGGCGCATGTAGCTGAACGCCCAGATCTGGCGCAAATCGATGCCGAAACGGTTGTGCAATTCGTGCTGCAAAGCGAGTAACGGCTGTGGTGGCCAACGCAGCATATCGGCAACAAAACTGCGCGCCAGCAGGGTCGGTTCCAGCTGCTCGCGTCGAGGGCTGAACACCGACAGAACTGCGCGCAATAGCAACTCGATCGCGACCAATCCCGGCAGGATTCCGATGAGAACCGCCAGCCGCACCGGCCACACGGAAGTTTCACTGGCAAACAACAGGCACATCGCACCCAGTACCAGACTGATGATCGCGACGCGCGACAGTTGTGCGAGCGAACCGGCTTCCGGCCATTGCGCCGGATTCTCCTGAGCCAGTTGCCGCTCCAGCACCAACAGGCCGAAACCCAACAGCAACATCAGCACGGCGCCCACCGTAGCCGACAGCCCAACCGCAGCTGGCGGCAACGCAAGGTTCCAGACTTGTTCGATGCCGATAATCACCAGCACCGACCAGCCGCCCAGCCACAACGTGGCCGCGCCAATCTGACCGAGCAGGTGCAGACCGCGCTGACTCAATCGCTCCAGCACCCGTTCGTACCAGCCGTCAGGAGCGGTTTGCTCGACCTCGTTCAGCGGTTGCTGCGCCACTGGGTGCATGACCCGCGCGCGCCATTGAGTCACCCACCACGCCGACTGCAGTCCGGCGACCAGCACCAGCCACGCCGCGCCCAGATTCACCAGCAAGGCCGGCCATATCGATTGCGCGGCAAACAGCTCGACAAACAACGCCAGCACCCACCCTGCCCCAGCCAATCCGCCGAGGCCGAAGGCCAGGCGGCGCAATCGTCGCCCCTGCGCAGCCGCTTGTTGAAAGCGCGGCAACCCGGTCACTTGCGTGCCATCGACATCCAGATCGACTTGCATATCACCCCAAAGCCATTGATTCACCGGTCTTATCGTTACGATATAACGAAAAGCGTGAAATATTCGTACACAAATACGCCTATCTAAAGATGCGCAACCTGTCGCTTGCCTGAAGCCTTGACCGAAATGTCTGGAAACGCACATATTACGTTCGTAATTTTAATCGCCTACTACTTTTAGCGATCCGCATCCCCAACGAGGAGCAAGAGCATGAGTCACTACGACGTGGTCATTCTGGGCGGCGGCCCCGGTGGTTATAACGCGGCGATCCGCGCTGGCCAGTTGGGCCTGAAAGCGGCGTGTGTGGAAGGCCGCGCCACCCTCGGCGGCACGTGCCTGAACGTCGGTTGCATGCCGTCCAAGGCCTTGCTGCATGCTTCGGAGCTGTACGACGCGGCCATGGGTGCGGAGTTCGCCAACCTCGGCATCGAGGTCAAACCCACGCTCAACCTCGCGCAAATGATGAAACAGAAAGACGACAGCGTGAGCGGCCTGACCAAAGGCATCGAGTTTCTGTTTCGCAAGAACAAGGTCGACTGGATCAAAGGCTGGGGCCACATCGAGGGTCCGGGCAAAGTCACGGTAACCGACGATCAAGGCAACACGACCGAGCTGAGCGCCAAGGACATCATCATTGCCACCGGCTCCGAACCCACGCCCCTGCCCGGCGTCGAGATCGACAATCAGCGCATCCTCGACTCCACTGGCGCGCTGTCGCTGAGCGAAGTACCGAAGCATCTGGTGGTCATCGGTGCCGGAGTGATCGGCCTGGAGCTGGGCTCGGTCTGGCGGCGTCTCGGCGCCCAGGTGACCGTGGTCGAATACCTCGACCGCATCTGTCCGGGCGTCGATGCCGAGGCCGGCAAGACCCTGCAGCGTTCGCTGAGCAAGCAAGGCATCACCTTCAAATTGAGCTCGAAGGTCACCAGCGCCACGCCCTCGGCCAACGGGGTGCAGCTCAGCGTCGAACCTGCAGCGGGCGGCAGCGCCGAGTTACTGGACGCCGACTACGTACTGGTCGCGATCGGCCGGCGCCCATACACCAAAGGCCTGGGCCTGGAGAACGTCGGCCTGAGCACCGACAAGCGCGGCATGCTCGCTAACCGCCAGCACCGCACCGAAGTCAATGGCGTCTGGGTAATCGGCGACGTAACGTCCGGGCCGATGCTCGCGCACAAGGCTGAAGACGAAGCGATGGCCTGTGTCGAACAGATCGTCGGCAAGGCCGGCGAGGTCAATTACGACTTGATTCCCAACGTCATCTACACCCGGCCGGAACTGGCCAGCGTCGGCAAGACCGAAGAGCAACTGAAGGCCGAAGGACGTGCCTACAAAGTCGGCAAATTCCCGTTCACCGCCAACAGTCGGGCGAAGATCAATCACGAAACCGAAGGCTTTGCCAAAGTCCTCGCCGACGAACGCACAGACGAAATCCTCGGTGTGCACCTGGTCGGCCCGAGCGTCAGCGAAATGATTGGAGAATATTGCGTGGCCATGGAGTTCAGCGCCTCGGCCGAAGACATCGCGCTGACCTGCCATCCGCACCCGACCCGCTCCGAGGCGCTGCGTCAGGCGGCGATGAATGTCGAAGGGATGGCGACGCAGATCTAGGTGGCCACCCAAACCCTGTGGAAGCTGGCTTGCCAGCGATGGCGTCAGTCCTGTAACCGTTGCGGTCGCTGACACACCGCTATCGCTGGCAAGCCAGCTCCCACAGTTGACCGTGTTCCTGCTGGAGGACTGCGGTCGAATGTGGGAGCAACCCGCTCTACAGCGGCAGATGCCCCAACGGCAACGCCCCCGGCGTCTTCACCGTGTGAATTGCAAAGTTGCTGCGAATGTCACTCACCCCCGGCAGCTTCAGCAGGCAGCCGCTGAGAAAGCGGTCATACGCGCGCAGGTCCGGCACCACCACTTGCAACAGAAAGTCCGATTCCCCGGACACCAGAAACGCTGAGATCACCTCCGGCAGTGCCGTGACCGCCGCGTAAAAGGCTTCGGCTTGCTCATCGTTATGGCGCTCGACCTTGACCCCGACAAACACCGTCAGCCCCAACCCCACTTCATCGCGATCGAGGTTGGCCTGATAGCCACGAATCACCCCGGCCTCCTCGAGCATCCGCACCCGACGCAGGCACGGTGACGCCGACAGACCGATCTCATCCGCCAGTTCGACGTTGCTCAGCCGGCCGTTGCGTTGCAGCGCCGCGAGAATCTTGCGATCAAAAGCGTCGAATTTCATGGTTGGCAGATCCTGCTGGTCAAGTGGCAAAAAGAAAGCAGGTTATGCCAATCCTGTGGCTTTTTGAAGCTGACTTCGCAAGCACCTGCCCCGCCCTTGCGCCCTAAACTTTGCTCACCGAATCGACAACGAAAGGGCTGCGACATGACAAGTATCTGGCTGTTTTTTCTGGCATTGGCGGTGGTCTTCCTGTTGCCGGGGCCAGACATGATCCTGTTGCTGCAAACCGGTGCCCGCCAGGGTCGCGGTGCGGCGCTGGCGACCGCCGTGGGGTTGGCGGTGGCCCGGGGCTGTCATGTGGCATTGGCGGCGCTGGGGCTGGCCGCGCTGTTCAAGGCGGCGCCGTGGACGTTTGATCTGGTGCGCCTGGCCGGGGCGGCGTACCTGCTGTGGATCGGCATTCAATGCCTGCGCAGCAGCCTGCTGCCGAACCTGAACACGCCTGCCGTGACAAAGACCCAAGGGCAATGGCGCGAGGCGATTCGCCGTGGCCTGCTGACCAATCTGCTCAATCCCAAGGCGTTGCTGTTCTGCTCGGTGCTGTTGCCGCAATTCATCGTCAATGACGGCGCAGCGGTGCTGACCCAATTTGCCACCCTGGGTGTTCTGCTGGTGGGCTTCGGGCTGCTGTTCGACAGCGCCTATGCCCTGACCGGCGCCGCGCTGGGTCGTTGGCTGCAACACAGTCCTACCGCCCAGCGCGTCCAGCAATGGCTGTTCGGCAGCCTGTTGATCGGCTTTGCCGTGCGCCTGACGTTTATCCAGCAGGCTTAGGGCTTGCGCGCCTTGCGCCGACGACTGAGCAACACCAAGGCGCCCGCACTGAACAGCACCAGGACACCGACCACCGGCCATTTATACGGACGCAACGTATTGCGTACGGCATCGGTCACCTGGGTGACGTAACGCTTGTCGGCGTTTTCGAAATCCGGGTACGGGCACTGATTGCCGAAGTCCACCGCCCAGGGCACGTACGGGCCTTCGTTGACGTAGCGTCGATACAACGCGCTCTGTTCTTCAAGGCTGCTGTTGAAACCGGCGGCATTGCATAACACCGCAGCAAACGCCTGACTGGTGTGCGGCAAGTTGTCGGCAGCCCGGCTGGCCAGCGCGGTGGCGACAAAACGGTAGTGATAACGCTCGTCCGGTTGCGCCTGGCTGGCCTTCTGGCGCTGGACTTCAGCCTCGGCCACCAGCGGCCCGACTTTCAGCTCGGTGTTTTCCAGACTGTAGCTGCCGCCGAACGTGGCGTAATCCGGCGCCATCTCGTAACCGAGAATGTCCATGCCCCATTCACGTGCGGTCCACGCCGCGTTGTACAAGGCGCTGGCGCGTTTGGTCGGCCACCACGCAGCGTCGGCCTTCATTCGTTGTTCGCCGTAGAGCCGGGCCTTGTGCTGCAGGTCCGGATTGTCGAAATAGCCGACCGCTTCCTCGTAATGCCCTTCACGCAGCAAGCGCCGTCCCAGCAGATTGCGCAGGCTGGCGGCGACCGGCAGCGGCACGTAGTTGTCGCGCTGCTGTTGGGTCAATGCCGGCGGCGCCGGCACGTTGTCATCGACATAACGCTTGAGCTCATCGACCGTCAGCACGCGCTCGGCCACCGTTGCCGCGTCGAACCAGTAGATGCTGTTGCTGCGATACAACTGCACGAACGCTTGCAGGTATTCGCCACGTTGCAGCGCCAGAATCGCGCTCTCGCCCTCGACCCGGCATTTCGGCTGGACGGTTTCGAAGTCCCAGTCCGGGGTGCGCCGGTAGCCCCAATCCTCGCTCTGCGGGAAAGCCTGCGCAGCTTTGGCATAGGCGGCAGCCGCGGCATTTTTATCACCGTCACGCACCGCCAGTTTGGCTCGAAGCCACCACGCCAGTCCGCCGTCACCGGCATTCTCAAGGAAGGCTTTGGCGCTGGCGTAATCACCTTGTTGATAGTTCATGGCCGCCAGTCGATCGGCGTTTTCCAGGCTGCCACGGGTGCTGTTCTGCAACAGCTTGATGAGTTTCTTTTCGTTCGGTGGTTGTTCGTCGAACGACCAGCCCATCCGGCTAATCAACGAGGCGGTAACCAATTGCTGCACAGCCTTGCGCTCCAGCAACTTGGCCAGTTGCGGCTCGGGCAGTTCGGCCAGCTCATTCATCAGTTGTTTCAGCGAGGTATAACCCACGGCCGAGCCGTGCAGGTTCTGCGCTTCATACAGTTCGATGGCGCCGTTCCAGTCGCCGGCGTTGCGCAGCACTCGCGCCTCCTCACCGAGACTGGCGACACCGAGTTCCAGAGGATCGCTGAAGCCATCGATGCTCAATTGTCGGGTCTGACGGAAGGCTGCGCGTGCGTCCTCCAGCACTTCGATGACATCGCCCGCCTCGGCACTCATCGCAAACCAGGCGCGGCCCAGGGAGTACGCCGCCCAAGTGCTGCGCAGCGGGCGCTGATCGGCCGGCAGCGCCAGCACTTTGTTGAAATATTCGACAGCCAGTGGATGATCGCCGGTGGCAAACGCCACCGCGCCGGCCACGTAAAAACGGATTTCCGCTGGCAGACTGGCGCCCTGCGCCTCGACCTGACGCGCGTCGGTCAGGCCGCGCAGTTGCTTGACCAGTGCTTGTTGCTCGGCGCTCAGACCCACCTGTTCGGCTTTTTCGCGAAGCGCCGCAGGCTCGTTCTCGTCGCCGTACATGTCGTCGGGATTGTGCGTCGCGGCGGTAACGTTCTTCAGCCCGGCAATGGTTTTGCCGAGGCGGCTGATCTCGAAGTTGAAGTTGCCCTCCGGCAGCTCAGCCAGGCTTTGCCCACGATTGTCGAGCAGGCGCATCGGAAAGTCCGGGCCGCAGGCCAGCGCCGAACCCAGCGGCAGGCTGAGGCTCAGGCAGAGCAGATGGCGGGGCCAGTTACGGGTCAACATGCGAACCTCCTTGATCAATAAATGCACAGCGCGCCCAACCGATGGCGCGTTGTCCACCCGCCGGCAGACGACCGTCGCGCAGGCGGGTGAAGGTAAGCAGATCCGCGCTTTGTTGCAACGCGTAACCGGCGAGCGCATCGGCGCCTTCGCAAGCGCTGGCCTTGACGGTGATGCGCGTGGGCCAGGCACTGTCGAGGTTACCGACATTGCGCAGGGCGATGTCCTGCAAACCATCGTGGTCGCTGAACGTCAGACCGAGCCGGCTGCTCAACGTATCGCCAAGGGCCACAGCGCGCAGCGTACTGAGACTCCAGGCGCGGCGATCATTGGGTAGCGGCAGACGAAACCAGATCAACCCGGCCAGATGTTCCGGGCGATCCTCGCGCATGTCACTGGCCAGTCGGCTCAATTGTTGAGGATCGGCGAGCAATTCGCGCCGCTGGCCGCCGCGCTCGAGTGGCACTTCACTTTCCACCACCGGAACGCCATCGGCATCCGGCAGCAGCGCCACGCCGTAGGCCGGCAGCGCCAGATAAAACGGTTTGTCGCTCACCCGCCCCCAGGCCTTGGCCCAGCGCCGCGCCTGCCCGGGGTCGAACAGACCACGACGCGGATCGCTGACCGCGTGCACCTGCAGCACACTGCTGTCGACGCTGGCCAGCAGTGCCGGCAGTTGCGAACTGTCGAGCCACGCCGGCAACGCAGTGATGCTCAGCGGCAAGTTGGCCGGCAATGCGCCACGCAGACGCACGAGAAATTCGCTATACGCCGGCAGACGCGCATTACCGGCGTCGTGATCGATCTCGACCCCGCTCACCGTCAGGCCCTGCGCTTGCCAGTCAGCCAGCATCTGAAGGATCTGTGTGTTCACCTGTTGCTGATCGAGCGCCTTGAGCTGACCGTCGAGACGAACCACCGCAATCAGCGGTCGGCCATCGCGCTTGAGCAACGCCGCATCGATTTGCGCCCGATGCCAGCCGTCATTGGGGAATGCCTGCAAGGCCAACACGCGCAATGTCGAGAAGCTCTCGCGGCTTTCGCGCAGGGCAGCGTCATGGGCCGGCGTCCATTGACGTTGCCAGATATAAAGTTGTTGATCGAGGGCGGGGGCATCCTGCCGCTCGCAAGCAGCGAGCAGCAGCGTTGCCGCGATCAAAATCGAAAAGCCGAACCGCATGAAATGCTTATTCCCTGCCAATACAAAAATGCAGGGTACACAAATCCCTAGAGGAGCGACTCAAGGCTTGCGGGCAATAATCACCTGACTCTTCGCCACGACCGCGTCCAGCGCCTGCTTGATCTGCGCACCACGGGGCGAATCGAGCACCGCTTGCCAGGTGTTGGCCCAATGCTCGAGCAACGGGTGATCAGGGTTGCTGAAATCGACCTTGGCTTCCCAGAACAACAGCATCCACATCGACCAGTAAAAACCGTACTGGCTGTGGCTGATGATCTCCAGCCCGGCGTCGCTGACCAGCGTCTTGAACTGATCTTCACTGATGATGCGAATGTGGTTGGGCTTCTGGAAATACTCCGGCGCCGCAATGTCCTTCTGCAAATCTTCCGAGCTTGGGTGCGGCACGCTCAGCAGGTACAGCGCACCAGACTGGCCGACCCGCACCAGCTCGGCGAGAAACTGCGCCGGGTCGTCGACGTGCTCGATGACTTCGGTGGAGACCACTCGGGTAGCGGTGCCGTCGGCGATCGGCAACGGATTACAGTCGGTGACATGGCACTCGACGCTGCGCGCCGGGGTATCGCTCAGGCGTTGGCGGGTGGCCTCGACCTTGGCGCCGTCGATGTCGGCGATGATGATCTTCGCCCCGCGCATGCCGCAAAAATGCACGTTGCCGCCGTCACCACAGCCGACATCGAGCAAGGTGTCATCGGCGGTCACCGGGAAGCCCTTGAACAGCTCGCCGGTCTCCTGGTTGAACCAGCCGCTGAGCTTGGCATCGTAGAGACCGAGCATGTACGGATCGACCTTGTCCGCCACCGGGGCGACGGGTTGCGCGGGGGCCGGTGCAGGCGTCGCCGCCGTGAGTTTTTTCAATAGGCTCAGCATGAGGTGGCTCCGGGGGTTGAAACGGCAGTTCGGGACGTGTCGAGGCGCCGCACCAGGGCGGCACCGCGATTGCGCATCGGCATTTCGATGAAGCGGTAGTTCAGCTCGCTGAGCAGCACGATCAGGCCGAAGGCGATCAGCAAGGTGAGAATCGGGTGCCCGGCCGGGCTCGGCAAATCGGCAGCCTGCAGCCGGAAAATCAGCTCCCGCACCAGCAGGTAGGCCGGGATATGAATCAGGTAAATGCCGTAGGAACGACTGCCGATCCACGCCATCAGCCGCTGCAAATGGCCCGCCGGCAGCAGGTAATCGCGGTTGTAAGAAGCAATCCACACCAGCAGCGCGCCGAGCACGGCAATCGAGCCGATGCGGTAAGGCGCGAAGGTGAAACGGTCGGTGGCCATGAAACTCATCAGCAGTGCCACGCCGATCAGCACTGATACCCCGGCCCACGGCCGCCGCAGAAACGTCGGCTGCCAGCGCTGCCAGGAAGGTTGCGCGCTCCACAGCGCCAGCAGCACGCCGAGCGCCAGGGCATCAGTGCGCACCACCATCAGCAACGGCGTGCGCAGGGTGAACAGTTGCACCGCCACCAGCGCCAGCAAGGCCCAGACCAGATGCTTGCGGCACAGCACAATCAGCAGCGGGAACAGCAGGTAGAACTGCTCCTCCAGCGCCAGGCTCCAGTAAACAAAACTGCTGCCGTATTCGTAATGAAAAAAGCTGTCGGCAAAACGGAAATTGGCGTACTGCAACACCCCCGCCAGCGTCGCCTGCAAGTTGGCGTGCAAGCTGCCAAAGGCCCCGGAGCGGTTGAGAAACACGCATGCCAGCAGGATCAGCGCCAGCCACAACCAGGCCGACGGCAACAGGCGAAACACCCGGCGCAGCCAGAAATTGCGCGTCTGCTGCCAGCACTCCTGACGCGTCGTGCAGCCTTGCAGCGCGGGGATCAGACTGCGCGCGATGACGAAGCCGGAGATCGCGAAAAACAGATCAACGCCCCACCACGGTTGCGCCCAGGCATGAATGTTCTCCAGCAGCGGCACCGTGTCGGTGAACAGGCTGCCCTGCAAGTGATGGAACAGCACGCCGAGCACGGCGATGGCACGCAGCACCTCGATGTCCATGATCCGCCTGGCGCTCATGGCTGGTCCCCGGTGCAGGTTTCGCCAGCCAGCGGTTTGCGGGCGATGATCACCTGGCTCTTGGGCATGAAGCGGTCGAGCATCTGCTTGATCGCCAAACCGTCGGGCTGCGCCAGCAGGTCTTGCCAGGTCCGTGCCCAGCTTTCCATCAGCGGCGGATACGGCGCCTGAATCCGGTCGCGTACCGCGCCACCGAGGTCCCGGCCGGCAGCGCGTTCGCTGGCCCAGAAGAAGATCATGCCCATCACCCAGAAGAAGCCGCTGGCCTGCCGATGCTCGATCACCAGCCCGGCGTTCTCCACCAGTTCGGCAAAGCGCTGCTCAGTGAAAATCTGCACATGATTGGGCGTCTGGTAATAACTGGCCGGGGCGATGCCTTGTTGCAGGTGCTCGCCCACCGGTGCCGGCACGCTCAGCAGATACTGCGCACCGGGGCGGCCCATGCGCACCAGTTCGGCCATGAACGGTTCCGGCTGGTCGATGTGCTCCAGCACTTCCATGCACACCACTTTGCTCGCGCAACCGGCGGCCAGCGGCAATGGCAGGCTGTTGCTGACCAGCCCCAGATTCGGCTTTGTGCTCTGCGCCTCAACCTGCCGGGCCAGATCGCGAACCTTGTCATGTTCGCTGTCGGTGAAAATTACCGAGGCGCCCTGCCGCACAGCGAACAGCGTCGCCACGCCCTCGCCGCAACCGACGTCGAGCAAGGTGTCGTCAGCCGTGATCGCGAAGCCCTTGAGCAACTCGCCGCTGCCCGGCAAAAACCAGCCGTCGAGAATCGCGTCATGCAACCCCACATCCCGTGGCGAGACCTGCGCGCTAGGCTCAGGTGCAGCAGGCGACGGAACCGGGAGCAAGCGTGCGAGCAGACGCCGGATCATGCGCCCGAAGCTTCCACGGACAACGGCTTGAGGGCCTGCGCGCGCTGCGCAAAAAACCTCCGCAGGCGTTCTTCTGCACTCGCCTGACTGCAGAACTTCTGCAGGTTGTGAACGGCATGCCCGGACATTCGCGCATAGCGTTCGACGTCGTTTTTCGCCACCTCATAACTGTCGCGGTACGCAGCGCACAACGAGTCCCAATCGGTCATGTAGCGCAAGGTACGGTAAGCCGCGCGTGGGTCGTGAGGCCAAGCCGTAAGCTCGTCGGTGGAATCAACGATGAACGCGTTGTCGCTGTCGACGTAATCGGCCATTGCCGTATTCAGCGGGGCGATCGCCGGTTTGCCGCAGGACATGAACTCCATCAGCGGCAGGCACTGCCCTTCGCCATAGGAGCTGTTGACCACATAGCTGGTGGCCTGCACCAGCGCTTCGTAATCGGCGTCCGCCAGATAACCGTGGATCAGCACGATCCGGCAGTGGTAGGACTGGTTCTTGTACAAGTGATGCAGCATGTCATTCAGGGCATTGGCGATGTCATGGTGCGTGAGCTTCAGCACCAATGTCGCATCGGCGACGTCACGGAACGTGGTGCAGAAGGCACTGATCATGTCCTGCCAGTTCTTGCGCCCGTCGTACGGGTTGAACACCGAGGTGTAGACTACGCCGTCCAGTTGCAGTTGGCAGTCCTGCGGTGGCCCGGCAAACGACATTGGCGTGCCTTCGCGCAACCCCGGCGGACCGTACGCGCGCAGATCCACCGTGCGGCTGTCGAGCAACAGGCCACGCAACTTCAACTGCACCGCTTCGACCACAGGCTGCTTGCGCAACTGCGCACCGCGTGCGGCAAAACGGTCCCAGACTGGCGCGGGTATCGCGCAGATCGGATAGTCCGCGCCCATCACGTCGCAGACTGCGTTCACCGTGAAACTCGAATGGGTAATCGCCATGCCGCAGGCGTTCAACACCACGCGCCAGTCGTGACGTGGCTCGCCGTGCCAGCTTTCGGTGGGGATGGTGCTGAATTCCCAGGCAAATACCGGGATGGTCGGGCAGGCGTAATGAATCGGTGTGCGATGCGGTGGCGAGAACGACAGGAACACGCACGCTTCGCCACGGCTCAGACAATCGAAGTACAGGCGATCAACCAGTTCGTCCGGGTTGCTCACTTCAATGACTTGCCCAAGGCGTTCCAGCACCGGGCGGAATTCCTTGAGCACGAAGTAATAGCTGTACTCGGGCCGGCCGAGGTTCTGCTGGATGTTGCTCTTGTTGGTTTCCGAATGAATGATGATCAGCATGATGCAGTCCCCGCCTCGGCGATCAGCTGTGGGCTTGCACTCGGCGTCAGTTGAAAAAACTGCGCCAGACGCTGCTGCACCGGAGCAAAACTGCAGTACTCGCGCATGCGCTCATTGGCCGCCAGGGCCATGGCCTGATAAGCCACCGGATCGTTTTTGGCCATGGCGTAACTGTTTTCGTAGGCGGTTTTCAACGAGCCCCAATCCGGACGATGGCGCAGGGTGCGGTAGAGGATCCGCACGTCATCCGGCCAGATCGTCGGCTCACGGCCGGACTTGACGATGAAACCGACGCGCTCGTCGATGTAGTCGTGCATTGCCGTGTGGTCCGGCGCGATCACCGGACGAGCGCAGGACATGAATTCCATCAGTGGCAGGCACAAACCTTCGCAGCGGGACGCGTTGACGTAGAAACTGGCAGCACCGTACAGCCTGGCGAACTCTTGGTCTTCCAGGTAGCCGTGCATGACCACCACCCGGCAGGCGAAAGGCGACAGCTGCGACAACAAGGTAATCAGGTGCACGTAGTAAGTTGCCAGATCGTTCTGCGTCATCTTCAGCACCAGCGTGGCATCTTCGACATCGCGCATGGCCCAGCAGAACGCAGTGATCAGGTGATGCCAGTTCTTGCGTCCGTCTTCAGGGTTGAACACGCTCACATAGACCACACCGCTGACCTCGGTCTGTACCGTGGCACTGATGTCCGGCAGGCTGGCCTGCGGATGCTCGACCACCGGCGGTGTTTCGACGATGACGGCCGACGGCAACGGCTCGGGGGCCGGGCTACGCAACCGGAAGAGCTGGCGGCGCAGGGCGAGCGGCAGCAAGTCGCGAACGGCTTCGCGATACCACAGCAACAGATTGTGTTTGAGCAAAAACAGCGGCCCGTGGTCCGTCGGGGTCGCGGCGGCGCGATAACTTTCGCGCAGGTAGTGTTTGGTGATGAACGCACGTCGGCGCAAGGTCAGTGGCGGTAACGGCGCTGCTTCGGGCGTAACCACCGCGGCGGGCTGCGGCTCCTGCACATCGACGGCGGGTGCGATCAGCCCATCGGCGGACAACCCGAGCGTGCGGCTATCGATAATGCAGCCCTTGATCTGCAACACCGTGCCTGGGTTGACCGGCGCAGCAGGGTACTGCTGGCGCACCCCGGCAAAGCCTTCCCACAACGGTGTCGGCAATACCAGGACCGGGAAATCTTCGCCCATGGTCCGGCGAATGGCTTGTGCCGTGTGACTGGACAACGTGATCGCCCGACCGTGGCGGGCCAGGATCTGGCTCCAGTCATGCCGGGCATCTTCATGAGGGTCATCCGGGATCGAGTCGTACTCCCACGCGATCACGCAGACCACGGGGCATTGCAGGTCGGTCGGGGTTTTATGCGGCGGCGCAAACGAAAGAAAAAGGCAGTCCTGACCGGCCAGTTGCAACTGCCGATACAACGGGTCGACTTCGGCCGCCGACGACACGACGTGCACCTGTCCAAGGCTTTCCAGCACAGGACGGTAGGCCTTGAGCACGAAGTAATAGCTGTATTCCGGACGCCCCAGACTCTGGCTGATGGAGCGGTCATTGACGTCCGAGTAAAGAATGAAATTCATGGCATCCCACGGTGACACCACCATCCCGGCAGTTTCACGCTATGACGACCAGGCGCTGAATCGAGTCGGGATCACCGCTGCTCGTCCTTCGTCCTGAGCTCGTCTTCGTTCTTGTTTTAGTGGCTGGTTTCACCCTGTTGCGCAATTACCCCGGCGAACCTGGGGAGATGGCGACGAGGGCCATTCTAAACACATCCTTTGCGAATCCGGGAACCGCCCGACAAGAATAAATAGGGCTACGCTGACGAGAACTGACCGGTCACGGTTTGCGCTGTTGAAATTGCCGATCATTTGGCACAGATTGGTAACAAATAACTACAACAACGACTTTGCCGATTGTCCTGCCGGTCTTTCTCATCCGGCCTGACAGACTTTTCCCCAAAGCCTATGGGAAAGTGGCGAAGGTTAAAGACCAAGGGGTCAGTGTTTGAAAAAGCGTCTGTTCATCACGGGCCTCAGTGGGTTCGTGGGACAACATCTCCAGTCGCATCTGGAACAGCCTGGCTCGACGTGGGAACTGCTGCCTGCGGCGGCGCCTTACGATCTCACGGCTGCGACCAGCCTCACCGATCTGTGGCCACAATTGCCCGACGCGGTGATTCACCTGGCCGGTCAGACCTTCGTTCCCGAAGCTTTCCGTGACCCGGGCCGAACGCTCGAAATCAATCTGCTCGGTACCCTCAATCTGTTACAGGCCCTCAAGGCCCGCGGTTTTCGCGGGACGTTCCTGTATGTCAGTTCCGGCGACGTCTATGGACAAGTCGACGAGAGCGCCTTGCCCATTACCGAACTGCAACCGCCCTGCCCGCGCAATCCATACGCGGTGAGCAAACTGTCGGCAGAGTTTCTCAGCCTGCAGTGGGGCCTGAGTGAAGGCTGGCCAGTGCTGGTGGCGCGGCCGTTCAATCACATCGGCAGCGGGCAGAAAGACAACTTTGTCATCGCCAGTGCTGCACGCCAGATCAACCGCATCAAACAAGGCCTGCAAGCCGCGCAACTGGAAGTCGGTGACATTGACGTCACGCGCGATTTCCTCGATGTCGGCGATGTGATCTCGGCGTATTTCGCTCTGCTGGAAAAGGGTACGCCGGGGCAGGTCTACAACATTTGCTCGGGCCGCGAGCAAAGCATCCGCAGTTTGATCGAGCAAATGGCCGACCTTGCCGAGGTCGACCTGCAACTGGTCCAGGATCCGGCGCGCATGCGCCGCGCGGATCAGCGTCGCGTTTGCGGCAGTCATGCAAGGCTTGCCCAAGTCACGGAATGGGCGCCGAAAATTACAACACAACAATCCTTGCGGGCGATCCTGTCCGACTGGGAGCAGCGAGTACGACAAGAATGAAAAGTGCACTGATCACAGGGATCACCGGCCAGGACGGCGCTTATCTGGCCAGACTGCTGCTCGACAAGGGCTACAAGGTTCACGGTCTGGTCGCACGGCGCAGCAGCGATTCACGCTGGCGCCTGCGCGAGATGGGCGTCGAAGGCGACATCGTCTACCTGGACGGTGACATGGCCGATGCCTGCTCGGTGCAGCGCGCGGTGATCAAGTCGGCGCCGGACGAGGTCTACAACCTGGCCGCACAAAGCTTTGTCGCCGCGTCCTGGAATCAGCCGGTGACCACCGGTATCGTCGATGGCCTGGGCGTGACCCACCTGCTCGAGGCAATCCGCCAGTTCAGCCCGCACACCCGTTTCTATCAGGCCTCGACCAGCGAAATGTTCGGTCTGATCCAGGCTGAGCAGCAGGACGAGAACACGCCGTTCTACCCGCGCAGCCCCTATGGTGTCGCCAAACTCTACGGCCACTGGATCACCGTCAACTACCGTGAAAGTTTCGACCTGCACGCCAGCAGCGGCATCCTGTTCAACCACGAATCGCCGCTGCGCGGCATCGAATTCGTGACGCGCAAGGTCACCGACGCCGCTGCCCGGATCAAACAGGGCAAGCAGCAGGAACTGGCCTTGGGCAACATCGACGCCAAACGCGACTGGGGCTTTGCCGGTGACTACGTCGAAGCCATGTGGCTGATGCTGCAGCAGGACAAACCTGACGATTTCGTGGTCGCCACCGGCATCACCACCACCGTGCGCGAGATGTGCCGCATCGCTTTCGATCACGTCGGTTTGAACTACCGCGATTACGTGAAGATCGACCCGGCGTTCTTCCGCCCCGCCGAAGTCGAAGTGCTGCTCGGCAACCCGGCCAAGGCGCAGCGCGTGCTGGGCTGGAAACCGAAAACCGACCTCGACACCCTGATCCGCATGATGATGGATGCGGACATGAAACGCGTCGCCAAGGAGTAGGCCATGCTGATCCCCGTGATTCTGTCCGGCGGCGCCGGCACTCGTCTGTGGCCGGTGTCCCGCGAGGGCCATCCCAAGCCGTTCATGACCCTGCCCGACGGCCAGTCGCTGCTGGGCAAGACCTATCAGCGTGCCGCCGCATTGCTGGACGGCTGGGGCGACATCGTTACGGTGACCAACCGCGAATACTACTTCCAGAGCAAGGATCACTATTGCGCCGCCCACGTGTCGCGCCATCGTGGACACTTCCTGCTGGAGCCGACCGGGCGCAACACCGCCCCGGCGATTGCTGCGGCGGCCTTGTCACTGCAAGCGTTGCACGGTGACGACGCGATCATGGTGGTGATGCCCGCCGACCATTTGATCGTTAATCAGCAAGCCCTCAAGAGCGCCGTCGAACACGCGGTCAACCTGGCGAAGGACGGTTATCTGGTGACCTTCGGCGTACTGCCGACCGCCCCGGAAACCGGCTTCGGCTACATCGAAACCGGCGCGCCACTGGATGCCAAAGGCGCGGCAAAAGTGCAGCGTTTCGTGGAAAAGCCTGACCTGCAAACCGCCACACATTACCTGGAAAGCGGCAACTTCCTGTGGAACTCGGGCATGTTCTGCTTCACCACCGCGACCCTGATCAACGAGCTGCAATTGCACGCACCGGAGTTGCTGGAGCAGACCCGCGCCTGCATGGAGGCCAGCGCCCCGGTGGAAACCGTCGGCTGTCTGCAACAGGAACTGTCAGCAGCGCTGTTCGCTGAGATCACCGACATCTCCATCGATTACGCGTTGATGGAACGCTCGGAAAAAGTCGTGGTGGTGCCCGCCGGTTTCGACTGGAGCGACATCGGTTCATGGGGCGCCGTGGCAGCACTGGTACCGGCCGATGCCGACAACAATCGCGCCAGCGGCGAAGCGGTGTTCATCGACAGTCACAACAACTTCGTGCAGAGCGAAGGCCGGCTGGTGGCCGCCGTGGGTGTGGATAACCTGATCATCGTCGACACCGCCGACGCCGTGCTGGTGGCCCACGCCGATCGTGCCCAGGATGTGCGGCGCGTCGCCAAGCAGCTCAAGGACAAGTCCCACGAAGCCTACCGCCTGCATCGCACGGTCAGCCGTCCGTGGGGCACCTACACGGTGCTCGAGGAAGGCCCGCGCTTCAAGATCAAGCGCATCGTGGTCAAGCCCGGCGGCAAGCTGTCACTGCAAATGCACCATCACCGCAACGAACACTGGGTGGTGGTCGAAGGCATGGCCAAGGTCACCAACAACGGCAGCGGCACGCATCTGGTGGCCAAGAACGAATCGACGTTCATTGCCGCCGGGCACCGCCATCGCCTGGAAAACCCCGGCGTGATCGACCTGGTGATCATTGAAGTACAAAGCGGCGAATACCTGGGTGAAGACGATATCGTGCGCTTCGAAGACCAATACGGCAGGACGGTTTGATGCTGCTTTCCCTGTATCGCTCGCTGCGCAGCTACCGCGGATTCATCCTCGGCAGCGTCAAGCGGGAGTTTCAGGCGCGTTATCGCAATTCGCTGTTCGGCGCGCTGTGGACCGTGCTCAACCCGTTGTCGATGATCGTCGTGTACACGGTGATCTTTTCCCAGATCATGCGCGCGCGCCTGCCGGGTGTGGATGACGGCCTGGCCTACAGTGTGTACCTGTGCGCCGGCCTGCTGACCTGGGGACTGTTCGCGGAAATCACCTCGCGCAGCCAGAGCATGTTTCTGGAAAACGCCAACCTGCTGAAGAAAATCAGCTTCCCGCGGATCTGCCTGCCGGTGATTGCGCTGCTCAACGCCGGGATCAACTTCGCGATTATCCTGGCGCTGTTTTTCGGTTTTCTGCTGATCAGCGGGCGCCTGCCCGGCATGGCTTTGCTGGCGCTGATTCCACTGTTGCTGGTGCAGGTGATCTTCGCCGCCGGGCTGGGGATGATCCTCGGCATCCTCAACGTATTCTTCCGCGATGTCGGACAGATGTTCGGCATCTGCCTGCAATTCTGGTTCTGGCTGACCCCCATCGTTTATCCACTGTCGATCCTGCCGCCGGGCATCCAGCACCTGATCAGCCTGAACCCGATGACGGCACTGATGACCAGTTACCAGAACCTGTTCCTCTACAACCAGTGGCCGAACTGGCCGTCGCTGCTGCCGTTGCTGATCCTCGGCCTGCTGTTCTGCGCCATGGCCCTGCGCCTGTTCCGGCAACGTGTCGGCGAAATGGTGGATGAACTCTGATGGGACATATACGCGTCAGCGGCCTGGGCAAGGCCTACAAGCAATACCCCAATCGCTGGAGCCGGTTGTTCGAGTGGCTGGTGCCGTTTTCCGGCACCCGGCACCACTTGCACTGGATCCTGCAGGACATCGATTTCGAGATTCAGCCCGGCGAAGCCGTCGGCATCGTCGGGGTCAATGGCGCGGGCAAAAGTACGCTGCTGAAGATGATCACCGGCACCACGCAACCCAGCTGCGGGCAGATTCAACTGCAAGGTCGCGTGGCCGCGCTGCTGGAACTGGGCATGGGTTTCCACCCGGATTTCACCGGGCGTCAGAACGCGTTCATGGCCGGCCAGTTACTGGGCATGCAGGTCGAAGAGATCGAAGCCTTGATGCCGCAGATCGAAAGCTTTGCCGAAATCGGCGAAGCCATCGATCACCCGGTGCGCACGTATTCCAGCGGCATGCAGATGCGCCTGGCTTTCAGCGTTGCCACCGCACGTCGTCCGGATATCCTGATCGTCGATGAAGCGCTGTCGGTGGGCGATGCCTACTTCCAGCACAAAAGCTTCGAGCGCATCCGCAACTTTCGCAAGGCTGGCACCACGCTGTTGATCGTGTCCCACGACCGTTCGGCGATTCAGTCGATCTGCGACACCGCAATCCTGCTGGAGAACGGCCGCCTGGCCATGCGCGGCAAACCCGAAGAGGTCATGGACTACTACAACGCCATGCTTGCCCAGCGCGAAGGGCAGATCGTGCGCCAGGAAATGCTCGCCAACGGCCAGGTGCAGACCATTTCCGGGACTGGTGAAGCGGGGATCGTCAGCGTGCGCCTGCTCGACGCTCAAGGGCGCAGCCTGGAAGTGGCGGAAGTCGGCCAGCCAGTGGTGCTGGAAGTGCAGACCGAGGTGCGCGAGGACATCGAACGACTGGTGTTGGGCTTTCTGATCAAGGATCGCCTCGGCCAGGCGATCTACGGCATCAATACCCATCGCCAGGACCAGGCAATCAGCGACCTGAGCGCCGGAGAGCAGGTGACGTTCCGCTTCGCCTTCGACATGCGCCTGGGCAAGGGCAGCTATTCGGTGGCGCTGAGCCTGTCGCGTCTGGATTCGCATCTGGATCGCAATTTCGAATGGCGCGATTACGGTCTGGTCTTCCACGTCATCAACAACCGTCAGGAAGACTTTGTCGGTTGCTCATGGCTGCAGGCCCGGACCGAGATCAGCCGCTCCAGCGAACACCCGGCGCAGCAGGCAGACAAGGAGATCTCGCGATGACACGACTGTTGATGGAGTGCACCTACGTTTTCGAACACCCGTCCGCCAACTCGGGCATTCAACGCGTGGTGCGCAACGTCATTCAACAGTTGCCAGAAGCCCACGCCGAGCGCGAATGCATCCCGGTGGTGATGCTCGACGGTGCCCTGTATGAGGTGAAAAGCCTGGCGCCGATCAAAACCCCGACAATCAATCTGACCAGCCTGCGGGTGAAGCTGGAACAGTGGGCCAACAGCTTCTGGTTGCGCCATCGCGCTCTGGAACGACGCCGGCCTTTCAGCCAGTCGCATTTCGCCCGGCGAGTGCTGTACGTGCTCTGCCGGCTCACGGCGTTCGCCTGTTTCAGCCTGCCGATGCGCGTGCTCGGGCGCCTGCTCAAGGGCAAACCGATCCCCGAACGTTGCGTGCCGCTGCAACATCGGGCCGGCGATCAACTGGTGTTGCTCGATTCCTCCTGGCACGCCAACTTTTTCCCCTTGGCCGAACAACTCAAACGCGACGGCGTCGGTATCGTTTCGGTAATCTACGACCTGATCCCGCTGACCCATCCGCAGTTTTGCGACGCGGGTCTGGTCAAGGTGTTCAATGACTGGTTCGACTGGATCGCGCGCACCGCTGACGGCTATGTCGCGATCTCGACCACCATTCGTGATCAGGTGCGCCAGGAGATGGTGCGCCGGATCGGCACGCAACAGGTCCAGCAGCGCTGGTTCGACTACTTCCACCTGGGTTCCGAACTGGACCTGACCGACGCCGCAGCCGAGGTCGATCGCAACCTGCTGAACCTGTTCAAGACCCCGGAGCCGGTGTTCCTGATGGTCAGCACCATCGAGCCGCGCAAGAACCACGCCTACCTGCTCGATGCCTTCGAACGTGCCTGGGCGGCTGGCTCCACGGCGCGCTTGTGCATCGCCGGGAAAATCGGCTGGAAGTGCGAAGCCCTGATCGAGCGGATCCGCCAGCATCCACAACTGAACCGTCGCCTGTTCATGTTCAACTCGCTCTCGGACAAAAGCCTTGAGCACGCCTATTCCCACGCCACCGCGCTGGTATTCCCGTCGCATGTCGAAGGGTTCGGCCTGCCGCTGGTGGAAGCCATGCAACGCGGCTTGCCAGCGATGGCCAGCGACATTCCGGTGTTCCGCGAAATCGGCGGCGATTACATGGCGTATTTCGACCTGCACAACCCGCAGAGCCTTACCGACCTGGTGCTCGGGATGGAGCGCTCGGGTGAGTTTCCGGCACCTCTGAGCCTCGACCAATGGCGTTGGCTGAGCTGGCGCGAAGCAAGCGCGCAACTGGTGCAGCGCATCGAGCGCAACCTGAACCATCCACTGCCCGCATCCGAAGGCCAGCATGCGCATTGCTCTTAACGCGCGGATTCTTCAGGCGCCACGCACTGGCATCGGCCACTACGTCGCCGAACTGGTCCGCGCCTTGCGCGACACAACCGATGTCGAAGTGGCGTTGTTCCACGGCTGGGGCTGGAGCTCGGCCCTGCCGGAAGCGGCCATGCCCGGCTACTCGCGCCTGACGCCACTGCTGCGGCAGATCCCCGGGGCCTATCAGGCGCGGCGCTGGCTGGAACAGAAACGTTTCGATCAGGGCCGCACGCAAGGCATCGACCTGTATCACGAGCCGAGCCTGTGGCCGCTGGCCTTCGATGGCCCGACCGTGATCACCCTGCACGACCTGACCCATCTGCACTTTCCTGAGACCCAGCCCTTGGCGCGCCTGAAGGAAATCGAACGGCGTCTGGCGGCTGGCGTGCAACAGGCGCAACGGATCATCACCGACTCGCGGGCAATTGCCGACGAGGCCCAAGCCTGGTTCGGTCTGCCGGCCGAGCGTTTTGTGGTGGCGCCACTGGGTGTGGCCGAACGCTTCCACCCACGGCAACCCGACGCCCTCGAAGCGGTGCTCAAGGCACATGCCGTTGCCCCGCGCGAATATTTCCTGTGTGTCGGCACTCTGGAGCCGCGCAAGAACCTCAGCCTGGCATTGCGCGCCCATGCCCTGCTGCCGGAGGCCGTGCGCCAGCGTTTTCCACTGCTGATCGTCGGCATGGCCGGTTGGCAGCAGACGCAGTTCAGCGATGAGCTGCGCCAGGCCCTCGCGTCGGGTCACGTATGCCTGCTCGGCTATCTGCCGGATGAACAGGTCGCGCAACTGCTGGCCGGCGCCCGGGCGCTGGTGTTTCCGTCGCGGTATGAAGGCTTCGGATTGCCGGTACTGGAAGCCATGGCCAGTGGCACTCCGGTGATTCTCACCCGTTCTTCAGCCATGCCGGAAGTCGCCGGCGCGGCGGGCAACTACATTGAAGCTGATGATGCACAGGGCTTGCGTGATGCGCTGATCCGCCTGATCGACGATCAAGCGCATTGGCAGGCCTGCCGAGAAGCCGGATTGCACCGGACGCGGCTATTTTCCTGGGAACGTTGCGCACAGGCCACCGCCGGTGCCTACCGCCAGGCCATGGGAGGCTGAATGCGAGTTCTTCATTTTTTCAAGACGTACCTGCCAGATTCGGTCGGCGGCATCGAACAAGTGATCTTCCAGCTCTGCGAAAGCGGCGCGCATCACGGCATCGACGGTCAGGTGCTGACCCTCAGCGCCGACCCGACCCCTCCCGTGATGCAACTCGGCTCACACGAAGTGCATCGCGCCAGACTCGACATCCAGTTCGCCTCCACCGGGTTTTCCTGGAGCGTGTTCAAACAGTTTCGCGAACTGGCGGCCGAAGCCGATGTGATCAACTACCACTTTCCTTGGCCCTTCATGGACCTGGTGCACTTTGCCAGCGGCCTGAACAAACCGAGCGTGGTGACCTATCACTCCGACATCATTCGCCAAAAACATCTGCTCAAACTCTACCGCCCGCTGATGAACCGCTTCCTGGCCAGCGCCGACCGGATTGTCGCGGCCTCGCCGAACTACCTGCACACCAGCGACGTGTTGCAGCAATTCCAGGACAAGACCCGGGTGATTCCATACGGTTTGAACAAGGCGGGTTATCCACAGGCCGACAGCCAACGCATAAATCGCTGGCGCCAACAGCTTGGGGACAAGTTTTTCCTGTTCGTCGGGGTCATGCGTTATTACAAGGGTCTGCACATCCTGCTCGATGCCTTGAAGGACGTGGATTATCCGGTGGTCATCGTCGGTGCCGGGCCGCTGGAACTGGAACTGCATGCCCAGGCCGCCGCGCTGGGCCTGCGTAATATCCACTTCCTCGGGCGTCTGGGTGATGAAGACAAGGTCGCCCTGCTGCAACTGAGCTACGCCATCGTATTCCCCTCGCACCTGCGCTCCGAAGCGTTTGGCATTTCGCTGCTCGAAGGCGCGATGTACGGCAAGCCGATGATCTCCAGCGAGATCGGCACCGGCACCAGCTACATCAATATCCACAACGAAACCGGGTTGGTGGTGCCACCGAGTCATCCACAGGCGTTTCGCGAGGCGATGCGTACCCTCTGGGAAAACCCCGAACGCGCGGCGGCCATGGGCATCAAGGCCGAGGCGCGGTACCGGCAGTTGTTCACCGCCGACGAGATGGGCCGCAAGTGGACCGCGTTGTATCAGGAGCTGCTCGAAGAGAAAGACCTGTCTTACGCCTGATCCACCACAACACGCCAATCCTCTGTAGGAGCTGCCGCAGGCTGCGATCTTTTGATTGTAAAAACCCAGGATCAAAAGATCGCAGCCTGCGGCAGCTCCTACAGGAGAATTGCGTTACAGATCCAGCACCAGCAACTGCTCGCTCTGCGCTGGCACCGCGCAGCAAATCAGCACCTGCCCCGCTTCCGGCATGTCCGCCGGGGGCTGTGGATAATTCACCGCGCCACTGACCAGGCGTGTCTTGCAGGTGCCGCACGAACCTCCACGGCAACTGAACTCGGGGCGCAGGCCACGGCTTTCTGCGAGCTCCAGCAGACTGCCGCCGTCCGGCTGCCAGCGCGCCTCCTTGGCAGAACGCTCGAACATCACCGGCACTGACGTGATCGCGGCCGGTGGCTGCTCGATGACCACCGCATCCGGGTCTGGCTGGCGCTTGAGCGTCGACGGGCCGAAGGTTTCGGCATGGATCCGCGCGTCGCGAATGTCCAGCTCGCGCAGACCGTCGTAGACACCTTGGGTGAAAGCGCCGGGGCCACACACAGCAAAATCGATCTGGTCGTAATCCTCGACCTCCAGCAGTTCGCGCAGCAGTGCCCCGTCGATACGCCCACGGCGGTCGAAATCCACGCCTTCATGCACGTCGGCTTCCGGCTGGCTGAGCAGGCGAATCACCCGCACCGCGTCGCCAGCACTTTCCAGCAAGCGATCAAGTTCCTGGCGAAACGGCTGATCGGCCAGGCTGCGCGAACTTTGCAGCAACCACGTCGGCCGAATCCGCCGGGTGCGCAGGCCTTGATACACCACCTCGCGCAGCATCGACAGCAACGGCGTAATGCCAACCCCCGCCGCCAGCAGCACCAGCGGCCGTTGTTCCAGCGGCGCCACTGTGAAGTGCCCCTGTGGCGCCCGTGCCTCAAGAACATCGCCGACCCGGATCTGCTGGTGCAAATGGCCTGAGATCAAGCCCTCGCGTTTCACACTGATGCGCAGGAAATCATCCGATGGCGCACTCGACAGGCTGTAGGTGCGGATATGCGTTTCCCCGTTCAGAGTGAAGCGCAGCGGCAGATGCTGGCCGGCCTGAAACACTGGCATCCCTGCACCGTCGTCCGGTTGCAGATAGATCGAGCGGATGTGCTGGCTCTCCCTTTCGAGGCGAGTTACCCGCAGCGGCCGCCAGCGGTCACCCAAGGCCTTGGCCTGCAAGCGTGCTTCGGCCTGGGCCCAGGTGCCGGTTAGCAGGCTGGTGGGCGACATGCCGTCGAAGCGCCAGCGCAGGGCCAGTGCCGCCGGACGCCGCACGAGTTTCTCGACCTCGAATGTCCACAGACGCTCGGCGCCCTGGAACGCTTCAATCTGCGGCCCTTCAAGGATGATTTCGGTCCGCCCGCTCAGTTGCAGCACATCGCCTGTGGAAAAGTCGATGAACAGCAGACCAGCCTTGGGATTGAGCAGCAGATTACCGAGCGTGTTGAAGTGCAGGTTGCCGGCAAAATCCGGGATGGTCAGGCGATTACCTTCGACCCGGACAAATCCGGCCTGCCCGCCACGATGGGAAACATCCACCGCACGTTGTCCGTCGGCATCGACGTAACTGGCGACAAAGAAGGTGTCGGCGCCTTCGATCATCGCCCGAGCCGCGTCATCAAGACCGTTGCCGTGCTGCGCTGGCCGCGTCTGCGGATCGCTCAGCGGTACGCGCTGGAACTGGCGTAGCTGGATATATTGCGGACAGTTGCCGAAAGCCTGATCCACGCTCACCTCGAAACCCTGCTCGGTGAGATTGGCGACATGACCGTTGAGGCGATTGCGGCGACGGGTATGCAATTCAATGCCGAGCAATCCGATCGGTTCGCCATTGCGCAATTGCGCTGGATCATCAGCAGCGGGTTGGCTGGCGAAATGCAGATGCCCGGGATCAGGCGAATGAGCAAACCCTGGCGCGCCTTCGAGCACACTGGCCCATGGACGCCCGTCAGCATCGACCGCGCCGTACAGCATGAACGGCAATTGCTCATAAAAGGCGCGGTGTTGATCCGGCATCCAGTCGCGAATCACTTTTCGGCCAAAGGCCTCCATGCGCTCGGCGACGCCGACATGGGCCTGCAGTTGTTGCTCGCCAGCGTGCCACGGTGAACGTTCCATCACGCCTCTCCCCGCGCCGCCGGCGCATTGTGGATAACTCGATCAGATCAGGGCTGAACCTCAGGCAGTCTTTTGCAGACCAGCGACCGTGCGCGGCATGCCGACAAAACCGGGCAAGGCTTCAACCCGCGCCAGCCAGGCACGCACGTTGGCGTAGTCGTCCAGCGCCACGTTGCCTTCCGGCGCATGGGCGATATAACTGTAGGCGGACACGTCGGCGATGGTCGGCTCGTTGCCGGCAAGATAGGGGGTCTTGCCCAGTTCCACTTCCATCACTTTGAGCAGGTTGTGCGCACGGGTAATCGCTTCTTCAGCATTCAACTGTGCGCCAAACACCGTCACCAATCGGGCAGCAGCAGGTCCGAAAGCAATCGGTCCGGCAGCGGCGGACAACCAGCGCTGCACCCGTGCCGCACCCAGCGGATCGGTCGGCAGCCAGCGACCATTGCCATACTTGAGCGCCAGGTACACCAGAATCGCGTTGGAGTCGGCCAGCACCACGCCGTCATCGTCAATCGCCGGCACCTGGCCGAAACTGTTGATCGCCAGATACGGCGCCTGCTTGTGCTCACCCTTGGCCAGATCGACCAGGATCAGTTCGGTCGGCAGTTGCAGCAGGGACAACATCAGCTCCACCCGATGGGCGTGGCCGGAACGCGGGAAGTTGTAGAGTTTGATCGCTTGCATGGTCGACTCCGCTGGAGGTGGCGCCGTTCGGGATGGCAGCGCCGATGGAGGCCATCTTCCCCCCATCCTCAAAGCAACAGAATCACCAGCAATCGCAATCGATTATTTCACTGGATGAAATAACGCTGCGTTCTGCAGCGCCGGATGCTCTCGCAAGGCTTTCACTGCATGGTCGACAAAACTGCGCACCCGCGCCGGCGCCTTGCGCCCGCCCTGATACACCACATGGATCGGCAGCGGCGGCAGTTCGAAGTCGGCGAGGACAATTTCCAGCTCGCCGCAGGCCACCTTGCCGGCAACCTGATAAGACAACACCCGGGTCAGCCCCAAACCCAGGCAGGCCGCAGTAATCGCCGCCTGATTAGCGGTGACCACCAGCCTCGGTTCAGGCCGCACGCTGATCGCTTCGCCCTGATCCACAAACGGCCAGCTGCGCAACTGGCCGATGGCCGAGGTCGCCACTACCGGCGCGCCGGCCAGTGCCTGTGGATGCTCGGGGCGGCCGTACCGGGCCAGATAGGCCGGCGACGCACAGATCACCCGCCGTACTTCGCCAACCCGGATTGCGTGCTGATTGCTGTCCGGCAACTCACCGATGCGCACCGCGACATCGATGCCCTCCTCGACCATACTCACCACCCGATCAACCAACAGCGCATTGATCGAAACGTCCGGGTATTGCGTCAGATAAGCCGCCATCAGCGGTGTGACAAACAGCTCGCCGAACAAAACCGGCGCGGTCACCGTCAATTGCCCGCGGGGCTGGGCATGACTGCCGGCCGCCGAATCCTCGGCTTCCTGCACCTCGGCGAGAATTCTCCGACAGTCTTCCAGATAACGCTGACCCGCTTCGCTCAGATGCACACTGCGTGTGGTACGGATCAGCAACTGCGTGCCAATACGCTGCTCCAGCGCTGCTACCGCGCGGGTGACACTGGCGGCGGACAAGCCAAGGCGTCGCGCCGCTGCCGAGAAGCCCTGCGCCTGAGCCACCGTGGCGAAAATCTGCATTTCCTGGAAGCGGTCCATGGATGCCCTCGAGTCGAATACAAAAATCGCAGCCGAGGCTGCGATTTTTGCGGGTTGGGTACCAACAACATAGTTTGACACAACCCATCGCGTAAATCGGGGTCTGTAGGATGATTCGCGATAAAGACAACAGCAACATAGATTGACACAGATGGGCTGCGCTTCAAATACAGGGCCGGGCTGCTCCCAACATAGTGTGACACCAACAACTGAAGTAAGCGGTCAGGAGGGGAGCAGCATAATCTGCGGTCTTCAGCACAAGCTCAGTGCGATGTCTAAATCTGTGCGCAACCTACGGCCGGCTCCCATAAGCACATAAACCGTATTTTTCGTCTCAAACAAGCAGTTGTGAGTGAAGGAAACCCCCAACGTTGATCTGACCCAATCACCAGGCGCAAAACGACCTTTTCTATCTTGGATAACCGTCAATGCGTAAACCAAGGCAGGGATAAGCCCTCTATCGGTGATGGCTATTCGTTGACGTGTTGTAACTTCGAGATCCAAGATTACCCAATCAGCAACAAGGCAATATGCACGGGAAGGAAAATGCAGACCTGCGAATGTCACTGCATCTAAATCGGGGAGTGGGCACCCGTTTATGTTTTCGCCTGCGGAAAGCAGCGAGGTAAACGCCGCCAAATTCATTCATCCCTCCAGCCGGTCGGTAAACTGACTCGAACGTGAATCATCCATAAGCATAGCTCTCAGCGAACAGCCTGGTACCGATGGCGACGAATAGTAGCCAGGTCGCCTCACACCTGGTTTCTCAACTCTCCCTTTATCTCACTGAACGGGATGATTTCTATTGGCGGCGTCACAGCACAAATCGGTTTACGCCAATAATCCACGCTATGCCATTGGCCGTGCTTGAACCCAACCTCTGGGTAGGTGCCGATGTGGGTGAACCCGAGTGCTTCATGGATACCTATACTTCCTGCGTTGGGTAAGGCAATGCCGGCATAGGCTGCATGAATCCCCTGTTTCTCTAGAACTGGTAGAAGCTGCTGATAAAGCGCACGACCAACCCCTTTTCGGTGCACAGCCGGATCAACATACACGGTGACATCCGCCGACCATCGATAGGCTTCTCTCGCTCGATGCTCGCTTGCGTAAGCGTATCCAACGACGTTGCCCTCCACCTCGGCTACCAGATAGGGATGCGGCGGTAGTGTTGCGGTTATTCTTGATGCCATCTCATCAACAGTCGGTGGTATCAGCTCGAACGAGATGACTGAGTTCAAACCATTGGAGCATAGATAATCTGGATGGCAGGGGCATCAGATGGTGTAGCAACCCTCACTTTGTAATTCATGTCTTTCCTTACTGCCCCTTTAAAAAATCGCGTTTGAAAGGCTGAACCACCTTAAGGCCTAGCCCTTCAGGATGTCGCGATAGGAACGTGAACTACGCCTTGAGCGGGCTTACCGCATCCACGAACCGTAGAGAGCATCGTTCAGTGAATTGTGAGCTTTTGCTCATGGGGACTAGGCTGCGGGATATCCACGACAACGTCTTTAGCACCGAGAACCTTCGCCAGGAACAGCGCCGTTAACCCACCGAAAAACTGCGCGATGATGAACAGCGCTACGTCTGACATCCGTATCCCCGAGAATGTATTGGTGAACACGCGAGCAATCGTCACCGCCGGATTCGCACTTAAAAACCAGTCGGCCCCTACGCATGCGCTTCAAGTTTAAATCATGCCGCCCGTCAGGAGACACATGCGAAGATTCGTTGTAAATAGGAGCCACTCATCGGTGGGTATGTGCCGCAGAAATATTTTTTTGAAAAAAAATACAGACATTACAGAATTGTAATTCTTCAATCATCTCCCTGTTATCTTCAAATTGCAACGATACAAGTCGGCGACGATACGAAAGCGCAACGCGCTTTCCGTAAACAATAATTCCAGCCGAAGAACTTACTAGTTCTGCCAAACCTAAGGAGTGATTAATGGATAACAATACAAAATTCTCAATGGCCGCTTTAGCGTTGGTTGTCAGTTCTGGGCCTTCCATGGCATTCGCAGAGGAAAAGACTGGGGGATTTATCGAAGATAGTAGTCTTTCCGTGCTAAATCGAAATTTCTACTTCAATCGTGACCATCGTAACGGGCAATCAAGCCCCACAGGCAATGGTTATTCAGAGACTTGGTCGCACGCGATCATCAGTAAATTTGAATCCGGTTTTACTCAAGGCACTGTCGGTGTGGGCGTCGATGCTTTCGCGATGATTGGGTTGAAGCTTGATACGGGTGACGGTCGAAATGGTGGTCGTAGTTCGTTCGATGTACTGCCTGTCAATGGCGATGGTGAGGCTCGAGATGAGTACACAAAAGTCGGTGGGGCAGCAAAGGTTCGCGCTTTTGACACAGTAGTGAAAGTTGGTGATGTTTTTCCAGCGAACCCCGTCGTGGCTTCTGGCGACTCAAGACTACTACCCGAAAGTTTCCGCGGTGTAACCGCGACCAATACCAGCATTGAAGGACTGACTGTTCAAGGTGGTCGCCTGCACGCCATGAGCCAACCAGTCTCCAGCAATATGCGCGACAACTTCGCGACATTCTATGCAGGGCCTGTTAATTCACCTTGGGTAGGCTATTTCGGCGGCGACTACAACGTTAACAAAAATATCATCGTTAGTCTCTATTCCAGTCGCCTCAAAGACGCTTGGAATCAATACTATGCGGGCACGGGATTGAATTACTCACTGTCTGATCAGCTTTCTGTATTCGGTGGCGTGAATTACTACAAGGCCGTTGATGAAGGAAAGAAACTGCTGGGAGAATTCGACAACAATATTTGGAGCACTAAAGTTGGCGTGAAGTATGGTGCGCACTCACTTGCACTTTCTCACCAGCGAAATAATGGTAATGACGACTTCGACTATCTGCGTCAGTCGGACTCTATCTTTCTCGACAACTCGATCCAATACAGCGATTTTAACTCGCCAAAAGAACGTTCGTGGATGGTTCGCTACGACCTCGACATGAGCTCGTACGGCGTACCAGGCCTGTCGTTTATGACACGTTATGGTCGCGGCACCGACGCTGACTATTCCAACGCTAACGCAACATACATGAGGCGCGATGCAGACGGGAACCCGTTGACAGATCAGAAACGTTGGGAGCGCGACATTGAGGTGAAGTACGTCGTTCAGACAGGTTCCTTGAAAGATATGTCTTTCCGCTTGCGGCAAGCGAATACTCGCGCAACCGCTTTTGAATCGGATCTGGATGAGGTCCGTGTGATTGTTGAGTACCCACTCGCCATTCTGTAATACCTAAACGGGAAAATTCTCGGTTCTTCTAAATTGTCCCATTTTTGATTGAAAATTTCAAAATTGTAATTTTTCAATCATCTCCACGTTAACTAGGATTGCTTATAGTGAGTGGGAGTTATTAGGAATCTAGCTAGCGCATCTGGTTAGATCTCTACAGACAAGTAGCAAGCCTGTGAAAATCTGGAAACTCATTGTTGCTCAGTTAAAGCTACAATTTCACCTTTAGAAGCTCCTTCGGAAAAGGGTGAATTTTTAAGACGTCCCTCGGGACGTCTTTTTTATACCTGTTCGAAGCGAATCTAAAAAACGCCCGATTCCTATTTTTCATATCAGTCGAGCGTTATAGATTGTTCAGATAGTAGGATAGCTACTAGCCACCACGTTTGCGACACTCTCCAGCCACAGTGTACCTAATCGTATTTAGCTGCCCATTTGAATCTTCATAAGTCATGGCGGCTGGCACCACCGCGCAGACTTTTGCAGGCCGCACCACACTGATCACTTTCACAACATCCATCTTCATTCCGTACTCGTATTGTTTCGCTACAGGTGCGCTTTTCCCTTGGCTAATAGCATACTGCTCCATAGCTTTAGCATTAGCCGCCATCATTTTCTCAAAGGTTTTGTCTCCTCCCCCTTCAGCAGAGACAAGAGAGGATAACGCCAGAGTTCCAGCGAGAGTAATAATGCTCATGAATTTCATATTGAGTACCTCATATATTAACAGTTACCAGAATATCAACTAGAACATTGCGTAGGTGTGGCGCCAGGATTACCGATGTCCAATCTGCCATCCAAAAAAAACCGCAACCGGAAACCGGAAGCGGTTTTTTTTATTCAGCGTACTGCTACATTTACATTTCATCAGTCTCATCTTTAGCATCACTTGACACTACTGGCTCGATTTTTCCTTCTTTAGCCACGTACTTCTCCATTGCTAGATCATTTGCGACCATCATTTTCTCAAAGGTTCTGTCTCCGCCACCTTCGGCTAAAGCAACTGAAGAAAGGACTAAAGCACTCGCAAGAGCAAAAATTTGAGCAATTTTCATACTGACACCTCATCTAGTTGACACTCTTAGGGTATCAATTCGAACCTATCAACACGGTGGCGCCTAGATTACAGATTCGTTATGTTGCGCACATAAAAAAGCCCCCCATCGAATCTCGATAGGAGGCTTTGAGAAAACTAAATTATATGGATGCTATTTTGTCGTCTTTGGTTTCTTCCTCGTCTCGGCGGTGCACCCATTGATAAAGAGCAGGCAGTATCAGCAGAGTCAACACAGTTGAGGATAGGATTCCCCCGATTACTACGGTAGCTAGGGGTCTTTGAACCTCTGCCCCCGTTCCGGTTGCCAGTGCCATCGGAATAAACCCAAGAGAGGCCACGAGAGCTGTCATCAACACCGGACGTAAACGTGTGAGAGCCCCTTCATTAATTGCGGAACTTAAAGAATGTCCTTCCTCGCGTAGATTACGTATGAAAGCGATCATCACCAGACCGTTTAGCACCGCCACTCCCGACAACGCGATGAAACCAACACCTGCCGAGATCGATAGCGGGATGTCTCTCAGCCATAAAGCCATGACACCCCCTGTCAATGCGAACGGAATACCAGTAAACACCAGTAGGCCATCCTTGAGGTTGTTGAACATCATGAACAAGAGTGCGAACACCAGAAGCAGGGCAACCGGCACTACAATCTGTAGTCGCTTGGCAGCGGATTGGAGCTGCTCGAACTGCCCTCCCCAAGTGGTCCAGTAACCGGATGGGATTTGCACTTCCTTATCAATGGCGCTACTGGCCTCCTGTACAAAAGAGCCGATATCACGCCCACGCACGTTGGCGCTGACGATCACCAGACGCTTGCCGTTTTCTCGGCTGACCTGGTTAGGTCCCAACACTAGATCGAGGGTCGCCACCTCTGAAAGAGCTATGAATCCGATCTGGTCAGCATTGGTGTTGAGCAACGCCGGTACCGGGATTAGCAATGTGGACAATCCCTCGAGATCCTTACGCATCGCGTCGGATAAACGCACCACCATGTCAAATCGGCGGTCTCCCTCATACATCGTACCGGCTTGTCGACCGCCAACTGCCACCGCAATGGTGTCTTGCACGTCGCCTACGTTGAGTCCGTAACGGGCGGCTTTGTCGCGGTCGATGTTGATGGTCAGTACCGGCAGTCCCGACGTTTGCTCAACTTTGACCTCGGAGGCACCATTGATCTTCAGCATTGATGCGGCGATTTTTGCAGCGGTGCCGTTGAGCACCGCCATGTCATCACCGAATACCTTGACCGCCACATCACTACGTACGCCTGAAATCAACTCGTTGAAACGCAGTTGAATAGGCTGAGAAAGCTCATAGTTGCTTCCGGGCATCGCAGCTGCAGCTTTTTGAATATCGTCTATCAATGCCTCCCTTGATTTATTCGGATCAGGCCATTGACTCTTCGGCTTGAGCATCACATAGCTGTCAGAAATGTTTGGAGGCATTGGATCGGAGGCAATTTCGGCAGTACCTGTACGACCAAACATCCGTTTGACCTCCGGTACTTTTGCCAATACCAGGGTTTCAAGGCGTTGCTGCATCTCTACCGATTGCGTCAGGCTGGTACCTGGGACACGCAATGCTTGCAACGCGAAATCGCCTTCGCTGAGACTCGGCACAAACTCACTACCCATCCGACTTGCGACC
Source organism: Pseudomonas sp. AN-B15 (assembly GCF_019056475.1). NCBI lineage: Bacteria > Pseudomonadati > Pseudomonadota > Gammaproteobacteria > Pseudomonadales > Pseudomonadaceae > Pseudomonas > Pseudomonas sp. AN-B15. The sequence continues at coordinate 6,218,702 of NZ_CP049737.1, forward strand.
ACACCGCATATTGTGATCACGCCTAATGCCATGGCGAATGCCAACGATCGATGGCCCATGACCCAGTCCAAAGCTGGAGCATACATCCGGCGGGCGCCACGCATGATGACGTTTTCTTCTTCCTTGACCTTGCCGGTCACGAACATCGCAATCGCAGCAGGGACAAAAGTTACTGACAACAACATCGCCCCCAGTAAGGCGATCACTACGGTGAAGGCCATCGGGTGGAACATTTTTCCTTCGACGCCAGTAAGCGCAAAAATCGGTAGGTACACGACCATAATGATCAACTGACCGAAAATTAATGGTCGGCGTGCTTCCTTGGCAGCAGCGAATACTTCGTGAAAACGTTCAGAGCGAGTGAGGATGCGCCCGTGGTGTTGCTGCGCATGGGCCAAACGCCTGATGGCGTTTTCAACAATTACCACCGCACCGTCGACGATGATGCCAAAGTCCAAAGCCCCAAGGCTCATCAGGTTGGCGCTAACTTTATTGGTAAACATGCCGGTGAATGTGAACAACATAGCGAGCGGGATAACCATGGCAGTGATCAGCGCTGCACGTATATTTCCCAAGAACAGGAATAGAATCGCAATCACTAGGATTGCACCTTCGATCAGGTTCTTTTTTACCGTGGCAATCGCCTTGTCCACAAGATTGGTACGGTCATAGACAGTGACTGCTACAACCCCTTTTGGCAGTGAACGGTTGATTTGCTCAAGCTTGTTGGCAACGGCCTGCGCCACGGTGCGGCTGTTCTCGCCGATTAGCATGAACACTGTGCCGAGCACCACTTCACGACCGTTTTCGGTCGCTGCTCCCGTGCGCAATTCACGGCCGATATCCACGGTTGCAACATTCTTCACACGTATTGGCGTACCGTCGACATTGGCCATGACGATATTGGCGATATCGTCGGTGGTTGCTACTTGACCAGGTGCACGAATCAGTAACTGTTCGCCGCTGTGCTCGATGTAACCGGCACCGACGTTAGCGTTGTTGCGCTCCAGCGCTGTAACAAGGTCAGTCAGCGTGAGCTTGTAAGCGGCCAAGCGTTTTGGATCGGGCGCAATCTGATACTCCTTGGCAAACCCGCCAATGGTATTGATTTCGGCGACCCCAGGAACATTGCGCAGTTGAGGCTTGATGATCCAGTCTTGAATCACCCTCAGGTCGGTCGGCGTATAGGGACTGCCGTCCTCCTTGACAGCCCCCTCTTCAGCCTCGACCGTCCACAGGAAAATCTCACCAAGACCGGTTGAGATCGGTCCCATGACAGCTTCCACACCTTCTGGCAGTTGCTCTTTGGCCACCTGTAATCGTTCGTTGACCAATTGCCGAGCGAAGAAGAGGTCCGTGCCCTCTTTGAAAATAACAGTAACTTGCGACAAACCCGAGCGTGACAGCGAACGAGTTTGTTCTAGAGCCGGTAAACCAGCCATTGCTGTTTCGATGGGGAACGTGATGCGTTGTTCGGTTTCCAGTGGTGAAAAACCTGCTGCCCCCGTGTTGATTTGCACCTGGACGTTGGTGATATCGGGAACCGCGTCGATCGGCAGCTTCTGATAGCTTGCTATACCGAGGCCGGCCATGAGGAAAACCGCGAGCAGTACGATAATGCGCTGCTCGATGGCAAATTGGATCAGGCGTTCGAACATGAGAACCTTCTCGTGGAAATGGCGGATCAGTGGGCGTGTTCAGCCGAGGCTTTACCCAATTCTGATTTCAAAATGAAACTACCGGCGGCGGCGATTTGAGCTCCGGGCTCCAGGCCTTCCTTGATCTCGACCAGACCCGCCGAACGACCACCTGTCTCCACTGGCTGAGCTCTAAACCCGTCCTCCGTTCGAACGAAAACAGTTTGCTTGTCCTCGACCGTCTGAAGAGCCGCCTCTGGTACAGCGACCTTTGTCTGCCGAGTACCGGTGTCAACCTGCACGGTCACAAATAGCCCCGGACGCCATGCACCTTGTGGATTTTCCAATGTCACGCGGACCGTGGCTGTACGGGTTTGCTCGCCCAACAAACTGCCGACATAGGCCACGGTTCCAGTGACTTCAGCATTCAACTCCGGCGCACTGACCTTGACCGATTTGCCTACGAGTACCTTGTTCAAATCCTTTGGTGAGACTCCAAAGGTCACCCACACACGCGACAAGTCGGAGAGCGTAAAGGCATTGGTGGTTTCGCTGACAACTTCACCGAGGGCCAAATGTTTCTCGACTACAACCCCGTCAAACGGCGCACGCAATTCATATCGATTACCCCCGCTGGCGACCGAGCTACCACTCAGTACGCTAATTTTTTGCCGAGCATTGCTGAGAGCAATTTCAGCTTCTTGCAAAGCCTGGCGGGCTTGCAGGAAGTCCTGTTCTGCAGAGATTTTGTCCTGCCATAACTGTCGCTCTCGCTCGTAGGTAGTACGCGCCAACTCAAGACGACGTTGCGCAGCGGCTTGTTCACTGCGCTGATCAGAAATTTGTTGGCTAGCGATTACGGCCAGCAACTGACCTTTTTTCACTGGTTGACCAAGATTGGCATGAACCGACTCAACGACACCAGGTACGCGGGGCACCACGTGCGCAGTGCGGTCTTCATCAAAACGGATTTCTCCAGGAAAGGGCAATGAAAGGCTGATGCTCTGCGCTTTCGCTTCAACCAGTTGGATGCCGGCAGAGCTGATCTGCTCTTCGCTCAGAGTCAAATGACCCTCTTCAGCTTCGCCTTCTGCGTGTTCGCCCTCGGCCGGTTTTCCGTCAGCAGTTTCATCGCCGTGATCGTCATAGCCTTTGCCCTCCTGAGTCTGAGCTTCAGCTGAAGGCACCGATGGGCTTGTCATCCAAAACGAACCGATGCCTATACCTATTGCCAAGGTTAGTGCCGAGACGAGGATTAGTTTTTTATCCATGGAGACTCCCTGCGCAACCCAGTCGGCATTCACGGATTAACGTGGTATTGCGATACTGAGCAGCGGTAAAAAAAGCGTTATATGAAATTCACGGGGTACGAGTGAGAATGGCAACATCACCGAAAATTCGCTCGATACGCACCCAGGCGTCTGTCGCCTCGGCGATGGCTTGGATGTATTGCGTGCGAGCGCTAATCAATGTGCGCTGAGCATCGAGCACGTCGAGAAAGTTAAACTTACCCATTTCGAAACCTCGGGTAGCGGTATCGACGGCACTTTGCGCTGCAGGCAGGATGGTTTGATTGAACGACGCCACTTCAGTGTTAGCAGTCAGCCACTGATCTAAGGTGGTTTGGATCTCTGTGCGCAGTCGTAACTCACTGGCATTCCGAAGGTCGCGAGATTGATCGGCACGGCGGGCTGCGGCCAGTACGTTGCCTTGGTTACGGTTAAACAACGGGATGGGCATAGATAGCCCTACGACATTCACCCGCTCGCGCTCACGCTCGTCGTATTGACTCCCGATACTCACGGTCAGGTCCGGAATTCGACGAGCCTTCTCAAGACCAAGAGAGGCTTCCCGCTGATCTATTTGCAGTTTTGCTAATCGTAGCTCTGCAGTTTCACCAATTCGGCTAAACAGCAGCGACGAATCGGGCACGGTTGGCATCGACCGATTTGGATCACCTACGGACACAAATGCAGGCAAAGGCGCCCCCATGACCTGAGCGAGTCTCTGGTAGGCACTGGCCTCATCCCGCTCAGCCCGCCTCAACTCTAGGCGCACTTCTGATAGCTGAACCTCTGCGCGCGTACCTTCAACGGGTGAGGATTTGCCACTCTTGATGCGACCTTGCGCTGCACGCAAACCGCGCTCGGCGAGCTCAAGTGATTGACGTGACAGCAGCAGTCTTTGCTGAGCCGTTGAGGAACTATAAAAAGCCTGAATGACATCGGCACGCAGAACGTTACGCTTGCGCTCCAACTCAATCCCCGCTGCGTCCTGAGCTCTATTGGCCACTTCAATCCTAGCTCCACGCTTACCGCCAAGCTCTATCGGCTGGCTGATCATTACCGTCGTGGTGCGCGAGTTTCGCCGAGTATCTTCAGCCTCCCAGGAAACCTCAGGGTTTGGAATCAATCCAGCCTGCTGTCGCTCTCCCTGAGCAATACCTGTCTCCCATTGAGCGGCCGCTAGGTCTGGGTTGTTGGAAAATGCAGTTTCAAGCGCTTGATCCATTGTGAGCATTTGAGCGTTTGCGGCTAACAAAGGAGCATTCAAAAGAGCAAGGATCGAAATAAGACCTGCTTGTAGCATGGTTTTATGCGTGATTGGGTGAGCAATAAACTTTCTAAACCGAAGTAATTCCATCATTCCCCAAAACCTTTATACAAAAAGAATTTCCCATGAGGCAAATATAATTCCGTACACCTATCAACAAGGTGACTGAAGAATTACAAATACGTTATCTAACGAATAAGCCTCACTTAATGCATTAGGATTAGGGCAATAAGTGCTCGCACCAAGCGACATCCCTAGACAAAAACGGGAGGCGGCTCTTGTACTACAGGGTGACGAGGGTCGCACGAAACCTTGTTAGTTTTAAACTCTATGATCCCAGAAAATTAAAAATGCAACCAGAATCCAACGTTTAAACAGATGGTTAACTTTAAACAGATTCTACGAAAAGAGCCATTACGAACCACTTTAAGAAGGGTTAATTCCTATGCGTATTCTTGTGATAGAGGACGAGCCAAAGACTGCTGAATACTTACATCAGGGTCTAACTGAAAGTGGCTATATTGTAGATTGCGCATCGACAGGAGCTGATGGACTCCATCTGGCACGGCAGCAAGCTTATGATCTGGTATTACTTGACGTAAATCTTCCTGAAATGCACGGATGGGACGTTCTTGAAAATATTCGGCGGTCTAGCAGTACTAGGGTAATGATGCTTACTGCAAGAGGACGCTTAGAAGATAAAATTAGAGGATTGGATCTGGGGGCTGATGACTATCTTGTCAAGCCATTTGAATTTCCAGAGTTGCTGGCAAGAGTACGCACTCTAATGCGTCGTAGCGAACACATACCAATTCAAGAAGTGTTAAAAGTTGCTGATCTTGAACTTGATCAAGGAAGGCATCGCGCATTTCGCGGAAAACAACGCATAGATTTGACGACGAAAGAATTCGCACTGCTCCATCTATTAATGCGTCAATCTGGAGAGGTGTTATCTCGTACTCAGATCATTTCATTGGTTTGGGACATGAATTTTGATTGCGACACCAATGTTGTCGAAGTTTCGATACGTAGGCTCAGAGCTAAAATAGATGACCCATTTGAAACTAAATTAATCCATACGCTCCGCGGCGTAGGTTATGTACTGGAGGAGAGAAAATGAAGCAAGTCAGCCTGTCAATGCGATTGGGTTTGACAGTAAGTATAATGGGAGCAGTACTAGTAGTTTCTTTAGCGATTCTGGCCTATTTAGCGCTTACCCACGAGCTTGATTTGCGTGCAAAAAACAGCTTAGAAAAGAAAATGAATCAAATTGAGCACAGTTTACTGATGGATATCAGTACTAGCAACATGAGCCTAAAGCCACACGCACTATTAGATCAAGTGCTAGGGCATGACAATCTTAATCTCACTATTTTTGATGATGAAAATCTGAGTGTCCCTGTCCTGAGTTTTGGAGCAGATATAACCGTAGTTTCTAGGAGCAAAATCGGAGCAACCGATAGCACTAAGATTTCTTACTACTCCTCGGCACAGGAAAGCGAAAATCACATCCTCACAGCAGCGAAACTCATGAGGCTAAAAGATGGTGAATTCGTATCAGTCTTGCTGACTATGGACCGCTCGAATGATGAATCACTGTTAAGCTCTTATTTGAGTTCAACCATCGTAGCGGTTCCGCTGTTGTTGATCCTTATTGGTATCAGTGCTTGGGCGATAGTGCAACGCGGATTGTCCCCACTCCGGGAATTCTGTGAAGTTGCGGGAATGGTATCAACCCAAGATCTCAGTCACCGACTCTCCGTTGTCAATATGCCCCAAGAGATCAGTGAGCTAGCTCATGGCATAAATTTCATGCTTCACCGACTTGATAGCGGAGTCCAACAACTCACTCAGTTTTCAGATGATTTGGCGCATGAGTTGCGGTCACCGATTACGAACCTTATGGGGAAAGCACAGGTAACTCTTTCTCGTGATCGCTCAGTAAAGGAGTATAAGTCTGTACTAGAGTCTTGCACCGAAGAGTTGGGGCGAGTCACTAGAATTATATCTGATATGCTTTTTTTAGCCCAAGTAAGTCACCCAGCCGCACTTGTACCATTCGAAAACATTTTGCTGGAAGACGAAGCTTTAAAAGTAATTGATCTTTTTTCTCTTTCGGCTGAAGAAAAGTGCGTCGGCATAACCGTCAGTGGTCAGGGTAAAGTTTCAGGCGATCGACTCATGATTCAGCGCGCCATTTCGAATCTTTTATCAAACGCCATTCGTCACTGCCCGATAGAAGAGTCGGTTGTTATTTCCATTGAAACGCGAACCGAAGAAGTCTCCCTTTCAATAAGCAATCCCGGAGTGGGAATTGAACGCCATCACTTGCTTAATATCTTCGATCGTTTCTATCGAGTGGATAATAGTCGCTCACGAGCTGAAGGTGGCACTGGATTAGGATTGGCTATTGTCCGATCTATCATGAGCCTCCATCATGGAACAGCAGATGTCTTTAGTATACCAGGGCATCCGACAACCTTCAGAATTACATTCCCGAAGAACATTTCAACTAGTAACTTAAACTCTCAAAGACCGGGGGAGGTTTTTAGTTAGGATTTAATTTAATCAAAAGCAATATAAAACAGCTTGGCTGCACGAGTCAGATCACTAGGTAATATATAAGTGGGGATCGATGCTTAAAAACCCAAAGACAACATTACTCTTTTTGCTCAGCCAGAGATGAAACCGATGACTCACCAATGGATAGTGAAGATTTAATAGCCCTGTGCAAAATATAACCTTCGTCAAGATACATTACTAGTGCCCAAGAGCAATCCAACGTGAACATCTATTGGTACCGATCTTTGTGATACCCACCTATTACGCAGGTTGATCATGCCTTCATGGATAATCACTCGAGAGTGTGTGGTCTTGCAGATATAGCGTCGCAACCCCCTACTTCGGAATTAAGCTAAATTCAGCATGTTTATTCTAAACTGCAAATCGTATAGACTTTCGTGCAATCTAGATTTTAACGTTATCTTAAGCGCTTGGTGCAAAATTAAATCCCTACTGCAGAACCATTCCGCTTCCTGAGACAATTTTAGAGATTACATAACTGCCTTTCTATAATCAATATTTTCAGCGCGTTTAATTTAGTGCAATCCAATTATTTCGCACAATATCAAAATAAGAATGGCTAAACGGGGTTAATGGGCACGCGACTCAAGGACATATCCAGCACCTCGCAATGTATGGATAAGCTTGTCGTCAAAAGGATCATCAATTTTAGCTCGAAGCCTCCTCATTGCTACTTGAACAACGTTCGTGTCGCAATCACTACTCAGACCCCAGACAGAAGACTTAATCTGCGTGCGCGATAGCGTCGTGCCTGATTGACACATCAAAAAGTGTAGCAAGGCGAACTCCTTGTTAGTCAGGTCAATTCGCTGGTTAGCGCGAAAGGTCCTGTGCCTACCCAGATCGAGCTCCAAATCGCCAACGCGAAGCACATTTAGCGATGCCGACGACCCAGTTCGACGCATTAAAGTACGGACTCTAGCTAACAACTCAGGAAACTCAATTGGTTTGACCATGTAATCGTCAGCGCCTAGATCAAAACCCAAGACTTTATCCTCAACACTACCTTTCTCGGTAAGCATCATGATCGGGGTAATAATTACCTCGCGAATACTTACAAGTAGATCCCAGTCGTCACTTTGCGGGGGGTTTACGTCTAGTACTACAAGGTCATAAGCCTGTTGGGAGACTAAGTTTATGCCATCGATTCCGTTTTGTATGCAATCAACGATAAAGCCGCTTTCAGTCAGACCCTGGCGCAAATAATGAGCGGTTTTCGGATCGTCTTCTATTATCAAGATACGCATTTATTATAAAGTCTCGATACTAATTGAAAATACCACCACACTCATTTAGGCAACTTTACTCACCGGTTCACTTTAGCATCTCAACTGGATGAGTTAAGCCATTACAGAATATCGCGCATTTTTTCAGTTTCTGTTAAATGAGTGAATTGAGACACACGACCATACGGCAAATAGATTTTAGACTACTTGATGACGATAGATGGTCTTATTACAAATTTGTAATTCTTCAGTCACCCTCGCGATAACTCTTATGCAGTACATTGAGCATGCAATATATCTAAACACTCTAGACGCTGCAGATGTCCCTACTGTTAAACGATGAAAACGGCGCGCCTTGGGGGCGAAAATTTTGTGATGCCATCTCGCATTAGAAAAATGTTGTGGTCGGCTGATTCCCTGCCTCGGGAATCATTGATGACGACCGCGCATGAGCCAGCCAATGTAAGACGAGGAACAGTCACCAACCCGTATTATCAAATGAGCCAAGACTCGCAGACGCCGAGCGGGAAATACAGAATAGCGCAGCCAGGCTTTAACAGAGTTTGAACCCCGATGCCGTACTAAAAACGGCTGCCAAAGCTTTCAACGAATATTTGAAATCAACTGCAAGGCGTCGCCTGACTCCGAGGAGTGTGCGTTATGCGAGTACGGCGATGTTTCGCGCAATGAGGATTATCGGCATTCGAAAGTGGTGAACTTGGTAAGCGCATCAAGACCGCTTTGGTCTCTCATCCGCAACTAGAATTCCTTTTTAGACAACTAGTCGCGCCTATCAGAATAGTGATCTAAACAATTTCATCACCTATGCCTTCGATACTAAGACAGATGCGCAACGTCAGCAAGAAAACCATACCCCCGCGACCCAACCACCATCATTTCGCTCCAAAAAAAATTGTTTTTTAAGTCAAGTCGAGCGGATCTATCAGTACAACACTTACTTGGGGGGCATCTCATGAAAAAAATCCTCATCGGTTTTGGCGTTTTGGCGGTTTGGCTAATCGTGGAGCTTCAACCAACCGAGGAAAGCGTTGAGGGTCACTGGTGCATCCATGAATTACATCGCTCTGTTGCTGATTTTTTCTTCCCTAAAACGTAGCGGCAGTCCAGTGACAGTTTGCGCGCACGATCATGTCGAGATATTCCGAGATACCCATGAATAAAAAAATACCAATTCTGAGTACGAAAATTATACTCAGTAGCAATCAATTAATTATTGCAGTTTCAACTTGGCTTCTGTTGTTCAGTAACTGGCCATTTTGGCGAGTTGTTTGGAAAAGCGTGGGAGGCCTACAAGACGGAAGCATCTTATTTGTGCTTAGCCTGCCTTGGTTCGTGTTGATGTGGCTGTACGTGTTACTCAGCGCGATGGCTTGGGGACGCTTCATAAAGCCTGTGCTAGCCATTGTTCTGTTGGTTGCGGCAGCAGCGAGTTACTTTATGAATAGCTACGGCATTGTAATTGACTACAGCATGCTAACGAATGTTATTCAAACAGACATCTCTGAGACCACGGACCTGCTGAACTGGGAGTTACTGCGATGGATGCTGGGTTTTGGTGTTCTACCGGTGCTGCTTATCACCCGAGTCCGTTTGATACAACGATCGCGCACCCGCGCGCTTGCTCATCGATTGATGGGGCTGGCGGCAGCACTTACCTGTTTGGCAATCATCGTATTTACGCTTTACCAATCTTATGCATCGCTCGTACGTAACCATCGCGAACTCAGATTGATGTTAGTTCCTTCGAATGTGGTTTCGGCAATCCATGGGTATATGCGTCGCCAGCTAGCACAGCCCACAGAACTAAAAATCATTGGTGCTGATGCCCGCCAAGGAGAAACTACTGCGAGTGTAAAAAAATCACGCCTGACGTTGTTAATTGTGGGTGAAACCGCTAGGTCCGCGAACTTCTCGCTTAATGGCTACACACGCGATACCAATCCGGAATTGACTCGGCGTGGTGTCTTAAGTTTTACCAATGTCAGTTCATGTGGAACAGCTACGGCAATCTCCTTACCTTGCATGTTCTTGGATGCGGGTAAACAAGGCTATAAAGACGGTATGGCGTTACGGAGAGAAGGCTTATTAGACGTGTTGCAGCGGGCCGGAGTATCGGTACTTTGGAGAGATAACAATTCGGGTTGTAAAGGTATTTGTGACCGAGTAAAAAATGAGAAATTGAACAATCAGAAAACATCAGGATTATGCAGAGCAGGCGAGTGTTACGACGAAGTCTTATTGCAAGACCTGCAAGCTTACTTGGATCAACAACAGGGTGATTCAGTCGTGGTTCTCCACATGAAAGGTAGTCACGGCCCATCCTACTACAAGCGCTACCCACGCGAATTCGAGCGATTTGGTCCCGTTTGTGATAATAACCAACTAGAGCGATGTACGCGCGAGAGCATAGTCAGTGCCTATGATAACAGTATCGTCTATACAGACTATGTACTTGGACAAACGATTGACTTGCTAAAGCGCAACGCTGAGCGCTTTGATACGGCTATGCTTTACGTCTCTGATCACGGTGAGTCTCTCGGCGAGAACGGGATATACTTGCACGGACTGCCTTATGCTATGGCGCCCAAAGAGCAGACTAGCATTCCCATGGTTCTCTGGATCTCCAAAAACATGCAATCTCGTCAAAAACTAGACGTTCAATGCTTGAGGGAACAGCGAGGCGCATCACTATCCCATGACAACTTATTCCATTCGATATTAGGATTGATGAATATCCAAACTTCGGCATATCGACCTGAGCTTGATCTGTTTAGCGCATGTCAATCCAAAGCCTTGGCCTCATTAAAACTTACTTCAATGACTGGCCAGCAGCAGTAATAGCAGCCAACTAGTGGCAAGAATGAAGTCTAAAGATCATCATTAAAATTAACGCACACTCCACTCAGAGCCATTCATATTAGAATGGTAAGTTTTCAAGCATCTAAAAAAACTGCGACCGACTGTCCGTCTTTTTATTTGACGATTCAGTCGGCCTTTGCAACACTCAATACGAGTATGCCTTCCAGGTGCTTTGCAAATAAAGTAACTCTAAAACTATAATATAAATATATTTAAAATTAACTGCAGTGGGGTTCCTCGGTGAATTTGCGCGAAACATCGACCGCTCCCAAAGCTTCCAATGTTCGGCGTCCTATCAGTACGGGATAGTTCATCTCGCCTCGATCTTTCAGAGAAAATTCCTCTTTATAAATTTTATCTCCTATGCACATCGTCATCATGACGACTGGACGATGTTCAGCGCCGCCGGCACCTCTAACTTTTACATTTCGTTCAATCCGTCGTTCGAAGAGTGCGCTACTCACCTTCTTAGTTTTGGTGTCTTTGACTTTAACGTTAAACCGAATCCATTCTTCTCCATCTTTTTGGAATCTTTTTAAGTCCTTCGCATCCATGGATGACGTAAGAGCCCCAGTATCCAACTTTATTTTCACGGCGATATTTTCTGGTAAAAGTATCCCTTCTTCAATCCACCCGAATACCTTTTCTGGTCTAGCCGGGCTCGACAAAACCGGCTCTACTGTTAGAGACAAAAGCATTATCATGCAGAGCACAATTTAAAATAATTTTTTCATTTTAACTAGCCCTCTGGGGTGGATCCCCGAAATAACAACTTGTCTTAAAAGTGGAACTCAATTAGTGGACCTTGCCTTCATAATCGTCAACTAATTGGCTATGGAAATCTGCTTTTTCCATTTGTACAGTAGTATGACTGATCTGAAACTCTTCACTCATAAGCGACGTGACTTCAGTTAAAATATCTTGTTCACTGCGGGAGGTATAGTCAGCGACCAGGTGAACGCTCATTACACTCTTACCACTGGTTAAAGCCCATATATGCAAATCGTGCACATTTTTTACTCCTACGATTCCGTATATTTTCGCCTCCACCTTTTGAATATCGATGCCCTCTGGAACGCCCTGCAGTAATATATTCATGCTTTCCTTGAGCAGTGACCAAGTCCTAGGCAGCACCCAGAATCCGATACCTGCTGCAACAAGTGAATCAACCCAACTCCAACCGGTGAAGCGGATTACAAGCGCTGCAATGATGACGCCAATAGACCCCACCATATCGCTCCAAACCTCTAAATAAGCGCCCTTCACATTGAGACTTTCCCCACTAGCGGCACTCAACAGACGCATTGAAATGAGGTTAACTATCAGTCCCATCACTGCAATTACTAACATGCCCGTCGACTGAATTTCTGCGGGGGCGTTAAGTCGAAGATACGCTTCATAGACAATGTATATAGCGACTAAAAACAACAAGACAGCATTGAATGTGGCTGCAAGTATTTCGAATCGTGCATACCCGAACGTGCGCTTCCTGTCAGCAGAGCGTTTGGCAATATGAATAGCCAGCAAGGATATTGCCAAAGCCACAACGTCTGTCAGCATATGCGCAGCATCCGACAGTAAGGCTAGGCTGCCCGTGACAAAGGCTCCGATGACCTCAGCAATCATAAAACTTGTCGTCAGGGCGAGTGCGATCCATAACATCTTTTCATGACCCGCACGTACTTGACCGTGACTGTGCCCTGAACTCATGATTTTTCCCCAAATGTAGCCTAATGAAGATCCAACGAGTGGACTGTAGAATATAAAGACCTACTAGCACCCAAACCGTTCCATATCATCAAACCAATCATTCAAAGGTGGATACTGGTTTGATGTAGTATTCAGATCATAAGCGAGAAATCGCCATCTTAATCAAATAGTTCCTGCAAAAACGATTTTTTGCGACTCGGTTGTCCCTGATGCCCACTTTGACTTTGATGGCCACCTTCTTTCCATCCACCGCTGTGGCTCCCTCGATCTCCATGACCATGCTTATTCCCGTACTGGTTGTAACCAGGTTGTTCTGCTGGCGTCGAACTTTGGACAGGTGATGTGAGGTTCTGTGGAAGCAATCTAACGGTCTCTTGTCGCTGACTACGCTCAATAATCTTGTCGAGTTCACCTCGGTCAAGCCAGACACCGCGGCATTGCGGGCAATAGTCAATTTCTATGCTCTGGCGCTCAGTCATTACTAAAGCTATATCTTTGCAGATAGGACATTGCATATTTAATTCCTTATGTGAGTAATCAATTTTGACAATGTAGCTTTCGAATCAATACCGCAATAGTTGTGGTCCATTGAATACCACAAGCGGGCTCGTCCCCATATCGGCGAAAAGAGCCATCCACAAAGTTGCTTGGCCGGGCGAAGACGCTTTTATCTTTCATCCTCACCTCGCGATCTACTTCTTTAGCAATCGAAGTCCATTGAGCACGACAAGTATGCTCACTCCAACGTCTGCAAAAACAGCCATCCACATGGTGGCCAAACCCATGAGGGTGAACACAAGGAAAATGGCCTTAATACCTAAGGCGAACAAAATGTTTTGCTTAAGAATCACAGCTGTCTCGCGTGACAGGCGGACGAAGGCCGGAATCTTGCGCAGATCATCATCCATTAAAGCAACGTCAGCCGTTTCAATAGCGGTTCCCGTGCCAGCCGCGGCCATGGCGAATCCGATCTGAGACTTGGCCAATGCAGGTGCATCGTTTATCCCATCACCGACCATCCCCACCACGTGCTTACGGCCCTTCAATTGATCAATTACTGAAAGCTTGTCGCTGGGCAACAAGTTTCCCCGCGCCTCATCTATCCCAACTCGTTTGGCAATCGCATCAGCCGTGTACGAATTGTCGCCTGTAAGCATCATGGTCTTGATACCCAATGCATGCAGCTCCTTGATCGCTGTCTGGCTTGAGTCCTTTACGGTATCGGCTACAGCAAACAACGCAAAAACCTGACTGGCGCTGGTCAAGGCTACGACTGTTTTGCCTTGGCGCTCCAGGCTAGTCAGAGATTCGTCCAACTGCGAAGTACCGAGCCCCAACTCCTGGATCAGTCGGTGATTGCCCAGGTAGAAGAGCTGGCCTTCAATCATCCCCTTTACCCCGCGACCGGGAAGGGCCTCAAAACTCTCCACTTGCAGGAACGTTGATGCGTCCGAGCCTTCGTACTTGGCAATTGCCTGTGATACGGGGTGATCCGAGCGTGCACTGAGGCTGGCGGCAACAATCTGAGGATGTACCTCTGAGTCTTCGGCTACCGGAATGTAGTCTGTCTGAACCGGTTTCCCATGGGTAATGGTGCCGGTTTTATCGAGCGCGACGAAACTCAGCTTGGCGCCTATTTCCAGGTAGATGCCGCCTTTAACCAAAATGCCTTTGCGAGCCGCTGCCGCCAGACCACTGACGATGGACACCGGAGTGGAAATGACCAGCGCACAAGGGCAAGCAACCACCAGAAGCACCAGTGCACGATAGATCCAGTCAGTCCACAATCCGCCCATAAACAGTGGTGGGAATACCGCAATCGCGACGGCGAAAAAGAACACCCCTGGCGTATAAATTTTGGCAAACTTATCAACGAACCGCTGGGTTGGAGCTCGCGAACTTTGGGCTTCTTCAACCGCGTGAATGATTCGAGCAAGGGTCGTATTGTTGGCCTCAGCTGTCACTCGATACTCGAAGGAGCCGGATTCGTTAATGGAGCCGGCATAGACAGGATCATCGACATCTTTTTCGATGGGCAAGCTCTCGCCCGTGATGGGCGCTTGGTTAACAGTAGAGTTACCAGAAGAGACTTTACCATCCAGGCCAATTCGTTCGCCGGGGCGGACACGAACCAAGGCCCCAATCTCGACCGTTTTTACATCGACTTCCAGCCAACTACCGTTGGGTTGGCGCACGGTAGCTCGTTCAGGGGTCAAGTCCATCAGCCCCTTGATCGCATTGCGCGCACGATCCAGCGATTTCGCTTCGACCATTTCCGCAACGGTGAAGAGAAACATGACCATCGCGGCTTCTGGCCACTGTCCGATCAACACCGCTCCGGTAACCGCGATGCTCATCAGCGCGTTGATGTTCAGGTTGAGGTGTTTGATCGAGATCAAACCCTTCTTGTAGGTCGTAGGCCCGCAGAGCACGATGGCGAACAAGGCTATGACCGCTATCACCCATTCAGGCGCGGAGTTAGTGAAGTGCAGGACTTCAGCACCCACGGCAGCGACACCGGAAAGCGCTAATGGCCACCATGTGCTCTTAGGTGATTCCGCCTGGGGAAGGACTTCTGGCGTATCTGCGCTGGTTGCATTGCCATTAGCCCTCAAAGGTTCGGCGTGCATGCCCAGCGATAGCACTGCTGCCTCGATACCCAAGGTGTCGGGTAGCTCGTGCCAGACAGCCATCGTGCGGTTCATCATGTTGAACTCGAGCTTTTGAATGCCGCTCATCTTCGCGAGCTTGTCCTCGATCATGGTCTGCTCGGAAGGACAGCACATCTGCCCAATCCTGAAACTGCTGAAACGAGTCGCTTCGTCGGTATTGGTGGGAGACACGTTTTCGATGCCGACTTTGGGACTACCCGCAGCAGATGGTGGGCAGCAAGCATCGATAAAAAGGTCATTATCAACCGTAGCAGCAGGCTGGCTCGGCTCGGCAAGGCTGTACAGGGCAGATGGCGGTGCTACGACAGCGCAGTTCGATTTACTGATATCGGAGCCGGGGGAGCAGCAACCCGCGCCCTTTACTGAAGAAGGCGCTGAGCTGACGTCCAAAGTTTTCGCGGAGCAGCAACTACTGTTGGACTGTGCTGTAGTTGTATTACACATAGTCGCGGCAGGTGCACAGCAGCCGGTCGGTGCTGCCGGGTCAAATACCTCAACGGCGGCGTCACTTTTCGGTGTTTGTTCATCACCGCAACAGCTTTTCATAAAGGCACTCTCCACAATTTATTGTGAAGAGTGAACACCCTATAGCCACTATAAGGTCAAGCGGATTGTCGAGCCCGGTGAGCTTTTTTCATTCCGCATTCCGCACGCGCCCTTATTAACGAGCTTGGTTGATTTCGCTCCAAATCAGATCGTAGAGCTGTTGAGCGCCGAAGTTAGTCAGGGGTTTACCGTTAACGAAAAATGTCGGTGTTCCCTTCACACCTACAGTTTTGGCATCAGCGGCATCTCTTTCTATCGTGGCGGTGATCTCCGGCGACATCATGTCCTCACGAGCCTTAGCCACGTCCAAGCCCGCTTGGGCCGCTACGTCCCAAGCTGCTGATGCTTTCGCATCGTCATGCCACTGCGGTTGAGCAGCGAGGACAGCTTCAAGTACCGGCACAAAAACACCCTGCTTACGTGAAGCCTCGAGCAGACGTATGGCTTCTTCAGACCCTACGTGAAGCTTCACATAGCGCAGCACTAAGCGAACATCGCCTGGGTGTTGTGACATCATCTTTTTGACGATGGGGTAGAAGGCACGGCAGCTTTCACAAGATGGATCGAAGAATTCTACGATTGTCACCGGGGCGTCGGCAGGGCCGAAGCTTGGTGAGTTAAACCGCACTAGCGCGCTGGTTTGCGGTACAGGTGCTGTAGCCTGGGGCACAGTGGCAGCACGATTGTAGAAAAATGCTGCGACGGCAAAGCCTACGATGGCTAGCACGCTGATGGAGAGGACGACGGCGCGTCTGCTCATACGGTAAATCTCCGACGGATAAGAACGAGAAAAATGATCAGCAGGCTGAACGCGCCCAGCGATAAAAGTGGCAGCGGAACACCACTGAGGATGGTCATGTCGGCACCGGAGCAGGAAGGGCCGGCCCCGCAAGGTTTGATGCTTTCAGGAATCAGTCCGAAATAAAGCAGGTTGTGATACAGAGCGATGAGCCAACCCATGACTGCTAATGGCAGTGCATAGCGCCAAACACCGGTGTCCGATAAACAGCAGGCGACGCCCAATACCAGGACGAGTGGAAACATGAAGGCTCGTTGAAACCAACAGAGCACACAGGGCAGTTGCCCCATGACTTCACCAACGAATAGCACGGCGATTGTTGATACCAGAGCAAGCAACCAGGCACAGAGCAACAGCGCCCAAGCTCCGGATTGATGTTGTTTTAAGGGGGCTTCCATAGGATTCAGTCCACTTTTCTATTGAGCGCACGCAGATTTGCTTATCGCCTAAGGCGCGTAGAATGAAGATTCTAGCAACTATAAGGTCAAGCGAAATGAGTTCGACCAAATACACAGTCGGTGATCTGGCGAAGGCGACTGATACCAAAGCGGTGACCATCCGCTATTACGAGCAGGTCGGCCTCCTGCCTTCTGCAGGGCGTTCAGCATCAGGCTATCGCTTCTACACCGACGAGGAGCGCGACCGTCTATTGTTCATCCGACGTAGCCGCACACTGGGCTTCAGCCTTGACGATGTTCGAGAGTTGCTGGGCTTTGCGGATAACCGCGACGCTTCCTGCGCCAGGGTGGACGCAAAAATCGAGGGGCAGTTAGAGCAGGTTCGAATGCGCATCCGAGACCTGCAAGGCTTGGAGGTGGAGTTGGAGCGTTTGATTGCTTGTTGCGAGGGCGGCGTGATCGAGCAGTGCCGTATTATCGAGTCGATGTCCAATCCCCGTTAAGGATGCTAACCGGCCACCCCACAATTTTGGCGGGAGTCCTGTTGAATGAACTGATCATTTATATCGACTATGTGGTGGTTTCGACTCCGTCTTGGCGGTATCAAGAGTCGCAGGTGCAATGACGTAACGCACGCCGTTGAGGGATGAACCAACGCTTGGGCTTTGATGCCTATACCGGCTAGAGCGTTTGCGTTGATCATAGTGATTGACTCTCAGATTCAGTGATAGTCATAGAAGTGGGCATGCTGCTGCCCGTTATTTCCGTCCACACTGTTAACTGTGGCAGGATTAAAATGACATGCCTTCAGACACCTGAATCAGCATTTCTTCAACTAGATGTGTGCCGTGAGACGTAGTGACCATTGCCAGTGGGCTTTTTCCCAAAAAACGGGCTTTGGGTTTGGAAAGCCATTGTTTGGCCTTCCCTTCGTCCCCGAACATGATCTCGGCCATGGCGGTAATGTGTGCGAACCGGAACAGGCGATCGCTCTCATCCGACGTTAAAAGCTGATCGCTTGCCAATTTTGTTTTGAGCGTTTTGGGGTGAATGATTATGTCGCGTTCTTGCGGATTTACGGTGCCATCAGCACAAAGCGATGAAATCAGGCCGGCCGAAAAGCCAGCTACTATCATGTCGTGAATGTCTTGATCCGAAGCGTTGGAAGGGATATGGAGATACGCAGCCAACCGCTTGCGGTAAGCATGATAGGCATCCTCACGCAGGACTCCAGCAAACATCGGCCGTACTGATATTGCACTGTTCATGGGCGTCAGCACTAATGTGCCATTCGCTATCGTTAGCTCTAAATGATCACCAACACCTAACCCCATTTGGTCAAGCAACTCTGGAGGTAGGTCAATGATGATGTCGCCAGTACCGTCCTCAGTATTCTGGCACTTGACTATCCAATGCTCGCTCATGATTGTCCGGCCCTCATCCGCGACTAGAGAATGACACACATCATTATGCTCGGGCGCAGAGCTGACCAAAGGAACGTGCACTCCTCCAGTAGACATGCACTGCCGCTGCTCGAACGCCGGATAGCGAGTGCAACAGCAAAAAATGGGGCAATGGCTTTGCCGCCTTTCCACCGTCACATGGTTACGAGCTTGGTAACCGTCCGGCCAAGTCATCTACCCAGCCCTGCAAAGCGAAGACATGGTGTGCACTTAAATTAAGTGGACACCAGTTCTAGCCTTTTAAGCGGGTATTTCATGCAGCCAACACGCCGTTCCTATTCCAAATCCTTTAAAGCCCAGATCATTCAAGAGTGCGCCCAACCAGGCGCTTCGGTTGCCAGCGTCGCGCTCGGTCATAGCCTCAACGCAAACCTCGTCCACAAATGGATTCGGCTGCAAGCGCAGAAAATCCCGGCGCCGCCACCTGCATTTATTCCGTTAGCCATGCCGCTGGCCGGGGCGAACTCCCATCCAGCATCATCGAATATCTGCGTTGAAATACAGCACCCGCGCGGCATCATCAAAGTGAACTGGCCCACTGAAAGTGCTGCCGCCTGCGCGGCTTTTCTTCGAGATATTCTGCGATGATTCGCATCGACTCTATCTGGCTCGCCACCGAACCGATGGACATGCGCGCAGGCACCGAAACGGCGCTAGCCAAGGTGATCGCGGTGTTCGGTGCGGCGCAGCCGCACTGCGCTTATCTGTTCGCCAACCGTCGCGCCAATCGCATGAAAGTGCTGGTGCATGACGGCTTCGGAATATGGCTGGCGGCGCGCCGGTTAAACCAAGGCAAGTTCCACTGGCCTGGCATTCGCCATGGTTCTGAGATGGAACTGGATGCCGAGCAACTTCAAGCATTGGTGCTGGGGCTGCCATGGCAACGCGCAGGTTCTGGAGGCTCGATCATACTGCTTTAACGGCTGCCATTAGCCTATCGGTCTATCGTCGCGAAACGCCTGCTCTGGCAAAGTCCGGCGTATGACTTCTTCGCCCAATCTCGACCAACTGTCTCCCACTCAACTGCGCGTCCTCGCAGCGCAGTTGCTCTCGCAAGTCGACACTATGGGCAAGAAAATCAACCGTGATCAAACAGTCATTGAGAAAGTGACCCATGAGATCGCCCAGCTCAAGCGTTTGAAGTTTGCCAAGCGCAGCGAGCAGATGAATCCTGAACAGGCCAGCCTGCTAGATGACCTGATCGATACTGATATCGCGGCGATTGAGGCCGAGCTTCAGGCGTTGCAAATAGCACCAACGGCGACCGAGGAAAAGCAAAAGCCCAAGCGCACGGCATTGCCGGCAGAATTTCCGCGAACGTTGATCCATCACGAACCGGACAACACTCACTGCCCATGCGGCTGCGCCCTCAAGCGCATAGGTGAGGACGTTAGCGAGAAGCTGGACTACACGCCCGGCGTGTTCACCGTCGAGCGCCATGTCCGTGGCAAGTGGGTCTGCGATAACTGCGAAACGCTGATCCAGGCACCGGTTCCGGCGCAGGTCATTGATAAGGGCATCCCGACTTCGGGCCTGCTCGCACAGGTCATGATCGCCAAGTTTGCTGACCATCTGCCGCTTTACCGTCAGGAATCGATCTTCGGTCGAGCGGGCCTGGCGATTCCACGTTCAACCTTGGCTCAATGGGTTGGCGTGACCGGAGTTCAGTTGCAGCCGCTGGTCGATGCGCTGCGCGAAGTAGTGCTTGGGCAACAAGTCATCCACGCAGATGAAACACCGGTGCAGATGCTCATGCCGGGAACAAAGAAAACCCATCGCTCCTATGTGTGGGCCTACGCTACCAGCCAGTTCTCGGATGTGGCAGCGGTGGTTTATGACTTCAGCTCCAGTCGCGCCGGAGAGCATGCTCGCAACTTCCTTCAGGACTGGAAGGGCAAGTTGGTCTGCGACGATTTTGGCGGCTACAAGGCCAGCTTTGAACTCGGCGTGACAGAGATCGGCTGCATGGCCCATACACGGCGCAAGTTCTTCGAACTGCACGCTACGAATAAAAGCACGCTCGCCGAGCAAGCCCTGCGCTATATCCAGTTGTTGTACGAAATCGAAAGAGAAGTCAGAGACCTGGAGCCGGATTTACGGCGCCGAATACGGCAAGAAAAAGCCGTACCGGTGATGGATAGGCTGCATGCCTGGATGATCGCGCAGCGTGATCTTGTGCCCGAAGGTTCGGCCATCAGCAGAGCACTCGATTACAGCCTTAAACGCTGGGCAGCGCTGTCGCGCTACCTCGATGACGGGGCGGTTCCCATTGATAATAATTGGGCGGAGAACCAGATCCGGCCATGGGCTCTTGGGCGCAAGAACTGGCTCTTCGCCGGGTCGCTACGCAGCGGAAAACGGGCTGCGGCGATCATGAGCTTGATCCAGTCAGCACGGCTGAATGGCCATGATCCGTACGCCTATCTAAAGGATGTTCTCATGCGCCTGCCGACGCAGCGCGCGAGTGAGATTAACAAGCTGCTGCCGCACATGTGGGCGCCTGTTTAATCGCGCAGGGTGTCTGCCCTGGCATCTACATTTTGCGCCACACCAAAGCAGGAATTGCTCGGATGTAAATTAGTTCGCTGACCAACTCAATCAGCGTTTGAGTAATGACTGCTGCCGCAGCGAGCCCTCTGATTTCCTCGGGCAAGGCCAATGCCAATGGCAGAACCACTAATGAGTTTCGTGTCGAACTGCTGAAAGCGACTGATCTTGCCGTGCTGGCCGGTAACTTAAACGCCCGAGCCACCAGCGCACCTACCACCGGTGCCAAGAGCGTGAAACCAATGTAGGCGGGAATAACAGGCAGCAGCTTGTCGATGTCTCTGACCACCGTTGAAATCTGAGCGCCGATCACTACGACCAATACAGCCGCCATAGCCGGTACAGGCATCCAGGCCCATGCGTTGTTCCAGCTTTCAACGATGCGTGATCTCTTTGCCCCGGCAGCTGTTGCTACCGCTAAGACCAAAGGCAAAGCGATCAGCATCACAAAGGCCTCAACAAATGGGCCTATAGAAATGACCACTGTTGAGTCGTTACCCAGCATGAAGGTCAGGTACACCGGCAGCAGCACAAGCTGCATCAAAAGAAGCAATGGGGTGGCCGCCAGAGTGAGTTTGGAGTCGCCTTTACCGATATGGGTAAAAACCACCACATAGTCGATACAAGGCGTCAGCAAGACCAACAGGGCACCCACCAAAATCGCCGGGTGATTGGTTATCCCCATCGTCAATGCCCAAACCAGCAAGGGGATGGCCACGAAGTTGGCTGTGAGCAGCGCTGCCATGAAACGCTTATTTGCGAGGCCATTACGGAGATCCAAGAACGGGATCTGTAGAAACATGGCGTACATCAGCACTGCGATGGTGGGTGTCACCGTCGACCCTAATGCTTCAGACGCATTGGGGGCGAGCAGGCCTCCGAGGGCCGCGACAATGACCGCGACGAAGTAAATGGGAATCTGGTTAGTCTCTAGCTGTTCTCTGTCCACAAAATGCCCTTCAAGCGCGTGAAATTATTTTCTGAAGACAGGTTAATATCTGTAGCTGCTACAGGTTCAAGAAAATGCTTGGGGAGTTTGCATGTCAGGAATCGGGGCGCTGTCGAAATCAACGGGTTGCCACATTGAAACGATTCGCTACTACGAGAAAATAGGCCTTTTACCTCCCGCCCTGCGGTCGACTGGGCGGCATCGAATCTATACTGAAAAGCATCGATCAAGACTCGTCTTCATCCGGCAGAATCGTGAATTGGGTTTCCCGCTCGAAGATATCCGAGAACTCATCGCGCTCGCAGCAGATGCTGATCGTCCGTGCGCTGACGCGCTTTCGGTGGTCAAGAAGCACCTAGCGGAAGTAGAGTCGAAGGTAGCAAAGCTTCAGCAAATCCGGGTAGAGCTGCTCTCAATGGCAGGTATGTGTGAGTCAACATGCCTAGGTTTGAACACTCCAGACTGCACGATTGTTGAGTCACTTTTTGAACCTGCTGCTGGGGTTCGCTCTGGTTGCTGCTCCTAGACGAGTCAAGAGCATAGGGGGAGCAAGCTGCCATCGAAACCGAATAGCGCGATAGCCTCGACAGGGTGTTTCGAGCGTCCGTCTACACCAAACGGGCTGGTACAAGATGTGTTCGGCAGACGCTTACCGAGCTTGAGCGTGATCTGGCAACTACACGAAAAGGATATGACATGAACCCTGATGAGCTTTATGTTTCCGTCGACGTCGAGACTTCTGGACCTATACCAGGCGAATACAGCCTGCTTTCCATTGGAGCTTGCCTTGTAGATCAACCTGCCACGTCCATCTATCTTGAACTACGACCTGACAGTCCAAAACACGACCCAGAAGCACTGGCAGTATCGGGGCTGAGTCTGGAGAAGCTGGAGCGCGAAGGACTCACTCCGCAACAGGCGATGCTGACATTTGGTGAATGGCTGAAATCATCCTGCCAAACGGGGCAGAAGGTCATTTTCGTAGGACTCAATGCACCGTTTGACTGGTCATTCGTCAACTACTACTTCCACAAATACTTGGAAACCAACCCCTTTGGTTTTACCGCTATCGACATGAAGGCCTACTTCATGGGAGCTGTAGGTTGCAGCTGGCAGGAAACAAAATCATCCAAGATGACCGCTGCGCTGAAGCCACTCAGCGAACCGAACCATAACGCATTGGATGATGCTCGCTTTCAGGCAGAGCTCTTCGCGCTAATGCTGGCGGGTAAGGGTAACCGCTGACGCCTCCCATGGCACTGACTTGAAGCTTATCTAAGCCAAGTTGCTTCAACATATCTGCCGCCCCTGAACGACCAAGCCTTGATGCCTTCTGGTTTTTCGGACTTGCCAACGATAACGGCTATTGGGTGCGGTAGATCCTGCGTGTAACGCGCAGCAAATCTGGAGAAACTTCCTATGTCTGCCGGAGAAATCACCGGAACAGATTGGGGATGCGTATGCCAATAGCCCACCAGACGTAACCCTTGTTCGTTGGCAGCTTGGATCTCCTGACGGCACCGCTCCGCATCCAACTCTAGCCAAGACCAGCCTGACCGATCGGCGCGATGAGGCAACGTGGCCAAGGCCAGCAGCAACCCTTTCGGATTAACCGGGTTGACGAATAACTGTCCCCCTCGCTCCACGCCAAAGAGGCCCTGCCGATGACTATCCAAGATGTCCGCGACAGCTTGCGACACCAATAGCTCGGAATCCACCTCCGCCCATCTCCAGCGCCAAGCGATATCCGTCATACCATTTCATCCTTATGTTCCGGCCATCCGCGCTCGAGTAGGAGTTGCTGCGCCCCCTCTGGAAGTTTGGGCCCATGGTATTGGCCTCCTAGGCTCGGCACATCTTCAGGCCTGTAGATACTGCTGACCCAAGATGCAGTGGTGATGTTGCAGGTCAATGCACGTAAAGCCGTGTGCGACACCATAGAGGCGATATTGGTCATCCCCAGCGATCCGCCTGGAATAAAGCTCTCCCCACAAGCGGGCAGTGGAACCACACCTCCTCCCGGCCACTCGGTAAACTTATGAAGAAAATCGCCGATGTCCGTGAATAAATGACGGCCATCAAAGGTACCGGCTGGTGCGAATAGCGCGTGGCCTACCTGGGTATACGGTTCGCTCCAGGCTTGTAAAAGTCCCCAAGAAACGCCGCTGGATTTGGCTCGCCATACAGTGACCTCCGACTGCCAGTCCGCTGTCGTAATCACCACAAGATCTGCGTTATCGAACACTTCTGGTTTGCTGCTCATAACTACTTCGGCGAAAGTCGAATAAGCGGTGCATTCTGTAGTCGGAAGATCTAACAGAATCTTGTCCCTCAACGCTGAGGCTTTCAGTCTCCCTAGGCTATCCGCTCCCAGAACGTGCCGCCCCAGATTGGCTGACACCAAAGTGTCAGGATCGATGAGGGTAAGGTGGCCGACACCGGATCGTGCCAATTGTATTGCCACCGCACTGCCTAATGAGCCAACGCCAACACAAACGACTCGAGCATTTTCAAGGTGCTGTGCAGTGCCACTTATATCGCGGGACAGAATGGACGCTCGATCAAGCACGTCCAGGGCAGTTGCGCGGACAAGTGCCGGAGGATGTGCATTTGCGATAGCTGGCCGCCGGCGCGCTGTACGCAAGCCGAATTTTGCCCCCCGCTCCTGCTGTACGCCGAGCGAGCGCACATTGAGACAATATGTTGGAGCACCTGCCCCTCCTGGAAGCTCCAGAACAATCCATCGACTCGCCAACGTTCCATGCAGCTCAAACCATGCCAGCAATTGCTCGGCATCGTCAGGTTGAAGGTGTGGCTTTAGCCACAGCAATAAATCTTCTGGATCCGGGGTGCGGATATCCGGATAAGTCTGAAGCTTGACGTAAAAACCGGGAGTTTCGGCCGCGCGAATGACAGCGGAGCGCCCGACAACCCGCCGGTAATGCCCTTTGAGTGCTGCTACATTCGATGCTAACCAAACCGTTTCCTGACCGGATGGCACAGCCCGGCGCGGATCGCTGAGCGCAAACAACTGCGAGGCAGTCTGAGGTCGATCCAACAGTAAGAGGTTCTGGAATGACTGACCGTGCTGAAACGACCAGTAGGTAGTGATCTCATTCTGAAATTCGATATCGCGCGTTGCCTGGCTTGATCCCATCTTGGACAACGAAACAATCTGGGCCAAGCGAGCAAGGCTGTCCTCTACCACGACCTCTGGGGAGCCCATGATGGGGCGTTCCTGAAAGCCATGAAGGCAAAGCCCCGACTTGGTGGCATGCGGCCAAACCAGCCATGGAGAGGGTTCGACGTTCAGCCGCAAGAGTCCACGGGGAAAGTTGGAGGGGAAACCAATACGCAGACGCCGCTCCTGCCCCGTGTAATCGATGGGCAAGGGGAAGTGAAAGCACGCCGCTTCGTCAGCCCGCATGGGTGCGAGCTGGAGCAATGCATCGGCTGCATCCTGACCTAGGGTATTTCGCAGCGCGGCGATTCCGCGCTGCAATGGCGTCTTAAGAGGATCAGCCAAGGCGTCCAACTGGCTTTACGCTCGACTGAGAGGTTCCGCCACCGCTGGCCCCTCCGAAGAGCGAACCCATCGAAGCAGAGTTTCGAGTAGTGCCATCCGGTCGGCCGGGCATAGTCCAATTCGCAGGGATCTCATTGTTCACTGCCGTAATGAATGCCGGTGCAATACCGAAATTCTTTTTCACTGCCTCGGCAAAGGAATCGTTGGATTCAAAACTTTCCAAACCCAATGAAACAGATGCACTGGCGTCCGCATGCCATTTGGCAAATGCTTGGCGATAGCCTTGCCCCTCGCCCGGTCGATTCCACTTCTCTGCAAAGTTTTCGCCGTTATCGGCAGGGTTGCAGACATAGCAGTCGCTACCTCTCTGCCCGATGTGCTGCGGCATCCTGCGAACGATTTCCAAAATTGCATCGAGCGGTGCCAGAGGCTTCGCCTGCGACTCCTTTACGACATCCAGGTATGCGTGCGTGGCCAGGGTGGTGATGACCGCAGATATTGGGCGAGTATCAGCGCTCCTTGTCTTAATGGCCCATTCATCGCGATGCCGCTTGAGCAGCTTAATGGTTGCACGCAGGGGATCTTGATCGATGTAATCCTGATAATGCGGCAAAGGATCTTGTGTCGCGGCATCAAGCATCCGCTGGCTTTTGGCAACTACCAAGCTTTCCAGAGAGATCTCTTGGGCAGAAGCAACCTGCAACCAATTCGAGTAAGGGATAGGGCTGCTTGCTTTCCACCCTGTGACCCGATCCGGAACCTCCAGCTTACCTTCGCCGTTTGCTTCGCCATTTCCGTTGATCGCGCGGGCAGGCGTGACATCGATGTGGAAACCTGGATTTTCGTCGGCATAAACGATCCGGATGCCACGACGTAATTGCTTAACTTCTTCTTGGACGCGGGAGCCTTCCCTAAAACGCTGCTCAATCGCTTCTAGAACTTCCTTCGCACTAGCGCCTTGAGCGTGAGGGAGCCAGATAATCGCGTCCGCATCAATGGTGTCCAGATCCGCAGGCGCGCCGGGGATTGGCTTGATGGTCGTTTTCAGCCGCATCGAGCCTTGCACAAAGATATGGGCCTCAGCGAGCAGCGGGTTGTCGGAAGCCGAGAGGATTTTTTCCAGTTGGGAGTAGCGGTCATTAATTTTTTCGTACTGCGCTTCCGACAGCGAGATTTCCCGCGCAGCGCGAAGCAGAAAATATTCCCAACTGCTGCGCTTGGTCTGTTCGTTGCTCAAAAGCATTTACCTAGCCTCCTGGGCCACCAAGCCCAATTGCAGTGTTTGCGTAAACCGATCTTGGTTTTCTTTGTCCCGATCGAAGATCAGGTATGTATGTTGATGCTGTGTTGTGAGCAACGCGCCAAACTCGATGGCCAATGCCGCAGGAATGGCGGCGAAGACGTGGATAGGGTCAGGAGTCAGAGCCTCAAGCTGGCTCAGTCGTATTTGAAGTGCGTCACGAAAGGCATGAATCACCCGACGGTTTTGTACCATCGCATAGCTTGGCTCTGGGATCGACAGCTCTGCAATACGTGCACCGGGCAGAGCTTCGGCCACGTCGCGAACTGGAACTTGCGCAGAAATGGAGAGCACAAGCGCCAGTGGCCCGTCGCCGTCGGGGGGAGGTGTAAACAAAAAAGCGGGCGGCTCAGCGGACTGATCTGGCCAGCGCAAAAGATGCTCGCGGTGAAAGGAGAAGATCAAGCGCTTGGAACGGTCGCCGATACTCTGGCCCAACATCATCAAAGCCGGAATGTCGGCCAAGCCGACTACTGCTAGCGCAGGCGAGTCGCCATAGGTGCCGCCGCGACGCTTGAGTTGCTGCTCCAGCTCATACTGGACGCTGTCTTTGACGTTCTGCCAATAGGTAGTGTCCCTGCCACGTGGTCCGGGCGCAGCGAAGGTGATTTTGATGCCTTGATCGAAGGCGGTTAATCCCTCGGCGGACATCGCAGTCAACAGATCGCGAACGGGGATATCGTTGATCGTCTGAAAATGCTGACTCTGGACGATGAGCGGAATGGCTCTGCCACCATCGGGGGTCGTTGCCGCGAGCCGGATGCGTTCCAGGTACGCTTGGTGTAAACCACTCAAATCATTTTCAGGATACCCATCTGCGTCACGATCAATTTTGTCATGACAACCTGGGCACAGGAGCATCAGATTAGCGGTATTGTTTGTGTGCGCCTCAGCATCATGATCCGCGCGTCCCCGAGGGCCTTTGGGACTGGCGGGCAGGATATGCGCCACTTCGCCCCATTTCATTGGCTTGCCGGCACGATAATCGAACGTCAGATCCGTGCCGCACAGTTCACAATGACCAGCGGTCTGTGTCCATACGATCCGCTTCGTCTCATCATTTGTGTTGAAGCGCCCGCTTGCGGGTTTAGCGTCTTCTTGTTCTGCCATTCCGACCTACCCCAGAGAAACATCCATGATTGAAAACGATGATGGCAAGATAAGATCATATTAAGGTCATTCGCCTCGATTTCAAGAGTGATCTGAGGGTGACGAATGCTGAGTCGGCTTTGAGCAGGATGCTGTTTGTGGCTCATCGAAACACAGTAGGGCAGCGTTCGTTTTTCTGGCAAGTGCTGGTGGGTAACGGCACTGACCACAGCGTATGTATCGAAATTAGCGAGTTTATGCAAAAGACATAAACTTGCTAATTTCGATACATACCGCGCGTAGGACTGATGAAAACGGGCTGTGCAGTTCAAACGAGGCTGCAAGCGCAGCCCCTTTTGTATGCATTTTTACGCGTCAGTGCTTGCCAGGCTCAACGGACAAGTGTCGACGACGCATGAGGTGATAGGCCGCCGGGATCACAAACAGCGATAGCAAGGGCGCCGTAACCATACCTCCAATCATCGGGGCGGCAATGCGGCTCATCACCTCGCTGCCGGTACCGCTTCCCAAAAGTATTGGCAACAAACCAGCGATAACCACCGCAACGGTCATGGCCTTGGGTCGAACGCGCTGCACAGCGCCTTCACGAATCGCGGCCATTAACCCGTGTTCTGTGTTGTCACCGAGGTCTTGACGCTCGGCCCAGGCATTTTTCAGGTAGAGCAGCATGATCACGCCAAATTCTGCAGAAACACCGGCCAAGGCGATAAAGCCGACCCCGGTGGCGACCGACAGGTTGAATCCCAACAGATAGAGAAACCATGCCCCGCCCGTGAGAGCGAATGGCAGCGTGGCCATAATCAGCAAAGCCTCATCAAGGCGTGCAAATGTCAGGTAGAGCAACACGAAGATGATCAACAGCGTGGCAGGCACCACCAGTTTGAGTCGTGCGTTGGCCCTTTCAAGAAACTCGAACTGACCTGAGTAGCTTAAGCTCATGCCGGGCTGCAACTTTACCTGCTCACTGACGACCCGGCGTAGATCGGCCACCACGGAGGCAATGTCCCGGCCATGCACGTCGATGTACACCCAGCCTGAAGGCCGTGCGTTCTCACTCTTGAGCATTGGCGGCCCGTCGTTGACCTTGATCTTCGCCACGGTGCCAAGGGTGATCTGGCTGCCTAGTGGGGTGTAGATCGGTAACTGCTCCAAAGCACCGAGCGAATCCCGCCACTCCCGAGGGTAGCGGACGTTGATTGGGAAGCGTGCAAGCCCTTCAATGGTCTCGCCGACATTTTCACCGCCGATAGCGCCGGCCACGATCGACTGCACATCGGCGATATTCAGTCCGTAGCGGGCGGCGGCTTTTCGGTCGATATCCACGTCGATGTAACGCCCACCGGTTAATCGCTCGGCCAAAGCCGAACTGACACCGGGTACGCCCTTAGCCACTCGCTCGACCGCCTGAGTCGCGGCATCAATCTCCGTCAGATTGGTGCCGGCAACTTTCACCCCAACAGGACTCTTGATCCCCGTAGCCAGCATGTCGATACGGTTGCGAATCGGCGGTATCCAGATATTGGTCAGCCCAGGAACTCGCACCACTCGATCCAGCTCTTCCACTAGCTTTTCCTGAGTCATGCCTGGACGCCAATGCTCCTGCGGCTTGAACTGGATGGTGGTTTCGAACATCTCCAACGGCGCCGGGTCGGTGGCAGTTTCAGCACGACCGGCTTTACCAAAGACATGTTCGACCTCCGGCACGGTCTTGATCAGGCGGTCGGTCTGTTGCAGCAGTTGCGACGCTTTCTGCGCCGACAATCCCGGCAGAGCCGAAGGCATATAGAGCAGGTCGCCCTCGTCCAACGGTGGAAGAAACTCGCCACCCAAGCGCGACATTGGCCATAATGCGCTGATAAAAACCAGCAACGCGACCAGCAGCGTGATCTTCGGTCGTCGCAAGACTGCATCCAGAGCCGGCTGGTAGATCCGGATGAGCCAGCGGTTCAACGGGTTCTGTTGTTCACTGGGAATTCGTCCCCGAATCCAGTAGCCCATCAACACCGGCACCAAGGTCACTGACAATCCCGCCGCCGCGGCCATGGCGTAGGTCTTGGTGAAAGCCAGCGGGCCGAATAGCCGCCCCTCTTGCGCTTGCAGGGTGAACACCGGAATGAACGACAGCGTGATGATCAACAAACAGAAGAACAGTGCTGGTCCTACCTCCGCCGCCGCTTCAGTCATCACGTGCCAATGACGTTCACCTTTCAGTTCCTCCCCAGGATTGGCCGCGTGCCAGGCCTCAACCTTCTTGTGCGCGTTTTCAATCATCACCACGGCAGCGTCGACCATGGCGCCGACGGCGATGGCAATCCCGCCCAGGGACATGATGTTGGCGTTGATCCCTTGATAGCGCATCACGATGAAGGCAATCAGTACCCCCACCGGCAGGGAGATGATTGCCACCAGAGATGAACGCAGGTGCCAGAGAAAGATCCCGCAGACCAACGCGACGACGATGAACTCTTCGATTAGCTTGTGGCTGAGATTTTCCACGGCGCGGTCGATCAGCTTGCTGCGGTCGTAGGTGGTGACGATTTCCACCCCCGCCGGCAAGCTGCTTTTCAACTCGTCGAGTTTGGTCTTGACCGCCGCAATGGTTTCGCGAGCATTCTTGCCGCTGCGCAGAATTACCACACCGCCAACCGTCTCGCCTTCGCCGTCGAGTTCGGTGATGCCACGCCGCATTTCCGGACCCAACTGGATCGTGGCGACATCGCTAAGGGTCACCGGCACACCGCCCGATCCCAGCTTGAGTGGGATCGCCCGAAAATCATTGAGCGTTTTCAAGTAGCCGGAAGCCCGCACAATGAACTCGGTCTCTGCCATCTCTAGGACGGCGCCGCCGGTTTCCTGATTGGCCTTGCCGATCGTTTCGGTCACCTCGGCCTGCGTGATACCGAGGCTGGCCAATTTGAGTGGATCAAGCTGCACCTGGTACTGCTTGACCATCCCACCCACGGTGGCCACCTCGGCAACATTGGGCAGAGTCTTGAGTTCGAACTTGAGGAACCAGTCCTGAAGTGCACGAAGTTGCGCCAGATCGTGTCCGCCACTGCGATCTACCAGCGCGTACTGGAAAATCCAGCCAACGCCTGTCGCATCTGGCCCCAACGCCGGTTTGGCGCTGGCCGGCAAGCGACTTTGTATTTGGCTCAGGTACTCCAACACCCGCGAGCGGGCCCAATACAAGTCAGTACCGTCTTCGAACAGCACATAGACAAAGCTGTCACCAAAGAAGGAGTAGCCGCGCACGGTCTTGGCGCCAGGCACCGAAAGCATGGTGGTGGCCAACGGATAGGTCACCTGGTTCTCGACAATCTGCGGTGCCTGTCCCGGATACGGGGTGCGGATGATCACCTGAACATCGGAGAGATCCGGCAGCGCATCAATGGGCGTGCTCTGCACCGACCAGATGCCCCAAGCCGTGACAAAAAGTGTCGCCAGTAGCACCAGGAATCGGTTGGCCACTGACCAGCGAATCAGGGCGGCGATCATGGCTGGCTCCCCGATTTGTCTAGACGCTCAACACGCAGGCCATCGTCGGTCTGACTCACCGCAACCCGAACCTTATCGCCCGTTTTGAGGCCCAGCATCAGCGCCGGAGTAGCGAGTGGGAACGTCATCGTCATGCCAGGCATGCCCAACGTTTTGAAGGGACCATGGGCGAGTGTGACTTCTTTGTCGTTGATCTCAACGATCTGCCCATCCGCCTCATGAAAACTGGAGACTGCTGCGCTGGGTGGTGACTCTTCCTCCGAGCTTGCAACGATGCCCTTGAGACTGGCCTCCGAGTCGAGCAGGAACTGGCCAGAGGTAACCACCTTCTGGCCCTCTTCCAGACCTTTCAAGATCGCCGTCTTGTCATCGTTTTCCTGCCCGATCAACACTTCAACAGGACGATAGCGGCCAGCGTCTTCAGCAAGCATCACCAGAGCACGTCGACCGGTGCGAATGACGGCCTCGTTCGGCACCCACAACACACTTTGCTCCGTTGAACGATTGAGGCTCACTCGTGCGGTCATACCCGGCCTGAGACGGCCTTCTGGGTTGGGTAACTCGACGCGTACGCGAAGGGTGCGGCTATCCGGATTGGTTTCCGGAAGAATCGCGCTGACGACGCCCTTGAGCACAACCCCAGGGAACGCGGGCAAATGCGCCTCTGCCGTTTGCCCCATGAGGATCGATCCAGATTCAGTCTCCGGAACGGCCAAGGCCAGCCAGACGCTACTCAAACCATTAACGCGTGCCAGTGTCTCGCCGGCGGCCACCGTCATACCCTCGCGCACATTGAGCTCTTGCAGCACACCACTAATAGGGCTGGTGAGGGTCAGGTTTGGTTGGACTTTGCCACTGCGCTCTACTTGAGCAATTGATGCCGCCGGCATCCCGGTGAGCCGCAAGCGCTGGCGAGCCACTGCCAGCAAGCCTGTATCGCCACTGCGCTTGAGTGCGAGAAATTCCTCCTGAGCCGCAGCCCACTCAGGTACAAGGATATCCGCCATGGCGGCATTGGCTTTGATCACGTCGCCAGGAGCATGGGCATACACGCGCTCGACGAAACCCGCCGTACGGGCTTGAATGACGGCGACGTCCCGTTCGTTGAAAGCCAACACTCCGACAACGTCCAGACTCGAAGCAAACACACCTCGACTGACGGTAGCCAGTCGCACACCGAGGTTCTGGGTCAGGCTTGGATCAATGCGAACAGTGTCACTGTCCCCCTTGCTATCCGCGTACTGAGGGACCATTTGCATGTCCATGAAGGGCGACTTACCCGGCTTATCGAATTTCTGTTGTGGGTACATGGGGTCGTACCAATACAGAACTTTGCGATCGACTGATGACTCAGGCTTCTGCTCCGGTGCTGCATCCGGTACCGAGCTCACCCTCGGTTGGGCCAACCAGTAACCACCGGCAACCCCCAAAGCAACTGAGATGCTGACAACAAATACCCCTTTCCGTGTTCTAGAGATCATTGAGCGGACTCCCCATAGGCGAAATACAGGCGAGCGCTGGTGAGAGCACGCTGCTCTTCAACATCAATCTGCTTGAGACGGGCTTCGATAAGCTCGCGCCGAGCAGCCACGACGGAGTTCAAATCGCCTTTGCCGGCGCGGTAGCTGGCCATGCTGAGCTCGACCTTCTCCTTGGCCAGAGGCAGCAGACTGTCCAGGGTTCGGCGAACGGCACGATTCAAGCGTTCATAATCGGCCAGATCGTCCTCCAGTTGCTGGGTATGCTTGCGTGACAGGGCTTCCCGCTCGGCCTCTAGCTGGTTGAGTTCAGCGTGCTTGGCCGCAATTTTGGGGTTTTGCCGAGAGTCAGGAAACAGTGGTAGATCCCAGGAAAATTGCACGCTGACCATGTCGCCGAACTGTCGGCCGCGATTCTGATAGTCGACTTCCCAGCTCCAATCCGACTGTTTTTCCGCTTCGGCTTCACGGACCTTGGCTTGCGCTTCGCGGGTCATTGGCGCAAAAGCTGCCAATTCTGGGTGATGTTGCAGCTTATGAGAGTAGTCAGAGGCTTCGACAGGCCATTCAGGCAAGCTGCCCACAGGTTTGTCATTGGCGGCTGGTCCAATCCAGCGCTTCAGGGCAGCTCGGGCCTGCGCTCTCTGACGAATCAGATCGTCCTGCTGCTCTTCCAGTTGTGCCGCTTCCTGTTTGGGCGTTACTGCATCAGCAGGTTGAGCGCGGCCACCGGCAATTTGTGCCCGGACGGTATCGGCCAGCAGACGGTTTTCTTTGTAGAGGTCCTGAAACAGAGTGTCTTTACGCTCAACCGAGTAGCTGTTGATCCAGGCCAACGCCGTGGCCTGACGAACCTTTAGACGTTCGACCCGGCGCTCAGCGGCGGCGCGTTCAATGGCCGCATCAGCGACCTCGATTCGGGCTTTGCGCTTAGCGCTGCTGGGCATCTCCTGACTGACTCCGACCATTCGCATAGTCATGAAGTCTTGGTCGATGCTCCAGCGATCCGGCCCCCCAATGGGGTAGTTCTGTACGCCTAGCAGCAACTTGGGATCGGGTAGTTCACCAGCGGGGATGGCCGCACTACTGGCAGCCTGAATTTTCGCGTCTTGTGCAGTCAGCGACGGCGCATTGTTTTCAGCCAGCTGCAAAGCTTCATCGAGTGTCAATGCGGCAGCGAGACTCGGCAATGCCAGTACGCTTGCCGCCAGGCCGGCCACGAGGGACCACCCTGTGCAATAGCACTTGGAGTTCATGTTCACGATTCCTGTGATGATCCACTGCGCGCTTCATCAGACATGCACGCAGATATGCCATCCCGCTAACGCGGAATGAGGCTCAGTGTGGTACAGGAATCAAATGCGGGGCGGTCGCCATACCCCTGAAGGGGTTTGGACAGGATGGGAGTCTATGGAGATGGACGCTTCGAGGGGGCTAGATAGGGGGACCAGAGGCTTGATGATAGAGACTTGCAGCATGCCGCCGGTCTTACACTCCTGGCCCGGCTTGCAGGGTTTACCATGCTCGGTGGGACTTTTCATGTCATGGCAGCAGTCTTGGCCCATGCCGTCCATCATCGCCATGCCCATGGTTTGCATGGGACACGGCTCTGTCGGCGCCTGAACACCCGCCATCCCACTGAGGGGAAGCGCCAAGCTAATCAGGAATATCAGGCAAAACCGTACATAGCGTGTCATGGACTGAAGTGTAGCCAGTAGAAATGGTGCTAACAATCCCGTTCCCGGCTTCTTGGTTAGCTGCCAGAAACCTCTATTGCGCGCTCATTTCCATTTCAGGACTTAGCGTGCCTAACCATGCGACCAGACAGATGATGAGGATTGCCATCAGGAATTCGAATTTCATGCTGCGGCGCAAGGCATTAACCGCTACAGAGTATTGACCATTGCGAACTGAGCGCTCCAACTGCGGGCTTAAGTGAAAGCGGTTCAGTGTGGCTAAAACGATCATCCCGGCAAAGAGCAGGATCTTCAAAAACAGCAGCTGACCATAGGTACTCAGCATGACCTCATCAAGGTTTGGACCGACGATGAAAAGGTAATTCACGACTCCCGTTACGCTTATGATCGCAACAATCACACCGCCGGCCGACTCAAAGCCAGTCAGCACGCGGGCAAGAATTCGTGCTTCCTCCTCGCCCTTCAGCGATTTCAACCGCAGCAGTAGAGCGAAGGCCGCTAGAGCACCCAACCAGCCACCTGCCGCTAATAAATGGAAAATATCGCTCAGAAAATGCCAGTAGCGGCGGCTGCCTTCGTCCATGGCACCGTGCCCTGTCCAGGCTAGCGTGGCCAACGCGATTGCTCCACACACGGTGACGATCCAGAGGCTGGGTGTCGGAAATCGTTTGTTCAACGCGACGCCCATAATTGCCCCAACCAAGGCGGCTATTCGGACCATCCAGGTCAACCCAACGTCGGTGCCCATGATGACCATTTCAAAAATGTGGTGATGTAGCTCCATAAGCTCCGATACACCGCTCATTGCTTTCGCAAGCAACAACATCGAGGCAAGGGACAGAGCTACACCTGCAACAGAAGTACCGTAAAGAAGCGACTCAAAATTCAAGACCGTGCCCGATACCCTTTCTTTTCCCCTGAGACTGTACAAGCCAAATATGGCCAATCCAAATAACAACATCAGGTCAAAATAGAGAGCAAAGCGAACCACAATATTTATTGAGTCGCTCATGGATCATTTCACTTTGAAGGAAAAGTTGCCGGTGATCGGGTGGGTGTCCGAGGAGACTGCACGCCATTCAACTTTGTAGGTACCGGTCGTCAGAGGTGCAGCCGGCGTAATCACCATCGTTTTCGGATCACCGCCAGCAGCGACGGCGGCCTTTACACCCATTGGAGAGTTCGGCATGCCAGGCATATCAGTCATGATCAGTTTTGCACCGGAAAACTGAGTGGTGAGATTCTCGGAAAAGTGCAGTTCAATTTTCGAAGGGGCCGCCGCATCCGAGCCTTCCGCCGGAGTGGAAGAAAGGAGCTTTGGATGTGCTTGAGCTACGGCACTCAGAAGCAAACCAGCAGTAAGTGCAACAGCTACGGTCGTAGTTTTAAGGAATGACATGCAAGACTCCTCACAGCAAGAGCTGTTGATTTGAGGTTTGTTTGGGAAGAACTAGTTTGTAATTTTCAATTTAAAACCACTGATGGTTAACTCGGAGCTTCCATCTCTAGTGCAGGTTGAACACGAAAATCTCGCTAAGCCCCAACGTCACAGTGCAAGAACACGATGCCACACGAACGCAAACTGTTCGATTACATTTCAGTCAGCTTGACACGCTGTTTGGGATCGAATTGGCGAAGGTCGCAAGTCTTAGAAACGAGACCGCACGCCGCAAATACTGGGGTATTCACTCATTCAAAAAATTACGAAACTGGATGCAGGCCCAAGTCGCGCTAACGCCGTTGATCACAAATGCGGCATTGCTCAGCTGACCTGCAAGTCAACACTAGGAAACTCGAGATGAAAGGCCGTTTTACCGTCACATGACGTACACCAGATTTTGCCATCATGCGCCTCAATAATTGATCGGGTAATCGACAAACCTAGCCCTGCGTTGCTTGGGCTTCCTTCCCTGCGCGCTGGGTCCACGCGATAAAAACGATCGAAGAGCTTTTCAAGATGTTCGGGGGCAATGGGTTCACCCTGGTTCTCCACGACGACCAATACCGACATCTCCTTCTGGAGGATTTCGACACTGATCATCTTCCCTTCCGAGGTGTAGCGAAGCGCATTAGAGAGCAGGTTAGATATAGCTCTGTGGAGCATAAGGACATCGCCTCGGACGCTGCCCCTTCCTGAAACCTTCAGTTCTATCCCTCGCTCATCTGCCAAAAGACGGTAGTATTCAAGCAGTTTCTCCACGACTTCCACCAAATCTATTGGTTTGTTCTCGTGGGTGATCAGACCATTGTCTGACTTCGCCAGAAATAGCATGTCATCAATCATCCGACTCATACGCTTCAAGTCATCAAGATTTGAGTACAGGTTGTCTTCGTAGTCTTCTATATTCCTTTTTCTTGAAAGCACGACTTCGGTGTGGGTCATCAAGTTGCTTACAGGAGTCCGTAGTTCGTGGGCAATGTCTGCGGAAAAATTCGATAACCGGACAAATGCATCGTCGAGTCTGGACAGCATTGCGTTAAAGGACAGCACCATTTGCTGAAGTTCTTTAGGAACAGGCGCTAAAGGGATGCGCTCTTTTAGTGATTTTGCTGACATAGAGGCGGCGACCCGCGTGACCTGGCGAATAGGCCGCATGCCACTGCTTGCTACCATCCAGCCAAGCGCCGCACTGACCAGCGCGCTAATTACCAGCCCTATCCAAAACCAGCGCTCAAGCGTCTCGAAAAAGGACATATGCTGAGTAACGTCAAAGATCAAAATGACTGTCAACGGCTTGTCTTGCCCCGTCACAACGGCTTGTGCTGTCACGCCACGGAACATCTGCTCTTGCTCCCGCCACTCCCAGACGTTGTTGTTTGTGGTTGTGCGGAACTCCTTCGGAATATCTACCGGACCGGGATCTGCGAACAGCAGCTTGCCTTCACCATCGATTATTAGGGCCGTCAAATCCCGGTGAGCACCCAGCAGCGCTTCCAGCTCAGGCTTAAATTCGCTGAATTGATCGATGGTGTTCAACCCGGACAAAATTCTCTGGGTCGAGTGGAGCTTTTCGTTCAATGCCTGCTGATCCAGCATCTTAAAGTGATGCCGACTGAGGTTGTTGAAACTAAGTCCGGCGACCGTAAGCACGGCCGTTACCGCGAGCATGAACATCAGACTCATGCGAGTTGTCAGGGACATCCGATTCATTCCGACTCCGAATCAGGCGCGTCTAGCATGTAACCCATTCCCCTCGAGGTATGAATCAACTTGACCTCAAAGTCGTCATCTATCTTGGCCCTCAACCGTCTAACCGCAACCTCGATAACGTTGGTGTCGCTATCGAAGTTCATATCCCAAACCTGGGAAGCGATAAGTGACTTTGGCAGCACCTCCCCACGACGTCGCAGCAACAGCTCAAGCAACGCAAACTCTTTGGCCGTAAGGTCGATGCGCTTACCTGCACGAATGGCCCGACGCTTGAGTAGGTCCACCTCCAGATCAGCCAATTTCATGTAGGTTTGCGAAGGCGCGCTGTTACCGCGACGCAGCAACGTTCTGACTCGAGCAAGCAATTCAGAAAATGCGAAGGGTTTGATCAGGTAGTCATCTGCGCCGAGTTCAAGTCCTTTAACTCGATCTTCAACGCGGTCTCTCGCTGTGAGAAAGAGTACGGGGACGTCTTTCCCGGAAGCGCGAACCTTCTGCAGAACTTCCCAGCCATCCAATCCAGGCATCATGACGTCGAGAATCAACAGGTCATACGCTTCGCTCAAAGCGTGCTGAAGCGCCTCTTTTCCATTAGTAAAACGATCAACATTGAACCCCGCCTCGGTGAGTCCTTGCTGCAAATAGATACCTATTTTTGGTTCGTCTTCAGCGACAAGAAGTCTCATGAGGTCGTTCTCTGATAGTGATGAAGCGGAGTCTGCAACGAAAACCGGCAGCCAACCAGCAACTGACAGAAAAGTAATATTGGCTTCAGGTAGATGTCAGCGAGCGCTGTCTAGGGTTCAAGCATGAGTACTTCCTAGTGCTCGACCGACTCTTCAGCATGAAACGTTTAGGAGCCGGAAAACAATTCCATAAGGAGTTGCCCCATGAATCGCCTGAAAATTCTGTTTTTTGTGAGCTCAATACTCGTCTCAGCTTCTGTATGGGCTGAAAGTGGCGGAGACCGGGTTATAGAGCGTATGGAGGGTCTGCGCAACAAGGCAGAAGCTGTCCTGATACAAGCTGAAAACGCTCCTGAAGGTCAGCGTCATGTCCACATGACTGAGCATATGAAGATGCTGGGAGAGCTCATGAGCCAACTCCATAAAGATCATCCAGACGCCTCAATGTCTCCTCAGCAGCACCTCGCCTGGATGGAAAAGCACGACAAAATCGTCGATGACGTTTTGAACCAAATGCAGCGCGAGCACAAATTGATGCTTTCAGAGAATCATCAGTGAAAACCGGCTTCCAATGGGCTTTTTGAACAGTAACGTTAAATACGGCGTCATTTGGACGCCGTGCTTTTTTGAAAACTGACAGAAATGTAGTGTTCAGGTCAGTTAACTGGCAGCTCCATGTCTTTAGCATAGCCAGTGCTCCCACTCCTCTTACTCTCGAGGTCACTATGAAAGCTAAGCTCGTTACCCCTGTCATCGCAGCAATCACTCTCCTCTTCGGTGCTACGGCTATGGCCAGCGCAGGGCATGGGAAAGAGGACATCGGCCAGCCTGGAGTCGCCTCTCAGGTTACTCGTACGGTGGAGGTCGAGATGGGCGATATTTTCTTCAAACCTGAAAGCATCGACGTTAAGCCTGGTGAAACCATTCGATTTGTCCTTCGCAATGATGGTTCGCTGCTGCACGAGTTCAACATCGGCAAAGCCTCTGCTCATGCAGCACACCAAAAAGAAATGGCAAGCATGTTCCAGAACGGGACGCTTAACCCCACCGGTACCGGAAA
The DNA here is from genome assembly GCF_019056475.1 of Pseudomonas sp. AN-B15. Taxonomy (NCBI): domain Bacteria; kingdom Pseudomonadati; phylum Pseudomonadota; class Gammaproteobacteria; order Pseudomonadales; family Pseudomonadaceae; genus Pseudomonas; species Pseudomonas sp. AN-B15. Next base: position 6,258,171 of record NZ_CP049737.1, read on the forward strand.
AACGATGAGCGGTATGAGCCACAGCATGGGTGGAATGAAGATGGTCGGAATGGAGCACAACGACCCGAACAGCGTCCTGATTGAGCCTGGCGCAACCCAAGAGCTGATCTGGACCTTCAACAACAGCACAGGCCTTCAGTTTGCCTGCAATGTGCCCGGACATTACCAATCGGGAATGGTCGGTCAGTTTGACCTGAAATAAGCCTAAGCCGGCTTCTCCCACCGCTTCGACACAGGAGTTGGCTACGCTCTGTTGCAGAGTACACAGTGAGGCTTAGATCATGAGTAACCATCAGCGCCTGGATGGAAACACCACCGCACCATATTGGAGGCGCAAAACAGGCGTTGTCCTAATCATGCTCATTGCGATTGGTGCCTTCTACGTGTTGCGGGAGCATTTCAGCCACGTTTATCCATTTTGGCCTTATCTGATTCTGTTGATCTGTCCATTAATGCATTTTTTTGGACATAGCCATGGCGGACATAGCCATGGCGATCAGGCAGCAACCCACAAGGACAAAGAAGGGAAATAGACATGCCTAACATATCGAGCCACCACGACCACAGTCACGCCCATGCTGCTCCGCTAAATGACGATGATCTACGTGACCCGGTGTGCGGAATGGCAGTCACTTCATCAAGTAAATTTGGTGAGTCTTATCAGGGACAGAAGTATCAATTCTGTAGCCTGAAATGCCAGGAGAAGTTTCGAGCTGATCCTGAACGCTTCAGCAGTAATGTTTCGAGCGCCGAGTCCCGCGTCACCACTCCAGAGCCTGCGGTACAAACAGGCACTGAGTTTACCTGTCCGATGCACCCGGAAATACGCCAGCCCGGACCCGGCAACTGCCCTAAATGTGGCATGACATTAGAGCCGGTCATACCCGCGCTCGATGAAGAAGAAAATCCTGAACTCCGGGATTTCGCCCGCCGCTTTTGGTGGTCGCTGCCATTAACCGTGATAGTGACCTTGCTCGCCATGGCGGGACACACGTTACAACTTTTCCATGGCCCGATCCAAAACTGGATCGAGCTGGCTCTGGCGACACCGGTGACCTTGTGGGCAGGTTGGCCTTTTTTTGTCAGAGGCATAGCATCTATTAGAAATCGCAGCCCAAATATGTGGACACTGATTGGGTTGGGTACCGCCGCAGCATACCTTTACAGCGTCATGGCAACGCTCTTACCTCAAAGCTTTCCGGCCACCTTCATGCAAGATGGACGCATCGGCGTCTACTTCGAAGCCGCAGCGGTCATCATCTCACTCACCTTGCTTGGGCAGATTCTTGAGCTCAAAGCACGATCGCAAACCTCCGCCGCCATCAAGTCCCTTCTCGGCCTGTCGCCCAAGACAGCACGCCGGATCAATACCGATGGACAGGAAGAAGACATTCCTCTCACCCATGTCCACCTTGGAGACCATCTACGGGTCAGACCCGGTGAAAAGGTTCCAGTTGATGGCTCAGTACTGGAAGGTGAAAGTGCGGTGGATGAGTCCATGCTTACTGGCGAACCAGTGCCGGTAATGAAGAGAGCTGGAGATAGTCTGATCGGTGCCACGCTCAATACACATGGGAGCTTAGTAATGGAGGCGCAGAAGGTCGGCGCCGAGACCATGCTGTCACAGATCGTACAGATGGTCGCTCGGGCTCAGCGATCCAAAGCACCAATGCAACGAATGGCCGACTCGATTGCCGGCTACTTTGTGATGGGTGTTATCGCGATTGCGATACTGACATTTGTTGGTTGGGGGCTTTTTGGCCCTGAGCCCAGCTGGGTGTTTGGTCTGATCAACGCTGTCGCCGTGCTGATCATCGCTTGCCCCTGTGCGTTGGGTCTTGCTACGCCCATGTCGATCATGGTTTCGACAGGTAAAGCAGCCAGCATGGGCGTGCTGTTCAGGGATGCCAGTGCCATCGAAAACCTATGCAAGATCGACACACTGATTGTCGATAAGACAGGCACCCTGACAGAGGGACGGCCAGTGTTTCACAGTGTGGAGGCCACACCCAGTTTCAATCCCCACGATGTTCTTCAGCTTGCTGCCAGCCTTGATCAGGGCAGCGAACATCCCTTGGCTCATGCAATCGTCGATCACGCCCGAACCGAGAACATTAAGCTCACCAAGCCAGGATCCTTTGAGTCTGGTTCAGGTATCGGGGTCAGTGGCATCGTTGATGGCAAGAAGATCCAACTGGGGAACACCGCGTTGATGGAAGCCGCAGGTGTCAGCACCAAGCCCCTACAAAAGCGTGCAGAGTTGTTGCGACTTGACGGCATCAGCATCATCTACCTCGCAGTCGACGGGGTATTGGCAGGGTTGTTGGCAGTATCAGATCCGATTAAGCCGACCTCCAAAGAAGCAGTCACCAAGCTCAAGGCTGATGACATCAAAATCATCATGGCTACTGGCGACGGGCTCACCACCGCTCGGGCTGTCGCCAGGGAGATGGGGATTGAAGAAGTCCACGGTGAAGTGAAACCTCAGGACAAGGAGCGTCTGGTCGCAGACCTTCAGCAAAACGGCCGGAAGGTCGCCATGGCCGGTGACGGTATCAACGATGCACCAGCCCTGGCGCGAGCAGATGTGGGCATTGCCATGGGGACAGGGACTGACGTTGCGATGAATAGCGCGCAACTCACGCTAGTAAAAGGCGACCTGATGGGGATTTTGCGAGCAAGGGCTCTTTCGGTCGCAACAGTAAAAAACATGCGGCAAAACTTGGGTTTCGCCTTTCTTTACAACTCGATGGGTATCCCCCTTGCCGCAGGCTTGCTCTATCCACTGACGGGACACCTCTTGTCGCCAATGATCGCTGCCATAGCCATGAGCGTCAGTTCTGCATCTGTAGTTTTCAATGCATTGAGACTGAGGAATACCCGAATTGACTGAACTTCAAAATTGCAGCGCACTTGCCATGCGTTTGCATAGAACCTGACCAGTCATTCGCATTTGACTGATCTGTGATTGAGAATTTGACCAACCAGACATCAAAGCTGAGGGGCTCATAACGACCCAAAGCGGTAAATCTGGGCAAGGGACTACCCATGTGTTTTCTTCAGTCCTTCAAGCGCACACTCGCCCTTTGCACAGCGGCCATTTTTTCAGGCCGCTTCATGCGTTTCCATTTTCTGATGTCTTCCTTGCTTCGCCCACAGCTCATACACAGATCACCACTGAGTTGACAAACTGAGATGCAGGGATTCTCGATTTCTTTAGCCATTGTCAGCCACCTTTGGACACACGTATTGAGTCAGGCGGGTGTTCCAGTAACCTCCGTGAGTTCGCTGACACTCCTCCTCAGAGTCGAAGTGGACGCTGTGGTCTGAAGGGGTCAGGACGATGTCGGCCTCCTTCAACGCGATAGCCGTCAGCTCAAAGATGCGCGCCTTCGCGTCAAACAAGGCGAGCTTTCTATCCGCCAAGGTTTCGAATACCCAGATGACCTTCAGGGTTTCAGCCAGCGCGTTGAGGTCAGCGGTATGGGTGAGCCAGATAAAGCCTTTGATTTCACCTTTTGCTGTTTCACACGCTTCGGTGAGCCTGGTAATCAACCGGCGTTCTATCCGCGCCAGTTCGCGTTTCCCTGGTGGCATTGCGGGTTCCTTTGGAGACAATGGAGGGCAGGCTCTGAATCAGGCCGGTCGAAACTCGACCGTCAGATGGCTGACTTCGTGAACCGGCTTGAGACGTTCACGAATGCTGTCGGCGTTCGCAGTGGCCTTACCAACGACGCTGACGATGGCCGCATGGGCTTGCGGCCCAATCCGCCAGACATGCAAGTCAGTGATGATGGCATCCCCCGGCTTCTCAACCAGTTCGCGGATTTCCTCGGCAACGTGCGCATCTGTCTGATCCAGCAGCACACCTGCGGTGCCCCCCATCAAGGTCCAGGCCCAACGCGCGATAACAATGGCGCCGATGATACCCATGACCGGATCCAGCCAAACCCAACCGAGATAACGCCCGGCGAGCAGTGCCGCAATGGCCAGAACTGAAGTGAGCGCGTCCGCGATAACGTGGACGTACGCAGATTTCAGGTTGTTGTCGTTCCCGTGACGGGCATGGGCATGGGCATGGGCATGATCATCATGGTCGTGCTCATGACTGTGCCCGTGGCCCAGCAACAACGCACTGACAATGTTGACAATCAAACCGGTAATCGCGATGAGCGTAGCGGTGCCGAACTGAACTTCCGTTGGCTGCAAGAGGCGCATGACAGACTCAATGCCAATTCCCAGGGAGACCATACCGAGAACCAGTGCCGAGGCGAATCCGCCCAAGTCTCCAACCTTTCCGGTACCGAAACTGTAGCGCTCGCTGGAAGCATGGCGTTTTGCATATCCGTAAGCGGCCGCCGCGATGCCTAATGCGCCGGCATGGGTTGCCATGTGGAAGCCATCGGCCAGTAACGCCATCGAACCCGTAATATAGCCGGCGGTGATCTCGCCGACCATCATCAGCACCGTCAGTGCCACAACCCAAAGCGTACGCTTGGCATTTTCGTCGTGCGCTGAGCCAAGGAACACGTGGTCGTGTGTGTAATTGATGTTGGTGTTGCTCATGAGTGTGTACCTAGATGCGTTCACTTAGCGTAACGGCGAATGGCTTCAAGAAGCTCTTCGACGCCCCTGTTACGCTCTTCTTCGCTGAGCGCAGGGTTCGCGACATGCTCCCGCGCGTGGTCCTCGATGATTTCCTCCATTAAGCCGTTGATTGCTCCGCGAGTGGCAGCAACAAGGTGTAATGTTTTTGCGCAATCGAGATCCGATTCCAATGCTCGTTCAACGGCTTGGATTTGTCCGGCTATGCGTTTTACGCGTTTGAGAAGATTTTCTTTGTTTGCTGCAATATGGCCCATGGGATACCCCCCCTACCTATGTATTGCGCATGATAGGCATACCCCCTATGCCTATGCAAGATCATAGAGCGGAGAGAGCATCTACAGTCCCTGGCAGAAAAGAGGCCTCAAGTGCGAGCGAGGAGCGAGAGGAGCTGTAATGTCCGCCTCTAACCGTTCTCTGCCGGCGATGGCCAAAGTCGAATACGCTGCAAATGGTTGGTCAGGTCAAATGCAAACGAGTGGTCAAGTCTGCCCAACTACCCATCACAATGACGGTCACAACCCGAAACAGATAACTGTTGACCTTGCCATCGTGTCAACGTCGATGCTGTTGGTGCGGCGAAAAGAAACCGCTCAGCTTGAGAGGTAAAAAACCATGTTCGTTTTAAATGTTTCCGGCATTGGTTGCGGCAGTTGCGTCAGCAAAATCACCAAGGCGATTCAGTCAATGGATAACGAAGCTACGGTTTCCGTGGATCGGTCAGCCGGTAAGGTGAGAGTTGAAAGCAGCGAAAGCCCAGAGCAGATTCGTAAAGCTGTCGAGGCGGTAGGTTTTCCTTGCCAGATCAGCGCTTGAAGCGCTGACAGCTGCCCCTGGTCAGACGCCCGTTGCAGGGGGGATCCACTTGGTGAACATTCAGGGATACCATAGCAGCGTCGACCACAATTACCGCTCGCAAGCCCCTGCGCTACTAATCACCTCGCAGAGCTTTGAGCAAACCTTTGAATGCTCCATTCAACCGAGTAAAAGCGGCGTCGAAACGTATTCCATTTTCTGTGTACTTTGCGACCTCAACCTGCTGATCGACAGTATTTTGGTCAATGGCAGGTTGAGCCGGTGTACTGTAAAGCAAACTAATTCCATAAATATCGCTTACGGATTCTATTCCGGCAATGTGTTTTACATTTGTTGTTTCCAAAGAAAATAGAGTGGCAGGTGTTTTTTCTATTTCGCGGGCGAGCACAGTAGAAAAATCTAAATCTCGAGCCTTGTAGTTCGGCGTATCAGCATTTGCGATGTTGTTACTCAGGATTTCGGCTCTTTGGCTACGAAGATTCAAAGCTCTTTCCGCTACGCCGACCGCTTTTTCGAAACTAATACTCAAGCAATAATCCTCAACAAGCTCACTTATTTACTACGCGATACCTCCGGATTCACATCTCCGACCAATAGAGGTTCAAAGACATAGTCACCTTGAGTAACGAAAACCTACAAAGGTTCGCCCGTTGATATTATTGGTGAGTAATATCGATGCGCGCTGGAAGACCGAGACCTTAAGGACTAAATACGATGTTCTTCAAGAGAAATATCACAACCTGACGCAACTGTAATATTGGCCTAAGCTTCCCGACAGCGGATGACCCTTATAGTCCTATTGAGCCTAATGCTCACCCGCTACGAATCAATGCACGATTGGATTCAGGGGCGGCCAGTACTGATCTGAGGAAACCCCAAATGAACACTATCAAATCCTTGTTCGTCATCGCTGCTCTGAGCATTTCATCTTTGGCTATGGCTGAGGGCGGTGGTGATCGGACTTTCGCACGTATGGAATTGGCCAAAAATAATTCGATGGAATCGTACCAGGTAGCTCAAACGCAGAGCTCTCAACCGCCTGTCGCTGAGAGCAAAGCGAAAGCGATGGATCATAAAAACTGCTGAACGATTAGGCACGCGGCCAACCTGACAGAAATGTAATCACTAAGGTGGTTTAGATGTGGCAATTTCTGAGCTCGCTTGCTGTAAAAATTCGTCTTTTTAACGGTAAGCGAAGCTCATCTTGCCAACTCACGGGTTGTTTTGAACGGCTCCCTTTTGACTGATTGGAAATAAACGGCATGCATTCCAAAACCTCTAGACGGACATTCGTTAAAGGCCTGGCCGCCGGTGGCATCCTTGGCGGCCTTGGTCTGTGGCGCACTCCTGTATGGGCAGTGACCAGTCCAGGCTTGCCGAGCGTCCTCACCGGCAACGAATTTGATCTGTTTATTGGTGAAACCCCTGTAAACATCACCGGCTCGCCGCGCACGGCCATGACCATCAATGGATCATTGCCAGGACCCTTGCTGCGTTGGCGCGAAGGAGAGACAGTCACACTGCGTGTGAAAAATCGTTTGGACCAGGACACTTCCATCCATTGGCACGGGATCATCCTGCCGGCCAATATGGACGGCGTACCCGGATTAAGCTTCCATGGCATCGCACCCGACGGTATGTACGAGTACAAATTCAAGATCCATCAGAACGGTACGTATTGGTATCACAGCCACTCGGGCTTACAGGAGCAGGCAGGCGTTTACGGGCCAATCGTTATCGACTCGAAAGAACCTGAACCTTTTCAATACAACCGCGACTACGTGGTGATGTTGACTGACTGGACCGATGAAGATCCTAGTCGCGTCATGGCGAAGCTTAAGAAGCAATCTGACTACTACAACCACCACAAACGTACCGTTGGCGATTTCATCGACGATGTCAGCAAGCAAGGCTGGTCATCTACCGTAGCCGACCGAAAGATGTGGGCAGAAATGAAAATGAACCCCACTGACCTCGCAGACGTCAGTGGAGATACTTACACCTACCTCATGAATGGCCAGGCGCCCAACGGTAACTGGACCGGTATTTTCAAACCAGGTGAGAAGCTGCGCCTTCGTTTTATTAACGGCTCGGCGATGAGCTATTTCGACGTTCGAATTCCTGGCTTGAAAATGACCGTTGTGGCCGCCGACGGCCAACACGTCAAACCGGTCAGCGTCGACGAATTCCGCATCGCCGTAGCTGAAACGTATGACGTGATAGTTGAGCCCGCCAGTGAAGAGGCTTACACCATCTTCGCCCAGTCTATGGACAGAACCGGGTATGCACGCGGAACCCTCGCAGTTCGCGAAGGATTAAAGGCACAAGTGCCTGCGATCGACCCTAGGCCTCTTTTGTCCATGGATGACATGGGAATGGGCGGTATGGCTGGTATGGACCATGGCAGCATGGCTGGTATGGGCAGCGGCGACATGTCCGGCATGGCTGGCATGGATCACAGCAAGATGGCGGGCATGGACCAAAGTGACATGACCGGGATGACCGGCATGGACGGCGGTGATATGACTAGCATGGCTGGTATGGATCACAGCAAGATGGCTGGTATGGACAAAGGCGACATGGCCAACATGGCTGGCATGGACCATAGCAAGATGGCGGGCATGGACAAAGGCGATATGTCCAACATGGCCGGTATGGACCACAGCAAGATGGCTGGCATGGGCGGTATGGGTGGAGAAATGCAGACTCACCCAGCCTCCGAAACCAACAACCCCTTGGTTGATATGCAAGCCATGACCCCGACGCCAAAGCTAAACGATCCAGGCATCGGTTTGCGGAACAATGGTCGTCGAGTCCTCACCTATTCAGACCTGAAAAGCACTTTCGAGGACCCTGATGGCCGCGAGCCCAATCGCACCATTGAGCTACATCTGACCGGTCACATGGAAAAGTTTTCCTGGTCCTTCAACGGCATCAAATTTTCTGACGCTGAGCCCCTTCGTCTCAAGTATGGGGAGCGTCTTCGCATCACCTTGGTAAACGACACCATGATGACGCACCCCATTCACCTTCACGGAATGTGGAGCGACCTTGAAGATGAAAACGGCAAGTTCATGGTGCGCAAGCACACAATCGACATGCCACCAGGTACCAAGCGCAGCTATCGAGTCACCGCCGATGCCTTAGGTCGCTGGGCCTATCACTGCCACCTGCTTTTCCATATGGAAATGGGCATGTTCCGTGAAGTACGGGTTGATGAGTAAAGGAGACGATCTGTGAGCACATACCTAAATCGTAAATCGCTGGTCGGTTGCCTCTTTGCCGTCGGCTTGATGGGTGGACTCTCGTCCGTGGCGCTGGCAGTCGAGGATAGTAGTGTTCATTCACCTGCTACTCCTGCGGAGCCAACGAGCAAGCCTGCAACTGCGACAAAAGAATCAAAGCCCGATCACGGATCAATGGATCACAGCAAGATGAGCCATGAGTCGATGGGTCATGACCAAAAAACCAAAAAGGCAGATTGAGATCATGACCAGTAAGTTTTTACGTCCAACGTTGATGGCACTGGCAGTCTCTACCAGTCCTGCTTTCTCTTTCATGGCCCAGGCGGCAGAAGAGATGGATCACTCCAAGATGGATCGCGGCTCGATGGGAGCTATGGACCATAGCAAGATGGGGGCAATGGATCACAGCAAGATGAGCATGGACAATGGAGCAATGGACGGTATGGAAAGTATGGATGGAGGGGCTACCACCACCAGCCGAACTCCAATCCCTGTACTGACCGACGCTGACCGTGCAGCCGCGTTCCCTGATGTGGCTGGTCATGGCGTTCACGACAAGAAGGTCAACTCCTTCATGCTGCTGGATAAGTTTGAGTACCAGGATGCTGACAACGGTAGTGCGTTGGCCTGGGATGCAAAAGGATGGATCGGCGGTGACGTTGACCGACTGTGGTTGCGTTCGGAAGGCGAACGTACCAATGGCGTAACGGAAAACGCTGAACTCTCAGCCCTTTGGGGGCACTCCATCGGTCCATGGTGGGATGTCGTCACCGGCGTACGACAAGACTTCAAGCCCGGATCACCACAAACTTGGGGAGCGCTCGGTATTCAGGGCATGGCCCTCTATAACTTTGAAGCCGAAGCGACTGCCTATATCGGTGAGAACGGTCAAACCGCTGCTAGATTGGAAGGCGACTACGACATTCTGCTGACCAATCGCCTGATCTTGCAGCCAACGGCCGAAGCCAATTTTTACGGAAAAAATGATCCTCAACGCGGCATTGGGTCTGGATTGGCAAACACCGAAGTAGGGCTCCGATTGCGTTATGAGATTGTTCGCCAATTTGCCCCTTACATTGGGGTTAGCTGGAGCCGCTCCTACGGCAATACGGCAGACCTGGCCAGCGATGAAGGAGAGCATGCGAACGAGGCGCGATTTGTCGCCGGTATTCGGATGTGGTTTTAAGAGCCTGACATGAAAAGAACGTTGAAAACATTGACTGCTGCCGGGGTGGTTGCCGCAATAACAGGTGCCGGCGTGGTTTATTTTGGTGTGATCAATGTTGGGGCGGATGAACCACACTCCGATCCCGTTTACGCGCTACTTTCCACCGCTCGGGATCGCTCGATCGAAGTGCGCTCACGCGACATTAAAGTCCCCGACCTGAGCGAAGAAGCTCTAATCCGCGCAGGTGCTGGCAACTACAACTCTATGTGCATCGGTTGCCATCTCGCTCCGGGTATTGAAGGAACCGAGTTAAGTAATAGCCTTTACCCCGCACCTCCGAATCTTTCAAAACTGGGCGTTGATGGAAACCCTGCCGCAGCTTTCTGGATCATCAAGCATGGAATCAAATCCACAGGCATGCCCGCTTGGGGTAAAAGCATGGCCGATCCCTACATATGGGGAATGGTCGCATTTCTCCAGCAGCTGCCTTCAATGGATGCAGAGCAATACAAAGCTCTCGCAACCAGCAGCGGTGGTCATCAACACGGTGGCGGCGAGAGCAAAATGCATAACCATGAAGGCCAGCATGAGGGCCAAAAAGGCGCTGTCGCGGGGCATCATGATGCGGGTACAGGCGAAGAAATAGCCGAAGCAGGCGACCATCATGGCGAGAGAAACAGCGCTCATGCCCATGAGGCGGCCGAAGCGCCTTCTCAGGATGAAAGTACCGAACACGCCCATCCTCAGGTTGTGGAGGCTTCACATGACGCCCCTGCAACTCCGGCCACTCAGCCAAAAACTCATACCCACGCTGATGGGAAGGAACATACCCATGCGAAATAACTTTCTTCGTCCCGGTCGGGCACTTCGCCTCGCTGCATTTGCGGCTCTGTTTATCAGTTCAGCTGGTCATGCAGCAGAGTCGCTGACGATCGACGTCCATCGTGACGCTAACTGTGGATGCTGCAAGAAGTGGATCCAGCACCTTGAAGCTAACGGCTTCACCGTCGTTGATCATGTAGAAACCAACATGAGCGCGGTCAAGCAGGATCTCGGTGTTGCTCCACGACTCTCGTCCTGCCACACAGCAATGATCAATGGAAAGTTTGTTGAAGGTCACGTGCCCGCCGAGCAAATCATTGCGATGAGCAAACGTGACGACCTTCTCGGGATCGCCGTTCCTGGCATGCCGGCTGGATCCCCGGGCATGGAAGTCAACGGAAAACATGATGCTTACCAGGTAATCGGTTTGTCCAAAGCAGGCGCAGACCAGGTCATTGCTGAATACCCCGGAAACTAATCTGGCCCCTCAATCCTGTCCCTGCGTGGTTAGCGACATAGCCATGCAGCGGGACACATACTGTCCATTCCGCGCTCAAGTAACACGCAAAGACAATGAGCTACTGTTGGCCGTCTCTCCTGCTGTTCCCCCCAGCCCCACTCTATAACGCCCTCAGCTAAACGATGCGCACGCAGTCGAAGTGAATATCGACGATGACTCTGCACCTTCAGTCTCAGTTATGAATGGAGATTGCCTGTCAACGGATCAAAAGCTCCTAGACAGCAGGTTTGCCAAGCGGGGCGAACACAGGTACTGACAACAGGACGTCCCGCACTTATGTCAATCCACACAAAAAAAGGCGCCACTAGGGCGCCTAAGCCGCCTCCCAAACCAAAGGAGAAACAAGGAGACGGGGTGTACCTGGTAGTCGAACAATTGGTGCCGCAGGTTAGCGCTCGTTAAAGCAGTTGCAGTGGGTACTCGACAATCAGTCGGACCTCATCCAAATCAGATTCGAAATCGGTAGCACGCGTGGTTGCTTGGCGAACACGCAGCGACATGTCCTTCAGAGAGCCTGACTGGATGATGTACTTAGCCTCAATGTCTCGCTCCCAACGCTTTTGGTCTTGCAATGGCGCTCCATCTGCTCCGCGACGCATATACACGCTGTTCGCGTTGGAATAATCAGCGTCCCACCCCTTCGCGTAGCGGGTCATGAAGCTAAGGCCTGGGATGCCGAACGCTTGCATATCCAGGTCGTAGCGAAGCTGCAAGGATTGCTCTTTCGGTGAGTTGAAGTCGCTGTACTGGATGGAGTTATCCAGAAAAATCGAGTCCGATTGGCGCAGGTAATCAAAGTCGTCATTGCCGTTGCTGCGCTGATAGCCAACGGTCACCGTGTGGACGCCGAATTTAACCCCGGCTTTGCCACTCCAGATATTGTTATCAAAGCTGTCCAGGAGTTTTTTACCCTCGTCGACCGCGCGGTAGTAATTAAATCCACCGATCAACGCGACGCTCTCTGAGAGCGGGTAGCTCAGGGAAGTGCCTGCGTAATACTGATTCCAAACATCCTTAAATTGGCTGGCGTAAAGACTCACACCAACATGCTCATTAACGGTGTAATCGCCCCCAAGGTAAGCAATCCATGGAGCATCAACAGCACCGGCATAGAAAGTCGAAAAGCCGTCACGCATGCTGCTGGAGTTGGGTTGGCTCATCGCATGCAGCCGCCCCCCCTGAATGGTCAGGTCTTTAATGGTGGTGTTGGTGAACGTTGCCCCCTTAAAGCTCTCTGGCAGCAGTCGAGAATCGCCATATGCCACGACAGGCGTGGATGGAAAGACATCTCCTACTTTGACCACCGTATCCATAAAGCGAGCCTTCGCGGCTCCGCCTACTTTTGAGTAAGAGTCTTCAGGTTGGCCTTTGCTGTTGTAGGGCATGACATCCACTGAGCTTCGAGCCCCCGAGCGCCCATCACCCGAATCAAGCTTGAGTCCTACCATTGCAAATGCATCTATGCCGAACCCGACGGTGCCTTGGGTGAAGCCAGACTCAAATCGCCCGATAATCCCATGAGCCCATTCTTCAGCGTAACCATTGCCTGTGGGACTTGACTGGCCCTTTCGATTGTCACGATTGAAGTAGAGATTACGATTGAGAAGACTAAGGGAGCTCCCTTCAATGAACCCCTCAGGTTTTTGCTCAACGGCCACTGCAACTTGCCCCATGCTCATGCCAAGGGCAATGAGAGAAAGACCATAAAAGCTTTTATTGTTCATTTAACACTCCAGGCTTTTGCTTGGCAGAGTTTCTTTATGAAATATTTTTATCATTATAAAAAGCCACCGGCACATAGGGATTCCCTCTACGTGCCGACAGACATAATTTCATACAAAAGATAACTTCAGCGTGACCTGAAAATTACTTCTATGTCAGCGACCAGCAAGCATGCTTAAAAAGCGTAAATGAATGATTTGATGTAGACATGACCTTAAGGGGCTAACTCCCATGTGGGCAGTCGGTACCCATAATCTTGTATTCCACGGTATTAAGCTTGCCCGCCGAATCTTCATAGGTCATGCGCGAAGGCGCAACACTACAGTTTTTGTTGGCCTGTGTGACACTGATCACCTTCTGAATATCGAGGTTCATACCATATTCATAATGAACAACTTCAGGGACGGCCTTACCATTTCTTAAGGCATATTGCTCCATCGCCTGTTGGTTTTCTTGCATCATCCGACCATACACGCGGTCACCGCCTCCTTCAGCCATGGCTAATGAAGATAAGGTCAAAACCGAAGCGGCGCAAAACGCTTTCACTGCTGTCATTGCTTTCATGATTTTCTCCTAAGCTCAATTTTCTGAGTTAAAGAGTAACAAGTGAAAGCTTTCAGAAAGCTGCCGCGAAGGTTACTAATGTGAAAGGTGAACCCTACTCCGCGTTTACGCTTTCAAGCCAGATGGCATTTTTGTTATCACCAAAGGTTGGCAGACGCTGACGGAACACAGATGACCTCAAAAGCTTATTGGAACCGGTGGCCCCTCCCAATTCCTCGATACGCCGGTAGATCTGAGCAAGGCCTCCGCGTCGACTCCGGTTTTTTCCAGGCTTGTCAGATCCCACTCGAAGAAACTGGAAAATACCAGGAAAACCTTGCTTGCTACCGCTGAAGTCAATCTTACCGTCGAGTAATTCACCGGGAGCTTCATCCGGATGAGTTCAGAGACAGTCCATATCAAAGTTCTTAGACGGAAATGCCATACTGACTCTTGATGAATCTTTATCTGTTGATAAGTAAGGGGAAACCTCTGCTTGCGTAGATCCAGCTCATGAGGTAACGAACCTGGGAGTAGCGATTGCAAATTCCGAATATTCACTCTCTTCGGATCTTTCGTAACTTTATATAGCTCATCTACGCCCGCTTCGATAAGGGCCGCATACGCGCCGTCTCTTGAGTCGACAGACTTTTCGACCGTAACTGCAATTTTTTTAGGTGCACGGAGTTTTGCCATTAACCATGCGTTATCATGTTCTAGAATCCATTGCGTAGGTTTGTACGCCTTCTTCCAGAGGTACTCGACATCGGCGTCGTTACGTAGCGCTAAAAGCAACTCAATTTTTTGGCGATACCTAGTTTTTTGGCTAGGATGCGATTCTTCAACTTTGGACGCTCGCGGAGAAACAGAGGCACTCAGCAGAATAGACTCATTCTTCAGAGCCTCTTCAAAGTCATCTGCACTGGAAAACAAATGAAGAGCAATGATCAAATGCCTCGCGAGCGGCATATTTAGCTGACCTTTGTCTGATTTGAGCCGGATCCATTGCTCATGTTTCCCGGTGTTATAGGCTGGATCAATCTGCGACAAAAGCTCATCACCGTAAGCGCTTTGGATGCTGTCGAATAGTTTTGCGATACCTGCATTTTTTCCGAAAATATATCCGCGTTTCTTGCATTGGCGGACGTAGCAAGAACTTAATACCGTACTGCCTATCGGAGGAATATTGCGTTGCAAGATATCGTGTGCGAACAGGGCGACTTTCTGTTCCAGTTTTGAGCCCTTGTGAGTCGCTGCGCTGTTTAAGGGGCTCCAACCGCATGCGCATGGCTCAGTCAGATTGGGAAGTAGCTTCAATTTTCGGTAGAACGGGCGAGAGCACTCGGGGCAGGCATGGATCAATGTGTCGCCATGACGCCAACAGACGGCAACACCGGGTATTTGGTGAGATCGATGCCAGTAGGCAGAACCCCGATCAATCAAATCCTCCTGAACGCAGGTAGGACAAAGCTTAGCCTTGCCATGGGTGGACTCCTCTCTGCGGGGCACCCGTACCACCCCGTCATAACCCAGCGGACCTACGTTGTTCTCCGGACCCTGCTTAACCCCAAGAAAAGGCCGGTAAGCAGGAAAAGTGGTATTGCTACTGATCAGCTCTGCGAGATTGCTCTCCGATTGCCCCGGCAGTCTGTGGGCGAGCCTCTCGATCTGATTGGGTACGATGCCACCAATGCAAAAGGGTTTCGATGCGAACAAATCGCGGTAGGTTTCTGTCGCGGTTCTGTTGCCTGACAGATAGTGATATCGGGTGACACGAGAGTGCAGCATTTCATCCGGCATCGACACGGGGAAAAACAATAGATCAGACATCATTTACCGATTAAAGGTAGGGCTCGAAGAGAATATGCATCCGGGGGCAGTATATATGCAACCCGTCAAATTCTGTATCCGGTATCGATTTGGAAATGATACCCAGCCGCTCAACTTTTAACCGTAGTGAATTCATCTAAGCCCTGCCGCGATCGTACTCTTGAATACAAAACACGTATCGATAACCTGCGCAGGTCAGCCCATGGCAATTGCAAAACTATTTCTGTTGATCGCGGGTTAGTACGTTTTACTTGCTGATCGTGGTCATCCAGCGTATGCCGTAGCTATTCTGGAAGGTGCAAATATTCATTAACAGAAAAATAATGTGTTTACGTTGAATTAAATTCAGAACTTTTTTAGATCGAGGGAATGGCTGGCTGGATTACAGCGTGGGCCGAATGCTCGCGACCCTGTAAAGCGAAGAACGTGATATAGGCTTGCCCTCCGAGAGCAATTTGCTTCTAGCCCATCGCAGACGCCTATCGTGGAAGCCTTCGATTGATTCACATACTTTGTCGAGCATTGCTGCACAGAGAGGAAGCTTGCAGAGCTGCTTTTCGAAGCGAGACAGAACATGAAGCTCCCGGCCAATTCTGGTACGCGAGATGCGGACAGGCTTACCCGCAAGAGCATAAAGCGCTTCAGCACACTGACGGACTTCGCCGGCCAGTCTCGCATCGAGGGCAGCGAACATTTCGGCGCTATTTAGACGGGGCGTACGATGGGGGCTTGGGTTTACAGTTGACTCCGAAAGCCACCGCCTATCGTGGCGATACAGCCACGCATACCCCCTGCATGCATGTGCTTTGTAAAAACGATAATCAGCCTCGAAAGCCGTGCGTCTTGCGCATAGCTCAATGTGAAATCTTGCCTCACTCCAAGCACCTTGCCCGCCGGCTACATTTCGGATGTGACGATAGACATACGCCAATGAAACGCCTAGAACGGCAGCGATCTTTTTGGCATCAGCGCCCTCAAGAGCATGTTTCCACACAGCGGCTGACGAACAGTCCATGCCTTCACCGGGCATCACCGGAGAAAGGCGCGTGTGAAGTTGAATGTGAGCTATCGGACCACACGCCACCGCCTGTTTCACCGGGCGTTGACCATGCAGCAAGTTCACCATGTCAATGCCCAGAGCACCGGCCAATAAAATGTATTTGAGCGGGTGGTGGGAGGTTATTGGCGTACGAAGCAGCTTCGTGACCCACGAGGCGGGTGTACCTGCACGAACTTCTCCGAGTATGGAAAATTCCCATTCTTGCGGGAGTGCGGCAAAAAAATCGGCCATGTGCTGCGCCAGCATGTGCATGTGCAAGCGATGGTTATCAGAGGCAAGGTTAAGCTGCGTTGCCCTTTGTAAAAACGTGTAGCGCACCGCCTCCGCTGACAAAGCACTGACTTCAGACTCGATGACCTGAAGTGAGCGCAACGCTATTTCGTGAAGCGGCGGCATGCTCAGCGACGGGGTATCGAGACGTAACGTGTGAGCTTGCACATTCTCATCACTCGGCAGATTGAGTTGTCGAGAGCTGCGGCTGGACCAGCGAGGATCAAGGATACTAAGTGACGTCCCGTGATGCGGACATACCAGCACGCCTGGAAGCATGTGAACCCTGTGCCAGTAAGCAACTCCCCGTTGGGCCTGATCTTGGGCGATACATTCTGGGCATAACCGCACTCGGGAGGCGAATCCAATACGGCTCGCGTTGACGCCCAGCTTCAACATCAAACCCTTCCCATCGGCAGTCATCAGCGTCCGAGCGTGTTCTACCTGGCTCATAGTCAAAAACGGCGCATAGTAGGGTAATAGCGTGTGACGCATAAGGACCTCGGCTATCGATAGCTCGGTACCGCTGGGTAGCGCGTCGACAAACTCCCCTAAATGACTTGGGAATGCCACATTTTGCGAAAATGCTGCCGCCGATTTCAGGCCGGCAAATGCTGCTTGGCAATTACGAACACCGCAAAGACGGGCATAGCGAGATATCACGCTGTGCAGCGTCTCATCGGGGAACGCGGTGGGGAAGAAATGGAGTTTAAGGTGCACTTCGCCACCCCCCGACTCACGCTTTGTGATACATCGGTGAGAACTCAAACAAGTCCTCGTTGAGCCAGCCCGCAGCTCGCAGAGCATCGAGGGGAGCGTCCTGTTCGCTTAGGGCTTTAGCCTCTGAGTTTTCCACACCAGTTGCAATAGGCGATGGGTGATCCTTCGCAAGAATGGTTGGAGATTGGTCTGCCGGCTTCTCACGGGACACAACGCTTCGAAGCAAGGCGAGGCGATCCTCTCGTGCCAAACCGTCGAAGACCATCATTTCGCTCAGTTGATCCTCAATCGGCAGCAAATCGTCGAACTGCCGCATCCGCTTCGGATCTCGGCTACGCAGAGCTGAAAGGGCTGGCTTTAGAATCTGCATTTTTGAGTTGCTTACCTTCACCAGGACCTCGGCAGTCAAACACTCCGAGCCACTCTGGACCGCATAACGCTGACTCAATACCAGCAGCTTGACCAGGAAATCTGTGACGCCTTGAGTGTGCTCATACAGCGTGTCGAAAATCTCGTCAGTCAGCTCAGCAGTCTGCTTGCACCACTGATAGCTCCAGAGATTTTCGACTAACAACCGCCACTCCTCATCCTCTTTTTCGAATCGTTTGAATTCCAGCGTACCGGCACCACAGACTCGGCGGGCAGTCCGCATGGCTTCTGAGAACAGGCTAATCGTAGAGTTCGTGCCACTGAAAACGACCGGGATACCAATGTTGTTAACCAAGTGCAGAAAGAAATTCAGCATGCTCTCCTTACCACCGGTTTTCGCCAGGTGGAGGTTTTGCAGCTCGTCGATTAACAAGGCGCCGATGAAAAACGTGCTGGCCACCTGCTCCATCTGTTGCAGCGCATCATTGATATTTCGATGCCTGTAGCGCTTGTGATAGTCCTTGTCTCCTAGAGCGTCACCAACCGCATAAAAAAACTGCTGGCAAAATCCAGCCAGCGATCCATCCCGAGGGCAGTCAAGCTTCAGCCAAGTGATTTGGGTATGAACAAACTGCTTTCCCTCATAGCGCTCATGACGGATTGTCTGTGGATAAAGGCTCAAAATGGCGTGGAGTGCCGTCGACTTGCCAATACCGCTCAGGCCGACGACGGTAAACGTTTCAGCAGTGGACTTGAACGCATCGTGGTAACGCTGAGCCCCCGATAAAGAATGCAAATGCCGGACGGTAGCGGGCGACATCGGGTTACGCCCAACATACCCTCGACGGATGAGCAGTGAAAACAGGGCCTCCAGTTCCAGGTGTAACAAAAACGGCTGTACCACGGTTCTTAATCGGTCGATACAGTGAATTCGAGTGGATCCTTCGAGGGTCAGCTCTTTCGGATCCACCGGCTGAGGAAAATTCGAGATCAGCTCAATAGCCGCCGCCTCCGACAATATAGGAGGCAAAGCTTCGATAAGCGGATTGCCCGCATACTCACTTATGTCCTGTTTGACGTAATTGGCAAACGTCTGCGCACCTTTCATTTTGCCTGTCCTGGCCGAATTCTTTTGAGCAAATCGATAACTTGCGCAGTGCGCTCGCCGGCATATGAGTCATGCGCTTTCGGTGTCGATTCAGATTGAAGTGAAGCTGGCTCCGCCCTGACGCCTTCAGGAACAGCCGCATTTTCACGCTCACGGAGACGTTCTTCTGCGCGGTTCTCGCGGATGTTTCCAGTGGCCTCCGCCTTGGTGGGCGGAGCAGGTTCCAATTTTCGTTCTGCGAGCGCATGGCTGATGATCTGGTGGACCTGATCGCTAAGCTGCACACGGCTTTCCAGCTCGGCTCGCCGGTGAGTAGGCGGTTTTTGGCGATAGGCTTCGAGCAGATCAAAAATCTCGTCCGAGCGGTAATTCGCGTAACCGGCATCCGATCGTCGAAGATCACAGCGGATAAACTGCTTGGCCTCTCCCTGGATCCAGATGTGCGCCGCAGAGTTCGGATCGAACCAACACTCTATTGACCAAACGCCCCCTTTGCGAGCCTTGGCAAACCAATCTTTCTCTATGGCCATATCACAAACGTAGTGCATGCCGCGAAACATCACGCCGCCCTTTTGAACGGTCGCGCGCTCGCGCGGCAAGAGATGGAGGTAAACCAGCTCGTCGGGACGTTTGTTGGATTCGATCAGGTCGTTTTCGCAGGCCCAATTCCATATCCCGTTGGGCGTAGGTTCAACACCGTCATTCATCATCGCCTGAGTCAGTCGGTCAGGCTGTCGATGGTGCCGGTTATAGTGGAGCACGCAATTGATGAGGATCTGGGTGAACTCTTTGAGGTTTAGCGTGGCATCGAGCCGGTAATCTCGCTCGCCTCGCTCTTTGTCTCGCGCAGCTACCCCGCCAGGTAGCCATCTGATACCCGTCAAATCATTCAAAATGCCAAACCGACTTTCTACCATAGGCTTCCAATCAGGCCGATAAGGCGGAGCCGTGCCCATCTCAATTCCCAAGCCTGACGATAGCCCCTCTGCTGCCAGTGACAACATCTCTCCCCTGTCGGCGTAAATCTGGTGGGGCAGGTGGTGACAATTCCAATCATCTGAATTGATTTCAACGCCGTTCTGAGCGCAGAACTCGACTTTGGGGGTAAACGCGTTGAACAGCGCTTGCCTCGCCCCGTTCCAACTGGGACCTTCCAATCCTACATAGAGGCCAACAATCATTCCGGAGAAACTATCCACAACGATATAAACTACGGGCCGGCCAATAAGCATCCGTCTAGAGTAGCTATTGACCAAATAAATATCGGCAATAGTTGCGTCGATTTCAAACTGATGACACGGTCCACGCAGCCAATCGCGAACGGTACCTGAAAGCGGACGGCAGTCCTTTAACCACTTCCTCAACCCTTTACGGCCACGCTCGGTTTCAATTTCGTCGAAAAAAATCTGTCCCCAATATCTGAATTGCCTCAGGCTGGGCAGCTCTAAGCTAGGTAGCAAACGAAGCTCTTCTTCACTGTTTTTAGAGATGTCTCGAACCGAGTAGAATCTTCTCAACATTTCGTCATATGCGCTCGAAATAGAAGATTTCTTATCTTTTACATAAAGGGCATATCCAACTCGTATGCATCGTTTATCAACCGCACTGAGCATCTTGGAAGGCGCAGTGAGAACGCCTTGAAACGTAGGTTTTCGCCCTGGAGGCCTACTCGGATCATATTTTCTATCGGCAACTCCTACCGCCGAGTAATTATTAAGTAATGAGTTTCGAACTTGACCATAAAACCAATATCGGTAAAGAAGCCGATAGATCGTTTTTCGCTGAATTCCGAGCTCTGACGCCCGTTTGGTAACAAGCCGGCCTAACTCTCCCCGTACAAATATTTGTCCTGGATATTCAGGATCTAGCAGCGGGGCTATGACCGCCCACTTTTCGTCCCGGCCTTGCTTGGCTCTCTCATCCAGCTGGTCCTCAAGCACAAGCATAAACTCGGGTGTGGTAATGGCTGCTGGTTTCGTGTGACCAGACGCTAACGAACGACGCAACTCTTCGAGACCAATGGCGTAGGGCTGCCGGGGTGGGTCTGCTAGATCTATCACCACAGCCAAGTCATGCGTTTCATCTTGGTAAATGAGCCTAGCTATCGTAGCGATGACCGACAGATCGGTAACAGGCTCAAAAACCTCATTAACGAGGACAGTCATGACATTTTCTCCTTCAACGATCCTTGGACAGGGATCTGGAAAACTTCGAATTCAGGAACTAGACTAGTAAGGTGGAGAGGAGTGTTAATCAAATCTATTTTCAGTACCTTGTTCCAAACCAGATGGAAGAAAATTGCCTGAGCGTCTAGATAAGAGATGGACAGAAGGGACGCTATTTTTCTTAGACAGGTGGCCAAAGTCCACGAATATTCCCGGCTGTTTGCTAGGCACTCGATAAAACTCGAATGCAAAGGGACTTTCATTAAATCGCGAGGGAGCTTCGAGTATTTTCTGATTAGTCCAAGATTTTTTATCAAATCTCGTGTAAAAAATTCATCTGTGACGATTTTCCAATCAACACCTTGGCTTTGCCAAAAGCGCTTTTCAATCTCAAGTTTTTCAAGCGTGCGGTTACTTCCTTTGCCAACTAGGTCGGATCGATACTTCACCGTTCTAGCTACCGACTTAAAGTTTCCGCTCAAGTCCTTAACGGTTAGCAGGAAATCTGTTGTCATTACATAGGGCAGTGTCGTTCTAGGGTATCTGGGATAACGTACATCTATTGCCGACGCTATCGCTTGCGCGCGCTCTGTGGGTAGTAACGGATATTGCTCACGGATATCCACGACGTCTTCAGAAAATTCACACACAAGGAAGTACGAACGCTCGAGATCTGACAGTAGGTGATGAATCCTCTCGATCTTCACACCTTGGATTTTGTGCGAACGACCTATCGACGGGACATCTTGTACCCGCAGCCAAGGCACGTAGCTTGCCCCGGCGCCTTCGCCAAATCCATTTGCAATGTGCCGTTCAATGTCCTGCTGTGATGCAAACTTACGACCTCGCAACCCACGCCTCCTCAGTCGATGCGGACCGCTTCACCTCACGCCGAGAAAAGTCGTAGAAGAACACGACCGCCGTAGCGGCCATATTCAAAGCATTTTCTAGACTACACCCGCAGAGAGTTGAAGCGATGAATCCAGACCAAAGGGAAAGCCTGGAAAGGAAAAACCCCCGTAGATACGGGGGTTTGAGCCTTGTGTCAATCTATGTTCATGAGTGTCAAACTTTATTGTTTTGTGTCAATCTTTATTGTTCAAAGCCACGGGTCAATGTCAGCTGTGGATAACTTATTCCACCGTCACCGACTTCGCCAGGTTGCGCGGCTGATCGACGTCGGTGCCCTTGAGCACGGCGACGTAGTACGACAGCAACTGCAGCGGGACGGTGTAGAGGATCGGCGAGAGGATGTCGTGAATATGCGGCATCTGCACCACATGGGTGCCTTCGCCGTTGGTCATCCCGGCCTTCTCGTCAGCGAATACGATCAGTTCACCGCCACGGGCACGGACTTCCTGCAGGTTGGACTTGAGCTTCTCCAGCAGTTCGTTATTCGGCGCCACGGTGACCACCGGCATGTCGTTATCCACAAGCGCCAGCGGGCCGTGCTTCAGTTCACCGGCCGGGTAGGCTTCGGCGTGGATGTAGGAGATTTCCTTGAGCTTCAAGGCACCTTCCATCGCCACCGGGAACTGCGCACCACGGCCGAGGAACAGGGTGTGGTTCTTCTCGGCAAACAGTTCGGCGATTTTTTCCACCGAGCTGTCCATGGCCAGCGCTTCGCCCAGACGGGTTGGCAGGCGACGCAACTCTTCCACCAGCGTGGCCTCGATGTCTTTACCCAGCGTGCCGCGTACCTGACCCAGCGAAAGGGTCAGCAGCAACAGGCCGACCAGTTGCGTGGTGAACGCCTTGGTCGAAGCCACACCGATTTCGCGACCGGCCTGGGTCAGCAAAGTCAGGTCGGACTCACGCACCAGCGAACTGATGCCCACATTGCAGATTGCCAGGCTGGCCAGGAAGCCCAGCTCTTTGGCATTACGCAGCGCGGCCAGGGTGTCGGCAGTTTCGCCGGACTGCGAGATGGTGACGAACAGGGTATCCGGCTGCACCACCACCTTGCGGTAGCGGAATTCGCTGGCGACTTCGACCTGGCACGGGATACCCGCCAGTTCTTCGAGCCAGTAACGCGCGACCATGCCGGCGTGGTAACTGGTACCGCAGGCGACGATCTGCACATTGCGCACTTTGGCGAACAATTCGGCAGCCTGTGGACCGAAGGCCTGCACCAGCACCTGATTGTTGCTCAGGCGACCTTCGAGGGTGCGCTGAACTACGGACGGTTGCTCGTGGATTTCCTTGAGCATGTAATGACGGAATTCGCCCTTGTCGGCGGCTTCGGCGCCATCGCTGTACTGCACGGTCTGGCGCTCGACGGCGTTGCCGTTGACGTCCCAGATCTGCACGGTATCGCGGCGAATTTCGGCGATATCGCCTTCTTCCAGGTACATGAAGCGGTCAGTGACCTGGCGCAAGGCCAACTGGTCGGACGCGAGGAAGTTCTCACCCAGGCCCAGACCAATCACCAACGGGCTGCCACTGCGCGCGGCGACCAGACGATCCGGCTGCTGTGCGTTGATCACGGCCAGACCGTAGGCGCCGTGCAGCTCTTTGACGGTGGCTTTCAACGCAACGGTCAGGTCAGGCTGATCCTTGAGTTTGTGGCTCAGCAGGTGCGCGATGACTTCGGTATCGGTGTCCGAAGTGAACACGTAACCCAGCGCTTTCAGTTGCTCACGCAGGGCTTCGTGGTTTTCGATGATGCCGTTGTGCACCACGGCGATGTCACCGGAGAAATGCGGGTGCGCGTTACGTTCGCAAGGGGCACCGTGGGTGGCCCAACGGGTGTGGGCGATACCGAGACGGCCGGCCAGCGGCTGTTCGGCCAGCGCGGTTTCCAGTTCGCTGACCTTGCCCGGACGACGCATGCGCTCGAGCTTTGCGTCGTTGGTGAAAACCGCTACACCGGCGCTGTCATAGCCGCGGTATTCAAGGCGCTTGAGGCCTTCGAGCAGGATGGCGGTGATATTACGTTCAGCAACTGCGCCGACAATTCCACACATGCTTATTTCTCCTGACTGACAGCCGCGCAAATCACGGTGATACCGCGGGCCTGAATCTGATCGCGGGCCTCTTGTGGCAGGCGATCATCGGTAATGAGGGTATGGACGCTGCTCCACGGCAGCTCCAGGTTGGGGATCTTGCGGCCGATCTTGTCGGCCTCGACCATCACGATCACTTCCCGCGCCACTTCCGCCATCACCCGGCTCAAACCGAGCAACTCGTTGAATGTGGTGGTACCGCGCACCAGATCGATGCCATCGGCGCCGATAAACAGCTGGTCGAAGTCGTAAGAGCGTAGTACCTGCTCAGCCACCTGGCCCTGGAAGGACTCCGAATGCGGATCCCAGGTACCGCCGGTCATCAGCAGCACCGGCTCGTGCTCGAGTTCGCTCAAGGCGTTGGCGACATGCAGCGAGTTGGTCATGACGACCAGACCCGGCTGCTGGCCCAGCTCGGGGATCATGGCGGCGGTGGTACTGCCGCTGTCGATGATGATGCGGGCGTGCTCGCGAATGCGTTTGACGGCAGCGCGGGCAATCGCCTGTTTGTACTTCGAAACGCTTTGGCCGGGTTCCGCCACCAGCTCCTGCGGCATCGTGATCGCCCCGCCGTAACGGCGCAGCAACAGACCATGGCTTTCCAGCGCAGCCAGATCCTTGCGGATCGTAACTTCCGAGGTTTCGAAGCGCTTGGCCAGTTCATCCACACTGACCTCGCCCTGCTCGTTGAGCAAGGCGAGAATGTTGTGGCGGCGTTGGGGCGTGTTGCGTTTCGACATGGCGGCTAAAGTTTCGATTCGAAAGATAACGGAAGCAATAAAAACCTATTGCCCTTCAATCGTCAAGCTCAGGCCATAAAAAAATCGCAGCCCCCGGCACCCTCTATAGGAGCTGCCGAAGGCTGCGATCTTTTGATCTAAAAGCAGCTGTGGATAACTCAGCTCTTCTTGATCTTCTCCGGCCGCTTCCAGCCATCGATATTCTTCTGCCGCGCCCGACCCACCGCCAACTGCGCGCTATCCACATTCTGGGTAATGGTCGAGCCTGCCGCAGTGGTTGCCCCGGACGAGATATCCACAGGCGCGACCAACGAGTTGTTGGAGCCGATGAATACATCCTCGCCCAACACGGTTTTCCATTTGTTGGCGCCATCGTAGTTACAGGTGATGGTGCCGGCGCCAATGTTGGTGCGTGCACCGATTTCCGCGTCGCCCAGGTAGGTCAGGTGCCCGGCCTTGGCGCCCTCGCCCATGCGCGCGTTTTTCAGTTCAACGAAGTTACCCACATGCGCGCGCGCTTCCAGAACCGTGCCTGGACGCAGACGGGCGAACGGACCGGCATCGCTGCCTTCACCCAGCACCGCACCTTCGATGTGGCTGTTGGCTTTGATCACCACGCCTTTGCGCAGGGTGCTGTCCTTGATCACGCAATTCGGGCCGATTACCACGTCGTCCTCGATGACAACCTTGCCTTCGAGAATCACGTTGACGTCGATCAGCACATCGCGACCGACGGTGACTTCGCCCCGCACATCGAAACGCGCAGGATCTCGCAGGGTCACGCCTTGCGCCATCAGGCGGCGGCCGGCGCGCAACTGGTAATGCCGCTCCAGTTCCGACAGTTGCTTGCGATCATTGGCGCCTTGCACTTCCATCGGGTCGTGCGGCTGCTCGGTGGCCACCACCAGACCATCGTTGACCGCCATTTCGATCACGTCGGTCAGGTAGTACTCGCCTTGCGCGTTGTTGTTTGACAGGCGGCTCATCCAGTCGGCCAGGCGATTGGCCGGGACAGCGAGGATGCCGGTGTTGCCTTCAGTGATCGCGCGCTGGGCTTCGCTGGCATCTTTGTGTTCGACGATGGCAGCGACCTTGCCGTCAGCCCCGCGCACGATGCGGCCGTAACCGGTCGGGTCTTCCAGCTCAACGGTCAGCAGGCCCATCTGCCCCGGTACGACGTGCTTGAGCAGACGCTGCAGGGTTTCGACTTCGATCAACGGCACGTCACCGTAAAGAATCAGTACGGTTTCAGCACTGATGAACGGGACCGCTTGAGCGGTGGCATGTCCAGTGCCCAATTGTTTGTCCTGCAGGACGAAATTCAGGTCGTCAGCCGCCAGACGCTCGCGCACCACGTCGGCACCGTGGCCGATCACCACATGAATACGCTGTGGATCGAGCTGCCGTGCACTGTGGATAACATGCCCAAGCATGGAGTTGCCGGCAACCGGGTGCAGCACTTTGGGCAACGCCGAACGCATACGGGTGCCTTGACCGGCCGCGAGAATAACGATTTCGAGAGACATACTGGCTACCAATCCTGGGCGGTCAGCAACTGCGACCGGGTTGTAAAAATCGGAAAAGAAAAAAGGGTAGCCGAGGCTACCCTTTTTTATCAATCGCACAACAAGTGGCTGACGGATTAACCGCCAAACTTCTTGCGGATCTGCTGGACGGTGCGCAGCTGAGCTGCAGCCTCGGCCAGACGTGCGGACGCAGCTCCGTAATCGAAATCTGCGCTCTTCTCGTGCAGAGCAGCTTCGGCAGCCTTGAGGGCTGCTTGAGCCTGAGCTTCATCCAGGTCGGCGGCACGTTGCACGGTATCGGCAAGCACCTTGACCATGTTCGGCTGAACCTCGAGGAAACCACCGGAGATGTAGAACACCTCGGCTTCCCCGCCTTGCTTGATCAGGCGGATCGGACCTGGCTTCAGATTAGTGATCAGCGGCGCGTGACCCAGAGCGATACCAAGATCACCCAGTGCACCGTGCGCAATCACCATCTCGACCAGGCCGGAAAAGATTTCCCCTTCCGCGCTGACGATATCGCAATGGACTGTCATAGCCATCTGATTGCCTCAACCTAAATTAGCGCCCGTTGCCGGGCGCCGGGATTACAGTTTCTTGGCTTTCTCGATCGCTTCTTCGATGCCGCCAACCATGTAGAACGCTTGTTCTGGCAGGTGGTCGTAGTCACCGTTGAGGATGCCTTTGAAGCCAGCAATGGTGTCTTTCAGGGAAACGTATTTACCCGAAGCACCGGTGAAGACTTCAGCCACGAAGAACGGCTGCGACAAGAAGCGCTGGATCTTACGAGCACGGTTTACCAACTGCTTGTCGGCTTCCGACAGCTCGTCCATACCCAGGATCGCAATGATGTCCTTCAGCTCTTTGTAGCGCTGCAGCACGTACTGAACACCGCGAGCGGTTTCGTAGTGGTCGTTGCCGATCACGTTCGGATCCAGCTGACGCGAAGTCGAGTCCAGTGGGTCTACCGCTGGGTAGATACCCAGGGAAGCGATGTCACGGGACAGAACGACGGTGGCGTCCAAGTGGGCGAAGGTGGTCGCTGGCGACGGGTCAGTCAAGTCGTCCGCAGGTACGTATACCGCCTGGATCGAAGTAATCGAACCTTGCTTGGTCGAAGTGATGCGCTCTTGCAGCACGCCCATCTCTTCAGCCAGAGTCGGCTGGTAACCTACTGCCGAAGGCATACGGCCCAGCAGTGCGGATACTTCAGTACCGGCCAGGGTGTAACGATAGATGTTGTCGACGAACAGCAGAACGTCGTTACCTTCGTCACGGAACTTCTCGGCCATGGTCAGGCCGGTCAGTGCTACGCGCAGACGGTTTCCCGGCGGCTCGTTCATCTGACCGTAAACCAGGGCCACTTTGTCCAGAACGTTGGAGTCCTTCATCTCGTGGTAGAAGTCGTTACCCTCACGAGTACGCTCACCCACACCAGCGAACACGGAATAACCGCTGTGCTCGATGGCGATGTTACGGATCAGTTCCATCATGTTTACGGTTTTGCCTACACCGGCACCACCGAACAGACCGACTTTACCGCCCTTGGCGAACGGGCAAACCAGGTCGATAACCTTGATGCCGGTTTCCAGCAGCTCATTGCCGCCAGCTTGTTCAGCGAAGGAAGGAGCGGCGCGGTGGATACCCCAGCGCTCTTCTTCGCCGATCGGGCCAGCTTCGTCGATCGGGTTGCCCAGTACGTCCATGATCCGGCCCAGAGTCGCTTTACCGACCGGTACGGAGATGGCTGCGCCAGTGTTGTTGACGTCCAGACCGCGCTTCAAGCCTTCGGTCGAGCCCATCGCAATGGTACGTACCACGCCGTCGCCCAGCTGCTGCTGAACTTCCAGAGTGGTTTCGGCGCCTTGAACCTTCAAGGCGTCGTAGATGCTCGGTACGCTGTCGCGTGGGAATTCCACGTCGATAACGGCGCCGATGATTTGAACGATACGTCCGCTACTCATAGCTGGATCCTCTGAATATTTGAACCGTTAAACCGCGGCAGCGCCGCCGACGATTTCCGAGATCTCTTGGGTGATCGCAGCCTGACGCGCCTTGTTGTAGATCAGCTGCAAATCGCTGATCAAATCACCGGCGTTGTCGGTAGCGTTCTTCATCGCGATCATCCGCGCAGCTTGTTCGGCCGCGTTGTTCTCGACCACCGCCTGGTACACCTGCGACTCCACGTAGCGCACCATCAAGCCGTCTAGCAGCTCTTTGGCGTCTGGTTCGTAGAGGTAGTCCCAGTGGTGCTTGAGTTCTTGATCCGGGGTCGCCACCAGTGGAATCAACTGCTCCACGGTAGGCTGTTGCGTCATGGTGTTGATGAACTTGTTGGATACCACGGACAGGCGGTCAATACGGCCGTCCAGGTAGGCATCCAGCATCACCTTGACGCTGCCGATCAGATCATTGATCGACGGCTCTTCACCCAGGTGGCTGATAGCTGCAACGACGTTACCGCCGAAGTTGCGGAAAAAGGCCGCACCCTTGCTACCAACAACACACAGATCAATCTCGACGCCGTTTTCGCGGTTTACCGCCATGTCCTTGACCAGGGCCTTGAACAGGTTGGTGTTCAAGCCGCCGCACAGACCACGGTCACTGCTCACTACGACATAACCGACGCGCTTTACTTCACGGTCGATCATGAACGGGTGGCGGTATTCCGGGTTGGCGTTGGCCAGATGCCCAATTACCTGGCGGATACGTTCCGCATAAGGACGGCTAGCAGCCATGCGCATTTGTGCCTTGCGCATTTTGCTGACCGCCACTTTTTCCATGGCGCTGGTAATTTTTTGCGTGCTTTTGATGCTCGCAATCTTACTGCGAATCTCTTTTGCGCCTGCCATGTAACACCTATCAGGTTAGCAAGCGGGAGCCTTGCGGCTCCCGCTGCGGCTTACCAGGTTTGGGTGGCCTTGAACTTCTCGATACCGGCTTTGAGGCCAGCGTCGATTTCGTCATTGAAGTCACCTTTAACGTTGATCTTGGCCATCAAATCGGCGTGATCGCGGTTGAAGAAAGCAATCAGCGCTTGTTCGAAGCTGCCGATCTTGGCGATTTCAATGTCAGTCAGGAACCCACGCTCAGCGGCATACAGCGACAGCGCCATGTCAGCGATCGACATCGGTGCGTATTGCTTCTGCTTCATCAGCTCGGTAACGCGCTGACCATGCTCAAGTTGCTTGCGGGTCGCTTCGTCCAGGTCAGAAGCGAACTGGGCGAATGCCGCCAGTTCACGGTACTGAGCCAGAGCGGTACGGATACCACCGGACAGCTTCTTGATGATCTTGGTCTGAGCGGCACCACCCACACGGGATACCGAAACACCGGCGTTCACTGCAGGGCGGATGCCCGAGTTGAACATGGCCGATTCCAGGAAGATCTGACCGTCGGTGATGGAAATCACGTTGGTCGGAACGAACGCGGAAACGTCGCCAGCCTGGGTTTCGATGATCGGCAGTGCGGTCAGGGAACCGGTTTTGCCGGTCACTGCGCCGTTGGTGAACTTCTCTACGTACTCTTCCGAAACGCGGGATGCGCGCTCCAGCAGACGGGAGTGGAGATAGAACACGTCGCCTGGGTAAGCTTCACGGCCTGGTGGACGGCGCAGCAGCAGGGAAATCTGGCGGTAAGCCACTGCTTGCTTGGACAGATCGTCATAAACGATCAGCGCGTCTTCACCGCGGTCGCGGAAGAATTCACCCATGGTGCAACCGGAGTACGGAGCCAGGAATTGCAGTGCTGCAGATTCCGAAGCGCTCGCTGCAACGATGATGGTGTTAGCCAGAGCACCGTTTTCTTCCAGCTTGCGAACCACGTTGGCGATGGTCGATTGCTTCTGACCGATTGCCACGTAGACGCAGAAAATGCCGCTGTCTTTCTGGTTGATGATCGCGTCGATCGCCAGAGCGGTTTTACCGATCTGACGGTCACCGATGATCAGCTCACGCTGGCCACGGCCGACAGGGATCATGGCATCGACAGCCTTGTAGCCAGTCTGTACAGGCTGGTCTACCGACTTACGCCAGATCACGCCCGGTGCAACTTTCTCGACCGCGTCGGTCTCGGTGTTGCCCAGTGGACCTTTGCCGTCAACAGGGTTACCCAGTGCGTCGACTACGCGACCCAGCAGTTCCTTACCTACCGGAACTTCGAGGATGCGGCCGGTGCACTTGGCGCTCATGCCTTCAGCCAGACTGGTGTATGCGCCCAGTACAACGGCACCTACGGAGTCTTGCTCCAGGTTGAGAGCCATACCGTAGACGCCGCCCGGAAACTCGATCATCTCGCCGTACATGACGTCGGCCAGACCGTGAATCCGCACGATGCCGTCAGATACGCTGACGACAGTGCCTTCGTTACGGGCTTGGGAGGTCACATCGAGCTTTTCGATGCGGCCCTTGATAATTTCACTTATTTCGGAAGGATTGAGTTGCTGCATTGCTCTGCTGCCCCTTCAAACTCAAGATTTCAATGCTTCGGCAAGTTTCGCGATTTTGCCGCGAATCGAGCCATCGATAACCAGGTCGCCGGCGCGGATAACGACACCACCTATAAGGGCAGCATCCTCCGCAACTTGCAGGCGCACTTCCCGGTTGAGTCGTGCACTGAGAACCTTGGCGAGTTTGTCTTGCTGTTCTTGGTTCAATGCAAAAGCACTGGTCACTTCAACGTCTACCGATTTCTCTTGTTCGGCCTTGTACAGGTCGAAAAGAGCGGCGATCTCCGGCAGAAGCGGGAGACGGTCGTTTTCGGCAACGACATTGATGAAATTCTGTGCCTTGGCATCGAACTTGTCGCCGCACACGTCAATGAACGTGGCGGCCTTTTCTGCGCTCGTCAGTCGCGGGGCCTTGAGCACGCGCTGCATGGTGTCGTCTTGCGACACCGCTGCTGCCAGGCCGAGCATGGCTGACCAATTGGCCAGTTGCTGGTGGGCCTGAGCGTGCTCGAAGGCCGCCTTAGCGTAAGGTCGGGCCAACGTGGTCAGTTCTGCCATGATCGCCCTCGCTTAGATTTCAGCAGCCAGTTGGTTAACCAGCTCTGCGTGCGCGTTTTGATCGATTGTGGCACCCAGGATCTTCTCGGCGCCGCCGACAGCCAGCAAGCCCACTTGGGCGCGCAGCTTGTCTTTGACACTGTTCAGTTCCTGTTCGATCTCGGCTTGAGCCTGAACCTTCACACGGTCAGCGTCGATACGGGCTTTTTCAACAGCCTCTTCAACGATCTGGTTACCGCGTTTCTTGGCTTGCTCGATGATTTCAGCTGCCTGAGCTTTCGCTTCGCGCAGTTGCTGACCCGCTTTCTCTTGGGCCAACTCCAGGTCGCGAGCTGCTCGGCTGGCAGCGTCCAGACCATCAGCGATCTTCTTTTGACGTTCGTGCAGTGCCGCAATGACCGGAGGCCATACGAACTTCATGCAGAACAGTACAAAAATCAGGAACGCAACGGACTGGCCAATCAGGGTCGCATTAATGTTCACGCCAACACCTCGCAGTTACGTTGTCCATCACATCAAATTACTCGGAAGAATCCGGGTAATTAGCCAGCGATCTGACCAACGAACGGGTTCGCAAAGGTGAAGAACAGAGCGATACCAACACCGATCATGGTTACGGCGTCGAGCAGACCGGCAACGATGAACATTTTAACTTGCAGCATTGGAACCATTTCTGGCTGACGCGCTGCGCCTTCCAGGAACTTGCCGCCCAGCAGGCCGAAACCAATTGCGGTACCCAGTGCGCCCAGGCCGATCAACAGTGCAACAGCGATAGCGGTTAGACCAACTACAGTTTCCATCTTTCCTCCCGACTTTTACGTCGTATGGTTTAGGTTTTTTAGATTAAAGCGGTAAAACAAATCGTTTCAGAGGCCCGGTTAAGAGCCCCCTCCCGTTTGACCGGGAGGGACATCAGATCAGCCGAGGCTGCTCTTAATGGTTTTCTTCGTGCGCCATCGACAGGTAGACGATGGTCAGCATCATGAAGATGAACGCCTGCAGGGTGATGATCAGGATGTGGAACACAGCCCACGCCCACTGCAGAACAACGCCCAGGCCGCTCAGCCAGAGCAGGCCGCTGCCGAACATCACAGCGATCAGAATGAACACCAGCTCGCCGGCATACATGTTGCCGAACAGACGCAGGGCCAGAGAGATCGGCTTGGCGATCAGGGTCACGAATTCCAGCAGGAAGTTCACCGGGATCAGCAGGGCCTGAACGAAGATGTTCTTGCTGCCGAACGGGTGCAGGGTGAGTTCGCCGATGAAACCGCCGATGCCCTTGACCTTGATGCTGTAGAAAATGATCAGTGCGAAAACCGAGAACGCCATGCCCAGGGTCGCGTTCGGGTCAGTGGTCGACACGGCGCGGAACGGGATGTGGTGGTCACCGGAGATCAGGATGGCCAGCTGAGGAATCCAGTCGACCGGTACCAGGTCGACGGCGTTCATCAGGAACACCCAGACGAAGATGGTCAGTGCCAGCGGTGCAATCACCGGGCTCCGGCCATGGAAGCTGTCTTTCACGCTGCCATCGACGAATTCGACCAATACTTCAACGAAGTTCTGCAAAGCACCCGGCTGACCCGAAGTCGCTTTCTTTGCCGCCATGCGGAAAAGAAAAACGAAGATCAGACCCAGCGCGACCGACCAGCCGAGGGTATCGACGTGGAAAGCCCAGAAGCCCATTTCCTTGGCTTCTGCTGCGGAATGGGCAAAGCCCCAGCCGCCGTTAGGTAGCTGACCGAAGGTCAGGTTCTGCAAGTGGTGCTGGATATAGCCCGAAGCGGTTGTTTCTGCCATGGTTGCCTCAAACGCCCTAAGGTCTCGAAAGTCTTGTTCTCATCAGCAGGGGAGCGAACCAGCTGACCGACTGAGTCAGCACGAAAGCGCCGAATACTGCGATCGGCGCCAATGGCTTCACACCTGCAAACACCAGTGCAAACAGCACTGCCGTCAAAATCAGTTTGCCTGCCTCGCCGGCATAAAATGACCGGACGATGGACTGGGCTGCTCGGGCGCCGGAAAACCGAAATGCCTTGTGAGCGAAATAAACATTGGGCAGCAAGGCTATCAGGCCTCCGCAAAGTCCCGAGTATCCGGCAACGACTCCATGCCATTGCCAGAGCGCCAAAGCGGCAATGAGCAAAATGACAAATTGAGCCATCAACACCGGAAAAACCGCCAGGCGATGGAACGGCAGGCGGTTTGGCTTGCGGGTTTCCATCACGTTTGCTCTCCAATGGCCGGCTGCCGAAATTCAATAACTTGGCATAATTTGTGCCGACAAAATGCGCGCAGAGTATAGGGGCGGTTCTGCCCCTATTCAACTGTCAGGTAGTGATTTCCGACTGCGCGCTACATGAGGAAATGTTTCAGCGGATGTGTGCGAGCACACCTTGAAGCTCATCGAGGGAGTTGTAACCGATCACCAACTGACCTTTTCCCTTCTTCCCGTGGCGGATCTGCACCGCAGAGCCTAGGCGCTCGGCCAGACGCTGTTCGAGCCGGGCGATATCCGGGTCGGGTTTGGCCGCTTCCACAGGCTCCGGTTTGCCACTCAGCCACTGGCGAACCAGTGCCTCAGTTTGGCGCACAGTCAGGCCGCGTGCGACAACATGTCGCGCCCCTTCCACCTGCTGATTGTCCGGCAGACCGAGCAAAGCACGGGCATGACCCATTTCCAGGTCACCGTGGGACAGCATGGTCTTGATGACTTCCGGCAGTGCAATAAGTCGCAACAGGTTAGCCACAGTCACGCGGGACTTACCCACAGCCTCGGCCACCTGTTGTTGTGTGAGCTGGAATTCCTGCTGCAGACGCTGCAAGGCGACGGCTTCTTCGATCGGGTTCAGGTCTTCACGCTGGATGTTCTCGATCAGCGCAATGGCGATCGCGGTTTCATCCGGCACATCACGGACCATCGCCGGGATGGTTTCCTGGCCGGCCTGCTGGCTGGCGCGCCAGCGGCGTTCACCGGCGATGATTTCGAAGCGGCCGCCGCCAATCGGGCGCACCACGATCGGCTGCATCACGCCTTGCGCCTTGATCGACGACGCCAGCTCTTCCAGTGCCTGCGGGTCCATGTCGCGGCGTGGCTGGTATTTGCCGCGCTGCAGCAGATCCAGAGGCAGGTGTTGCAGTTCACGGGTATCGGCCTGCGCCGCCTGTTCTTCCAGCGCGCTGACGGTCGGACCACTCAGCAGTGCATCCAGTCCACGTCCGAGACCTCGTTTCTTGACGGCCATGGGGATTCCTTAAGTTGGCTGGGCAGCGGCGATGCGTGAATTTTTGCGCTGACGGCGAACCATTTCGCCCGCCAGGGCCAGATAGGCCAGCGCGCCGCGCGATTGCTTGTCGTAGGCCAGTGCCGGCATACCGTAGCTCGGCGCTTCGGCCAGACGGATGTTGCGCGGGATCACTGTGTCGTACAGCTGTTCGCCAAAGTGTTCCTTGAGCTGCGCCGAAACATCGTTCATCAGACTCAGCCGCGGGTCGTACATGGTGCGCAGCAAACCTTCGACCTTGAGGTTGGGGTTCAGCAGTTCGGCGATGCGCTTGATGTTATCCACAAGGTCGCTCAAGCCTTCGAGCGCAAAATATTCGCACTGCATGGGGATAATCACCCCGTCAGCAGCGACCAGTGCGTTCAGGGTGAGCATCGACAGCGACGGCGGGCAGTCGATCAAAATGTAATCGTAGTTTTCACGGATCGGCGCCAGCGCGCTGCGCAGACGGCTTTCCTTCATCTGCATCTCCAGCAGCACCACTTCGGCCGCCGTCAGATCCCGGTTGGCCGGCAGCAGTTGATAACCGCCATGTTCCGAGAAGTGCATGGCCTGGGCCAGATCGCATTCGCCGATCAGCAGGTCGTAGACCGAGTTTTCCAGGCCATGTTTATCCACACCGCTACCCATGGTGGCGTTGCCCTGTGGATCGAGATCGATCAACAACACCCGGCGCTTGGTCGCGACCAGGGATGCTGCGAGGTTGATGCAGGTGGTGGTTTTGCCCACACCACCCTTCTGGTTCGCTATCGCGAATACCTTAGCCATTCTTGCTTGTGTTCCCAATCATGCCGTGCGGCGCAGTATCAGCAGATGGCGTTGGCCTTGGCAACCGGGGACGGCCAGGGCGTGTTCGCTATCGAGTTTGAAGTCTGCCGGCAATGCTACCAGCTCATCGGCCGGATGAACGCCCTTCATTGCCAGCCAGCGCGTGTCGGCATCGCCCAGATGGCGAGTCCAGTTGGTGAAGTTCTCCATGCTGCTGAACGCCCGGGAGATGATCCCGTTAAATGGCTGAGCAGGCTGGAAAGCTTCGACACGACTGTGGATAACTTGCAGGTTATCCAGTTTGAGTTCGAGTTTGACCTGAGTCAGGAAGCGGGTTTTCTTGCCGTTACTGTCCAGACAAGTCACTTGCGAGTCCGGATACAGGATCGCCAACGGGATCCCCGGCATGCCGCCGCCGCTGCCGACGTCGAGCCAGCGACCGTCTTCGATAAACGACATCACGCTCAGACTGTCGAGCAGATGCCGCGAGACCATCTCGTCCGGGTCGCGCACTGCAGTCAGGTTGTAGGCCTGGTTCCATTTGATCAACAGGGCCAGGTAACCCAGCAGCAATTCTTGCTGGGCTGCGCTGAGATCGACACCGAGCGCGCGGGCTCCTGTGGATAACTCTTCGGCGTGTTGCGAAGTGACCTTAGAACTCAAGCGCTTTGCTCCAACTGACGGCCCGCGCCGCGTTTTT
This sequence comes from Pseudomonas sp. AN-B15, assembly GCF_019056475.1. Taxonomy (NCBI): domain Bacteria; kingdom Pseudomonadati; phylum Pseudomonadota; class Gammaproteobacteria; order Pseudomonadales; family Pseudomonadaceae; genus Pseudomonas; species Pseudomonas sp. AN-B15. The sequence goes on from NZ_CP049737.1 coordinate 6,294,165, forward strand.
TCAAATGAATCATCAACAGCGAAATCGCTGCCGGGGTCACGCCCGGAATCCGCGAAGCCTGGCCGAGCGTCTCCGGACGCGTCGCACCGAGCTTGCTCTGGATCTCCTTGGAGAGACCGGAAATGTTGGTGTAATCGATATCCACAGGCAGTTTCGTGTCTTCACTGGCGCGCAGACGGGCGATTTCGTCCTGTTGACGGTCGATGTAACCGGCGTATTTGGTCTTGATTTCAACCTGTTCGGCGACCTGTGGATCTTCGGCGCCCTGCCCGGTCACTTCGACCAGACCAGCGTAGTCGATTTCCGGACGGCTCAAGAGGTTGAGCAAGTTGTATTCGTGAGTCAGCGGTGTGCCGAATTTTTCCGCAATCGCATCGCCCTGCTGCGTGCCCGGGCGAACCCAGGTGCTTTTCAGGCGCTGCTCTTCCAGTTCGATGTTTTCGCGCTTCTTGCAGAACGCCGCCCAACGCGCGTCATCGACCAGACCCAGTTCGCGGCCTTTTTCGGTCAGACGCAGGTCGGCGTTGTCTTCACGCAGGATCAGGCGGTACTCGGCACGGGAAGTGAACATGCGGTACGGCTCTTGGGTACCGAGGGTGATCAGGTCGTCGACCAGTACGCCGATGTACGCCTCATCGCGGCGCGGGCACCAGGCTTCTTTGCCCTTGGCGCGCAGCGCAGCGTTGGCCCCGGCGAGCAAACCTTGCGCACCGGCTTCTTCGTAACCGGTGGTGCCGTTGATTTGCCCGGCGAAGAACAGACCGCCGATGACTTTGGTTTCCAGGCTGTACTTCAGGTCGCGCGGATCGAAGTAGTCGTACTCGATCGCATAACCCGGACGCACGATGTGCGCGTTTTCCATGCCGCGAATCGATTGCACGATCTGCAATTGCACGTCGAACGGCAAGCTTGTGGATATCCCGTTCGGGTACAGCTCATGGGTGGTCAGGCCTTCCGGCTCGATGAACACCTGATGGCTTTCCTTGTCGGCAAAGCGATGAATCTTGTCTTCGATCGATGGGCAGTAACGCGGGCCGATGCCCTCGATCTCGCCGGCAGCGGAATACATCGGCGAACGGTCGAGGTTCGCCGCAATGATTTCGTGGGTGCGGGCGTTGGTGTGAGTAATCCAGCAACTGACCTGGCGTGGATGCTGTTCCTTGTTGCCCATGAACGACATCACCGGGATCGGCGTATCGCCTGGTTGCTCGGTCATCACCGAGAAATCCACAGACTTGCCATCGATGCGCGGTGGCGTACCGGTTTTCAGGCGACCGACACGCAGCGGCAGTTCACGCAGACGATGTGCGAGGGCAATCGATGGCGGATCACCGGCACGACCGCCGGAGAAGTTCTGCAAACCGATGTGGATAAGTCCACCGAGGAACGTTCCGGTGGTCAGTACCACGGAATCGGCGAAGAAGCGCAGACCCATTTGTGTGACCACACCACGCACTTGTTCCTGCTCGACGATCAAGTCGTCAGCAGCCTGTTGAAATATCCACAGGTTAGGCTGGTTTTCCAGGATTTCGCGGACAGCGGCCTTATACAGAATCCGGTCCGCCTGGGCACGGGTCGCACGCACGGCCGGGCCTTTACGGCTGTTCAACACGCGAAACTGGATGCCACCCAGGTCGGTAGCCACGGCCATCGCGCCGCCGAGGGCATCGATTTCCTTGACCAGATGGCTTTTGCCAATGCCACCGATGGCCGGGTTGCAGCTCATGGCACCGAGGGTTTCCACGTTATGCGTCAGCAACAGGGTTTTTGCCCCCATACGTGCTGAGGCCAGTGCTGCCTCGGTACCGGCATGACCGCCGCCGATGACGATCACTTCAAAACGGGAAGGGAAATTCACCACGCACCTCGTGCCTGCTTAAGTAGGTCATTCAGGAATAGTTTGAGATCAGGTTTCTGAACCTGGTCGACAAGTATAGGGACTTCGCCCTTCCTAAAGAACCCTTTGCACAAAATTTAACCAGCTGTGGAGAACTCGAGATCAAAAGAATAAAAAAGAGAGAAATTTATAAAACCTTTGTTTTTATGTTTATTCTTACTGACCATCCTTTCTGTGGATAGATCGCTACAAGCCTTATATTTCAGTATGTACAGCGTTTCAAAACCCTGTGACCAGGTGCCAATGAGGCCCTTGGATAACCGGTTTAAGCCTGTGGATGAATGGGGTTTTTATCCACAGAGGCAGTTATATCCAGTTTTGGAGCCCTGTTATCAACTGCCCTCAGTGGCAGTTATTCACAGGGCTTAATCCACAGAAATCGGCTGAGCGACTGTACGACGGCCGACGGAAATCCGCTGAGGGAGAGGGAATCTGCCCGGCACTGGAGAAAGGAATTGGAAATGAGGGTGCAGACAGGCCGCGAATGGGCCTGTCTGGTTACAGCAGAGAGCTTATTTACCGATGCAGAAGCTGGAAAAGATCCGGCCGAGCAGGTCATCGGAGCTGAATGCCCCGGTGATTTCGCCCAGTGAGTGCTGTGCCTGACGCAAATCTTCGGCCAGCAGTTCACCGGCGCCTGCCAGCGTCAGCTGTGCACGACCATGTTCCAGCGCTGCACTGGCGTGGCGCAGGGCCTCCAGATGGCGGCGACGGGCACTGAAGCTGCTTTCCGAGGTTTGCTCATAGCCCATGCAGGCCTTGAGGTGGTCGCGCAGCAATTCCAGACCTTCGCCGGCGGATTTGGCGCTGAGGCTGATGGTCACGTGGCCATCGTCACTGACTTCCAGGGCAATCGTCTCACCCGTCAGGTCAGCCTTGTTGCGGATCAAGGTGACTTTGGCCGGATCTGGCCGGGTTTCGAGGAATTCCGGCCACAGGGCAAACGGATCCGCCGCTTCCGGCGCAGTGGCATCGACCACCAGCAGCACCCGGTCGGCTTCGGTGATCGCCTTCAGCGCTCGTTCAACACCAATCTTTTCCACCTGATCATCGGTATCGCGCAGACCGGCGGTGTCCACCACGTGCAACGGCATGCCATCAATGTGGATATGTTCGCGCAGAATGTCCCGCGTGGTACCGGCGATCTCAGTCACGATCGCGGCTTCGCGGCCAGCCAGGGCATTCAACAGGCTGGACTTGCCGGCATTCGGACGACCGGCAATCACCACGGTCATACCGTCGCGCAACAAGGCACCCTGTCCGGCTTCTCGCAGCACAGTGGATAACTCTTCGCGTACCTTGTCGAGCATGCTTAACACATGGCCATCGGCAAGAAAGTCGATTTCCTCTTCTGGAAAGTCGATGGCAGCTTCCACGTAGATGCGCAGGCCGATCAGTTGTTCGGTGAGGTTATGCACACGCTGGGAAAACGCTCCCTGCAGCGAGCGCAAGGCATTGCGTGCAGCCTGTGCAGAACTGGCTTCGATCAGATCGGCAATCGCCTCGGCCTGCGCCAGGTCGAGTTTGTCGTTGAGGAACGCGCGCTCGCTGAATTCACCGGGGCGGGCCAGACGGCAACCCAGATCCAGGCAACGCTTGAGCAACATGTCCAGAACAATCGGGCCGCCGTGGCCCTGCAGTTCCAGCACATCTTCGCCGGTGAACGAGTTCGGCCCCGGGAAATACAGGGCCAGTCCTTCGTCCAGCACTTGCTGATCATCACTGAAAAACGGACCGTAATGCGCGTAACGCGGTTTCAATTCACGGCCGCTGATGGCTTTGGCTGCGACGCTGGCCAACGGCCCGGAAATACGGACGATGCCGACACCGCCGCGACCTTGAGCGGTGGCGACAGCGGCGATGGTTTCACGAGGTGCGCTCATAAACCGGAATCCAGACAAAAGTGGCAGATAGCAAAACGCCCCACTAGGGGGCGTTTTGAGTGGTGTTATCCACAGAGTAAGTTACGCCTCGGCTTTTTTCGTCGCCGCTTCGATCTTACGCGTGATGTACCACTGTTGGGCAATCGACAGGCAGTTGTTCACAACCCAGTACAGCACCAGACCAGCCGGGAACCACAGGAAGAAGAAGGTGAAGATGATTGGCATCATTTTCATCACCTTCGCCTGCATCGGATCCGGTGGAGTCGGGTTCAGACGCTGCTGAATGAACATGGTCGCGCCCATGATGATCGGCAGGATGAAGAACGGATCCTTGATCGACAGGTCAGTGATCCACAGCATGAATGGCGCCTGGCGCATTTCCACGCTTTCCAGCAGAACCCAGTACAGCGAAAGGAAAACCGGCATCTGCACGAGGATCGGCAAGCAGCCGCCCAGCGGATTGATCTTCTCTTTCTTGTACAGCTCCATCATGGCTTGCGACATTTTCTGCCGGTCATCGCCATGTTGCTCTTTCAATGCAGCCAGTTTCGGCGCAACGGCACGCATGCGCGCCATCGATTTGTAGCTGGCGGCCGACAATGGGAAGAAGATCCCTTTGATCAGCATGGTCAGGAAGATAATCGACCAGCCCCAGTTACCCACAATCGCGTGAATGTGTTGCAGCAGCCAGAAGATCGGTTGAGCGATGAACCACAGAATGCCGTAGTCGACCGTCAGTTCCAGACCTGGGGACAACTGTTTCAGCACGGCCTGGCTTTTCGGACCGGCGTACAGAATGGCGCTGGTTTCAACTTTCGCACCCGGTGCAGCGGTCAGCGAAGGACCGGTGTAACCGATGATGTAGTTGCCTTTGCTGTCTTTACGCGTCTGAACGATGTTGTTTTCGCCTTTCGGCGCAACCCACGCAGTCACGAAGTAGTGTTGCAGCCAGGCTACCCAGCCACCGGTGACGGTTTCCTTGAGCTGACCTTTGTCCATGTCTTTCATGGACACTTTCTTGTACGGCTCGGAACTTGTCCACAGGGCAGCGCCCAGGTAAGTCGCGGTGCCGGTGGCAGTGGTCGACGAAGGGTCGGCACTGGCATCGCGCTTCAGCTGGGCGAACATCGAACCCGACCAAGGCTGAGCGCTCTGGTTATCCACAAGGTAGGTCACGGTCACGTCATACAGGCCGCGTTTCAAAGTGAAGCGCTTGATGTAATTGACGCCGTCCTTGCTGAACTTCAGGTCGACAACCAGTTGGTCCTGACCGTCAGCCAGTTGATAACTTTTCTTCTCCGAAGCGTAAACCGGACGACCGGCCGGGCTTGCGTCCGGACCGTTGGTGCCGATCAGGCCACTTTGTGCCAGATAAGTACGCTCGCCGCCGTTGTCGAACAGTTGAAACGGCACATCAGGACGGTCCTGACGACGTGGATACAGTGGCAAAGTCAGTTGAGCAACGTCACCGCCCTGTGGATCGATCGCCAGATCGAGCACGTCGGTTTTGACCTGGATCAGATCCTTGCTGGCAGCGACTGGCGTTTCCACAGGTGCGCTGGTATCGCTGGCGGCACGCGGAATATCGTCACTGGCGGAAGCGTTATTGCCAGGAACGGTGTCCGGCAAACCGGATGCAGTCGTACTGGAAGCAACATTCTGAGTCGGCAGGGCAGCCTGGCCATAATCCTGGTTCCATTTAAGAACCATGACGTAGGACACGATTGCCAGGGCGACGATCAGGATCGTGCGTTTGATATCCATGATTACTCGGCCATCGAAGAAGAACGGGAGGTAGGGATAGGTGGAACCGGGTCATAACCACCGGGATTCCACGGATGACAGCGACCTAAACGACGAAAGGTCAGCCAGCCACCGCGCAGAAGGCCATGATTTTCGATGGCTTCATACGCGTAGCAAGAACAACTGGGGTAGAAACGACAGTGATTGGCCATCAAAGGACTAATGGCGTAGCGATAAAACTGGATCGGAACGAGGGCCAGTTTACGCATCTGGACTGTCTACCCCTACAGTTTCGGTTTTGACTGCTGGAACTGGCTTGTTACGGGCCAGGCGCTTCCAGAGTTTGCCGAAATGCTGAATCAATTCGGGGTTTTCTACGTCGCCCAAACCTTTGCGCGCGACGATAACGATGTCCCAGCCGACCAGAGAATCCTGGTGCAGACGGAACGATTCGCGCATCAGACGTTTGAGGCGATTGCGCTCAACGGAGAGCTTTACGCTCTTTTTCCCGATAACCAGCCCGAGACGGGGGTGATCAAGATCGTTGTTGCGCGCAAGGAGCAGGAGATTTTTCCCCGGAACCTTGCCGGTAGGGGAGTCAAAGACTGCCTTGAAATGCCGGGGGGTAAGCAGACGCTTTTCCCGACTGAAGTCCTGACTCACCTCCAGTGCCGGATTATCAAACTGCCAGACGCGCACGACCTTTGGCGCGGCGACGCGACAGGACGGCACGACCGTTCTTGGTAGCCATGCGAGCACGGAAACCGTGGGTACGAGCGCGTTTGATAGTGCTTGGTTGGAAAGTACGTTTCATGTCGTGTTACCTGGTTCGTCCACAACGGGCCGGAATGGCCCCCGTTTTAAGAGACCGGGGATTCTAGAGAAAGCAAGCCTTCAGGTCAATTTCCAACCAGCGTTTCCTTATAAATAGATCTCTGGAGCTCACGTAACCGAAATCCTGTTAGCCAGACATAAAAATAAAGAAGGGAATTATTTAAAGCTTTTCTGTAAAGCTTGTAAAAGCTATGCCGGCCCTCTTCTGTGGATAACCGTGCTCAGGCCTTGTAAAGCGTGATGTACAGAGAATGACAACTACGGTGGAAAACCGTGTTCAGCCTGTGCTGCGCTATCGGATAACCTGTGCGTGGAATGACCTGTTATCCACAGGCTGGTTATCCACCGAGTTCTACCCCCAGTTGTCCAGTGCTCTCAGAGGCGGTTATCCACAGAGCTTATGCACACACCGTTGGTCGCCTTTTTCCCGGTTAACGCATTGATTAATCATGCTCGCCACACCACCTGCATGTGGATAAGTGGACGGCTCGCCGCTACAATGGCCGCTTGTTTTTGCCTCACCGGCTTTCAACTTAGGGGATATCCGTGTCAGTGGAACTTTGGCAGCAGTGC